>NZ_JBIBIC010000001.1:0-1607339 GCF_042957385.1 Streptomyces sp. NPDC008079
TCCTCCACACCTACAACCACCACCGCACCCACACCGCACTCGGCGGCCAGCCACCCATCACCCGCGTCAACAACCCTCCAGGTCAATACACCTAGACCTAGACCTAGACCTGGACTCGCGGGTGACCGCGGCAGCCGACCCGGCGGCCCGAATACCGGCCGCGCCCGTCGGCGCCACGGCCGAAGCGCGACCGGAACCGGCCACGACCGTCTCCCGGTAGTCGCCGCCCCCGCCCCTCCGGCCCGAGGGCCTTCCCGGCCCTCGGCCAGGCGGTCGGCCCCGGACCCGAACGGCCCCGGACCCGAACGGACTCGGACCCGAACGGACTCGGACCCGAACGGATCCGGACCCCCAACGGCCCCGGACCCGGCCCAGCGGCGGGGACACCGTCACCCCGCCCGCCTCACCCCGTGGGCACCCTCAGCCCGGCAGGGCGAATTCGCACCAGACGGCCTTGCCGCCGCCCGGCGTGCGGCGGGAGCCCCAGGACGAGGCGACGGTGGCGATGATCGAGATGCCGCGCCCGGCCTCGTCGCCGGGTTCCGCGCGGCGGCGGCGCGGCAGGTGGTCGTCGCCGTCGGTGACCTCGATGATCAGCCGCCGGTCGGTGCGGCGCAGCCGCAGCCGCATGGGCGGGGTGCCGTGCTTGAGGGAGTTGGCGACGAGTTCGCTGGCCGCGAGGACGCCGAGGTCGCGCAGTTCGACGGGGAAGCGCCAGGAGGCGAGCACCCCGGAGGCGAAGGCGCGGGCGCGGGGTGCGGCCTCGACGCCGCCGAGGAGTTCGAGCGAGGCGTTGCGGAAGAGCTCGGCCTCGCTGCCGGTGTGGTCCGGGTACTGGAGGACGAGGACGGCCACGTCGTCGTCGTGTTCCGAGGTGACGCCGAGGGCGCGCATCAGGCGGTCGCAGATCACCTGGGGCGCGCCGGTGGCGCCGGACAGGGCCGACATCAGGGCGTCCACACCGACATCGATGTCCTCGCCACGCCGCTCGATCAGGCCGTCGGTGTACAGGACGGCGGTGCAGCCGGGGCCGAGGGCGACCGAGCCCGAGGTGTGGATCCAGCCGCCGGTGCCGAGCGGCGGTCCGGTGGGTTCGTCGGCGCGGCGGACGGTGCCGTCCGGGTCGCGGATCAGGATCGGCAGGTGTCCCGCGGTGGCGTACGACAGGCGGCCCTCGCTGGGGTCGTGCACGGCGTAGACGCAGGTGGCGATCTGGGTGGCGTCGATCTCCGAGGCGAGGCCGTCCAGGAGCTGGATGACCTCGTGCGGCGGCAGGTCGAGCCGGGCGTAGGCGCGTACGGCGGTACGGAGCTGGCCCATGACGGCCGCGGCACGGACGCCCCGGCCCATCACGTCGCCAATGACCAGGGCGGTGCGTCCCGCGCCGAGGGTGATCACGTCGTACCAGTCGCCGCCGACGGCCGCGTCGGTGCCGCCGGGCTGGTAGGTGGCGGCGACGCGGAGGTCGTCGGGCTGTTCGAGCTCCTGCGGGAGGAGGCTGCGCTGGAGGGTGACGGCGGTCTCGTGGAGGCGGCGTTCGCTCTCGCGCAGGCGCTCGGCGGAGTGCACCTGGTCGGTGACGTCGGCGGCGAAGACCAGGACGCCGCGGCGCTCGGGGTCGGGGTCGCCCGCCCTGACGGGGGTGCAGGTGAAGGTGAAGTAGCCGGGCTTGGCGGGTGAGCGGTCGTCGCCGCCGACCACCTTGCGGGCCTTGACGGTGCGCGGTTTGCCGCTGCGGTGGACCTGGTCCATGAGCGGGAGCAGGCCGAGCTCGTCGAGTTCGGGCAGCGCCTCGCGGGCCGAGGCGCCGGTGGTGCGGGCGCCGAAGACCTCCGTGTAGGCGTCGTTGACGAAGTCCACGCGGTGGGCGGGGCCGTGTGTGACGGCGATGAGGGCCGGAAGGCGGCTGAGGACGCCGGTGACTGACGGTTCGTCGGTGACGGCGCCGGCGCCGGCGGCGGCGGGGACGGGACCCGTGGCCCGACCGGCCGGTGGGCCGGGGGCCTGGCGGGTGCCTTCGGGGTCGGCGTCAGGGGCGGCGCCGCTGCCCGCGTCCTGCGGTGCCGTCGCGGGGTCGGCCGCGTCGGCGCGCACGGGGTCGCCGACTTTGGCGCGCGCCGCGGGTACGGCACTGCGTCGCTGTGTTCCGGGGAGCCGGGCGCTCCAACGCGTAAGGTTCAAACGTCCGATTCCTCGTATTTGTCACTCTTTGCAGGTGCTGGCGCACGCGTGGTCACACCACCAGTGTGGCCGACTGGCGCCCCCGGGGGGAATCGCGCGGCGTCCGGGGCGGGTCAGGGGGCGTCGGGATCGCGGTGCGATCCGGCGGCCAGTTCGAATTCGGCGCGCGGGTGTTCCAGTGAGCCGAGCGAGACGATCTCGCGCTTGAAGAGCCCCGCGAGCAGCCATTCCGCCAGGACACGGGCCTTGCGGTTGAAGGTGGGGACGCGGCTGAGGTGGTAGGCGCGGTGCATGAACCAGGCCGGGTAACCCTTGAGTTTGCGCCCGTAGATGAAGGCGACACCCTCGTGCAGCCCGAGCGAGGCGACCGAGCCCGCGTACTTGTGGCGGTATTCGGTCAGCGGCCGGCCGCGCAGGGTCGCCAGGACGTTGTCGGCCAGGACGCGGGCCTGCCGCAGGGCGTGCTGGGCGTTGGGGGCGCAGTCGGTGCCGGGCTCCCGCGCCGTCAGGTCGGGCACGGCCGCCGCGTCGCCCGCCGCCCACGCCGTCTCCGAACCGGCGATCCGCAAGGTGGCCTCGGCGCGCAGCCGTCCGCGGTCGGTGAGCGGCAGGTCCGTCGCGGCCAGCACCGGGTGCGGTTTGACGCCCGCCGTCCAGACCACCGTCCTGGTGGGCAGCCGTTCGCCGTCGGACAGTACGGCGATCCGGTTCTCGCACGACTCCAGCCGCGTCTCCAGCCGGATGTCGACGTTGCGCCCGCGCAGCTCGCGGATCGCGTACTTGCCCATCTCCTCGCCGACCTCGGGCAGGATCCGGCCGGATGCCTCGACCAGGACCCATCTCATGTCCTCGGGGCGGATGTTGTGGTAGTACCGCACGGCGTAGCGCGCCATGTTCTCCAGCTCGCCGAGCGCTTCGACGCCCGCGTATCCGCCGCCGACGAAGACGAAGGTCAGCGCGGCCTCGCGGACGTCGACGTCACGGGTGGAGGAGGCGATGTCGAGCTGTTCCAGCACGTGGTTGCGCAGCCCGATCGCCTCCTCGACGGTCTTGAAACCGATGCCGTGCTCGGCGAGTCCGGGGACCGGGAGGGTGCGGGAGACCGAGCCCGGCGCAATCACGAGCTGGTCGTACGCCAGCTCCAGCAGGTCGCCGCCCTCCTCGTCGGTGACCGGGGTGGCGATGCTCGCGACGCGCTTGGCGTGATCGATGCCGCGCGCCTCGCCCACCACGATCCGGCACTTGCCGAGCACCCGCCGCAGCGGTACGACGACATGGCGAGGGGAGATGGATCCGGCGGCGGCCTCGGGCAGGAAGGGCTGGTAGGTCATGTACGGCTGCGGTTCGACGACGACGACTTCGGCCTCGTCGCGCTTGAGCTTCCGCTGCAACCGCAGTGCGGTGTACATCCCGACATAGCCACCGCCCACCACGAGAATGCGCGGGATGCCTGCTCTGTTCCTCGCTGCCGACTCCGTCATTGCTCCATGACGCAATGGACCATAGCCGTTTGTCCACAGCGCGGACGTGATGATTCCCCGGTTTCTTCGACGGGTTCGGCGACGCAGCAGGTCAGCGGTGCACCCATCACCGGGCAAAGGCCGCGCGGAAGTGCACGGTGCCCGTTGCTCCGATCGGGGGCGCGCGCCGGTCGGATCACAACCCCCTTCTTTCTTGACGTGGGCTCAACTATGTTCGTATCTCGTAGTACTGCGGGGGACGCGTACTGATGATCGCCCATGAGCGGGGAGTCTCCGGGGGGAGACGCGAATTTTCCGGGGGATACGTATATGCACATTCAGGACTCTCAGTGGACGACGGCCGCGGCCGGTTCGGACGGCGCCGTCGGCGGAAACCGTCCGGCACCGCTGCGCGTCGACGCGCAGCGCAATCTGGAACACGTACTGCGGGCCGCGCGTGAAGTCTTCGGCGAGTCGGGGTACGGGGCTCCGATGGAGGACGTCGCCCGCCGCGCGCGGGTCGGCGTGGGTACGGTCTACCGCCGTTTCCCGAGCAAGGACGTGCTGGTCAGGCGGATCGCCGAGGAGGAGACGGCGCGGCTGACCGAGCAGGCGCGTACGGCGCTCGGCCAGGAGAACGAGGCGTGGTCGGCGCTGGCGCGCTTCCTGCGCACCTCGGTCGCCTCGGGCGCCGGGCGGCTGCTGCCGCCGCAGGTACTGCGGGTGCAGAGTCCGTCGACGGGCGCCGGTACGGAGCACGGCGGTACGTCGCCGCTGGGCGTCGAGCCGAACCGGGTGCCGCAGCAGCGCAATCCGTTCGCGACGGCGGCCGGGAGCGTCGCGGCGCCGACGTCAGCGGGCACGGGTCCGGTTGCGGGCACGGTCACGGGTACGGCCGGTGAGGTCGCGGACCACGCGGGCCGTGACGACATCGGCGGAAGCGACGGCGGCGCCGACCGGAGCAGCGACCAGGACGGCATACGGGCACTGCTCGACGTCGTCGGACGGCTCGTGGACCGGGCGCGCGAGGCGGGCGAGTTGCGCCTCGACGTGTCGGTGGCCGACGTCCTGCTGGTCATCGCCACCTCGGCGCCTTCGCTGCCCGACCCCGAGCAGCAGGCGGCGGCCTCGGCGCGGCTGTTGGACATCCTGCTGGACGGGCTGCGCTCGCGGCCCGGCGAGCGGGCCGCCGACACCCCGTCAGGGGGCGCGGCGGCGCGGGGCGAGGGCGCGGCGGCGCGGGGCGAGGGCGTGACGGACGGTCAGGAGCCGGCGTAACGCGGCGCGGCTCACCCCGCGGGGCCGGGGCGCTACGACAGCGCCGGGCTCAGCGACTCGGATCAGCCGAGCAACACGGCTCGGCTCAAGGACCCGGCTCGATATAAACGGCTCGGCACAGGGCGCTCGGAGTCACGCGGCGGGACGTCGCGCGACCCGGCGCCACTCGGGTCGGCGTCACGCGCTCCACCGATCGGGTGAACGTAGAGGAATCGTGAACGATCTCTCCACGGATGAGTGGTTCCCCGGTATCCCGTGACCCCGGCCCGCCCTCCTGTGCCACGCTTGCCCCGTGGAAGAGGCAAACGGCGAGTCCGGCGCTCCCGCCGCGGGCCCGGAGACCGGCGACGGGCTGCCCTCGCGCAGGGTGCCGGGGCAGCGCGAAGTGCCGGGGCAGCGCGACCCGGCCGCACGCGACGACGTCCGCGAGGAAGCCCGCGAGGGGACTGGCGACGGCGCGCGTGAGACCGACTGGGGCACGGACCGCGAGCCGGGCCGTACCGCCGACCCGGAGCCCGGCCGCGTACCCGCCCCCGCCGCGCCGCCGTCCGCCGGGACACCGGGCACCAAGGCACCGGCCACCGAGGCGCCGGCCGACGACGACCTGCTCTCCGTCCAGGGCCATCCCGCGCACACCGCCTCCGCCGAGGCCGACGCCCTCGAATCCGCGCTGTCCGACGCCGAGTTGGTGGCCCGGGTGCGCGGCGGGCAGGACAGCGCCTACGAGGAGCTGTACCGGCGGCATGCCGAATCGGTTCGCCGCTACGCACGCACCTGCTGCCGGGACGCGCACACCGCGGAGGATCTGACCGGCGAGGTCTTCGCCCGTACGCTCCAGGCGATCCGCGGCGGCAGCGGCCCCGAGTCGGCGGTCCGCGCGTATCTGCTCACCACGGTGCGCCGGGTCGCCGCGTCCTGGGGCAACACCGCCAAGCGTGAGCACCTGGTCGAGGACTTCGCCGTCTTCGCCGTCTCCGCGGCGGGCTCGACGGCCACCGAGGACACCAACGAACTCGGCGCGGACGTACGGGCCATGCAGGAGGCCGAGCAGACGCTGGCCATCCAGGCGTTCCGTACGCTCCCCGAGCGCTGGCAGACCGTGCTGTGGCACACCGCCGTCGAGGACGAGTCGCCGTCCGCTATCGCGCCGCTGCTCGGCCTCACGCCCAACGCCACGGCCGTCCTGGCCCACCGGGCCCGCGAGGGCCTGCGCCAGGCGTATCTCCAGGCGCACGTCAGCTCCACGCTGACCGCCGAGGGCGAGTGCGCGCGGTACGCCGACCGGCTCGGCGCGCACGCGCGCGGGGGCCTGCGGATGCGCGCGGACCGCGAGTTGAGCAGGCACCTGAAGGAGTGCGAGCGGTGCACGGCCGCCTCGCTGGAGCTGGCCGACCTCAACTCGGCGCTCAAGGGGCTGCTGCCGGTCGCGTACATCGGCTGGTTCGCCGCCGTCTACGCCGCCAAGGCCGCCGGGATCGTCGCGGTCGGCGGAGCGGTCGGCGCGGCGGGGGCCGCGGGAGGCGTGGCCGCCGCCGCTGCCGGGTCGGGTACGACGTCGAGCGCGGGCGGCGCGGCCGCGGGAGGCGCCGCGTCCGAAGGGCTCGGCGCGCCCGCCAAGGTCGGTATCGCCGCGGCCGTGGTGGTCGCCGCCGCGGCGGCGGCGTTCGCGCTGGCCCTCACCGGGGGCCACGAGAAGGCGCCGCCGAAGGCCCAGCCCAAGCCGCCGCCGGTCGCGGTGGTGACCACTCCCCCGCCGCCCGCGCCGAAACCCGCGCCGAAGCCGAAGCCGGTCGTCCCTCCGCCGCCCGTCCAGCCGGTCGAGAAGACGACTCCGCCGCCGAAGCCGAAGCCGACCCCGGCGAAGCCGAGTCCCAAGCCCGCGCCGAAGCCGAAGCCGAAGCCGGTCGTCCCTCCGCCGCCCGCGCCAGCCCCGACGACCCCCACGCCGACCCCGACACCGACACCGACCCCTCCGCCGCCCGCGCCGACCGCGTACAAGGTCAATTCGCTGGGCATCAGCGGTTTCGGTGACACCTCCGGGCCGACGATCCGGCCGTCGGTCACGAGCTGGTGGTGGAACCGCTGGGGCCTGACGATCGGCGGTACGCAGTACGAGCACGGCATCACCGTCCACGCGCCGTCGTCGCTGACCATCGACCTGAACCAGGCATGCGTCACCTATGACGCGCGGGCCGGGATCGACGGCCTGACCGGGCGCTTCGGCGCGGCCAGCTTCTCGGTGTACGGCGACGACACCCGGCTGTGGCGGTCGGGTGTCGTACGCGGCGGCGACGCGGCCGTGCCCGTGCACGTCGGGATCACCGGGTACAAGACGATCCGGCTGGTGGTCGATCCCGAGGGGCGGCACGGCGGCGGGCCCGGTCTCGGGCTGGCGAATCTGGCCGACTGGGCGGATTCGGTGATCAGCTGCTCGTAGGCGGCCGGTCCGCGGGCGGCCGGTCCGCGGGCGGCCGGTCCGCGGGCTCCGGGCGTTTTCGTACAGAGAGCGCCCGGGCCATGGGTTCTGCGGCCAGGAGCGCTCTCGGCGATGAGTGCTCTGCGGTCACGAGCGCTCTCGGCGATGAGCGCTCTGCGGTCATGAACCGATTAGCTGTTCGCGGCCGGTGCGTCCGCGGTGGTGGCCGGCGGGACCGCGCACACGCCGTCGGCGCAGGCGGCGTCGGCGGCCGCGTCCTCCGTACCGGCGAGGGCAGCGGCCTCGGCGGCCGAGTCCTTGGCGACCTGTTCGAGCGCCTGGAGGAAGACGGACGTCTCCTGGCCGCCCTGCACCGCCCACTTGCCCTCGAAGACGAAGGTCGGCACGGCCGTGATGCCGATCTGCCGGGCCTGGTCGATCTCCGCCACGACCTCGTCGCGCAGGTCGTCACCGGCGAGGAAGGCGGCGACCGCGTCCCGGTCGAGGCCGGCCGCGACGGCCGCGTCCGTCAGGGCCGTACGGTCGCCGATGTCCAGGCCCTCGCCGAAGTGCCCGGTCATCAGGCGGCCCTTGAGCCGGTTCTGGGTCTCGGGGCCGTACGTGTCCAGGGCGAAGCGCAGCAGGCGGTGGGCGAGCAGCGAGTTGTTCTCCACGACCGTGTCGAAGTCGAAGGTCAGCCCTTCGGCGGCGCCCATCGAGGCGAGCCGGTCGTCCATGGCCACGGCCTGCGGCCCGAATTTCCTCGCCAGCACCTCGCGGTGCGGCTGCGGGCTCTCGGGCGCGGTCGGGTCGAGCTGGAATGGCCGGTAGACCACCTCGACCGAATCTCCCTGCGGGAAAGCGGCGAGGGCGCGCTCGAAGCGGGATTTTCCGAGGTAGCACCAGGGGCAGGCGATATCGGAGTAGATCTCAACTTTCAAGGCTTTTCACTTCCGGGCGTAGGCGGGCGCTGGCTATTCCTTGAATGCTCAATCAAGGTCTGTGTCGTCAACGAGGACGCGCGCGGGACCTATTCCCGTACGGCCGTACGCCCCCGCTCCGCCTACGAGCCCGCCGCCATCGCGTGCGCCGTCTCCAGCAGCGCCGCCACCGCCTCTGAAGCGTCCAGCACCGCGCCCTCCGCGCAGGCCGCCGCCCATTCGCCGTCGCCGAGGCCCGCCCTGGCCCGCTCCTCCACGGCGTCGGCGGTGACCAGCTCGGGCACGGTGCGCGGCAGCGGCCCGCGTACGGCCGAGGACGCCGCCGACATCCGGGCCGCCGACCGCAGGTCGCCCAGCTCGACCAGCACCTCGGCCGCCGAGTCGAGCTGCGCGCCCACCACCGGCTCCGTGCAGCCCTCCGCCAGCGCCAGGCTCGCCGACTCGGCGAGACCGAGCAGCGCCGCCACCGGGTCGCCCTCGGCCGCCGTGATCCGCGCGCCCAGGCTCGCGAGCAGCACCTTGAACGTCGGCGGCGGCGTACCGTCCGCCAGGTGCCCGACCGCCGTCTCGCACAGCTCCCTGGCCTGCCGCGGCTCGCCCCGGCGCAGGAGCAGCAGCGCCTTGAGGTAGCGGATGTACGTGCGGGCGTCCCACACGCTGTACAGCTCGGCTTCCTCCCCGGCCTGCTCGACCAGCTTGCGCGCCTCCTCGTCGTCCCCGCGGCGGTGCGCCAACTCCCCCATCCGGGCCAGCAGGAAGGCCCCTTCGCCGTCCGCGCCCAGCTCCCGGCCGAGCCGGTGCGCGGCCTCGAAGTCGGCGTGCGCCGCCGCGTACTGCCCGCGGACGACCTCGATCTCGGCGCTCGCGCCGTGCACTTGGGCGCGGATCCAGCGGTCGCCGAGCCGTTCCCTGCGCTCCTGGAGCTCCGCCCAGTCGGCGTCGATCCGCGCGAGCCCGCCCGGGGTGTCCACGGCGATGTGCGTACGGAGCATCAGCGCCACCGCGATCTCCCACTCGCCGCCGTACTCACGGCAGTTGGCGACGACGGTGTCGGCGTGCCGGCCGATCTCCTCGTCCCTGCCGAGCAGATACGTGGTGAACGGCCACAGCATGCCGGGGAAGCGCGCCGCGGGCGGGCCGCCCTGGCTGTACGCCGCCGCCAGCAGCGCGGCCATCGCCCGCGAGTCGGCCGAGGACCACTGCGCCTCCGAGGCGTGGTCGCTCTTCACGAAGAAGTGCAGCATCCGCAGGTCCAGGCGTGGCCAGAACATCCGGTCCGCCGGGTCGGGCGGGGGGTCGCCGCCCAGCTCCGTCACCCTTTCCAACCAGGCGTCCGCTTCGTCGCGGTAATTGCGCAGCCACCAGAACCAGCCCATGGACAGCGCGATCGTGATCGCGTCCAGCTCCGCGTCCTGGCTCCCGGTGTCCTCTTTCCCGCCTGAGGGCGGCTCGACCAGGCGGTTCAGCGCGGCGCGGACGTTGTCCAGCTCCGTCTCCAGCACTTCCAGCCAGTGGAGTTGGTCGGCGCCGCGCAGTTCGGAGTCGGCCGTGCGGGCCAGTTCGCGGAAGTACGCGGTGTGCCGTCGCTCGGCCGCGGCCAGTTCCTCGGGCCGCTCGGCGGCGCGCTCGCCGGCGTACTCGTGGATCGTCTCCAGCAGGCGGTAGCGGACGTCCTGGCCGGGAGTGGGCGCGTGGACCGCCACCACCAGGGATTTGTCCACCAGTTGGGCCACCGTCTCCAGCGCGTCGGGACCGCACACCGCCTCGGCGGCCGACAGCGTGCAGCCGCCGGAGAAGACGCTCAGCCCGCGCAGCGTCGTACGCTCCCGCTCGGTCAGCAGCTCCCAGCTCCAGTCGACCACCGCCCGCAGCGTCTGCTGGCGCGGCAGCACCGTACGGCTGCCGCTGGTCAGCAGCCGGAACCGGTCGTCCAGCCGGTCCGCGATCTGCCGCGGCGACAGGGCCCGCAGCCGGGCCGCGGCCAGCTCGATGGCCAGCGGCAGGCCGTCGAGACGGCGGCAGATCTCGCGTACGGCAGCGTCGTTCTCCGCCGTGGTGAGGCGGGCGTCCGCGCGTACGGTCGCCGCGCGGTCGGCGAACAGCCGGTACGCGGTCGCGGGCGGCAGCGGCTCCACCGGGCGTACGACCTCGCCCGGTACGCCCAACGGCTCGCGGCTCGTGGCCAGTACGGCCACGCCGGGGCAGGCCGCCAGCAGTTCGGCGGCGAGGGAGGCGGCGGCGCCGATCAGGTGCTCGCAGTTGTCGAGCACCAGCAACAGGCGGCGCTGCGCGCAGTGTTCGAGCAGCCGGGCCAGCGGGTCCTCGCCGTGCGACGCCTCGGACAGGAACTGGTCGCGGCCCGCGCCGCCGAGCAGCAGCGTGTCGCGGCGACCGAGGGCGCTCAGCACGGCGTGCGGGACCGCCGAGGGGTCGTCCAGCGGGGCGAGTTCGACCAGCCACACGCCGTCAGGGTGGCGGCGCGCCGCCGCGTCGCCCGCCTCCTGCGCCAGGCGCGTCTTGCCCGACCCGCCGGGGCCGGTCAGCGTCACCAGCCGGGCCGCGGCCAAGTCGCTTCTGATGTCGTCGAGTTCGGCCTCGCGGCCGACGAAGCTGGTGAGGCGGGCGCGGATGTTGCCCTGCGCGGGGGGCGGCGGCCTGCGCCGCAGCAACTCGCCGTGCAGCGACCGCAGTTCCGGGCCCGGATCGGTGCCGAGCGCTTCCGCGAGTACGGTCCTGGTCTCCTCGTACGCCGCCAGGGCGTCGGCCGTCCTGCCCTCCGCGTGCAACGCCCGCATCAACTGGGCCCTGAACGACTCGTCCAGCGGGTGCTCTGCCACGGCCGCGCGCAGGCCGGGGAGGGTGTCCGCCGCCCTGCCGAGGCGGAGGTCGGCTTCCACCCTGTTCCGCAGGGCGGCCAGTTTCAGGGCTTCGGGGCGGGCCGCGGCGGACGCACGGTCCGGGAGGTCGGCCAGGGCCGGGCCGCGCCACAGGGTGAGGGCGCGGGTCAGGGTGTCGGCCGCCGTCGCGGCGTCTCCGGCCGCCAGGGCCGTATCGCCCTCGCGGGCGAGGCGTTCGAACTCGTACAGGTCCACCGAGTCGCGGGGGGTGACCAGGCGGTAGCCGCCGGGTTCCGAGACGACGGCGTCCCGGCCCAGGGCTCGTCGCAGCCGCGACATCAGGGCTTGCAGGGCGCCGGCGGCGTCCGCCGGGGGGTCGGCCGCCCAGACCTGTTCGATGAGGGCTTCGGGGGGTACGGGGCGGCCCACGTTGAGGGCCAGCACCGCGAGGACGGCTCGCAGGCGGCTGCCGCCCAGGCCGATTTCGGGCCCGTCGTCGGAGGGGCGGGCCTCCGTGACCCCAAGAATCCGATACCGCACGGGGTCATCTTCGCGGACGGCGCCCCAAAAGAGCGAACCTTCGCCCTTGGGTGGGGGTGGGGGTTCTCCCCGCCCGCCCACCCGTGCGGGTGCTTTTTCGTCTGCGGGTGCCGCTTGTGCCTGGGTCGGTGCCGGTCCGGGGCACCTCCTCGAAATGCGGCTACCTGGTACCTGTGTATCCGGCACCCTCCCTGTCACCGCATTTCTGCGGGGGCACCCCGGCCCGTCCCCTCCCGGTACGTCGGCGTCCGCCTGTCCGGTGGGGGTGGCGGAGGGGGGTGGGTGGGGGTGCGGCCCCTGCGCCCCCCGACCTCCCGGCGGGGTGGGCGAAAGGGGCTGGGTGGGGTGCGGGCCTCGCCTCACCTGACGTCCAGCCGGGTGGGCGGAGGGGGGGTGGGGATCCGGGACCTGTACGGCCGACGGTCCGCCCCGGGGTGAGCGGAGGGGGGTGAGGACCGGGACCTGCTCCCCCCAACGTCCAGCCGGGGCAGGCGGAAGGGGTGGGTGGGGTGCCGGGGCTGGGACCCGCCACGCCTGACGTTCGGCCGGGGTGGGTAGGGGGCCGGGATTTGCGCGAGCCGACAGTATGGCGGGGGCTAGGTGGTTGGCGGGGAGTCGGAGGGGGCGTGATCGGAGGGGTTTGTTGGGCGGTTGGGGAAGGGCCCTAGCTCTCCGACCCACTCGGAGGGGGCACACCGGCGCAGGGCGGCACGCCGGAAAGACCCCCTACCCTCCCCAGCAACCCCCATCGGACCGCCGGACGCCGACGTACCGGGAGGGGACGGGGCGGGGTGCCCCCGCAGAAATACGTTGACGACCGGGTACCGAATGCGGAAAGGCCAGGTGATACGGATTTCGAGGAGGTACCCCGGACCGGCACCGACCCAGGCACAAGCGGCACCCGCAGACGACAACACACCCGCACGGGTGGGCGGGCGGGAAAGACAAAGGTCAAGAGCGCCCCGGCGGCCGACGGTCGTCGTCGTGAGGGCCGAGGAGTTCGTCGGCGAGGGTGGGCAGGTCGTCGAGGGGGGTCTCCTCGGCCCAGTTGGGGCGAGGACGGCGCGGAGCGGCCGAGGGCGTCTCTGCGGTGGGGAATTCGCGGGTGCGCTCGTTGCCCGGCTGATCCTCGGGGCGGAAGAGCCACGGCGGGACCCGGTCGGTCGGGTCGTCCGAGGCCGGGGACCCGACCGGGGGTACGACCGGCGGGAGCACCGTCGTGGTCTCGGAACTGTCCTCACGAGGGCTGTCCTCACGAGGGCTGTCTCCGCGAGAGCGAGAACCGTCCTCGCGAGAACCGTCCTCATCCGAAGCCGACTCGTCAGAAGTGGTGCCGTCAGCCGACGAGGCGCCCTCCGCGGGAGCATCCTCCGGCTCGGCCGGAACGGCCGGGAGAACCGCCGTCTCATCGGCGCCCGGACCAGCGGGCACGTCCGGCTCGGCCGGAACGGCCGGGAGAACCGTCGTCTCGTCCTCGGCGGGAGCCGAGGAAGGCGGCGGAGGCACGACATTGACCGTCGTGGTTTCGGCCGAGTCCGAAGTCTGCGGCAGCTCGGTGGTCTTCTCGGAGTCGGAGGAGCCGGAGGAGCCAGCCGAACCGGCCGAACCGGCACTCGCGGCTGCGGCAGCCGCAGCCGCGGCGGTGCGGGCCTCCTCGGCGCGGAGAAGGGCCTCCTCCGCCTTGCGCTGCTTTTCGAGGCGGCGCGCGTCGGCCTCGGAGCGCAGGCGTGCCTGCTCCTCGGCGAGGCGGCGGAGCCGTTCCTGCTCGGCCGCCCGGGCGGCCTCCTCGGCCTCGCGGCGAGCCGTCTCCTCGGCGGCGATGCGCGCGGCCTCCTCGGCGCGGAGGCGTTCGGCCTCGGCCTCACGGGCGGCGGCGCGCTCGGCGATCTCGCGGCGGGTGGCCTCCTCGGCGGCGAGGCGGCGCTCCTCTTCCTCGCGGCGGAGCCGTTCGAGCTGGGCCTGCCGCTCGCGCTCCTGGCGCTCTTCCTCGGCCTTGCGGGCGGCCTCTTCGGCGGCGAGGCGCGCGGCCTCGGCGGCGGCCTGGCGCTCGGCCTCGGCGCGGGCCTCGATCTCCTGGGCGGAGAGCGGGAGGAGCTGGTCGAGGCGGTGGCGTACGACCGTGGTGACGGCGGCGGGGTCCTGGGCGCCGTCCACGACGAGGTAGCGGCCGGGGTCGGCGGCGGCGAGGGTGAGGAAGCCCGCGCGGACGCGCTGGTGGAAGGCGGCGGGTTCGGATTCGAGGCGGTCGGGCGCTTCGGTGAAGCGTTCGCGGGCGGCATCGGGGCTGACGTCGAGGAGCACGGTGAGGTGCGGGACGAGTCCGTCGGTGGCCCAGCGGGAGATGCGGGCGATCTCGGTGGGGGCGAGGTCGCGTCCGGCGCCCTGGTAGGCGACGGAGGAGTCGATGTAGCGGTCGGAGATGACGACGGCGCCGCGTTCGAGGGCGGGGCGGACGACGGAGTCGATGTGCTCGGCGCGGTCGGCGGCGTAGAGCAGCGCCTCGGCGCGGTGCGAGATCCCGCCGGAGGAGACGTCGAGGAGGATGGAGCGCAGGCGCTTGCCGATGGCGGTGGCGCCGGGCTCGCGGGTGACGACGACCTCGTGGCCCTTGGCGCGGATCCAGTCGGCGAGGGCTTCGACCTGGGTGGACTTGCCCGCGCCGTCGCCGCCCTCTATGGCGATGAAGAATCCGGTGGCGGCGGGGGCGACGGCCGGTTCCGCACCGGTCAGGGCCTCGCGCAGGTCACGCCGGAGCGGTACGCCGCTGCGGTCGTCGGTCTTGCCGAGGACGAGCGCGGCGACCGGCAGCAGCAGGGCGCCGATCAGCATCAGCGTGTACGCGGCACCGCCGTGGTCGAAGGTGAAGTGACCCTTCTGGATGCGGTGCGGGCCGATCGCGGCGGCGACCAGCGGCGCGACGATCACGGCGAGGGCGAGAACGGCGCGCGAGACCGCGTGCAGGTGCTCGGTGGTGCGGCCGCGCCGTCCCGCCTCGGCTTCCTGCTCGATCAGGATGTGCCCGGTGTTGGCGGTGACGCCCGCCGCGGCGCCGGCCAGCAGCGCGAGCAGCAGGACGGTGGTCTGGTCGGCGACGATGCCGGTGAGGAGCAGGCCGAGCCCGGTGACGCCGATGGACAGCGCGAGCAGCCGGCGCCTGGACAGCGCCGGGAGCGTACGGGGGGCGAGGCGGATGCCGATGACCGTACCGGCGGTGAGGGCCAGGACGAGCAGGCCGAAGCCGGTCGGGCCGAAGCCGAGGGCGAGCGCGTGCAGGACGGCCACGGCCACGGCCGCGCCGATCGCGCCGACGACCGCGGCGGTCGCCAGCACCAGCAGCGGCAGTACGCCGGTCCTGCCGCGCTCGGCGCCCGCGGGGCCCTTGGGCAGCCGCAGCCCTTCGAGCGGGGAGCGAGGACGCGCCACCGTGCCGGAGGGCAGTTCGAGGAGGTAGAGCACCGACATGGAGGACGAGAAGAGCCCGGCCGCCACGTACGAGGCGAGCGCCACCTGGTGCTGGTCGAACCAGGTGACGCCGACCGCGATCAGCGTGTTCACGAGTGTGACGACGACGAGACCGGCCGCTGCCAGCGGCAGTGCGACAAAGCTCGTCCGCAGGTCCAGCCGGTGCAGCGTCGCCAGGTGGTCGGGCGCGGGCCGCACGGAGGTGTCGCCGGGCGGCGGCAGGAGCAGCGGGGCGGCGCCGTCCTTGGCGACGGCCCACAGCCGCTCGGCCACCCCGGTGACGAAGGCGGTCACCAGCAGCCAGGTCAGCGCGGTGTGCTGCGACCAGGTGATCCACAGCGGCGCGACGATGAACAGCCCGAGTCGTACGGCGTCCGCGCCGATCATCGTCCACCGGCGGTCCAGCCGGCCGCTCTCGGACGTCAGCGCCGACAGCGGGCCGAGCAGGACGGCGCCGAACAGCAGCGTCGAGACCAGGCGCGCCCCGAAGACGGCCGCGGTGGCGAAGGCGATGCCCCGGTAGCCGCCGCCGTACGCGTGGTCGGCCACCGCCGCCTGCACGGCGAGCCACAGCAGGACGAGCAGACCCAGTCGGTCCGCCACCGCCCCGGTGAGCTGCGCGCTCCACAATTTGCGCAGCGCCGGGATTTTCAGCAGCGCACCGACCGCTCGCTCACGGCTGTCAGCGGCGAGGTCGGTGGCGAACGCGTCGGTCACGTCCCCCTCGACGTCCTCGGCCCTGACATCTGCGGCCGTGACGTCTGCGGCGGGCGGCTTGGGCTGCTCGGATGGCGTCATCCCAACAGCCTATCCGCCTTACGACGCCCTACACGGAGCCGGTCCCACTCCCGGGCGGACCACCCCTCAAGGAGGGCGGGGAAGCGCACTCACCTGGGCGAAGACCGCCCTTCGAGGGGCCCTTCCGCAGGCCCTTCAAGGGGGAGGAAGGGGAGGCAGGAGAGGCGGAAGGTACGGCGCGCTGACGCATGGCCAGCTCCTCAGGGGCGCGGGAAACCGCGCGACCGGCCCATGACCGGCGCGCGGTTCACCGCCGGCCCGGTGGGGCAGGCGCTGTCGTCGCCCGCCCACCGGCCCGGTGTGCCGGACACGCCCTAGTCGGCTGAGGCCGTCGACTTCTTCGCCGCCGCGGAGGCAGCCGCCTTCTTGGCCGGCGCCTTCTTCGCGGCAGTCTTCTTCGCGGTGCCGGAAGCCGCCGTCTTCTTGGCGGGAGCCTTCTTGGCCGGTGCCTTCTTGGCGGCGGTCTTCTTCTTCACGGGCCCCTTCGCCCGCTTCTCCGCGAGGAGTTCGTACCCGCGCTCGGGCGTGATCGACTCCACCTCGTCGTCGCGGCGCAGCGTCGCGTTGGTCTCGCCGTCGGTGACGTAGGGACCGAAGCGGCCGTCCTTGACGACGACGGGACGCTCGCTGACCGGGTCGGTGCCCAGTTCCTTGAGCGGCGGCTTGGCGGCGGCGCGACCGCGCTGCTTGGGCTGGGCGTAGATGGCGAGCGCTTCGTCGAGGGTGATCGAGAAAAGCTGGTCCTCGGTCTCGAGCGAGCGCGAGTCGGTGCCCTTCTTCAGGTAGGGCCCGTAGCGCCCGTTCTGCGCGGTGATCTCGACGCCCTCGGCGTCCTTGCCGACGACGCGCGGCAGGGACATCAGCTTGAGGGCGTCCTCAAGGGTGACGGTGTCGATGGACATCGACTTGAAGAGCGAGGCGGTACGCGGCTTGACCGCGTTCTTCCCCGTCTTCGGGGTGTCCTCGGGCAGGACTTCGGTGACGTAGGGACCGTAGCGCCCGTCCTTGGCGATGATCGGGCGGCCGGTCGCCGGGTCGTCGCCGAGCGCGAAGTCGCCGCTGGGCTTGGCGAACAGCTCCTCGGCGTACTCGACGGACAGCTCGTCCGGCGGCAGGTCCTCGGGTACGTCGGCGCGGCGGTGGTCGTCCTCGCCGCGCTCGCCCTTCTCGATGTAGGGGCCGTAGCGGCCGACGCGCAGCATGATGCCGTCGCCGATCGGGAAGGAGGAGATCTCCCGGGCGTCGATCGCGCCCAGGTCCTCGACGAGTTCCTTGAGGCCGCCGAGGTGGTCGCCGTCCCCGTTGCCCGCGTCGGCGGCGGAGCCGACGGTGGCGCTGCCGTCGTCGGAGCCGAAGTAGAAGCGGCGCAGCCACGGCACGGCCTGGGCCTCGCCGCGGGCGATGCGGTCGAGGTCGTCCTCCATGGAGGCGGTGAAGTCGTAGTCGACCAGACGGCCGAAGTGCTTCTCCAGCAGGTTGACGACCGCGAAGGAGAGGAAGGTCGGGACGAGCGCGGTGCCCTTCTTGAAGACGTAGCCGCGGTCGAGGATCGTGCCCAGGATCGTGGCGTACGTCGACGGGCGGCCGATCTCCCGCTCCTCCAGCTCCTTGACCAGCGACGCCTCGGTGTAACGGGCGGGCGGCTTGGTCGAGTGGCCGTCGGCGGTGATCTCCTCGGCGCTCAGCGCGTCGCCCTCGGTGACCTGCGGCAGCCTGCGCTCGCGGTCGTCCAGCTCGGCGTTGGGGTCGTCGGCGCCTTCGACGTACGCCTTCAGGAAGCCGTGGAAGGTGATGATCTTGCCGGAGGCGCTGAACTCGGCGTCGCGGCCGTCGGCGGAGGCGCCGCCGACCTTGACGGTGACGGACTGGCCGACCGCGTCCTTCATCTGGGACGCGACCGTACGCATCCAGATCAGCTCGTAGAGCCGGAACTGGTCGCCGGTCAGACGGGTCTCGGCCGGGGTGCGGAAGCGGTCGCCCGAGGGGCGGATCGCCTCGTGCGCCTCCTGCGCGTTCTTGACCTTGCCCGCGTAGACGCGCGGCTTGTCCGGCAGGTAGTCCGCCCCGTAGAGCTGCGTGACCTGGGCGCGGGCGGCGCGGACGGCGGTCTCCGAGAGCGTGGTGGAGTCCGTACGCATGTAGGTGATGAAGCCGTTCTCGTACAGCTTCTGCGCGACCTGCATGGTGGCCTTCGCGCCGAAGCCCAGCTTGCGCGACGCCTCCTGCTGGAGGGTGGTGGTGCGGAAGGGGGCGTACGGCGAGCGGCGGTACGGCTTGGACTCGACGCTGCGTACGGCGAACTGGGTGTCGGCGAGCGCGGCGGCCAGGTCGCGGGCGGCGCTCTCGTCGAGCTGGAGCACCTGCGAGCCGGACTTGAGCTGGCCGGTGGCCGCGTCGAAGTCCCGGCCCTGCGCGACCCGGCGGCCGTCGACGGTGGTGAGCCGGGCGACGAGCGTGGAGGGGTCGGAGGCGTCACCGGTGCGGCCGGTGGCGAAGGTGCCGGTCAGGTCCCAGTAGTCGGCGGTACGGAACGCCATCCGCTCGCGTTCGCGCTCGACGACGAGCCGGGTGGCGACGGACTGCACGCGGCCGGCCGACAGCCGCGGCATGACCTTCTTCCAGAGCACCGGCGAGACCTCGTAGCCGTACAGCCGGTCGAGGATGCGGCGGGTCTCCTGGGCGTCGACCAGGCGCTGGTTCAGCTCGCGCGGATTGCGGACGGCCTCCTGGATGGCGTCCTTGGTGATCTCGTGGAACACCATCCGGTGAACGGGCACCTTGGGCTTGAGGATTTCCTGCAAATGCCAGGCGATGGCCTCGCCCTCGCGGTCCTCATCGGTGGCGAGGAAGAGTTCAGTGGAGTCCTTGAGGAGGTCCTTGAGCTTCTTGACCTGTGCCTTTTTATCGGCATTGACCACATAGATGGGTTGGAAATCACTGTCCACATTGACGCCGAGCCGCGCCCAGGGCTGGCCCTTGAACTCCGCCGGCACTTCGGCGGCCCCGTTGGGGAGGTCGCGGATGTGCCCGACGCTGGCCTCGACGACGTATCCAGGGCCCAGATATCCCTTGATCGTTTTCGCCTTGGCAGGCGACTCGACAATGACGAGTCGCTGGCCGCTGTGTGCGGTCTCGCGGGTCGGGGACAACGTCGCTCTTCTCTCCCGGTCGAAGGTGTGTCGCTGCGGAGTGTGACCGTACCTCCCTGTCCCGTGTCAAACGGGAAAAGTCCACAACGCCACTGGAACGGTAACCCGACAACCGGTCTGTCTGCCGCATGGACGGCCGCTCCGGTCGGTTTCCCGGAGGGGCGCGGGGGCGCGTTCCCGGGGGCGCGTGCGTGATTTCACGCACGTCAGGAGGGTCGGGGAAGGGCGGTGGCGGTCAGACCTGTGTGAGACACCAGACGCCGGTGAGGAGCGCGACCGCGCCGAAGAAAATGGACATGACAGTTGCGGCGGTGGATCCCGCGGCCGTCACGGGCTGCCGGGCGCGCAGCCGGGCGGCCGTCCAGAGCAGGAGCGCGGCCCCGAAGACGGCGAAGACCGTTCCGGCGAAGAGTGCGGGCACCCGCTCCATGCGTCCCCTCGTCCCGTCTCGTCCTGTCCAGGTGTGTGCTCCCGGACGCTGCCACGCCAGGGCGTCCGGCACGCGAACCACGGGTGAACACAGGTCTCCGCTCCCAGGGGGTGGGACGCGGCGGGGGCCGTCCTGCAAAGATGTCCGGCAACGACCGGTACACAACAAGACGTTCAACGACGTTCAGCACAGGGGGACGGGGCATGTCCGACCAGAATCCGTACGGCCAGAATCCGTACGGTGACAAGCCGCAGGGCGACAATCCGTACGGGGAGCAGCAGCCCGGGGGCCAGCCCGGATACGGATACCCGCAGCAGCCCGGGGGCCAGGCTCCCGGTTACGGCTACCCGCCCCAGGGCGGCGGCCAGGCACCCGGTTACGGCTACCCGCCGCAAGGCGGCGGGTACGCGCCGCCCGGTGCCGCGTACGCCGCGGACCCGTCCGCGCCGTACGGCTACGACCCCTACGGGCGGCCGTACTCGGACAAGTCCAAGGTGGTCGCGGGAGTGCTTCAGCTCTTCCTCGGCAGCTTCGGCGTGGGCCGTTTCTACACCGGGCACACCGGCATGGCGCTGGGGCAGCTCTTCACGTGCGGCGGCTGCGGCATCTGGGCGCTGATCGACGGCATCATGCTGCTGGCCGGGGACAACCCGACCGACGCGCAGGGCCGGGTGCTGCGTGGCTGACGGAGTCCGTCGGCCACAGGTCGGCGCTCCCCCGGTCTCCCCGGGGGCGCGCCGCCCGTCGGCGGTTCTCGGCCACCCGGCCACCGCTCCCCTGGCGACGCTCGCCGCCGGGGTGGCGGGCGCCGTCTATCTCTACGGCACCGACCCGCACCAGCCGGGCCACTGGCTGCCGCGCTGCCCGTTCAACTGGGCGACCGGGCTGCTCTGCCCGGCCTGCGGCGGTACGCGCATGGTGTACGACCTGATGCACGGCGACGTGGGGCGCGCCTTCCACGACAACGCCGTCCTGCTGCTGGCCGCGCCCCTGGCGCTGTGGCTGTGCGGGCGCTGGATGGTCGAGGGGCTGCGCGGCCGTCGCCGACGGCTGGTGGTGAGCCCGCGGGTGTCACTGGCCGTGCTGTGCGTGGCCGTGACGTGGACGGTTGTCCGCAACGTGTTCTGACGCGTCGTCCGCTCCACCGCGCGTCAGTCCGCCGGGCCCCTTCTCCGTGGCGTCCCCGGGCCGCTCGCCAGGCCACTCCCCGCGTCACTCCGCCGCGTCATTCCACCGGGTCGAGGAACCCCTGTTCCACCAGCAGCCGGATCGACTCCGGCGTGCGGTCGCGCAGCACCACCGGGTCCTCGCCGAGCAGCTGCGCGATGGCGTCCACGATCCGCCCCGCGGTCAGCGTCCCGTCGCAGACGCCCGCGAAGCCCGCGCCCACCGTGTCGACCTTCGTCGCGCGCCGCATACCGCGGGCCGCGCGCAGCACCACGTGCTCCGGGTCCTCGGCGCCCGGCAGCCCCACCTGTTCCTGCACCACCCCGTCGCCGAGCGCGAAACGGGAGCTGAGCAGCGCCGCGTCGTCATGGGTGCGCAGGAAGTCCTGGCGGTCGAACCACCCGGCGATGTGCGGGCCGAGCGGCTGCTCCACCGGGTGCGGCCACTCCTCCGCGGTGATCACGGGCTGGTCCGCGCCGGACTTGCGCAGCGTGATCCAGCCGAAGCCGACGCCGTTCACCTTGCGCTGCTCGAACTCGTCGAGCCACGCGTCGTAGCGGGCGGCGTACGTGGCCGGATCCGTACGGTGGTCGCCGCCGTCACGCAGCCACAGCTCGGCGTACTGCGTGACGTCCTGGACCTCGCGCTGCACGATCCAGGCGTCGCAGCCGCGCGGGATCCACGAGACCAGGCGCTCGCGCCAGTCCTGGCCCTCGGTGTGCTGCCAGTTGGCGAGGAGCTGGCAGTAGCCGCCGTCGTTGAGATGGTCTGCCGACTGCTGCACCAGGGTGCGGCACAGGTCGTCGCCCGCCATACCGCCGTCCCGGTAGGTGAAGCGCCCGCTCGGGGAGATCACGAAGGGCGGGTTGGACACGATCAGGTCGAAGCGCTCGTCGCGGACCGGTTCGAAGAGGCTGCCCTCGCGCAGGTCGGGTTCGCGGGCGCCGGACAGCGCGAGGGTGAGCCGGGCGAAGTGCAGGGCGCGCGGATTGACGTCGGTCGCCGTGACGCGGGTGGCGTGCCGGGAGGCGTGCAGCGCCTGGATGCCGGAGCCGGTGCCGAGGTCCAGGGCGCTGCCGACCGGCTCGCGCACGGTCAGCCCGGCCAGCGTCGTGGAGGCGCCGCCGACGCCGAGCACCAGGTCGGCCCGGTCGACGCCGGGCGTGCTCTCCCCGTCGGTCCCGGTCCCGGTGCCGATACCGCCCGCGCCGCCGACCGCGCAGCCGAGGTCGGAGACGATCCACCAGTCCGCGCCCTCCTCACCGGCGTACGGGCGTACGTCCACGGTGGCGCGTACGTCGTCGCCGTCGCGCGCCAGCCAGCCGTCGGTCGCGTAGTCGTCGATCCGGGGCAGGGCGGCGCGGGCCCGCGCGTAGGACACGGGGCGTTGCAGGAGGAAGAGCCTGACCAGGGTCTCCAGGGGGCTGCCGCCACGGGTGGCGCGCAGGGCGGGGACGGTCTCGGCCCGGGAGAGGGCCGCGTAGGCGGCGGCTCCGAGGAGGTCGAGACAGCCGTCCGCGGTGAAGGCTGCGGCGCGCAGGTCGTCGCGCAGGGACGGGGCGTTCCGGGCGGCGGGGAGGAGGGGCGTACTCACACCGGCCATTGTCGCGGAATCGCCGCGGCCCGGCGCCCCTTGTGCGGGGCGGCGGGCCGTGGCGTATCGGACAGCGGGGGTGCTACGGGGGCGCGGTCGTGGGCGCGGGGCCTTCGTGGGCGCGGTCCGGTGGCCACGGGCCGGGGGCCCGGGGCCGGGGCCTGAGGGGGCCGGGGGCCTACGACGCCGACGGTGAGGCCGAGGAGGAGCCGGACGCCTGCTTGCAGCCGGGCTGCTTGGCCATGGCCTTGCCGACGTCGCCCTGGCGGAGCGAGTCGAGGGCCTGCTCGCCGTTCTGGCTGACCTTGCCCAGCGAGTTGGAGACGCCCTTGAGGCCGTCCGCGAACTTCGCCTGGTCGCTGGTGTCGAGCCCGTCGACCTGCTTCTTGAGCGTCCCGTACTGGGTGGACAGGCCGTTGAGGTCGTTCACCGCGTCCTGCTGGATCTTCGCACCGTCCTTGACCGGCGGGGCGCCGGCCTTGCTGACGATGTCGGCGAGCGACTTGTACGCCTCGGAGATCGACTGGAAGGCGGCGGAGTCGGCGGACTTGACGTCCTGGGGCTTGCCGTTGCTGTTCACCTGGGTGATCGCCGTGTTGGCGTCGTTGATCTTCTTGGTCTGGGCCGCGGCCTGGTCGCAGACGCCCTTAGCCCAGTTGTCCAGCTTCTTGTTGGAGTCGTCGCTGCACCCCGACAGCGCGAGCAGCATGACCGCACCGGAGAGCGCGGCCAGGAGCTTCTTGTTCACCTTCACCGGATGGGTCCCTTCCGTGGCCTTACGGCCCCGGAACATACACGGCTGACGGGTGGTCACCGTGAATCCGTGAGGTGATTCGTCCGACATTCAAGCCATTCGCACTAAGGTGCGGTGGGCGACCGCACACGTACCGGATCACGTACGGTCGCCCACCGGGCCCTCGACGGACCGGAACCCTTGACGGGCCCGGCCCTTGACGGTGCGTCGGATCAGGCCACTGCGGCCGTGTCCGGGGTGCGGGTCCCGGTGTCCCCGCCGTCGCCGTCGTCGTCGCCCTCCATCGCGATGCCGCGCCGCTTGGAGATGTAGACCGCGATGACGATGACGGCGATCGAGACCACCGCGACGGTGACGCGTACGCCGAGATTCGCGTCCACGCCGTAGCTGAACTTGACCACCGCGGGGGCGATCAGCAGCGCCACCAGGTTCATCACCTTCAGCAGCGGGTTGATGGCCGGGCCCGCGGTGTCCTTGAACGGGTCGCCGACCGTGTCGCCGATGACGGTCGCGGCGTGGGCCTCGCTGCCCTTGCCGCCGTAGTGGCCGTCCTCGACCAGTTTCTTGGCGTTGTCCCAGGCGCCGCCGGAGTTGGCCAGGAACACCGCCATCAGCGTGCCCGCGCCGATCGCGCCCGCCAGGTACGAGGCGAGCGAGCCGACGCCGAAGGTGAAGCCGACCGCCACGGGCGCGAGGACGGCGAGCAGGCCGGGGGTGGCCAGTTCGCGCAGCGCGTCCTTGGTGCAGATGTCGACCACCCGTCCGTACTCGGGCAGTTCGGTGCCGTCCATGATCCCCGGGTGTTCGCGGAACTGCCTGCGCACCTCGTAGACCACCGAACCCGCGGACCGGGAGACGGCGTTGATGGCGAGGCCGGAGAAGAGGAAGACGACGGCCGCGCCGAGCAGCAGCCCGACCAGGTTGTTGGGCTGGGAGATGTCCAGGGACAGCCAGCGGGCGTCGGAGGCCGCTGGATGGGCCTTGGCGACGGCGGTGTCGATGGCCTCCTTGAAGGAGCCGAACAGGGCGGTGGCGGCCAGTACCGCGGTGGCGATGGCGATGCCCTTGGTGATGGCCTTGGTGGTGTTGCCGACGGCGTCGAGGTCGGTGAGCACCTGGGCGCCCTCGCCGTGCACGTCGCCGGACATCTCGGCGATGCCCTGCGCGTTGTCGGAGACGGGTCCGAAGGTGTCCATGGCGACGATGACGCCGACGGTGGTCAGCAGGCCGGTGCCCGCCAGCGCGACCGCGAACAGCGCGAGCCAGACGGAGGTCCCGCCGAGCAGGAAGGCGCCGTAGACGGACAGGCCGATCAGCACCGCCGAGTAGACCGCGGACTCCAGTCCGAGTGAGATCCCGGACAGGATGACGGTGGCGGGGCCGGTCAGCGAGGTCTTGCCGATGTCGCGGACCGGGCGCCTGGTGGTCTCGGTGAAGTAGCCGGTGAGCTGCTGGATCACCGCGGCCAGCACGATGCCGATGGCGACGGCGACCATCGCCAGGGTGCGCGGGTCGCCTGCGTGGCCGGAGATGTCGCTGTCGACGCCCTTGAGGTCGGCGTAGGAGGACGGCAGGTAGGTGTAGACGGCGATGGCGACGCCGATCAGGGAGATGACCGCGGAGATGAAGAAGCCGCGGTTGATGGCCGTCATGCCGCTGCGGTCGCTGCGGCGGGGGGAGACCGCGAAGATGCCGACCATGGCGGTGAGGACGCCGATCGCCGGGATGAGCAGCGGGAAGGCGAGGCCGGAGTCGCCGAAGGTCACCTTGCCGAGGATCAGCGCGGCGACCAGGGTGACGGCGTACGACTCGAAGAGGTCGGCCGCCATGCCCGCGCAGTCGCCGACGTTGTCACCGACGTTGTCGGCGATGGTCGCGGCGTTGCGCGGGTCGTCCTCGGGGATGCCCTTCTCGACCTTGCCGACCAGGTCGGCGCCGACGTCGGCCGCCTTGGTGAAGATGCCGCCGCCGACGCGCATGAACATCGCCAGCAGCGCCGCGCCGAATCCGAATCCTTCGAGCACCTTGGGCGCGTCGGCCTTGTAGATCAGGACGACGGCGGACGCGCCGAGCAGGCCGAGGCCCACGGTGAACATGCCGACGACGCCGCCGGTCCTGAACGCGATCCGCATCGCCCGGTGCGACACGTCGGTCAGGTCGGCCGGGGGTTCGCCGGGTGCCGGCGTCGCCGATCTGGCCGCGGCGGCGACCCGCACATTGCTGCGGACCGCCAGCCACATTCCGACATATCCGGTGACCGCGGAGAACACGGCGCCCACGAGAAAGAAGATCGACCGGCCGATCCGCTGCGAAGTGGTGTCCGAGGGCAGCAGCATGAGCAGGAAGAACGCCACCACGGCGAAAATTCCCAGAGTACGGAACTGCCGTGCGAGGTAGGCGTTGGCGCCTTCCTGCACGGCAGCCGCGATTTTCTTCATGCTGTCGGTGCCCTCGTCCGCTGCGAGCACTTGACGTACCAACACCGCGGCGAGCGCGAGTGCGCCCAGTGCGACGACGGCGATGATCCATACGAGGAGACGATTTCCGTCGGTCAGTACCGGTGTCGCGGCAAGCGTGTGAGGGGTAAGTGGCCCCGCCATTCGTCCTCCTTGACGTTTGGCGCATGGGCGTGCGGCTTCACGGCTCGACAAGCCGCAACGCTCAGGCGAGCTGAGCAAGATGGACGGATTGTAGGGAGCCGCAGCACTTCAAAACAGGGTGCCGCGTCGAAAAAGGATATTCGTGAACGCGGCGTTCGCCTGTGAACAGGAGTGAGTGTCGCCTGTGATCAGGCGAGAAAGATGATCTGAGGGGCGGCCGGGGGCCGCGTCGCGCTCAGAACGGTGTGCCGGTCTGGCCGGGCCGCCGGTCGAGCCAGTGCGCCGGTCGAGCGGGTCCGCCGGTCGAGCCGGTGCGCCGCTCAAGGGGCCGCCGGTCCACGGTCGGACGGGCGGGACAGGCTACGGTCAGACGGGCGGGACGATCGGCCAGCTCATGCGGATCACACCGCCGGTGGCGGTCTCGGTGACCTCGACGTCGTCGACCAGGCCACTGATCACGGCGAGGCCCATCTCGCCCTCGTCGCTCAGCTCGTCACCCGCGGCGTCGGACGCGGAGCCCGAGGCGTTGCCCGGAACCTCGTCGGCGACCTCGATGGAGAACTTCTTCTCCTCCTCGGTCAGCATCACCCGGACCGGTTCTTCCACACCGTTGCCACGGTGCAGGCCCACCGCGCGGCTGCACGCCTCGCCCACCGCGAGCCGTACTTCGTCCAGAACCGCCTCGTCCACCCCCGCCCGGCGCGCCACCGCCGCCGCTACGAGCCGTGCTGTTCGCACATGCTCCGGCTGGGCGCTGAAGAGCAGTTCTACGGTGGGCATGGCCTCCCCTTCGGTCCTTTGGGTGGGCATCACGGGGGCCCGGACGGTGATCCCGTCCGGTACCCCTCGACGGCGATCGTCAGTCGGTCGCCGCGACAGCCTCGTCGACCGAGGTGTGAATCGGGAACACCTTGGTCAGACCGGTGATACGGAAAATCTTCAGGATGCGCTCCTGGTTGCACACCAGTCGCAGCGATCCTTCATGAGCACGCACCCGCTTCAGCCCGCCGACGAGCACACCCAGGCCGGTGGAGTCGAGGAAGTCCACTCCCTCCATGTCCACGACCAGGTGGTAACTCCCGTCGTTCACAAGCTCCACAAGCTGTTCCCGCAGCTTGGGCGCGGTGTACACATCAATCTCGCCGCCGACTTCGACGATCGTACGATCGCCGACGGTTCGGGTCGACAGGGACAGGTCCACGGATCCTCCAGCACCTTGCATCGACGCGGCGCCCCCCTGGGGCCCCCACCAGAAGGTAGGGGACGGATCGACGGCCGCGATGGCATTCAATCACTTCGCAGCGGGCGAGCACGACGCCTTACTGCGATTGTCCGTCACGCCGGTGACACACTGAGTGCCGATGGCCCAGGATCATCTTCCGCAGTCGGCGCACGGCCGCCCGTCCCCCCGAACCGCTTTGGAGCGGCTCGCCAGGGGGGCAGACCGAGCCGCGCGCATCACCCATACGGAGCACCTGCCCCCGCGGGTCGGCCGCCATGCCTCCTGGCCCGACACGATCAGAAGCGAGGTCGTGGACGCGATCCGCGCGGCCGGGATCGACCGTCCCTGGGAGCACCAGGCACTGGCCGCGGGCCACGCGGCGCGCGGCGAGTCGGTGGTGGTGGCCACCGGAACCGCCTCCGGGAAGTCGCTGGCGTATCTGGCACCGGTGCTCAGCGCCCTGCTGGACGGCTCCGAGGCGCCGAACGGCCGGGGCGCCACCGCGCTCTACCTGTCCCCCACCAAGGCCCTGGCCGCCGACCAGCGCCGCGCCGTCACCCGCCTCGCCGCGCCCCTGGGCACCGCGATCCGCCCCGCGGTCTACGACGGCGACACCCCCGTCGAGGAACGCGAGTGGGTTCGGCAGTACGCCACCTACGTGCTCACCAACCCCGACATGCTGCACCGCGGCATCCTGCCCGGCCACGCCCGCTGGGCCTCCTTCCTGCGCCAGCTGCGCTACGTGGTGATCGACGAGTGCCACACCTACCGCGGTGTCTTCGGCTCGCACGTCGCCCAGGTGCTGCGACGCCTGCGCCGGGTCTGCGCGCGGTACGGGGCCGAGCCGGTGTTCGTGCTCGCCTCCGCGACGGCCGCGGACCCGGCGCGGGCCGCCTCCCGGCTCACCGGGGTGCCGGTGGCCGAAGTGACCGAGGACACGTCGCCGCGCGGCGGCCTGGCCTTCGCGCTGTGGGAGCCGCCGCTGACCGAGCTGTCCGGCGAGCACGGCGCTCCCGTGCGCCGCACCGCGACCGCCGAGACCGCGGAACTCCTCACCGACCTGGTCGTCCAGGGCGTGCGCAGCGTGGCCTTCGTCCGCTCCCGGCGCGGCGCGGAACTGGTCGCCCTGATCGCCCAGGAACGCCTGGCCGAGATCGACCCCTCGCTTCCCGGGCGGGTCGCCGCCTACCGCGGCGGCTACCTCGCCGACGAGCGCCGGGCCCTGGAACGCGACCTGCACTCCGGCCGCCTGCTCGGCCTCGCCTCCACCTCCGCCCTCGAACTGGGCGTGGACATCTCCGGCCTCGACGCGGTCCTGCTGGCCGGCTACCCGGGCACGCGGGCCTCGCTGTGGCAGCAGGCGGGCCGCGCCGGACGGACCGGGCAGGGCGCGCTGGCGATCATGGTCGGCCGGGACGACCCGCTGGACACGTATCTCGTCCACCACCCCGAGGCGATCTTCGAGCAGCCCGTCGAGAGCACCGTCCTGGACCCGGACAATCCCTACGTGCTGGCCCCGCACCTGTGCGCCGCCGCGGCCGAGCTGCCGCTCACCGACGACGACCTCGTCCTGTTCGGCCCCGAGGCGGCGTCGCTGATGCCGCAGCTGGAGAAGCGCGGGCTGCTGCGCCGGCGCGCCTCCGGCTGGTACTGGACCCGCCGGGAGCGGGCCGCGGACCTCACCGACATCCGCGGCGAGGGCGGCAGTCCCGTGCAGGTCGTGGAGACGGCGACCGGACGGCTGCTGGGCACGGTGGACGCCTCCTCGGCGCACACCGCCGTCCACGACGGCGCCGTCCACCTCCACCAGGGCCGCACCTACCTGGTCAAGCGGCTCGACCTGGAGGACGGCGTGGCGCTGGTCGAACCCGCCGACCCGTCCTACTCCACGATGGCCCGCGACACCACCGACATCCGGGTGCTCAGCGGCGACCTGGAGGAGCCGTGGGGCGAGGCGCGGATCCACTTCGGCTCCGTCGAGGTGACCCACCAGGTGGTGTCCTTCCTGCGCCGCAAGCTGATCACCGGTGAGATCCTCGGCGAGACCAAGCTCGACCTGCCCCCGCGCACCCTGCGCACCCGGGCCGTGTGGTGGACCGTCACGGACGCGCAGCTGGACGCCGCCCGGATCCACCCCGAGGAGCTGCCCGGCGCCCTGCACGCCGCCGAGCACGCCGCGATCGGTCTCCTCCCGCTCTTCGCGACCTGCGACCGATGGGACATCGGCGGGGTCTCCATACCCCTGCACGCCGACACCGGCCTGCCCACCGTCTTCGTCTACGACGGCCACCCCGGCGGCGCGGGCTTCGCCGAACGCGCCTTCCACACCGCCCGCACCTGGCTCACCGCCACCCGCGAGGCCATCGCCTCCTGCGAATGCGAATTCGGCTGCCCCTCCTGCGTCCAGTCCCCCAAGTGCGGCAACGGCAACGACCCCCTGGACAAGGCCGCCGCCGTCCGCCTCCTGGACTGCCTGCTGACGGCGGGCGCCGCCGAGGCCGCTGACGGCGCCGGGGCCGGTCCTGAGGCGGGGGACAGGGCCGGGTCCGGGGCCGAGACCGGTCCCGGGGCCGCGCCCGGTGCCGCCGACGGTGGCCGGGCCGGGGTCGGGACCGGGGTCGAGTGACGGTCCCGCGCGGGACCGCACACGGGCGCCGTCGACCTCCGCCGTGACGTCGGAGATCTCGCCCGCCACCACGCAGCTCACCAGCCGGGCGCCCTGCGCCGCCGCCACCTCGGCCGCCAGCCCGCAGGCCCGCGTACGGCCCTCCAGCGCGTGGTCGGCCGCGGCGAGCGCCGCCAGGTCCGCGGCGCCGCCCGCCCGGTGCCGGGCGATGACCGCCTCGTCCATGAAGAGCACGGCGGCGAAGACCGCGCCCAGCACGGCGATCAGCCCCAGTGACCACACGGTGGCGGAGCCCCGGTCCCCGCGGGGCGCGGGGGCCTTCACGGTTGCCCACCCCCGCCCACGGCGTCCTCGGCGAGCGCGACGGCCTCGGCCCGCAGGGTGACGGGGAAGCGCGGCGCCGGGACGGTGACCCGGACCCGGATCAGGTCGCCCGACCGCTCCACGCCGACCCGCGCTCCGGACGGCGCGGCCTCCCGCGCCACCCGCAGCACCTCGCCCGGCGCTTCGGAGCGCGCCGCGGCACGCGCCCCCGCCCGCGCCGCGTCCACGCACCGCACCTGCGCCGCAGCCGCCATCAGGCCCCAGATCAGGGCGGCGGTGAGCGCCACCAGCATCGGGATCACCATGGCGGCCTCCGCCGTCACATACCCCTGGTCGCGCGGCGGGCGGCCCCGCTCAGAACGGGACATGGAGTGCCTTCACGATCACGCCGGTCAACGCCGAGCGCACCGGCCCGCTCGTCACGATCTTGTAGAGCACCGCCGCGAACCCGCACGCCGCGATCGTCCCCACCGCGTACTCGGCCGTGCTCATCCCCGCCTCCGCCGCCGTACGACTCACGTCCCTGTACCGCGCCGCCCTCCGCCGCATCCGGGCGACCCACCGCCGCCGCTCGGCCCGCGCCAGACGAACCGCGCGCGGCACCGGCGGCACCCGGAGCGCGGGCGGAGCCGAGGCCCTCGCACTGGGCGCGTTCTTCGAGTTGATCGAGTTGATCGATTTCGCCACGGCCGGCTGGGCCGTCCGGGCGAGGTGCTGGTCCATCGTCTGATGCGTCATCGGGATCTCCTGGTGTCGTGGATGTGCGTGTGGGTGTGCGTGTGGACATGGCTGTTCGAGTCGTTCGCTTCGGGTGGTGCGTCGGGCGCAGGCAGTCCGGGGCGGGGGTGTCAGCCCGGGCGGTCTGGGGCGGGGGTGTCAGCCCGTGCGGCCGAGGACGGTGCCCGCCAGGCCCATCACCACGGGGGCGACGCCGACCAACAGGAAGGCCGGGAGGAAGCAGACCCCCAGGGGCGCGGTGGCGTGCACCGCGGCCCGCCGGGCCCTGGCGAGCGCCGAACGGGCGTACGCGGCCCGGTAGTCCGCGGCCAGCCGGGACATCTCCGCGACCGGCGCGCTGCCCGTCGTGGAGGCGCGGGCCAGGCAGCGCCCCATCTCGCGGGCGGCGGGCAGGCGTCCGAACCGCTGCCAGCACTCCGCCGGGTCGCCGCCCAGCCGCAGCTCGGCCCTGACTCGTATCAGCGCGGTCCCGAGTGGCCCGGCCAACGACCGGCCCACGGCGCCCGCCGCTTCTCCGGGTGACGCCCCGGCGGCGAGGCAGGCGGCCATCAGGTCCGCGCAGAGCGGGAGTTCCGACGGATCGGGCTTCTCGTCCGCCTCGGAGCTCTCTGTGGCGTTCTGCCGCCCCCGGAGTGATCTCCTGACCCCGAGGGCCGTGAGGACCCCCACCAGGCCGCCCAGCACCCCGCTGATCAACGTCGCGGCCCCCAGCCCGGCCGCGACCGGCGGACCCCAGTCGCGCAGCGGTCCCCTGAGCCGCCGGAGCGCCCGCCGGGGGGACCTCCGCGACCGCCCGGTCCCCAGCGCCGCGCGCAGCCGTCGCGTCGCCGCTTTCTCCCTCCGCGCCTCGGCCAGCGCCCCGCCGACGGCGGCCACCGCAGCCGCCACCAACGCGAGCGCCACGAGGGCTGTCCCCAGGCTGTGGACACTCCCGCCGTTCACGGCCGCCCCCGGTCCCGCGACCCCGCCGGGGTCGCCGCCTTTCCCCGGCCGGCCGCCGCGGAATCGAGCACCGCGCCACCGGCCGCTGGAGAGCCGCCCCCCGAGGAACCGTCCCTCACGGAAACGGCGGCTGTCGAAGCGCCCTTCGCAGGACCGGGGGGCCGAGTTCTGGCCGCCGTCGGTCCGCCCTCCGCCGCGCGGATGATCCGCGCCGTCCACGCGAGCCCCGCCCATTCCAGGCAGCCGCCCGTGACCAGGCAGAGCAGTCCCGCCGGGGTGTGCAGCAGCACTCTTGAGGGGTCGGCGCCCAGGCCCGCGCCGAGCACGACGCCGAACAGCGGCAGCAGCGCGAGCAGCACCGACGTGGACCTCGGACCCGCCAACTGGGCGCGCAGATCGTCGCGCTGATCGGCGTCCGCCCGTAGCGCCGCGGCGACCCGGTCGAGCGCGGCGGCCAATCCGGCACCGCCGTCCACCGCGACCTGCCAGCAGGCGGCGACCGCGGCGAGCCCGTGCGTCCCCGCGCCGAGCCGGGACGCCTCCCGCAGCGCGTGCGGCACGTCGCCGCCGAATCTGGCCGCCGACAGCACCATTCGTGCCGCGTCGGCGAGGTCGGGCGAGGCGGGCCAAGCCGCCGACTCGACCGCGTCGGTCAGCGCCGAGTGCGGTGGCCGTCCGGCCCTGAGGTCTCCGGCCACGGTGCCGCACAGCGCGCTCACCGCGACCGCCCGGCGCTCGGCCGCCGCCCGCTCGCCCCGCCGTCGCAACGCCCGCCCCACCAGGGGCACCGCCACGGCGCCCGCGACCACCGGCAGTACCGATCCCGTCAGCAGCCCCAGCCCACCGCCCACCGGCAGGCACACCGCCTCGGGCCCGACCCGGCCGCGCCGACCGGCGAACCGTGCGGCGATCCGCAGCGGCTCCCACGCCCGACGACGGCTCGCCGTCCGTCCGTCGCGCCACCGCGCAAGCCGGATCGTCCACTCGCGGCGAGCCGTCTCCCCCGCCTTCCTCAGCCGTGCCAGCGGATTCGCCCGCTGCTCGCCGGTGACCGGTCCCCGCTCGCCCTCCCCCACCTCTTCAGGTCCTGGTCCGATGAGCAGATCGCGCGCCCGGCGGCGAGGATCGGAGGTGCGCCAGCGCGTCACGAGGAGGGCCAAGGCAGCGCAGAGGGCAGCGGCCCACACGACCGAGGGCTGAAAGGTCGCCGCGCTCATGACGCGCCTGCCCGGCGATGTCCGATCCCCGGCTCACGGCCCGGACCGCGGCACCAGCGAACCCCCGCCCCCGCCAGAACAGCGCGCCGGGCGGCAGCCCACACGACCGAGGGTGGACAGACCGGGGCGCTCATGACGCACCCGCCCAGCGATGCGCGACCCGCAGCTCGCAGCCCAGGCCAGGGGGATTCGAGGCGCGCCAGCGAAGCCCCGCGAGCAACAGAAACACCACGCCGGGCGGCAGCCCGCACGACATCAGGTTGAGAAAGCAGGGCGCTCATGACGCACCCGCCGAGCACAGTGCCGCCAACCGGTCCCAGCCGGGGCCGCGTTCGTGGTGGCCGCAGGCGTCGCGGAGCAGGGCGGGCACGGTGGCGACCAGGCCGTCGGAGCCCCGTTTGAGTACGTGGATCTCGGCGAGGCGGCGCAGGCCCGAGCTGTCGCGGACGAGGTGGATGACGACGGCGAGTGCGGCGGCCAACTGGCTGTGCAGGGCGGCCCGGTCGAGGCCCGCGGTGGAGCCGAGGGCTTCGAGGCGGGCCGGGACGTCGGCGGCGGCGTTGGCGTGGACGGTGCCGCAGCCGCCCTCGTGGCCGGTGTTCAGCGCGCTCAGCAGGTCGGTGACCTCGGCGCCGCGGACCTCGCCGACCACGAGCCGGTCGGGGCGCATGCGCAGCGCCTGGCGGACGAGGTCCCGCAGGGTGACGTGTCCCGCGCCCTCCTGGTTGGCGGGGCGGGTCTCCAGGCGGACGACGTGCGGGTGGTCGGGGCGCAACTCGGCGGAGTCCTCGGCCAGGACGATGCGGGCCGCGGGGTCGACGAGGCCGAGCAGGCAGCTCAGGAGTGTGGTCTTGCCCGACCCGGTGCCGCCGCTGATCATGAACGACAGCCTGGCGTCGAGGACCGCGCGCAGCAGCCGGGCGGTCTCGGTGTCGAGCGTTCCGGCCGCGACGAGTTCGGCGAGGGTGAAGGCGCGGGCCCGCACCACGCGCAGCGACAGGCACGGCGAGCCGACCACGACCGGCGGCAGGACGGCGTGCAGCCGGGTGCCGTCGGGCAGTCGGGCGTCGACCCACGGGTGGGCGTCGTCCAGGCGGCGGCCGGCGGTGGTCGCGAGGCGCTGGGCGAGCCTGCGCACGGCGGTGGTGTCGGTGAAGCGGACGGCGGCGCGTTCGAGACCGCTGCCGCGGTCGATCCACACCTGGTCGGGTGCGTTGACGAGGATGTCGGTGACGGCGGGGTCGGCGAGCAGCGGCTCCAGCGGGCCCGCGCCGACGAGTTCGGAACGCAGTGCCGCGAGCACGTCGAGGACTTCGCTGTCGCCGAGCAGGCGTCCGCGGGCGCGCAGCGCCGCGGCCACGCGTGCCGGGGTGGGTTCACCGCCGTGTTCCGCGAGGTGCAGCCGTACGGCGTCGAGGAGTTCGGCGTTCATACCGTCACGCTCCCGCCACTGGGCTGGGCCTGGGCGAGGAAGGCGGTGCAGAAGCGGGCGAGCGGGCCGCGGCTCGCGGAGCCCGGTGGTCCGCTGCCGGACAGGGCGTCCGACAAGCCTGGTTCCGGAGGGAGTTGGCCCGCCAGCGGCAGGCCGACGAGACGGGCGATCTCGTCGTCGGCGAGGCCGGAGGCGAAGGGGCCGCGGGCGACGACGCGCAGGTCCTTGAGGACCATGCCGACCGCCGCGGCGACGCGGGTGGCCGCGGCGACCGCCCGCAACTCTGCGGGTACGACGAGGAGTCCGACGTCGATCTGCGCGAGGGTCTCGGCGACCGCGTCGTCCACGCGCCGTGGCAGGTCGACCACGACGACTCCGCCGCGGCGGCGGGCCGCGCCGAGCACGGACCGCATGGCCTGGGGCGGGATGAGCACGGAGTCGCCGCGGTCCCAGCTCAGGACGCTCAACGCGTCGAGCCTGGGCAGGGATTCCTCCAGTGCCCCGCTGTTGACGCGGCCCCGTGAGTCGGCGAGGTCGGGCCAGCGCAGGCCGCCGACGCGCTCGGCGCCGAGCAGGATGTCGAGGCCGCCGCCGAGCGGATCGCCGTCGATGAGCATGGTGCGCCTGCCCGTACCGGCCGCGGTGACGGCGAGCGCGCAGGCCAACGTGCTGGCGCCCGCGCCGCCCCGGCCGCCCACCACCCCTACGGTCAGGGCGGGTTCGCTCACGCCTTCGGCGATGTCGGCGATGCGGTCGACCAGCCAGGTCTCGGCGTCGGGCAGGAAGAGGACATGGTCGGCGCCGATCGCGACGGCTCTGCGCCACACGTCGTGGTCGTGCAGATCACGCCCGACGACCAGAACTCCCTTGCGGCGGACGGTGTCCTGGACCCGCGAGGTGGCCTCGGCGCCGACCAGGACGAGGGGCGCTGTGTCCCAACTCGTCGCGCGCGGGGGCGCGGTGAAGACCACCTCCGGTTCCGTACCGGCCGCGGCGCACAGCCGCAGCAGGTCGTCGAGGAGCGTTTCGTCCTCGGTGACAATCAGCGGGCCGGCCGGCCCTTCGATGGCGGTCGGCCGCTGGTCGGGTGTCGTCGATCCCGTCATTTCCTGTCCCCCGTCGCTTCTGACGCGAGCACCGGTGTGCATCGCCTGCGATCAGGTTGGGGCAGACGGGAGAATTGAGATGATCTTGGTCGGAATCTGTGGACAACTCAGCGATTGTGGATAACTCCGCCACTCTCACGGGTGAGTTCGCCGACGGCTGGCAACGATTACGGACCGTCACACGTCGTACGCATCACAGCCGTGCCGCACGCGAGGGGGAACGACATGAGGATGCGAGTGGAAGGACGTCGCGAGAACCGGGAAAAGGCATCCGGACATGCGACGACCCCCGCCGGGGGGGAGAGCGGGGGTCGTCCCCACGGTCCGACTCGGGGGGGAGGAGCCAGACCGGGTTAGCACGGTCGCGAACGATCCGTGACTTCCATGGTGTACCCGAAGCCCTTCTCAGGCAAACCCACACGCCCGAGCTTACGCCGAATGGTGGTTGCCTATGCTCGTCACGTGGAAAACCACCTGCCACCGCGCACCGCGGCGTTCTTCGATCTCGACAAGACCGTGATCGCCAAGTCCAGCACGCTCGCCTTCGGGCGCTCCTTCTACCAGGGCGGTCTCATCAACAGACGTGCGGTATTGCGTACCGCATATGCCCAGTTCGTGTACTTGGTCGGTGGCGCGGATCACGACCAGATGGAAGGTATGCGCAAATACCTCTCCGAGCTGTGCCGGGGCTGGAATGTCCAGCAGGTGCGGGAGATCGTGGCGGAGACGCTGCATGACCTGATCGACCCGATCATCTACGACGAGGCGGCCTCGCTGATCGAGGAGCACCACGCCGCGGGCCGCGACGTGGTGATCGTCAGCGCCTCCGGCTCCGAGGTGGTCCAGCCGATCGGCGCGATGCTGGGTGCCGACCATGTCGTAGCCACACGGATGGTCGTGGAGGACGGCGCGTACAACGGGGAGATCGAGCACTACGTCTACGGTCCCGCAAAAGCGGACGCCATCGCCGAGCTGGCGAAGTCGGAGGGCTACGACCTGGAGCGGTCCTTCGCGTACAGCGATTCGGTGACCGACATCCCGATGCTGGAGTCGGTCGGTCATCCGTACGCGGTCAATCCCGACCGGGCGCTGCGCAAGGAGGCCGTCTCACGTGACTGGCCAGTGCTGACTTTCAGCCGTCCCGTGCGGCTGAGACAGCGGATTCCGTCGCTGTCGATGCCGCCCCGGCCGGTGCTCGCGGCGGCTGCCGTGGGGGCGGCGGCTGCGACGGCCGGGCTGGTGTGGCTGGCGTCCCGACGCCATCGGCCCGCCCTTATGTCCTGATTGATCCCAAAAGTAAAGAAGTCGGGCGAGGGGTTCCCCTGCGCCTCCCACGGCGGTACAAAGGTTGTAGCGGCCCGCGAGACCACGGAGTTCCGAGAGGAAGACCGCAGTTCACAGCACCAGGCCCCACGGACCGAGCATGGAAGTCAGGCACCCACGCGGAGCCGACCCGCTTATCGGGCCAGCCGCACCAGGTGACGGGCGAAGATCCCGGCCTGATCGGCAATTACCGTGCACGCACTGGTAACTTGACGGACATGGCAGCGGCGGCACCTCACGGTGCCGCCGCATCTCTTTTCAGCCACCACACATCCGGCGGTCGACCGCTCAGGCGGCGCCCCGCTGAAGCGCTTCGCACACCGCGACACTTTCGCGGACCCCGAGTTCCAGCGCGCGCCCGCAATGGCTGATCCACTGGACCATGCCTTCCGGAGTACCGGACGCGTATCCCTCCAGCGCCTTGAGATAACCGGCCCGGCCCAACTCCGCGTGACCGACTTCGGCCGGACAGATCGACTTCGGGTCGAGACCGCTGCCGACCAGCACGATCCGCTCGGCGGCCCGCGCGACCGGCCCGTTGAAGGAGCCGAAGGGCCGCAGGCACAGCAATTCGCCGTGCACGACCGCGCCGACGACCAGGGCGGGCGCGTCGGTGCCCGCCCGCAGCAGGCCGGTCAGACCGTCCAGCCGGGCGGCGACCTCGGCGGGGTCGGGCAGCAGGATCTCGGCGATCTCGACCAGCGGCTCGTCCACCGGCTCCCCTGCCCGCCGCGGGCGGCCGACCGTCGGCTCGTCCGCCACTCCGCCCGCCGCCACCAGGTGCAGCCGGGCGAGCGCCTGCACGGGCGACTGACGCCAGACACTGAGCAGTTGACCGGCCTCGGCGGTCAGCCGCAGCGCCGCGCCGACCGTGCGCGCCTGCTCGTCGGCCGAGAAGTCGCTGCGCCTGCGCACCTCCTCCAGCGGCCAGTCGGCGCCGGCCAGCGCCGCGGACCCGCGGGCACCGCGCAGCGCCGCCTCCGATGTGACCTCGGTGGAGCGGCGCCGCATCACTCGGTGCCCGTAGACCTTGTCCACCGCCTGCCGTACGGCGTCCACCGATTCGGGTACGCCCGGCAGCGCGCCGAGGACAGCCATCGGGTCCGTCCGACCGGCGGCGGGAGCGGGATCAGCGTTCGTAGCCATGGTTCCGACCCTAGCCACCCCCCAACCCGCGGAACGACCCCGAAAGAGTGGCCTTCCCCACTCCAAACGCTCACGATCCGTATCCGTGCCACTACGCTTGGCGAACATGAAGATCGCTTTCGTCGGGAAGGGCGGCAGCGGCAAGACCACGCTGTCCTCCCTCTTCATCCGCCATCTCGCCGCCTCCCGCGTACCGGTCGTCGCGATCGACGCGGACATCAACCAGCACCTCGGCCCGGCGCTCGGGCTGGCGGAGGACGACGCCGCCGCGCTGCCCGCGCTCGGCGCGCACCTGCCGGAGATCAAGGAATACCTGCGCGGTGCCAACCCCCGGATCGCCTCCGCCGAGACCATGATCAAGACCACCCCGCCCGGCCACGGATCCCGGCTGCTGCGGCTGGTCGAGGACAACCCCGTCTACGCGGCCTGCGCGCGCACCGTGCACCTGGACCGAGGCCACGGAGACGACGGGGACACAGAGAGCGCGGGGAACACCGGGGGCGACACCGTGCGGCTGATGGTCACCGGCCCCTTCAACGAGTCCGATCTCGGCGTCGCCTGCTACCACTCCAAGGTCGGCGCGGTCGAACTCTGCCTGAACCACCTGGTGGACGGCCGCGACGAATACCTGGTCGTGGACATGACGGCGGGCAGCGACTCCTTCGCCTCCGGGATGTTCACCCGCTTCGACATGACGTTCCTGGTCGCCGAACCGACCCGCAAGGGTGTGGCCGTCTACCGCCAGTACAAGGAGTACGCCCGCAACTTCGGCGTCGATCTCGCGGTCGTCGGCAACAAGGTGCGGGACGCGGACGACCTGGCCTTCCTGCGCGCCGAGGTCGGCGACGACCTGCTGGTCACCGTCGGGCACTCGGACTGGGTGCGCGCGATGGAGAAGGGCAGGCCGCCGCGGTTCGCGCGGCTGGAGGAGGACAACCGCCGCGCGCTGCGCACGCTGCACGAACGGGCGGACGCCACGTATGAGCGCAGGGACTGGGCGCGCTACACCCAGCAGATGGTGCACTTCCACCTCAAGAACGCGGAGAGCTGGGGAAACGCGAAGACGGGCGCCGACCTGGCGGCGCAGGTCGACCCCGACTTCGTACTCGGCGAACGGGAACAGCACGAGCAGTTGCCCCGCCCCGCAGCGGCCGCTAGCGCACAGCCGGCCTGATCCGCTCGGGACCGCCCGCCGTCGCGGCGGCGGGCGCTCCGCCCATGAAGGTGTTCCAGCCGCCCTTGGGCGCCTGGCCGACGTCCAGCGTCCGCAGCCGCGCGAGCACCGCAGGGTCCTGCGCGTCCATCCAGTCCGCGACCTGCTTGAAACTGACGCAGCGCACGCCTTCCTTGCCGCAGACCTCCTTGACGGTGTCCTCGACGGCCTTCATGTAGACGCCGCCGTTCCAGGACTCGAAGTGGTCGCCGATGAAGAGCGGGGCGCGGTTGCCGTTGTAGGCGCGCTCGAAGGCGGCGGCCAGTCCGTCGTGCATCTGCTTGCCCCAGGCGGCCTGCTTGGCGGGGTCGCCGTGCACGGTGCCCGACTGGTTGGCGAGGAAGTTGTAGTCCATGGAGAGCGTCTCGAAGGCGCGTCCCGGCACCGGGATGTCCTGGAGCGGGAAGTCCCAGACGCCGTCGATCTTGGAGGGCCAGGTCTGCCGGCCGCCGATCGAGCTGGCGTCGTAGCGGAAGCCCGCGGCCTTGGCGGCCGGGATGAGATTGTGCTGGCCCTCCAGGCACGGGGCGCGCCCGCCGACCAGTTCCTTGCTGTAGTCGAAGGGCAGCGGGTCGAGCTTGGTGAGGCCGGAGTTGGTCTTCCAGTTCTTCACGAAGCCCTCGGCCTGCTGGATCTCGCTGGACCACTCGTCGCTCGACCAGGTGCCGACGCCGCCGTTGGGACCGCAGAAGTGGCCGTTGAAGTGGGTGCCGATCTCGCTGCCGTTCTGCCAGGCGAGGCGCAGTTCGCGCAGGGTGTCGGTGATGCCCTGGCGGTCGTTGAAGCCGATGTCGGAGGCGCCGCGCGGGTGCTTGGGCGGGGCGTAGACGTCCTTGTGGTCGCCGGGCAGCAGGTAGACGCCGCTGAGGAAGTACGTCATCGCCGCGTTGTAGCGCTCGCCGACCTCGCGGAAGTGCGAGAAGAGCTTCTGGCTGTCCTCGCCCGCGCCGTCCCAGGAGAACACGACGAGCTGCGGCGGTCGCTCCCCCGGCTTGAGGCGCGTGAAGACCGGCTGATGGGGCTGCGGGCCGGTGTCGGCGGTCGAGCCGTCGCCGATGAGCCGGACGGCGTGGGGCGCCGCGGCTTCGGGGCGGGTGCCCGCGTTGCCGGGCTCGGCGCGGCCGACGGCCGGGGCGGCGCCGGGGCCGGACCCGGCGGCTGATCCGGTGCCGGAGCCCGAGCCGCCGGCGGCGGAGCACGCGACCGCGCCCGCGGCCAGCGCGGCTACGGCGAGTAGCGCCGGTGCCTTGCGCAGGGAGTGCATTCGTACCTCACATCACAGAAAAAGGGATTTACCCAAAAAGTGACATGCGGCCTTGTCGTGACCGCAACGACCTGGCCGTTTATCTGCCAATTCACTCGATAGCAGTAAATAAAGCCCCGATCAGACCTCTGGACTTCACTCTCCGCAGTCAGTCGATTACTCTCCATTTACTGACGCTTGAGAGTAGCGAGCGATAACGCTCCGCAATCACGTCCCGCCGCCCACCGAAGGAGACGGGAATTATGCAGAGAATCCACCGGTCCGATCTGTCCGCTTCGATCACGGTCTTCCTGATCGCCGTCCCGCTGTCGCTCGGCCTCGCGCTGGCGACCGGGGCGCCTCTCCAGTCCGGCCTCGTCGCCGCGGTCGTCGGCGGCATCGTCGCCGGGCTGCTCGGCGGGGCGCCCCTCCAGGTCAGCGGCGCCGCGACCAGCCTGGTCGTGGTCACCGCCGATCTCGTCCACCGCTACGGATGGCGCAGCACCTGCGCCATCACCGTGCTCGCCGGGCTCGCGCAGCTCGTGCTCGGCATGGCGCGGGTGGCCAGATCCGCGCTCGCGGTCAGTCCCGCCATCGTCCACGGCATGCTCGCGGGCATCGGTACGGTCATCGCCCTCGGCCAGCTCCATGTGGTCCTCGGCGGCAGCCCGCAGAGCTCCGCCCTCGACAACATCACCGCGCTGCCCGGCCAGTTGGCGGTCACCAACCCGGCCACACCCGCCATCGGCGCGATCACCGTGGCCGTACTGCTCGGCTGGCGGCGGCTGAGAGGCAGGGCGGGACGGCTGCTCGGCGCGATTCCCGCGCCGCTGGCCGCAGTCGTCCTGGCCACCGCCGTGAGCGCGGGACTGTCGCTGCCGCGGGTGAATCTGCCCGCGTGGAGCGCGCCCGTGCTGCCCACCCTGCCCTCGGGGCCGGTCCTCGGGGTGGTCGCCGCCGTGCTCACCGTCACCCTGGTCGCGAGCATGGAGTCGCTGCTGTCCGCGGTCGCCATCGACACCCTCCAGGGCCGGCGGCCGGGACCGCACGCCCCGCCGGCCAAGCTCGACCGCGAACTGCTCGGCCAGGGCGCGGCCAACATGGTGTCGGGCCTGCTCGGCGGCCTGCCGGTGGCCGGCGGCGCGATCCGCGGCTCGGCCAATGTCGAAGCGGGCGCCGTGACGCGCCGCGCCACCGTGATGCACGGCGTGTGGGTGCTGCTCTGCGCCGGGCTCGCCTCCTGGGCGCTGGAGCTGATCCCGCTGGCCGCGCTCGCCGCCCTGGTGATGCTGGTCGGCGTCCGCATGGTGAGCTTCGCGCACATCAGACACGTCCAGCGGCACCGCGAATTCCCGGTGTACGCGGCCACGCTCGGCTCCGTGGTGCTGTTCGGTGTGCTCCAGGGCGTGATCGCGGGGATCGTGGTCGCGCTGTGCCTGTCGCTGCGCCGCCTGACGCACACGCGGATCACCGTCACCGAGGAGCCGGAGTGCCACCGGGTGCGGGTCACCGGCCAGTTGACGTTCCTGGCGGTGCCCCGGCTGACCCGGGCCTTCGCCCAGGTCCCCGACGGGGCCAACGCGGTGGTGGAGCTGGACGGCTCCTTCATGGACCACGCGGCCTACGAGGCGCTGAACGCCTGGTGCGCCAGGCACCGTTCGCGCGGCGGACACGCGACGCTCGGCGACGCGGTCGGACGGACCGTCAGCGAACCGGTGAGCGCGCACGCCTGCCGCCCCTGGACGCCGTGGCGCAACCACCACTGCACCCGCTCCGGCACCGTGCCCGCCACCAGCGGCGGTCAACTGCTCGGCGGCGTCAGCGCCTTCCAGCGCAACACCGCGCCGCTGGTCCGCGAGGAGCTGGCGCGGCTGGCCCGCGAAGGACAGCGGCCCGGCCAGCTCTTCCTCACCTGCGCGGACTCCCGGCTGGTCACCAGCATGATCACCTCAAGCGGTCCCGGTGACCTCTTCACGGTGCGCAATGTGGGCAATCTGATGCCGCCGCCCGGCTCCGACGCCTCCTGCGACTCGGTGGCCGCCGCCGTCGAGTACGCGGTGGACGTGCTCCAGGTCTCCAGCATCACGGTGTGCGGACACTCCGGCTGCGGCGCGATGCAGGCGCTGCTGGGCTCCGACCACGAGCCGGGCGCGCAGACCCCGCTGGCCCGGTGGCTGCGGCACGGCCGCCCCAGCCTGGCGCGGCTCAACCGGATCGGCAGACTCGGCCGCGGCGAGGTGGCGCTGGCGGACCGGCCGGTCGCCGACGACCTCGAAAGGCTGAGCCTGGTCAATGTGATGCAGCAGCTCGAACACCTGATGGCGCACCCCTGCGTGGCGCGTCGGGTCAGCGAGGGCACGCTCCAACTGCACGGCATGTACTTCCATGTCGCGGAGGCGCAGGCGTACATCCTGGACGGTTCGACGAGTGTGTTCGCGGCGGTGGGGCCCGACGCCGCACCGGACACCGCCCGGGAGGCCGCAAAGGTCTAAACCATTTTTCGGGTAGCTATTGTCAGGGTGGCCCAGGACTGGTGAGGTAGTGCTGGGACATGTGGGACACCCTGACAAGGAGCTGGCGTGAGCAGCAACGAGAGCCTGGCCAACCTGCTGAAGGAGGAGCGGCGGTTCGCTCCCCCGGCCGAACTGGCGGCGTCCGCCAACGTCACGGCGGACGCGTACGAGCAGGCGGCGGCCGACCGGCTGGGGTTCTGGGCCGAGCAGGCCCGCCGTCTGACCTGGGCCACCGAGCCCACGCAGACCCTGGACTGGTCGAACCCGCCGTTCGCGAAGTGGTTCGCCGACGGTGAGCTGAATGTCGCGTACAACTGCGTCGACCGCCATGTGGAAGCCGGGAACGGCGACCGGGTCGCCATCCACTTCGAGGGCGAGCCCGGCGACAGCCGCAGCATCACCTACGCGGAGCTGAAGGACGAGGTCTCCCGCGCCGCCAACGCGCTGACCGAGCTGGGCGTCGAGAAGGGCGACCGGGTCGCGGTCTACCTACCGATGATCCCCGAGGCCGTCATCGCGATGCTGGCCTGCGCCCGGATCGGCGCCGCGCACTCGGTGGTCTTCGGCGGCTTCTCCGCCGACGCCGTCGCGTCCCGGATCGCCGACGCCGACGCCAAGCTCGTCATCACCTCCGACGGCGGCTACCGGCGCGGCAAGCCGTCCGCGCTCAAGCCCGCCATCGACGACGCCGTCTCCCGCTCCCCGCAGGTCACCAACGTCCTGGTGGTGCGCCGCACCGGCCAGGACGTGGAGTGGACCGAGGGCCGGGACGTGTGGTGGCACGAGATCACCGCGCGCCAGTCCGCGGAGCACACCGCGCAGCCCTTCGACGCCGAGCACCCGCTGTTCATCCTCTACACCTCGGGCACCACCGGTAAGCCCAAGGGCATCCTGCACACCTCGGGCGGCTACCTGACCCAGGCCAGCTACACCCACCACGCGGTCTTCGACCTCAAGCCGGAGACCGACGTCTACTGGTGCACCGCCGACATCGGCTGGGTCACCGGCCACTCGTACATCGTCTACGGCCCGCTCTCCAACGGCGCCACCCAGGTGATCTACGAGGGCACGCCGGACACCCCGCACCAGGGCCGGTTCTGGGAGATCGTGCAGAAGTACGGCGTCACGCTGCTCTACACCGCGCCCACCGCGATCCGTACGTTCATGAAGTGGGGCGACGACATCCCCGCGAAGTTCGACCTGACGAGCCTGCGCGTGCTGGGCAGCGTCGGCGAGCCGATCAACCCCGAGGCGTGGGTCTGGTACCGCGAGCACATCGGCGGCGGCAGGACCCCGATCGTGGACACCTGGTGGCAGACCGAGACCGGCGCCATGATGATCTCCCCGCTGCCCGGCGTCACCGAGACCAAGCCCGGCTCCGCGCAGCGCGCGCTGCCCGGCATCGCCGCGACCGTGGTGGACGACGAGGCCAACGAGGTGCCGGACGGCTCCGGCGGCTACCTGGTCCTCACCGAGCCGTGGCCGTCGATGCTCCGCACCATCTGGGGCGACGACCAGCGCTACATCGACACCTACTGGTCCCGTTTCCCCGGCCGCTACTTCGCGGGCGACGGCGCCAAGAAGGACGAGGACGGCGACATCTGGCTGCTCGGCCGGGTCGACGACGTCATGCTCGTCTCGGGCCACAACATCTCCACCACCGAGGTCGAGTCGGCGCTGGTCTCGCACCCGAAGGTCGCCGAGTCCGCCGTCGTCGGCGCCGCCGACGCCACCACCGGGCAGGCCATCGTGGCGTTCGTCATCCTGCGCGGCACCGCGGAGGACAGCGCGGACCTCGCGGGCGCGCTGCGCGACCACGTCGGCAAGGCGCTCGGCCCGATCGCCAAGCCCAAGCGGATCCTCATCGTCAACGAGCTGCCCAAGACCCGCTCCGGCAAGATCATGCGCCGCCTGCTGCGCGACGTCGCGGAGAACCGCGAGCTGGGCGACGTCACCACCCTCACCGACTCCACGGTGATGGACCTCATCCAGAGCAAGCTGCCGAGCGCGCCCAGCGAGGACTGACACCCCCGGCCCCCGGCACACACCCGGCGCGGCCACACCCGCGCGACCACACCCGTGAGGGGCGCCCCGGCAACCACCGGGACGCCCCTCACACGTTCGGGTTAGGCTGACAACACATCGCGGCAGGATCGCGACAAAACTTAAGGGCGCGCCGGGAAGTCTGGTCGGCACACGGGACACCTGTGTCCGCAGCCAGCCGCACCCGCCCAGGAGGCCGCCCCCATGACCGAGTACCCGCGTGACTGAGCAACCGCGCCGTCGCGCCGACACCGTCCTCGGACGGCTGCCGCTCCCGGAACGCACCTTCGTCCTGGACGCGCTGCGCGCGGAGACCGTCGGCGGAGTCCTGCTCCTGGTGGCCGCCGTGGTCGCGCTGGTCTGGGCGAACACCCTGCACCACAGCTACGAGAGCGTCAGCCACTTCCACTTCGGCGTCTCCACGCTCGGCCTCGACCTGTCCGTCGCGCACTGGGCGGCGGACGGCCTGCTCACCGTCTTCTTCTTCGTGGCGGGCATCGAGCTGAAGCGCGAACTGGTCGCGGGCGAGCTGCGCACCCCCTCGGCCGCCGCGCTCCCGGTGATCGCGGCCGTGTGCGGCATGGCGGTCCCCGCGATCTTCTACACCGTCGTCAGCGCCACCGGCGGCGGCTCCCTCAAGGGCTGGGCCGTCCCCACCGCCACCGACATCGCCTTCGCGCTCGCGGTCCTCGCCGTCATCGGCACCGCCCTGCCCGCCGCGCTGCGCGCCTTCCTGCTCACCCTCGCCGTCGTCGACGACCTCTTCGCCATCCTGATCATCGCCGTCTTCTTCACCTCCTCGATCAACTACGCCGCGCTCGGCGGAGCGGCGGCCGGGCTGGTCGTCTTCTGGCTGCTGCTGCGCTCGGGAGTACGCGGCTGGTACGTGTACGTGCCGCTGGCGCTGGTCATCTGGGGCCTGATGTACAACAGCGGCGTGCACGCCACCATCGCGGGCGTCGCCATGGGACTGATGCTGCGCTGCACCAGGCGCGAGGGTGAGCGCGAATCTCCCGGCGAGCACATCGAGCACCTGGTGCGGCCGATCTCGGCGGGCCTTGCCGTACCGCTGTTCGCCCTGTTCTCTGCCGGGGTCGCGGTCTCGGGCGGCTCGCTGCGCGATGTGTTCACCAAGCCCGAGACGCTCGGTGTGCTGATCGGACTGGTGGTCGGAAAGATCGTCGGCGTGTTCGGCGGCACCTGGCTGGCGGCCCGCTTCACCCGGGCGCGGCTCAACGCCGACCTCAAATGGCCCGACGTCCTGGCGGTCGCCTCGCTCGCCGGGATCGGCTTCACCGTCTCCCTGCTGATCGGCGAACTCGCCTTCAAGGACGATGCGCTGCTCGCCGACGAGGCGAAGGCCGCCGTCCTGGTCGGCTCGCTGCTCTCCGCGGTGCTGGCGACGATTCTGCTGAAGCTGCGGAACAACAAATACCGCGCCTTGTGCGACGAGGAGGAGCGCGACGAGGACGGCGACGGGGTCCCCGACGTGTACGAGCAGGACCAGCCCGCCTACCACCTGCGGATGGCCGAGATCCTGGAACGGAAGGCCGCGGAACACCGCAGGCTCGCCCGTCTGGCCGGGGGCGACGGCGGAGATGACTCCGGCTGAGGCATGATCTGACGGAACGACAACGATTTGACGACGGAGGACGCAATGAGCGCAGCCCACGACGACGACGGGCGCAGCCTCGGCCAGTTGTTCGCCTCCGCCACGGCGGATGTCTCCGCCCTGGTGCACGACGAGATCGCCCTCGTCAAGGTGGAACTGCGGCAGGACGTGAAGCGGGCGCTGTTCGGCAGCGGCGCGATCGGTGTCGCCCTGACCCTGGCCTTCTTCGCCATGCCGATGTTCAGCATGGCCGCCGCGTACGGCATCCACGCGCTCGGGATCACCCTGGGGTGGTCGTTCCTGATCGTCGCCGGGGCGTACGTGCTGATCGCCGCGCTCCTCGGCCTGATCGCGTACGGCCGGTTCAAGAAGGTGAAGAAGCCGGAGCGCTCCATCGAGTCGGCCAAGCAGACCGCCGCGGTGATGAAGAACGCGAAGCCGCACCCGCGTCCGCAGGACACGGCCACGAGTCTGGACAAGGCCGCCGCCAAGCCCGCGCTGCCCCGCGCGGACAGGGACGCGGGACGCGGCGGCGTCCGGGATTCGGTGTCCGGCGCCGGGCCGGATTCGATGGCCGGTTCGACCAGAGCACCCGACCTGAAGATGTGACACTCTCTCCACCATGAGGGTCGTCGGCAGGTCGGGCAGTGCCACGGGAAACGACAGCGGAAGCGGTTCGGGAGAAGAGTCGCGGAACGGCTCGGGGAACGGGCCGGGAACCGGGCCGTCAGGTGCGGGCGGCGGCGGTTCCGTCCCCCGCCTCGAAGGGCCGTGGACCCACCGTGACGTGGCCGCGAACGGCGCCCGCTTCCACATCGCCGAGATGGGCGACGGGCCGCTCGTCCTCCTGCTGCACGGCTTCCCGCAGTTCTGGTGGACCTGGCGGCACCAACTGCCCGCACTCGCCGAGGCCGGTTTCCGCGCGGTGGCGATGGACCTGCGCGGGGTGGGCGGCAGCGACCGTACGCCGCGCGGTTACGACGCGGGCAACCTCGCGCTCGACGTCACCGGGGTGATCCGGTCGCTGGGCGAGCCGGACGCCGCGCTGGTCGGCCACGACCTCGGCGGCTACCTGGCGTGGACGGCCGCGACGATGCGGCCCAAGCTCGTACGCCGCCTCGCGGTCGAGTCGATGCCGCACCCGCGCCGCTGGCGCAACGCGATGCTGACCGATCTGCGGCACAGCAAGTCGGGCGCCTACATCTGGGGCGTCCAGTCGCCCTGGCTGCCGGAGCGTCACCTGGTGGCGGACCACGCGGAGTTGGTCGGCCGGCTGATCCACCAGTGGTCGGGGCCGCGGCTGCCGGACGACGAGGCCGTGGACGTCTACCGGCGCGCGATGCAGATCCCCTCGACGGCGCATTGCGCGGTCGAGCCGTACCGCTGGATGGTGCGGTCGATGGCGCGGCCCGACGGCATCCAGTTCAACCGGCGGATGAAGCGGCCGGTCCGGGTGCCGACGCTGCACCTGCACGGCTCGCTCGACCCGGCGATCCGCAGCCGCAGCGCGGCGGGCAGCGGGGAGTACGTCGAGGCGCCGTACCGCTGGCGGCTCTTCGACGGCCTGGGGCACTTCCCGCACGAGGAGGACCCGGCCGCGTTCTCGACCGAGCTGATCAACTGGCTGAAGGACCCGGAGCCGGACCGCTGAGCCGTACGCTCCCGACGGGCCCAAGCCGCCGCCTCCGCACGGCCTCGCGCCGTAGCTGACTCACCCTCAGCGAGGCTCTGACCCGCCATCAGGTGTCCCTCTGCCAGCGCGCCCGCCCCGTACGCATCAGGCGTCCGCGTGTCGGTCATATGATCCGCAAAATGCCGGACGCATACGCCAACCGGGCGACCGAAGGGCGATTACCGACCAAGGGCTGCGGGCACTTAGCTTCGTATGGGTTGGACGCACGACTACCGTGACGTATCACGCAATCGCCGTAACACTTCCGTCTCCGTCAACAGCGGGGCGCCCTTGGCCGTGCTCCCGCCGGGGGAGCCCCAGATCGGAATCCCGCGCATCCTGCGGCGCCGGGCCCGCTGGGTCGGCGCCCGACTGCGGCACGCCAGGGCGCAGTGACCGCCCGGCCGACGGACGGCCCGGCCGACAGGTACGCCGGGCCGTCCGTCGGTCACCTCACAGCGCGCAGTTCTCCGTGTCGACCTGCTGGCTCGCCGCCCTGCCCGCCGCGATGTCCGGGCGGATCTCGTCAGCGGTGAGCGCGTAACCGGTGTTCGAGTCGTCGAGTGACTTGGCGAAGACGACGCCCGCCACCTGCCCGTTCGTGGTGAGCAGCGGGCCGCCGGAGTTGCCCTGGCGGACGGTCGCGTACAGCGAGTAGACGTCGCGGTGGACGGTGCCGCGGTGGTAGATGTCCGGGCCGTTGGCCTCGATACGGCCGCGGACGCGGGCGGCGCGTACGTCGAAGGCGCCGTTCTCCGGGAAACCGGCCACGATGGCGTCGTCGCGGGACTGTACGTCGCCGCTGGTGAACGTGAGCGCCGGCGCGTTCAGGCGCGGCACGTCCAGGACGGCGATGTCGCGCTGCCAGTCGTAGAGGACCACGCGGGCGTCGTACAGGCGGCCCTTGCCGCCGATCTGCACGGTGGGCTCGGAGACGCCGCCGACGACGTGCGCGTTGGTCATCACGCGGTCCTTGGCGAAAACGAAGCCGGACCCTTCGAGGACCTTCCCGCAGCCCGACGCGGTGCCGACGATCTTGACGATGCTGCGGCGGGCGTCGGTGACGACGGCGCTGTGCACGAGGTTCGGGTCGGGAGGGGGCACCGAGGTGATCGGCTCGGACCCGAAGGGCCCGAAGACCTGCGGCAGGCCGTTCTGCGCGAGGGTGGAGCTGAAGTCGGTGAACCAGGTGTCGGCTTCCTGCGGCACCACCCTGGAGACGCCGAGCAGCACCTTGGACGAGCGCACCTCGCGGCCTATCGTCGGCAGCGCGGTGGTGGCCAGCGCGCTGCCGATCAGCCAGGCCACCAGCAGCATGGCGAGCACATTGACCAGCGCGCCGCCGCCCGCGTCGATGGCGCGGGCGGGCGACCACGTGATGCGGGTCCTGAGCTTGTTGCCCAGGTGCGTGGTGAACGCCTGCCCCACCGACGCGCACACGATGACGACCACCACGGCGGTGATCACCGCGACCGAGCCCGGCGAGGAGTGGTCCGTCGCCTTGTCCCAGAACAGCGGCAGCAGATAGATCGCGGCGAGACCGCCGCCGAGGAAGCCGACCACCGACATGACTCCGACGACGAAGCCCTGCCGGTAACCGACCACGGCGAACCAGACGGCGGCGAGGATGAGCAGAAAGTCCAGCACGTTCACCTGGACACGGTCTCATGGCCGCCCCGCCCGACGGCACCGTACGGCCCAGGTGACCTGCGCGGTACGGCCGATGACCGGCACCAGGGGGCCGAACTCGCCCCGGACACCCCCCGAACACCCCTCGGCGGAGCCCCGGCACGCGCGCCCGGGGACCGCCGTACGAGCCCCGCAGAGGCGGGGTACGGCGCGGACACGCCCTAGGCGAGCGGCACCTTGCGGTCGCGGTCCCAGGGCCGCTCCCAGCCCGCGAACTGCACGATCCTGTCGATCAGCCCCGCGGTGAAACCCCAGACCAGCGCGCCTTCGACCAGGAAGGCCGGGCCGAGGAAGCCGCTGGGGTGGGTCAGGGTCGCGCGGTTGGCGGGGTCGGTGAGATCGGCCACAGGCACCCGGAAGACGCGTGCGGTCTCGGCCGGGTCGACCACGCCGACCGGGGTGGGCCTGCGCCACCAGCCGAGCACGGGGGTCACGACGAAGCCGCTGACCGGGATGTAGAGCCGCGGCAGCACGCCGAAGACCTGGACGCCCGTCGGGTCGAGGCCGGTCTCCTCCTCGGCCTCGCGCAGCGCGGCGCGCACCGGCCCGTCGCCGTCCGGGTCGCCGTCCTCGGGGTCGAGGGCGCCGCCGGGGAAGGAGGGCTGGCCCGCGTGCGAACGCAGCGCCCTCGACCGCTCGATGAGCAGCATCTCGGGGCCCCGGTCGCCGTCGCCGAACAGGATCAGGACGGCGGACTGCCGCCCGCCGCCTTCGGGCGGCAGAAAGCTGCTGAGCTGTTCCGGCCGGACCCCGGCGACGGCGTCGGCCACCGGTTCGAGCCACCGCGGCAGCCCGGCCGTGCTGATCTCGACCCCGGTGCCTTCTCCGGCATCGGCGCCGAAGCCGGCTCGCGCGTCGGCGCCGAGGCCCGCTCGCGGGTCCGTGCCGAAGCCCGCGCCCATGTCCGGCCCGGCACCCGTGTCCGCTCCGGTGCCCGCCCCCCGCGCGTGGGTCATGAGGCCGCCAGCGGGGGCGCGGGCTGGCCCGGGTAGTCCGGCGGGGGCTTCAGGCGCTGTCCGGGGGCGCCGCCCTTCTCGTACTTGAGCAGCTTCTCCGCCTTCTCCGGGTCCGTCTCGCCCTCGCCGTAGGCCGGGCAGAGCGGGGCGATCGGGCAGGCGCCGCAGGCGGGTTTGCGGGCGTGGCAGATACGGCGGCCGTGGAAGACGACGCGGTGCGACAGCATCGTCCAGTCCGACTTCGGGAAGAGCCCGGCGACGTCCTCCTCGACCTTCTCCGGGTCCTGCGACGCGGTCCAGCCGAAGCGGCGGGCGAGGCGGCCGAAGTGGGTGTCCACGGTGATGCCGGGGACACCGAAGGCGTTGCCGAGTACGACATTGGCCGTCTTGCGGCCGACGCCCGGCAGGGTCACCAGGTCCTCGAGACGGCCGGGCACCTCACCGCCGAACCGGTCCCGCAGCGCCGCCGAGAGCCCCTGCACGGACTTCGCCTTGGCGCGGAAGAAGCCCGTCGGGCGCAGGATCTGCTCCAGCGTCTCGGGGTCGGCCACCGCCATGTCCTCGGGCGTCGGGTACTTCGCGAACAGCGCGGGCGTCGTCTGGTTCACCCGCAGGTCCGTGGTCTGCGCGGACAGCACCGTGGCGACCAGGAGCTGGAAGGGATTCTCGAAGTCCAGTTCTGGATGCGCGTACGGATAAACCTCCGCCAGCTCGCGGTTGATCCGCCGCGCCTGCCGTACCAGTCCCGCATGCGTCTGCGCGACCTTCGCCTTCTTGATCTTCTTGACCACCGCACCACTCGTCGCCATGCCGCCAGCCTACGGGCCGCCGCCGACACAGGGCGCCACAACGATCGGGGCGCGGTGTCGCCGGGCCGCGACCGGCGGCTCAGGGGCGGCGGGGCGCGCCGTCACCGGCCGCGCCGGACGCGTGCGGGAGGTCGTCCCCCGGTCCGGGGCGCTCCCCCGCGGCACCGGCCGTCACGCCGTGCGGCCTGTCCGGTACGGGCCCGGCGGCATGCGAGCCGGTGACGATCCGCGAAGTGTCGGCGGGGCCCGCGCCGCGCCCGGTGAAGCCGCGGCCGACGCCGTGTCCCGGCGGGAGTACGGCCAGCTCGTGCAGGAGCTGCCGTAGCCGCAGCAGCGGCCTGGTGACCGGCGGGAGCACCGTACCGGCGGCGGGGAGCCTGGTCAGGAGCGCCGCGTCGGCGGTACGCAGGGCGCGGGCGACCTCGGCCGCGGGCCGGCCCTGCGGGGCGGGCGCGAGCGCCAGGGCGGTGGCCGCGTGGCCGAGCGCGCGGCTGGCCTCCGCCAGGTGCGGCGCGGGCGCGAGGCCGGGTGAGCGGCGCGGGCCGAGCGCCAGGGCCCTGGTCTGCCGCGTGACGGCCGCGTAGAGGGTGAGCCGGTGCCGTACGAGGCGCGGGTCGTTGCCCCACACCAGGGGGCGGGTCAGCGGGCGCGCCACCAGGGCGAGCTGCTGGAGGCGGTGGTCCACCACGCGCACCAGGGCGTCGAGGTCGGCGCCGTCGGGGCTTGCGGACCCGTCCTCGCGGTCGGGGCGGCCGTCGTGCTCCAGGCGCGCGGCGGCGGCGTGCAGCAGCTCGCCCACGGCAGCGAAGTAGCTGCCGCGCGCGCTGCTGACGGTGTCGCGCGTGCTGGTCGGCAGGACGACCAGGGCGACCGCTATGCCGATGGCGGCGCCTATGGCGGTCTCTTCGAGACGCAGCATCAGCAGACCGGCGGAGAACTCGTGGAGCTGGGTGTAGAGCTGCGACACCATGATCGTGACGAAGAAGATCATGGCCGCGTAGGAGAGGCTGACCAGGTAGAAGCCGCAGGACATGCTGAGCACGATGACCGCGATCACCCACAGGGTGTGGCCCGCGGTCAGGTGCGCGAGGCCGATGCCCGCGCCGAGGCCGAGCAGGGTGCCGACGACGCGGTTGGTCGCCTTGATGAAGGTCTCCGAGCGGGTGGCGGTGCCGGTGAAGGCGATGAAGGCGGCGATCACCGCCCAGTAGTAGCGGGCCTCCGACAGCTCGCGGCCGATGACGATGGCCAGGGTGCCCGCGACGGCCACCTGGATCGCCTGCCGCGTGGTCAGCGAGAGGCCGCTGAGCCGCCGCCAGCCGCCGCGCGCCGAGACACCGCCCGCGACCGCGGCGGAGCCGGGCAGCCCGCCCATGGCCAGGGTCACAGCGGGAGCGAAGTCGGCCGGGGCGTCGAGAGCGTCGTCGTGGGTGCCGTGAGCGGGACGGGGGTCGCGGCCGGGGCCGTCTGCCGCGCCTTGTGCGGCCTTCGGGCGCCGCACCTTGTGCCCGCTTCCGTTGTGGGATCGTCCGACGTCCGCCTCCGCGGCGCGCCTGACCTCCCTGACCAGCACCGTGAACTCCCAGGCGGCGGTGGCCAGGTGATAGGCGAAGCAATCTGTGGCGGGTTCGGCGCGCGCGGCCGTCACCGGGTCGTCGGAGTCGACGAGGGCGAGTACATCCCTGGCCCGCCGTTCGGCCGCCGCGTATTCGCTGCGCGCCAGGTGCGCGGCGATGGCCGCGGCCTCGGGCGCGAGGCGCCCTCCGGTGCCCGCGAGCGCGTCAGCCGCGGTCGCCACGGCGTCCACCGCCAGATGCGCGTCCAGCGTCCTGCGGCGTATTCCGGCCGCGGACCGGCCCGGCGGCAGGGTGCCGGGGTGGGCCGACCAGCCCTCGATGACCAGCGCGGTCTCGGCGAGCCTGAGCTGGCGCGAGTGCAGCTCGCGGCGGAGCCGGGCCAGCCGCCGCACGTCCTCGGGGTCGGTCTCCAGCAGGTCGGCGCAGACCCGGGCGACGGCCCCGGCACGTGCGCCGAAGGCGCGGCGGACGCGGGTCAGCGTCCGCTGGGGGTGGGCGCGCAGCACGGTGGTGGACAGCAGCAGGACCCAGCCGGTGGCGATGCCGACCGCGGCGAGCAGGTCGGGGAGCTGCGCGAGGCGGGCGTCGAGGAAGGCGGCGAAGAAGTAGCCCATCCAGATCATGAAGCCGTAGAAGAAGTACGGCAGTCCGAAGCGGCGGATGAAGACGGCCACGAACATGACGGCGACGAAGACCGCGAGCATCGCGTCGGTGTGCCCGGCCACCGAGACGCCGATGACCATGCCGGTGCCGATGGCGACCGGGAAGAACACGGCCGTGCGGATCTTCGGCAGCACCTGGGTGCCGTCCAGCGCCATCGAGCCCATCATCGCCATGACGGTGCCCAGCAGCATGCCGACGAGGGTGCCCTGGGGGCCCGCGTGCGTGGCGCGCCCGTAGCCGTACTCGATCGCCAGGGTGGTGCTCATGGCGACCGCCGCGCCGAACGCCGTGCGGAGTCTTTGCAGGCCCGGGTCCGATCCGACTATCCGGTCCCAGACCTCGCGCGTCCAGCCGCTCGACCCCACCGCGTCCCCTCCCGCTCGGCCTCGCCGAATTCATCGGTATGATGCCGATATTAACACGTGCATCGTACCGATATCTGGATCTGGAGTGGCCGTGGCAGGGACCGAGAAGGCAGAGGGGGCCGACGGGACCTCCGCCGCGCTCGATGTGATCGAGCATCAGACCGCCGTGCTCGTCAGGAATTTCGAGCTGTTCTACCGGCGCACCGACATCCACGACACCCTGGACCGGGCCGAGTACCTGCTGCTGCGCACCTTGGCCGGGGGCGGCCCGCAGGACATCAACTCGCTCGCCGCCGCGCTCGGCCTCGACCCCTCGACGGCCGGCCGCCAGGCGGCAGCGCTCCAGACCCAGGGCCTGGTCGCCCGCTCCCCCGCCCCCACCGACCGGCGGCGCAGCATCGTCACGCCGACCGCCGAGGGGCTGCGGCGGATGGAGGAGGTACGCGCCCGGCGCGCGGAGAGCCTGGCGGGGCTGCTCGACGGCTGGACCGAGGAGGAACGACGCACGCTGGGTGCGATGTTCACCAAATACAACCGGTCGGTGACCGCGCGCTTCCTGACGACGGCGCCGGGGACGGCAGCACCGGGGACCCCCCACGAGGGCACGTCCACCGCGGCGCAGGTACCGGCACCTGAACCGGTGCCGGTGCCGTAAATCCGCGAAGGTCCGGTAAACCCGCGCCGACGCGGGCGTTCGAGCCGTCAGGCGCGCAGGAATTCGTACGAAATTCGTACGGCCGTGCGCGAAGGGCCCACTCCGACGCCCCAGCCGTTATGTTGTTCGCTCATAGCGGAATCCGGCTCAGGGGCCACCCGTTCGGCCCTTCCTGAGCCGTTTACGGACCCCGATCGGACCCCCAATCGGACCCCCGGAGCACGGCTACGGGCCTGGATAAGACATCCTTGTGATTGATCGCACTGTTTGAGACGTCATGCATCATGGGGAAATCCCAGCGATGTCGACAAGGAGAGAGCTCGTGGACGACGTTCTGCGCCGTGCCCCGCTTTTCGCGGCGCTCGACGACGAGCAGGCCGCTGAACTGCGCGCCTCCATGACGGAGGTCACGCTCGCGCGTGGCGACTCGCTGTTCCACGAGGGTGACCCCGGGGACCGGCTGTACGTCGTCACCGAAGGCAAGGTCAAGCTGCACCGCACCTCGCCCGACGGCCGCGAGAACATGCTCGCCGTGGTCGGCCCCGGTGAGCTGATCGGCGAGCTGTCGCTCTTCGACCCCGGCCCGCGCACCGCCACCGCCACCGCGCTGACCGAGCTGAAGCTGCTCGGCCTGGGCCACGGCGACCTCCAGCCCTGGCTGAACGTACGGCCCGAGGTCTCCACCGCCCTGCTGCGCGCCGTCGCCCGCCGCCTGCGCCGCACCAACGACGTCATGTCCGACCTGGTCTTCTCCGACGTCCCCGGCCGCGTCGCCAAGGCGCTGCTCGACCTCTCCCGCCGCTTCGGCGTGCAGTCGGAAGAGGGCATCCACGTCGTCCACGACCTCACGCAGGAAGAGCTGGCCCAGCTCGTCGGCGCCTCGCGCGAGACCGTCAACAAGGCCCTCGCGGACTTCGCGGGCCGCGGCTGGCTCCGCCTGGAGGCCCGCGCCGTGATCCTCCTGGACGTCGAGCGGCTGGCCAAGCGCTCCCGCTGACCCCCTCGGCACCGCACGCACACGAAGGCCCCCGCCCGGTCGAACCGGGCGGGGGCCTTCGCGCTGCCGGGCGGCCCCGGCTACCAGGCGAGTTGGGCGATCTCGTCCGCGACGGCCGCGCAGGCCGCCGTGGACGGGTCGATCAGCGGGAAGTGGCCGGTGCCGGGCAGCCACGCGGCGACGACCTCCTCGCCCGCGACCGCCGCGGCACGGGCGAAAGCCTGGCTGACCTGCGACGGAACCTCATTGTCAGTGGTGCCGTGCACGATGGTTGTGGCGATACCGGTGGGCAGCAGCGCGGCGGGGTCGGCGTCGGGCAGACGTGCCGTCAGGTGCTCGGGTCCGCCCAGCAGGTCGACGACCGCGCCGGAGCAGACACCCAGCCGGATCGCCGAGGTGAGGTCGGCGATCGGGGCGAGGGCCACGACGCCGCGTACGGGGGGAGGTGAGGGGCGGTGCCAGGGGGATTCAGGGGGCAGGACATGACGGGCGGCGGCCCACAGCGCGAGGTGGCCGCCCGCGCTGTGGCCGGTCAGGACGGTGCGGCGGGGGTCGACCACGTCGGCGCCGAGCGCCCGCACGGCGAGCGCGGGCAGCGCGTCGAGGGCGGCGGCCACGTCGTCGAAGGTGTCGGGCCAGCGCCCGGCCGGTGGCAGCGCGTCCGGCGCGGGGTCCGAGCCGTCGCGGCCTTCCTGCGGCGCCTCAAGGGCCGGGCCGCGGCGGTATTCGACCGACGCGACGGCGTAGCCGTGGGTGGTGAGGTGGGCCGCGAGCGGCGAGACGTGGGCGCGGTCGTGGGCGGCGCGCCAGGCACCCCCGTGGAAGAGGGCCACCAGCGGGGCCGGACGGCCGGTGGGGGCGCCCTCGGCGGGGGCGGGCCGGTAGAAGTCGACCACCTGGTCGGGGTGGTCGCCGTAGGACGCGGTGGCGTCCGGCGGCACCGGAGCGTGGCCGAACGCCGACGCCTCCTCGGCCGCCGCCCGTCGCCCGGAGGCGGCATCGGCGGCGGGCGGGGACGTGGAGGGGTCGGCAGCGGACATCGGTTACGTGGTCCCTTCGGGTACGTCGAGCGGGTCGGTTTCCTGCGGTACGGCGGTGGGTCGGGCCGCGACGGGCGTGCCCGGTCCGCCGGCCAGGACGTCGGCCAGTACGCGGGCGGCGCGCAAGGCGTCGGCGTACCGGGTGTAGAGCGGTGTGAAGCCGAAGCGCAGCACGTCGGGGCGCCGGTAGTCGCCGACGATGCCGCGCGCGGTCAGCTCGCGCATCACCTCGCCCGCCCCCGCGCAGCGCAGCGAGACCTGGCTGCCGCGCTCCGCGTGGTCGGCGGGTGTGATCGGCTCGGCGCGCCCGTACGGCACCAGCGCGGCCACGCAGTCCAGGAAGAAGTCGGTCAGCGCCAGGCTCTTGGCCCGCACGTCCGCGACGGCGACACCGTCCCAGACGTCGAGCGCCGCGTCCAACGCGAGCAGCGACAGGATCTCCGGCGTGCCGACCCGCCCGCGGGGCGCGCCGTCCGCCGGGGCGTACGCCGGGGCCATGCCGAACGGGTCGGCGTGCGAGTTCCAGCCCGGCAGCGGCGAGTCGAAGCGGGGCTGAAGCTCACGCCGCACATAGAGGTACGCGGGCGCGCCGGGCCCGCCGTTGAGGTACTTGTACGTGCAGCCGACCGCGAGGTCCACGCCGTCCGCGTCGAGCGCGACGGGCAGCGCGCCCGCGCTGTGGCACAGGTCCCAGACCGCGAGGGCGCCCGCCGCGTGCAGGGCCGCCGTGACGGCGGACAGGTCGTGCAGCCGCCCGGTGCGGTAGTCCACGTGGTTGACCAGCGCCACGGCGGTACGGTCACCGGCCGCGTCCGCGATCTCGGCCGCGTCCACCGCGCGCACGGTGTGACCGGTCAGCCGGGCCGCCGACGCGGCGATGTAGCCGTCCGTGGGGAAGGTCGCCGCGTCCACCAGGATCTCGGTGCGGTCGGCGGGCGCCATCCGCACGGCGGCGACCAGCGCCTTGAAGACATTCACGCTGGTCGAGTCCCCGACCACGACCTGTCCCGGCGCGGCGCCCACCAGCGGCGCGATCCGGTCGCCGATCCGCTCGGGTGCGGTCCACCAGCCGCTCTCCTCCCAGGACCGGATGCGCAGCTCGCCCCACTCCCGGGTGACGACGTCGCTCAGCCGGGGCAGCACGGCGGTGGACAGCGCGCCCAGCGAGTTGCCGTCCAGATAGACGGTGTCGTCCAGCACGAAGCGGTCCCGCACGGCGGCCAGCGGATCGGCGGCGTCCAGCGCGTCCGCGCGGTCCTGAAGGGCGGCATCCCGTGCCGCGACGGCCTCAGACATGGCTGCGCGCCGTCCACAGCTCGGGAAAGACGTTCTTCGTGGCGCGCTTCTCCAGCCAGGCCACCCCCGCCGAACCGCCCGTGCCCGACTTGGCGCCCATCGCCCTGCGCGTGGCCACCAGGTGGTCGTTGCGCCAGCGCCAGACCAGCTCGGCGACATCCGTCAGGGCCTCGCCGAGCCTGATCAGCTCGGTGTCCTGGTCGGCGTCCGCGTACACGCTCTGCCACGCCCGCTCGACCTCGGCGTGCGGCTCGTACCGCAGCGCCGGGTCGCGCTCCAGCACCTCGGCGGGCACCGCGTAGCCGCGGCGGCTGAGCAGCCGCAGCACCTCGTCGTACAGGCTCGGCTCGGTCAGCGCCTTCTCCAGCTCCGCGTGCGCGCTGGGGGTGCCCCGGTGCGGCACCAGCATCGACGCGGACTTGTCCCCGAGCAGGAACTCCAGCCGCCGGTACATCGCCGACTGGAACCCGGAGCCCTCCCCGAGGGCCGACCGGTACGCGTTGAACTGCGCGGGGGTGAGATTGGCGATCGGTTTCCACGAGGCGTTCAGCGACTCCAGCTCCGGCAGGCTGCGCTTGAGCGCCGCCATCGCCGTCGGCAGGTCGTCCTCCCTGAGCGCCGCCGCCGCGGTGGTCCATTCGTGGACCAGCAACGTGAACCACAGCTCCATCACCTGCGTGGTGACCAGAAAGGCCATCTCGCCGGGCTCGTCGGACAACGGGTGCTGCAAGTGGGTCAGTACGGACGCCTGCACGTAGTCCTCGTACGGCGTGCTGCCCTCGAACGAGAGGTTCGGGGTCGCCGCCTCATCGGTCGGTGCGTCGGACATGGTCTTACCTCCAGAAGCGGACCCGGGATCACCGGGCTACGCCGAGATCATCTGCGGTGCGGCCCAATCCGGCAAGGCCCGGCTCCCCCCAGGGTGCCCCTGCGCAAGGGCCAGCGCCCCCCGGGGTGCGCTCGCGCGAGGGGCTGCGCCCCTCCGGCACCGCTGCGCAGGCGGGTTCGCCGGTAGCCAGCGAGCCAAAGGCGGCGCCGGTGTTGAAAGGGAGAACGCGCACAGCGACCGAGGAACGAGGGAGCGAGCACGATCGACCGTCGACACCGGATTTAAGCCGCCGGAGGCGAGAGGGCGGCAAAAAGGGGGCGCCAGAGGGATCACCCCTCACTCCACCCCCGGACCTCCCACGTACGTCCCCTTCGGGTCGTACGGCCACTCGTTCGCTCGGCACCCGTTCAGGCCCTTGATCTGCTGCATCATCACCGGGGCCGGCCTTCCCGGGCCCGGGCAGCCCTCGTGGCCGTGGCCGATGCGGTGGCCGACCTCGTGGTTGATGATCAGGGCGCGGTAGCCCTCGATGGGGCCCTTGAACTCGGGGGAGCCGAGCAGCCAGCGCTTGAGGTTGACGACGACGGTGGAGCCGACGTCGCAGTTGACCTCGCCGCGGGTGAGGAGACCGGCGGCTCCGCAGATGTCGTCGACGGTGTCGGGGGTGGCGATCTTGACGACGAAGTCGGCGCGGCCGGAGGAGACGAGCTGGAAGCCGTCGTGGCCGTCGGCGGTCCAGCCGCGGGGGTTGGCGAGGATGGCGGCGATCTCGTGGGCGGCGTCGGCGGCGGACAGGTCGATACCGCCTTCGACCTCGACCTTGTAGCGGCGGATGGTGCCGTGTCCCGTGGCCTTGCCGCTGGCGTCGGCGGTGCTGAAGCGGCCGGTGCCGGAGACGGGCACCTTCGGCGGCTCCGCCTTGTCCCTCGCGGACGGCGGAGTGCCGCCCCCGGTGTCACCGTCACTGCCGCTGGCGTCGCGGGCCGGTGCCGTGGTGGCGCCGAGGCCGTGGTCGATGGCGGCGGCGGAGTCGACGTTCCTGCCGTGGTTCCAGGTGGCGTACCCGACGCCCGCGGTCACCATGATCAGTCCCACGGCCAGGGCGGAGCCGACTATCGCGGCGCGGCCCCTCGTCCGACGTCGGCCCGGTTGACGGCGTGGCTGTGCCAAGACTCCCCCTGCGCTGGCGCAGCGGTCGTCGAGGCCCCGGCTCCCCGGCCGGTCTCACCCCGTGCTGCGTGTGGACAACCGGATCAGAATCGCACATGGATACGGGGGCTGAGGCGTCGGTCCGCCCTTGTGGCACGACTGCGACAAAGCACGTTCCCCCTGGTGAGACCCAGGGGGAACGCGGGGGAAACAGGAAAAGAAGGGCGGGCCGGCCGTCAGGTCAGGGTGTCGGCGGCGGTCGGCGAGCTGTCCCGCAGGAAGACCGTGCAGCGCTCGTACTCGTCCTGCTCGCCGATCGCCTGGGCGGCGCGGGCCAGCGCGTGCAGGGCGCGGAGGAAGCCGCGGTTCGGCTCGTGCTCGAAGGGCACGGGACCGTGGCCCTTCCACCCGGCGCGGCGCAGCGAGTCGAGGCCGCGGTGGTAGCCGGTACGGGCGTAGGCGTACGACTCCACGACGCTGCCGGCCTCGAAGGCGTCGTCGGCGAGCTGCGCCCAGACCAGGGAGGAGGCCGGGTATTTCGCCGCGACCTCGGCGGGCGCGGTACCGGAGGCGAGCAGTTCGCGCGGCTCCGGGTCTTCGGGCAGATGGGTCGGGGCGGGTCCCCCGAGCAGGTTCTCGTTGATGGCCATGCGTTCCAGTCTGCCCGAGCCCCCACCGTAAAGGCCCCCGGCAGATGCCAGGGGCCTTCGGCGACGAGCCCGAAACCGCGCGGGGAGGCCCGGAGGCCGCCCGCACACGCAGCCGTACGAGGGCCGACAACGTCATGCGGTCCGTCCCGGAACCCGTCCGGAAGCCGGTCCTGTGCAGTACGCCGTCCCGGAAACCGTCCGGAAGCCGGTCCCGTCCGGAACGCCGTCCCGGAAACCGTCCGGAGGACTACTTGCGCTTGTTGCCCGCCGACCGCAGGTTCTCGGCGGCGACGACCACGCGGGCGGCCATGCCGGCCTCGGCGGCCTTGCCCCAGACGCGGGGGTCGTAGGTCTTCTTGTTGCCGACCTCGCCGTCGACCTTCAGGACGCCGTCGTAGTTGCGGAACATGTGGTCCGCGACGGGCCGGGTGAAGGCGTACTGGAGGTCGGTGTCGATGTTCATCTTGACGACGCCGTTCTCCAGCGCCTCGTTGATCTCCTCGAGCGTGGAGCCCGAGCCGCCGTGGAAGACGAAGTCGAAGGCGTTGGCCTTGCCGTACTTCTGGGCGACCGCGTCCTGGAGCTCCTTGAGGATGCCCGGACGCAGGACGACGTTGCCCGGCTTGTAGACGCCGTGGACGTTGCCGAAGGAGGCGGCCAGCAGGTAGCGGCCCTGCTCGCCCAGGCCGACGGCCTCGACGGTGCGGTAGGCGTCGTCGACGGTGGTGTAGAGGTTGTCGTTGATCTCGTGCGAGACGCCGTCCTCCTCACCGCCGGTCGGGGTGATCTCCATCTCCAGGATGATCTTGGCCTTGACGGCCTCGGCCAGCAGTTCCTTGGCGATGGCGAGGTTGTCGTCCAGGTTCTCCGCCGAGCCGTCCCACATGTGGGACTGGAACAGCGGGTCGCGGCCCGCGGCCACGCGCTCCTGCGAGACCTTCAGCAGCGGACGCACGTACGCGTCCAGCTTGTCCTTGGGACAGTGGTCGGTGTGCAGCGCGACCGTGATCGGGTACTTCTCGGCCACGATGTGCGCGAACTCGGCGAGCGCGACCGAGCCGGTCACCATGTCCTTGTTGTACTGACCGCCCAGGAACTCCGCGCCGCCCGTGGAGATCTGGATGATGCCGTCGCTCTCCGCCTCGGCGAGGCCGCGCAGCGCGGCGTGCAGGGTCTGCGACGAGGTGACATTGATGGCCGGGTAGGCGAACTTGCCTGCCTTCGCCCGGTCGAGCATCTCGCTGTAGACCTCGGGGGTTGCGATGGGCATCGTGTCCGCTCCTCATGATCTGCGGGTGGTCCTGCTGTGGCCTTACTGGCGTGGCGACGTCTTTGTCGCCCCCATCTTCCCAGACTCGAACGGATACACCACCTCCGTGCACACCCAGTGGACGACGGCCTCTGGAGTGTTTCACGTGAAACACTCCAGAGGCCGGAAAAACGCAGGTCAGAGCCGGTCGAAAGCGCTCAGGACCCGGTCGGGGCAAGCTCGGAGCCCGCTCCGCGCCGACTCAGGACCGACTCAGGATTGACTCAGGACCGGCTCAGGACCGCGACACGGCTGCGCGGCTCAGGCGGCTCACGCGACTCAGGCGGCTCACGCGACTCAGGCGAGGCCCAGGTCGTCCAGCGAGTACGCGGCCAGGTACGGCAGTCCCGCGTCCGCGATCGCCCCGGCCGCGCCGCGGTCCACGATGACGGCGACGGCCACCACCTCGCCGCCCGCCTCCCGTACCGCCTCGACCGCGGTCAGCGGCGAACCGCCCGTGGTCGAGGTGTCCTCGACCACCAGCACGCGGCGGCCCTTGACCTCGGCGCCCTCGATACGGCGCTGCAAGCCGTGCGCCTTGTTGGCCTTGCGGACCACGAACGCGTCGAGCCGCTGCCCGCGCGCCGCGGCGGCGTGCAGCATCGAGGTGGCCACCGGGTCGGCGCCGAGCGTCAGCCCGCCCACCGCGTCGAAGTCCAGTTCGGCGGTGAGGTCGAGCATCACCTGTCCGGCGAGCGGCGCGGCCTCGCCGTCCAGGGTGATCCGGCGCAGGTCGACGTAGAAGTCGGCCTCGAGCCCCGAGGAGAGGGTCACCTTGCCGTGCACCACGGCCTTGTCCTTGATCTGCCGCAGCAGCGCGTCTCGCGTCTGGTCACTCATGCCGACCAGTATCCCGGCAGGCCGGGGGCTCAGCCGATCCGGTGCCAGGTCCACTCCGTGCTGATCTCCAGCGGGTCGATCGGGGTGACCAGGCGGGGCAGGGTGTTGAGGCCGTTCGGCGGGCCGGACTGGGGCTCGACGCAGACCGCCTCGGTCGGCTCGGTGTAGACGACCGCCCATTCGGAGGGGCTGGTCACCCGGACCGTCATCTCGCCGGGCCAGGTGAGGGTGATGTCCACGCCGTCGGGCATGCCGAAGCAGTCGTCCCAGGGGCCGGGCCTGGGGTCGACGCGGTTGCCGTTCGGCAGGTGGTTGTCGCCGCGCTCCTCCTGCCAGGCGGCGGTGAAGGCCAGTTCGACGTCCTGGCCGCCCTGGCCGAGGTTGCGCAGCCACCACGGGTGCCAGCCCGCCTGCGCGGGGAAGGAGTCGCCGGACGCGTCGGCCTCGACGCTGAGCGTCAGCTTCACCGAGTGCGGGGCCAACTCGACGGTGTGCGTCACCCGTCCGGGGTACGGCCACGGCTCGGCGAGGTCGAAGTAGTACGCGGCGGTGGTCTCGGTCGCGGGCGCGGCCTCCTGCCAGGCGGTGTGGCGCCCGGTGCCGTGGATGGCGTGCGGGGGCGCGTCGACGGGGAGTTGATGGGTGACACCGCCGTTGCGGAACACCCCGTTCTCCGTACGGCCGCACCACGGCACCATCAGGAAGGCGCCGAATTTGTCTCCCTGGCGCAGGAGTTCGGTCCCGCCGACCTTCAATGAGGCGATCCGGCAGCCGTCGTGGGGCCGCAGGATCAGTTCGGCGTCGCCCGCCGTCAGCTTCGTCTCGTTCGACACGGAACGAGAGTAACCGGGCTGTGTTACCTGCGGCGTCGCAGCACCCGGCCGACGACCACGGCGGACGCGACGAGAGCCGCGGCGGCGGGGGCCGCCCAGCGCAGGGTCGCCGCCGCGGAGGTGGCGTCCGGCGCGGGTACGGGCGCGTAGCGTCCGCGCGGCGGCGCGTGGTCGACCTCCTCGGCGCTGCGGCCGATCATCGTGCGGCGGGCGTGCGCGGCCTCGGCGGGCGGCACCAGGTCGTCCAGGGCGGCGGCGCTCTCCGGGACCTCCACCTCGACCTCGACCAGCTCGAAGTCGTCCAGGTCGGACGGCGGGGCGGGCTCGCCGAGGTCGTCCACGACGTCCGCCTCGGGCTCGGCGGGCTCGGCGTCCTCATCGGAGTCGGCCTCGGCGGAGTCGGCCTCGTCCGAGTCGGTGTCGGAGGGGTCGGACTCCGTGGTGATCCGGGGGTCCCCGGCGGGCGTGTCGGCGGCGTCCTCCGCGGTGTCATCAGCGGTGTCAGCCGTATCGCCAGCGGTGTCGGCGGCTTCCTCGGCCACGGCGTCCGCCGCTCCCGCCTCGGCGCCCGGCTCGTCCGGCCGCTCCGAGGATTCCGGCCGCTCCAACGATTCCGCCTGCTTCAGCGATTCCGCCCGCTCCGAGGATTCCGGCCGCTCCGAGGCCGCCCCTGCCTCCACGACCGGCACGATCGTTTCTTCGACGGTCACGTCCGAGGGCGCCGGGTCCGGGGCCGTCTCCTCCTCCGGCGCGTGCGCCGCCAGGTCCGCGGAGAAACGGTCCAGCAGCCGCCGTACCGCCGCTTCCACGACGTCCGGCTCGTACGACGCCAGGCGGCCCTCGGCCTGGGCCGCGCCGCGGAAGATCAGCAGAGCGCCCGGCTCCGGGTGCGTGGCCTCGGCCACGACGATCTCCAGCGTGGCCTTGACCGTGCCCGTACCGCGCACCTCCGTACCGCTCGCCTCCACCGCGAAGGGCGACGAGGTGCCGGTGACGCGGACCGTGCCGCGGTAGGTGATCGTGGAGCCGCCCACGCGCAGGCGGAGGCGGCCCGCGGCGCCGCCTTCCGGCGCGGACCCGTCAGCCCCGTCGGCGCCGTCCGCGGCGCCGGACGCGTCCGGCTGCCAGCCGGGCAGGCTCGCGGTCACGCGCGCGGGGCTGCGCAGGGCGTGGCCGATGCGGGTGGGGCTGACCGGGACGAAGACCTCGTGCTCCATGCGGCGGAGCCTACCCACCGGGACGGTGCCACGCGGCTTCGCGGGCGGAACTTTTTACGGGCATACGTGGCACGCGGCCCGGGCCCGTACGGACGCGCCCGCCGCCGTACGCCACCGCCGTACACCCGCGGGCCCGGGCCCGTACGGACGCGCCCGCCGCCGTACGCCGCCGCCGTACACACTCCCCCTTGTGCACACGCCCGGCGCCGTACGCCCGTCCCCCTGTCGACGCGCCCGGCGCCGTACATCCGCCCCCGCACCCGTACGCGGGCGTCCCGTCCCCTTACGCCACCCGGCGTCCCCGCCGGCCGGCCGTCTCACCGCACCCTCGGGCGCAGCAACGTCGAGGCCGGGAGGGACTCGGTGGGGCGGCCGGCCAGCGGGGCGGCGGCGGCCTTGCGCAGCAGCGCGGGGGTCAGCCAGAGGTCAGGGGGGTGGCGGGGCGGGAGGGCGATGGCGGGGGTGGTGAGGCCGGACAGCACGAAGCCCCAGTTCGTGGCGGACGGCGGCACCGAGCCCGACCAGCGGTCGGGCCCCGCCTGCGCCCCGCACGTGCGGCCGGTGATCCAGTACGGCGCCGTCCGCAGCCCCACCGCCCGCAAGGTGGCCTCGATGGTCCAGAAGGTGTGCGTGGAGGCGCTGGGCGTGCCCGCGTGGACGGCGAGCCGCCCGCCGGGGGCCAGCGTGCGCGCGGCGAGCCCGTAGAACTCCTCCGAGTACAGCTTCGCGCTGCGCGAGATCCCCGGGTCCGGCAGGTCGGCGATGATCACGTCGAACGGTCCGCGCCGCTCCTCGCGCAGCCAGTCGAAGGCGTCGGCCGTGACGGCGGTGACGCGCGGGTCGTCGTACGCGTGCCGGTTGAGCGCGGACAGGCCGGGGTCGGTACGGGCGAGGCGGACGAGTTCGTCGTCGAGGTCCACGACGGTGACGGCGCGGACCCCGCTGTAGCGCAGCGTCTCGCGCAGGGCGAGGCCGTCGCCGCCGCCGAGGATGAGGACGCGGCCGTGCGGGCCGTTCATCGCGGGGTGCACCAGGGCCTGGTGGTAACGGAATTCGTCCGTGCCGCAGACCCGTAGCCGTCCGTCCAGGAAGAGTTGGAGCGGGGCTCCGGTCCTGCCGCCGCCGGTGAGGACGATCTCCTGCACGGCGGTCTGTTCCGCGACGCGCACCTGTCCCCCGTACACCGCGTGCCGCGCCGCCGCTTCGAAGGGCCCGGCGGCAGCGGCGGCGGCGCCGAGCACCGCGAGCACGGAGACGTTCGCGGCCAGCAGCCACCAGCGGGTGCGGGCGGACAGGTCGCCGCGGAAGAGCCACAGCACGGTCGCGCCGCCCGCCACCGCGTTGACCACGCCGGTGGCCAGCGCGCCGGTCAACTGCCCGAAGTGCGGCAGGAGAAGGAAGGGGAAGGCGAGGCCGCCGACGAGCGCGCCCACGTAGTCCGCGGCGAAGAGGTCGGCGACGGCGCCGCCCGCGTCCTGCCGCCGGATCCGCTGGACGAGCGTCATCAGCAGCGGCACCTCGGCGCCGATCAGCACGCCGATCGCGAACGCGCAGCCGATCATGGCCAGTCGGGCCTGTCCCGCCCACGCGAAGCAGGCGTAGAGCGCCATCACCGACAGCCCGCCGACCAGCGCGAGCGCCGTCTCGACGGCGGCGAAACCGGCCGCGGCCCGTATCCGCAGCCGCTTGGCGAGCAGCGAGCCGCAGCCCATCGCGAAGACCATCACGGAGAGGATGACCGACGCCTGGGTGACGGAGTCGCCGACCAAGTAGGAGGCGAGCGCGACGAGTTCGAGCTCGTAGACCAGGCCGCAGGCGGCGCAGACGAAGACGGCGGCCAGGACCAGCGCGCGTGCGGCGCCCGCGGCCACGGGAAGCCGCAGGTCGAGTGGTGCCGCGGTGCGGCCTGGCTGGTCGATCATGAGTGCACGCTATGTCAGTCCGGTGGCGGCACAAGTCACCCACAGGGGTGTAATCAGGGGCGGTTGACGGCGCTTTCGCGGACCGCACCGGCGCACGGGGGTACGGGTGCGGCGCACGGTGTGGACGTATGTACCGTCGGCCGTACGGGCGTTCGTCCGTCGGTGCGTACGGAGGTACGGTTCGCGCGCCGGACCGCCCGCGCGCGGGTGCCGCCGACGTACGTCCGTACCGCACGGGTCGGAAGGCGCGGCTCCGCGCGGACCGGCGCCGTACGCCCCAACACCCCTTCAAGGAAGGGCGTTCACCCGGGTCCTGGTGGTCACCAGCCGTCCCTCCTGCGGGTACGCGTGCCAGGTGCGCCACCGCACACTGCCCTCCGCGCACTGCACGAGCATCGCGGTGAAGGCGTGCGGGTCGCCGGGGAAGGTGCCCGCGAGACCATTGGGGTGGTCGGCGACCAGCGCGAGCAACTCCTGGGCGCGGCCCGCGAAGGAGCCCTGCGACAGCGTCTCGATCCGGGCCGCGAACTCGTAGTCCCAGCCGCCGACCCTGCGTGCCACGCCGAACGGCAGCGGCGCCTGGCTGCCCGGCATGCACGCGACGGTCTCCGAACACCCGCCGTCACGACCGGTGTCGACCAGTACCTGGTGGGACGCGCCGAGCAGCCGCATCTGGACCTTGGCCCGCAGCCCGCGCGTGTCGCCGACTTCGAGGTCGAGCACGGCGAGCGCGGGCAGCGGGTCCTTCCCGAGACACCACGCGAGGTCTCCGGCACGGGTGTCGGTGTAGGCGGTCTGGAGGGTGGTGAGCATGGGTCGGCTCCGCAAGCACGCAGTGGATGATGGGCCGACCCGCGTCTGACGGAGAGACGCGGCGGCTCGGTGCCCACGTGGGGTCCGGTAGATCCGAGAGCTACGGAATCATGAAACTCGCGCCGTCCTCAGCGTTTTTACCCATCTGTGCGTACTTTCCATCCCTTGGAGCGCTTAAGGGCTCACGTGTTCACTACGTCGTTCCCACACCGCTTCCGGGCGCGCCCGGCGCACACCCCCGGCGGCGGACGCCGTACGGTACGGAACCCGGGACGCGTCCCGGTACGGTCCCCGTACGGTTCCGACGGAGAGTGGGTGCGGGAAATGGGCGGGCGGGAAACGGGCGGGCGGGGAGCGGACGGGCTGGAAATGGCCGGGCTGGAAGCGGGCGGGCGGGAAGCGGGCGGGCTGGAAGCAGGTGGGCGCATGCGGGACAGGCCGCTGCTGAACCGCCGCCTCGACGGCCTCGGTACGACGATCTTCGCCGAGATGTCGGCACTGGCCCTCTCGACCGGCGCGATCAACCTCGGCCAGGGCTTCCCCGACACCGACGGTCCCGAGTCCGTACGGGAGGCGGCCGTCCGCGCCCTGCGCGACGGCCGCGGCAACCAGTACCCGCCGGGCCCCGGCGTCCCCGAGCTGCGGCGCGCCGTCGCCGACCACCAACGCCGTTTCTACGGGCTCGACTTCGACCCCGACACCGAGGTCCTGGTCACCGCGGGCGCCACCGAGGCCATCGCCGCCGCGATGCTCGCCCTGCTCGAACCGGGCGACGAGGTCATCGCGTTCGAGCCGTTCTACGACTCCTACGCCGCCTGCATCGCCATGGCGGGCGCCGTCCGCGTCCCCCTGACCCTGCGCGCCCCCGACTTCCGCCCCGACCTCGCCGCCCTGCGCGCCGCCGTCACGCCTCGTACGCGGCTGCTGCTCCTCAACTCCCCCCACAACCCGACGGGCATGGTCCTCACCCCCGCCGAACTCACCGAGATCGCCGCCATCGCCGTCGACCACGACCTCCTCGTGGTCACCGACGAGGTCTACGAACACCTGGTCTTCGACGGCGGCGAACACATCCCGCTGATCTCGCTCCCCGGCATGCGCGACCGCACGGTCTCCATCTCCTCAGCGGGCAAGACCTTCTCCTTCACCGGCTGGAAGGTCGGCTGGGTGACGGGGTCGCGGGAGCTGGTGGCCGCCGTCCGCACCACCAAGCAGTTCCTCACCTACGTCGCCTCCGGGCCCTTCCAGTACGCCGTCGCCGAGGCCCTCGCCCTGCCCGACGCCTACTACGCCGACTTCGCCGCCGACCTCCGCGCCAAGCGCGACCTGCTGGCGGCGGGCCTGCGCGACGCCGGCTTCCGGACCTACGAGCCCCAGGGCACGTACTTCATCACCACCGACATCACCGAACTCGCCCCCGGCACCGACGCCCTGACCTTCTGCCGCGCCCTCCCCGAACGCTGCGGCGTCGTCGCCGTCCCCAACTCCGTCTTCTACGACCACCCCACCGCCGGCCGCACCCACGTCCGCTTCGCCTTCTGCAAACGCCCCGAAGTCCTCCGCGACGCCGCCGACCGCCTCCGCAAGGCATTCAACGGCTGAGAGCCGCCCCATTGGCCGTGCCTGCCAGGAGCCGCAGCCCATCGAAGAACAGGCACGTGATTGCGCCGTGCAGTGCCATGTGACTGACCCGTTCCCGGGCGGCGTGCCCACGAGGTCCGCCGCTCCGCGGCCACCAGCGGCCCGTCCCGCAGCCCGGGTATGTGTTCCCGCCCGGGTGGAACCTCCTCCAGCACGTGCCAGAGCACCCCGGCCCCCAGTCATCCATGGCCCGGAGGCCAGGGGACGCGTTTCGCAGCCAGGCGCTGCTTAACTATGCCGCCAACCGACATGCACCATTCGTGGTACATGGACTAATCTTGGTACATGCCTATGAAGCGCACCAACGTCTACGCCGACCCGGAAGATCTGGCGATCATCAAGGAAGCCGCCGCCCGGCGCGGGGTCAGTGAAGCCGAGATCATCCGGCAGGGCATCCATCTCGCAGCCATGGCGAACCGCGTCTGGGACGAACCGCTTTTCTCCCGCACCTTTGAAGGTTCGGGGCGTACTCCTTCCAAGGACGACGTCCGCAACGCGGTCGCCGACGGCGTCCTGCGCGAGGGCGATTCCGAGGTCACGGCGTGATCATCGTCATCGCCGACACATCGGGCCTGCTGGCCGCGCTCGACTCCACGCACCCGGAACACCAGGGGGCCAACGAGGCGATCATGGCTGCCGGACTCCTCGTGATGTCCCCACTGCTGCTCGCCGAGATCGATCATGTCGCGACCCGCGAGCTGGGACGGGAAGCGGCTGTCAGCGCGATCGACGACATCCGGCGGTGGATGCGGACAAGCCGGATCGTCGTGCCGGAAATCACCGAGGCTCACCTCTCAGCCGCACAAACGCTGCGCGCCCGGTATGCCGCGCTCAGCCTCGATCTCGCCGACGCCGTGAACGTCGCACTCGCTGCCGAGTACGACACTGACGCCGTTCTCACGCTCGACCGTCGGGACTTCCGTGCCGTCCGCCCATTGAGCCGGCACAAATCCTTCCGCGTCCTGCCCGACGACCTACCGCTGTAATGAGTGCGTGAAAACGGCGTGGCCTGGGTGACGGGGTCGCGGGAGCTGGTGGCCGCCGTCCGCACGACGAAGCAGTTCCTCACCTACGTCGCCTCCGGGCCCTTCCAGTACGCCGTCGCCGAGGCCCTCGCCCTGCCCGACGCCTACTACGCCGACTTCGCCGCCGACCTCCGCGCCAAGCGCGACCTGCTGGCGGCGGGCCTGCGCGACGCCGCCGACCGCCTTCGCATGGCGTTCAACGGCTGAGGGTCCCGGAGAGGCAAAGGTGACCCCGACGGCGAGGGGGGATTAGGTTAGGCTAACCTAAGCGGTGTGAGAGCTGGGGAGAGTGCTGGCGGCGGGATGCCCTCGCGGGGGCATGAGTTGGCGGCCACAGGGATGACGGTCGCGTACGACCGGGTGGATGTCGTGCATGACGCCGCCGTGTCGCTGCGGCCGGGCGAGGTGACGGCGCTGGTGGGGCCGAACGGCAGTGGGAAGTCGACGCTGCTGCGGACGCTGGCGCGGTTGCAGCGGGCCCGGGAGGGCGCGTTGACGCTGGACGCGGGGACGGACGGATTCCAGCTCACGTCACGGGAGTTCGCGCGGCAGGTGGCGCTGCTGACCCAGGGGCGGCCGACGCCGAGCGGGCTGAGCGTGCGGGACGTCGTGGAGTTCGGCCGGTATCCGCACCGGGGGCGCTGGGGGCGGCCGGACCCCGGCGGGACCGGCGCGGTGGAGCGGGCGCTGACGCTGACCGGGGTCGAGCACCTGGCCGCGCGGGGCGTCGAGCACCTGTCGGGGGGACAGCTCCAGCGGGTCTGGCTCGCGAGCTGCCTCGCGCAGGAGACCGGCGTGCTGCTGCTCGACGAGCCGACGACGTATCTCGACCTGCGGTACCAGATCGAACTGCTCGACCTGATCCGCGACCTCGCCGACGACCACGGGATCGCGGTCGGCGTCGTCCTGCACGACCTCGACCAGGCCGCGGCCGTCGCCGACCGCGTCGCGCTGCTCCACGACGGCCGGATCGTCGCCGACGGCCTCCCCGAGGACGTCCTGACCCCCGAACGCCTCACCGAGGTCTACGGCATCCGGGTCGACGTCGACACCGACCCCTCGACCGGCCGGCTGCGGACCCGTGCCGTCGGCCGCCACCACAGCAGAAGCCAGACCGAGGACCGGACCACAAACGACCCGACCACAAACGACCCGACCACAAACGACCGGACCACAAACGACCGGACCACAAGCGACCGGACCAGAAGCGAAAGGCTCCACCCCACCTCATGAGACGCCTCCCCGTACCCGCCGCCGCAGCCACCGTCGCCGCCGTCGCGGCCCTCGCCCTGACCGGATGCGGAACGACGCACTCCGCCGCCGACGAGTCGGTCAAGACCACGGACTCCGTCTCCGCTTCGGCCTCGGGGCCGATCACCCTCACCGACGCCAGCGGTACGGAGGTACGCCTCGACGCGCCCGCCACCAAGGTCATCGGCACCGAGTGGAACGTCGTCGAGGACCTGGTCGCGCTCGGCGTCGACCCGGTCGGCGTCGCCGATGTGAAGGGGTACACGGACTGGGACAAGGCCGCCCCGCTGAAGAACTCCCCCAAGGACATCGGCACCCGCGGCGAGCCGAGCATGGACACGATCGCGGCCCTGTCGCCCGACCTCATCGTCGCGACCACCGACCTCACCTCGTCCGCCGTGACCCAACTGCGGAAGATCGCCCCCGTCCTCCAGATCAGGTCCGCCGACTCCACCGACCAGATCGGCCTGATGACGAAGTCCCTCGACCTCATCGCGCAGGCGACCGGCACCACGCAGAAGGCGACCGAGGTCAAGCAGGCGTTCGACGCGAAGCTCGCGGAGGGCAAGAAGGCCCTCGCGGACGCCGGTCTCGCCGGGACCCCGTACGCCTTCGGGGACGGGTACGTGCAGGCCAACCAGGTCTCGATACGCCCGTTCACCAGCGGCTCCCTGATCGGGAACGTCAACGAGCGGATCGGCCTCACGAACGCCTGGAAGGTCAAGGGCGACAAGGACTACGGCCTGGCCACCACCGACGTCGAGGGCCTCACCGGGCTCGGCGACATCCGCTTCACCTACATCGCGAACGCCTCCGACGGCGACCCCTTCGCCGACACCCTCGCCAAGAACGCCGTGTGGAAGTCGCTGCCCTTCGTCAAGGCGGGCCACGTGAGCCGACTGCCCGACGGCGTCTGGATGTTCGGCGGTCCCGCGTCGATGGAGGCGTACGTGGACGCCGTCGTCGCCGCCCTCACGAAGTAGCGAAAGGGCGAAGCAGCGCCGTGAGCGTCACGACTCCCCCGCGCACCACCGAGCCCGCGGCCGACGCACGGACGCCCGCGCCCGCCCAGGGCGCGGCCGCGGTGACGGCCGGACTGGTCCTCGTCCTCGTCCTCGCGGTCGCCGTCCTCGCCGTCGTCGACATCACGCAGGGCACCGCCGACGTCGGCGCGGGCGAGGTGTGGAAGGCGCTGACCGGACGCGCGGAGCACGGCGACGCCTCCGTGGTCATCGCCTCGCGGCTGCCGCGCATGGTCGCGGGCCTCGTCGTCGGCGTCGCGCTCGGCGCGGCCGGCGCCGCGCTCCAGGCGGTCAGCCGGAACGTACTCGCCGCGCCCGACACGCTCGCGGTCAACGCGGGCTCGTACCTGGCGCTCGGCATCCTCACCGTCACCGGCGCCTCGCTGCCGCTGCTCGCCTCCTCGGGCGTCGCGTTCGTCGGCGGTCTCGCGGCGGCGGCGCTGGTGCTCGCGCTGTCCGGGCTCGGGGCCGGGACCGTACGGCTGGTGCTGGCGGGCAGCGCCCTCGCGCTCGGCCTCGGCTCGGTCACCGACGCGCTGCTCCTGCTCTTCCCCGAGCAGACCAACGGCCTCTACCAGTGGAGCCAGGGCAGCATCAGCCAGAACGGCTTCGACGGCGTGAACCAGATGGCGCCGATCGCCCTGCTCGCCCTGCTCGGGCTGCTGCTGGCCGGCCGCCGCATCGACGCGCTCGCGCTCGGCGACGACGCGGCCCGCGGGCTCGGCGTGCCGGTCCTGGGCACCCGCGTCACGGTCGTCCTGCTCACGACGCTGCTGTCCGCGGCGGCGGTGACGCTGGCCGGGCCGATCGGCTTCGTCGGCCTGTGCGCGCCCGCGCTCGTCCGCCCGCTGGCCCGGCGGTTCCGCGGTCTGGTCAGGGCGCGGGCGGCCGTTCCGGTCGCCGGGCTCGCCGGCGCGGCGCTGGTCCTCGGCTCCGACGTGCTGCTGCGGGCCACGGTCGGCGCCGAGTCGGCGGTCGCCGTGCCCACCGGGGTCATCACGAGCGTCGCGGGCTCCGTGTTCCTCGTCGTGATCGCGCTGCGCACCCGCGGCTCCGGCGCGTCCGCCGCGCCGGACCGGCTGCGTATCCCCAGCCGGGCGGCGTTCGTCGCCGTCCTGGCCGTACTCGTGGCCGTGTTCGTCGCCGCGGCCGTCGCGGCGGTGCTTCTCGGCGACACCAAGCTGCTGCTCGGCGACGTCGTGAACTGGGCGCAGGGCAGGGCCGACCACGTCGTCACCTTCGTCCTCGACACCCGCGTGCCCCGCGTGCTGGCCGCGCTCCTGGCGGGCGCCGCGCTCGCCCTGTCCGGGACGCTCGTCCAGGCCGTCACCCGCAATCCGCTCGCCGAGCCCGGCATCCTCGGCGTCTCGGGCGGCGCCGGTCTCGGCGCCGTGCTGCTGGTCACCACCGTGCCGACCGCCGGGTCGTGGAGCGTGGCGGGCGCGGCCTTCGCGGGCGCGGCGGCCACCGCCGCGGTCGTCTTCGGGCTCTGTGCCCGGGGCGGCTTCCAGCAGAACCGGCTCGTCCTGGTCGGTGTCGGCGCCGCCGCCGGGACCTCGGCCCTGATCAGCCTGCTCATCGTCCTCACCGACCCGTTCAACGCGACGAAGGCGCTGATCTGGCTGTCCGGTTCGACGTACGGCAGGACCATGCCCGATGTGCTGCCGGTCGCGGCCGTCCTCGTCGTCGGCGCCGCCGTGGCCTTCTCCCGCCGCGCCGAACTCGACCTCGTCTCGCTCGACGACGACACCCCGCGCCTGCTCGGCCTCGCCCTCGGGCCGACCCGCCTCGGCCTGCTCGCCGTCAGCGTCCTGCTCAGCGCCACCGCGGTCGCCGCCGCGGGCACGATCGGCTTCGTCGGCCTCGTCGCCCCGCACGCCGCCCGCGCCCTCGTCGGCCGCCGCCACATCCGTGTCATCCCCGTCGCCGTCCTCCTCGGCGCCACCCTCGTCTCCGTCGCCGACCTCCTCGGCCGCACGGTCATCGCCCCCGCCCAGCTCGGCGCGGGCCTGATGACAGCGGTCATCGGGGCGCCGTACTTCGTGTATCTGCTGGTCAGGACGCGGCGGTGACACGGTCACGACGGTGACAGTCGCGCCGGGCGCTCCGGCGCTTGTCACACCCCAGGAGATCGACGTACAATTTCCTGTACGTAAAGGAGGCCGACTATGAAGACCATGACGTACTCGGAGTCGCGCGCGCGGTACGCCGAAGTGCTCAACTCCGTCAACGACGACCGCGAAGAGGTCGTCATCACCCGGGCCGGACACGACCCGGTCGTCATCGTCTCCCTCGAGGACTACGAGTCCCTGAAGGAGACGGCCTACCTGCTGCGCAGCCCGGCGAATGCCCGGCGCCTCCTCGCGTCCATCGACGAGTTGGAGAACGGCGGCGGCACGGTACGCGAACTCGTGACGGACACGACGGACGAATAAGGGCCGCACGTGAAGATCACCTTCTCCTCCCGCGCCTGGGAGGACTACCTGTGGTGGCAGCTTCAGGACCGGAAGATCCTCAAGCGCATCAACACCCTCATCGCGGATATCGCCCGGAACGGGAACGAGGGGATCGGCAAACCGGAACCCCTCAAGCACGGATTCCAGGGCTACTGGTCACGCCGCGTCAATGACGAGCACCGCCTGATCTACCGCGTCACCGAGGACAGCGTCCTGATCGCACAGTGCCGGTACCACTACGAGAGCTGACCTCGAGGACCGACAGGACGGACCGATTCCCGGGAGCGATGAGTTTTCCGTGCCCCGGCGGTCGTAGGGGGAGGTGTACCTACGAGGAACAGGGAGCGGTCATGTTCGGACAGACGCAGGCGTTCAGCGGATTCTCGGTGGACGACGTGGAAGCGGCGAGGAAGTTCTACGGGGAGACGCTCGGAATCCGGGTGTCCGAGGCGAACGGGCTGCTGACGCTGCACCTCGCCGGGGACCGCAACGTGCTGGTGTACCCGAAGGGGGCGGACCACCGGCCCGCCACGTTCACGATTCTCAACTTCCCCGTGCCGGACATCGACGCGGCCGTGGACGAGCTGGGCCGCCGGGGCGTGCGGTTCGAGCGGTACGAGGGGATGCCGACGGACGAGAAGGGGATCTTCCGCGGCGGCGGCCCGCTGATCGCGTGGTTCACCGACCCGGCCGGGAATGTGCTGTCCGTGCTGGAGCAGGACGCGTAGGGCCCGACGGCCTCACGCGGGCGGCACGACCGCGTCACGCGGGCGGCACGACGGCCTCACGCGGGCGGCACGACCGCGTCCGTCGCGAGGCGCGCGTGCAGATGGGAGTCGTGGCGCGCGCCTGCCGGGTCGAGGAAGAAGGCCCGCATCAGGCCCTCCTCACGGAAGCCCGCGCGGGCCGCGACCCGGCAGGAGCCGGGGTTGGCCAGCGAGTGGTCGAGGCTGATGCGGTACACGCCGAGGCCGCCCGCGGCGGGGACGGCGAAGGCCCAGCCGGCGGCGGCGTGCAGGGCGCGGGCGGCGACGGCGCGGCCACGGGCGGCCGGGGTGACCCAGTACGCGGCCTCGGCCTGCCCGGGGACGCGGTGGACGTCGCGGATGGTGACGTAGCCGAGCAGGTCGTCCGAGGCGGCGTCGGTGACGGCGAGCGCGGCCGAACCGTTCTGCCAGGAGACCAGCCGCGGCGCCAGCCATATGGCGGCGCGGTCCGCGACCGGCGCGGCGTTGACGGCCAGGCCACCGGCCCAGCGCAGGATCTCCGGGTCCTGCATGGCGCGGGCGACGGCGGGCTCGTCGGACTCGGCGAAGGGGCGCAGACGCAGGTCACCTGCGGTGAGCTCGTGCGGGGTGAGGCTGCGGGCGAATGCGGAAGTCATGTCCGCACCCTAAGCCGGGTGCCGGGGCGGCCCGACGATCACCCGGCGACGGCCCGAGGCGGTCGCCCCGGGACCGCTCGGCGACGGTCAGGTCGGCACCCACCGGCGCCCGGCAACCGCCCACGCCGGTCACCCGCCACCACCCAGCGACCGTCACGCCGGTCACCCGCCATCACCCGGCAACCGCCCACACCGGTCACCCCGCCACCACCCGGTGACCGCAAAAGCGACCCCCCGGCACCCCCGACCGTGGGTGAACGTGCGTCCTCCTCGGGCGTGTCAGACCCGGACCACGGGGCGCGGAGCGCGATAGTCGGTTTGTCCGACTAAGAGAAGTTCGCGAGCCCCCCGAGGAGCCGGGTCCATTGGTCGTCGTCGAACCGGTGACGTCGTCGCCGAAAGCACTGGCCGTGCGGGCGGCGACGGGGGCCGGCCCCGCGGTGGCGGGCTTCGTCGTGGCCCGGATGGCGGGCCTGGTGGTGCTGACGTTGTGGGCGCACCGCACCCACCGCCACCCGCGCGATCTGCTCGGTCTGAGCTGGGACGGCCTCTGGTACCACCGGATCGCGGAGTGGGGCTACGGCACCTTCATCCCGGCCTGGGAGGCGCCGGGCCTGCGGTACGACGATCTGGCCTTCTTCCCGCTCTACCCGATGACGGTGCGCGCCGCCGACGCGGTGCTCCCGGTCGGCTCGGTGGCGTGCGCGCTGCTCGTGGCGTGGGCGGGCGCGGTGGCCGCCGCGTGGGGGATCTACGCGGTGACCGAGCACCGCTACGGCCGCAGGACGGCGACCGCGCTGGTCCTCGTATGGGGGCTGCTGCCGCACTCGGTGGTGCTGTCGATGGCGTACACCGAGTCGCTGATGACGGCCTTCGCCGCCTGGGCGCTGTACGCGGCCGTCACGCGCCGCTGGCTGACCGCCGGGCTGCTGGCCGTACTCGCCGGGCTGACCCGGCCGAACGCCGTCGCCGTGGCCGCCGCCGTCTCGATCGCGGCCCTCGCGCACTGCCGCAGGGACCCGCGCGACTGGCGGGCCTGGGCCGCGGCCGTCGCCGCGCCGCTCGGCTGGTGCGGCTACCTCGGGTGGGTGGGCCTGCGGACCGGGGCCGTCCGCGGCTACTTCGACGTGCAGACCCGCTGGGGCTCGCGGTTCGACTTCGGCCACTACGCGCTGCACTACGTCAAGCACATGGTGCTCGAACCCGAGACGCTCTCCGCCTACATGGCGACGGCGGTGTGCGCGGCGGCGGCCGTCCTGCTCGTACTGGCGCTGCTGGACCGGATGCCGCTGCCACTGCTGGTGTACGCGGCGGTGCTGGTGGTGATCGCGCTGGGCGGCGCGGGCTTCTTCTCCTGCAAGCCGCGCTTCCTGCTGCCCGCCTTCCCGCTGCTGGTGCCGTGCGCGGCGGCGCTCGCGAAAGCCCGGCCGCGCACCGCCGCCGTGACGGTGGCGGCGCTGGCCGGGATCTCACTCGGCTACGGGACGTACCTGCTGACGGTCGTCCCCGTGCCCCTCTGACGGACCCGTGCCCCTCCGAGGCGAGGGGACCGCGTCAGTCGTCGCTGCCGCCGTCGCCCTCGGCGCCGCCGTCCGTACCGCCCTCGACGTCCTTCTCCAGGCCGAGCGTCTCGCCGACCCACTTGTCGAATTCGATGGACGCGCGCACCCAGCTCACCGTGCTGGACACGAAGTGCTCGAGGCCGACGCCGAGGCCGATCAGGAGCTGGGCCTCGCCGATCAGACGGACGGAGCCGTCGTCGTGCGTGTGCGTGTAGACCTTGGGCCACAGGGTGCGGCGGTTCCAGTCGTCGATGACCTCGTGGAGCTGAGGCTTGTCGTCGACCGAGTACGCGTGGTCGTAGAAGGTCCGGACGGCGAAGACCGCCTGCTCACCCTCGCCGCGGAACATGAAGTACGTGCGGAATTCCTCCCACGGCGCGGCGAGGTCGCCCTCCTCGTCGACGAGGTACTTCAGCTCCATCTGTTCGAGCAACTGCTTGACCAGTTCCTGGTCAGGGATGACCACGCTGCCGGCGGGTCCGTTCGGCTCGGGGTCCTGGCCCCCGAAATTGGGGATCGAGGACGGGTCGATGCTCACGGTGAAGGTTCCCTTCGAGACGTTTCTCCTCCATCCTCCCCCATTCCCGCCGGGCGGTGGCAACCCCCGGCGATACGCGTTGGGCGTACCGCCGGGGGCCCGCCGGTGAAAGGCGTCACCACCCGCCCGCGAAGGGGGTCACCGCCCGCCCGCGAAGGGGGTCACCACCTGCCCCCGAAGGGCGTCACCACCTGCCCGTCGGGCACCTCATTTGCTGAGGTCGGGCCCCGTCGTCGGCCCCACGATCAGGCCGTCGGCCGCCCGGTCCACCCGTACGTTCTGCCCGTCGATCACCTCGCCCGACAGGATCGCGCGGGCCAGCGGGTCGCCGATCGCGGTCTGCACGAGGCGGCGCAGCGGCCGGGCGCCGTACGCCGGGTCGTTGCCCTCCTCGGCGAGCCAGTCGAGGGCGCCGTCGGTGACTTCGAGGGTGAGGCGGCGGTCGCGCAGCCGGTCCGCGAGCCGGTCGGTCTGGAGCCGGGCGATCTGCCGCAGCTCGGTCGGGTCGAGCGCGGAGAAGACCACGGTGTCGTCCAGCCGGTTCAGGAACTCCGGCTTGAAGGACGCGCGGACCGTCTCCAGCACCCGCTCCTTCTTCTGCGCCGGGTCCAGCGCCGGGTCGACCAGGTAGTGGCTGCCCAGGTTGGAGGTGAGGATCAAGATGACGTTGCGGAAGTCGACCGTACGGCCCTGCCCGTCGGTCAGCCGTCCGTCGTCCAGCACCTGGAGCAGGATGTCGAAGACCTCGGGGTGCGCCTTCTCCACCTCGTCCAGCAGCACGACGCTGTACGGGCGGCGCCGTACCGCCTCGGTGAGCTGGCCGCCCTCCTCGTACCCGACGTAGCCGGGAGGCGCGCCGACCAGCCGGGCGACCGAGTGCTTCTCGCCGTACTCGCTCATGTCGATCCGGACCATGGCCCGCTCGTCGTCGAAGAGGAAGTCGGCGAGCGCCTTGGCCAGCTCGGTCTTGCCGACGCCGGTGGGGCCGAGGAAGAGGAAGGAGCCGGTGGGGCGGTCGGGGTCGGCGATGCCGGAGCGCGAGCGGCGTACGGCGTCGGAGACAGCGCGTACGGCCTCGGTCTGGCCGATCAGCCGCTTGCCCAGCTCCTCCTCCATGCGCAGCAGCTTCTGCGACTCGCCCTCCAGCAGGCGGCCCGCGGGGATGCCGGTCCAGGCGGCGACGACGTCGGCGATGTCGTCGGGGCCGACCTCCTCCTTGACCATGTTCGTCGAGGGACCCTGGGCCGCGGCCTCTTCCTCCTCCCTGGTGGCCTCCTCCAGCTCGGCCTCCAGCTTGGGCTTCTCGGCGTAGAGCAGCTTGGACGCGGTCTCGAAGTCGCCGTCGCGCTGGGCGCGTTCGATCCGCGTACCGATGTCGTCCAGCCGCTCCTTCAGCTCACCGACCCGGTTGAGGCCCTGCTTCTCCTTCTCCCAGCGCGCGTTGAGCCCGCGCAGCTCCTCCTCGCGGTCGGCGAGGTCCTTGCGGAGCTTTTCCAGCCGCTGTACGGAGCCGGGGTCGGTCTCGTTCTTGAGCGCCATCTCCTCCATGCGCAGCCGGTCCACGGCCCGCTGGAGCTCGTCGATCTCGACGGGCGAGGAGTCGATCTCCATGCGCAGCCGGGACGCGGCCTCGTCCACCAGGTCGATGGCCTTGTCGGGCAGGAAGCGGGAGGTGATGTAGCGGTCGGAGAGGGTGGCGGCGGCGACCAGCGCGGAGTCGGCGATCTGCACCTTGTGGTGCGCCTCGTAGCGGCCCTTGAGGCCGCGCAGGATCGCCACGGTGTCCTCGACGGACGGCTCGGCGACCAGCACCTGCTGGAAGCGGCGCTCCAGCGCCGGGTCCTTCTCGATCCGCTCGCGGTACTCGTCCAGCGTCGTCGCGCCGACCATCCGCAGCTCGCCGCGGGCCAGCATCGGCTTGAGCATGTTGCCCGCGTCCATGGCGGAGTCGGCGCCCGCGCCCGCGCCGACGACGGTGTGCAGCTCGTCGATGAAGGTGATGACCTGGCCGTCGCTGTCCTTGATCTCGGCCAGGACGGACTTCAGCCGCTCCTCGAACTCGCCGCGGTACTTCGCGCCCGCGACCATCGCGCCGAGGTCGAGCGAGACCAGCCGCTTGTCGCGCAGCGACTCGGGCACGTCGCCCTTGACGATCCGCTGGGCCAGGCCCTCGACGACGGCGGTCTTGCCGACGCCGGGCTCGCCGATCAGCACCGGATTGTTCTTCGTACGGCGGGACAGCACCTGGACGACGCGGCGGATCTCCTGATCGCGGCCGATCACCGGGTCGAGCTTGCCCTCGCGGGCGGCGGCGGTGAAGTCGGTGCCGTACTTCTCCAGGGCCTTGTACGTGCCCTCGGGGTCCTGGGTGGTCACGCGCTGCCCTCCGCGGGCGGTCTCGAAGGCGTCGAGCAGGCTCTTGGCCTTGGCGCCCTGGGCGGCGAGCAGCTCACCGGCGGGTCCGCCCTTGACGGCGGTCCCGATCAGCAGGTGCTCGGTGGACAAGTAGGCGTCGCCCAGCTCCTTGGCGCGTTGCGAGGCGTCCGCGATGACGGCCAGCAGGTCGCGGTTGGCCTGCGGGGGCGCGACGGTGGAGCCCTGCACCTTCGGCAGAGCCGCGACCAGCCGCTCCGCGCCCGCCCGCAGCGTATCGGGGTCGGCGCCGGTGGCGGCCAGCAGGTCGAGGATGTTCTCGTTGTCCGTGCCGCTCAACAGGGCGAGCAGCAGATGCGCGGGCGTCAGGTCCGGGTTGCCCTCGGAGACGGCCCGGGTGTTGGCGGCGTTCAGCGCTTCCCGGCTCTTGTTGGTCAGCTCGGCGTCCACTGGCGTCGGCTCCTCCTCTTGATCGACGTGTCCGATGCTCCGATGCGATCGGCGTAAACCTGCCTTGAGCAACATGAGGCAAGTTGAGTCTATTCCACTCAAGGTGACTTTGGGGCGACTTCGGGAACGGTCACACGGAGACGTCGGGAACGGGGCGGAGAGTCCGTGCGCCGGACCCCGCGGCGAGCAGATGTGTTTTTGTATGAACGTTGAGTAAATCCCGGCGGCGGTGCGACAATGCCTGCTTCAACTCCGCTGGAAGGCAGCGGAGTTGGGGTCCGCTCCAGCCGTTTTGGCCGCATCTGCGCTTGTCCGTACGGCCGCATGTCCGCTTGACTCCTCCATACCCGCCGTCCGTGAGGACTCCCATGAGCGACGCGCACTCCATGGACCCGACCGGCGCCGCGCTGCACGCGGACGCCGCCGCACTGCGCGAGGCGGGGGCCGTCTGCCCCGTGACACTGCCGGACGGCGTCCCCGGGATGATCGTCTCCCGTTACCAGGAGCTGCGCGATTTCTTGGCCGACCCCAAGGTGGCCAAGAACGCCGCGCACTTCGCCGCCCTCCAGCGGGGCGAGGTCCCCGAGCAGTGGCAGCTCAACGCCTTCGCGCTGGTCAACGGCATGACGACGGCGGACGGCGACGACCACAGGCGGCTGCGCGGCCTGGCCACCAAGGCGTTCACCCCGCGCCGGGTGGCCGCGATGCGCCCGCGGATCGAGGCCCAGGCCGCCGAGCTGCTGGCCGCGCTCCCCGGCCGCGCGGACGCCGACGGCGTGGTCGACCTGCGCGAGTGCTACGCCTATCCGCTGCCGATGGGCGTGATCTGCGAGCTGCTGGGCATCGTCCCCGCCCACCGGGACCGGCTGCACGCCCTCAGCCGCCTGATCGTCAGCACCAGCAGCTCCGCGGCCGACGCGATGGCCGCGCAGCGCGAGACGTACGCGATCCTCGGCCGGGTCGTCGCGGAGCGGCGCGCGGCACCCGGCGACGACCTGACGAGCGCGCTGATCGCGGCGCGCGGCGAGGAGAGCGGTGACGGCGACGGCTCGGGCGGCTCCCGCGACGGCTCCCGCGCTGCCTCCGGCGGGCGCCTCAGTGACGCCGAGCTGACCGGCACCCTGCTGCTGATGATCGTCGCCGGGCACGAGACGACCCTCAATCTGATCGTCAACGCGGTACGCGCCCTGTGCGGCCACCCCGACCAGCTCGCGCTCGTGCTGACGGGCGAGGTGTCCTGGGACGCGGTGGTCGAGGAGACGCTGCGCTGGGACGGCCCGGTGGCGAATTTCCCGTTCCGCTACCCGATCACCGATCTGGTGGTTGACGGCACCTCTGTGCCGCGTGGTACAGCCGTCCTCGCCGGATACGCCGCCGCCGGACGCGACCCGCGCGAGTACGGCCCCGACGCCGACCGCTTCGACATCACCCGCCCCGCCAACCGGCACCTCGCCTTCGGCCACGGCAGCCACTACTGCCTGGGCGCGCCGCTGGCCCGCCTCGAAGCGGTGATCGCCCTGCGCGGCCTGTACGCCGCGTACCCCGGCCTCACCCTCGCCGTCCCCGACGCCGAACTCCCGCCGCTGCCGGGCTTCGTGGGCAACAGCACCGCCGCGCTCCCGGTCCGCCTGACCTGACCCGTACGAGCCCGGGCCTGACCCGTACGAGCCCGCTCCTGACCCGTACGAGCCGGAGGCCGGCCCGTACGAGCCCGAGGCCGCCCCCTGCGCACCCGCCCGCGCGCCTCCGCGTACCGTCCCGTCCATGGCATCCGATCCCCGCTCCCCCGCACCCGGCTACCTCGCCTTCTGGCGCGAGCGGCACCTGTGCACCCTCACCACCCCGCGCCCCGACGGCTCCCCGCACGTCGTCCCGGTCGGCGTCACGTACGACCCCGAGGCGGGGCTCGCCCGCGTCATCGCCAACGGCAGGAGCACCAAGGCCCTGAACGTCCTGGCGGCGGGCCCCGGCGGCGCGCGGGTCGCGGTCTGCCAGGTCGAGCGGCGGATCTGGGCCACCCTCGAAGGCGTGGCCACCGTCTCCGCCGACCCGGACCGCGTCGCCGAGGCCGTGCGCCGCTACACCGAGCGCTACGGCCGCACCCCCTCCCCCAACCCGGACCGCGTCGTGATCGAGATCGCCCTGACCCGGGCGATGGGCAACGCGTGAGGGGGTATCACGGCACGCCGTCGGCGTAACGCCCACAACACGCGTAACACCCACAACGCCCGTACGGCGTACGGCGGATGACGGCATTCGTCGGCTGTTCGCCCGGAACTCACCCCCACAAGGCGGGGTCTTCGCGTAGGACGGCTCTCATCGGGCGCGGAAGCCGCCCGCCCGCAGTCGTCAGCCGTCAGCCGTCGTACGTGAAGGGGTCTTCATGGAGCACACCAAGGGTGCCGCGCGGGTACGCGTCCGCACCGTCGTGGCCGCCGTCGCCGTACTCGCCGCCGTCGTACCGCTCGCCCTCGACTCGACGGCCCAGGCCGCCGTGCCCGGTCACCAGCCGGACCCCTCGGCTGCCACCGGCCACCGCAACCCCGTCTCGTCGCGGTGGACGACGCGGGACCTCGCGCCCGGCCTCCAGGTCCGCACCGGGACGATCCGGCGCGCGGACGCGGCGCCGTCCTGGACCGTCACCGTCCAGCGGCCGGCCACCAGCAGGCTGACCGGCGCGCCGACCGGGCTCGAAGTGAGCGACAGGGCGTGGGCGGACGACACGGCGGCGCGGCTGCGCGCGGCGGGCTTCGCGCCGCGCGTCGAGACCGTCCAGTGGCCCGCCTACAGCGACACCCCGCACGGCACGATGGGCCTGCGGGTACGGATCGGCGGGTACGCCACGCAGGCCGCCGCCACGGCCGCCGCGCAGCCCGTCACCGCGGCGGGCTTCCTCACCGCCGTCGAGTGGACCGGCTACGACGCCGACCAGCCCGCCGACGTGCAGAACATCCACATCGCGACCGTGGACCCGCGCGTGTTCCGCGGCACGGTCGCGGGCACCCACGACGGCGACGTCGCGCGCCGCGAGACCCCGTCGTCGGTCGCCAGGAAGCTGGGCTCCCTGGTCGCCGTCAACGGCGGCTTCTTCGTCATCACCAACGCCGGCGGCATCCAGGGCACCCAGTCGGGACTCGGCGCCTACGACGGGCGGCTGGAGTCGATGTCGGCCGGCGCGCGCGCCGCCCTGGTGCTCGCCGACGGCGGTCGGCACTTCCGTATCGCCGACCTGAACAGCACGGCCACCGCCCGCGCGGGCGGCGCGTCCTACGCCGTGCAGGGCGTCAACCGGCTGCCCGGCACGGTCCGCGACTGCGGGCGCCCCGGCGGCACCCCGAGCGAGCTGCCCTGGCAGGACATCACCTGCTACGAGAAGGACGACCTGGTGGTGTTCACCCCCGCCTTCGGCGCCGCCCTGCCCACCGGCACCGGTGTCCAGGCCGTGCTCGACGCCCGGGGCGACGTGGTGTCCGTCGGCGCGCGCGGCGGCCGGGTCCCCGCCGACGGCTCGGTGCTCCAGGGCATCGGCTCGGCCGCCGACTGGCTGACCGCGTACGCCCGTACGGGTAAGCGCGTATCGGTCGGGACGACCATCCGGGACACCGCGGGCGAGATCCTCACCCTCGGCCCCGACGACAGCGTCGTCAGCGCCGCCCCCACCCTCGTCCAGGACGGCCGGATCGCCGTGGACGCCGCCGCCGAGGGCGTCGTCGACCCGCTCGACCTGTCCTTCGGCTACGTCTGGGCCAACGGCCGCCAGCCCCGCACCCTGGCCGGGATCGACGACCGGGGCCGCCTGCTGCTGGTCACCGTCGACGGCCGCCAGACCGGCGGCGGCAGCGAGGGCTTCACGCTCATGGAGGCCGCCGCCTTCATGCGCTCCCTGGGCGCCGTCCAGGCCCTCAACCTCGACGGCGGCGGCTCCACCACCTTCGCCGTCGACGGCACCCTCGCCAACAACCCCTCGGACGCGACGGGAGAGCGCGCCGTGGGCGACTCCGTCCAGGTCGTCCCGGCCGCGCTCCACTGACCGGCGCGGCCGACCGGACGCACGACGACGGACGGTCCGCCCCCTCGGGTGAGGGAGACGGACCGTCCGTCGTAAGGAGCCCTGGGCCGTACGGGTGAGCGGGCGTCAGCCGTCGCGCTTGGGCCGCCAGACCACCAGCGCGCTGGTGTGCTGGACGTCCTGGTAGGGAACCAGGTCCCGGCGGTACGAGGCGTGCACGGCGGCCTCGCGCTGCTGGATGACGGCGGCGGCGCCCTCGACGGCGGCGGAGAGTTCGGCCACACGGGCCTGGAGGGCGGCGACCTGGTTCTCCAGCTCGATGATCCGCTTGATGCCCGCGAGGTTGATGCCCTCGTCCTGCGAGAGCCGCTGCACCTCGCGGAGCTGCTCGATGTCACGGGTGGAGTAGCGACGGCCGCGCCCGGCGGTACGGTCGGGCGAGACCAGCCCGAGGCGGTCGTACTGACGCAGGGTCTGCGGGTGCAGCCCGGACAGCTCGGCCGCCACCGAGATGACGTAGACCGGGGACTCCTCGGTCAGTTGGTAGGGATTACGGCCGCGCGGGCCTCTCATACCGCTTCCGTCGACGCTCATTCAGGTCACGCTCCCTTTGCGGCCTTGAACAGCTCCGCCCGCGGGTCGTGCCCCGCGGTCGCTTCCCGGTAGGACTCCAGCGCGTCCAGCGCCTTGCCCTCGGTCTTCTCCGGCACCGCCACCTCGATGGTGACGAGCAGATCGCCCCGTGAACCGTCCTTGCGCATGGCGCCCTTGCCGCGGGCGCGCAGCGTACGGCCGTTCGGCGTACCGGCCGGAAGCTTGAGGGTGACCGGCGGGCCACCCAGTGTGGGCACCTTGATCTCGCCGCCGAGCGCCGCCTCGGCGAAGGTCACCGGCACGGTGACCGTGAGATTGGACTCGCGGCGCCCGAAGACCGGGTGCGCTCCGACGTGCACGACCACGTACAGGTCGCCGCCGGGGCCGCCGCGCTCGCCGGGCGCGCCCTTGCCGCGCAGCCGGATCCGCTGCCCGTCGGTGACACCGGCCGGGATACGGACCTGCATGGTGCGCGAGGAACGGGCCCGCCCGCTGCCCTTGCAGACGTCGCAAGGGGTCTCGGCGATCAGGCCGCGGCCCTTGCAGTCCACGCACGGGTCGGTGAGCGAGAAGCCGCCACCGCCGCCGCGCGAGACCTGCCCGGTGCCGACGCAGGTCGGGCACACCCGGGGCGTGCCGTTCTTGTCGCCGGTGCCGGAGCACGCCTTGCAGGGCGCCTGCGAGGACATCCGCAGCGGGACCGTGGCCCCGTCGACCGCCTCGGTGAAGCTCAGCGTCACCTCGGACTCGATGTCCTGGCCGCGGCGCGGCTGCACCCGCGTGCCCGCGCCGCCCCGGTTGAACAGACCGCCGAAGACGTCGCCCAGGCCGCCGCCGAAGCCGCCGCCCTGCCCGCCGGTGGTCTGCCCGCCGGGCTGGCCGCCCGTGCCGCCGAACAGGTCGCCGAGGTCGAAGTTGAAGCCGCCGGCGCCGCCCGCGCCGGGACCGGGGCGGAAGCCGCCGTTCCCGAACAGCGCGCGGCCCTCGTCGTACTCCTTGCGACGCTTGGCGTCGGACAGCACGTCGTTGGCCTCGGAGATCTCCTTGAAGCGCTCCTCGGCCTTCGCGTCGCCCTTGTTGGCGTCCGGGTGGAACTCGCGGGCGAGCTTCCGGTACGCCTTCTTGATCTCGGCGTCCGTGGCGTCCTTGGGCACGCCGAGGACCTTGTACAGGTCCTTCTCCAACAGGTCCCTACTGACGCTCATCCCCGACGTCCCTCCTCTCCACCACTTCCAGGCGCGCCGCCGGTGACCGGCACACTCCTACGCCCACTTACTTCTACGCCGTCAGCCCTCGTCCGGGCCACCGGTCTCCTCTTCGTCGGCCTTCTTCTCCGCCGCCGACTCGTCCTTGCCCTGGCTGCCCGGCTGCGGTTCGGCGACCGCGACCCTGGCGGGCCGCAGATTGCGCTCCCCGATGCGGTACCCGGGCTGGAGGATCTGCACGCATGTGGTCTGCGTGACATCCGGCGAATAGCTGTGCATCAGGGCCTCGTGCACCAGCGGGTCGAAGGGCTCGCCCTCCTTGCCGAACTGTTGCAGCCCCAGCTTCGCCGCCACCGTCTCCAGCGACTCGGCGACCGACTTGAAGCCGCCGACCAGCTCGCCGTGTTCCCGCGCCCGGCCGATGTCGTCGAGCACCGGGAGCAGTTCGGTGAGCAGATTGGCGACCGCGACCTCCTTGACGGCGACCCGGTCCCGCTCCACCCTGCGGCGGTAGTTCTGATACTCGGCCTGGAGCCGCTGGAGGTCCGCGGTGCGCTCGTTGAGCGCGGTGCGCACCTGGTCCAGCTGTGCCCGCAGGGCCGTCAGCTCCTTCGCGTCCCCGTCCGGGGCCGGGGCCGCCGGGCCCGCCTCATCGGCGGACCCGGCGGCCTTCGCGGCGGCGTCCGGCTGCTCCTCGCCGGCCTCTGAAGGGACGTCGGGCTCCGACTCGAAGCCCTTCGGCTCCTCCGTCACGCGGCACCGTCCCTCTTGTTGGCGTTCTCGTCGTCGACGATCTCGGCGTCGACCACGTCGTCGTCCGCGGCGGCGTCGGCCTGACCGTCGGAGGGGGCGTCGGCGGTCGCGCTGCCGGAGGCGCCGTCGGTCTGCGCGTACAGCGCCTGGCCCAGCTTCTGGCTGGTGGCCGCGACCTTCTCGGTGGCCTCGCGGATCGCGGCGGTGTTGCCGTCGTCCGTCGACTCGTTCTTCAGCTTCTCCTTGAGGTCCGCGACCGCGGTCTCGACCTCGGACCTGACGTCCTCGGGGAGCTTGTCCTTGTTGTCCGCGATGAACTTCTCGGTCTGGTAGACGAGCTGCTCACCCTGGTTGCGGGTCTCGGCGGACTCGCGGCGCTTGTGGTCCTCGTCCGCGTACTGCTCGGCCTCCTGGCGCATGCGGTCGACCTCGTCCTTGGGCAGCGAGGAGCCGCCGGTGACGGTCATCCGCTGCTCCTTGCCGGTGCCGAGGTCCTTCGCGCCGACGTGCATGATGCCGTTGGCGTCGATGTCGAAGGTGACCTCGATCTGCGGCATCCCGCGGGGGGCGGGCGGCAGGCCGGTCAGCTCGAACATGCCGAGCTTCTTGTTGTACGCCGCGATCTCGCGCTCGCCCTGGTAGACCTGGATCTGGACCGACGGCTGGTTGTCCTCGGCCGTGGTGAAGATCTCGGAGCGCTTGGTCGGGATGGTCGTGTTGCGCTCGATCAGCTTGGTCATGATGCCGCCCTTGGTCTCGATACCGAGGGACAGCGGGGTGACGTCGAGCAGCAGGACGTCCTTGACCTCGCCCTTGAGCACACCGGCCTGGAGGGACGCGCCGATGGCGACGACCTCGTCCGGGTTGACGCCCTTGTTGGCGTCCTTGCCGCCGGTCAGCTCGCGCACCAGCTCCGCGACGGCGGGCATACGCGTCGAGCCGCCGACCAGGACGACGTGGTCGATCTCCGAGAGCTGGATCCCGGCGTCCTTGATGACGTTGTGGAACGGCGTCTTGCAGCGCTCCAGCAGGTCGGTGGTGAGCTGCTGGAACTGGGCGCGGGTGAGCTTCTCGTCCAGGTGCAGCGGGCCCTCGGCGGACGCCGTGATGTACGGCAGGTTGATCGAGGTCTCGGTGGACGAGGACAGCTCGATCTTCGCCTTCTCCGCCGCCTCGCGCAGGCGCTGGAGGGCCATCTTGTCCTTGCCCAGGTCCACGCCGTGGCCGGACTGGAACTGCTTCACCAGGTAGTCGACGACGCGCTGGTCCCAGTCGTCACCACCGAGGTGGTTGTCGCCGTTGGTGGCCTTCACCTCGACGACGCCGTCGCCGATCTCCAGCAGCGAGACGTCGAAGGTGCCGCCACCGAGGTCGAAGACCAGGATGGTCTGGTCGTCCTTGTCGAGGCCGTAGGCCAGCGCGGCGGCGGTCGGCTCGTTGACGATGCGCAGCACGTTGAGGCCCGCGATCTCACCGGCCTCCTTGGTGGCCTGGCGCTCGGAGTCGTTGAAGTACGCGGGGACGGTGATCACCGCGTCGGTGACCTTCTCGCCCAGGTACGACTCCGCGTCCCGCTTGAGCTTCTGCAGGATGAAGGCGCTCATCTGCTGCGGGTTGAAGTCCTTGCCGTCCAGGTTGATCTTCCAGTCGGTGCCCATGTGGCGCTTGACCGACCGGACGGTCCTGTCGACGTTGGTGACAGCCTGGCGCTTGGCGACCTCGCCGACGAGCACCTCGCCGTTCTTGGCGAAGGCGACGACGGACGGCGTGGTCCTGGCGCCCTCTGCGTTGGTGATGACGGTGGGCTCGCCGCCTTCGAGAACGCTGACGACGGAATTAGTCGTGCCCAGGTCGATGCCGACCGCACGTGCCATGGTGAAATCCTCCTGCTGACTTGAGTGGAACTGACTCAAGACTGCACGACCCGGGATCTTCTGTCAACAGACGTGAGTCGACCCCACTCAACTTATCTCTGCTTTATGTGCGCAGGGCGGATGTTCTCGCAGGTCGGATGGGGTGCGGCGAGGTGCGGCGAGGTGCCGCGTCAGCGGCTTGGAGAGGCAGGCACCGGGCGGTCCGCGCGCAGCGCCGCCAGCAGCGGACCGGACTCGGCCGGCCGGGCCGACAGCGTACGGAAGGCGAGGGCGCCGTCCGGCACCTTGCGCAGGCTTCCCGCCAGCTCGTACAGCGCGGGCAGCGTACTGAGTCCGGGATCGGCCGTGAGGGACGAGGTGGCCGTGTCGACCAGGCCGAAGAACCGGGCCGGATGGCGCAGCGTGTCCGCCCCGCGCGCCTCACGGGTCAGCGTACGCAACAGCTCGCGGCGGCGCTCACCGGTGTGGGCGCCGACCGCGGCCTCGATCCGGTCGAACCCGGCGAGGTCCACCACCATGTGGTGGTCGACGCGGATGCCGCTGAGCCGTTCGAAGGCGCGGATCGAGCAGGCCGCCCCGCCGCCGCTGAAGGCGCGGCCGAAGGGTTCGTACGCGGCCGGGCTCGTACCGCCGTCCGGGCGGGGACAGCTCGGCACGCCGACCTTCAGGGAGCGCGGTACGCCGACGGCGGCGGCGTGGCGGCGGTCGGCGGACAGGTGCAGCAGGACGGCGGCGTCGGAGGTGTCTTCATCCGGGGGCGCGCCGGAGCCCGGGCCGCGCTCGGCGCTCTGGCCGCCGTGGGCTCCGCTGCCGCCCTGGCCGCCCCGGCCGCTCTGGCCGCTTTCGGAGCCCAGCATCAGGATGTTGCGCGCCTGCGGCACCAGCGCGCGGGGCCGCTCCTTCGCGTACCGGGCGAGCACCTTCTCCGCGGCCCGGTCGGTGTGGATGTTGCCGCTGAACTTCCGGTAGGACGCCCAGCCCAGACCCGCCGTCACCACGAGGAGGAGCCCGGCGCCGATCGCGACCCAGCGCAGCACGGCCCGCATGCCCGCCTCCTCCCGCGTGATCGTGGCGCCTCGTCCGTCATGGCCCGCTCGCGCGGTAGCCCGACATCCGATGAACTTAATGTCGCCTTTGCCATACTTGTCACGATTAGGGCTAATTTAAGCGTCATGGAACCCACCGAAGACAGCCGGCACGTCGTCGTCGTAGGCCAGGGCCAGGTCGGGCTGCCGCTGGCACTGCGGGCGGCGGAGGCCGGTTTCACGGTCACCGGGATCGACATCGACGAACAGCTGGTCAAACGGCTGACGGCCGGGGACTCCCGCGTCGGCGACGTCCCCGCGGAGCGGCTGGCCGAGGCCCTCGCCTCCGGCCGCTACCGGGCCAGTACGGACTACGCCGACGCCCGCGACTTCGACGTCTGCGTGATCACCGTCCCCGTACCGGTCCACGACGGCGTCCCCGACCGCGGCGCGATCGTGGACGCGGGCCGGGCCGTCGCCCCGCACCTGCGCCCGCGCGCCACCGTCGTCCTGGAGTCCACGACCGCGCCCGGCACCACCGAGGAGCTGCTGCGGCCGGTCCTGGAGGAGATCAGCGGCCTGACCGCGGGCAGCGCCTTCCACCTGGGTTACAGCCCAGGGCGCACCGACCCCGGCAACCCCCGGTGGCGGCTGGAGAACACCCCCAAGGTCGTCTCCGGTGTGAACGTACGATCGCTCCTCGCCGTCGACGGCTTCTACTCCCGAATCGTGCGCAATACGGTGCCGGTTTCGTCGCCGCGCACCGCCGAGCTGACCAAGCTCATCGAGGACGCCTTCCGCCAGGTGAACATCGCCCTGGTCAATGAACTGGCCACCGTCACCGGGCCGATGGGCACCGACATCCGCGAGGCGATCGACGCGGCGGCCACCAAGCCGTACGGCTTCCTGCCCTTCCACCCCGGCCCCGGCGTCGGCGGTCACCGGCTGCCGGTCCCCCGCGGTCTGCTGCGTTTCGCGGCGCTCGCCGAGGAGATCAACGGGCTGATGCCCACCCAGGTGGTGGACAGGATCGCGGCCGGTCTCGACGCCAGGCAGCGGCCGGTCGAGGGAAGCCGCGTCCTTCTGCTGGGTCTCGCTTACAAACGCGACAGCGGCGACCTTCGCGAATCGCCCGCGCTCGCCATCGCGGCCGGGCTGACGGCGCTCGGCGCCCGGGTGCGCGCGGTCGAGCCGTACGCGGACCCGGCCCGGCTCCCCGCCGACCTGCTGTGCGTGGAGCTGACCGAGGAGGAGGCCGCGGCGGCGGACGTGGTGGTCGTCGCGACCGACCACGACGTCTTCGACTACACGATGGTCGCGCGGGCGGCGACGTACGTCTTCGACACGCGGAACCGGTGCCGGGGTGAGAGCGTGGAGCGGCTCTGAGCCGGTCACGGCAGGGCGCGACAGGCCGCACCGCGACGCAGATCACGAGTTGCACGGCTGTATGCGCCCGCGGATCGCGGGTAATCTCAGCGGAGACCGGATTAAGTTACCGCTTAGTACGACCTTGCTCGTACGACTCGTACGGGACCTTGCTCGTACGACCCGTACGACCCGTACGACCCGTACGACCCTGTACAAGCGTTGCCCGTACGACCTTGCCAGCACGAAGCCTTCCCGCCCGATCCTGAACCCACGGCCCCCTCCCACTGAACCGCCGCGCAGGCCCGAGGAGCCCACATGCAACTCGCCGCGATCATCGTGTCGCTGGTCCTCACCGCGGTCGGCGTCGCCCTGATCAGCCTCGCCGTCGCGCAGATCTTCCGGTTCGTCACGCTCGGCCAGCCCGTGCCCGCGGGCTCCCGCACGAACGACTGGGTGGCCAGGTCCACGACCCTGGCCAGGGAATTCGTCGGCCACACCCGGATGAACAAGTGGGGCGTCGTCGGCGTCGCGCACTGGTTCGTGGCGGTCGGCTTCCTCACCCTCGGCCTGACGATCGTCAACGCGTACGGCCAGCTCTTCAAGGCCGACTGGATCCTGCCGTGGATCGGCACCTGGCTGCCGTACGAGGTGTACACCGAGTTCATCGCGGCGCTCACCACCCTCGGCATCCTCACCCTGATCGTGATCCGGCTGCTGAATCTGCCCTCGCGCGCCGGCCGCAAGTCCCGCTTCACCGGTTCGACGGCCTGGCAGGCGTACTTCGTGGAGTACGTCGTTCTGATCATCGGCCTGGCGATCCTGACGCTGCGCGGCCTGGAGGGCGCCCTGCACGGCGTCGACCACTACGAGGCCGCGTACTTCGTCTCGTACCCGCTGGTCGCCGCCTTCCGGAAGATGAGCACCGGCAGCCTCCAGAACACCGTCTACGCCGTCGCCATGGTCAAGCTGGGCGTCACGATGATCTGGGCGATCGTGCTCGGCCTGCACACCAACATGAGCGTGGCCTGGCACCGCTTCCTGGCCTTCCCCAACATCTGGTTCAAGCGGAACGCGGACGGTCCGGTCGCGCTCGGCGCGCTCCAGCCGATGGTCTCCGCGGGCAAGCCCATCGACTTCGAGGACCCGGGCGAGGACGACCAGTTCGGCGTCTCCCAGATCGAGCACTTCTCCTGGAAGGGCATCCTCGACTTCTCCACCTGCACCGAGTGCGGGCGCTGCCAGTCGCAGTGCCCCGCCTGGAACACCGGCAAGCCGCTCTCCCCCAAGCTGCTGATCATGTCGCTGCGCGACCACGCGCACGCCAAGGCCCCGTATCTGCTGGCCGGCGGCGGCAAGAACGCCGAGGGCGAGGAGACCGGCACGCCCGAGCAGCTCGCGGGCGTCCCCGCCGCCGCGCTCGCCGAGGCCGAGCGCCCGCTGATCGGCACGGCGGAGGAGAACGGGGTCATCGACCCCGACGTGCTGTGGTCCTGCACCACCTGCGGCGCCTGCGTCGAGCAGTGCCCGGTCGACATCGAGCACATCGACCACATCGTCGACATGCGCCGCTACCAGGTGATGATCGAGTCGTCGTTCCCGAGCGAGGCGGGCACGATGCTCAAGAACCTGGAGAAGAAGGGCAACCCGTGGGGCCTGCCGAAGAAGCAGCGCCTGGCCTGGGTCAAGGAAGTCGACTTCGAGGTGCCGGTCGTCGGCGAGGACGTCGAGGACCTGACCGAGGTCGAGTACCTGTACTGGGTCGGCTGCGCGGGCTCCCTGGAGGACCGCGCGAAGAAGACCACCAAGGCTTTCGCCGAGCTCCTGCACATCGCGGGCGTCAAGTTCGCGATCATGGGCGGCGACGAGAACTGCACCGGTGACTCCGCCCGCCGCCTGGGCAACGAATTCCTCTTCCAGCAGCTCGGCCAGGAGAACGTGGCCATGCTCAACATGGCCTTCGGCGAGTCCCTCGACGAGGACGGCGCGGTGGACCCCTCCACGCGCAAGCCGCGCGCCTCGAAGAAGATCGTCGCCACCTGCCCGCACTGCTTCAACACCATCGCCAACGAGTACCCGCAGCTCGGCGGCGAGTACGAGGTCGTCCACCACACCCAGCTCCTCCAGCACCTCGTGGACGAGGGCAAGTTGGTGCCGGTCACGCCGGTCGAGGGCCTGATCACGTACCACGACCCCTGCTACCTCGGGCGGCACAACAAGGTCTACACACCGCCGCGCGAGATCATCGCGTCCGTGCCCGGTCTGCGGAACGAGGAGATGCACCGCCACAAGGAGCGCGGCTTCTGCTGCGGCGCGGGCGGCGCCCGGATGTGGATGGAGGAGCGGATCGGCAAGCGCGTCAACAACGAGCGCGTCGACGAGGCGCTTTCCCTCAACCCGGACATCATCTCCACCGCGTGCCCGTTCTGCCTGGTCATGCTCTCCGACTCCGTCAACGGCAAGAAGAACGACGGCCAGGCGAAGGAGGCCCTCCAGGTCGTGGACGTCTCGCAGCTTCTCCTCCAGTCGGTGAAGGCGCCGGCGGACGCGGCCGAGCTGAGCGAGGAAGCGCCGGCCGGGACGGCCTGATCCGGGGCCTCACCAGCCCTTACGGGTTCCCCTAGGGGTTTGCCCGGGGGTCCGTCGACGGGTTCGCCGCCGCGTGTCACAGGTTGGCAGCAATGGGCGGCGGCGGACCGGCCGACAGGAGCGGTGCGGCGGCTTACCGGGTACGTTCGATGACGTGGCTGGATTCAGGAATCGACACGGTGAGGGCGGTGGCCGGGGCGGCCGTCCCGGCCAGGGGCCGGGATACGGCGCGGGTCACGGGCAGGGCTCGGGTCACGGGCAGGGCGCGGGTCAGGGACACGGCGCGGGGTACGGGCAGGGTGCCGGTTACGGGCAGGGCTCGGGTCACGGGCAGGGCTCGTACGGAACGCCTCCCGGCGAGCCGGAGTACTACGCGCCCGCGGCGGGGCAGCCCGGCGGGTACGACGAGTCGCCCGGCCAGACGAAGGCGTTCACGCTGGGCGCCGGGTTCGCGGGCCAGGGCCAGGAGCCGTACGTCGATCCGTACGCCGGGCAGCAGCCGTACGCGCAGCCTTCGCACGCACAGGCTCCGTACACCCAGCCCCCGTACGCCCAGCCCTCGTACTCGGGCGACAACGTGGCGACGTACCGCGCGGGTCAGTCCGCCGCGCCGCCGGCCGGTCCGCGGCTGCACTGGAAGGAGTTGCTGAGCGGCGTCGTGCTGCGCCCCGGCCGTACCTTCTGGCAGATGCGCGACCACACGGTCTGGGGCCCGGCCCTGACCGTGACCTTCCTCTACGGGCTGCTCGCCGTCTTCGGCTTCGACGCCGCCCGCAGCGACGTCCTGGACGCGACGCTCACCACCAGCATCCCGTGGGTGCTCACCACGGCCGTCGCCGTCGTCATCTCCGCGGTCACGCTCGGCGCGGTCACCAACACCCTCGCGCGGCAGTTCGGCGGCGACGGCGCCTGGGCGCCGACGATCGGGCTCTCGCTCCTGATCACGACGCTCACCGACGCCCCGCGTCTGTTCTTCGCGCTCTTCCTCGGCGGTGCCAACAGCTTCGTCCAACTCCTGGGCTGGCTCACCTGGCTGGGCTGCGCGGCGCTGCTCACCTCGATGGTCAGCAAGTCGCACGACCTGCCGTGGCCGAAGGCGCTCGGGGCGGCGTCGATCCAACTGATCGCGCTGCTCTGCCTGTTCAAGCTGCCGCTGATCTGACCCGCCCCGGGGTCTCAGACCTTGGTGCGGTGGAAGTTCATGAAGGACCGTGAAGGCGTCGGCCCGCGCTGCCCCTGGTAACGGGAGCCGTACTGCTGCGATCCGTAAGGGAATTCGGCGGGAGAGGTCAGCCGGAAGAGGCAGAGCTGCCCGATCTTCATTCCGGGCCAGAGCTTGATCGGGAGCGTCGCGACATTCGACAGCTCCAGGGTCACATGCCCGGAGAAACCGGGGTCGATGAACCCCGCGGTCGAGTGCGTCAGCAGCCCCAGCCGCCCCAGACTCGACTTCCCCTCCAGCCGCGACGCCATGTCGTCGGGCAACGAGATGACCTCGTACGTCGACCCGAGCACGAATTCCCCCGGATGCAGGATGAACGGCTCGTCACCCTCCGGCTCCACCAGCCGCGTCAGATCCGGCTGTTCCACCGCCGGGTCGATGTGCGGATACCGGTGGTTCTCGAACACCCGGAAGAACCGGTCCAGCCGCACATCAATACTCGACGGCTGCACCATCGACGGCTCGAACGGGTCCACGCGCACGCGTCCGTTGTCGATTTCGGCTCGAATGTCCTTGTCAGAGAGAAGCACGCCCCGAAGGTTACGCGCCCGGAGCGGCCCCGACCCAATCCTCCGGCCCGGAGCCGCCACCTCACCGGCCTCCGACTACCGCTTCTCCCCGCCCCCGGCCACCGGCACCGCGTGCCTCAGCCGCGCGCACTTGGGACACCTCAACAACCGCCCGGGCCCCAACCGCTCGGCCCCCAAATGCTGCATCGGGAACGAAGCCGTACTGAACACATGCCCCTCGGCACAACGAACAACGGTGCGCTCCATCAAGTCCCTTCCCCAACCAACCGGCGTGGACGACAAACCCACACATTAGGGGATCAACCCACCGCGCACCCACTCACCACTCCGCCCCCAACCTACGCCCCACCCCACCCCCCACATGCGGTAGACTCCCCCACGAAGCCACCCCCACCAGGGCCTTCACGCGGATGTAGTTTAATGGTAGAACATGAGCTTCCCAAGCTCAGAGCGCGGGTTCGATTCCCGTCATCCGCTCCATTACTAAAGCCCCGGGTCGAAGACCCGGGGCTTTTTTTGTCAAGACCGATTCTGGGAACGCGCGGTCAAGGACGACCGATGGTAGATATTCAAGGCCGGCTTCGATAGTGCGCTAGACGCGAGGCGTCCCATTCCATAATCTCAAGAATGTCATCGAGATATCCACCGGTTTCGTAACTGTGCTCCCTCAAAAACTCCTGATACAGCAACAAAAGACCATCGCGAATAGTCTCAAAGCAGCGCCAATAGTAGCCCGACTCGATCGAATCGCCATCTTCCTCTCCGGCAGCAAACCCGAGAACAGCCCATGTGGCTTCTTCCACCTGGGCCGGCGGCAGCCCGTCGGCGAACATCGCCATGACAACCGTGCACACCGCAGGCGCAGGGGGCATCAGGATCGACTGGATGAACACATGCCCGTCCAAAGCGCGCAGCACACCCGGGTTCCCGTCGATCGCGGATTCCAGCAGCGCGATCAGATGTACCGCCGATTCTCCGCAACCACACTCCACCGCATCCCAGTCCTGCCGACCTAGTTCTCTTCGCGCAAGACTCAATTAATTCAGCTCCTCGAACTAGGATGGGAGCAAGCCGTACTGGAGCACCCGACTTACTTTACTATTTACTCAAGGCCACATCACCATACTCCACCCGGCTCGCCCTCGACACCCGGACCGAAGGCACTGGGTGGATAATCAAGTTGACACTTTATGCAGACGCTCTTCGCAGCCGGCTCATATTCTCTTGGATCCGACCCTGTCACAGCCTTCGTTGTGTAGGCGATGCCAAGACGCACCTTCGTCCAGTCCCCGCCCAGTGCGCGGACCACATTCCCTTCTGCGCAATAGGTGGCTTCGCAGCCCAAGACATCCGGACCGGACGAGGCAACTGCCATCTCGCCAGTCTCGGTGTGATAACCCGAGACATACGATCGAGTGGCGAGTTTCGAGACGCGGTTGTCGACGGCCGCGGAACGGGCGAGATTATCACCTCGGTCGGTTCGCTCGGCCGGTGACCAGTCTGCGGGGGCTGCTTCCTTGTGCAGGTACGCGGGACGAGACTTCGCGCCGCGCGGTCCGCGTGAGGTGGTTCCCCGTGGGCTGGGCTTTTCAGTGCCCGTAGCCGGATCGCTCGGCTCGGCTACGGCCCTGTTCTGGGCGGGGTCCGCTTCCCAGTTGTCGGCGGGGGCCGGGTGGCCATCACCAGCTGCGTCCTCGAAGGCCTTCGTGCCGGCCGTGGGCGTTTTGGCCTTGCCGCCGTCGGTCTCCGCGGACTTGGCCGCGCCTGAATCCTCGCCGGAGTCCTCGCTGGTGGGGTCGCCTCCCACACCGGGGCCGCAGTCGCCCATGAGGGCGGCACATGAGGAAACGACCGCTGCGGTTCCGGCCTCAGCACAAGCTGGTCCAGCAACACCGAGAGACTCCCCGGTACAAACCCCGACAGCCGTCACTGCGACAACTGCGACCGTGGCCACGGCCACGTATGGTGCGGCCTTCTCAACGACGTGGCCCGCACAGCTCCAGAAGCTGTGGCAACCGCCACCACCGCTCTTCTTGCCAGTACTCGAAGTGCTCCCGCTGGAGGTGGTGGAGGAGGTGGAGGTGCTACCCGCGTCAGGATTGCCGGGGGGCGGGCCGCAATCGATGGCGCACGTGTTCATCGACGGCTCGTTGTACCAGTCGTCGTATCCGGTGGGGTCGGAACCACTGGCCGGGTTGTCGGCGGCGTAGGCGTAGCCGCCCATCTGGTTGGGGTCGCCCGCCTGGAAGAGCGGGTCCGCTGTCAGGAAACGGCCCTGAGCGGAGTCGTAGTTGCGGGCGCCGAGCAGGTCGAGTCCGGTGGCCGCGTCCGTGGGTTGTCCCAGGAAGCCGCGATTCTCGTCCGGAGCCACCCAGGTCGTCGGCTTGGCGCCGCGCGGATTGCCGTAGGGGTCGTAGAAACGGCGGGTGACCGCCAGTGTGGTGGCGTCGACGGCGGTGGTGGCGGTGCCCTGAACGGTGGCGACCTGGTAGGTGACCGTGCCGGTGCTGGAACGGGTGACGGTGGTGCCGTCAGGTCCGGTGATGTTGCGCAGGCCGGTCAGTGTGCTGTTGGCGACGTTCAGGGTGATCTGCTCGGTGCCACCGAAGAGGTAGAGGACCCGGGTGGTGTCGGTGCTGTCGACTGCCGCGGTCTGCTCCAGCAGGCTGCCGTCAGCGTCGTAGAGGTACTTGCTCGTGTTGGTGTGTGCTCCGCTACCGGTGGCTACGCTCGCGGTACGACCCTCGGCGTCATAGGTGAAGGTCTGCGTCTGGCCGGCGGACACGGCTCCGACCGCGGCGTTGGTCCAGGTCTGTCCACTGCTTCCGCAGGCCGCCAGCGTCAGCTGGGTGGCGTTGGTGGCGCTGGCCGCCGGGTCGGTGAGGCACATCGTGGTGGCAGCTGCGCTGACAACCGTGTTGGCACTGGTGATCTTCCACTTCTGGGTGACATCTGCAGAGCAGGTGTCGATGACGATCTTTGTGCCCGACGTGGTGGCGTTACCGGTGGTGTCCAGGCACAGACCCATCACCCGGATGGTGCCGTCGATGCCGACCGACAACTTCTGGGCGTTGGCGGTACCGCAGGTGTTGATCTGTACCTTGGCGCCGGGCGTGGTGGAGGACGCGGCGTCCTCGACGCATTTCCTGCCGCCGCCGCTCAGGGCGAATCCGCTGATCAGCGGTCCGGTCGAGGCCACCTTGCGATTGGTCGTGTCGCCCGCGTTGACACCGCCGTGCGTCGGGTCGGTGTACGCGGGCGTCGAGGTCGCGGTGCCGGTGGTCGGGTTTGTCGTAGTGGTGGCGCCCGCCTGGTCGGGCAATGCCACGCTGGTCGTGCCGTTGGCGCCGGTGTAGGAGGTGGCTTGAGTGGAGTCGCCGGCTGCGTTGCCGGTGGAGTCGTGGTCGACCATGCCCGTACGGTCGCCGAGCAGGTCGTAGCTGTAGCTCTGCCAGTACGGTGCCGGGCCGCCGACGGTCGTCGTCTTGACGGGTGTGGTGGTGCTCGTCTGCACGGAAGCGGTGTTGCAGCGGCCGACGCTGCCGACCGGGGCGCTGCTCGGGTTCGTGATTCCCGCGGTGTCGGTCCAAGCAGCGGTCAGCCGCTGGAACGAGTCGTAGCTGAAGCACTGGGTGTCGTGCGTGGTGTTGTTCTGCAGGTCGTCGGCAGCGGTGAGCTGACCCGACTGGTCGTAGCGGTAGTTGACGACATCAAGGGCGGTGACTGAGGTCTGCACCATCGTTGATGTCTGTGTGGTGCGGCCGGTGGTGACGTCGTACTGGGCAAAGGTCGCCAATTCCTTGCCGGTGGGGCCGTAGTTGGTCTGCAGCACTCGCCCGAACGGGTCGTGGACCGCGGTGTCGAGGTAGGACGGCGTGTTGGAACTGCTGATGAACCCGCCGATGCCGTCGAGGTTTCCCTGCTGCGTATATCCGAAGTCGATGTCCTCGGCCGGGAGCTTGCCGTCTGCCTGGTATTTAACGGTCGACAGCAGACCGACGGTCGGCGTGTACGCGTTGGTGGTGCTGTACGTGACAGTGCCGCTCGCGGGAGGCTGGCTCTGCCCGGCGGCGGCAAACCCGTCCGCGGCGGGCACGGTCACCGTGGAACCTGACGGCTGATAGGCGGCGTTGTAGCCGGTCACAGCCTGGGTGTACGCCTTGCTCGTCGTCCCCGTGGCACCGTTGAGGTAGCGGGTAGCGGAGGTCGGGTACCCCTTGGCCAGCGTGTCGTAGACCCAGGACGCCTGTTCCTTCGTGGCGTCGGGCGTGGCCGACCAGGCGCCGCTGTACTCGGCTGTGACGCGGTTGTCCCAGTCGTAGCTATACGACATGACCTGGCCGCGGGAATCCGTGCTTTGCAACAGATTTCCGGCGATGTCGTATTTGTCGAGACTGCTCGGCCCGACGTTGGGGTCGGTCCGGGTCGTCGGGCGGCCAAGGAAGTCGTATCCGTAGGACCAGGTGTTGCCGGCGGTGTCCTTGACGGACTCGACCTGGCCGTCGGGTGTGTAGGTGTAGCGGGTGGTGGCGTCGGCAGCCCGGACGGCGTCCGCGGTTCCCTGGTGCCAGAGCGTGCCGCCTGCGCTGGAGACGACGGCCGCAGTGGAGTCGTTGCGCACCTGGAAGGTTGCGCCAGTGGTGGCGGTGAGACCGGTGGTCCACTTGGACGTGCCCGCCGTGGTGCGGACGACGAGGTTTCCGTCAGTGCCGAACTGAGCGAAGGCGCCGGGGTTGCCGCTCGTGCCGCTGGACCAGATGGTCGTCCCGGTGGCCAATGCGCTGAGGACCAGGTTTCCGTCCGCCTGCATCGTCAGCCGTACGCTGTCGGAGGTGAGCGAGGTGCCGGACGGGATGGTCTGGCCGGCGGCGAGAGTGACGGTCGCACCGGTGTTCTTCACCACGTTGCTGGTGATCTGCCCCAGCGCGTTGGTGAAGCTGGCTGTGGTGCGGCCGCCCACGGGTGCGGTGGTGTCGGTCTCGTCGGCACCGCGATAGGTGGTGGCGGTGTGCCACTGCTGGACGGCCTGGTGCCACAGCGTGCTGGTGACCGCGCGGCCTTCGCCGTCGTATTCGGTGGTGGTCTCCGAAGGGACTTCGTTCTCGTTGGCGGCCCACAGTGTGGTGCCGGGGACCGCGGTGGGTTCGGAGTACGGGGCGTACGACACCGTCGGCCAGCCGTGGGAGTCGTAGAAGGTGTCGGAGATGATCCGGCCGGAGTTGCTGTCTCCGGCAGCGGTGCTCTGCGTCTGGCGGGACTGGAGCATCCCGTCGTAGATCGCGATGGACGTTGCGTAGGTGCCGTCCTCGCGCAGCGTTTTCGTGGTCACCGTGGACGGGGCACCCGGAGAGGTGATCGTGCCCCCCGGGGCGGCCACCGCGCCCGGGTTGATCGAGTAGGCGAACGTCATGTCCGCGCTCTGTCCGCCGTCCTTGTCACGGCCTGGTAGCCAGACCGCAGTGCGTCGGCCAAGTGCGTCGTAACTGATGTCCGTGACGCGGTTGTTGGCGTCGATGTCCTCGGTCGGCACACCGCGCAGCGGATCGAGTGTGGAGACCTCCTTCCACCGTTGCGCGTTGTAGGTGGTGATGCCGACGGCGTTGGTGTTTCCGCCTGCGGAGGTCCAGGCCGGTGTGAAGTCGGTATGAGTGTCCTGGCCGGTGATGTCGAGCGCATCGACGGCGCGGCCGGCGCCGTCGTACACCGTCGCCATGTCCGTCTGCCAGTTCTCGGTACTGCCGTTGTATCCGGTGGAACTACGCACGGCCGAGATCCGGCCGACAGCCGAGGTGCCGCTCTGGTCGAGCCGCGCACCACATCGCGCCAGACGCACAGGTACGGCTCGGCCAACCACGGTCAGGCTCCGCACACCCGACAAGCAACCGCCCGCCCGCCGATAGGTCGCGACCTGCAGCTTCGCCGGCCGCGCCCCTGTGATTCCCAAGCTCAGCGCGCGGGTTCGATTCCTGTCATCCGCTCCATTACTAAAGCCCCGGCTTTATCGCCTGGGGCTTTTTCTCGTTGTCCTTCATTCCACGTCCGACCCCGGACCGCGTAGCGCGCCCTGATGAACAAGCCGCTGTTCCAGGCCGCCCATTGCATGTGCGATTCCCTCGATGAGGTCGGTGACCTCCCACATGGGCCGACCATCGCTCACTCCGAATGCCAGCAACGCCTCGTGAGCGCGCTCGACCGCGACGCGCTCCGTCGTCGGCCACTGCGTCAATTGCGCCCCAGAAGCGTGTCCGGAGGCGACGTCATGGCGGGGGCGCCGAAGTGATCCGCAGGGTGTTTTCAGTGGGATGGCGGCCAGGTGAGGGTGTAGCCGGTGGCGCGGTCGAAGGTCACTTCGACGGCCGGGGGCGGAAAGCCGAATTCGCGGGCGCTCCATTCGGCGACGGCCGCGGCGGCGGCCTCCGGCTGGTAGTCGGTCGGCATGTAGTCGAGCGTGTTGACCTCGATGACGACGAGGTCGCTCTGGTGTGAGCCCTCGATTTGCGCGGCCACCTGACGGAGGCCGAACTCAAGCTGGGTCACGTCCTCTTCGGTGGCCGCGTCGTCGAGGACGTGCAGCCACACGTGATCGGTGACCCGGCGTGCGCCGTCGGGCGGCGTCGGCGGCGTCGAGACGGCGGCGGAGAGTTCGGCGTACAGCGCCCAGGGACCGAGGATCTTGCGGTAGACGAAGGGGCTGGGACTCAACGGAACTCCAGGCTTGTCGGATGTGCTGGTCATGACTGGTCACACGGCTGGTCGCAACTCGTCAAGGCGGTCGGCCCCTAGTCGAATGTGAGGTGGCCGAAGACGGATTTGTCGAAGAAGTGCTCGGGGCCCATGCCGGTCGGCCGGGTGATGTACTCCAGCCCGTGGTCCGTTTTCCCGGTGTCGGACATCAGGCTGTAGCGGTCGAGGAACGCCTGCGCCTCGTCGTCGGTCATCTGTGAGATGTCGACCTTCTTGAGCTTGGCGAAGTCCTTCTCGTGGATGGTAAACCGCATGAGTTCGAGATCGGCGTTCTCCGACCTCCGGAGTTTGAGCGCCAGGTACTTCTCCGCTTCGGCACGCGACCCCCAGGAGTAGACGCCCGGACCGAAGTGAGCGCGATGCATTTCCAGCGGCCAGGGCTCACCCGTGCCGCGCAGCCGCGCCGCGTCGTCGAGTCCCTGGACGGAGAAGAACTCCAGGCATTTCAGCCCCAGGGGATCGCACCATGACAGGGGATTCGGCACGTACGCGTAATGGTTGGGTCCGGGATCGAGCCCGAGCGGATCCGGGCTGAAGTAACCGCCGACTTCCGGGTCGTAGTAGCGGAAGACGTTGTAATGGAGGCCCGTCTCCGCGTCGAAGTACTGGCCGGGGAAGCGCAACGGGCACTGGACACCGTCGGCGGCGTCGGGCGGGCGGACGCCGTAGAGCGTGCCGCGGGCCCGCCAGACCACATCGCCGTCCGGGTCGACCAATTCGGTCGGTGAACCGACCAGATCGGTGACGATCGCGTAGAAACGTGCGTCGATGTCGCTCTGCGGCGAGTCGGCGGTCAGAACCCGCTCGGTTTGGCAGACCGGTTGATGACTGCCGGGCAGGGCGTCCCAGGTCGTGACGGCGACCGTGCCGTCGCCAGAGCCGGAGCCAGAGCCAGAGCCGGTGGAGACGATCTGCTCGGCCAGCTGCATACCGTCCCAGACGAAGTCAGTCCTGCTGACGACCGTGCCGTCCTCGCCGATCCCGAGCTTCGCCGTACGGCGCCCCAGGGGGTCGTACAGATACCTCCAGCGGATCCCGTCGGGCGTGCGCACCTCGACGAGCCGGTCCTCGGCGTTCCAGAGGAACCGCCAGGCGGTCGTGGTCCCCGAGAGCGTCCTGCGCACGCGGCGGATCACCCGGCCCTGCGCGTCGTGCGCGTACGAGGTCCGGCCCGCGCGCCTGATCAGCGTGCCGTCGTACACACGGTCGCCGGTCACGGCGGAGGCTTCCGCGGCACCGTTCGGGCTGCTGTCCCCGAGCCGCCCGGTGTCCCACTGACCGACCACGACGTTGCCCAGCGCGTCGTACGCGTATCGCTCGGTCCAGCTCTCGGCGGACACCGCGGTGACCCGGCCCATCGCGTCGAGGGTGAATCCGCGTCCGCCCGCCGCGTCCGTGACGCGGATGACGTGGTCGTCCGCCCCGTATGCGTACGTACGCCGGGCGGCCGGCGTCCCCGGCCCGTCCGACGAGCCCCCGCGGCTCACAGTCAGGGAGGCGAGGCGACGGTTGCTGTCCCACTCCTGCCGGATCCTCACCAGGCCGCCGTCGAGGACCCGTTCGGTCTCCACGCCGCCCACGTCATATCCGAACGTTATGTGCCGGCCGGAGGCGCGCAGGGCCGTGGGACGCATCCCCGTGTCCCACTCCCACGTGCTCACCGCGCCGCTCGGGGTGCGGCGCTCGGTCCGACGGCCGAGCCGGTCGTACGTGTTGGTCAGCGTGCGGCCGTTGACGGTCTGCCGAACCGCCCGTCCAAGGGCGTCGTGTTCGAGCAGCAGTTCCGTGTCCGCGTTGACGGCACGAGTGAGCCGGTCGATCGGGTCGTACTCCATGTACGTGACGCTGTCGCCGTCGTGCCACTCGACGGCGCGTCCGGCGGCATCCCTGACGTAACGCGTAGCCTCACCGGCGCCGTTGATCCGCTCGACGAGCTGGCCCGCGGCATCGTGGACGTACCGGACCGTCCGGCCGTTGAAGTCCGTTTCGCCGCGGAGTACACCGCGCGGATCGTAGTCGTAGGTCCACTGCCGGCCGGTGGCGTTTGTGACCGAGGTCAGCCGCAGTTCGGTGTCGTAGGCGAAACGCAGGGTCGTGCCGTCGGCGAGGGTCTTCGTCATCAGACGGTCGAAGGACCCGACGTCGAAGCGCGTCACAGTCCCCTGCGGATCGGTGTGCCGGACGAGATTGCCGTCGGCGTCGTGAATCCACTCTTCCGTCGTCCCGTCGGGACGGGTCCGGCCGCGAAGCTTGCCTTCCGGCGTCCAGTTGAGCGTCGATTCCGCGCCGAGGGCGTCGACGATCCCGATGATCCGGCCGAACGCGTCGTAGCTGTAGCCCGTCACCGCGCCGTCGACGTCGGTGGTGGCCGTCGGCAGGCCCGCGCCGTTCGGCGTCATCTCGCGAACGCCCCCCAGGGCGTCGGTGATCCGGACGAGCCGACCGCGCGTGTCGTAGTCGCGTCCGGTGACAGCGCCCAGCGGGTCGACCGTACGGATCAGATTGCCGCGCTCGTCGTATTCGTGGCGCCACTCGGCGCCGTCAGGCAGCGTGACCGTCTCCGGCAGCCCCAGCGGGCTGTACCTGACCGTGGTGACGGCGCCGTCGGGCCGGGTGAAGCGGGTCAGGCGGCCGGCCTCGTCGTGGGCGTAGCCGGTGCTGCGGCCCAGGGCGTCGGTGCGGGACAGCAGATTGTCCCGGCGGTCCCATGTCCGGACGGTGGCGTTGCCGAGGGGATCGGTCGTACGGACGAGCTGGCCCAGCTCGTTGAACTCGTACGTCGTGGTGTGCCCGAGCGAATCGGTGACGCGTGTGGTGCGGTTCGCGGTGTCGTAGGCGTAGTCGTAGGCGAGCACGTTTTCCGAGCCGGCCGTACGGACACAGCGGCCTTCCGTGTCGTACTCGTACCGGTACCTCGTGCCGCCGCGGTCCTCCCAGCCGGTGACACGATGATGGTCGTCGTAGCTCAGGCGGAACGGCAGAGTGGAGGAGTCGATGATCTCGGTGAGGTCGCCACGCTCGTCGTATCCATAGCGGAGCACAACCGGCCGGTCGGCGTCGCTCAGCAGCCTGAGCTCGGTTATTCGCCGGTTCTGCGTCGTCAGACCGACGCGATAGCCAGCGCTGTGCCGGATCTCGTGGGGGACGCCTTCCGCCGTGTGGAGGACATCGATGACGTTCCCATTGCGGTCCGCGACGGACGTGAGCACGAGTTCCGCCGGGGGGCCGCCCGGCAGCGCCCGGAAGCCAAGGATCTGGCCCTGACCCGGGCGCGTGATGCGCATCTCCCCGCCCGGAACACCGTCCCAACGCAGAGGCCAGCGAGGCCCCTCCGCCGGGAAGACGTCCCAATCCGGGTTCGGAATCGGGTAATAGAGGACCATTCCGTCCTCGGATGTGTACTGCGCTCCCTGATCGTCCAGGACGAGACGCTGATCCAGGCCGGAAGCCCACGACGTGCCGAACCACCGGCCCGCACGATAGGACGACACATGGTGCCGTTCCAGCACCAGCGGAAGAACTCCGGGCAACTGCATGTCCACCGCGGACATGACCATTTCGCCGGTCGCGATGTCGATCGGATCGCCGCACCTGAAGCGTCTGAACATGCGGACTGCGGTCTCGCGCATGTCCCGCAGGGCGGCGCCGCCTTTGCGGATGCTGTTGGCGATGTTCTCCAGGGCCTTGCCGGATTTGAGGAGGGCGGGGAGTTCGCGGGCCATCTTCAACAGGCCGCCGGCGGTGGTGAGGCCCTTGAACATCGGGATGCAGTCCAGCGCCGCGAACAGCACATCCCACAAACTGGCCTGGCCCTTGAGGTACTTCATGACGGTGTCGGCCAGGACCAGGACAGCGGCGGCCAGGACCAGCCACGCCAGCGGGCCGCCGATGATCAGCACCACGATGCCCAGCACCGCGACGATCACCTTGCAGACCGCGATGATGTCGTCCCAGTGGTCCGCGACCCAGTCGACCGCCTTCTCCCACCAGTGCTTGTTCCTGATCCCCGCATCCGACGCCTCATGCAGCGCGTGCTGCGCCGTCGACGCCGCGTCGTCCCTGAGCTGGGCCGCGTCGGCGGCCAGCTGCTTGGCCGCGTCCAGCTTCGCCTGCGCGCTGTGGACAGCCGTCGAGGCGGTGGTGTGGGCGCTCTGAGCGTCCGTGGCATTACGGGCCGCCGCACGCACCTCCTCCGCCGACGGCGGCGGCACGTCCGGCTTCGGGTCCTCCTGATACTGCCTGGACTTGTCCTGGGCGCGCTTCACCCACGCATCGGCGTTCGTGAGCTGTGACTTGGCGGTGTCCAGCTCCTGCCGCGCCGTGCGCCCCTGCGCCAGCGCCCGGTCCGCGTCACCCTGCGCGGTCTCCAGCTTCGGCCAGTAATCATCCAGAGCACCCGACGCCAGACGGTAGGACCGCTCCAGCTTGTCCAGCTCACCCGGCAGATCCCCGAACTGCCGCCGGTACGCGTCACCCGACAGCCCCGCCCACTCCTGCACCACGGAGTCACCGCTCAGACCCCGCACCGACCGCAGCGCCGAGGCGACATCATCAGCGAAATCCCCCAGCTTCCGCGCGAGTTCCTTCACCTCGAACGGATCACCCGGCACCGGATCCCGGTCCAGATCCAGCACATCCCAATCCGTCGGACGCCCCGTCACCCCGCCAGCACCCCCGTCGTCAGCCTCGGCGAACAGCCATTGTTCCACCCGAGGTCTGTGACAGCAGAGGTACGTGAGCAACCCGCCTACGATCTGGTCCCATGCGGACCGGACCCGCAACATCTCAACCGCTCTCGCGAACAGCGATCGCCACACATCCCCTTCGCACCGAACTGGGCCATGTTCGAGATCGCTCCCTCAGAGCGCGGGTTCGATTCCCGTCATCCGCTCCATTGATAGGGCCCCAGGTCCGAATTCTGGCACGATGCGTCGGAAGCGGTCTTGTTGGAGAAGCCGGATGATCTCGGTCGCGGTGCCAGCGGCATCGAAATCTTCAAGGCCTCTTCGGCCAGCCTGTACGATCCGTTCTTCTGTCGAAGTCCTGACATTAAGAAGGGTGCTGGGCGAAGCCCATGGAGCTTGCCCGTGCAGCCATTGGACGAGTCGGGTAAGGCGTGCGGACCTCAGCGCTCCCGCTCGAGGTGACGCACCGCTCAAACTGCTCACCGACTCTCTGAGGATGAGATCGAGAGCGTTGGCCAGTCGGTGAAGGGGGAGGCCGTGCTCGCTCAACATCAGATGAAGCGCAGCATCGGGATCGACGGTACCCGTGACACCGCCGGTCCGAGGAATCGGCAACTCCGCCACGGTGCCGATCTCGATTTCGTCGCCGCCTCCGTCGAGCACCAGGTCAACACGGGAGGCTCGCTTGGGGTCATCGATTGGAACGGCAGCATAGTCTTCGATCCCGCTCTTCGAGAGCGCCAAACGGGACGTTCTCCATTCGACCACACAGTGGCCGACCTCAAATCGGCGAGTTGCCCCTACCGGTGAGCCAAAACCAACTCATCAATGGTAATACCGATGGCGGTCGAAATACTCATCATGACAGCTCGCGCACCCGCCTCCACGCTTTTCGTCCCGGTGACGGTGTCTTCAATGATCTCCGGAACCCCACCGAAGGAGTTCGCGGAAATGGCCGGGTGCAGCCACTTCATCCATTCTTTGACGGATTCAACTCCATATCGAATACGCGCCGCCGAGACGTCTTCCGACGATGCCATGGACAGAATTCTCAACGCCGCCGCGAGGCGCTCCTCCGGGTAATTGTGCCCGTCAAGTACCCGGTCGATCTGCGAAATGGAGGAAACCTCGGCTGATGAAGCCACGAATCCCTCTCGACTTCTCAGGTCCGGCCAGCTCTCCTGGCTCGGATCGATGACGACCGTCACGTCCGTTGCCGCGTCCCACGCGTCGGTACCGACCGACACCAGGGTCGAGGACCCCGAACTCACGGCCGGCCATGCGAAAAACGGCTGTTCCGAGCTCTCTCTGAACGTCAGATATCCGGTAGCGAGGAGCAGCCGACTGGTGAAGACCGGTCGGGGTGCGACTGGTGAAGTCCCACGCCACACTCCTACCCTCACCGGTGCGATCTGAGCACGAGTAGCGACCATGACATGCCTTTGATCACTCACCGGAGGAGAGTCCACCAATAGGTCGAACTCCGGATCCTCGCCTGACCCAATCACCAGAAGGCCATGATTCAGGACCACCTCGATTTCGCCGATTTTCATATTCTTCTCCCAGTCAATTCCTCCGCCTATCCACCCGAAACGTGTGAACGCGCAAGCTCCATCAACTCTTCGTAGTTCCCCTTCGGTTCGTAGATCTGGTGGTTTCTTCCGATGCGAGCCAGAACTTGCACCGCCCTGCTCTGGATTCCGCTGCACACAGAGCAATGACTGAAAACGCGGTAGCTGAAGCCGACGGGACTGACACTGACAGGCGGCTGGTGATCGCCAATCTTCACCGGACCGGCACCGGGCTGCGTATCGCCGCAGGTGTGGCAGACATCATCTTGAACTGCGTCTCGAATTTCTTGGGGCAAGGGGTCCGGTTCCGTCGTAGAAATTCCTTCGACGCTCGCATGGGGTCCGACGGAAAGGGTATCCGATTGCTCCTGAGTGATCTCTACGTCGCAGTTGTGGACCAGGACTGGTGTGGCCCCCGCCAGCACATAGTACGAGTGCTATGCGACCCCTCTCTACCTGCGTTTTCGCAGGTAGAGCGACTTTCGGTGTCTCGCTGGGGTACGGGGTCGGCCGGGGTTGTTCGTGGTTGTTGCCGTCACTACTGCCGTCGGTGGTGTAGACCAGTCACGTGATCCGGGGGCCTCGGCGGCTTGGCCGTCGAGGCCCCCGTTGGGCGAACGGCTTGCCTCGCGCCCCGATGGTCGGGCAACCCGGGGCGGAGGGGTCGGGCGACGGCGGGTTGTCGGGAGCTTCGCTCCCCGCTGGAGGCAGCCTCGGCCACCGCCCTCGGTGACCGCGGCGACGGACGTGAGGGTCGGCCCCCTGGCTGGCCCTCTGTCTGCGGTCCGGCCGTAGGACGGTCGCAGGCGACAACTTGCTCCGCCACGGGGCAAGGAGTCCTTACGCCACAACTTGCTGCCTGCGGGCATCGGTCGGGACCGCACCCTCGGCGCGGGCCCGGTCTCCGCCGACACCCCGCGTCGGGCGTCGGGTGCTTGCCCAGTGACGAGTCGGTCGGCGACGGTCGGCGAGCTCCGGCGGACAGGGCCCGCCTTGAACCTCGAACCTCGTAGAGAAAATCTGGACGCACCCCGGCCCCTGGCACGTCCTGCGGCCGACAGATCAGCAGCCTCGCTCGGTGCCGCCCGCTTCAAGGGCTTCGACGCGGGCACGCAGGGCGGTGAGCTGATCAATCGTCTCGGCCAGTGCCAGCTCCAGTGCCTCGACGCGCGCCGCCGTCCCGCCGACGGGCGTGCTCCCCGCCTCCCCGTCACCTGAGTCGCCGTCGATGCCGTCGTCGGGGTGGGCGACGAAGGCTCCCTTGCCAGGGCGGGAGATCGCGTAGCCGTCCTGCTTCAGCAGGGCCATGGCCTTCTGCACGGACAGGCTGGAGGCCCCGTACTCCGCCATCAACACGGCCTGCGTCGGCAGCGCGTCCCCGGGCTTCAGCTCCCCGGAGCGGATCCGCTCCCGCAGGGCCTCGGCGATGACCTCGAACGTCAGCAACACCGTGCCGCCAGCCGGTCTACGCCCGCGCCGCCCCACTGTCACCGCAGGTCACCCGCCCTCTCTGCGCCACTACCACCGAAATCCGGCCCGTCCAAAACGGAAGACCGGGGCCACAGTACCCGCGTCCCCACCGACCACCGAAACAGATGAGGAGGGATGTACTTGAATGCGCGCTTGAAGCGACGCTACCTTCACGCACCGCCGCAGAACAGCACCGCTGACCAGGCCAGACGTCCCCGGCCCACCATCCGCGCCCGCCATACGCGCACCGCGCCCACGTGCGCCGACCACCCGGGTCGCCCCTCAATCGCCTCTCCTCTTCTCCCGACTCCTGCCGGAGGTCTGTCCCCATGCCCGCACAGCTCCAACTCCCCACCCCCGCAACCACCTTCACTCCCGCCAGCACGGCGTTCGCCGCACCGGCGCGCACCACCAGCCCCGACACGTCAGCGAACAGGAACTCGGCGCTGGAACGCCGGGCGCGGCTGACCGCCCGGCTGGCCAAGCTCGCTGCCGCCGGACACCTCGCACCCCTGGCCCGGCAGGTCGGCTCGCTGGGCGGCTGCGCCCGCCCCATCCGGATGACCGGGCACCGCACCCGTCTGGACGCCGCCACCGGCCAGATCCTCGACCACCTCGACACTCGCCGCCTCCCAGCCGGGGAACTCCTGCTGCGCTGCGGCAACCGCCGCGCCACCCGCTGCCCCTCCTGTTCGCACGTCTACCGCTACGACACCTACCAGCTCATCGCCGCCGGACTACGCGGCGGCAAGGCCGTCCCGGCCACCGTCTCCACCCACCCACGCGTCTTCGCCACCCTCACCGCCCCCGGCTTCGGCCCCGTCCACAACCAACCCGGCGCGTCCCCGTGCACCTGCGGCACCCGGCACACCGACGGCGACCCGCTGCTCGGCACGCCGCTAGACCCGCAGCGGTACGACAACACCGGCGCGGTGCTGTGGAACGCCCACGCCCCCGCCCTGTGGGCCCGCTTCACCACCCACCTCCGGCGCGAGATCGCCCACGCCGCCGGACTCACCCAGCGCCCCCTGCGCCACCACGCGCCCCTGTCCTACGCCAAGGTCGCCGAGTACCAGAAGCGCGGCCAGATCCACTTCCACACCGTCATCCGCATCGACGGACCCACCGGCCCCACCAGCACCCCACCCGCCTGGGCCACCACCGGGCTCCTCGACCACGCCGTCCGCGCCGCCGCAAAGCGCAGCCGCGTTCAGCCTCAACGGCCCTCCCAGGCAGGGAGGGCCGACCTGGCACAGGGTTCGGAGCCTTCGGTGTTCCGATTCGGGCAGCAGATCGACGTCCGGGCGATCCGCAGTACCGACTTCACCGGCGACGGAACCCCCACCGACCGGCACGTCGCCGCCTATATCGCCAAGTACGCCACCAAGGGAGCCGAGACCACCACCGGCACCCTCGACCGCCAACTGCGGTTCCTGGCCGAACTCGCCCAGCACGACCTCACCGACCATGCGCGCCGCATGATCCACACCGCCTGGCACCTCGGAGCCCAGCTCCGGCATGCCCACCTGCGCCTGCGGCAGTGGGCCCACATGCTCGGATTCCGAGGCCACTTCTCCACCCGCACCCGCCACTACTCCACCACTCTCACCCAGCTCCGAGCCGATCGCAGCGCCTGGCGCACCCGCCAAAACGATGCCCAGGAGCGGGCAGGTGAGGGCGGGCCGGTCACTGACCAGCGCAGTGACCGCGCTGACCTGACCGCCGGTCACACCGACCCCGACGCCGGTCACCCCAGCGGTCACCACGCGCAGAGCGGGCGACGCGCCGGCACGGACACCACCCTGGTGATCTCGCACTGGCAGTACACCGGCAGCGGCCTCCTGCCCGAACTCGCCCACCTCGCCGACCTCCTGGGCGCTGCCCCGAAGCCCCCACCTGAGCAAGCTGCCCGCCCCCGGCAGGCGCGACGCCCCGGTGACCGGGCCGGTCACTCCGGCGCCCCGCTGACCGCCCCTGTCCGGAGTGCGGTGACCGGGTGACCGCCGACGCCGAGCTCCTCACTGTGCCCGAGGTCATGGCGCGCCTGAAGATCAGCCGCTCCACCGTCTACGACCTCATCCGCACCCGCCAGCTCGCCTCCCTCACCATCGGCCGCGCCCGCCGCATCCCCACCCACGCCCTTGACGCCCTCGTCCACCACCAACTCGAACAGGCAGCCTGATGACCAACCCCAACACCAACACCACCAGCAGCACCGGCACCGGCACCGGCACCGGCTCGCGCAGGGTCCGCGCTAACGGCGACGGCACCGTCTACCAGCGCAAGGACGGCCGCTGGGAAGCCGCCGGATACGTCCTCGCCGCAGGCGACACCCGCAAGCGCATCCACGTCTACGGGAGCACGAGGAAGGAGGCGCTGGCTCTGCTGACGGAGAAGGTCGCCACCAGCAACCGCGGCATCGCCGCCCCCTCGGCGCAGGGCAGCGTAGCGGCGTTCCTCACCTACTGGCTGGAGACCGTCGCGGTCCACCGGCTCCGGGAGAAACACCCACACCCGCTACACCGCCTGCGTGCGCCTGTACGTCATCCCCGGTCTCGGCAGGAGGAAGCTCGCCAAGCTCACCGCCAAGGACGTCCGCACCTGGCTCGACCACCTCCGCACCACCTGCCAGTGCTGCACACGCGGCCTGGACACCGCCCGCGACCAGCCCCAGTGCTGCGCGGCCGGGACCTGCTGCCGCAAGCGGCTCTCCCCGCTGACGCTGGCCTACGTGCACTCCGTGCTCAAGTCCGCCCTGGAGCACGCCGTCCGCGAAGAGGAGATCCCCCGCAACGTCGCCCGCAACGTCCGCATGGGCACACCCCGACCCCGCCGCTTCGAACCCCTCACCACAGAGGAAGCCCGAGCGTTCCTCGCCGCCGTCGACGGACACCGACTCAGCGCACTGTTCGAACTCGCCCTGCGCACCGGACTGCGCAAGGGCGAACTCCTCGGCCTGCGCTGGGAAGACCTCGACCTTGCTGGCGGAACCGCCAGCATCCGCCGCACCTTGCAGCGCACCAACTCCGGCGGCCTGACCGCACTGCCGACCAAGACCCAGAGCTCGGAACGGCGCATCGCCCTACCCACCGAATGCCTGCACTCCCTCGAACAGCACCGCGACCGGCAGCGCCAGGAGCGCGAAGCGGCAGGGGCGGGCTGGAAGGCGAGCGGCTACGTCTTCACCCGGCCCGACGGCAGCCCGATCGAGGGCACCACCCTCACCCGCCACTTCAACGCCCTCCTTCGCCGAGCCGCCCTGCGACGCATCAGGTTCCACGACCTCCGACACTCAGCAGCCACCCTCCTCCTGGAGCAGGGCGTCGAACTCGTCGTGATCAAGGAGCTCCTCGGTCATGCCCACATCGGGGTGACCGCCACGGTATACGCCCACGTCCGGCTCCGCCTCCAGCGCGACGCCATCGACCTCCTCGGCAACGCCCTCCGCCACCCCGCCCAGCCCGCCGCTGGATGCGACGACAGCGACGAACCACCCACTTGTGCAGCACCCGTCCGCTGACGTTGCCGTCAACTACTGCTGTCAGAGACCCTCAGCGGCCCCACTGGAAAAAACCAGTGGGGCCGCTGCAATTCCGCTCAGTACTATCTTGACAGTCTCGAACGCGTTCTACTCGTACACGACTGCCGCACGAAAGATTGCTGCAATCAACGCCCAGTCGGGCACCTCAGGAACCGGCTCGCCGATGACATTCTTAAAGAATCCGTCCATCGATTCAGTCCAACGCGCGGAGGCGTCCACAAAGTCCGAGGTGGATGGATTCTGCAGTTCCAATTTTCCATCGCGCAGAAGGATTGCCAGACCTTGCAGGTATTTGGCGAGATCCTCGCGCGTGTTGATTACGTTCAATGCTGGGTCCGGCCAGTTCACGGCCACTCCACTGGGTCGAAGTGCTGAATCAAGATCGACGCCCCGTCATTTTTAGTGGTGAACTTCCACGCCTCCCCTGCGATTTCTTCGGGAGTCGCCATCCGGAACGGCATCTGAATCCCAGCCTTCTGAAATGCAACGAGCCGCCGATTGTCCAACGAGAAGAGATTTCCATCCTTGTACTGAAGTCTCACCGTGGGAAGATCTTCTGGCTTGATATATCCAGATCGCAGACCGGCCGCCGTCTGCTCAATCGTCTCTCCACTGCCGAAACGTGGGCTGACAGTATCCTGCGAAAACCTCACCAAGCTCGGGTCGATTGTCCCGTTGCAATTGTGCACCAGCACCGGCGTGCTACCGGCGAGTACATAGTACGAGTGCAGGTTCGCGACCGTGAGGTCGTACGTCACTGCCGTCGTGTGGTAATTGCGGACCGCGGTGACGACGGCGGTGGTGCCGTCGGACTGGCGGAGGTGGGTGCCGGGGGTGAGGTGGGAGGCGTCGGTCCACTGGGAGGTGGTGACGCTCCAGAAGGGGTGGTGCCAGGTGGTGGTGAGGACGGCCACCGCCGCGGTCGTCGCGGTCTTCCGGGCCGCCCCCGACGCCGACTTCGGCGCGGCCGCCGGCTTCGACGGCGCGATCGTCAGGGCCGTGAAGTCGTGGTCCGTGGTCGTTTCAGCGTCCGGCCGTATTCGTCGACGGTGCTGCTGGACATGGTGACGAACGACGGCGTGGAGCCGCTGTACGAGGCGGCGTTCTGCTTCATGGTCACGGAGCCCGCCGTCGGCGCCGTGCCGAAGGCGGTTGAACCGTCGTAGTAGGTACGGGTGTCGGAGACGGAGTCGCGTGGGAGGACGGGCGTCGTGGCGCACTTGACGGCGACGGTGGTGTTCTCGTCCGGGGCGTCGAGGATCCAGGCACTGGTGCTGTCGGCGTATGTCGTGGTGACGCACTGGTCGTCGGCCGCCGTGGTCACGTCACCGAGGTCGTCGGTCCTGGTGACCCGGCCGTACGAGTCGTGGGTGTAGTCGGTCTCGGTCTCGCCGGTTCGGCCGTCGGAGTAGGGGGTGTAGACGCGTTCCCTGCTCTGACCGGTGAGATAGGAGTTCTGGGCGGGCAGCGTGTCGCCCAGGCTGTGGGTCGCCCGGGAGGCCGAGGTCCACGGGTCGGTGACGGTGTCGGTGATCACCTTGCCGCTGCCGGCGCCGTCGTACTGGACGGTTTCGTACGCCATGCCGGCGTACTGGTCGAGATCGGTGACCGCGGGCTCGCCGCGCGAGTCGGTGATCGTGGCCGAGCGGGTGCCCTTGTTCGGCAGGGTGTCACCGTCCATGCCGCGGAAGTACGTGTAGTCGCTCTCGGTCACCGGGTCGGGCGCGTTGCCGGTGGTGACCTTCATGCCCTGGAAGCCGCGGAACTGGTTCCAGGTCCGCTCGTTGGCGAGCGTCAGCGGTCCGTCGTCGTAATACCAGGTCAGGGAGAGCAGAACGCCGTTGACGCCCGCGGCCTCGGCGTCGCTGCGGGGCAGCACCCGTACACCGACAGAGACCGGTGCCGCGGAGTCCGCTCGGTCGGCCGCGGACCCGGCACCGGTCGCCGCTCGCTTGCCGTTCCGGCTGTCGTGTCCGCCGGGGCCGATTCACAGCGGAAGGGACCCGGCGCGCCTGGCGAACCGCGCACCTCGCGCGTGGCGGCCAGACGGTACGGTCCGTCGGCGGCGCACTCTCCACCGTGCTCGCCGGACCGGGCGCCGTTCTCATCGGCATCACCGCGGTCCTGGTTGTCCGGGGCGGACCTGCCGCACGTGAGGTGTCGGGTCCGTCGAGCCGCCGGAGGGGGCGGAGGGGGCGGAGGGGTCACGGCGCCTGGGCGCCGCGGGCGGCGGCTTGGTCCAGGAGTTCGGGAAGGTCTTTGAGCCGGTCGAGGCCCTGGACGGCGCGGGCCGTGCGGTGATTGGCGGACAGCCGGGCCCGGTGGCGGTGGAGGAAGGCCCAGTAGCCGGTGCTGTAGGGGCACGCGTGGTCGCCCACGCGGTCGGTGGGGCGGTAGGCGCACGGCCCGCACAGGTCGCTCATCTTGTGGAGGTACGCGCCGCCGGAGGTGTACGGCTTGGTGGTCATCAGCCCGCCGTCGGCGTACTGCGACATGCCGACGACGTTGGGCAGCATGACCCAGTCGTAACCGTCGACGAAGCAGCGGTGGAACCAGTCGGTGACGGCCGCCGGAACCCAGCCGTCCTGGAGGGCGCGGCTGCCGAGCACCATGAGCCGGGGGATGTGGTGGGTCCAGCCGGTGTCCCGGACCTGGGCGAGGACGGTGGACAGGCAGTTGGCGGTGACGGCGTCGGCGTCCAGTTCGAGGAACCAGTCGGGGAGCGGGGCGTGGTGGCGCAGCGCGTTGCGGTGCCGGTAGTCCTCGCCGAAGTGCCAGTACAGCTGCCATACGTACTCCCGCCAGCCGGCGATCTGCCGGACGAAGCCCTCGACGCTGTTGAGCGGCGCGTCACCCGCGCGGTACGCGGCCTCGGCCCGCTCGACGCACTCGGCCGGGTCGAGGAGTCCGAGGTTGAGCGGTGCGGACAGCAGGCTGTGGCTCATCACCGGATCGGCGGCCAGCATGGCGTCCTCGTACCGTCCGAAGTCCGGCAGCCGGTGCGTGAGAAAGCGGCGCAGCGCCGACAGGGCTTCGCGGCGGGTGGCGGGGAAGAGCCGGGGGCTGTCGCGTCCGACGAAGGACACCTGGCCGTCGCGCTCCCACCGGTCGAGGTCGTGGCGGACCTCGTCGTCGATCTCGTCCTCCTCCGGCCGCGAGGGACCGGCCACCGTCAGGGTGTCCTGGCCGCGCGGCGGCGGCTCACGGTTGTCGTGGTCGAGATTCCACCGGCCGCCCGCCGGCCCGTCCCCGTCCATGAGGAGGTCGTGCCGCTCGCGCACCCAGCGGTAGAAGCCCTCCATCCGCAGGCTGCGACCGTCTCGGCGTCCGGCCCACTCCGCGAATTCGGCCCGAGGCACCAGGAAGCCCTTCGCGGGCAGCACGTCCACCCGCTCCAGCGACGTGACCAGGGCCAGCGCGGCGCGCGAGGTGGGGTGGCAGACCGTGAGCCGGTTCCTGCCGCCGCCCGGCACCTGGGCCAGCGCCTCCGTATACGTCGCGGCGCGTACGTACGTCACCCGGTCGCCCAGTTCGGCCGCGCGGTGCCGCATCGCGGACAGCACCAGATGCGCCTTGGCGCGGTGGAACCGGCGGCGGCGCAGCACCGAACGGGCCTCGATCATGATCACCGGCGCCTGGGCGTCGGGGCCGCCGTGCCGGGGATCGAGGAAGTGGGGGCCGAGCTGGTCGCCGAACAGCCAGTGGGGTCGCGGTTCCATGGGGGTCTCCTCTCGAGGCGCCCGGGTGCTCCGCGCGGCGGGTCGGTGCTCCACAGGTCGGTGCTCCACGGGTCTGCGCTTCCCGCGGCGGGCCGGTGCTCCACGCCGGCCGGCGGGCCGGTGCTGCACGCCGGACCGACGCGGAGCCGACGGGCGCGGAACCTTCGTACGCCCGGGCCGGTTCCCACGACAGCGAGCTCGGGTCAATGAGGCCGCGCCGACGCACGGACCGTCCCTTCGGCCGATGCTGCCAGCCTCCGCGCGGGTCCTGCGCGCCGACACTCCGGCGCGGCCGGACTCCGGAGGGCCGAGACGTACGCCACCGGGTCGCTCCTCACCGCCCCGCCGGACTCGGCCCTGACGACCGCCCCTGGACTCGGGCCCGTAGGCTCGGACGTGTCCGTCCGCCGCGATGTCCGCCGCGATGTCCGCCGCGATGTCCGCCGGACGCGCCGCCGACCACATGCGGCGCGGGCCCGCCCCCGCGCGTACCGTTCGAACGGCCGATACGGACACGGACACGGATACGGATACGGATACGGATACGGATACGGATACGGATCAGGCCGAGGGCAGGAGGAGCGCCGTGCCACAGCCCCCGGCCGACTCGTCCCACCACCGGCCGGACCTGCCGCACCGGCCCGATACGGCCGACGCTCCAGGCGCTCCCGGCGCTCCCGGCGCTCCCGGCGCTCCCGAGCAGCAGACCCTCTTCGGGTGGGAGGACACACCGTCCGCCGCCCCGCCCGACGACGGCGGATTCCGGGACAGCCCGCGGGCCCGACGAATGCTGGACGTACGGCAGGTGTACGCCGAGCCGGCCGCGCTCGCCTCCCCGCGTGGCCGGCAGATCATGGCGCGGCTCCCCGGCGTCCCCGTCACCGAGGTGGCGGGCCACTGGCGCATCCCCGCCCTGCACGGCAACGAGGGAAACGTCTCCCGCTGGGTGCGCGTCAAGACAGAGACACTCGTCCTGGGCGTGAAGCGCACCCTGGAGACGCGCCCCAACGGCAGATCGGCCGACTGGATCGCCCCCGGCGCCTCCAACGGGTGCGCGATGGCCTGCGCCTACTGCTACGTACCGCGCCGCAAGGGATACTCCAACCCGATCACGCTGTTCACCAACGTCGAGGCGATCATCGCCCACGTCCGGCGACATGTGCGGACGCAGGGCCCCAAGCGGGAGCCGAACCAGTGCGACGCCCACTCGTGGGTCTACGACATCGGCGAGAACGGCGACTGCTCGGTCGATGCCCTGGTCTGCGACAACACCGCCGACTTCATCGCCGCTTTCCGCGCCCTGCCCACCGCCAAGGCGTCATTCGCCACGAAGTTCGTCAACCCCGACCTCCTGGCGCTGGACCCGCGGGGCCGTACCCGGGTGCGTTTCTCGCTGATGCCCGAACGCGACTCACGCCTGTTGGACATCCGCACCAGCCCGGTCGCGGAACGCGTCGCCGCGGCCGCGGACTTCCTCGACGCGGGCTACGAGGTCCACTTCAACCTCTCACCGGTCGTACTGCGGCCCGGCTGGCAGCGGGACTGGGCCGATCTGCTCGCCCACCTCGACGATGTCCTGCCCGTCCGGGTGAAGCGGCAGGCTGCCGCCGAGGTCATCCTGCTGACCCACAACCAGCAGTTGCACGAGGTCAACCTCGGCTGGCACCCGCGCGCGGAGGACCTCCTGTGGCAGCCGGACGCCCAGGAGGTCAAACGCTCGGAGAACGGCGCGCTCAATGTCCGCTACGCGCGCGACGTCAAGCACGGCGCCGTCGTCCGGCTCCGGGAGCTGATCGCGACGCACGCCCCTTGGCTACGGGTCAGATACGCGTTCTGAAGGCCGACCCCTCCGCCGCCGGTCCCTCCCGGTGGAAGGTCACTTCGACGGCCGGGGGCGGAAAGCCGCATTCGCGGGCGCTCCATTCGGCGACGGCCGCGGCGGCGGCCTCCGGCTGGTAGTCGGTCGGCATGTAGCCGAGCATGCCTCTTCGGTGGTCGCGTCGTCGAGGACGTGCAGCCATACGTGATCGGTGACCCGGCGTGCGTGAGCGCGACGCATTTCCAGCGGCCAGGGCTCACCGGCGCCGCGCAGCCGCGCCGCGCCGTCGAGTCCCTGAACACGCTCGGCATGGCCGACCGGTCGATGACTGCCGGGCAGGGCGTCCCAGGTCGTGACGGCGACCGTGCCGTAGCCGGAGCCGGAGCCGTGGCCGTAGCCGGTGGAGACGATCTGCTCGGCCAGTCGCGTACGTACCGCCCCAGACGAAGTCCGTCCTGCTGACGACCGTGCCGTCCTCGCCGATCCCGAGCTTCGCCGTACGGCGCATGACCGGCGCGGCGGTCGGCCAGGACGAGGAGCAGTCCGCTCCCTTGATAAGCGCCAGGTCGAGGAGCTGGGGCCATTCGCGCTGAATCCGTCGCGGCGGGCGGCGATGGGAGCGATGAGTTCGGCCGCGGGCAGCAGTCTCAGTGGTGCAGGCAAGCGATGGGAGCAGAGATGGGCAAGCTGAAGCAGGTGGCCGACGGTGTCTGGGTGCGGCAGAGCGACTGGGTCTGGTCCAATTCGATCGTGGTGCGCGGCGAGGACGGGCTGGTCCTGATCGATCCCGGCATCGACGGTTCCGAGTTGGACCAGCTCGCCGATGATGTGGACGGGCTCGGCATTCCGGTGGTGGCCGGGTTCTGCACCCATCCGCACTGGGACCATCTGCTGTGGCACTCCCGGTTCGGTGATGTGCCGCGCTACGCGACCACCGCCGCCGCCGCCGTTGCCGGTCAGGCCCGGGAGCGGGCGCAGGCGATGGCGGCGGAGAGCGCGTCCGGCGTACCCCTCGACCTCGTCGCGCTCGTCACCCCGCTGCCCGCCGACGGCGGAGCGGTGCCGGGCCAGGTCATCGAGCACCAGGCGCACGCTGTCGGCCACGCCTCGGTCCTGCTGGCGGACCGCGGCGTCCTGCTCGTCGGCGACATGCTCTCCGACGTCCTGATCCCGCTCTTCGACGCTCGCCAGGACGATCAGGTGGGAGCCTACGAAAGCGCTCTCGACCGGCTGGCCGAGGCTGCCGGGCAGGCCGACGTCGTGGTCCCCGGCCACGGCTCCGTTGCCGAAGGCCGCGAGGTGGCGGCCCGCTTCGCCGCCGAGCGTGCCTACATCGACGCGCTCCGGCGAGGAGACGACCCGGTCGACGCGCGCCTGGGCCCGCACGCGGACTGGCTCTCCCGTCCTCACCGGGCCAACATGGAACAGGCCCGAGGCCGGTAGAACCCGAACCCCCGGCGGGCCGACCGGATCGGCACCCTGGCCAGACGCTCGGCGCGGAACTCCCCGCCGACGTCGCCATCGCCCCGTCCGTACCCCGCGCAGCGGTTAAAGGGCCGGTCAGAGGAGGGTGTTGTGCGCCTGCCACCCGTCGCTGATCTTGAGGCGGGGCTTGAAGGGGGCGGCGGGGTTGCCGGTGCCTTCGTAGTACCAAGAGGCCGGTGGGGCCGGTGGCGATGAGGTCGTCGTGGCCGTCGAGGCGGAGGTCGCCGGTGCCGAGGAGGCGGGTGTAGGCGTTCCAGCCGGGGCCGACCGGGACGCGCCGCGCGTACGGGTCGGCGGCGTTGCCCGTACCGGCGTAGAGCCACAACTCCCCTGCTGCGTCACGGGCGATGAGGTCAGCGCGGTGTTGCCGCCCCAGCCGCCGCCGACCAGACTGCGGGCGTCGTAGTACGCGGACGAACCGGCCCCCTGGCACCGGGGATGAGCCACAGATCGCCTTTGGCGTCCCGCCCGAAGACGCTGGGGACGAGTTCCGCGGGCCGCACGTCGGCAGTGGGGCGCAGGGTCTGCGTGGCGCCGACGTACTGCCACCCTTGCGGGTCGCGGACCTCGATCGTGCCGACGAGCCTGCCCGCGGGCAGGCCCCAGGCCACCTTGAAGCTCAGGTACTGCGACTGGGTGACGTCGGCGCGCCAGTCGACCGGCGGAAGGTCGATGCTCAACGACCCGTCGGCACCCGGCGTCCAGGGCTTGACCGCGTAGTTCTGTCCGTCGGCGCTGGACCGGACCGCAACGGCGTTCTCGAGCTGCTCGGGCGGGTATCCGGCTGCGGCGATCTGGGCTGCCGTAAAGACCACTTGGGTGCTCGTCGTGTGCGCGGACGCCGGGCTCAACCAGACGATCCGGATGTTCAGCCGCTCGGTCACGGCGTGCGGCGCCCCGGTGGCGATCTGCGGGCTCGCGCTGTACGAGGTGACGCCCCCATCGGTCCAACTGGGCTTGAAATACGGCTGATTCACGATCAGGTCGCTCGTCGAGCGGTTGGTGGAGGAGCCCGCGATGTCCTTGCCGGTCGCACCGTCCACCAACTGCGCCTGCACCATGATCTGTCCGTACACCGGGTACGCGGCGCTGATGTGCAGATGCGTCGCGCCCGCCGTCATCGGCGTGCCCCGGACCCAGTGCGCGGCGGTGCCGGGGGCCGGCTCTAGGATTGGCTGACCCGTACATGTCCGCTATCGGCGCCGGGATGGCGCGGGCGGCAGGGGTACTCGTTTTCCTTGGGGGGATACACCGAGTGAGACTTCGCGCTCTTCTGCCTGCCGTGACGGCCGGCGCACTGCTGACGGCCGCGCTCGCGCTTCCGGCGACCGCCGCCGACTCCGGGACGGCGGCGCCGTACGACGCGGTGCCGGGTGCCACCGCGAGCCCGTCCGGCGCGGCGAGCCCCGGTCCGACGGACACGCCGACCGCCACCGCGACCGGCACGCCCACCGGCACAGGCACCGGCACGCCCACCGGCACCGTCGGCGACACGCCCACGGACCCGCCTGGGCCTACGGACCCGCCCACGGACGCGCCCACACCCACGCCCACGGACACCGCGAGTCCGGAGCCGTCAGGGAGCGGGACGCCCGACCCGGCCGAGACCACCCCGCCCCCGCACCGCTTCCAGGTGTACAGAGTCGGCAACTCCTGGTCCGACCACTGGAAACTCTCGGTGTCCGTGTACAGCGACACCTCGGCGGTCGCGGGCATCACCGCGCACTACCGTCCGCACGGTGCGCCCGCGGACGCGCCGGACGCCGGTACGACATCGGCCTTCGTGACCAGTCCGTACCTCTACAACGACCGGACGGCGGCGCAGCGCATCGCCCTTCCCGCGATGGGCGTCTACGACATCTCCGTGGACATCACGGACAGCCGGGGAGAGGTCGAACACTTCCCGGACGCGGGCCAGTTCACGTACGCGGCGCAAGTGTCCGTCGGGAAGCTCTCGGCCGACCGCGGCTCGGTGGACTACGAGCACCGCTCGTACGCCGTCTCGGCCCCGGTCACCGTCACCGACCCCAGCACGGGCGCGGCGCTCGACCCGGCCGGTGTGTCGGTCGACCTGACCAACCCGGACCTCGGGGGCGGGGTGGATACGGTCGCCGTCGCCACCGCGCGGGCGGACGGGCGGGTCAGCGCGCCGGTCACGGTGAAGGGCGACGTCACCTACCGGACGGCGGGCGCCGACGGCACCGCCACCGCGGGCTACCCGTACTTCCTCGACGGCAGCGACCAGACCCCGCTCACCGTGCGGGCGAAGGCGGAGACCACCCGGATCCGCGTCCTGAGCAAGACCGACGTCAACGTCCCCCGGGGCGGCCGGACCACGATCACGGGCGTGTACGAGCGGAAGGCCGGGTCCGCGTGGGTGGGCACGCCGGGCCAGAAGATCTACACCCAGGGACCGGCGTACTTCGACGCCACGGCCAGGACCAGGGCCGACGGCACCTTCACCGTCACGACCGGCACCGCGGGCTCGTACTACTTCTGCAACTACTGGAACTACGACCCCTTCCTCCTGCCCACCGACAACAGCACGACGCCGGTCCACGTGCACATCCCGACGCCCAGCCGCGTCACCCCGTTCCGCGTCAGCGAGGACGAGTACGGCGAGGCGGTGATCGACGGCCATCTCGACCTGTACGGATCGGAGTTCGCGAACAACACGCACTCCATGACGATCCAGTACTCGTCCAACGGCAAGTCCTGGCACACCGTCGGCACCACCCGGATCGGCCGCCAGGGCCTCCCCGGCGACGAGTTCATGACCTACGCGACCTACGGCGGCCAGGCGAACGGCTACTGGCGGGCGTACTTCCCCGGCACCCCGGACTTCTCGCCCTCCTACAGCGCGGCCGTCAAGATCTACCGCACCCCGACCCGCGTCACCGGCGGCAAGCCCAGCCGCACCACGGTGCGCAAGAACACCTACGTCACCTTCGGCGGCCACCTCCAGCAGCGGAGCACCTCCGGCAAGTGGTCCGGAATCTCCCGCAGTTACGCGTACCTGGAATTCCGGCCCGCGGGCAGCAAGACCTGGCACTACGTCACCCGCGTGAAGACCGACTCCAAAGGCGCCTACCACCTGCGCGGCAAGTCGACTCGCAGCGGCACCTGGGTCGTCGTGTGGTTCACCTCCGACAGCCGCCACATCGACTCCAACGGCCCGGAGACCTACGTCCGCGTGAAGTAGGCGGCTCCGGTCCGAGCAATTACCGCGACGGCGGCAACTGGGGGCGGGCCGCCGCGGTCCCGTACCGGTCCGCTCGATGCACCCGCATCGGTCGCGGGACGGACCGGGCCCGCTCGGACCGGCCGCGTCGGCCCAGCGGTTGGAGAACACCTGTGGTGGCGACTCCTCACTCATCCGCTCAGATCAAATGACGGGGCGGGTTCGGATGGGGTGCGCAGAGAGTGCCGGGGGACGGTGTGGGTGGCGCGGCCTTGGGTGAGGACGGGGGCGATGGGGGCGGCGGAGGGGGGCCAGGCGGTGACGGCGGGGGCGGTGAGGGGGAGGGCGGCGCCGAGGCGGGGGGCGAGGGGTTGGGCGGATTCGGCGACGGTCGGGGCGGTGCGGAGGCGGGCGGGGGTGGTCCAGCCGAGGAGGTCGGTGGGGTGGGGGGCCAGCAGGCGACGGTCGCGGCGGTACGCGACCAGCACCACGTCGTCGTCGCCGAGGCCGTCCGCGGTGAGCCGCCGTACGGCGTCGGCCGGGTCCTCGTCCCGCTCCACCACCGGCGCCGGGGTGGCGTGGTCGCCGACGGTCGGGCCGTCGGCCGGGGCCGCGCCTCGGAAGCCGTTGGCGGTGAGCCAGTCGTCGTTGAAGTACGTCGACAGGTAGGCCCGGCCCGAGTCCGGCAGCAGGGCCACCACGGTGTCGTCCTCGGTGAGGTGTTCGGCCACCCGCAGGGCCGCCGCGAGCGCGACGCCCGACGAGCCGCCCGCGAGGATGCCCTCGGTACGGGCCAGCCGCCGCACGGCGTCGATCGCGTCCTGGTCCCCGACGGCGAGGTAGCGGTCGATCACGGCGGAGTCGAGGGCGAGCGGCCAGACGTCGGCCGTGGCCTCGGGGTGCAGGAAGTGGCCCGCGCCCTCGATGTACTTCTGGCTGCCGTCGCCGCCCGCGTACATCGAGGTGACGGGGTCCGCGCCGATCACCCGGACCCGGCCTCCGCTCACCTCCCTGAGGTAACGGCCGGTCCCGGAGATCGTGCCGCCGGTGCCGACGGTGGCGACGAAGTGGGTGACCGCGCCCTCGGTGTCCGTCCAGATCTCGGGGCCGGTGGTGGCGTAATGGGCGGCCGGATTGGCCGGGTTGTCGTACTGGTCGACGAACCAGGCGCCCGGCGTCCCGGCGGCGAACCGCGTGCCCTGCGAGCGCATGCTGTCCGGGTGGTCGCGCGGGACGAAGGCGTCGACCAGCCGCACCTCGGCTCCGTAGGCGGCGAGTTGGTCCCGCTTCTCGCGCGAGGTCGCGGAGCCGGTGAAGACCACCGTCCGGTAGCCGAGGTGGGCGGCGGCCAGCGCCAGGCCGATGCCGGTGTTGCCGCTGGTCACCTCCACCACGGTGCCTCCCGGACGCAACGAGCCGTCCGCCTCCGCCCTGCGGAGCATCGACAGCGCGGCCCGGTCCTTCACGCTGCCGCCGGGGTTGTGCCACTCCGGTTTGACGTACACGCGCGGGCGCAGTCCTTCGGCGGCGCGGGTGAGGCGGATCAACGGTGTCCCGCCGATGGCGTCGAGCACCGACTCGTATCTGGCCATGCGATCTCCTTGAGTGGTGGGCGCCGGGAGGTGGCGGGAGCGGGGTCGGCGGCACGGACCGCGCACCCCGGGAGCGGGGTCAGCGGCACGGCCCGCGCACCCGTACGCCGATCCGCCCGGTGCCTGCCGTCACCGCCCCGCCGTCACAGCCGTGCCGTCACCGCCCCGCCGGCACCGGCCCCGCCGCCCGCTCGGCGTCGCGCCGGGCGACCTCCGCCCGTACCAGCGGAATGACGTGGCGGCCGAAGTCGATGGCGTCGCCCAGCAGGTCGTAGCCGCGCGCGGAGATGATATCGACGCCGAGGTCGATGTAGTCGAGCAGCGCCCGCGCGACGGTCTCCGGCGTGCCGACCAGGGCGTTGGAGTTGCCCGCTCCCCCGGTGACCGCCGCGGTGCGGGTCCACAGCGCGCGGTCGTAGCGCTCGCCCTGCTCCGCGATGCCGATCAGCCGCTGCGAACCGGTGTTCTGCGGGGCGTCGCCGCCGCGCCGCCGCCACGCGCCCGCCGCCCGGCGCTGCTCGATGGCGGCGACCGTGCGGTGCGCCTTCTCCCAGGCCAGTTCCTCGGTGGGCGCGATGATCGGCCGGAAGGCGACCTGGATACGCGGCGGGGTGCCGCGCCCCGCGGCCAGCGCGGCGGCCTTCACCGCCTCGATCTGCTGGGCGGTCTCGGCCAGCGGCTCGCCCCACAGCGCGTAGATGTCGGCGACGGCGCCACCGGCGGCGTACGCGGCGGGCGACGAACCGCCGAAGGAGACGTCCGGGTGCGGCTGCCGCACCGGGAACACGTCGGAGACGTAGTCGCGGAAGCGGTAGTGCGCGCCCTCGTGGTCGAACGCCTCGTGCTCGGTCCACACGCGTTTGACGATCTCGATGTACTCACGGGTGCGCGCGTACCGCTCGTCCTTGCTCAGGACGTCGCCCTCGCGCTGCTGCTCGTGGTCGCTGCCCCCGGTGATGAAGTGCACGGCGAGCCGGCCGTCGCTGATCGCGTCGAGGGTCGCGAACTCCCGTGCGGCGAAGGTCGGATACGACACGTTGGGGCGGTGCGCGAGCAGGATCTCCAGGCGTTCGGTGCGCGCGGCGATGTACGCCGCGGCCGTACCGGGCTCCGGCGAGGCGGAGCTGTACGCGAACAGCACCCGGTCCCAGCCGTGGTCCTCGTGGGCGCGGGCGAGTCGCAGCGTGTAGTCCTTGTCGAAGGACGCGCCGCTGCGCGGTGTGGTCTCGGAGCCGTCGTTCGTGGCGGCGATACCGAGGAATTCAACGGGCACGGCAGGGCCTTTCGTCGGGGTGGACGGGCGGTGGCAGATGGTCAAATTCGGTGACAAGCGGTGACAGTCGGTGGGAGCGGAAGGCGAACCGGGCGTCTCACGAGGGCAGTTCGAGCCCCAAGTTCTCGCGCAACGTCCTCCCGGCGTAGTCCTCGGCGACGACCTTCCGCTTGCGCAGCTCGTGCAGCAGGCCGTTGACGACGAAGTCGTGCTCGCGCGGGTCGGCGAGGCCGCCGAGCGTGATGACGTCCAGCACTCCGGCCCGGAAGCGCTCCTCGACCGCGTCGGCCAGTTGCTCCGGCGTGCCCGCGGCGGCCCAGTGGCCGGTGTCCTGCGCGGCGACGATCAACTCCCGCAGCGTGTAGCCCTGTCGGGCGTATCCGACGAAGATGTCGACCCGGCCGCGCCGCCGGTTCACCGACGTGACGTCCGGCAGCAGGCTGTCCGGCAGCTTCGCGTCCAGGGGCAGTTCCGAGAGGTCGACGCCGCCGCCGAGCATGTCGGCCACCTGCGCCCGGCCGCGCTCGAAGTCGATCGACTCGCGCCGCTCGCGCACCAGTCGGCGCGCTTCCTCCTCCGTCGCGCCGTAGGTGGCGTGGAAGGAGCTGAAGATCAGCGGCAGTCCGCCGGGGCGGCCGAACTCCGCCGCCTGGGCGCGGATGCGGCGGGTGAAGTCCAGCGCGACGTCCAGCGTGGGCAGCGAGGTGAACACCACCTCGGCGTACCGCGCGCCCAGTGCCCGGCCCGCTTCGGACTGCCCGGCCTGGAACTGCACCGGGCGGCGCTGCGGCAGCGGCGGGATGTTCAGCGGACCGGCCACCGAGAAGTACGGGCCGCGGTGGTCGACGGGCCGGACCTTGGCGGGGTCCAGCACCGCCGCGCCGTCCGGCCCGCGCGTCAGCGCGCCCGGTTTCCAGCTGTCCCACAGCGCGTTGACGACCTCGAGCGTCTCCGCGGCGCGCGCGTAACGCTCCTCGGGGCTGGGCAGCGCGCCGGGTCCGAAGTTCTCCTCGCCGAGTGAGGAGGTCACCAGATTCCACGCGGCCCGGCCGTTGCTGACGTGGTCGAGCGTGCCGAACAGGCGCGCCAGGTTGTACGGGTGGTGGAAGGTGCTCGACACGGTCGCGATCAGGCCGATCCGCGACGTGGCCTGGCTCAGGGCCGACACGAACACCAGCGGCTCCTGCGAGCCGATCGCGCCCTGCGCACCGAAGCTCAGCAGGTCGGCGGTGAACAGCGCGTCGATCCGCGCCGCCTCGGCGAGCGCCGCGACCCGCACGGCGGTGTCCAGGGTGGACCGCTCCGGGTCGACGGCCAGGTCGTACGTCTCCGACACACCGCCGGCCCCGGTCACGGTCTTCAGCGTCCTCGGAGGCTGCGCGCTCACAGGTCGTCCCTTCTCACCGGCGGCGACGGCACCGGTGCGTCATGTGGCTGAGGATCGGGGTCTTCTCCGGCGCGAGCCGACGGACGGCGCGGGTGCCCGCCCCTGTGCGCGGACGTGCTGCCGCGGGGTGCGGACGTGCTGCCGCGAGGTGCGGAGGCGCGCGACAACGCGCGGCGGTACCCGGAGAAGAGGGGGAGAAAGCCGTCGTGGACGGCGGATCGTCAGCGACAGAGCGTGGTGTGGATCCGGCACAGATCGACGTGCCGACGCTTCGTCCGGCCGGGCCGCAGAAGGGCGGCCCCGACCGATACGGCGCGCGATCCCTTCACGACGACTCCGATCGGCCCGGCCGTGAAAGCCGGGCACAGCGACGCGGCCGGGAGAACGCTCCGGCCGCGTGATGCGGGTTGACGGTGCGGAATGAACGTACGTGCCAGGTGGCGGGCCTTGTCAAGACCCCCCCCGGGCGGCGGCGGGCGGTCGTCACCGCCGAGAACGCCGTGGGGCCCGCCGAAAAGCCGCTTCGGCGGGCCCGTGCCGCGCGGCGCGCGGAGTGCTCCGCGCGGCGCGCTCCGGTTCGGGTGCCGCCCGGCGGTGACTCTCCGGGCGGTCCCGGGTCTTACAGGCGGTCCCGGGCTCTACAGGGCGACGATTCCCTCGCCTCCGACGGCGTCCGGGACGATGACGGTGCCGACCTTGTGGAGCGAGCCGTCCCGCTCGACGCGGAAGGCGTCGACACCGCCCGTACCGCCGGTCTGGACGTACAGGAAGTGCTCGTCGGGGGTGACGGCGGAGTCCGTGGAACCCGCGCCGGTCGCGGTGGTGCCGAGCGGTTCGAGCGTCGCCCGGCGGGTCTGCCGGAAGCCGGAGACCGCGTTGCTGCCGGCGTTGGAGGCGTAGAAGCGGTCCCCGGCGCGGGAGATCCAACAGGTGGCCTGCTCGCCGGTGAGCACCTTGTCGAGCCGGACGACGTGGCCGTCCTCGCGGACCGCGAAGGTCAGCACGGCGTTGGTCCCCGCGTCGGTGACGACCAGGCGGCCACGGCTGTCGAAGGTGAAGCCGAAGGGGACCGCCCCGTTCTCCACGTTCACGACGGGACGGGCGGACGGGGCGCCGGACGGGCTCACGCGGAAGACGTCGACGCTGCTGCCGCCGGCCTTCGTGGTGACGATCAGTCGGGACCCGTCGGGGGTGAAGGACACCTGGCCGGGGGTGTGGGTGAACTCCGGCGCCGTCGTGGTGTCGAGGTGGAGCTCCCGCCTCCACCCGCCGACGCGCTCCAGCCTCTTGCCCCCGGCGATCCGGTAGCCCTGGACGGAGCCGCCGTCGCGGGCGTTGAGGACGTAGACCCGGTCGTTGTGGACGGTGAGGCTGACGGGGAAACGTCCGCCGGAGGTGATGACCTGCTCGCGGTGGAGCCTCTCGCCGTCGACCGAGAAGACGGTGACGGTGTCGCTGCCCGCGTTGACGGCGAAGAGCAGGTGGTGCGCGCAGTCGTGGACGAGCGAGCCCTGCGAGGCGAGGTGGTCGACGACCGAGCCGTCGAGGACACCGCCCTTGCCGCCGGTGGCGAAGGTGCCGCGTCGGCTGAGGGAGCCGTCGGGGGCGCGGTGGTAGGCGACGACCTCGTTGTGGGCGGTGTTGTCCGTCTGGACGAACACCGGACCCTCGGAACCGCTGGGATACGGGGCGGGCGACGCCGCCGCCGACGCGGACGGGAGGGCGAACACCGCCATGGAGCCCGCCACTGCTGCGGCGGTCCAGGCGGCGTGAGTGAGCGTGAGAATGCGCTTCATCGTTCCCCTTCGGGAGATGGGTCGGCGAGATGGCCCCCTGCCCACGGCCTGGGCAGATGCGGTCCGCCGCCAGGATCGGGCCGGCGGCGGACACGAACCGTGACCGACGGGGCCAGGTTCGGCCGTTGTGGTGAGCGGCCCAGTCGAACGGCCCCAGGCCCGTAAAAGTCCAGGTGGACGGGGTGGGGCGGGGCCGCCCCTGAGCCCCGGGCGGGGCCGTCCGTGAGCGCCGGGCGGGGCCGTCCGTGAGCGCCGGGCGGGGCCTGTCACCCGGGGGCGGCGGCGGTGGCGGAGGTGTTAGCTTCCTTCGCGTGGCGGAACACCAGGACGGGACCAGGGCGGCCTACGACGGGGTCGTCGAGCTGTACGCGTCGTTGTTCGCCGACCGGCTGGAGACGCAGCCGTTCGCGCGGGGCATGCTCGGCACCTTCGCCGAGTTGGTGCGCGGGACGGGGAACGTGCGGACGGCCGACCTCGGCTGCGGGCCGGGGCACATGACGGCCATGCTGCACGACCTGGGGCTGGACGCCTTCGGGCTCGACCTCTCACCCGGCATGGTCGGCCACGCCCGGCGCGCTCATCCGGCGCTGCGGTTCGACGAGGCGCGGATGGAGGCGCTGCCGGTCGAGGACGGGGCACTGGGCGGCGTGCTGGCGCACTACTCGATGATCCACACCCCGCCGGAGGAAGTGCCCGCGCTCCTCGCGGAACAGGTACGCGTCCTGGCCCCGGGCGGCCTGCTCATGGCCTCCTTCTTCGCCACCGAAGGGCCGGAGCCGGTCCGCTTCGACCACAAGGTCTCGCCCGCCTACAGCTGGCCGGTGGACCGCTTCGCCGAACTCCTCGCCGGGGCGGGGCTGTTCAACCTCGCCCGGCTGGTCCACGACCCGGTCTCCGAACGGGGCTTCCTCGACGCCCACTTGCTGGGCCGCCGCCTCTAACGGCTGTTTCCGGCAGGGGCGGTTGCCTCGGCGGAGGCGGCGCGGTGGGAGGCCCGCGCCGACTTCGCCCGCCTTCTCGACCTCGGCCGCCGACGCGGGCCGGACACTCGGCGGGTCTCGGCTTCCGGGGTCAGCGGGGAGGTGCCGAGTCCAGTATCCGCAGGGCGAACGGCGCGATGGGGGCCATACGGCGGCGGCGGAGGTCGAGGGTGGGGGCGGGGGCGGACAGGCCGTGGGCGGCGAGGAGGGTCATCAGGGGCCAGATGAGGTCGGGGCGGCCGGTGAGGGGGAGTTCGGCCGAGTCGGGGGTGATGACCTTGGCGGGGGTGACGCCCGCGAGGAGGTTGGTGCGGGGCCAGTCGACGACGTAGGACGTGCCGCGCGGGGCGACGCACAGGACGACGTCCCGGGTGCGGTGGAGGACGGCGAGGTAGTTCATCGGGAGGGTCAGGCGGCGGGCGGCGTCGAACGGGGGCGTGCCGTCCTCCGGCTGGACGCGGACGACGGTGTCGAGGACCGGGCCGTGGTCCTGGAAGGTGGTCGTGCCGCGCAGTTCGACGAAGCGGGCGCGGATCAGGTGGCCGCCACGGCGGGACCAGCGGCGGCCCGAGGAGCCGAACTCGCCCGTGGGGCCGGGCAGTTCGTCCACGATCCAGCGGGACTCCTCCCCCGGTTCCGTGACCGGTGCGCGGTCCTCGGGGTGGGCGCGGATTCGCTCGGCCAGGGCGGTGTAGCGACCGGCCGTGTGCGGGTCCAGTCGCCGGAGGTCGATGGTGTCGCCGGTCATCACGACTCCTCCGGCCGCCCGTGAGATCCGCATCTGCTCCAGCAGGCGGCCGGGGCGCCGGGTGACGTCGGTGCGGTGGCCGTCGAGGTCGAGCATCCGGCTGGTCCTCGTCCCCGCGAGCAGCAGGCTGCGCGGCCACTGGGGGGTGATCTCGCCGGGGGTGGCCGGGGCGGCGTCCGAGGCTGTGCCGGGGACGGCGTCCGAGGAGCCGGGAGGTCCGGCGGCAGGTCCGGTGGAAGGGGCCGGGTGGACGAGGACGACCAGGCGCCCGGCCGTCACGGCGGACAGGCACATGGACGGCACCCGCCACTCCCGCGTGACCTCGAACGGGTCGGCGCCCTCGACGCCGTGCACCCGCAGCCCCAGCCGGATCAGCGGCGTGAACTCGTCGGGCGTGTAGTTGCCGAAGTGCTTCGTGAAGGTGGCCTCGCCGTCGGGGCTGTAGCGCACCAATGACGCCTCCAGGACGTCGGCCCGCGCCAGCCACGCCCGCGCCGGGCCTTTGGGGGACTCCGGCGACAGCATCACGAGAGTGTCGTCGTCGTAGCGGACACTCGCGTCCTTCGCCCGGTCCCGGCGCGTGATCCGGGGGAACCCCTGCCGCGTGGACGTGTAGGCCGCGACGGGAATCGTGACCGTGCCGGCCAGGCCGACGCCGAGGCAGACCAGCGCGGCGCCCCGGTCGGTCCCGCCGTGCCATATCTGGAGCCCCATCAGCAGGAAGAACGGGCCCGCGATGCAGCAGACCGCGGTGAAGAGGAGATTGCCGATGAACGCACCGGCGTAGCTCCGCATGTGCCCCTCCCCGGAGAGTTTCCTACGCGGACACGAACACGGACGCGGATGCTGGCGCGGACGCGGACGTCGGCGGGCGCGTCGGCGTCGGGACCGGGACGGGGCACGGCGCCGGAGTACGAGCGGCCCTCACGGCGTGACCCCGTCCCCGGCGTACAGGTAGCCGCCGGGCCGGGCGGGGTCCGCCACCAGCAGCACCTGGTCCCCGGCGCGCGGAATCCGCAGCTTGGAGACGATGGTCTGGAGCGCGATCCGGTCGGCGGTCCCGTTCGGCTGGAGGACCAGGTCGACCACCGGGTCGAAGTTGACGAGCCTGCCGGTGTCGGTGATCGACACGACCACGGCGGGGGTGGTCGGCGCCCCGGCCGCGAGCAACTGCTGTACGTCGAGGCCGGAGTTGTACGCCCCGATGGACTGCTGGACCCGGCTGAAGTCCTCCTCGCCGAGGAACGCGCGGGTGGTACGGCCGTAGAAGCCCTTGCCGCTGGCCACCTTGCCGGCGATCTCGGCCGCCCGCTCCTCGCGGCTCTGGCGGCGCTTCCTGAAGATTCCCATGACGGCTGCTCCTTCTGGTGATGCCCGGTCCCGTGCCGCCCGGCGCACGCCCTGTGCACGGCCTGTGCACGCCCGACGCGCACCCGGTGCGGTACGGAGACGGGGGTCGACGGGCTGACGACAGGGACGCTAGGCGGCCGGGAACACCTACCGATCCCAGGTTCGCCAGCCCGATTCCGTACGACGTACGCTCCTCACATGCCGCCTGCCAGCCAGCCGACCGGCGCCCCGGCCCGAGCGCGCGCCATGGTCATCGACCGGGCGTGGCGTGCCCTCGGGCCCGGGCTGGAATCGCTGAGCGGCCCCGGCGGGGCGCCGTTGACCAGGACGGTCAAGCTGATCGTGCTGCCGCTGATCGTCCGGCCGGCGCTGCACCCCGAATTCGCGGCGGACTTCCTCCTGCCGGAGCAGGCCGCGCGGCTGGAGGCGCTGATCCGGGAGTCCGGCGGGCGGCTGGAGGCGACGGCGCGGTGGTTCACGCTGCTCAAGAGGACCCGCAGGGCGCTGGGCGTCGTGGCCGGCAACCCCCAGGACCTGTACTTCCAGCGCTGCTTCGAACTGGCCACGGAACACGGGCCGCCCGCGGCCGGTGCGGACGCGGTGGCCAGGGACGTCGTGGAGGACGTGGCCGACACGGCCGGCGGACGCACGGTGGAGGCGCTGAAGGAGCACCTGGCGGACGGCGTCCGACGCGCCCGCCTCGAAAGGGAGTTGGCCGCCCGCTGGAAAAGCGGTCAACCGGCCCCCGCCGCCGACGCGTTCACGGCGGCCGTCGCGGCGGCCGAGGTGCTGGAGTCCGGCGGCATCGGCAACGGCAGCAGCAACGCCCCTGACCGGTCGCGGAATTCGGCGCCGTACGCGGCCATGGTCGAGGCGGGCCACGGCGCGTCCTTCGGCCGGGCGCTGTGGGCGGCGGACGCGGGCGACGGGGTGTGGGGCCGGGCCGATCTGCCGCCTCATCTCGGGCTCACCGCACGGCAGTCGCCGCCGTGTCCCGAGGTGGGACGGGGCGCTTCGACGGCCACGCTTCCCGCGCCGCTGGACCGTACGCTCTTCGAACGGCTCTTCGTCGTCCTCCAGTCGTCGGCCCGGCGCGACGAACTACCCGCTGTGCCGGACCTCGTGGACCGGGAGGTCGGCCGCGGTTGCGCCCCGCTCGGTCTGTACGACGAGAGCCTGCGGGTCGCCGTGGTCCTGGGCGGGCGGCTCGCCGTCGGCCTCGACCCGCTGGGCAGCGGCGAATCCGCGCTGGGGCGGACGGCCGCGCACCGGGCCGTCAACAGCCGCTGGCGGCGCGAGGCTTCGGTCCTGCGCGCCCGCAGGATGACGGTCTCCCCTCGGCCCGACCCGGACGGCGGGGTCCTGGACGCCCTCGCGCACGACCTCCGCGCGCCGTGGGCCGCGTACATGCGGCGGCTGTGGGTACGGCTGCACGGCCGGGACGTCCACGGGGCGCCGCTGGCGGACGCCGGAGCGGCCTGGGCGGTGCTCGACGGGGTCGCGCGCTCGGTGATGATGGACCACCGCGCGAGGGTGAGGTCGGCGCTGCGGAGCCTGTCGGCGGGCGCCGCCGCGGAAGCGGCCGAGCCGAGGAGCGCGTGATGGCGGCAGGCGCGGACCTCTACGTCACGCGGGGCGAGGACGGGGCGGTACGGATCACCGCCGGTCCCGGCCCTTCCCCCAGCCCTCCCGACGGCTCCCCTGCCGGTAACGGCGGCGACCCGCTCGGCCCGGACCCCAGCCCCAGCCCCGGCCCCGGCTTCACCGAAGCCGTCCTCGACGTCGCGGGCGCGGTCCTGCTCTGGCCCGTCCTCGGGGACCCGGTCCTGCCGGTGGCCGAGGTGGACGACGTGGAGCGCGCGCAGCAGTGGCTCTGGGCGGTGTACGGCGAGCGCGCCGCCGCTGCCGTGCGGTCCTGCGCGGGCGGAGAGGGGGCCGGGGAGACGACAGGCGAGGCGGCCGGGGACACGGTCGCGGGCCCGGCACCAGCGCGGGTGACCGGCGACGGAACCGCTCTGGCGGACGCCGCCGCCCGCCTCGCCTTCGGGCACTGGGCCTCCCGGTGGTGGCCGGCGTCGTACGCGGACGGGATTCCGGCGCTCGAACCGGACGTCCTCGGGCTGGAGTTGGCCGCGCTCACCCACCGGTGCCAGGAGCTGTTCGACGACCGCGGGGACCAGCCGGACGACTGCGTGGCGGAACTGATCGAGGACCATCAGGCCGCTCTCGACCCGCTCGTGCGGTGGTGGCGCGCGGAGCCGCGGTCCGGGCACACCGCGCGTCACCTGGAGAGCGTGCTGCGGCTGATCGACGGCGCGGCCGACGGCGCCGGTCTCGACGGACCGGAGCTGCGCCGCCTCCGCGCAGAGCTGGACGCGGACCAGGACCAGGTTGCGGACCAGGACCAGGACCAGGTTGCGGACCTGGACGCGGACCGTACGGCACCCGCGCCCCTCACCCCCGGCGCGCTCTTCGCCTCCCGCCTCGGCTACACCCTCGCGGCGGGCGAACCCCTCGCCGTCGGCGGCCGGGTGATCGCCCGGGGCACCGGGACCAACGACTGGCGCCGCTACCCGCCCGGGTTCGTGGACGCCGCCGAGTCGGCGGTGTCCTGGACGGCGCGCGCGCTCGGCGGGCGGCGCCGGATCGAGGTCGAGGTCGTCGCGCACATCGCGGCGCCCGTCGGCGGTGCGCCCCTCGTCGCGGAGGTACGGGTCAACGGCGGGCTCCCGGTCCGCGCGCCCCTCACCCGGCGGGACGACGTGTGGACCGGCCGCGCGGATCTGGAACCGGGCCTGTCCACAGGGGAGTTGACGCCGCGCTTCGAGGTCGCCGTACTGCTGCCGGGCTTCGACCCCGGTCCGGGCCCGGAAGGCCACGCCGACCGTGAGGCGGTCCGCGCGCTGGTCCGGGACCGCCTCGTGAGCGCGGCGGCCCGACCGGCCGAGGGCACGGCGCCGTACGACGCGTCGGCCCGCGTCACGCCCTCGGCCCCCTTCCTCGCCGAGATCGTCGCCGCCACCACCACGGGTGAGGACTACTGACGCATGACGACAGGTGACGAGGGGAGCGCCGGGCCGGACGCGGAGGTGATACAGCTCTACGGGGAGCCGTTCGACTCCGGCTTCGCGCTGGCGCAGGAGCACCAACTGGCCGCGGATCACGGGGCCGCGTCCGGCGTGTACGAGCAACTGCTCGCGCTGGCCGAGTCCGTCGAGGACTCGCCCGACGTGCGGTTCCTCCGGGCGCATCTGCTCTCCGACCTCGCGAGCGTCCGGCTCACCGCCACCGACCTGACCGGTGCGCAGGACGCCGTCGAACGGTCCCGCCGCCTCCTGGACGGCATCGCGTCCGAGCCGATGGGACCGCGCGGCCGTCAACTGTGGCTGGAGGTGCTGCTGAAGACGCTGCTCTGCGGGGCCGACCTGCTGCGCAGGTCCGGGCGCCTGGACGAGGCGCTGGCGTCTCTGGACGAAGCGGCGCTCCGGCTGCCCGAATTCGAGGACGTCGAGGGGCTGCGCGCGTCCGAACTCGGCCTGAACCGGGTCCACTTGCTGATGGAGCGCGGCGAGTGGGGAAGAGCCGAGGAGCACGCCTCGGCCCTGCTGTCCACGATGCCGGAGACCGTGGCGGAGACCGCTAAGGAGGCCGCGACGGAACCCGGGGCGGAGGTCGGAGCGGAGGCCGCGACGGAACCCGGAGCGCAGGCCGCCGCACGTCCCGTACTGGAAACCGTGCCCCGCCTCCTGACCGCCCTCGGTCTGATCTGCTCCTCGACCGGGCGGTACGACCTGGCCGAGGACTACTTCACCCGCGCGGAGGACGGTTTCCGCGCGCTGGGGGACGTCGGGGAGCAGCGGACGCTGGTCGTCCACCGCGCGTACACCGCGATGCACCGGGGCGAACCGGACCTCGCGGAGCGGCTGTTCGCCGAGGCGGCGGCGGTCTTCGCCCAACAGGAGCGCTTCGGTGACCTGGCGGTCTGCGAACAGGCCCGCGGGTACCTCGCCGGTCTGCGGGGCGACGCCACCCGCGCCGCAGACCTGCTGGAGTCGAGCCTGGCCCGCTTCGAACGCCTCGGCGCCGTCATCGCCGCCGCCGACACCATGCTGCTGGGCGCCCAACAGGCGTACGACCGGGGCGACATCACCGAGATGAAGCGGCTGGCCCAGCAGGCCCGCGACGCGTACCAGGCGCGGGAGGTGTACGAGCGGTGCGCGCAGGTCGATCTCCTGCTCGCGAAGACCCTGGAGCACAATCTGAACGTCACGGACCACGGCGCCCGCGAGCCGGAGTCCGTCGGCACCGCGCTCTCCCTCGCGCTTCCCGCCGCACTCGCCCTGGAGGCCGCGCGCTACGACTTCGCCACCGCCCACGCCCGCAGCCAATGGCTCCAACTCGCCGACGACGCCATGGCGTTGGCCTTCCGGCTCGCCGTACGACGCCAGGACCAGGGGCTCCTGTTCGAGCTGGTGGAGCACCGCTGCGCGGGCGCCTCCCTGGCCCTGGACCGTACGACGGCGTCGGCCACGCGCACCGGGGCCGCCGGGCCCGCCGTCTTCCCCGGCGCGGCCGTGAAGGTCTACGGGCCCGGCGGGCGCGACGGCTCCGCGCCCACGCTCGGCGGTGTGGCGGCGGACGCCGCCGCCTCCGCGGGACTGCGCGTCGCGCCGCCGCCGAAGGTGCGGATGTCGGCGGAGTCCGGCCGCGTCGCGCTCCAGGAGTACGTCGCCGCGGCCGAGTTCCGCTATCAGCGGCGGATCGTGGACGAGGAGGAGGTGCCGTTCTGGGTCACCGACGGCCTCACGGCCCGCCCGGTGGTCCAGATCCGGCTGGCCGACGCCGACGACCTGTTCATGGCCTGGACGTGGGCCGGCGGAGTGCGCGGTTTCGGCACGGGCCACGGGCCCGCCGACGAAGTCGACCGCGCGGTGGGCGCGTTGGCCGCCGCGCTGCCGGGGGCGGGCGACGGGGCGGAGGGAATGCGGCGCGCCTTCGCCACGGGCGCGCTGACCGACCGCGAGGCCGAGCACCGGCTCGCGCGGGAGCTGGCCCGGGCGCTGTGGCCCGAGGGGCTGACGGAGCAGATCCGGCAGGTCGCGGCGCGGGCGGGCCGTCCGCTGATCCGTATCCAGCCGTCGCCGAGGGTGGCGCAGGTCCCCTGGGAACTGCTGGCCGTCGACGACACCGGCGACGTACGGCTCATCGAGCTGGCGGACGTCGTGACGACCGCACCGGCGTCGTTGCGGCGGACGCGGGTCACCGGCGCGGGCGCCGACGCGGGCGCCGACGCTCGGGACGACGACGCTCGGGACGCCGACGCCCCCGTCGCCGTGCCCCACGGCGAAACCGGCGCCGTCGTCCTCGTCCTCGACCCCCGCGTGCCCGGCTTCCGGGCCGACTCCCCGCTCGGCTCGGTCCTCGGACCGCCCGGCTCCGACCCGGAGTTGCTGTCCCTCGTCCGGCGCCGCCTCGACGCGGGCGCGGTCGTACCGTCCGTGGCCGCGCCCGCCGAGGCGTTCCGCCGTACCGACCTCGACCGGGACTGGCTGAGCGGGGCGCTGCGGAAGCGGCCACGGCGGCTGATGTACGTCGGGCACGTGAGCGGCGCGCCGGTCGAGGGCGGCCAGAGCGAGGACGGCACCCTGCATCTGTGCTGCGGGCCCGGCACCGACGGCCTCGCCGAGCCGGTCCGCACCCACCGGCCGCTGTCCGCCAAGGACCTGCTGCTCGGCACGCTCCCCCTGCGCGCGGACGGCGAGCCGGGCGCCCGCATCTGGCCCGCGCCGCCGCGCGTCGCCCTCATCGGCTGCGAGAGCGGCGGCGACCTGCGCTTCGCCGAGTCGTTCGGGCTGGCGACCGCGATGCTCCACAACGGCGCGGAGCTGGTCACCGCCGCGCGCTGGCCGCTCCCGACCAGCTTCGCCTTCCACCGCCTCGGCGGCCTGCCCGAGTCCGTACGCCCCCTGACCGACGCGGTCCTCGCCGTGGACGCCGCCCACGAAGACCCGGACCCCGTACGCCACTTCACCGGCTGGCAGCGCGAACGGCTCACCCGCTGGCGCGCCACCGGCCGCGTCGAGCACTCGCCCCTGCTGTGGGCCGCCATGACCTCCATCGTCGTCTGACCGCCGCTGCGGCCCGGCGCGGGCCTCGGCCGTAGCCCTTACCGGCGCGCGGCACCGGGCGGGCCGAGGAGACTGCCCATGCCCGCCACGACGGACGGCGCGACCTTGTAGTAGACCCAGGTCCCGCGCCGCTCGGAGGTGAGCAGTCCGGCCTCGCGGAGCTTCTTGAGGTGGTGGGAGACCGTGGGCTGGGAGACGCCGACGTCGGAGATGTCGCACACGCACGCCTCGCCGCCGTCGTGCGAGGCGATGAGCGAGAAGAGCCGCAGCCGTACGGGGTCGCCGAGCGCCTTGAACATCGCCGCGGTCCGCTCGGCCTCCTCGGCCGTCAGGGCGCGCTCGCTCAGCGGCGGGCAGCAGGGCGCGGTGTCCGCCGCAGGCGCGGGGAGCGGCTCGGTTTTCGACATGCGTCTATGTTGACACATGTCGAATCAGGGCGGCGGCCCGGACGTCGGGAGCGACGGATTCGACGGACATCTAATTTGACGGTTATCGATTCAGGTGCCACGCTGGCGGCACAGGACATCGACAGATGTCGAATCAGAGAGTCCGGGCGTCCGAGACTCCCGAGCGTCCGGGACTCCGGAACTCCGGAACTCCGGAACTCCGGGACTCCGGGACTCCGGGACTCCGGGACTCCGGGAGCCAGAAACCTCAGAGGGGAAGCACCGTGAGCGCGTCCACCACCGCCCCGCCCGCCGTCGTGATCGGAGCCGGTCCGACCGGCCTCGCCGCCGCCGCCCACCTGACCGCGCGCGGTCAGGCCGTCCTGGTACTGGAGGCCGGGCCCCGCGCCGCCCACGCCGTACGCGGCTGGGCGCACGTACGGCTCTTCTCCACCTGGGCCGAGCTGACCGACCCCGCCGCCGAGGAGCTGCTCGCCCCCACCGGCTGGACCAGGCCCGACCCGGCGGCGTACCCGACCGGCGGCGACTGGGCCGAGCGCTACCTCCAGCCGCTCGCCGACGTCCTCGGCGACGCCGTCCGCTACGGCGCCACGGTGACCGGCGTGTCCCGCGTCGGCCGGGACCGGATCGTGGACGCCGACCGCGAGCGGCAGCCCTTCACCGTCGACTACGTCCTCGCCGACGGACGTGAGGAGCGCGTCCTCGCCTCCGCCGTCATCGACGCCTCCGGCACCTGGACCCTGCCCTCCCCCGCGGGCGCCAACGGGCTCCCGGCCCTCGGCGAGCGCGCGGCGGCCGACCGTGTCGCCTACCGCGTACCGGACCTCAACGACCCTTCCGTACGGGCCCGTTACGCGGGGAAACGCACCGCCGTCATCGGCTCCGGCGCCTCCGCCTTCACCGCGCTCGCCGCACTGGCCGACCTGGCCGAGGCCGACGGCGGTACGGGCACGCACGCGGTATGGGTGCTGCGCCGCGGCCTGTCCGGCTCGACCTTCGGCGGCGGGACCGCCGACCAGCTCCCCGCGCGCGGCGCCCTCGGCCTCGCCGCGAAGGCCGCCGTGGACGACGGGCACGCGGACGCCGTCACCGGCTTCCGCACCGACGCCGTCGAGCCCGCCGCCGACGGCCGCGTCGTCCTGGTCGGCGACGACGGCCGCCGCCTGGACCCGGTGGACGAGGTCGTCGTGCTCACCGGCCTGCGCCCCGACCTGTCGTTCCTGTCCGAACTCCGCCTCGGCCTGGACGAACGCCTCCAGGCACCGGTCGCGCTCGCCCCGCTCATCGACCCCAACCAGCACTCCTGCGGCACGATCTACCCCCACGGACACCGCGAACTGGCCCACCCCGAGAGCGGCGTCTACCTCGTCGGAATGAAGTCCTACGGCCGCGCGCCCACCTTCCTCGCCATGACCGGTTACGAGCAGGTCCGCTCGGTGGCCGCCGCCGTCGCCGGAGACCTCGAAGCCGCCGACCGCGTCGAACTCACCCTCCCCGACACCGGAGTCTGCGGCGGCGCGGGCCTCTACGACGAGGCCGGTGCCGAAGCCGACGCCAACGCCGGTCAGGGCGGCGGCTGTTGCGCCCCGACGCCGCGACTCGTCCAGCTCGGCGCCGGGGCACCGGCGGCAGTGGCGCAGGAGGGCCCGGCGGCCTGCTGCTGAGCGGGCCGCGCCACGGGGGTCCAGCCACGGGGTCCGGCCGCGGGTTCCGGCCACGGGGGTCCGGCCGCGCCATCAAGGAGTGCGGCCGAACGGTCAAGCCGCGGCGGGCCGCGCCCGTGAGACTGGGCGCATGACCTCAGAGAGCTATGCGACCAGTACCGAGCCGGCGGCGGTCCGCGGCACGGACGACCCGTCCGTGGAGGCCGCCGCGGGCGGCGGACCCGGCGCGGCCTCCTGGGCCCCGGTCGCGGCGCTCACGCTGGGGATCGGGGCCCTGGTGGGCAGCGAATTCCTGCCCGCGAGCGTGCTGCCCGCCATGGCGTCGGACGTCGGCGTCAGCGAGGGCACGGCGGGGCTGGCCGTCGCGGCCACGGCGATCGCGGGCGCGCTCACCGCGCCCACCATCGCCGTGCTGCTGCCGCGCACCGACCGCAGGACCGTACTGATCGGCCTGCTCGCCGCCGCCGTGCTGTCCAACGCGGTGGTGGCGGTGACGCCGAACTTCCCGCTGCTGCTCGCGGGCCGCCTGCTGCTGGGCGTGGCCATCGCGGGCTTCTGGTCGTTCGCGCTCGGGGCGGGGACGAGCGCAGCGCCGGGGCGCGACCACGTCGTGTCCACCAGCCTGGCGCTGGGCGTGAGCGCGGCCACCATCGTCGGCGTACCGCTCTCCTCGGTCCTCGGCGACGCGGTGGGCTGGCGGCCGGTGTTCTGGGCCGCCGCGGGCCTGAGCCTGCTGGCGCTGGCCGCCGTGGTGGCGACGCTGCCGCCGGTGCCCGCCCAGCCGGGGGCGGGGCTCGGCATGCTCCGGCAGGCGCTGGCCAACCGGCGGCTGATGGCCGGGGTGGGCTGCATCGTGCTGCTGGCCTTCGGCAACTTCGCCGCCTACCCGTACATCCGGCTCGCGATCGAACGGGTCACCTCGGGTACGACGGTCTGGCTGCTGCTCGGCTGGGGTGTGGGCGGCCTCGCGGGCAACCTCGCCGCCGGAGCGCTCTCCCGCCGCCTCGGGCTCGCCGTCGTCGTCGCGCCCCTCCTGCTCGGCGCGAGCCTGCTCGTGCTGGGCACGACCTCCGGGCTCCCCGTCGCGGTCGTGGCGATCGTCGTCTGGGGCTTCGGCTTCAACATGGTCCCGGTCGCCACCCAGTTGTGGGTCACCCGCGCCGAGCCGAAGCGCGTCGAATCCGCCCTCTCCTTGCAGGTGACCGCCTTCCAGGTGGCCATCACGGCCGGCTCCGCGATCGGCGGCGCCGTGGTCGACAACGGCGGCGTACGCGGCGCCCTCCTGGTCGGAGCCGCCGCCGCACTCGCGGGCAGCATCGGCTTCGGCCTCCTCGCCAGACCCCGGGCCTGAACGGCCGGTACGCGGCCCCCCGCTACTCCACGGAGCCGCCGCCGCAGGCCGTACCGGCTTCGGCCTCCTCGCCAGGCCCCGGGCCTGAACGGCCGGTACGCGACCCCGGCTACTCCACGGAGCCGCCGCCGCAGGCGGCATCGGCTTCGGGGGGCCGCGCGGACCCCGGGTGGGAGCGCCAGGACTGGGGCGGTCGGCCGTGGTCGGCGGAGAAGGCGCGGCTGAAGGCGGCGGCGGAGCCGTAGCCCACGGTGAGGGCGATCCGTTCGACCGGCTTGTCCGTACCGGCGAGGAGTTCGCGGGCGTGCCGCATGCGTACCTCGCGGAGCACCTGCGCGGGGCTGCGGCCCAGCTCGCGGCGGAAGCGCTCGCTCAGGGACGAGCGGGACAGGTGCGCGAAGCGCGCCATGCTGTCCACCGTCCAGGCCCGCCCGGGATGCGCGTCGAGCGCCGACACCAGCGCGGTCAGGCGCGGGTCCGAGCGCTGCCGCGCGCTCTCCTCGACGGCCTGCACCATGGCGGCCTGGATCAGCCCGCCGTAGCTCGCGGCGAAGAGCGGATGCCCGTGCCTCGGGTCCAGCGGGCACATCCGCACCAGCTCCACGATGCCGCGGTTGCGCCCCGCGAAGTCCCGCGCCACCAGCGGACTCGGCATCGGCGGCACCGCCCGCAGAGTGCCGACGGCCACCTCCGCGCGGGTCGGCGCGACGAGCCGGTACGTGGTCCTGGCGTCCACGTGGAAGGCGTCCCCGGCACACAGCGCCTCGGCGCCCGCCGCCGTCTCCAGCCGCGCGTCGCCGTCCAGGACCAGCGCCCAGATCGCGCCGTCGCCGCCGTCCAGCCGCTCTCCCGGGCCCAGTCGGCGGACCGTCACGGCCACCATGTCCCACGTCGGCACACCGCGCACACCGCCGAGGGGCGCGGCCGACCCATCCACCAGCGTCATGCACCGGCAAGCGCTCGGGCCGCCCGCCCTATTCCTCGGCGGCCCGGTACGGCTACGGGGTCCGGCGGACCGGCGGCGGTCCGAGGCGGGCGAAGGAGCGGGTGAGACCGCGCTTGAGGAGCGCGGACAGCGGGCGTTCCACCAGCCGGTGCACGAGGTAGCTCAGCAGCAGCATCGCGCCGATGAGCGCGGCGACCAGCAGGCGCGGGTCGGCGCGGTCGCGCAGGTAGTGGATGGCGGTGGTGCCCGCGGCGTAGTGGACCAGGTAGAAGGGGTAGGTCAGGGAGCCCGCGGTGGCGAGCCACCTCCACTGGAGGCGGTCGGTGAGACCGACGGCGACGCCGACCATGAAGAGCAGGAAGACGGTGTAGAGCAGGAGCGCGCCGCGCCAACTCGAGACGTGCTCGACGGTGTCGACGCGCTGGGCGATCTCGCTCTGGGCCATCAGCCAGGACATCCCGAGGATGCCCCACAGCAGCAGGTCCTGGCCGAAGCGGTGCATCAGGTACAGGGCGAGGCCCGCGATGAAGTACCAGGCGGCGTCCGGGTTGGCGAGCAGCGTCAGCGCGGGCGTCCCGGCGACGGGGGCGAGGGCGGCGGCGACGCCCCACACGCAGCAGAAGACGACGACCTTGCGGTAGGTCAGACCGGTGGCCACGACGAGCAGGAAGATCAGGTAGAAGCGCAGCTCCGACCAGAGGGTCCAGTAGACGCCGTCGACGTCGGCGATGCGCGAACCCTGTTGCAGCATCGAGAGGTTGAAGAGCGTGTCGCGCGCGGAGGCGGGCGCCTTGAAGACCGCGGGCCACAGCGTGAGCACGGCGGCGGTGAACAGCACGCCGAACCAGTACGCGGGGTAGAGCCGGATCACCCGGGAGACGAAGAAGTCCCGCGGTCCGCGCCCCCAGCACGACATGCAGATCACGAATCCGCTGATGACGAAGAAGATCTCGACGCCGATCCAGCCGTAGGACGACACGCGGAAGACGGCCGGGAAAACGTGGGAGGCCGGGCGGTCCCAGACCGGATTGTGCGGCTGGTTCACGCGGTTGGTGCCCACGTAGTGGTGGAGCGCGACCATCAGCGCGGCGCACAGCCGCAGCGCGTCGATCACGTACAGCCGGGGGCGGCGCGCGGGCGGGGCCGGTACGGCCAGGGGTCCCGGCGCGGGCAGCGCCTCGGCGGCGGGGCGTTCCTCGGTCCGCAGCACCCCGCCGGCCGCCGGGCCGCCGCGGCCCCCCGGCCAGTCGTCGCCGGAGCCGCCGCCCGCATGCCTCATGTGCTGATTCCGCCAGTTCGGGTCCGTGGTCAGGGCTTCCGTCCGCGCTCTCCCGCGCGCTCCGGAGCACTTCAACGTAGGGCGGTCGCTCGGCGCGAAACCAGGCCCGCGGGCCGGGATCGGGAACGGTTCAGCAGGTTGTCATCCAGCGCTGGGCAGCCCGCAAGGAGATGACCGTATGAAATTCACCCCGGCTGCATCAGGGCCCCTCGGCCGCCCCCCGCGCCGCCGTACTTCTGCGTGCTGTTCTGCGTGGTCCCGGCCGGTGCCGAGGACTTGACTCGGCGGTGGGGCGGCGGCCGTCGGGGCCGCGGACCACCAGGTCAGGAGAGGTCATGACGGCGATCGGGAATGTCGTGCTGGTGCACGGCGGATTCGTGGACGGGGCGGGCTGGCAGGGGGTGTACGACCATCTGACGGCCGACGGCTACCGGGTGGCGGTCGTGCAGAATCCGACGCTGTCGCTCGCCGACGACGTGGCGGTCACGCGGCGGGTGCTGGACGGTCTGGACGGTCCCGCGGTGCTCGTGGGGCACTCGTACGGCGGCGCCGTCATCACCGAGGCGGGCAACCACCCCAACGTGGCCGCGCTCGCGTACATCACGGCCTTCGCGCCGGACGCGGGTGAGTCCGTCAACACGCTGATCGCCGACCCGCCGCCCGGTGCGCCGGTGCCGCCGATCCTGCCGCCGCAGGACGGGTTCCTCTTCCTCGACCGGGAGAAGTTCGCGGCGTCCTTCGCGGCCGACGTGCCCGCGAACGTGGCCGCCTTCATGGCCGACGCGCAGGTCCCGTGGGGCGTGGAGGCCCTGGCCGGTACGGTCTCCGAGCCCGCGTGGCGGACGAAGCCGTCGTGGTACCTGGTCGCGACCGACGACCGGATGATCCCGCCGCCCGCGCAGCGCGCCATGTCCGAGCGGGCCAAGGCCACCGTCTCCGAGACGCCCGGCAGCCACGCCGTGTACGTGTCCCGGCCCGCCGTCGTGGCCGCCGTCATCGCGCAGGCCGCCCAGGGCGCCAACGGCGGTTTCTGACCCCGGCCCGCCCCGCCGCCCGGCCCGCCGTGAGGCGGGTCAGGGCTGCGCGGACAGCGGGCGGCACCGGTCGGCCGCCTCCGTGTCCCCGACCTCCGCGAACACCTCGGCGGCCCGTGCGTAGGCGCGCCGGCTCCCGTCGGTCCTGTCCTCGTCGGCCAGCAGGGCGCCCAGCGTCTCCAGTCCCTCGGCGAGCCGGAAGCCGGTCAGGCGCTGCGCGTCCAGGGAGGCGATCGCCGCGGTGAGCGCGGCGATCGCCTCAGGACGGCGGCCGAGGTGCCCCAGGCACTGGCCGATGCGGATCAGGCCCAGCGGGCGGCAGTGCGCCACGACGGTCGGCGCCATCCGCGGCTCCTCGTCGTCGATGACGGCGAGAGCGGTACGGAACTGCCGCAGCGCCTCGGTGTAACGGCCCTCCTCCCGCAGCGAGTTGCCGATCGAGGCGAGGGACTGCACATAGGAGTCCATGTCGCCGAGGGCCCGGAACGTCTCCGCCGCCCGGGACGCGGACGCGATCGCCTCGCCGGGGCGGCCGAGCAGGCGCGCGGCCCCGGCGGCGTACTGGTGGGACCAGGCGATCTGCGCGGTGGCGCCGCCGCGTTCGGCCAGCTCCAGCGCCTCACGCGCGTACCGCAGCACCGCCCGCGGGTCGCGGGACGGCACCCAGTGGACCCAGGCCAGATAGTTGAGCTGGGCCGCCTGCTGGGCCAGGTCGCCGAGGGCCGCGGCGGCCTCGGCGCCGAGCGTGAACACCTCCCGCCAGTGCGGGCCGTGCGCCCACCGGTCGGAGAACCAGTGCATGGACTCGGCGCAGTCCAGCACGGGCGCGTACCGGCCGCGGGCCGCGGCGGCCCGCATCGCGCCGAGCCAGTTGTCCACGTTCGCCCGCAGCCAGCGTTCGGCCTCTTCTTCCGAGGCCAGCCTCGGCAGTTCGGGGTCGGGCCGGTCGGGACGGCCGTAGCCGGGTTCGAACCACCGCCCGGCCAGGGTGGCCGTCCGCAGCAGCCAGGCCGTCACCCGGTCCGCCAACTCCGCGCGCCGCGCCGGGCTCTCCTCCTCCCGCAGCCGCTCGCGCGCGAAGAGGCGGACCAGGTCGTGGAAGCGGTACCGCCCGGCGGTGCTGTCCTGGAGCAGGCCGAGGTCGACGAGGTCGTCGAGCGCGTCCCAGGTCTCCTTGACCGGCATCCGGCCCGCGACGGCCGCCAGGTCCGCGTCGACGTCCGGCCCCGGCACGGCGGCCAGCCGCCGGAACAACGCCCGCGCGGGCGCGGCGAGTTGTTCGTACGACATCCCGAAGGCGTTGGCGATCTTGAGGTCACCGGCCGTGAGCTGGTCCAGCCGCCGCTCCTCGTCCGCGAGCCGGGCGGCGAGTTCACCGGCCGCCCAACCGGGCCTGCTGGCCAGCCGGTTCCCGATGATCCGCAGTGCGAGCGGGAGACCGCCGCACAGCTCGGCGAGCCTGGTCAGGTCGGACTCCTCGTCGGTGGCCGCGCGTTCGCCGATGATCCCGGTCAGCAGGTGCGTGGCCTCCGGGAGCGGCAGCGGGCCGAGCACCAGCCTGCGGACGCCTTCGAGTCCTGCCAGCAGCCGCCGGGTGGTGATCATGGCCCGGCCCGCTCCCCCGGCCGGGAGCAGCGGGCGCACCTGCTCCTCCGACGCGGCGTTGTCGAGGACGACCAGGACGCGCCGGTCGCGCAGGACCGACCGGTACAGGGAGGCGCGGCCCTCGGTGGCGGCCGGGATGTCCTGGTCGCCGACGCCCAGCGCGCGCAGGACGTGCCGCAGCGCCTCGTCCGCGGTCACGGGCCGCTGCGACATGCCGAGCAGGTCCAGGAAGTACACCCCTTCGGGGAAGCTCGGCCGTACGGCGTGGGCGGCCCGGACGGCGAAGGTGGTCTTGCCCAGACCCGCGGCGCCGGTGACGAGACCGACCACCCCGACGCCCGGCGCGCTCTCGGCGTACACCAGCTCGCTCATCCAGACCAGTTCGGCGGCGCGGCCGGTGAAGTCCGGTACGGCGCCCGGCAGTTCGCACAGGCCGCTCGGACGCGTCCAGTGGCCGCGCAGGCGGCCGTCCCGCGCCAGGTCGAGCAACTCCGCGCGCGCGGCGCCTTCCAGGGCGAGGGCGTCGGCCAGCGCGGTCACGGTCCGCTGCTGGGGTCCGCGGCTCCGGCCGCGCTCCATGTCCGACAGGGTCCGGGCACTGACACCGGACGCCTCGGCCAGTCGCTCGAGGGTCAGCCGCGCCGCGCGGCGATGGCCGCGCAGCACCTCGCCGAAGCCCGTACGTCCGGTGATGGCGCACCACTCCCCTCAGCTGCGGAGCCGAGGTGTCCCTCCCCGGCCGCCGGCCGGCGTCGTCCGAGGGTGCGGCGTTCCGCGTGCTCCCCGTCACCCGGCGGGTTTCCCCCGCCACCTGCCGGTTCCCTCGGACGGACGAGGTCGTGGGATGCACACTAGGAGCCTGGCGGGCCTGCCCGATTCCGTCATATGACGTAGTCGGGTGACGGCGGTCGGCCGGGGCGCGGCAGGGGGCAGTGATGAGCGACGGAGCCGGCGACGCGAGGGACGGGCTGCTGGTCGGCAGGGACGCCGACCTCGGCAGGCTCGGCGCGTTCCTGGCCGAAGTCCCGCGCCGCGGAGGGTCGTTGGCGCTGGTGGGCGAGCCGGGCGTCGGCAAGTCGGCGCTGCTCGCCGCCGTCGCCGGGAGCGCCGAGGCCGCCGGGATGCGGGTGCTGCGCGCGGACGGTGTGCAGTACCGGGCGCAGTTGAGTTACGGCGCGCTGCGGCAGTTGCTGACGTCGGTGCCCGAGGTCCGCGCCCGCGCGGCCGAACTGCCGCCCCTGGCCGGTGTCCTGGGCCTGGAGCACGACGCGGCGCCCGGCCACCGGACGGTCGTGGAGGCCGCGGCGGCGCTGGCCGCCGCGCTGTCCCGCGACCGCCCCGCCCTGCTGGTGCTGGACGACGCGCAGTGGCTTGACCGGTCGAGTGCCGTCGTCCTGGGGCACGTCGCCCGTCGCCTGCCGGGCACGGCCACCGGTCTGGTGTGCGCGGTCAGGCTCGGCGAGGAGAGCTTCTTCGACCACAACGGCCTTCCCCTGCACGAGTTGGGGCCGCTCCCGGAGGCCGCCGCCGACGAGCTGCTGCGCCGCCGCTTCCCGACGCTCGCCTCGCGGGTGCGGCGGCGCGTGATCGCCGAGGCCGAGGGCAACCCCCTGGCGCTGCTGGAGCTGCCCGCCGCCCTCACCGAGCCCCAGCGGCGCGCCTCCCAGGCCCTGCCCAAGCGGCTGCCGCTGCCGCAGCGGCTCCAGTCGACCTTCGCCTCGCGCATCAGGACGCTGCCACCGGCCACCCGGCACCTGCTGCTCGTCGCCGCGCTGGAGGGCAGCGGCACCATGATGATCGTGCGCCGCGCGGTGGCCGGCCGGTGCGATCCGAAGCACCTGGCCCCGGCGGAGCGCCTGCGACTCGTGCGCGTGGACGACGACATGGGGCGCGTGCACTTCCGGCACTCCCTCATCCGCTCCGCCGTCGTGGAGCTGTCGACCAGCGACCAGCGCCGGGGCGTCCACCGCGCGCTCGCGGCGGCGTGGGCCGCGGTCCCCGAACGGCGCGCCTGGCACCTGGCCCAGGCCGCCGACGAGCCGGACGAGTCGATCGCCGCGCTCCTGGAGGAGGCCGCCGACGTCGGCACACGCCGCGGCGACGGGCCCAACGCCGTTGCCGCGCTGGTCCGTTCGGCCGAGCTGAGCCCCGCGGGCGACGCGTACGCCCGGCGGCTGGCCAAGGCGGCGTACGTCGGCGCGAATCTCACCGGCGACGTACGCGACGTACCGCGCCTCCTGCACGACGCGCGGCAGGCGTCGCCGGACGCGGACTCCCCGGCCGTCGCGGTGGCCGCCGCGCTGTACCTGCTCAACAGCTACGGGGACATCGACACCGCGCACCGCCTGCTGTCCGGCGCCGTCGCGCTCCAGCCCGAGCCGTACGACCTCACGGACGCCACGCTCGTGGAGGCCCTGACCACGCTGCTGATGGTGTGCGTGCACGGCGGCCGGCGCGAGCTGTGGTCGGAGCTCGACGCGGCGCTGGCGAAGTGCGCCGCCGTCCCCGACACCCTGTACCTGCTGCGGACCACCTTCGGCGACCCGGCCCGCGCCCGCCCGGCCGACTGGGCGCGGCTCGACACCGCGATCCGGACCCTGCCCGGCACGGCGGACCCGGTGCGGATCGTCCGGATCGCCACCGCCGCCGCGTACGGCGACCGCCTGCACGCGATGGAGGCGCCGCTGCGGCTCACCGCCCGCGGCGGCCTGGACGGGCAGAACGTCTTCCCCGCCATCCAGGCGTCGTTCCTGTGGAGCAGCCACGCCTGGTTCACCGGCCAGTGGGCCGAGGCGCGGCAGGTCGCGGAGCAGGGTCTGCGGTGGTGCGAGGAGATGGCCTATCCGCTGCGCTCCTGGACCGGCACATTCGTCCTCGCCTGCCTGCACGCGGCCTGCGGCGAGTACGCGCGGGCCCGGCGGCTCGCGGACCGGATGGACCAGTGGGCGGGTTCCCGCAGGGGCTACGCCGTCGGCTGCTACGCCGCCCACGCGCGGACGCTGACCGCCCTGTCGCTCGGCGACTTCGACGAGGCGTACCGCCACGCCTCCCGGATCACGCCGCCCGGGACCTTCGCGCCGTTCGCCGGGCACGCGGTGTGGGCGGTCCTCGACCAGGTCGAGGCGACGGTACGGACCGGGCGGCGGGACGAGGCCGCCGCGCACGTACGGGCCGCGCGCGAGGCCGGACTGGACGCGGTGTCACCGCGGTTGGCGATGGTGCTGCTCGCGTCGGCCGCGCTGACGGCGGACCGCGACGACGAGGCCGTACGGGGTTTCGGCCAGGCGCTGGCCGTCGAGGGCGCCGAGCGCTGGCCCTTCGACCACGCCCGCGTCCAGCTCTACCTGGGTGAACGCCTGCGCCGGAGCAAGGCACCCGGCCGGGCCGGGCACCTGCTCGGCGCCGCCGCGGCCGGCTTCGAACGGCTCGGCGCCCGCCCCTGGGCCGACCGGGCCAACAAGGAGCTGCGCGCCTGCGGCATCCCGGTCGCCGCGCGCTTCCCGCCCGGGGGCCCCGCCCTGACACCGCAGCAGTGGGAGGTCGCCCGGCTGGCGGCCACCGGCCTGACCAACAAGCAGATCGGGGAGCGGCTGCTGCTGTCGCCGCGGACCGTCTCGACCCATCTCCACCAGCTCTTCCCGAAGTTGGGCATCACCTCGCGGGCGGCGCTGCGGGACGCGCTGGACCGGACGGAAGAGCGGCGCGCCTGAACTTTTATCGTACGAACACCAATCCGCGGGCACCTCGGCTCCGAACTACCTCACGTATGAGGCCAGTCCGCGAGAGGAGTGCCATGGGACTCCTGACCGTCGACGTCCGCGCCACCCCCGCGGGCGCGGTCGTCGCACTCGCCGGAGCGCTCGACTACTCCACCGCGCCGCAGGTCCGCGAGGCCGTCGAACGCCTCGCCCTCGCGCCCGGCCGACAGCTCGTCGTGGACATGGGCGGGCTGGACTTCATCGACTCCAGCGGTCTCAGCACGCTGCTCGCCGCCCACCACCGGGCGGAAGAGGCCCACGCCCACACCGTCCTGGCCGCGGTCCCCGAGCGGTTCGACCGGGTCTTCCGCGTCACGGGACTCGACCAGGTTTTCACCGCGGCGCCGAGCGCGGACGCGGCGGTCGAGGCGTGGACGGCGGAGCGCGGGACCGCGGGTGACGGGTGGACGGCGGACCGGGGGCACAGTGGGTGACGGGTGGACGGCGGACCGGGGGCACGGTGGGTGACGGGTGGGCGGCGGACCGGGGGCACGGTGGGTGACGGGTGGGGGCCGGAAAAGAAATTCCTGAGTCTTCGTGCGTGCGACGCGTGAGAGGGGGTACGTGCCTGGGGTCACAGCCGACGACGTTGGGCGAACACATGACGGCGATCACGCACGACGCGGGAACCACCGCACTGCCGACCGGAGTCGGCCGGAGCGTTCCGGCCGTGGGTGAGGTGCCGCAGGTCGCGGACCCGGCGAAGGTCTCGCCGAAGGACGCCCGCGAGCTGTCGAAGCTGTACTTCGACCGCCTCCAGTCGCTGGAGGAGGGCACCGAGGAGTACAGCCGCGCGCGCGGCACGCTGATCGAGATGAACATGTCCCTCGTCCGCTTCTCCGCCCGCAGGTTCCGCAGCCGCGGCCCGCAGGAGTGGGAGGACATCGTCCAGGTCGGCACGATCGGCCTCATCAAGGCGATAGACCGGTTCGACCTGTCGCGGGAGACGGAGTTCACCACCTTCGCCATCCCGTACATCGTCGGCGAGATGAAGCGGTTCTTCCGCGACACGTCCTGGGCCGTCCACGTACCGCGCCGCCTCCAGGAGCTGCGGGTCGAGCTGGCCAAGGCCCGCGACCACCTGACCGCCGTCCTGGACGCGCCGCCGACCCTCGCCGAGCTGGCCGCCTACCTGGAGATCACCGAGGACGAGGTCGTCGAGGGCCTGGTGGCCGCCAACGGCTACACCGCGGGCTCCATCGACCTGCCCGCCGGTGACGACGGCGAGGACGCCGGACGCTCGTACGCCGACACCATCGGCGCGGCCGACCCGGCGATGGAACTCGTCGAGGACTTCCAGGCGCTGGCTCCGCTGCTGGCGAAGCTGGACGACCGCGAGCGCAGCATCCTGCGGATGCGCTTCGGCCAGGAGCTGACCCAGGCCGACATCGGCGCGGAGCTGGGCTACTCCCAGATGCACGTGTCCCGGCTGCTCAGCCGGACCCTGGCCAAGCTGCGGGCCGGGATGCTCACCGACAAGTAGCCGCCGACCGGACAGCAGGACAGCCCCGCGACTCAGAGCACCACGGCCGCCGACCGGACAGCGATCCGCTCGGCGGCCGAGCTGTGCGCGGCTCGGCTCTGCCCGGCTCAGCCCGGCTCAGCGCCCGGGCAGCCAGTCCCGCAGCCGGATCAGGCCGTCGCGCAGATCGACCGGCCGTCTCGTGGCCGCCGGATCGCCGTGGTCGACGGCCGTCGCGGGACAGGCGTGTCCGCCGAGGCCCGCCAGGACCACCGCCTCGCGCTGCCGGGGCGTCAGCCGCTTGAGGTCCGTCCGTACCCGCGGGTCGGCGCGGATCTCCCGCAGCCGCCCGAGGATCGCGTCCAGGGTCGGGCCGACGTCGGTCCGTACGGCCTCCGCGTCCCGCCCGGACCTGAGCAGGCCGACCAGGCTTCGGTGGACGCGGGTGACCGCCCAGGTCAGGGCGTCGGCGTGGGCGGGGTCGAAGCGGGGCGCCGTGCGCCAGACGTCGACCAGCGCCTCGCGGGACAGCTCCTCGGCCCGCGCCGCGTCGCCCGTCATGCAGTGCGCGAGGCCGTAGGCGGCGGGGGCCAGCAGCGGATAGAGCCGGTCGAAGGCGTCGCGGTCGCCCTTGCCCGCGCGGATGAGGAGTTCCCGCACGTCCGCGCCTTGACCCGGGTCACCGCTCGTATCGCCGCCACCCGTACCGCCGACCGCGCTGCCGCTCGTACCGCTGACCGCGCTGCCACCCGTACCGCCGCTCGTACCGCCACCCGTACCGTTCATAAATGGTGAGCTTCCCTCGCAGACCGTTCCCATACGCGGCCAAGGCTCCCACGCCACCGCGGACCGCACCCACGAAAACCGCCGGGACGCGGTCGTCGGCGCTGTGGCCCGCCGTTCGCCCGCGCGACCCGGGGGGCGGGCCCTCATACTGGTTCGGGGACAGGTGTTCGGATCGTTGTGGCGGGAAGCTGACAGGGGCCGGAACGCGTGGTTGGCTGGCGCGCGAAAACGCCGTCTGACGGAACGGGCAAGGTTGTGGCGGGAGCGATTGAGTACCCGGGCGGCGTACGGGCGGACGGGTTGCCGGCCGTACTGTCCGACCCCGGCCGGCTGGCGGCGCTCGACGCCAGCGGCATGGTCGGCTCCGCTCCGGAACGGGTCTTCGACGATCTGACCAGGCTGGCGGTGTCGGTGACCGGCGCCGCGATCTCCGCGATCACCTTCGTCGGCGAGTCCCGTACGTACTGGAAGTCGGTACCGCACCTGCCCTACGGGGACGTGGAGAGCTGGCAGAACGCGGTGGGCGACAGCTTCTGCTACTTCGCCGTCGGTGAGAACGGGCCGTTCGTGGTGGAGGACGCGGAGAAGGACCCGCGGACGGCGGGCCATCCGGCGATCGGGCCGTGGAGCGTGGGCGCGTGGGCCGGATTCCCGATCGTGACCACCGACGGCCAGCCGATCGGCACCATGTGCGTGATCGACGCCAACCCTCGGGTGTGGACACCGCAGGAGCTGGAGACGATGTCGGTCCTGGCGCGCGCGGTGTCGAACGAGATCAACGTGCGGATGTCGCTCGACCGTGTGCACACCGCGCTCCAGACCGCCGAGAACGCGCTGTCGACCGCGCAGGGCGCGCTGGCCGCCTCCCGCGAACTGGCCCGCAGCCTCCAGGACAGCCTGCTGCCCCCGGCCCTGCGCCCGGTGCCGGGCGTGGACACCGCCGCGCTGTACATCCCGGCGAGCGGCGGCATCAGCGTGGTGGGCGACTTCTACGACCTGTTCCAGGCCCGCGGGGCTTGGTGGACCGCGGTCATGGGCGATGTGTGCGGCAAGGGCACCGAGGCGGCCAAGGTGACCGCGCTGGCCCGCTACACCCTGCGCGCGGACGCCGGTGAGCACCTGTCGCCCGCGGCGGTGCTCGACCGGCTGAACACCGCCATGCTCGCGCAGGGCGCCCCCCGCTTCCTGACCGCCGTCCAGACCACCTTCCGCGCCAGCGGGTCCGGGGTGTCGGGGCGGCTGTGCCTGGCGGGACACCCGCCCGCCCTGATCCGCCGCGCCGACGGCCGCGTCCGGCAGGCCGGCACCCCCGGCACCCTCCTCGGCGTGGTCGACCCGGTACACCTCTCCGACGTCCGCTTCCGGCTGACCCCCGGCGACCTGCTGCTGCTCTACACCGACGGCGCCTGCGAGGCGCGGCCCGACCCGCGCGGCGCGGAGCCGCGCCGGCCGATGTTCGACGAGGCCGCCCTCGCCCGTACCCTCGGCGACACCCACACCATGGGCGCCGCCGACACCATCGAGTACATCGCCGACACGCTCAGCGACTACCACGGCGGCTGGGCCAGCGACGACACCGCGCTGCTCGCGCTGCGGGTCCCGCCGCGCGTCTGAACCGGCCGGGTTCTCGTTCCGCGTACGCGTACGCCTTCCGGTGCGGTGACGTGCCCGTGCGGTGACGTTCCCGTGCGGTGACGTGCCGGGCGTTCCCCAGCGGTGTCCACAGCCTGTGGACCGGCCGCGGCGGGGTTCGGGGAAGCGCGGGGCACGGGGCGCAGGGCGGGGAGTGCGTACGGGGAAGCGCGGGGCAGGCGTGGGGGGTGTGCGTACGATGATGCTGTTCCGGTGCGACATCCGGGCGGCCGTCTGCTGGGAGGGCGAGATCGACCTCTACGCGGTTCCCCCTGCCCGTGGGGCGCCGGTCGTACGGCGGCCGTCGAGCGGTGCCGCGTGATCAGCGACCGCATGGCCGAGATCCTGCGGGCGCTCCAGACCTCGGACTGGCCGGACGTCGCCGGTGGAGTCGCCGAGACGCTCGGCGTGGACGGCATCGCGATCAGCGCGGGCAGCCGGCCCGGCGCGTCGGAGGTCCTGTGGTCCTCCGGTGCCGGAGCGCGCGCCTTCGAGGATCTCCAGCTCACGGTCGGTCAGGGCCCGGGACCCGACTGCCTGGCCGGCGGCACCGCGGTACGCGTCCCCGACCTGGGGCTCACGCCGGCCGGCCGCTGGCCCGCCCTGCTGCGGGAGACGCCCGCGCTCAGCGTACGGGCGGTGTTCTGTTTCGCGTTGCGCGTCGGCGCGATCACGCTGGGCGTGCTGACGCTGGTCAGGGACGCGCCCGGCCGCCTGACCCCCGAACAGGACGGTGACGCGGGTGTCCTCGCGGGCCTGCTGACCCGGCGTTTCCTCGACCCCGGGGACGCGTGGACGCCGTCCAGCGGCCGTCCCGCTCTGTCCGCTCCCGGTATGCCCGGCCCCGCTCTGCCCGCCCCCGCCCTGCACCAGGCCGTGCTGCACCAGGCGACCGGCATGGTCAGCGTCCAGCTCGCCGTGCCGCTGGCGGAAGCGCTGCTGCGGCTGCGCGCCTACGCGTACGGCAACGAGCGTCCTCTGGCCGACGTGGCCCGGGACGTCGTGGCCAGACGGCTGAGGATGGTCCCCAACCCGAGCCCCGGTCAGAGCCCAGGTACGAGCAACGATCCTGGCACCGATCAGAGCACCGGTACGAGCACCGAACCGGGCCGCGGCCCGAGCCCCGATCCGAACCCGCCTTCACTTGCAGCAGACAAGGACTGACGCCATGACGACCCGCGAACAGCAAGTCACCGAGGTCTTCGTCGAGGTGGCCGACTTCCTGATCGACGACTTCGACGTGATCGACTTCCTCCAGAAGCTGTCGGTGCGCTGCATGGAGCTGCTGGACGTCGCCGCCGTCGGCGTCCTGCTCGCCGACGAGAACGGTGTCCTGCACGTACTCGCGGCCTCCGACGAACACACCAGGCTGCTGGAGCTGTTCGCGCTCCAGCACGACCAGGGTCCCTGCGTCGACTGCTACCACGACGGTGAGCCGCGGACCAACGTCGACCTCGGCGCTCCCGAAGTGGCCGCCGCCTGGCCCCAGTTCACCACCGGGGCCGAGGCCACCGGATTCGTCGCCACCAACGCGCTGCCGCTGCGGCTGCGCGGCCGGGTGATCGGCGCGCTGAGCCTCTTCCAGACCGACCCGGAGCCGCTGACGGACCAGGACGTGACCCTCGCCCAGGCCCTCGCCGACGTCGCCACCATCGCGATCCTCCAACAGCGCACGCTCGCCCACGCCGAGGCCGAACGCGACCAGCTCCAGTACGCCCTCAACGCCCGCATCACCATTGAACAGGTCAAGGGCATCCTCGCCGAGCGCTGGCACCTGGGCGTCGACGAGGCGTTCAGCGTCTTCCGCTCCTACGCCCACGCCCACGGCCGCAAACTCTCCGACCTGGCCCGCGAGATCGCCGACGGCACGCAGGCCACGGAGACCATCCGCACCTTTCCGACGCGCGCGCCGCGGACGGGCGCGTAGGAGCGGGACACTCAGGCACCGGGACGCCCAGGCCCTGGGGCGCCCAGGCACCGGTGCGCTCAGGCCCTGGGACGCTCAGGCCGGTGTGAACACGACCTCGAAGTCCCGGACGTGGTGGGCGATTTCGCCGGGCGGCAGGACGGCCGCGTCATCCGGCGAGCTGCCGAGGGACCTGGCCTGGCTGACGAACCGCTGGACAGCGGCCCGCTTACGGGCGGCCACCTCTTCCGGCAGCCGGACGAGGGACGCCGACGCCCACGGCACGCGGGGGTCGCCGGGGCGCGCCCAGTGCCACATCCACACGGGATAGAGCAGGCAGGGCACCGACGCCTTACGGGCGGCGGTCAGCGCGGCGCGGCCCGCGGCCTCGTGGTCGCTGTGGACGTCACCGGTCCACGGCGCCAGGCACAGGTCGGCGTCGGACAGCAGCGGCACCAGGGCCGCGGCGACCTCGTCCTCATGGCCCGCCACCTCGGTGTCCGCCACTCTCAGCCGGACGATGTCCTGTGCGTCGGCGCCGAGTTCGGCCAGGGCCTCGCGCAATTCCGCGGCCCGGATGCCGACGAGCTGATGGGACGTGATGGCCGTGCTGTCGGCGTGGGACAGTTCGCCGTCGGTCACCGACACGACGGTGACCGCCACACCGGCCGCGGCGAGCAGCGCGATGCTGCCGCCCACCCCCAGCACCTCGTCGTCGGGGTGCGCGGCCACGACCACCACCCGTCCGGCGGTGGGCAGTTCGGTGCCGGCCAGGTGCGCCCAGCCGTCCCAGACGCGCCACTGCTCCTCGTCGGTGCCGGGCGCCTGGAGCGGATCGGCGTGCTCGGGAAGTTCGGTGTGCGGGGTGTCGGTGTGCTGCTCGTCGGTGTGCGGGTCATCGGTGTGCTGCTCGGGGTTGTGCGGGGTGTCGTGCTGGTCCATCAGGATGTCTCCCTACCGGCCACGGGGCCGCCCGGTTCCGCGCGATTGGTTTCCTTGACGCCGTGCGCGATGACGTCGGTGTCGAAGCCGCCCTCGGTGATCAGGCGGGCCAGGTGCGAGATCTTGTGCTGACGCGCTCGGGCGAAGGAGCGCAAGGTGGCGAAGGCCAAGTCGAGGGACATGTTCCAGCGCTCGGCGAGGATGCCCTTGGCCTGTTCGACGATGATCCGGCTGTGGAGCGCGTACTGGAGCTGGTCGCGTTCCGCCTCGGCGTGCGCGAGGGTCCGCTGCTGGAGGATCGCGATGGTGGCCACGTCGGCGAGGGCCTGGCCGAGGACGATGTCCTCCGGTCCCAGGGGCGCGGGGTCGGTCCTGAACAGGCTCAGCGCGCCGATCACCCGGCCGCGCAGCCGCAGCGGCAGCGCGCTGGTGGCGGCGAACCCACTCTCGTGGGCGCCGCGGCCGAACAGCGGCCAGCGCTCGACGGCCTCGTCCCCGGTGAGGTCGACGTTCGTACGGGGCCGCCCGTCGCGGTAGCAGTCGACGCACGGGCCCTGGTCGTACTGGAGGGCGAACAGCTCCAGCAGCCGGGTGCGTTCGTCGGAGGCGGCCAGCAGGTGCAGGGCGTCGTACTGGTCGGCGAGCAGGACGCCGACCGCGGACACGTCGAGCAGATCCAGGCAGCGTACGGAGAGCTTCTGGAGGAAGTCGATGACGTCGAAGTCGGCGGTCAGGGAGTCGGCCGCCTCGACGAAGACCTCGATGACCTGCTGTTCTCGGGTGGGCATGGCGTCAGTCCTTGTCTGCGGCGGGCGGGAGGGGTTCGGCGTCGGGGGCCAGCCGCAGTCGCCTGGCCACGACGTCGTGGGACACGTCCGTCACGGTGCGCCCGCTGCCGTACGCGTGGGCCCGCAGCCGCAGCAGGGCGTCGGCGAGGGAGACGGCGAGCTGGACGCTGACCATGCCGGTCGCCTGGTGGACCACGGCGTGATGGAGGAAGGGGAGGGGGTCCGGCGGGTCCGCGGGGTCCTGCGGGTTCATCGGGCCCCGCCGGTTCACAGGGTTCTGCGGGTTCACAGGGTCCTGAGGCCGCACACGATCCGCCTCTTGGCGCGCCCGACCGGCACCCTCCAGGAAGTACCTGGTCAGGGCGGCGGCCAGAATCGCCGCGTCGGCGCTCTGCCCGCTGGTCAACGGCCCCGGCGCGCGCCGTACCGCGGTCAGCACCCCGAGTCCGATCCCGCCCATGCGCAGCGGGAAGCAGAAGACCGCGCGCGCCGCCAGGCCGGGCGCCTCCATGACCAGCTCGGGCCAGCGGTCGTGGCGGACGCGGGCCAGATCCGGCACCCGTACCGTCGTACCGCCCACCATGCAGTCGGGTCCCGGGCCCTGCCCCAGTGTGAGCTGGAGGTCTTCGAAGCCGCGCGACACGTCGTCGGAACACCACAGCACCTCGGTCCTGCCCGGCTCGTTCCCCAGCGAGACGGCGACGCCGTCCACCTCAAGGGCCGCGGCGCCCGCCACGGCCACCGCGGGCGACCCCTGGCCGTCCTGGAGCAGACGCAGTGCCTCCGCCAGGCGCTCAGCCGCCATCGGGCACCACCGCATACGGCCTCACATGGCCTCGATTCCCCGAGCGCGGAAGGAACGACGGACGGAGACCGGTCACGCGGTCATCGCGTTCGCGTAAGGGTGAACGGTCATCCGTTCAGCGGTTGTGGGTTCCGCCCGTCACGGCGAGGTGGTCCGCGGGAGATCCGCGGCCCCGGTGGCGGCATCGCACTCAACCGACTGCGCCAGGGGCAGGGACGCTCCTTCCACCCTACCTCCCGGGTGTCCGCGGGCACCCTGACGTCACACCGTGCGCCCGGCCGGGAGGTCGGCGGCACGGCGCAGTACCGACCGCAGTTCCCCGGCCGCCGCGGACGCCGGCCCCCCGGTGCGACAGCGCCACCGCCGCCGCGACCGCGTCGACCGCCCGCTCCGGATCGCGGCACAGCAACAGCGCCAGCGAGAACAGCGCGTCCGCGTGCCGTTCGTACCCGCCCAGCTCGTACGCGCCCAGCGCGCCGCTCGCCGGAATCCGCTCATGGGGGTGCTGCGTCAAAGCCCTCACCTGCTCAAACCGTGCGTTCGGACAACCGCCGGGGGCAGGGGCCCACCCCGTACGCCATCCCCCTCCCCCCGCCCCCGCCAGCACCCCGAACCGGGACCGGTGGGGGTTATTCGAAGAACTTCAGGCTGAAGCCGGTGTTGGAGGTGGGGCCGGGGACGTTGGCGCGGGAGTAGGTGGTGTTGCCCCACCAGCAGAAGGTGCCGGTGAACCAGTAGCGGTTGGACCAGGAGTAGGGGGTGCCCTTGGGGACGGCGGTGAACATGAGGGGGAAGCGGGGGCCGGCGGGCGGGCTGGTGCCGATGTCGCCGTTGAGGAGGACGAAGCTGTGGGAGCCGGGGCCGTTGACGTAGAGGGTGGGGTCCCAGCCGGACATCATGGTGGCGGCGTGCGCGCCGAACAGGCAGCCGTTGGACTTGTACCAGTCCCAGACGTACGTCGGGTCACCGCCGGAGCGCAGCCGCAGATCGGCCATGCAGTACTGGTCGCTCCAGCTCCCGTTGGCCGAATAGACGATGTGGAGCTGCCCGTTGGGGTCCTTGACGGCGGCGGGCGCCTCGTTGATGTACGGGTTGCCGACGACGCGCTCCCAGCTCTCGCGCGGCTGGGAGATGATGTAGCGCGCGCCGGTCGGCGTGGTGGGGCTGCTCATCCGGACGATGTACAGGTTCTGTTCGACGTTCGTGTCGCCCGCCCAGCCCGACCAGACGAACCAGCGCTGCCCGTTGAAGGTGAAGAGGTTCCCGTCGATGGCCCATTTGTCGTTGGGCAGGGCCAGTTGGGTCTCGGCGCCGTAGCCGCTGTCGGCCGTCGCCGAGCTGATGACGTACATCCGGTGCGCGGCTCCGGCGCCCGAGGTGAAGTAGATGTAGTACCGGCCGCCGTCCACCACGATCTCCGGGGCCCACACCTCGCCGCGGCCCTTGGTGTCCGACCAGACCTTGCGGGAGGCCGCCGCGCCGAGGGCGTCGGGCGACGACGCCTTCCGTACGGCGATGCCGCCGCCCGACGTCTCGGCCGAGATGTACGTGCTGCCGACCCGGATCACGCTCGGGTCGGCGTTGTGGATGGTGGTCTGGGACGCCTGGGCGGGCGCGGAACACAGCACGGCCAGCAGGGCGAGTACGGCCACGAGGGCTGCGCACACTGGGCCGGCCAGGGCACCCCGGCCGGTGCCGGACGAACCGGCCGGGTCCCCGCCGGACGAACCGCCGGACGAACCGCCCCGGCCGCCGCCTGCCAAGGCACTGTGGAGACTTCGCAGAAGCTTCATAGTCCCGTTCCATGGTCGGGCCTCCGCTTCGACGCCGGGCGGGCGGTGGAGCGCCCGCCGAGGGACGACGTCCGGTCAGAACCGCATCGGAGGGGGGAACTTGGCGCTCTGACCGCTTGAATCCCACCATTTCCACCGCTCCCGCACAAGGGTCAACACCGGTGGTAGCACGTTCCAACAGCATCGCGAGTGACCGTGGGCATGTCAATCACCCAAGGCGGTACGACTCGGCCGGTCAACCCGTACTCCCCCGCGCCCCATTGACACCATCCGCCCCGGATCACCATCATGTGCACGCCACACGTGTTCGCGTATGCCGCAAATGCCCCTCCGCACGCACCACCGCGCAGCCGGACCCGCCCTGCCGGGGCACCGCCAGAGCACGCCCAGAGCGCCACCGGCAGCACGGCCCGCCCCCACCGGACCGTCAGGAGAAGCCCCGTGCCCAACGTCGACCGCCGAAGGTTCCTGCAACTCGCCGGAGCCACCGCCGCCGCGTCCGTCCTCACCGGCGGCATCGCCAAGGCCGCCTCGATCCCGGCCGCCGCGGGAACCGGCACCCTCCAGGACGTCGAGCACATCGTCGTCCTGATGCAGGAGAACCGCTCCTTCGACCACTACTTCGGCACCCTGCGCGGCGTGCGCGGCTTCGGCGACCCCCGCCCGGCCACCCTGCCCAGCGGCAAGTCCGTCTTCCACCAGGCGGACGCCGCCGGGCACGAGACGCTCCCCTTCCGGCCGAACATCGACAACCTCGGCCTCCAGTTCCTCCGCGACCTCGACCACAGTTGGTACGGCACCCACCAGGCGTGGAACGGCGGCAACTACGACCGCTGGATCCCGGCCAAGACCACCACGACGATGGCGCACCTCACCCGCCAGGACATCCCGTACCACTACGCGCTCGCCGACGCGTTCACCATCTGCGACGCCTACCACTGCTCGATGCTCAGCTCCACCGACCCCAACCGGTACTACATGTACACCGGTTACTCGGGCAACGACGGCAAGGGCGGCGGCCCCGTGCTGGGCAACGAGGAGGCCGGGTACGGCTGGACCACCTTCCCCGAGATCCTGGAGCGGGCGGGCGTCTCCTGGAAGGTCTACCAGGACACCGGCACCGGCCTGAACTCCGGCGGCGGCTGGGGCTGGACGAGCGACCCCTTCATCGGCAACTACGGCGACAACTCCCTGCTGTACTTCAACCAGTACCGCAACGCCCAGTCCGGCAGCGCCCTGTACGACAAGGCCCGCACCGGCACCTCGGCCCGCAACGGCGACGGCTACTTCGACCGGCTCAGGGCCGACGTCGTGGGCGGCAAACTCCCCCAGGTCTCCTGGATCGCCGCCCCCGAGGCGTTCTGCGAACACCCCAACTGGCCCGCCAATTACGGCGCTTGGTACATCTCCCAGGTGCTGGACGCGCTCACCGCCGACCCCGACGTGTGGAGCCGTACCGCCGTCTTCCTCACGTACGACGAGAACGACGGCTTCTTCGACCACGTCGTGCCGCCCTTCCCGCCCGCCTCCGCCGCGCGCGGGCTGTCCACCGCCGACGTCACCCAGGACCTCTACACCGGCGGGCTCTCCGGTTACGCGGCCGGGCCGTACGGGCTCGGGCCGCGCGTGCCGATGCTGGTGCTCTCGCCCTGGAGCACGGGCGGCTGGGTCTGCTCGCAGACCTTCGACCACACCTCGATCGTGCAGTTCATCGAGAAGCGCTTCGGTGTGCGCAACCCGAACGTCTCGCCCTGGCGCCGCGCGGTCTGCGGCGACCTCACCGCCGCCTTCGACTTCACCCGCAGCAACGCCGCCGCGCCCGCGCTCCCCGGCACCGGCGGCTACGTACCGCCGAACCACAACAACCCCGGCGACTACGTTCCCACCCCGCCCGCCACCGGCGCCGTCCCGCGCCAGGAACCGGGCCTGCGCAACGCCCGCCCGCTGCCGTACGACCTGGCCGCCGACACCCAACCCGCGGGCGGACGCTTCCAGTTCACCTTCCGCAACTTCGGCACGGCGGGCGCCGCCTTCCTCGTCACCTCCGCGGTCCGCTCCGACGGCCCGTGGCCGTACACCGTCGAGGCGGGCAAATCCCTGGTCGACACCTGGCTGATGCCCGCCGCCTCCGACCGCTACGACTTCTCCGTCCACGGCCCCAACGGCTTCCTGCGCCGCATGGCCGGCACCGCGGGCTCCATCGGCCCCGAGGTGACCGCCCGCCACACCCCCGCCACCGGCCAGGTCACCCTCGTCTTCAGCAACCCCACCGGCGCCCCCGTCACCTTCAACGCCACCGACGCCTACGCCCCCACCGCCCACTACACCTACACCGTGGCCGCCGGCGCCTCCCGCACCGTCCCCGCCTGGGGCGTCCCGGCCGGCAACCACTGGTACGACATCACCGTCACCACCACCACCGACCCCGCCTACCTCCGCCGCTTCGCCGCCCACGTGGAAACCGGCACCCCCAGCACTAGCGACCCGGCAACATCAACAACCTGAGGACCCCGCGGCGGCGCGAGTCCGTCCGGATCCCGCGCATCCCGGTCCGCCGGACGAGCCATGGTCTGGTCCGCCCGGCTGAACCACCCGCCGCGGACGGTCAGTTGTTGATGGTCTGGATCTCCCGGACCGTCACCTCTCGCGGGTCGCCGACCCTGCCGTCGGGCAGGGCGTAGGGGCCGCCGTTCGAACCCGTCCAGCTCACATGCCAGTTGACGGAGACGTCGAGCTGGTACGGCGGGGTGTTCTGCGTCGAGCGCAGGTACGTCACGCCGCAGGGAGGGGCTGCCTTCGGGTCGCCGTTGTAGGCGGCGCCGACCTTGCCGTCGGGTCCGATCGGGCAGTCGCCGGAGGACGGGAAGACGGTGGCGTCGGAGGTGCCGGGGGTGATGTGCACGGCGGACGGCTCCGCGGTGGTCTCGGCCCAGATCTCCCGGCCGCCGCCCAGGTCCACCGACGCCCGCACCTTCACCGGCGTGTACGCCTGTCGCAGGGTCACCCAGGTGGGGATGTTGACCGTCTGCGGGCCCGCGGGATTGGTCACGATCCTCACGCCGGGTACGTGGGTGTGGGCGAAGGCGAGCTTGGAGAGCATTTCCGGGGTGATCACATGCCCGGTCCCGGCCGGCGGCATCTGGCCGTTGGGCACCCACCTCGGCGTCTGGTCGTTGCAGCCCATCTGCGCCGACGGGTCGGCGTCCGGATTGACAGTCACCAGCCACCACATTCCCTTGCCGGCCTCGGCGCTGTTGAAGTCCTTGTAGCCCTTGTCCCCGCCGGGGTAGTCCAGCCCGTTCTGGTAGTGGTCCCGGTCCATCCCCATGGCGGTACGGAAAGTGCCGTGCACCTGGGGCAGTTCGTCGTTGAAGTTCTTCGTGTACTCCGCCTTGAACTGCTCGGGGGTGTACTTCGGCCCGAACCAGCAAGGCGGCGGCGCCCAGTTGACGTTGACCGACGCCAACGGTCGGCTCGCGCCGCTCGGCCTGCCCGTGGGATACGTCAGCCGGTACCCCTGGGCGATGGCCTCCAGGTTTCCGCCGCTGTCCCCCGATCCCTTTCCACCCGAACCCTTTCCACCCGACGGCGGCAAACCGGTGTCGTCGAAGGCGTAACCCGGTGCCGCCGCGAGTAACACGATGAGCGCCGCGAGGGGCAGCGCGCGGCGGAGTGACCCCGTACCCGTCATTGCTTGCACTCCAACGCCCTTTCCTTGGTGGTGATCGACTGTGCTCGCCAGAGCTGCGTGCCGGGCCGGAACAGGCTGAGCACCAGTTGGTACGACACGTAGTTGCGGTCGTCAGCGCCGGTGACGTGCACCTTCCCGGTCCCGATCTCCTTGCTGAACAGCTTCGACTGGTCCTCGCAGAAGGTGACTTCGGCCGCCGAGTTCTTGGCGAGGAGCTTGACGGCGGGCCGGAAGAAGCGGTCGGTACCGGTCACCGTCTTCTTCGCGTCGATGTGCATCTGGACGTACTGCTTCGCGTAGCTGTACGCGTCGCCTTCCGCGTACGTGTTCAGGGCCCCGCCCTTCACGCTCTGCTCGACCACGCCGTGCGTCATCGACTGCATGAAGTCGGCCGACGCGGTCAGGACCCCGGCCTCGGCGTCGTCCGCCGGAAGCCGCCAGTCGAAGTCGAGCTTCAGGTCCGCGGGGAGCGCGAGCGCCGGGTCGACGGTCAACACCCCACCCGTCGCCGTCGGTTGCGCCGATGTCGCGGTCGCCGTCGCTGTGGCCGGGGGCGCCGTGGTCGGGGAAATCTTGCTGTCGCCGCCACCTGAGCCGCCGCCGCAGGCGGAGAGCGTCAACGCGGCGGTCGCCGCGAGAGCCGCGACGGGAAATGCTGAGCGGGCTCGCATGGTCGAAGTCTCCCGATCGGTTGTCCGTGGGCACCGTTCGGGGCGTCGGCGAAAAGGCCCCCTCGGACCCCGCACGCCTGACCCCCCGTATCCGCCACCCACGGTAGCGAAGAGAACGCGTGAGGTTCGAGAGTGCTCCCGCGCTCAGCGCGTCACGATCGCGTCACTGCGCGGGGAACACGACGGCTGCGGTGCCGGCATCCGGAGTCACAGGGCGATCAGGCCCGCTGGGGTGGGGCGGAAGCCGCAGGTGTCGAGGTAGAAGGGGCGGAGGTGGGGCTCGAAGTCGACGTGGAGCCATTCGCAGTGGGCGGCGCGGGCGTGGTGGGCGGCGGTGGCGACGAGGTGGGCGCCGACGCCCTTCGAGCGGTGGGGCCGGGAGACGACGGTGTCCAGGAGGAACGCGTGGGCGCCGCCGTCCCAGATGACGTTGACGAAGCCGATGAGGCGGGTGTCGTCGTGGGCGCAGACCCAGCCGAGGCTGTGGCGTTCGAGGCGGGCGCGCCAGTCGGTGCGGGCGGGCGGGCCGCCGAAACCGTCGGCGTGAAGGGAGTTGAGGGCTTCGTTGTCGACGTGGCCGCGCCACTCGTAGGTGATCGTCACGCCGCGATCGTACGGTCGGCGCGGGCGAAGGTGACGGTGACGGCCAGGCCGCCGGGGTGGGTGGGGCAAGCGGTGAGCGTGGCGTGGTGGGCGGTGGCGATGGAGCGGACGATCGCGAGGCCGAGTCCGTGGCCGGACGCGGGTGAGCCGCTGGTGCGGTCGGGGGCGAGACGGCGGAAGGGCTCGAAGAGGTCGGGCACGCGGTCGGCGGGCACCGGATCGCCGGTGTTGGTGACCGTGAGGGTGTCGTCGGCGAGGTCGAGGGAGACGGCGCCGCCGGGGTGGTTGTACTGGACGGCGTTGCGGATCAGGTTGAACAGGAGGTGCCGCAGCAGGACCGGGTCGCCCTCGACGCGCAGCGGCCGGTCGGCGGTCACGGTGAGCCGGACGTCCTTCTCCTGCGCCAAGTGGCGCAGCTCGCCGGTCAGTTGACGCGCCAGCGGTACGAGGTCGACCTGCTCGGTACGTTCGAGGCCGCGGTCGCTGCGGGCGAGCAGCAGCAGCGCGTCGATCAGCCGCTCGGCGTCGCGGTTGACGGTGAGGAGGTCGTCGCGCACGTCCGCGAGGCCGTCGGGAAGCGGGTCGGCGAGGCCGACTTCGAGGCAGGCGCGCTGGACGGCCAGCGGGGTGCGCAGTTCGTGGGAGGCGTTGGCCACGAAGCGGCGCTGGCCCTCGAAGGACTTCTCCAGCCGGTCGAGCATCGTGTCGAACGTGTCGGCCAGGCGCTGGAGTTCGTCGGCCGGGCCGCTCAACGCGAGCCGTTCGTGCAGGTTCTGCTCGCTGATCCGGCGGGCGGCGTCCGTCACGGCCGCGACCGGGCGCAGCGCCCGCCCCGCGAGCCACCAGCCGGTGGCGGCGGCCAGCACCGTCACGAGCACCAGGCCGATCGCCGACCACAGGATCATCTGGTGCAGCGCCGCGTCCTGCACGGCGCCCACGGTCCAGTGCAGCGCGCGGATCGAGACGCCGTCGCCCGTGCCGCCCGCGCCATCGATGGCGCCCGTGCCGCCGGAGCCGCCGTGGGGTACGACGGGTCCGGTGCGGCCGGTGGGGGCGTACGTCGCCGCGTCCGTCGGTCCCCCAGTGGCGCGGCTGACCCCGATGCCCTGCACCTGCCGTGTCGTCCCGTAGCGCGCCAGCACCACGACGAACGCCAGCAGCGCCGTCCCCGAGAGGAGGAAGAGCCCGGCGAAGGCGGCGGCCAGCCGGGCCCGGAACGTCAGGTGCGGGCGCGGGGGCCTGCTCAGCGGCACAGCCGGTACCCCTCTCCGGCGTCCGCCACGATCACGTCGGGCGGGCCGAGCTTGCCGCGCAGGCGGCTGACGGTGGCGCGCACGGCGCTGGTCCGCGGGTCCAGGTGCTCGTCCCACACGGACCGCACCAACTCCTCCTGCGTGACGGCCTCGCCGCCCGCGCCGACCAACACGTGCAGCACCGCGAACTCCTTCGGCGTCAGCTCGACCGCCCGCCCGTCGATCCGCGCCTCGCGCCTGGCGGCGTCCACCGTGATGCCCTCGTACGCCACCACGACCGGCGGCGCCTTCAGCGCCCGGCGGCTCAACGCCCTGATCCGCGCGACCAGTTCGGCGAAGTCGAACGGCTTGGCCAGGTAGTCGTCCGCCCCCAGCCGCTCCAGCCCGTACACCCTGTCCTCGACCCCGCCCGCCGCCGTCAGCATCAAGATCCGCGGCGGCGCCGCCATCCCCCGCACCCTCCGGCACACCTCGTCCCCGCTCAGCACCGGCAGATCCCGGTCGAGCACGAGCACGTCGTACTCCGTGACCCCGCACATCCGCTCGGCGGCGTCCCCCGACACCGCCAGGTCCACCGCCATCGACTGCCGCCGCAGCCCGATCACGATCGTCCGCCCCAACACGTGATGATCCTCGGCCACCAGAACTCTCATGCGGGCCAGGGAAACACGGGGGGCCGTACGCGGAGATAAGCGTGCGTCCTCCGGACGGGTCGCCGAAGAACCGGCGGGCGCCGGAGGGGCTCGACCGGCGGCACCGGTACGTGGCCGGCGGTGCCGGTACGTGTCAGCCGGTGCCGGTACGTGGCCGGCGGCGGCCCGCCGGGCGCGGGAGCCGTAGGCGCTACGCGGTACGTGCGGCCGGTGGCCGCCTGCCGGACGAGGGCCCGCGCGTCCTGCCGAAGGCGGCCAGCCGGGCCACCGCTGCGCCCGACCGGCCGGACGACGGGAGTCGGCAGTCGCCGTACGCCGTGCGCGCGGCGGTCGGCGACGCAGGGCCGAAGGCGATACGGGGCCAGGTCCGCCGCCTGCCGGACGTCGGCAGACGGCCGCCGACGTGGGGCGTGGGCGGGAGCGCCCCAGGTGGGGATCTTGTACGGCTGCGGCTCTGGGGGTCTTGGCCGGGGGCTTATGGGAACGTAACCGGGTTTATGCCGCTGCGCGGGGGCGGCTGGTGTGCTCGGCGCATGAACTTCGTCAAGCGGGCAGCGTTCAGTCTGGTGGCACGGGCGGGGAAGGCCGCGCTGTTGCTGGGCGTGTTCGGGGTGATCTGCGCGCTGCTGCTCGGGGGGTTCCTTCTCAGGGGGGCGACGGAGCGGCGGGAGGCGGAGACGCAGCGGCGGGTGGGGGTGGACGTCACCGTGCGCGGGGACGGGCTGACCTCGGCGGTGGTCGGGCGGCTGGGGACGTATCCGCTGGTCGAGCGGTACAACGAGCTGCTGCGCGCGGTGACGGTCCCGCCGCCGGGCCTGGCGGCCGTGGTGCCGGAGGGGACCCCGGGCGGCGGCGGCAAGGACGGGCTCACGCTGAACGGCGTCCGCGCGTCGGACACGCTCCTCGACTTCGCCACCGGCCGGGTCCGTGTCGTGGCGGGCCGGGGCATCACCGTGGCGGACGCCCGCCGCAAGGTGATCCTCCTCGAACGGCGGCTGGCCGCGAAGCACGGGCTCGCGGTGGGCGACACCGTCGAGCTGGGCGGCGCGGGCGGGCGGCGGGAGCCGTTCGAGGTCGTGGGGCTCTACCGGGACACGCGCCAGGACCCGCCGCAGTGGACGTCCGCCGCCGACCTGGGCGCGAACCAGGTGTACGTGCCGGTCGCCGCCGTCACCGCGCTGGGGCTCGGGGTGAAGCCCACGGAAGCGGTCTTCACGATCGGTTCGCCCGACCTGGCGGAACGGCTGCACGCGGAGGCGGTACGGCTGCTGGGCCCGAAGGGCTTCCGCTTCGACGTCAACGACAAGCCGTACCGCGACCAGGTGCTGCCGCTGCGGCGGGTCGGGGCGTTCGCGGGGGCGCTGGTCTGGCTGATCGCGCTGTGCGGCGCGGCGATCCTCGGGCTGGTCGTCCTGCTGACGGTCAAGGAGCGGCGGGCCGAACTGGGCATGCTGCTGGCGCTGGGCGAGCGGAAGTGGAAGCTCATCGGCCAGCACACCGTCGAGGTGACCGTGCTGCTCGTGCCCGCGCTCGGGGTGGCCGCGCTGGCCGGGCAGTCCCTCGCGCACCGGGCGGGCGAGACGCTGCTGGCCCGCGAGCAGTACGGCGGCGCCGCGTCCCACCCCGGCACCGCGCCCCACGAAGCCGCCGCCCTCGACGACACCCCCGCCGTACCCGACATCCGCGTGAGCGCGGGCGACCTCGGCAAGGTCGCCGGAATCGGCCTCGGCATCGCGCTCGTCTCCACGGTCGTGCCCGGCGTCGGAATCCTGCGCCTGCACCCCCGCTCGATCCTCACCGACACCGAATAGCCGCACCGCGAAATCCCGACGCCCACGCCCACACCCACGCCCCCGCCCATGCGCACGCCCTCACCCATGCGCACCACCACCGACCCCCCAAGAGGCCGACTGTCATGAACTTCGTCAAACGCGCGGGCCTGAGCCTGTGGTCCCGCAAAGGCAAGACCCTGATCACCCTGGGCACCTTCCTCGTCGTCTCCGCCATGGTGCTCGGCGGCGTCCTCATCAAGTCCGGCACCGCGCGGGCGACAGAAGCCGCCAGGCAGCGGCTCGGCGCCGAGGTCACGCTCGGGGCGGACATGGACGCGCCGTTCACCGGACAGGCACCGACCATCGGCGCGGACGTCGTGGACCGGATCGGCGCGTCCCCGCTGGTGGAGAAGTACACGTACAACTCCTTCGACGGCACACGGCTGTTGAACGGCGGGAGAACCGCCACCGGCAAGCCCCTCGCCCCGGACTACCCCGCGAACTCGACACTCGCCTTCGGCGTCCTGGACTCGACGCTGATGCCGCACTTCAGCGACGGCACCTGGACGTTGCTGTCGGGGCAGCCGATCACGGCGGCCGACCGCGAGGACGACAGCGTCCTCGTCGAGGAGCGCCTGGCGAAGAAGAACGGCCTCGCGCCCGGCGGCACGCTCACGCTCGGCGAGAACGACCCGAAGGGCAAGCGCAAGGCCGTCTTCACCGTGAAGGGCGTCTACCGCGACCCGTCCGACACCGTCGACAGCGAGTACGGCATCGCGCCCGGCGACCGGCTGATCGTCCCGGCCGCCGCGCTGAGCAGGCTCAACTCCGACGGCAGCGGCGGAGCGCCGCAACTCCAGGGCGCCACCTTCCGGTTGAAGGACCCGGCGACGTACGACGCCTTCCGCGCGCAGGCGGAGCGGACGGCGGGCGACGCGCTGCACGGCCTCGCCTTCGACCTCAACGACAAGGCGCTGCGGCAGATGACCGGCCCGCTGCGGAGCATCACGTCCTCCGCGACGGCGGCGATGTGGCTGATCGGGGTGGCCGGGGCGCTCGTCCTCGGCCTGCTCGCCACCCTCGCGGTCCGGCAGCGGCAACGGGAGTTCGGCGTGCTGCTCGCGATGGGCGAGAGGAAGTGGAAGCTCGTCGCCCAGCAGGCCGTGGAGATCACCGTGGCCGCCGCGCTCGCCGTCGGGCTCAGCGCGCTGTTCGCCCAGAGCCTGACGCAGAAGGCGGGCGACTCGCTGCTCAGCGGCGAAGCGGCCTCCGCCCAGCGGAAGATCGACGCCTGGCAGCCGCCGCCCCCCGGCTCCACCGGCCTCAAGGAAGGCATCGACATGAACGACAAGCCGGTCGAGGGCGCCGTCCCCATCGACTCGATCACGGTACGGCTGTCGCCGTCCGACCTCGCCACCGTCGCGGGTGTCGGCCTCGGCATCGGTCTGCTCGCCACCGCCGTCCCCGGCGCCGCCGTACTCCGGCTCACCCCGCGCACGATCCTCACGAAGGGCAAGTGACCTCTTATGAAACGGAATTCGGGCACCTCACGGACTCCGCGCGAGTCCCGGGACGCCGCTGCGGCGGCAGGCGCGACCCCCGACGCCGCCTCCGACGCCACCTCCGACCCCGTCCCCGCCGCTCCCCCCGTCCTCCAACTCTCCGCCGTCAGCCACACCTACCAGGGCCAGCGGCGCAAGACCACCGTGCTCCGGCAGATCGACGTGTCCTTCGAGCGGGGCACGTTCTCCACCATCCTCGGCCCCTCGGGCAGCGGCAAGACCACCCTGCTCAGCCTGGCCAGCGGCCTGGACAGCCCCACCACGGGCACCGTCCGCTTCGACGGGCGGGACATCGCGTCCATCGGCCTCGGCCGCTACCGCAACAAGCACGCCGCCACGGTCTTCCAGCAGTACAACCTGCTGCCGTACATGACGGCCCTTCAGAACGTCGTCACCGCGATGGAGATCACCGGCGCCAGGCCCGCCACCGGGCGGCGCAAAGCCCGCGCGCTCGACATCCTGGCCGGCGTCGGCCTCGACCCCGACGCCGCGCACCGCAATGTGCTCAAGCTCTCCGGCGGGCAGCAGCAGCGCGTCGCCATCGCCCGGGCCCTGGCCTGCGACGTCGACATCCTCTTCGCCGACGAACCCACGGGCAACCTCGACGAGGACACCGCCGACAGCATCATCGACATCTTCCGCGACCTGGCGCACATCCAGCACAAGTGCGTCATCGTCGTGACCCACAGCCAGACCCTCGCCGCCCGCTCCGACCGCACCCTCACCCTCCGCAAGGGCAAAGTCACCACGACGCGGGCCGCCTGAGCCTGTCAGTGGCTCCCTATAGCGTCAGCCCATGACCGAAACCTCGACGCTGGACCCGCTCACGTTCTTCGAGTACGACCACGACCCGGGCAACTACTGCCTGCTGCTCAGCGACACCGACATGGTCCCCTTCATGGACGTCTTCGAGGAGTGCGAGCAGTACGGCAGCGGCTACGGCTGGACGGGCGTCGCCCGCTCGGCCATCCGCTCCCGCGCGCCCGAACTCCTCGACCGCGTCTCCTTCGACCCCGAAGCGGGCATGTTCGTCGCCTACGGCACGGACCCCGAAGCGCTCCAGGCCCTGGGCGCCCTGCTCAAGGAGGCCCTGACCGACAAGGCGGTCCTCAAGCACCTGATAGAGACCGGCGATCCGGCCTGGTTCGACTGAACTAGGCCGCCGCGGGGCCCCGTTCCCCCGCCGACCGCCCACGCCCACCGACCACCGCCCTCCGCCCGTGACGGACCCCCGACCCCCCGGACTCCCGGAATCACCGCATCCGCGTCAAGAAGTCGTATGAGACGTGTAAATTGGTCGCTGGTGTGCCGGGAAGTCTGGTCGGCGAATACGAGAGAACTCTCTTCGCTGATCGGGGGCACCGTCCGTGGTAATCGTGACGTGGACGCGGGCGGAACACGCGGTGCCGGATGAGTGACTGGCACGCGTGGGCGGCCGTCGCCGTCTTCTTCGGGACCTACGCGCTGATCATCAGCGAACGCGTCCACCGGGTGGCTGCCGCTCTCGGCGGCGCCGGACTGATGCTCGCGATCGGCGCGACCGACGACGTCTCCGCCTTCTACTCCGAAGACTCCGGCATCGACTGGAACGTCATCTTCCTGCTGCTGGGCATGATGATGATCGTCGGCGTGCTCAAGCGCACCGGCCTCTTCGAGTACCTGGCGATCTGGTCGGTGAAGCGGGCGCGGGCCAAACCGTTCCGCGTGATGGTGATGCTCATCGTCGTCACCGCCACCGCCTCCGCGCTGCTGGACAACGTGACGACGGTGCTGCTCGTCGCGCCCGTCACCCTGCTGGTCTGCGAACGCCTCGCCCTGCCGTCCGCGCCGTTCCTGATCGCGGAGGTCTTCGCCGCGAACATCGGCGGGGTCGCGACGCTCGTCGGCGACCCGCCCAACATCATCATCGCCAGCCGCGCGGGCCTGACCTTCAACGACTTCCTCGTCCATCTGGCACCGCTGGCCGTGGTGTTGGTGCTCGTGCTGATCGGCCTGTCACGCGTGATGTTCCGCTCGGCGTTCGACGGGGACGCCGACCGCGCGCTGGCGGTCATGGCGCTGGACGAGCGCGAGGCGATACGCGACCCGCGGATGCTCCGGCAGGGCCTGGCCGTACTCGCCCTCGTCATCGCGGGTTTCGTCCTGCACCCGGTGCTGCACCTCGAACCGAGCGTCGTGGCCCTGCTCGGCGCGGGACTGCTCGTCGCGGTGTCCCGGGCGAACACCGGCGAGGTGCTGACCGAGGTCGAGTGGCCCACCCTCGCCTTCTTCGCCGGGCTGTTCGTCATGATCGGCGGCCTGATCGACACCGGTGTCATCGGCGAGGTCTCCGACGCCCTCGCCAACGCCGTCGGCGACCGGGAACTCGGCGGCTCCATGCTGATGCTCGGCGCGTCCGCCGTCCTGTCCGGCGTCGTCGACAACATCCCGTACGTCGCCACGATGGCGCCCGTCGCCGCCGACCTCGTCCGTCACCTGGGCGGCGACCCCGACCACGTCATGTGGTGGGCGCTGACCCTCGGCGCCGACCTCGGCGGCAATGCCACCGCGATCGGCGCCTCGGCCAACGTCGTCGTGCTCGGCATCGCCGAACGCGCCCGACAGCCCATCTCCTTCTGGCAGTTCACCCGCTACGGCCTGGTCGTCACCGCCGCCACCGTCGCCGTATCGGCCCTCTATCTGTGGCTGCGCTACTTCGCGCTGGCGTGACCGGAAGCCGTACCGGAAGCCGTAGCGGAAGCCGTACGGGACCGGGAGCTCACGTCGTCGTGCAGACCGTGCCGTTGAGGGTGAAGACGGTCGGCGGGGGCGCCGCGCCGTCGTTGGCCCCGGTGAAGCCGAAGGAGGCGGAGTTGCCGCCGTTGGCGGCGAGCGTCGCGTTCCAGTCGACCGGAGTGGCCACGACCTGCCTGCCGTTCTGCGTGACCTTGGAGTTCCAGAAGCCGGACACGGACTCGCCCGCGCTGGGGAAGGCGAAGGCGAGCGTCCAGCCGGTGATCGGGCTCGGGCCGGTGTTGGTGACGGTCACCTCGGCGTTGAAGCCGTTGCCCCAGCCCGCGGTGGTGCGGTAGCCGACCTGGCAGGTCGAGTGCGCGGGGGTGCCGGTGCGTACGGTCACCGGGTCGGACGGCGGCGACAGGCGGCCGTTGGCGTCCCGCGCCAGGACGTTCCAGGTGAAGGTCGTACCGGGCGTGAGGTTGTGGACGGTCGCGGAGGTGCCCGTGCTGTCAGCCAGCAGCTCGCTGACCGTGCCGACCTGCCGGTAGACCTCGTAACGGGTCACCGCGCCGCCGGTCGACGGCGTCCAGCTCACGGTGGCGGTGGTGTCCCCGGCCGCGGTCACCTTCGGCGCGCCGGGCGCGGTCAGGGCCGAGCCCGTACCGGCCTTGGGGTGCAGGGTGACGGTGGTCAACGAGTAGGGCGGCAGCGTCTGTTGGGCGCTGTAGGCCGACGTGACGGTGTCGATCGCGGCGGCCTGGTCGCGGTAGGTATCCACGGTCACCCCTGCCGACGTGTCGGGGGTGAAGCCGGTGTAGTGCAGGGCCACGGTCCGCGCCGCCGACGGGTCCTTGTTGATCAGCAGCACGCTCAGGTCGCCGTTCGCACGGCGCACGGCGTGCGCCGCGACCGTCGCGGCACCGCTGCCCGCGCCGACCATCCGGTCCCCCGGCCGCCCGAGCCGGCTCAGCATCTGGATCGCGTAGTACGGCGGGAACGGCGTGTTGAGCGCGGGCTCGCACACCGTGCCGACGCAGTTGGCGCTGGACAGCACTCCCCAATCGCCGTAATCGGTCGCGCCGTTGGGCGACGTCGAGATCTGCTGGGCGCCGTTGTGCGTGTCCCACCAGTCGACGGTGAACACCCCGTTCTGAAGGGCGGTCAGATACGCGTCGGCGCCGAACAGCGCGTTCGGCTGCGTGTCCACGTCCCGGCCGCCGTTGACCTCGGTGAGCGCGATGGGGGTGTCGCCCGCGCCCGCCGCGGTCAACTGGTCCTTCAACTGGCCGAGTTCACCGGCGAGCTGCGAGGGCGTGTTGAGCATCTGCGCGGTGTCCGACGTGCTCGGGTACCAGTGCACGATCACGAAGTCGGCCTTGCCCGCGATCAGCGGGATGACCGTGTGGTTCCAGTCGGCGCTCTCGCCGTCGGCCATCACGCCGTCCGGCCAGTTGCCCGGCATGGTCAGCACCGCCCCGACCTTCACCGTCGGGTCCACGGCCTTCATCGCCGACACGTACTGGAGCACGTTGTTCGCGTACGCGGCGGGCGACTTGTCGGCGTGGTCGTCCTGCTCCCAGCCGGAGCCGTAATGCCCGTTCCCGTACAGCTCGTTGCCCACCTCCCAGAACTTCGCGCCGTACCCCTTGGTGACGTTGGCGTACCGCACCCAGTCCGCGGCCTCCTGCGGTGTGCCGGAGCCGTAGTTGGCGATGAGCATCGGCTGGGCGCCGATCTTCTTGACCGTGCCCATGAACGCGTCGAAGTCCGTGCCGGGCGCCACGTATCCGCCGGGCGCGGTGTTCGTCCGCCAGTGGTAGATGTCGCCGTACGAGCCGCCGGGGTAGCGCAGCATTCCGACGTCGGCGGCCTGGAGCAGGTCCTGGACCTGCGGCTCGTTCATCTGCGCGTCCCACACGGCGCTGTTGAGGCCGTACGCCGTGCCGGGGATCGTCCCCAGGCCCTCGTTGGCGTTGACGGTGACGTCCGCGGGCGCCGCGGGCGGGTCGTCGGCCCGCGCGGTGGCGCCGCCGAGCAGCAGCGTGCCGAGGAGCGCGGCGGCGGAGGCCGCGGCCACGAGCGGGCGGCGGCGCCCGCGTAAGGGCTGGGGGCCGGGGGGCATGACAAGACGCACGGCGTACTCACCTTCGGGAGGCGGGATGTGGGGGGTCGTGCCGCGTACGCGTGGGAGCGCTCCCACAATGCGGGCGACCGCCCCCACTGTCAATGGTTCGCACGCCCCCGTCCGGGGCGGTGGCCGGGCGCGACGCGGGTCGCGCGGCGGTTCATGCACGCGGGGAATTTCGTCTCGCACGGCGACCGGCGCGTCGAGCACCTCAGCGACGACGGCACCGTCCGCGCCACGGTCGCCTTCGCGCCGGGCGAGGCGCCCGTCACCCTCCACGGCTACGCCCCCGCAAGCCCGCCGTGGCCGCCACCACCGGCTCCGTCGGCTACGTCAGCGCCGTCGGCTACGACACCGGCACCGAGCTCTTCCGCTTCACCGCCACCGCCGACCCCGGCGCGTCGGGCGGCAACCGCGCGGCGCTCTCCGTCACGGCTCTCCATCACGCCCTGATTCCCGGGAACCGGCCCGCGCGGACAACGCGTATTCAGCGGGGCCGACCGGCCGGTCGGTCCCGCTCTCGCGTCCGCGCGCGAGATCTCCCGTGGGTACGCATGTTTGAAAGGCGCGGGCCGGTAAAGGCGGTTGTCGACAGGGACTTTCCGGGGGACAGAAGGGGAAGAGGGCGTCGTGGGAATTCTCGCATGGATCATCATCGGATTGCTGGCCGGGGCTATCGCCAAGGCACTGATGCCGGGGCGCGACCCGGGCGGTGTCATCGTGACGATGGTCATCGGCATTCTCGGAGGACTGCTCGGCGGCTGGCTGGGCAAGGTCATCTTCCACGTCCACTCGATCAAGGGCTTCTTCCATCTGTCCACGTGGATCGCGGCCATCGTCGGCTCGCTGATCCTGCTGGTGATCTACCGCGTCGTGACGGATCGACGCCGCGCCTGAGCCCCAGGCGCTCGCGGCCCGCTGATTGGCCGCTGAATCCGGGGGCAGAAGACACTTCAGGAGGTTGATCGTCATGGCAGCGTTGCTCATCGTTCTTCTACTGGCGCTGGTTCTCATCGGCGCAGGCTTCGCCGTGAAACTGCTTTTGTGGATCGGTATCGTGGTACTGGTCCTGTGGGCGCTGGGATTCCTGCTGCGCTCGACCGGCCCGAGCGGCACTCGTGGCCGCTGGTACCGCTGGTAAACGACCAGGAAGCCAAGCGAAACAGGAAAAGCACCCAGAAAAAACGGCACGGCACAGAGCCAGGAAAGAGGAATTCATCATGAGCGACAGCGACAAGGCGAAGGCCAAGGTCGACCAGGTGAAGGGCAAGGCCAAGGAGACCGTCGGTCACGCCGTCGGCAACGAGAGCCTTGAGGCCGAGGGCCGTGCCGACCAGGCCAAGGGCGATGTCCGTCAGGCCGGCGAGAAGGTCAAGGACGCCGCCAAGGACGTCTTCCACAGCAACAAGAGCGACGACTGAGGGCTGAAGCCCCCGCCTCGCCCCTCGCGCCCCCCAGGAGGATCACCTCCCGGGGGGCGCGCGTGTGTCCGCGTACACCCGTCCACGTACACCCGCGTACACCCGTCCGCGTACGCCCGTCCGTGTACACCCACCCGGGTGGTCTCCGTACGCGCGCGGGCGGGTCGGCGCACATCCCCCTCGCGGCTCCCCCGCGCACCCTTCCGCGCGCACTCCCTCGATTGGCCCCGCGCACGCTCCTTCGCACGGCGCACGGTCACGGCCCGTCGCCCCACGCGCACCACCAGCCACTCACATTCGGCTGAAGATGCCATGGACACGACACTCTCGCGGAGTTAGCGTGGCACCCGCTCACGTGTCGGCGACGTTACGCAGGCGCAGTTGGACAACGTTGTCGAGGCGGGACTCGGGTCGATTCCGGCACCACCGGCCCCACCACGCACTCCCCCCTTCCCCCAAAAGGACTTGGAGTTGTCGCTATGAAGCGATCGGCTGCTCTCCTCGGCGCGTTAGCACTCGCCGCGACCGCCTGGACGGCGGGCACGGCGCACGCCGCGCCGGCCTCGCCCGCGGGCGTCCGTCAGACGTCCGTCTCCGCCGCGCAGCAGAGCGCGGCGGAGCGTTTCTGGACACCCGAGCGCCTGCGCGGCGCGAAGGACGTGACCGATCTGCCCGCCGCCACGGGCACGGCCGGCGCCCGTACGACGGCGGCGCCCGCCGCCTCGGGTTCCCGCGTGGCGGTCCCGCCGGTCGCGGGGCCGCGCACGACGGCGGGCGGCTGGGTCACCCCGATGTCCTCGCCCACCGCGTGGAACGGCGGCGGCCTGATCAGCACGACCGCGGGCAAGGTGTTCTTCCAGAACTCCTCGGGCGGCACCTTCGCCTGTTCCGCGACCGTCGCCAACGCCGACAACAAGTCGGTGGTCCTCACCGCGGGCCACTGCATCGTCAACGCGGGCACCGGCGAGTCCTACCAGAACTGGGTCTTCATCCCCGGCTACAACCACGGCAACCGCCCGTTCGGCACCTTCTCCGCCCGCGTCCTGTACTGGTGGTCCGGCTATGTCTCGACGGCGGGCAACGCCAACTGGGACTTCGCCTACGCGGTGGTGAACACCGTCAACGGCCGTTCGCTGGTGGACACCGTGGGCGCCGAGGGCATCGCCTTCAACTCGCCGACCGGCCAGCACGTGCACTCCTTCGGCTACGGCGGCTCGGACGCCGAGGGCAACGGCGAGCAGCTCAACCACTGCGAGGGCACGGAGTATCCGGACGCCGGGCGCGGCGACTCCACGATGTGGGGCATCGACTGCGTGCAGACCGGCGGCTCCAGCGGCGGCGGCTTCCTGTCCAACTTCGACACGGGCGCGGGCACGGGGTACCTGGTCGGCAACATCAGCGTCAGCTCGGGCAACAACGAGTACCACCCGTATTTGGGCGACGAGGCCCTGACGACGTATCAGGCGGCGGGCGCGGCGTGACGCTGCCGCGGCACGGTCCCCGCGCGGCCTGACGCCGGGGCGGTCTTTCTCTGGTACCGCCTGACGCGGGCGCGGCCCGGCACGGAAGTGGCTCCTGATGTGAGGGCGTTCGCGCCGGGCGGGGACCTCTCGTCCGGCGCGAGCGCGCACCGAGGCGTGAACCCGGCATTCACCTGACGTCGGCGCGCAGTTCACCGGTGACCGACAGGTTCAGGACCATGACATCACGCACTTCAGGACGCTTCTCCCGCAAGCGCACCCGGATCGTCGTCGCGATCGGCGCCACGCTCGTCGTGGTGGGTACGGGCACGGCCGCCGCCCACACCGCGGGCTGGATCTCGGCCCCCTCGCACGACTTCGGCGCGACCGCCGACACCTTCTCCGGCCACGGCCAGGTCACCGGCAATGTGCTGCGGAACGACGTCGGCGCGACCGCGGTCGTACGGCACACGGACCCGAAGGACGGTACGGCGACGGTCGACGCGGACGGCTCGTTCACGTACACCCCGCGCCCCGGCTTCACGGGCACGGACACCTTCACGTACACGACGACCGACGCCGTGCGGCTCTTCAAGGACACGCGGCGCGACGGGTCGGCGCTGCCGCCGCTCGCCACGGTAGCGGGGCCCGGCGGCACGACCACGCGCATCTCCGGTGAGGGCTACGGCTCCTCGCTCGCGCCGGTGCCGGGCAGGCCCGGGCACTTCTACGGCCTGACCGACCGCGGTCCGAACGCCGACGCCCCCGACGGCAACAAGTCCGAGATGCTGCTCGACTTCACGCCGCAGATCGGCGAGTTCCAGCTCGTGGACGGCAAGGCGAAGCTCCTCAAGCAGGTCACGCTGAAGGGCCCGAAGAGCCGGGGCGGCGTCCCCTACAGCGGCCGTCCGCCGCACGACACGAGCGAGACGATCGACGACGTCAACGCGACGAACGCCAACGGCGGCAAGCCCGTTCCCGTCGCCAGGGACCCGTACGGCTACGACTCCGAGGGCCTGGTCGCGCTGCGCGACGGCACCTTCTGGGTCTCCGACGAGTACGGCCCGTACATCACCCACTTCGACGCCGACGGTTACGAGTTGGGGCGGCTGACCCCGTACCGCGACAGCGCCGACAACGCGTTCCACAAGATCGTCGGCTACCTGCCGGCCGAACTCGCGTACCGCGTCAAGAACAAGGGCATGGAGGGGCTGACGGTCACGCCGGACGGCTCGAAGCTGGTGGGCGTCATGCAGTCCGCGCTCCAGCAGCCCGACCTCGGCGGTACCAAGGCCGGGAATGTGGCGGCGACCCGGATCATCACCGTCGACCTCCGTAACTACAAGACCAAGCAGTACCTCTACCTGCTCGACAACCCGGCGACGACCGGCGCCGCGAACAGCGAGATCACCGCGCTGTCGAACACCACGTTCCTCGTCGACGAACGGGACGGGAACTACGAGCCGTTCGCCTCCAAGACGCTCTTCCAGGTCGACATCAACGGGGCCACCGACGTCAGCGGCCTGACCCTCGGCGGCAAGTCCCCCGAGGCACTGGTCGGTACGGGCGGCACCAACGCGGCCCTCACCGCGCTCACGGCCGCGGGCGTCAACGTCGCCCAGAAGCAGCCCTATCTCAACGTCGGCACCCTGGTCAGCCAACTCGACCCCACCGGTGCCTTCTTCGCCCACGACAAGGTCGAGGGCGTCGCCACCGCCGACGCCGGCCGGACCCTCTACCTCTCCAACGACGACGACTTCGGCATCGACACCATCGCCGTGGACCCGGACGGCACCTGGACCGTCCACCAGAAGGTCCTCCCGCCCACGTCCAAGTCCGATAACGGCGAGATCCTGAAGGTCGACACCACCAAGCTCCCCGCGGTCCTCAAGACCGTGACGGTGACCGTCCGCGTGCGCTGACCCGCACCGGCATACGCCCATACGCCCGTACGCCCTCGGGCCGCCCGCTCGGGCAGAGCGGGCGGCCCGGCGGCCCGGCGGCCGGACGAACGGTCGGCGGTCGGACGAACGGCCCAAGCGGAGCCCGGCGTTCTCCCTTGGCCGAACGGGATGTGCCGATACGATGACGGTCCGTGAGGCGGCCGGGGTCGGTGGGGGGCGGGCGGGGTGGATCCGTTGGTGTTGGCGGCGGGAACGACGCTGGTGAGTGCGATGGCCAGTGACGCCTGGGAGGACGCGCGGGCGACCGCGCTGGCGCTGTGGCGGCGCGTGCATCCCGAGCGAGTGGCCACCGTGGAGGCCGAGTTGGCCGAGGTCCGGACGGATGTGCTGGCCGCGCGGGACAGCGGGGACGCCGAGACGGAGACGCAGCTCGCCGCGGACTGGCAACGCAGATTGCAGCGCATGCTGGACGCGGACCCGGCGCTGGCCGCCGAACTGCGCCGCGTGCTGGACGAGTTGAGCCCGGCCGCGGCCCCGACGACTCCCGGGACGACGGTCACCCAGCGCGCCACCGTCTCCGGCCGCGGCAACCGCGTCTTCCAGGCGGGCGGCAGCATCCACCTCACCGATGCCCCCGACGCCTGACCCGGCCCGACCGGCCGGCACTCCCGCGGTCGGCGGCCGAGCGGACGCCCGTTCGCTGGAACAGACCGCGACGGCGTCCGGCGACAGCCGGATCAACCAGGCGGGCGGCGATATCTACTACGCCGCCCGCGACTTGTTCATGTACGGCGCCCGCGGCCGGACCGACCGGCGCGCCGACGGGCCCGCGGGCGACGACGACCGGTGCCCGTACCCCGGCCTGGCCCCCTTCGGCGTCGACCAGGCGCAGTGGTACTTCGGGCGCGATCCCCTGATCACCGAGGTCGTCGCGCAACTGGAGGCGGGCGGACCGCTGGCGGTGGTCGGCCCTTCGGGGTCGGGCAAGTCGTCGCTGCTCATGGCGGGTCTACGGCCCGCGCTGAGCGGCAACCGCTTTCCGGTGGAGGGTTCGCGGGACTGGCCGCAGCTCGTCCTGACGCCCACGGCGCACCCGCTCGCGGCACTGGCCGGGCAGCTGGCCGCCGCGACCGGCGAAGAGGCCGCCGCCGTACAGCAGGCGTTACGGACCGACCCCGGCGGCTACACCGACCGGCTCAGCGTCGCCCTGGCCGCGCGGGCCGGGGCGACCGGCGCACCGGCGCCCCGCCTCGTCGTGATCGTGGACCAGCTCGAAGAACTGTTCACCCTTTGCACCGACGACACCGAGCGCCGCGCCTTCATCGACGCCGTCAGCCGTATGGCGCAGGAGCCCGCGCCGAGCCACGTGCCGGGCCCCGTGCCGAGCCCTGAGCCGGGCCCCGCGCCCCACGGGACGCCGCCCCCGGTCCTGCTCGTCCTCGGCCTCCGCGCCGATTTCTACGGCCACGCCATCGCCCACCCGCGACTGCGCGCGGTGCTCAGGGGCCGCCAGGTCCTGGTCGGGCCGATGACCGAGGACGAGTTGCGCGCCGCGATCGTCGCGCCCGCCGAGGCGACCGGGCTGACGATGGAACCGGGCCTGGAAGAGCTGCTGTTGCGGGACCTCGGCGTCTTCCCCGACGACCCGACGGTCGGTGACCCCGACCCCGACGCGTGGTTCACCGCGGGCCGACTGCCGCTGCTGGCCCACGCGTTGCACATGACGTGGATACGGCGCAGCCGCAGTGCGCTGACCGTGGCGGACTACCAGGCCACCGGCGGAATCCGGCAGGCGATCTCCACGTCGGCCGAACGCGCCTACGCCGGACTGGACATGGCCGCCCGACAGGCGGCGGAGGCGCTGTTCCTGCGGCTCGTGCGCATCGGGCACGGCGCCGAGGACACCCGGCGGCGCGCGTCACTGGGCGAGTTGGCCACCGACGGCTCCGCGGCCTCGGCCACGGCCGCCGCGCTGACCGCGTTCAGCCGGGCCCGGCTGCTCACCCTGGACGGCGCCCCGGAAGGCGGCGAGCCGCACGGCGACGGGCCGCACGGCGACGGGCCCGAGGACGAGAGCCGCGCCGCGGCCCGCGTCACCGTCCAGATCACCCACGAGGCGCTGATCCGCGCCTGGCCCCGCCTGCGCCGCTGGATCGACCGCGGCCGGGCGGACATCCTGGTGCGCCAGGAGCTGGAGGAGGCGGCACGGGCGTGGAGCGAGCACGGCGGCTCCGACAACGCCCTGCTGTTCCGGGGCAGTCGGCTGGAGCGCGCGACCACCGCCGCGACCTCCGCCCCCGACCATCTGAGCCCGGCGGCACGGAACTTCCTCGCCGCCTCGACCCAACAGGCGGCGCGGGCCGCGCGATTACGGCGCAATGTCATCGCCGTGCTCACCGCCCTGGTGCTGATCGCCTCCGGCACCGCCGTCTTCGCCTTCCAGCAGCGCGCGACCGCGCAGACGCAGCGGGACACCGCGCGCAAGGAGCGGGACACCGCCATCGCGGGCCAGGTCGCGATCGAGGCCGACCGCGTCCGCACCAGCGACCCGTCGCTCGCCGCCCTGCTCGACCTGGCCTCGTACCGGATGCGGCCGGACGACGACAAGTACACCAACCTCCTGTCCTGGGCGAACGGCCCGCTGGCGGCCCTGGTGCCGGGGGCGACGGGCGCGCCGGCCTTCAGCGGGGACGGCAGGCGGATGGCGACCAGGGCCGCGGACGGCTCGGTGACGGTGTGGGACAGCCGCGACCCCTCGCACCCGCGCCGCGTCGGGCGGCCCGTACCGGGCCTGAAGAGCGCCGCCGACGTGCGGTTGAGCCGGGACGGGCGACGGCTGGCGGTGTACGCGCCGCTCGCCCGCGACGCGACCGAGGGCTCGGACGGGACGACGGCCGACAGCTCCGCCCCGCACCCCGTACTCGACCTGTGGGACGTGTCCGACCCGGCGCACTTCCGCCGCACCGGCAGCATGACGGGCACCGAGGACACCCGCATGGTCGCGTTCACCCCGGACGGACGGGAGTTCATCACCGCCGACGTGGGCGTCAACGGCGGGACCACGACGCTGTGGAGCCTCACCGACCCCGCCCGCCCGCAGCCCGGCGCCGAACGGCCGGGCGCGGCCGTCGCGTTGAGCCACGACGGACGCACCCTCGCGGTGTGGGAGGACGGCAACACCCTGCAACTCGTCGACGTCTCCGCGCCCGGCCGCTTCGAGGAGCTGCTGCCGCAGGGCCTGCAAGTGGGCGCCACGCTGACGCCCGACGTCGCCTTCTCCGCGGACGGCCGGTGGCTGGCCACCGCGGGCGACCCCGGCGGCAACGGGGAGCCGAGCACCCTGTCCCCGGAGACGCTGCGCGTCTGGGACCTGACCGTCCGGACCCGGCCCGCCCTGCACAACGAGCACCAACTCCCGCGCGGGGCGGCTCTGTCCATGGCCATGCGGCCGGACGGCCAGGTGCTCGCGACCGCAGGGGACGACCGTACGGTCACGCTCTGGCGCGTCGCCGACACCGGCCTGGCGTCGTCCTCGCTGGAGGAGGAGTTCCCGCATCCGCTCGTCGCGATGTACGCGCCGCTGGGCGGACACACCGAGACCGTGGACGCCTTGGCGTTCTCCCCGGACGGGTCCGCCCTGGCCAGCGGCGACGGCTCCACCGTCCGGGTCTGGGACCTTCCGCCCGCGGTCGCGACCCCGGGCGGCGCCGTCGACTCGATCACCGTCCTGCCCGGCGACAGGACGCTCGTCGCCGGAGTCGACGACAACTCCTCCGTCCCGCACTCCGCCGTCGGGCTGTGGAATCTGACGAACGCCCGCGGTCCGACGCCGGCCGGCCGGCCGACGCCCGGACCCGACGGCCGGACCTCGGTCTTCGCCGTCAGCCCCGACGGGCGCACCCTGGCGACGGCCGTGGGCGACATGGACGTCGCCGCGGACGGGACCACGATCGCGCTGTGGAGCCTCGCCGACCCGGCCCGCCCCGCGCCGCTGGGCGAGCCCTTCGGCGAGCCCTCCGGAGCGTCGATCCGCAAGCTGTCGTTCACGGCGGACGGCAAGCGCCTGTGGTCCACCACCGCGCTCCACAGCAGCCTCTGGGACATCTCGGGCCCGGCCGGCCCCCGCCCCCTGGTCGCCGACTCACCGCTCCGGGGGAACCTGCTGGCCCTCGGCGCCGACGGGCGCCTCACCCTGACCGAGAACACCCCCGAGCCCTACCAGCTCTGGGACACCCGCGACGCCACCCGCCCGGCCGCGCTCGCCGCCATCCCCACCAGCGCCTACGGGGACTCCCGCTACGGCGCGTCGGCCGCCGCCTTCTCCGCCGACGGCCGCACGCTCGCCCTCTCCCACGACCGCACCCTGCGCCTGTGGGACGTCTCCGACCCGCACAGGCCCGCCGCCCTCGGCGGCCCGATGACCGGACACGGCGACCGGATCGAGTCCCTGGCCTTCGTCCCCCACACCTCGCTGCTGGCCAGCGCGAGCGCCGACAACACCGTCCGCCTCTGGGACGTCTCCGACCTCCACCACCCCGCGCCCAAGGGCCGCCCCCTGCCCGCCCCCGGCGCGGGCCCCCTCGCCCCCACCCACGACGGCCGCACCCTCATCACCTCCTCCGTCGCGGGCACCCTCCGTCTCTGGCCCCTCGCCCCCGACACCGCCGCGGCCCGCGTCTGCGCCGCCACCGCCAACGTCCTCACCGACGCGGTGTGGACCGCCCACTTCCCCGGCATTCCCTACCAACGGCCGTGCTCGTAAGGTCCGTTGGCCTGAACTTCGGTGCGCTCACCGCGTCAGCAGCAGCCCGCAGCCGTACGCGCGCGCGTGGCCGATGCCTTGGGTCATCGCGTCGACCAGGGCGGCCGGGTCGGTGACGGTCAGGGTGCCGCGGATCTCCGCGCGGGCGATGCGAAGGCCCTTGTGAGGGGCGGGACTTGTGACCGTGGGAAGCATGCGGACGGCCAGGGACTCCTCCTCGGCGGTGGCGCCGATCCGGGCGACGCCGTCGGGGGCCCTGCGGGGTTCGCCCGGCTGCTGGAACCGCCGGGCGAACCAGTGCCGTACGTGGTCGGGCCGGGTGTGGGCGGTGCGTTGACCTCGGCGGCGCTCGGGGGTGGGCGGCCCGGTCGGACGACTCTGAGTGGGGTTGACGACGGTGCGGAAGGTCAGGGAGTCCCCGGCGCGGATGGTGCGGTCGACGGTGATCACCCGCGGTGTCCCGGTGAGCGCGTCGCGGGGCACGCCCGCCCAGTCCCCCGGGACCCTGGACTGCACCACCAGCACGAGCGCCGCTGCCTTGAGATCGACGGACCAGGTCGACAACACCCCTGTCTGGGCGCGGGCGTCGGGGTCGCCGTCCGCGACCCAGCCGCGGAAGCCGCTCATCACGGTGCGGTGCATGTCCTGGGCGTCCACCAGCGACTTGGCGGTGTACGGGTGCCGGGCGTCCATGGTCAGGACGCTGTGCGTGGCGACGAATCGGGCGGCGGCGGGCGGATTGGTCACGGGATGACGTCCCATTCGGTGGCGTTCTCGTCGATGGTGACGCGGGTACGGGTCTCCCACCGCGTGGTGTGCGCGCGACGGTCCGCGTCGAAGGTGACCGGCTGGTCCTGTACGGGAGTCGCCGTACCGTCCGGGTCCACCGCCTCGATCCATGCCCAGGGCCGCGGCGACGGCGGCGCCCCGACGCCCTGCGAAGGCAGCAGCGCGACGGACGCGAAGGCCTCCTCGACGGTCCCGGCGAGCAGCGGCCCGGCCAGTGTGCCGGACGGCGGGCACGACTTGCGGCCCAGCCACAGCAGGCGTTCCGGGCTCTCCAGCGCCGTCGCGACCGTCGCGAGGAAGGCTCGGTCGTGATGCTGGAGCGCGGCCACGAAAGCGGCGTCCGACACGTACCAGCGCTCGGTGATGAGCGCGCCCCGGGAGAGCTGCCGGGAGACCAGGGCACCCGATGACGGATCGGTGGTGACGTATTTCGGCGCCCCGTACCAGTCGGCGAGTTCGTGGTGGCCGAAGGCGGTGCCCCCGGCCTCCGCCATGGAGGGCGACAGCGCGGCGGCCCTGCGGTGGTCGGTGATGACGTCCCGCGGGCGGACGGGATACCGGCCGGATCCGACGACGTGGTAGTCGCGTACCGGGGTGCCGGGGTGATCGGCGCGGACGCCGAACCGGACGGCGTGGAACTCGCCCAGGTCGTCGGCGCGTTCGTGGCCGAGGGCCGCGGCGCACAGACCGATCACGCCGGACTTCGTGGGGCGGCTGTGGGTGTCACGCCGGGAGAACCAGGAGACCACTCCCCAGGACTGGAGCGGAGCCGCGAGGCGGATGAGCAGGACGTGGCGGCTCACCCCGGCAGCTCCGCCGACTGCGACTGCGCCGACGACTCCGTCAGCTCCGTCAGCTCCGTCAGCTTCTCGACGGAGTCGACATCCGTGACGCCCAGTTCCTGGAGCACGGCGTGCACGGCCGGGTCGTACGTGAGGACGCGGCCCGCCGTGATGTCGTCGCGCCGCCGGAGGACGAACGCGTGGTGGGCGAGGAGGCGGCGTACGGCCAGTTCCCCGGCGGGCCCGCCCTCGGCGAGTTCGTCGACAGGCCGCTGGAAGGCCGACGCGTAGTTGAACGGCCGGTCGCCGTCGAAGGCGAGCACCAGGGCGGGCAACGACCCGGTGGACGCGGTCGAGTTCTTCTTGGCCTGCGGGAAGGCGTTGACGAAGGCGCTGACGAACTCCGCTTCCGCGGCGACGGACGCGGTCTCCGCGTCCTGCTCCGACATGCCCGCCGCGCGCAGGTTCTGCCGCAGTCTGCGCCGGTCGAGGACGGCGTGCCGGTAGAACGTGCCCGAGATCAGCGACTGGTAGCCGGTCATGCCCGCCCCCGAGTCGTCCGCCGAGTCGAGGAAGTCGAGCGCGTTGCTCTTGCGGGCGAGCTTGGCGTCATCGGCGGCGGCGTAGAAGTCGTCGGTCAACTCGGCCTCGTGGACGGTGAAGGCGTGGCCGCTCTGGATCGCGCCGTCGACGTTCGGCGAGTCCGGGATCTCGGCCAGGAAGCGGCCGTAGAGCGCGATGTCGATCGCGTCGCGGGGGGCCAGCGCGGTCAGGACCGCGGTCCTGGTGGCCTTGGGAAGCGCGGGCAGCTTGCCTCCGGCGGCGCCCGCCTCGTCAGGAGCCGTCCCGTCCGTGCCCGCTTCGTCCGCGCCCGCCTCCTCCGGCTGACCGCTCCCGCGCCGTCCCTTGGGCTTCTTGGCCGCTGCCGCCTGAGACTGGGCGAGGTACCGCTCCGCCCACGCGCCGACCGCCGCCCGGTCGGTGTGGATGTGGTCGGCGATCCGGTCACCCGCGTCAGCGGGCGCGAAGAGCAGCACCTTGGTCAGGTCGGCGACCGTGGGCTTGGCGGGATCGCCGAAGTTGAGGCCGACGGCCTGGAGGACGGCCCGCGCCGTGGGCAGCGCCTCCTCCCTCGTCCAGCCGTGCCGGGACTCCAGGGCTCGGGCGGTCACCAGGGCCCATTCGCGGGTACGGACGCCCATGGCGTGCCCGGCGAGCGGCCCTTCCTGGGCGTTCGCCCGGTCGCGGGAGTACACCCGCTCGGCGCGGCGGCGCGCCTGACTGGTGATCATGTGCCGTTCCACACCGCCGTAGACGATCGACTTGGGCGCGCCGTTCTCGTCCCTGACGGGGAGGACCGCGACCAGCGTCTCCAGCAGGTGCAGGGAGAGGAATTGGCGCCCGGTGAGGGCGACGGGGTTACTCACGTGGGCAGTTCCTTCGTCGTGACGGTCCTGGTGGTTCTGCTGCTCCTGGCGGCGGTGCCGGGCGACGGCGCGTGGAAGTCGACGGCCCAGTGGTACCGGATACGGGCCTGCCGGTCGGACCAGCGGGCGAGGTCGTCCGCGAGCTGTGCCCAGGACGGCGGCGGCTTGCCGCACGAGCGCAGCCGGGCGACGGTGTGCTGAAGGTGCCGCAGAGGGGGCCGGCGGCTGGAGACGACGCGGTCCATCAGCCTGCCGGCGCCCGCGTCGTCCGGCCCGTACCCGAGGCTGGTGCCGATCCTGCGGGCCGCGGTGCCCAGGCTCCCGTATCCCCACGACGGTTCGACGGCGCCCCGGTGGTAGACGGCGAAGAGGAAGGCCACCTGCTCGAACACCGCGCGGCGCGACGGGTCGAACCAGCCCGCCTCGATGTGGGCGTTCTGGCTGACCGTGGGGCGGCGCAGTTCGGCGAGCGTGCCGTTGTCGCGGCTCCGCACCAGGCCGACCAGCCAGCGGGTGAGCTGTTCGCTCCGCGCGCGGTCGCGCGCCTCCGTACCGGCGGCGCGCTCGGCGCCGTCGCGGTACGCGGTGCCCGGTATGTCGGCGGTCACTCGCGGTCCTCCTTCAGTTCGTCGGGGGCGGTGCGTCCGGTCAGGCCGCTCTCCAGGCACCGGACCGCCTGCGCCCGTGCCCGCATCCCGCGCGAGTTGGCGGGCAGCGAGTCGAGCCGGTTGCCCAGGAACCGACGTGCGCAGTCCGCGAGTTCGGCCGCGTAGGCGACGAGCGCCGCGTCGACCCGCTCCTCGGTCCCGGCCGCCGTCGTCTCGTCCAGCAGCGTGTGGAAGGGCTCGGCCGTGTGGGCCCAGTGCTCGGGCCGCGCGTCGAACCGGGCGATCTGACGGTCCTTGTCGCCCGGCTTCGGGTTGGGGTACGTCACCGTCCAGGCGACGTAAGCCGCTTTGAAGAGCCAGGCCGCCACATGGTCGGCGATGAGCGAACCCCGCTCGGCCGCGTATCTCATGTCCCGCTCGCGGCCCGGCACGAAGGGGAACGTGTCCGACACCCAGGTGACGACCGTGGTCTGCTTCGCTATCAACCCGACGGCCCAGAGGCTGAGTCGACGGCCCCGCAGCAGGGCGAGGCGGTCGTAGAGGTCGGGTCCGTGCGTCCGGTCGGCGACGGCCGCGTACAGGGCGTGCGCCTCGCGCCACAACGCCTTGGTCGCGGAGGGCCGCAGCGGCTTGGCGTCGGCGCTCCCCGCGCCCTCCCCGTCGTAGACCGCGTCCTGCGTGCGGTGGTGGGCCAGTGGTTCGAGGAGTTCACCGGCCGCCATCAGGACGCGGTCGACAGCGGGAGTCCCGTCCTCGGTGACGGTCGGCCGCAGGAGGATCGAGCGTCCCAGAACGGTGTTCAGGTCGGCCGGTCCGTCGACCCGCCGCCCCGACGGCTTGGTCAGGAAGCCCCGCCGGGGCTCCGGCGCCACCGTCCAGGTCCGGTTGAAGCGGCCGGGGTCCTCGGCGGTCGGCACGAGATTGAGCCGCAGGGTGTCGCCGAGCGTCGTCCCCAGCGCGACGACCCGGATACGGGTGCTGAGGCGTCCTGCGGCCAGGTTGGTGAGCGTGGGACCGAGGGTTTCCTTGCCGGGCATACGGGCCCGGCCGCCGGGTCCGTACGCGTGCTGGGTGAGCATCGCGCGGAAGGCGGCGTCGGCGGGGAGCGGAGTGGGGTGTTCGAGGTGGTGGTGGTCGAAGAACTGGTTGTAGTCCCCCGCGTGCTCGATCACCAACTGGGCCGGTCCCGCGCCGTGTTCGTCGAGGTACGGGGCGAGGAGGGCGTTCTGCCCCAGCGGTTCTGTCGGGTGGAAGAGGTCCCAGTGCTCGTCGGGGCGGCCGTCCAGCCAGTCGGCGGCCCCGGTCAGCGGCGTGCCGTCGCGGACCCAGCCGAGCCACTCGTCACGGGTCGTCGGGCAGCGGGTGGAGGCGTAGCAGACGGCGAGGAGGTACTCCAGCAGGGCGACGGTCTCCCCTGCGGTCTTCGCCGAGACGGCGCGCAGACCGTCCGCGTGCCGCAGTGCGTGGACGAGGGTGACGCGAGTGCCGTGCCCCCGGGCGGTCAGCACCGGTACGCACGCCTGCCTTCTGGGGTCCCAGCGGGGACGTGACGGCCCCGGGGACGGTCGTAATTCGGCCAACGACACCTGATCCGTGCTCCGCTCTCCGCTGTGTCTGATGAGATGCGGCAGGACGCTAGCACGCTGGATGAGGGCAACGTGGGCCAACCAGGAGAACTCAACAACATTGCACATCAATGGTGTTGGGGCACGGTCGATCTCTCGGAGCCGCACGGGTGGAATCCGCTCGTCGCCGAACTGGCCACCGCGGCCTGCGTGATGCTCGAACTCTGGGACCGGGTACTGAGCGAGCGCCAACGGGCCGAGCTCACGGACGCGTTCGCGGCCGACGACGCGCGGAGCGCCCGTACGGCCGCCGCCTTCCTGGCGGGGGTGAGCCGCCTCGGTCACGCCAACCCTTCACGGATGGCCTCGTTCGGCGCGGGGCAGCGGCCCTCGGCGGCCCTCGACGCGGCGCGCGCGGCCTGGCGGACCCGGGCCCTGGAGGCGGGACTTCCCCTGCCGCCGCCCGGGGCCCCGAGCCGCCGGGCCGATCCGGAGCACGTCACGGCGGCGGTGCTGCCCCGGCTGACCGGCTGCGACTGCGCCGATCACGTCGACGGCGAGCAGTGCCGCGACCGCGACCACCAGGGCCTGTACGTGGCCGCGTACGCGCTGAACCGGCACGGCGCCGACGTCCTGCACTCCGACACCGTCGCCAAGGCGTACCGGGCGACCGGCGGACCCGCCTGGGACACGGTCAGGTGCGCGCTGGCGGACGACGTCGCCCGCGATGCGGGCCTCGGCGCGCGGACGGAGCTGGCGCGGCTGATCCGGCCGGCCGATCCCGTGCGCCTGACGGCTTTCGGCCGCCTGGTCTCGCAGAGCAACGCCCTTGCCCTGAGCGACACTTGCGGCGGCTTCGGGTCGCCCCACGACAGTCGGGAGGTGCTGTCGGAGCGGGCCCGGCGCCGCGCGCGCGAGGCGGTCGCCCGTATGCGGGTGGCCTGAACGGCACGTGCTGCGACTACCCCTCGGGCCGCGCCGCGCTCGGCGTCACCGCGCCGATTCCGGCCGGGCCGCCGAAGACGATCACGGGCTGGCGAGGGGCCGGGCTGTCGGTGGACGGCACGACGCCGAGGGACGTCAGGGCCGCCGCGGTGACCAGGCGCGTGACCTCTTCCCCGGCGGCCGGGTCCCAGAGCCGCACGGTCGTGTCCGTGCGGCCGGTGCTCACCAGCAGGCGGCGGGAGCCGGGCGACCGTACGGCGTGGAGGGCGGATACGGGACCGTCGTGCCGGGTCGGCAGCGTGAACGGTTCCCGCTCCGGATCACCCGTCCACAGCCGTACGCAGCCGTCGGAACCACCGGCCGCCAGCAGCAACTCCCCTTCCCCGTATGCCGGAAGGACCGCCAGGCACTCCACGGTGCCGATGTCTCCCGGCCATTCGGCGTGCGGTTCGCTGAACGGGCGGCACAGGCGCACGCCGCCGTCCTCGGAGGCCAGGGCGAGGACGCCGCCCGACGGCAGCGGCACGTACGTCAACGCGTGGACGGACCCGGTGTCTTCGCCGATGTGGAGCCACCCCAGCACCTGTCCGTTCGCCGGGTCGCAGTACACGACCGACCCATGGCGCGTCCCCACGGCCAGCACGGTCCGCCCGCTGTCGGCGAAGGCGGCGAAGGCGGTGGCGTGGTCGTCCCCGAAGATCCACGCGTTCATCATGCGCCAACTGCCCTCGCTCCAGACGCCGATGGCACCGTCCGGCAGTCCGGCGAAGACCATCGGGGAACCGCCGGGCGGCGCGTGGACGGCCAAGGCCGTCACCGGACCGTCAAGTCCGGTCCTGGGAAGGTCGATCGACCGGATGACCGCCCCCGTGGCCGCCGATCTCACGGTCAGGTTCCGTTCCGGGCCGACCTCGACGGTCTCGGGAGCGTCGCCGGGGCCGGGCAGTACCGCGAGGAGTGTCCCGTCGGCGCGCCGGACGGACCGCGCGAACCGCTCCGGGTGCCGCGCCCACGCCTCGGGGTTCCACACGCGCACGGTCCGGTCACCGGAGGCGGAGACCAGAAGCGGCACGCCGTCCCGACCGGGCACGACGGCCAGGCCCGTCACCCCGTCCGTGTGGTCGGCGGGGAACCGGCGTGCCTCCTCCCCCGTCTCGGGATTCCACAGGTGGACGGCGCCGTCGTCGGTGCCGAGCGCGAGCAGCGGCTCCGAGCCGGCGCGGAGGTACGGCGCGAGCACGGTCGCGGAGCGCCTGACCGTGCGGTCCCCGAATCCGGCGCCGGTCAGCGCGTCCCACAAGCCGACCGTCCCGCGCGTCCGGGAGGCCAGTGCCAGGAAGGGGCTCTCGCCCGTCCGGTCCCCGATCAGGGCCAGCGCGGCGATCTCGTCGTCATCGACCCGCACGGTGCACACCGGGCGGGTGGGGAAGCCTTGCGCGGCGGCCTGGACGATCTCGACGCGGCCCGCCCGTTGAACGGCCAGGAGTGTGGTGCCATCGGTGAGCGCCAAGGCCGCGAGCCCGAGTACCGAGGTCAACGAGTCGTCCCCGTACGCCCATTCGCCGCCGCGCGGCCCTCCGGTGAGCGGATCGCACAGCACGAGCCCCCTGGCCGTACCGATCGCCAGTCGGGGCGACCCGTACACGTCGCTGAAGGACACCATGGCCTGGACGGCCGAGGTGACCGGAAGTTGTCGCGTGGTGCCGCTCAACGGGTCACAGATCCAGACGCCTTCATCGCAGCCGACCGCCAATTGCAGCTCGGCTGATGGCTCTTCGGTATCGCTCACGACGGTCAGCGCCCGCGCGAAGCGGCCGTGTCCCGGGATCGGCGGACCGACCGGGGTCACCGTGGCCGGGTCCCAGACCCGTATGGCCCCGTCGGCGTCGCCCACGGCGATCAGCGGTGTCCCGTCCCGGAGGGTGAAGGACACCAGGGAGCAGAGGTCCGCGTCCTGCCTCGCCAGGACGTTGCCCGGCACCGCGAGGTGGTTCCACACTGGCACGACACGGTCGGCGGCCGGGCCGCCGCTGTCCCGTACCGCCGCCGGTTCCCTGCCCTCCAGCAGGGAGAAGCGCAGGCTGTCCGCGCGCGCGAGCGGAGGCGCGTCGGCCAGGAACGGCTCGATCCGTGCCCACGCGAACAGCCGCTCGGTGTCCGGGGCGTGCTCCGCGAGCAGCCCGAGAGCGCCCCGTACGTTCCCGCTCGTCTCGTGCGGCAGAAAGCCGTCGGTGACGACCCGGTCGTTCAGTACGCCTCCGGCCGCCGCGTGTTGCACCAGGTGGCGGCACACGTACGGGTACGGCAGCCCGGTCTTCCGCGCGTGAAGCGCGCTGAAGGCGGTGGCCAGTTGGCGGTGGGCCGCCCTGACGCCCGCCTCCGCCTCCTCGGACGTGCCGGGTTCCGCTTCCCCGGAGAGCAGCAGGCGCGGGTCCCCGCGCAGCACCTCGCTGATGCGCTCGTGGACCGGCCGGTAGACGTACTTGCCGTCCTCCACCCCCTTGGCCAGATATCCCTGGAGCGGACCTTCCTGCACCCGCCTGACCAGCGCCTCGGGCGCCGCGACCTCGCCTCGCGCCAACGCCTGTACGGCGCACGGCCACACCTCGCCCCACGGAAGGCCGTCCCCTTGGGCGAACGCGGTCGCGCGCAGGACGTGCACGGCGGACCGGGCCGGTACGCCCGTGGCGCGCTCGACCGCCCTGAGATCCTGTCGCAGCAGTTCCTGGGTGCCCCGGCGCAGACCGCGCCGCCAGTCGGCGTCGTCGGGGCGGGGCAGCCGGTCCGGCGCCGCGAGCAGGGCTTCGGCGGCGAGGCGCGCGTCCAGGAAGGAGGGCGTCACTTCCTCCGCGACCGCGAGGGCGAGCCGTTCCAGGGCGCGGGGGTCCGGAGCACGGGGGACCGGAGCACGGGGGGCCGGGGGCGCCGAGGGGCCGGGACCTGTGGTGAACCGGGCCTTCAACAGCGCGCCCACGTACGCCGCGATGTCCTCGACGGTGTCGGCGTCGGTGTCCGTCCGCAGCGGTTCCCCGGCGTCCGTGGACCGAACGAGCAGACTCAGCAGATCCGCCGACCGGTCCACCGGCGGCCGGGGGCCGTCGCCGCCCGTGTCGGGGCGCGCGCTGCGCACGCCCAAGAGCAGTCGTACCGCGGGCAGTTCGTCGTCGGTCCACTGATGCGCCAGGCGGCGGACGAGGTCGGTGACGATCCTCGCGGGGTGCTTGGCCTCGTCGATGCCGTCGATGACGATCGTCAGCGGACGGCCCTCCCGACGGGCGGTGACCAGTACGTGATCCAGCAGGTCGTCCAGGACGCCGACCCCCGAAACCCCGGTCGGCACCGTGCCGGTGAGCGCCGCGTAGAGCGCCGCCGCCAACTCGTCGGCGTCCGCGTTCCGCGCGAGCACCGCAGCGTCGACCGCCCCCACGGGCACCAGGAGACCGGGCGGAATGTCCTCGATGAGGGGCGCGTACGCCGGGTCCGCCCGGAACCCCGGGTCGCTGAGCGTCACGGCCCGGGCGAGCAGCGCGGACTTCCCCGATCCGGCCTCTCCGGTGACGACGAGCGTGCTCGCGTCTCCCGTCAGGAACCGGTTCAAGCGCCGTACGAGCCCGCTTCTGCCCGTGAAGTGCCAGCCGGGGCCGCCGTCCGACGGCCGGCCGGAGGCGCGGGAGAGCCAGTACGCGTCGAGGTCGGCGGCGCTCCAGGCGACGGCGCCGCGCGCGGGGCCGACGACGACGCGTTCGGGCGCGTAACCGGGGTTCGGGAGGCAGGGGCTGAGGTCCTGATGGTCGTCGCTGCTGATCAGCGCGTAGTTGGGCCAGAGGAACTGCACATCGAGCGAGACATCCCGCTTGCGCAGAACGCGCATCGCTTCGAAGAACTCCGCGAAGCTCAGGTGCGCGTTCGCGAACCCCGCCTCTTTTTCCTTGAAGTACGAGGAGACGGCTTGCAGGAGGCGCGTGAACTGCTGCGGACGCGGGGTCCCCGTCTCGTTGGCGGACGAGATGACCACGAGGGAGTTCAGGTTCCGCCGTGCGCTGTTCAAGGCTTCGAGCCGGCGTTGCAGGTCTTTGCGGAGGACACCGGAGTAGCAGGAGTCGACCATCACCAGGATGTGGTCGGAGTCGGAGTCCAGGACGCGCGCGATCAGGTCGCCGGTCTGGAACGCGGTCGCCGGGAGACGTCTTTCGTCGGAGTCGCGCAGCAGGAGGAAGTGGTCGTGCGACGGTCGGGTGACCCCGTGGCCGGTGACGTAGACCACGAGCGCGTGATCGTGGGCGGCCTCCTCCGGCCGCGCGTCGTCCAGGAATTCGCGCAGGTCGTAAACCGTGTCGAGCCGTTTCGGGCCGCGCCGTTCGAAGCGGCTCTCGCTCGGCGGTCTCTCGGCCCACCACTCCCGTACGACGGCGACTTGGGCGGCGATCCCTTCACGGAATTCGGGGTCGTCGTCCCGCTCCGATTCGGCGATCTCGATCAGCGATCGCCGGGCCGTTCGCGGAGCCGCGCTCCGGTTCACCGGCAGCCGTCCGCGATCACGCGTGCCACGGGGCCGGATTGGAGGTAGCGGGCGGCGCTGTGCGGGTCTCCGATGCCGTTGTTCACCCTTTCGTCGGCGATCCCGGGCCCCAGACCACCGAGTCCGCCGCCGCCGGTGACCACGTCCCCCGGGTCGAAGACATTGACCCACCCCGTACCGCCGGGCAGCCCCATGGGCTCACCGTCGGCGATGCCCAGTCCGCGCCGTACCGAGGGAACGGCCAAGGGGGAGCCGCACGTCAGGAGCGTACGCACCCCGGACGCGCGGTCGGGTGCGATCTCCTCCCGGCGCAGCAGGTCGTAGGCGATCACGCTGCCCAGCGAGTGCCCCACGACCACGGCGGTGTCCGCGTCGAACGCTTCCGCGACCAGGGCCCGGACCCGGGCCGCGAGACCGGGCTCGTACAGGTAGAAGCGCACCTCGCGCATCGCGCTCACGAAGAGCCTGCCGCCGCCTCGGGGGAAGCGCAGGTCGTACGCCATCACCAGGCGGGTGAGGCGCGCGGGCCAGAGCTGCGGCGGCCCGAGCGTCTGCGACTCCGACTCCCCGATCCGGTCGAGGTCTTCGCGGGGAACGACGTCCTCCAGCGCCCGGGTGACGAAGTCGGCCTCGCCGTCGCCCAGGGGGACTTCGCTGTCGAAGGGATCGTCGTCCGGGCCGAGGTGCTTGCCCGGACGGGCCAGGAGCCGTGTCCAGTGCGGCAGTTCGAGGGTGCCGGGCGACAGTGTGGGCGCGCCCGCCGCGCCGAGGCCACGGTCGAGCGCCCCCGACCAGTCGCGCGTCAACTGCTCCTTGGACGTCCTGGACTGCCCGATCCCGTGCACCCCGACGATGCGCTTCACGCCCGTGACCCCCGCCCCAGTGCCTCTCGGTCAGGCGACGAGCGTAGTGCGGGGAGCGCCCTCGGGGAGGGCCGTCGCTGTCGCACCACGCGATGCTGCGCCAGCGGCAACTGACTTGACGCGTCGGGGATTCGGCCCGTCGCGCGGTGCGGGGCGCGGTGTCGGGTCATGACCCGCGGATGTCCTCAACGGCCGTGTGCCGCGCTCCTGTTACCGTCCCTGGGTGTACTCCCTTCATGAGCCTGCCCTGTTCACGCGGCTGCGCGACGCGCGGCGCGTGCTCGTCGCCGGCGCGGGCGGCGGCTTCGACGTCTACGCCGGACTGCCGCTGGCGCTCGCGCTGCGCGCCGAGGGCAAGGAAGTGCACCTGGCGAATCTGTCGTTCGCCGATCTGCACGGCCTGGACCTGGGCGTGTGGCTGGACCACAACGTGGCCGTCATCGGGCCCGACACCGTGGCCAGGGGTGACTACTTCCCCGAGCGGACGCTGGCGCGCTGGCTGGAGGGGCAGGGCCTCCCGTCCACCGTCCACGCCTTCGACCGGACGGGAGTCCAGCCGCTGCGAGCCGCGTACCGCGCGCTGATCGCCCACCTCGGCGGCGTCGACGCGATCGTCCTCGTCGACGGCGGCACCGACATCCTCATGCGCGGCGACGAGAGCGGACTCGGCACCCCCGAGGAGGACATGGCCAGCCTCGCCGCCGTCCGCGCGCTGGACGAGGTCCCCCAACGGCTCGTCGCCTGCCTCGGCTTCGGCGTGGACGCGTACCACGGGGTCAACCACGCCCTCGTACTGGAGAATCTGGCCGCTCTGGAGCGCGACGGCGCCTACCTCGGGGCCTTCTCCCTCTCCCCCGCCAGCCGCGAGGGCGCCCTCTACCTCGACGCCGTCGCCCACGCCCAGGCGTCCACGCCCGAGTACCCGAGCATCGTCCACGGCTCCATCGCCGCCGCCACCCGCGGCGACTTCGGCGACGTCCAGTTCACCGACCGCACCAAGCGCAGCGAACTCTTCATCAACCCCCTCATGTCCCTCTACTTCTGCGTCGACGCCGTCGGCCTCGCCCGCCGCAACCTCTACCTCGACCGCATCGAGGACACCCACCTCACCCGCCAGATCAGCTCCGCCATCGAGCAGTTCCGCGACACCCTCCCCCGTCAACGCCCGCCCCGCACGTACCCCCACTGACCGGCATCCCGCCGGATCAAGACCCAGACCGTCCGCCCCGCACCCGGGTCCTGCCACCTCCGAGGGTGCCTCTCGTCCTCGATCATCGAGCCGGACGAGTACCGCGTCCCTGCGCTCCGGGTCGTCGATCTCCGGGCCGACGCCTCCGGCGCTGGTCCCCGCGAGCGCGTCAGTCGAGGCAGAACTCGTTGCCCTCGATGTCCTGCATCACGATGCACGAGTCGCTGCCGCCGTCGTACAGCAGCCGTACGCGCACCGCGCCGAGCGGGATCAGCCGCGCGCACTCGGCCTCCAGGGCGGCCAGCCGCTCCTCCCCCGCCAGGCCGGTGCCCACCCGTACGTCGAGGTGCACCCGGTTCTTGACGGCCTTCCCCTCGGGGACGCGCTGGAAGTACAGCCGGGGCCCCGCCCCCGAGGGGTCCACGCACGCGAACCACGACCCCCGCTCCTCCGGAGGCTGCGCGGCGTCGTACTCCCCCCACGTCCCGAATCCCTCCGGCGGCGCCGGCACCACGTACCCCAACACCTCGCACCAGAACCGAGCGACCCGCTCGGGCTCCGCGCAGTCGAAGGTCACCTGGATCTGCCGAATCGCCGCCATCACCCCACCCTAGCCGGGCCCCGCCCGACCCCTGGGCGGCCCGCCCGCCCGGCGCGGCAGGCCAGGGCCCTTCGGGCCAGAGCCACCCGGGGACGGGAGCCCGTCCCCGCCGGACGGGGAGTTGGCCACAGCGGGGGCCACCGTCCCCGCGTGTGCGGGGCGCGGCAGATACCCGCCTGCGGCACTGGCCGGATGACGGGGTCATCCCCGCGTGTGCGGGGCACAGTTGATCGGCCTGCGGGGGTGTTCCGGGCGGTGGCGGGGTTTGGCGAGAGTGGGGGAACAGTCAGAGCGGGTTGAACGGTCCCGGCGGGCGGCCAGGGGCTGACGGGGGAGAGGGTACGGGGGCCGGGGCCCGGCCGGGCGGGGGTGGGCCGCGCCGGGGTCGGGCCGGGGCGGCGAGGGTCAGCCGGTGGCTTTCCAGTGGGTGTAAGGGGTGAGCATCTGGAAGGTGCGGGTGGGGCAGTAGAAGGAGCCGGCGGGGGAGTCGTAGTGGGTGTCGGCGTTGGCGGTGGAGGCGGGGGACCACGTGCCGTTGGTGCGGACGGCGATGTTGGCGGACTCGAAGGTGAGGTTGGCCATGTCGGCGCAGGAGGACGCCTGTCCGGAGGTGCCGACCGTGGAGTAGAGCTCTTCGATGTCCCAGCCGTCGGTGCGGCCGGACTGGTTGGCGCCGGACTGGGCGAAGAGGGTGTCCCACTGGCCGGTCGAGTAGTTGTAGAGGTCCGCGGACCAGGTGTTGGAGGCGGCGGAGGTCTTGACGACGCGGCCGGTGTAGGAGCCGGTGGCGCCGGTGTAGGTGGTGAGGAAGGAGCTGTTGATGGTGACGGAGGCGGCGAAGTTGACGCTGCGGCACCAGTCCCAGGCGGAGACCGAGCGGACGGTCCGCGTGTAGACGGTGACGAGTTCGACGCAGGAGCCGCCCGCCGGGTACATCGTCGGGGTGTAGATGGTGGTGCCGCTGTCGTGCACCGTGAGCTGGGTCGAGACGGACTGGGTGGCGCACGAACCGTCCGAGCCGGACAGCGACTTGAACGCCGTGCCCTGCGCCGGGTGGATGTCGAGCAGCGGCCGTACGACGGTGCCCGTGGCCGGGGAGGCCGTACCGAGCGGGCCCTTGGCCGCGATCCCGGACGGCGTCCCGTACTGCGAACGGTGTTGCCGCGCCAGTGAGTTGAGCTGGCGGTGGACCTCGGCCGCGGGCAGCGCCCCGCTGACGGTACGGCCGGAGACCGTCGCCGAGCCGCACGCGGGGGCGGCGGCGGCCACGGGGGACGGCGCGAGGGACGGCGCGGGGGACGAAGGGGCCGCCGCGGCCGTGCCCAGGCCGCAGCCCAGGGCCAGCGCCGCCGCGGTCACGAAAACGGTCGCCGTCGATTTCGGCTTCAGACTGCTCACGAGGCTTCTCGGACTTCTCACGCTGATGCGATCCTCTCGGAGGGCCGGGTGGTGCATGGGGCTCGCGTTACGCATGAGGTCATGCCCATGACAACCTGACCCGACCCGAAAGAGCCGTCTTCGGCCGGTAGTTGACCGTACGGTGGCGGGAAAGAGCCCGCCCCCGTACAGCCGAGCCACCGCGTGGCCGTACCCGTACAACCGGACCCCGTACGACCCGCCCCCGTCCGGCCGTACCGCCCCCTCAGTCCCCCCTCAGTCCCCCGTCGGCACCAAGTCCCGCTCCACGGAAGGGGATTCACGCCCCGCCGCCCCGGTCCGCCGCAGCACCGTCAGGGCGACGGCCACGGCCGCGACCAGCAGCGCCGCGCCCAGCGTCAGGCCGAACCCGTACCCGTCGGAGAGCGCACCGAGCGTCGCGCGTCCGCCCGTGCGGTGCTGCGCGGCGGTGCCCAGGGCGGCGAGGCCGAGGGAGGCGCCGATCTGGCGGGAGCTGTTGAGCAGGCCGGAGGCGGTGCCGGTCTCGTGGGGCGCGACGCCCGCCGTGGCGGTGGAGACGACCGGGCCGAGGCAGAGGCCGAAGCCGACGCTGGCGACGATCGAGGGGCCGAGGATGTCGGCGGCGAAGGACCCGTCGGCGCTGATCATGCCGAACCAGCCGAGCCCGACGGCCGTCAGGATGCCGCCGGTGACGAGCAGGGTGCGCGGCGGGAAGCGGTAGCCCAACTTGATGGCGAGCACGGAGCCGCCGATCAGGCCGAAGGTGAAGGGCAGGAACATCGCGCCGGTCAGCGCGGGCCCCTTGCCGAGGATGTCCTGGAGGTAGAGGGAGACGAAGTAGAAGGACGGGGTCATGGCGGCACCGACCAGGAGGTTGAACGCGTTCGCGCCGGAGACCGAGCGGTTGGCGAACAGGCCGAGCCGGATGAGGGGTTCGCGGGCCGTGGTCCGCTCGACGGAGAGGAAGGCGGCCAGCAGGACGACGGCGACGGCGAGCGTCGAGAGGGTGGCGCCCGAGGTCCAGCCGTGCCGGTCGGTGCGGACGACGCCGAAGACCAGGAGCGTCATGCCCGCGGTGGCGAGTACGGCGCCGAGGACGTCGGGGCGGCCGGCGCGCGCGTTCGGCGCGGTCGCGGTGACCCCGCGCCAGGCAAGTGCCAGCGCGCACACGGCCATTGGCACGTTGACCAGCATGACCCAGCGCCAGCTCGCGTACTGCGTGAGGACACCGCCGATCACGACGCCGAAGGCGCCGCCCGCCGCGTTGACCGCGCTCCAGATGCCGAACGCCCTGACGCGCGCCCGGCCTTCGGGGAACGTCCCGGTCAGCAGCGCCAGCGCGGCGGGGGCGAGGGCGGCGGCGCCGATGCCCTGGACCGTGCGAGCGGCGACGAGTTGGGCGGGGTTCTGGGCGAGGCCGCCGCCGAGGGAGGCCAGGCCGAACAGGGCGAGCCCGAGCAGCAGCACCCGCTTGCGGCCATAGCGGTCGGCCGCCTTGCCGCCGAGCAGGAGCAGGCCGCCGTACGTGAGGGCGTACGCGTGGATCACCCATGTCAGGCCGACCGGGCCGAAGCCGAGGCCGGACGCGATCTGGGGCAGTCCGACGTTCACGACGGACACGTCGAGCGACACCATGAACTGGACGACGGCGACGACCGCGAGGGTCAGCCCCGGGCGGACGGCCGCCGGGGCCCCGCTCGGCGGGGCTGTCGGGGGCGCCGGGATGCCGGTGCCTCCACCGGGACCCCCGCCGGGACCCCGGCCCGGACCCCCCGGTTCGATCGGGCTGCTGCTCGGACTCTTCCTCAGCCTCTTCCGCATCGCGGACTCCCCGTTCTCGGCGCCGGCGCGCGCCGCCGCTCTCTGCCGTCCCGACTTTAGGAACGTGTTCCGAAAGTAGCACCGGATGGACCGGATGGGAATCGGGAGGGGGGCGGGGGTACGCGGGGCGGGCACGGCGGCCGTACGCGGCCGGGGCGCGCTTCACGGGTACGGACGGACCCTCGCGCAGGTCACGGCGTACGTCGTACGGCCCGCGCGCGGCGGCGCGGCATGATGGGCCCATGCCCCGACCGCCCACACAGCCCGCGTCGCCCCAGCCGTCCGAGCAGCCCGAGCAGCCCGCGCCGTCCAAGCAGCCCGCGGAGCCCCAGCCGTCCAAGCGCGCAAGCGCCGCCCCCGCGCCGAACGGCCGCACCGGCCGCCCGCCCGTGACCTCCCGCGCGGAGATCCTCACGGCGACCCGTCGGCTCATCGACCGCGACGGCTGGGAGAAGCTGACGATCCGGCGGCTGGCCGCCGAGCTGGGCATCGGGCCGACGACGCTCTACCACCACATCCGGGACAAGGAAGACCTGCTCGTCCAGTTGCTCGAACACCACATCAGCCAGCTCGAACGCCCCGAACTCCCCGCCGACCCGCGCGACCGCGTCATCGCGTCCGCCACCGCGCTGCACGACGCGCTCGCCGCGTGGCCGTGGGCGGCGGAGGTGCTGACCACGGACGGTTTCGTCGGGCTGCTCGACGAATCGGCGCTGTGGATGGTCGAGGGCATCGTGTCCGGGGCGGACGAACACGGCTGTACGCAGGAGCAGTCCGTGCACGTCTTCCGCAGCATCTGGTACTACACGGTCGGCGAGATCCTGGTGCGCGCGCACTCCGTACGGTGGCCGAGCGGCGGCGAACCGCCCGTATTCCGCGAGACGTTCGACGCGGAGAAGGTGCCGCACCTGGCGGCCGTCAGCGGCCGGTGGCACGAACTGGCCCTACGGGACACGTATCGCGACGGGCTGCGGACGTTCGTGGACGGGTTGCTCGCGGCGGGCGCGCCGGGGGCTCGGGGGCCGGGCGGGGGCGCGTGACCCGTGCCCGGTGGGAGGGCATGACAACGACGTCCTGAACCGTTCGGTGTGCCGCCGCCTCGCCACCGTACGGCGGCTTGTTCGCGTACTGTCAGCCCCGTACGCCCCGTACGCCAAGTACGCCCCGTGCTCAACGCCTTGCTCAGGCTCCCCCCACTCTGAACAGACGTAGAGGAGAGGTACATTGCGCGCTCCGCGAGGTGTCAGGCGAGGTATCAGGCGAAGCGTCAGGCGACGGATCGGCCGACGGGTCACGCGCCGCGTCACGCCCTGGCTCGGCGCCCTGGCGGGTGCCTCGGCGCTCGTGCTGCTCGCCGGCGGACCTGCCGTGGCCGCCGTGCCGGTCGGGCAGCCGATGAGCGGGTCGATGACGTACTACAACGACGTCGGGTACGGCGCGTGCGGGACGCGTATCGACGCGTCCACGCAGTATCTGGTCGCGGTGTCGTACCAGTGGTGGACCTCGGCCAACCCCAACAACGACCCTCTGTGCGGCGGGATTTCGGTCCAGGTCACGTACAACGGCAAGACGCTCACGGTGCCGGTGGCCGACAAGTGCCCGACGTGCGACGCGACGCACATCGACCTGAGCCAGCCCGCGTTCGCGGAGTTCGCGCCGCTCGGGACGGGTGTCGTCACCGGCATCACCTGGCAGTTCGTCTCCTCGAACGGCACTCCCCCGCCGCTCGCCGCGCCCACCGGCCTGCACGCGACCGCCACCACCGACACCTCGGTCGCCCTGTCCTGGACCGGCGTCTCCGGCGCGGCCTCGTACACCGTCTACCGCGGCGGCGCCCAGGTCGGCACCACCGGAGGCACGTCCTTCACCGACACCGGCCTCGCCGCGGGCACCGCCTACACCTACACGGTCGCCGCCGCCACCGCCTCCGGCACCGTCAGCCCCACCTCGGCCCCCCTGTCCGCCACCACCACCGGCGGCGGCAGCGGCACCCCCGCCTGCCCCGCCCCCTGGAGCCCGTCCACCTCCTACGTCCCCGGCAACGCCGTCTCCTACAACGACCACAAATTCACGGCGACTTACTACTCCACCAACGCCGTCCCCACCGACCCCTCCTCCTGGGCCGTCTGGACCGACAACGGCCCCTGCTGACACCCCAGTTGCCCGGTCCCTACGCCGGACGTCCGGCCACCCCCCTGGATCCGCCGCCCGAAGCACCCTCCCGGGAACGTCCGCTTTGGGGTCCGTCCTGGATCAGGCCCCCGGTCAGGACCGGGGGCACGTGGCCTGTTGGGGGCGGAGGCGGCCGCCAGTGACGCGGACGCGGTAGAAGACGCCGACGCGTCCCCGTACCTCCCGGCCGAAGGCTGGTCGGGAAATGGTTCGGCGTCCGGCGGCTGGCTTCCTATGCTCGACGGATGAATTGGGGCGGGGAGTTGCTGAATGTCGTGGATGTCGAGGCGACGTGCTGGGACGGGCAGCCGCCGCCGGGGGCGGTGAGCGAGATCATCGAGATCGGGCTGACCGTGGTGGACTTGGCGGCCGGGGAGCGGGTGGGGCGGCACCGGTGGGTGGTGCGGCCGGTGCGGTCGCGGGTGAGCGCGTTCTGCACGGAGTTGACGGGGCTGACGCAGGCGGAGGTGGACCGCGGGGTGTCGTTCGCCGACGCCTGCGGGGAGTTGGCGCGGGAGCACCTGGCGGGGGCGCGGGTGTGGGCGAGTTGGGGGGACTACGACCGGCACCAGTTCACGCGGCAGTGCCGGGCGACGCAGGTCACGTACCCCTTCGGCAGGTCGCATGTGAACGCGAAGGCGGTGTTCACGCAAGGGTACGGGCTGCGCAAGCGGCCGGGGATGGCGGAGGCGCTGCGCGTGGCCGGGCTGCCGCTCGAAGGGCGGCACCACCGGGGCGAGGACGACGCCTGGAACATCGGCGCCCTCGTCCTCGACCTCGCGCGCGCCGACGCGTGGCCGACGCGCGAGGAGACGTACGGACCCCAACAGCCGTAGACCAAGGGCGCGTTCAAGCCGCGCCTACGCGGTGCGGACCAGGTCGCTCTCCCCGTCCGTGAGGAAGGCCGCCAGGGCCCGGCCCTCGTCCATGACCGCGTCGCGCTCCGCCCGCCGCAGCGGCCGGAGCGGGGTGACGGTGACGCCCCGCGCCTCCGCCGTCCACGTGGCGGCGACGCGGCCGTCGACCAGGACGACGCGCTGACCGGCGACGGACAGGCCGCGGTGGGCGTCGTCCACGATCCTGGTCCGGTCGGCGTAGCCGAGAAGGGCGTTGTCGAAGGCAGGCAGGAAGCGTACGGGCGCGGGGGTGCTCGGGTCGGGGCGCGGGGCGTCGGGGAGGTCGAGCAGTTCACGGCCCTGGGTGTCGCGGAAGGCGACGAGTTCGGGGCGTACGGCGGCGACCGCGGCGGGGAGCCCCGCGAGGCCGGACCAGGCGCGCAGGTCGGCGGTGGCGGCGGGGCCGTACGCGGCGAGGTAGCGGCGTACGAGCGCCTGTCCGACGAGGTCCTCCGCCGCGTCGTCCGCGGGCGGCGGGTCGATGTCGCGGCCCAGCCACGACGAGAGCAGGACGTTGCGGACGCCCGACTTCGTACGCCACAGGCCGCGCGGGGGCCGCTGCGCCATGGGGAGCAGGGCGGCGACGACGAGTTCGCCGAGGACGCGCCGGGGCGGGCCCGGCCAGCGGTCCGCGAGCGCCGCGACGATCTCGGCCATCGTGCGGGCCTCGCCGTCGGCCACGACGGCGCGGGCCGCCGCCGCCAGCGCGGCCAGGTCGATCCCGGCCAACTCGTCGCGGTACGTGCCCAGGACGCGCTGCCGCAGCATCGGATCGTGGCGGGCCCGCCAGGCGAGCGCGTCCTCGGCGGTGACGAGATGGACGGTACGGCGCATCAGATGGGTGCGCACCACCTCGCGCCCGGTCAACAGGCCGTCCAGCACGGCGGGTTGGAAGCCGCGCAGCCGTGACCAGAGCCCGGTGAACGGCTCCTGCGGTTCCTGCGCCTGGACGCCGCCGAGGTGCGCGACGGCGTCCAGAACCGGCAGGTCCGAGCGCTCCAGCAGGAGTTGTCGGGCCAGGGTCGCCCGGTTCAGGGCGCGGCTGTCGAGCGGCGGCGTCACGTACGGCGTCACGTGCGGCATGACGCGGCGTCAGCCGCCGTACGGGGCAGTGACGTCCAGGACCCACACGACCCCGAAGCGGTCGGTGAGCATGCCGTACAGCGGCGCCCACTGCGCGGGCGCGAGCGGCTGCGCGACCGTCGAGCCGTCCGCCAGCTTCTCCCAGAGCGCGGTGATCTCCTCGGCGCTGTCGCCGCGCACCGAGACGAAGAAGGCGTTACGGCCCTGGTCCCAGGGCAGGTGCGACGGGACGTCGTACGCCATGACGTGGAAGCCGTCGTCGGACACGACCTCGCCCCACATGATCCAGTCGGCCTCGCTCTCGGCCTGTACGGCGCCGGCGTCCTTGTACGTGACGGCGGTGAGGCGCCCGCCGAAGACGGACGCGTAGAAGTCGAGCGCCGCGCGGGCCTCGCCCCGGAAATTCAGGTGGGTGGCGGTCGTGACGGACATGGGTGGCTCCTTGCGCTGTCGGGTTCGAACCTTCGTTACCTGCGTGTTTCCCGGTCTGTGACCCACCCTCGCACCCGTACAGGACAGTTTCTGTCCTGTACTCGGGAGAGAATCGGACGTATGCAGAAAACGTCGGCCCGGCTGCTCTCCCTCCTGTCCCTGCTCCAGACCCGCAGGGACTGGCCGGGCGGCGAGCTGGCGGAACGCCTGGACGTCAGCGCCCGTACGGTCCGCCGGGACGTGGACCGGCTGCGCGAGCTGGGCTATCCCATCGCGGCCTCCAAGGGCCCCGACGGCGGGTACCGGCTCGACTCCGGGGCGCGGCTACCGCCGCTGCTCTTCGACGACGACCAGGCCGTGGCCCTGGCCATCGCCCTGCGGATGGCCACGGGGGCGGGCGCGGGCATCGAGGAGGCAGCCGCCCGCGCGCTGGCGACCGTACGGCAGGTGATGCCGGCGCGGCTGCGGCACCGGATCGACGCCCTGGAGGTGACGGCCGTCCCGCCGCCCGGCGCCGCGACCGCCGACAGCGGCGTCCTGACCGCGCTGGGCGCCGCCGTCCACGCCCGCGAGGTGCTGCGCTTCGACTACGCGGGCCCGCCGGAGCCCGAGGCCGGGGCCCCTGCCGCTCCCGCCGCGCAGGAGCTCGGTGCCGCCGCCGCACCCCGCACACACGAGCCCGGCTCCGCCGCCGCCCCCCGCACACAGGGGCCCGATTCCCCCGCCGCTCCCCGCCGCGTCGAGCCCCACCACCTCGTCGCGCGGGGCGGGCGCTGGTACCTCCTGGCCTGGGACCTCGACCGCGCCGACTGGCGCACCTTCCGCGCCGACCGGATTCGGCCCCGCACCCCCACGGGACCCCGCTTCACCCCCCGCGACCTGCCCGGCGGCGATGTGGCCGCCTTCGTCACCGCCCGTTTCCGCGGCGCCGAGGCCCCCGCGCGGGGCGCGGCCGACTGGCCCTGCCGCGGTGTCGTCGTGCTCGACCTGCCCGCCTCCGCCGTCGCCCCCTACGCCCGCGACGGCCTCGTCGAACCCCTCACCGCCGACCGCTGCCGCCTCACCCTCGGCTCCTGGTCCTGGCCCGCGCTCGCCGCCGCCCTCGCCCAGTTCGACACCGCCGTCGAGGTCATCGGGCCGCCCGCGCTCAAGGACGCCTTCGCGACCCTCGCCCGGCGCTTCGCCGCCACCGCCGGTCAGTAGGCCCCCGGCGGCCGGAAAACCGGAGGCGGACACGGGCGCGGGCCGCGACACTGGACGGCTGTCCGCATCCCCGCCCGCACCCGCACCCCCGGAGCCCGCCACGCCCGCCGAGCAACCCGCCACACCGGCCGAGCAACCCGCCACGCCCGCCGAGCAACCCGCCACACCGGCCGAGCAGCCCGCGCCACCGCCCCCGTACCGCGTCCCCACCTGGCCAGAACTCGACCCGGAGCGCCACCCGTTCGCCTGGGACGACGCCGAGAAGGCGCGAGTCGAGGCGCTGGTCAGGGAGTTGGTGCCGCAGGTGCGGTCCGGCATGGCGGGCAAGTGGGCGCGGGAGCGCCGCTGCGTGCCGCGGATCACCGCGCTCTTCGTCGAGCGGTACGGATCCTGGGCGCGGGAGTGGAACTGGAGCGTCGGCGAGGGCGACAACGACGGCGGTGTGGTCGGCAGTTGGTGCTGCGGGGCGCACTCGGTGACGACACCGGACGCGACCGCGGCCAAGGCCGTCGCCGCGCTGACCGAGTGGCGGGACTGGCTGGAGGAACTGGCCGAGCGCTTCCGGGAGTTGGCCCCGGCACCGGACGCCTCCCCCGAGCAGCGCAGTTGGCACCTGGAACGCGCGGCGGTCCGGCTGGTCACCCGCGTCGTGGACCGTACGCAGGCGGAGAGCGGCTGGTACGGAACGTGCCGACTGGTGCTGGGGTGGTACCTCACCTCCTGCGGAATGGGTGACGCCGAGGCCACGGCCGTGGTCGACAGCGCCATCGGCGGACGCTTCACGAGCTGGGTCGCCCCGCCGTCCACGCTCGTCGACTCGGTCGGCGAGGATCTGGCCGTCGCCCTGACCGGCCGCCTCCCCTACCGCGACCACCGCGAGTACAGCCACCTCGAAGAGCGGCACGACGGCGGATGACGTCCACCGCGCCGCAGCCGCGCGGGGACTCGGCCGTTCCCGCGAGCGCGTACGGGACCGGCCCCGACGCGCTGGCGGCCTGGTGCGCGGCCCGGCGGCGGGTCGACTGGACGGCCACCGGCGCCGACGACGTGACGGCAGGCCGGACCACCCCGGCCGTCGACGGCTTCACCGCCTGGTGCGCGGGCCCCGTCCGGCGCCGCGACCCCGCCCGCGCCCGCCGCCTGCTGGCCGCGTACGAGGCGGCCCGCGCCGACGCCGTACGCGAAGTGCCCCTGACGTTCGGCCTGTTGGCCGGGTGGCAGCGGACCGTGCTCGGTGCGGACGAGGCGGCGTTCAGGACCGGGGACGCGTACGCGAAGGGCGGCCGGGAACGGTACGGGCTGAACTCGCGCACCCCGGCGGACTTCGCGGAGTGCCTGGCCCAAAGCGCGGACACCGCCGTACCGTTGGCCGCGCGCGCCGCCCGGACGTATCTGGACGTGGCCTTCTTCCACCCCTTCGCCGACGGCAACGCCCGTTCCGCGCTGCTGGCGTTGACGTATGTGCTCGCCCGCGAAGGCGTCGTCCTGCGCGAGGTGGGTCCGCTCACGGTCGCGCGTTACGCGGACGACGCGGCGGGAGCCGCCGATCTCGCCGTGCTCGTCGCGGTCCTCGCGCGACCGTCGGCGAGCCGGAGAACGGTCTGACCCCAGCCGTACATCTCCCGTACACCGCACGTTCGCCGTGATGACATCGCGCGGCCATCTCTTGGCGGCTCCTCGTGTGTGTTGCGGCACGTTCGGCCGCGCCGGCCGGGCGTCGGCGGGCGGGGCGGAAGGGACGGTCGCCGCGCAGGTCAGAGGGGGCACGAGAGGGGGCGGAAACGCGTTCGAAACGCGGGTGGGCGCGGGGTCGCTCGGGAGGCGGCGCGGAAAGGCCGCCCGTAAGATTGGTCGGCTTGTCTTGCTTTGTACGCCTGAGCAGGGTGCCGGGCCCCCGGACGGGGGACGAGGGACGAGGAGCGCATGGATCTGAGCGTGGAGAGCGACCCGCTGCGGGATGTGGACCTGCTGCTGGGAGTGCTGGACGCGGCCGAACGGCCGAGCCTTCCGCACGCCCACTTCGCGGGAGGTACGGCCGCCGGGGCGCGGACGCTGCTGGACGTGCTCGACGCGACCGTCCTCGCGCACCCGCAGGAGCCCGCGCTGGACGACGGGCGCACCGCGCTGACGTACCGCGCGCTGGCCGCCGAGGTCGACACGCTGCGGCGCGGGCTCGCGGCGGCCGGGATCGGGCCGGGCGACCGGGTCGGTGTCCGGGTGCCCTCGGGCAGCAACGACCTGTACGTCAGCATCCTGGCCGTGCTCGCGGCGGGCGCCGCCTACGTCCCGGTGGACGCCGAGGACCCGGACGAGCGGGCCGAGCTGGTCTTCGGCGAGGCGCGGGTGGCCGCCGTACTGGGCGCGGACCGCGCCCTCACCCTGACCGGCACCACTCACGCGCCGACAGGCACCCCTCACGCCACCGCCCGGACCGGCACCCCTCACACCACCGCCCGCCCCGGCCCCCCTCACGCCACCACCGTGACCGGCACCCGTCACGCGCCGAACGACACGCCCGCGTCGAAAGCCCCGCGCCGCCCCTCCCCCGACGACGACGCCTGGATCATCTTCACCTCGGGCTCGACCGGCCGCCCCAAGGGCGTCGCGGTCACGCACCGCAACGCGGCGGCGTTCGTGGACGCCGAAGCCGCGCTGTTCCTCCAGGACGAGCCGATCGGTCCCGGCGACCGCGTGATGGCGAGCCTGTCGGTGGCCTTCGACGCCTCGTGCGAGGAGATGTGGCTGGCCTGGCGCAACGGCGCCTGCCTGGTCCCGGTCCCCCGCTCGCAGGTGCGCGGCGGCAGCGACCTCGGGCCGTGGCTGGCCGAGCAGGAGATCACGGTGGTCTCGACGGTGCCGACGCTGGCCGCGCTGTGGCCCGCCGAGGCGCTGAACGAGGTGCGGCTGCTGATCTTCGGCGGCGAGGCGTGCCCGCCGGAGCTGGTCGAGCGGCTGGTCACCGAGGGCCGCGAGGTCTGGAACACCTACGGCCCGACCGAGGCCACCGTCGTCGCCTGCGCGGCGCTGCTGACCGGCGAGGGCCCGGTACGGATCGGGCTGCCGCTGGATGGCTGGGAGCTGGCCGTGGTGGACGAGGCGGGCGAGCCGGTGCCGATGGGCGGCAGCGGCCAGCTCATCATCGGCGGCGTCGGCCTGGCCCGGTATCTCGACGCCGAGAAGGACGCGGAGAAGTACGCGCCGCTGGAGTCGATGGGCTGGGCGCGCGCGTACCGCAGCGGGGACCTCGTGCGCGCCGAGCCCGAGGGGCTGCTGTTCCTGGGCCGCGCCGACGAGCAGGTCAAGCTCGGCGGGCGCCGGATCGAGCTGGGCGAGGTGGACGCGGCGCTCCAGGCGCTGCCGGGCGTAGCGGGGGCAGCCGCCGCCGTACGCACGACCAGGCGCGGCAATCAGCTGCTGGTCGGTTACGTGGTGGCGGGCGAGGGCTGGGACCGGGCCGCGGCCGTCGCGGAGCTGTCCACGAAGCTGCCCGCCGCCCTCGTACCGCTGCTGGCGACCGTCCCCGGCCTGCCGACCCGCACCTCGGGGAAGGTGGACAGGGCCGCGCTGCCCTGGCCGCTGCCGGAGTCGGCGGGCCCCGCGCCCGGCGAGGAGGCCGCCGAGCCGCTGCGCGGCACCGAGGCGTGGGTGGCCGAGCAGTGGACCGAAGTCCTCGGTGTGCCGGTGGTCGAGGCGCGCGACGACTTCTTCGCGATCGGCGGCGGCAGTCTGGCCGCGGCCCAGCTCACGACGCTGCTGCGGACCCGCTTCCCGTCGGTGGCCGTCGTCGACATCTACCAGGCGCCGACCGTGCGCAAGCTGGCCAGGATGCTGGACCGTTCCGTACGGGACGACCGCCCGGCCCGCGAGATCGCGCCGGTGCCCGGCCGCGCCAAGGCCGTCCAACTGCTCGCGCTGCTGCCGCTGTTCGCGCTGACCGGGCTGCGCTGGACGACCGGGCTGCTGGCGCTGGGCAACACGCTGGCCTGGACCGGCCACTACCCGTGGGCGCCCACCGCGTCCTGGTGGCTGGTCGCCGCCGGGGCCGTCCTGCTCTTCAGCCCGCCCGGCCGCCTCGCGCTGGCCGCGGCCGGTGCCCGGCTGCTGCTGCGCGGGCTGACCCCCGGCAGCTATCCGCGCGGCGGCGGCGTCCACCTGCGGCTGTGGGCGGCCGAGCGGCTGGCCGAGGCGACCGGCGCGACCTCGCTGTCCGGGGCCTGGCTGATCCGGTACGGCCGGGCGCTCGGCGCCCGGATCGGGCCGGACGTGGACCTGCACTCGCTGCCGCCGGTCACCGGCATGCTCAAGCTCGGCCGGGGCTGCGCGGTCGAGGCCGAGGTCGACCTCGCCGGGTACTGGCTGGACGGCGACCGGCTCGAGGTCGGCCCGGTGAAGGTCGGCTCCGGCGCCGTCGTCGGCACCCGCAGCACACTCCTGCCGGGCGCCAGGATCGGCAAGCGCGCGCAGATCACGGCCGGGTCCAGCGTCACCGGGCAGGTGCCGACCGGGCAGAGCTGGGCGGGCGCGCCCGCCGTCAAGGTCGGCAAGGCCGAGCGGCGCTGGCCCAAGCAGCGGCCCGCGCGCCGTACCCGCTGGGCGGCGGCGTACGGCGCGAGCGGCGTCGGCGTGACGCTGCTGCCGCTGATCGCCGGGCTCGCGGCGCTGGCCGTCGCGGCCTGCCTGGTGCCCGCCCACAGCGGTCTCGGCGCCGCCGCGCGGGGCGCGCTCATCGCGCTCGTCCCCGCCACCCTCGCCTTCGCGCTGGTGTACGCGGCGCTGCTGATCGCCGCCGTCCGGCTGCTGAGCCTGGGCCTGCGGCCCGGCTGGCACCCGCTGCACAGCCGCGTCGGCTGGCAGTCCTGGACGGTCATCCAGCTCATGGACGCCGCCCGCGACAAGCTCTTCCCGCTGTACGCGGGCCTGATCACGCCCGTGTGGCTGCGGGCGCTCGGCATGAAGGTCGGCAGCGGCGCCGAGGTCTCCACGGTGCTGGCGATGCCGAGCCTCACCACCGTCGGCGACGGCGCGTTCCTCGCCGACGACGTCCTCGTCGCCCCGTACCAGCTCGGCGGCGGCTGGCTGCGGATCGGCGCGGCCGAGATCGGCGAGCGCGCGTTCCTCGGCAATTCGGGGATGACGGCGCCGGGGCGCGCCGTCCCGGACCGCGGCCTGGTCGGGGTGCTGTCGGCGACGCCGAAGAAGGCCAAGGAGGGCCGCTCGTACCTGGGCATGCCGCCGGTACGGCTGCCGCGCACGGCTGACGACGCCGACCAGAGCCTGACGTACGCGCCGCCGGTACGGCTGGTGTGGGCGCGCGGGCTGGTCGAGGTCTGCCGCCTGGTGCCGGTGCTGGCCTCCGCCGCGCTGGCCGTACTCGTCCTGGCCGTGCTGGCCCGGCTGGCCCGCGACGCGGGCGTCCTGGCGGTGGCGCTGCTGTCGGGGCCGGTGCTGCTGGCCGCGGGCGGCGCCGCCGCGCTGGTGTCGATCGCCGCGAAGTGGCTGCTCGTGGGCCGCTTCCGGGCGGTCGAGCGCCCGCTGTGGAGCGGTTTCGTGTGGCGCAACGAGCTGGCCGACACCTTCGTGGAGGTGCTGGCCGTGCCGTGGCTGGTCGGCGCGGTGCCCGGCACCGCCGTGATGAGCCTGTGGCTGCGCGGCCTCGGCGCGCACATCGGCCGGGGCGTGTGGTGCGAGAGCTACTGGCTGCCCGAGGCCGACCTCGTCACCCTGGAGGACGGCGTCAGCGTCAACCGCGGCTGCGTCCTTCAGACCCACCTCTTCCACGACCGGATCATGCGCATGGATACGGTGGTGCTCCGCACGGGCGCGACCCTCGGTCCCGGTGGCATCGTGCTGCCCGGCAGCGAGATCGGCGCCCGCAGCACCCTGGGGCCCGCGTCCCTGGTGATGCGCGCCGAGTCCATCCCCGCGGACAGCCGCTGGCTGGGGAATCCGGCCGAGGTGTGGTTCGAGGAGGAGCCGCCCGCGCGGCGGGGCGAGGCGTGAGAGGTCGCCCGCGGCCGGCCGGGGGCGGACGCGGTCCGTCGGGCGGCGCGCCACGTGCCGGCGCGCCGGCACGTGTGCCCGGCCCGTCCGGGGGAACGACCAGGCCGTACGGGGGTGCGGCCCGGTGGGAACGATGAGCGAGGAACCGTTGAGCCAGAAGCGAGCAGCCGGGCCGGGGGCGGCGGACCCGTACTTCCCCGCGCACGGCGACAGCCGTTACGGCGTCCACCGGTACGAACTGGCCCTGGACTACCGGCCCGCGTCCAACCGGCTGCGCGGCACGGCGCGGCTCAGCGCGGTCGCGGGCGGCGCGCCGCTGCGTGAATTCGCCCTGGACCTGGCCGACTTCAGGCTCCAGCGGGTCGTGGTCGACGGTCGGCCCGCGCACTACACGCACCGGGCGGGACGGCTGCGCGTACGGCCCGCGAAGCCGGTCGAGGCGGGCGCGGCCTTCACCGTCGAGGTGGCCTACACCGGCAACCCGCAGCCCATCAACAGCCAGTGGGGCGGCCTGGGCTGGGAGGAGCTGACCGACGGCGCGCTGGTGGCGAGCCAGCCGGTCGGCGCGCCGTCCTGGTACCCGTGCAACGACCGGCCCGCGGACAAGGCGTCGTACCAGATCGCGGTCACCGCGCCGTCCGCGTACACCGTGGTCGTCGGCGGGCGGCTGCTGTCCAGGACCACCAAGGCCAGCAGCACCACGTGGGTCTACGAGCAGGCGGCGCCCACGTCCAGCTATCTGGTGACGGTGTCGATCGGCCGCTACGAGACGGTCCAGCTCACCGGCGGCGCCTCGCTGTTCGCACCGCGCCGCCCGGTACCGCAGACCGGTTACGTACCGGCGGGGCTGCGCGGTGAATTCGCCGTCGACTTCGAGCGGCAGACCCGCATGATGGACTTCTTCGAGGACGTCTTCGGTCCGTATCCGTTCGGCGAGTACGCGGTGGTCGTCGCCGACGAGGAGCTGGACGTGCCGGTGGAGGCCCAGGGCATGGCCACCTTCGGCACCAACCACCTGGGCGGCAGGCGGCATTGGGAACGGCTGGTCGCCCACGAGCTGGCCCACCAGTGGTTCGGCAACAGCCTGTCCATCGGCGACTGGCGGCACATCTGGCTCAATGAGGGCTTCGCCAAATACGCCGAGTGGCTGTGGTCGGAGCACACCGGCGGCCCGCTCGCCGCCGCGCACGCCGCCACCGCCCACGACCGCCTCTCCCGGCTCCCGCAGGATCTGCGCCTGGGCGACCCGGGACGCCGTCTGATGTTCGACGACCGCCTCTACCAGCGCGGCGGCCTCACCGTCCACGCCCTGCGACTGGCCCTCGGCGAGGGCGCGTTCTTCCGGATGCTCAAGGCGTGGGCGACCATAAACCGCCACTCGACGGTGGTCACGGCCGACCTCGCCGCGCACGCGGCGCGCTACAGCGCCGACTCGCTCGACCCGCTCTTCACCGCCTGGGTCCACCGCACACCGCTGCCCCGGCTCTAGGGCGTGTCCGCCGGGGGGCCGGGCGCGAGCGGGGAGCAGGGAGCGGCGGTCGTGGGCCGCGTCGCGCGACGCGCACCCTGGACAGAAGCGGCGGGCTCGGTCACTCTTCTGCACCATGACGGTACCCAGCCCCCTGGTCAGCGCGGACTCGCCGCTGTCCGTGGCCGTCCCGGCCGTCGCCGAGCGGATCGCGGCGCTGCTGCGGTCGCCCTCGGACATGGCCGTGCCGATTCCCGGCGCGCGGTGGACGGTTGGGGAGGCGGCGGCGCATCTGATGCTGGCCAACGCCCTGATGGCGGACCTCGCCGCCGGGCGCGAGCGGCCGTACGGCGACGGGACGCCGGGCGGCCTGGCCGCTGCCAACACCGCGTCCCTGGAAGCCTTTACCGAGCGCGACCCGGCGATCCTGGCGGCCGGGATCGTCCGGCACGCGCGGGCGTTCACGGACACGGCGCCGTCCAGGGAGCCGGGCGCCCAACTGGCCACCCCGATGGGCCCCATGGACCTCGGCCACCTCGGCGCGTATCTGCTCGCCCACATGCTCGGACACGGCTACGACATCGCCGTGGCCCTCCGCCGCCCCCACATGGTCAGCCCCCAACGGGCCCTGCTCACCGTCCCGTTCCTCATGACGGCCATGCCCCGCGTCGTCGAACCCCGCACCGCCGCCGGGCACACCGCCTGCTACGACCTCCGCCTGCGCGGCGGCCCCCGCTTCACGGCCACCTTCACCGACGGGGCCCTCGCCGTGACCGACGCCCCGCCGCGCCGCCCCGACTGCACGATCGTCACCGAGCCCGTCACCTTCCTCCTCATCGCCCTCGGCCGCCGCACCGCCACGAGCGCGCTCGCGCGCGGCGCGATCCTGGCCTGGGGCCGCAGGCCCTGGCTCGCGCCGCGCTTCCCGACGCTGTTCACGGCGCCCTGAGCCGGGGGCGCTGAGCCGGGGCCTTGAACCGGGGTCTTTGAGCCGGGGCGCCGACTCCGTGCTCAGGCAGCGCTCAGGCCGTGCCGACGAGGCCCGACTCGTACGCGATGATGACCAACTGGACCCGGTCGCGGGCGTCCAGCTTCGTGAGCAGGCGGGAGATGTACGTCTTGACGGTCGCGCCGCTGATGAAGAGCTCGGCGGCGATCTCGGCGTTGGCGCGGCCGAGGCCCACGAGGGTGAGGATCTGGCGCTCGCGGTCGGTGACGGCGGCCAGCCGCGCGGGAGCGTGTGCGTCCACCGGCCCCGCGGGCGGCGGCTGTTGGGCGAAGTGCGCGATCAGGCGGCGCGTGACGGCCGGGGCGATGAGGCCGTCGCCCGCCGCCACGACGCGGATCGCGGCCAAGATGTCGTCCAGCGCCATGTCCTTGACCAGGAACCCGGACGCCCCCGCGCGCAACGCCCCGTAGACGTGGTCGTCCTGGTCGAAGGTCGTCAGCACGAGGACGCGCGGGGCCCCGGTCGCGTACACCGGGTCCTCGGTGATCCGGCGCGTCGCCTCGATGCCGTCCATGCCGGGCATGCGGATGTCCATGACGACGACGTCCGGCCGCAGTTCGGCGCTCAGCCGAACGGCGTCCGCGCCTGTACCCGCCTCGCCGACCACCGCGAGGTCCGGCGCGTCGGTGATGATCATGTCGAGGGAGGCGCGGACGAGGGGCTGGTCGTCGACGAGGAGGACGCGCACGGGGACCGCAGGTCCGGCGGCGTCGACGGTCATCGGACGGGCTCCGTGACCGGCATACACGTGAACGTCCCCGCGTCGGGAGCTGGTTGGGCCTCCTGGGGCGGCACCGGCAGCCGGGCCGTCACGCGGAAGCCGCCGTCCGGGCGCGGCTGCGCCGAGAAGTCGCCGTGCAGCAGTCCGACGCGCTCGCGCATGCCGACGATGCCGTAGCCGCCGCGGGCCGGGGCCCGTACGGCGTGCGTCGTCGTACGCGCCGGGTGCGGCTCCGGGTCCGCGCCCGGGTTGCTGACCTCGACGGCCAGCTCCGCCGCGCGGAACTCGATGGTCACCGCGCAGGACCGCGCGCCCGCGTGCCGTACGACGTTCGTCACCGCCTCCTGGACGATGCGGTACGCCGACAGCTCGATCTCCGGCGGGAGTTGGCGCCGTACGCCGGACCAGGTCACGTCCACGCGCACGCCCGCGGCGGTCGTGGTCTCGGCGAGCCGGGGCACGTCGGCGATTCCCGGCGCGGGGGCGGGCCGTACGGCCTCGCGCGTACCGTCTCCGCCCGCGTGGGCGCCGCCCGCCTGCGCGCCGCGCCCGGTCGCGACCGTCCCGGCAGAGCCGTTCCCCTGCGCGCTGTTCGCGTCCGCGCCATTGCCGTCCGTGCCGCTCCCGTCAGAGCCGTTCCCGTCCGCGCCGTTCCCGTCCGCCTCGCGCAGGGCGCCGAGCATGCGGCGCAGCCCGGTCAGCGTCTCCCGCCCCGCCGTCTCGATCTCGCCGAGCGCGGCGCGGGCGCGGTCCGGCTGGGTGTCGAAGACCTGCCGCGCCGCACCGGCCTGGAGCGCGACGATCCCGATGGTGTGCGCGACCATGTCGTGCAACTCCCGCGCGATCCGCAGGCGTTCGGAGGTGATCGCCCGTTCCGTCGCCTCCGCGCGCAACGCCTCCGCGTGCGCGTGGCGCTGCCACACCGCGTTGCCGACCAGCCACACGATCGCCGTCGTGAGCGCGGCCGTCAGCGTCGTCGTCGCGTCGGTCTCGTAGCCGAGCAGCGCGCGACCGCCCGAGTAGCCGACCAGCGTGGCCAGCGCCAGCACGCCCGCCGTCGCCGACGTGCGCAGCGGCTGCGTCGCCGCCAGATAGCAGACCGCCACGTCCACCGCGAGGAACTGCAACAGCGGGATGTCCCCCACCGCCATGGCCAACACCGAGCAGACGGTCCCGGTGAGCAGCAGGCACAGGGCGGGGAGCGGGCGGCGCTCGCGGCGCGCGGCGGCCAGGACGAGGACGGCCGCGAGGACTTCGTCCAACTGGTTGCCGAGGCTCAGGTCGAGGACGCTGAGGCCGCGGGTCTGCGTCTGCTCGAAGACGGTGTACGCGGTGACCGCGAACCAGATCAGCGCCATCCACGTACCCGGCCGTACGCGGGAGAGGCGTTTGAGCGGTGAGTGGGTGAAGTCCATGCTCAGCTCCCTGCCCAGGTCCATGCTCCGAGCGTAACGACCGTCCCCCACCTGGGCATTCACCCGGGGACGTAAGCCCGTGGGCGTACGGCGGGGCGGACCGTTCCGCGACCGGCGGACAGGGGGACGTCCTCCGGCGGCCGATGACCCCGCGCCGCTCCGGACGGCAGCGTGGTCCCGTGATCGAAGTCAGCCATCTCACCAAGCGCTACGGCCGGACCACCGCCGTCAACGACCTGTCCTTCACCGTCCGCCCCGGCCACGTCACCGGCTTCCTCGGCCCCAACGGCTCGGGCAAGAGCACCACTTTGCGGATGCTCGTCGGCCTGCACGCCCCCACTGGCGGCACCGCGACGATCAACGGCCACGACTTCCGTACCCGCCGCCGGGGCCTGCGCCACGTCGGCGCGCTGCTCGACGCGGGCGACGCGCACGGCGGGCGCACCGCGTACGACCATCTCCGCTTCCTGGCCCGCAGCAACGCCGTTCCGCGCGGCCGGATCGACACCGTCCTGCGCGAGGTCGGGCTCGGCGACGCCGCCGGCCGGCGCATCGGCGGTTTCTCGCTCGGCATGCGGCAACGGCTCGGCATCGCGGGCGCGTTGCTCGGCGATCCGCCGGTGCTGCTCTTCGACGAGCCGCTGAACGGGCTCGACCCCGAGGGCGTGCTCTTCGTCCGTGCGCTGTTCAGACGGCTGGCCGCCGACGGGCGCACCGTCTTCGTCAGCAGCCACCTCATGACGGAGATGGAGCACACCGCCGACCGGCTCGTCGTCCTCGGCCGGGGTCGACTCCTCGCCGACGAGAGCGTTTCCGCCTTCGCCGCGCGCGGCGCGCGGCAGCGCGGGCAGGTCGTCGAGGTCCGCGCCGACGACCCGGCGGGGCTGGTGACCGCGCTCACGCGAGCGGGCGCCCGGGTGACGCAGGCGCCGGACGGCCTGCTCACGGTGACGGCTGCCGAAGGCTCCGGGATGGACGCCGTACGGATCGCGGGGATCGCCGTGGAGCACGGCATCCTCGTCCATCAACTGACGACGCGGAACGGCTCGTTGGAGCAGGCGTTCATGGAACTGACAGGTACGAGCGTGGAGTACGCGGCGGAGTCGGGAGAGCGGTCATGAGTACGGAATCCGGCCTTCTCGAACCCGCGCCCCGCTTCTGGGACTTGCTGGCGGCGGAGTGGATCAAACTGTGGTCGCTGCGGTCCATCCCGTGGTTCGTGCTGCTCAGCGCCCTGGCCGCGGTCGGCGTGAACGCCAACGCCGCGCGCGCCGCCCGCGCGCACTGGCACTCAGGGCCGCCCCCGTTCACCGCGCACGGCGCCCTGCAAGAGGCGTTCAGCCGTCCCGCCGCCGCCTGGGTCCTGCTGGCCATGGGCGCGGTGGGCGCCATCGCGATCCTCAGCGAACAGACCACGGGCCTGCTCCGTACGACGTTCTGCGCCGTCCCCGCCCGCCGGGAGGTCATGACCGCCAAGGTCCTGGTCGTGACGGCGGTCGCCGCCGTCTTCGGCGTCCTCACCGTCGCCGCCTCCGTCTGGTGCGACGCGGCCATTTTGTACGGCCGTTACACCGGCGTCCCCCTCACCGACCCCGTCGCCCTCCGCATCACCGCCGCCTCCGCCGTCCTCGCCCCGCTCGGCGCCCTCATCGGCCTCGGCCTCGGCGCCGTCATCCGCCACAGCGTCGCCACCATGGTCACGCTGTTCCTTCTCGCCTTCATCCTCCCCGTCTCCATCACCGACCGCACCCACCTCAGCGCCACCCTCACCCACGCGCTCCCCTTCAACGCCTGGTACCGCCTCACCCTCCCCATCGCCATCCTCCACGCCCCCTACCCCTCCACCATCCCCGGCGCCTGGCTCACCTTCGCCGCCTGGGCCGCCGCCCCCGCCCTCCTCGTCCTCCTGACGGTCCCCCGCCGCGACCAATAACGCCGCCCCGGCGGGGGGGGTGCGCTTCGCCTTGCCCTCGCCAGCGGGGGCGGCGGGCCCGGGCGGGGGCGCGCCGGGACGGCGGGGGGGCCGTGGCGGAGGGGGGCCGGGACGGCGGGGCGAGGTCGGCGACGGTGGGCCGTCGCGGCGGCGCCCCGGGGGCATCCGCGCGGGGGGGGGGGGAGGAGCTTCGCGGTGGTGACGGCCACCTGGACGGGGGCATCCCCGCGTGCGCGGGGGCAGCAACTGGGCGCCGCCCAGGCCGCGGATGAACTGGGGTCATCCCCCCGTGCGCGGGGGCAGGGTCTCGTGGGGCCGGAGACGTGGCGCCGCCTGGGGTCATCCCCGCGTGCGCGGGGGGCAGCACCAGACTGTCTACGACGTGCGGTCACAGAAGGGGTCATCCCCGCGTGGTCCGCGTACAGCGTAGAGCTGAGGCGAGTGACCCGCCCCTACGGCGTGGGCGGGGAGCGGCTGAGGTCGTCACGAGGTTCGTGGAGCGGGCCCGGGGCCCGGGGCGAGGCGCGCCTCGGCAGCCGCCGTCCCGGCTGACGCGGGGTGACGACGCGCCGTGCCGTCGCCGCGCGATACGCGATGGCGCGGCCGTCAGCGGGTGACGGCGACCGCTCACAAGGCGCGCCGCATGCAGACCAGTTGCTCCCGCTCGTCCCACGAGTCGGTGACGGTGAAGCCGAGCCGTTCGTACAGCGCGATGGCCCCGGTCCGCCACTTCCACACCGAGAGCCGGACCGTATCCGCGCCGTTCTCCGCCGCCTGCTCGAACGCCGCGCCGAGCAGAGCGGACGCGACGCCCCGGCCACGGAACCCGGCTTCGGTCCAGAGCCTCTTGACCTCGGAGTGCCCGTGGTCCGGACGCGTCACCACCACGCAGCCCACGGCGGCGTCCCGCACGAGCGCCACCAGCACGACATCGTCGGCGAACGCGCTCCGAGGGTCGGTGATCTCCGCCCGGTATCGATCCGGCAGCCCGTCCACCCCCGCGACCGCCTCCCCCTTCTCGGCCTCGGTCCGCAGGTGGTAGGCCGCCAGCAGCCCGGCCAGCCCGGCCAGCCCGTCCCCGGCCGAAGGTGCCTGGTCCGGCCACCGGACGACGGCGACCTCAGGTTGATCACTCATGCCGCCAGCATCACACGGGGCGCCCTTTCGTCCGCGCCCACCCCGTATCGAACGTCAGCGACCTCAACGCACGCAGTCGAGCCTTCCGACGTGCCCCCGCTCCCTCCGCGACCGCAGCTCCCGCCGTACGCCCCGCACCGCCCGGTCGGAGAATCGGGAGGCCCTACGCCCCGTCCAGCGTCGGTGAGTCCCGACGAGCGGTCATCCCCGCAGGCGCGGGGACCACCCCTGGGTCACGGTGTGGTGGACGACCACCCCGGGATCATCCCCGCGTGCGCGGGGAGCGGCAGGACGCGCCCCGGCCGCTGGCCCGCGTGCGGGGGTCATCCCCGCGTGCGCGGGGAACTGGCTTGCCGACGTGCGGAGTTGCCGGGCGCAGAGCCAGGGTTGAACCAGGTGCAAAGGGTCAGGCAGAGGCGGCGAACCGCGTCGCGACGAGGCCGCCCGCGTACAGGGTAGGGCCGAGGATGCGGCGAGGACTCAGCGGGCGGGGCCCGGCACCGCAGAGTCGCCCCACGGCGCAGACGCAGACGCAGGGGCCGGGACGAGGGCCCAGACGACCTTGCCGGTGGCGCCCGCGCGCGGGGCGACACCCCAGCGGCCGTGGGTGACGGCGTCCACGAGGAGGAGCCCGCGCCCGCGTTCGGCGGCAAGATCAGGGGTGGGGGCGTCGAGAAGGACGGGTAAGGAACCGCCGGCGGCGTCGTGGACTTCGAGGAGCAGCCCGTCGGCGAGCCGATGGGCGCTGACGCCGAACTGCTTGCCGGGAACGTGCCCGTGGCGCTGTGCGTTGGCGGCGAGTTCGGCGAGGACGAGGCAGGCGGCCTCGGCCACGTCGCGTTCGGCCCGCCACGCGGCAAGGGTTCGCATCAGCGAGTGACGGGCGCGCCGTACTCCCAACGCCGTTGGGGGCCACAGCTCTTGTGGATCGGTGTACGGCTGCGGGGGCGGCGGCGCGCCACCGCCCTTCGCCTCTACGGCAACTCCCGACATAGCGCCTTACCGTCTCTCCGTGCGTGATCGAATTCTCACTTTCCGTACACAAGCGTGAGGCGGGAGCCATACGATCGCCAGGGGTCGGCCGTTGACCCCGCGAACAGCAAGGGGTACGGGCCCGGTTACGTGGCCGCCGCCGCGAAACCCGCAGGCGGAGCCGCCAATCGGCGCTGGCCACAGGCTCGTTGCCCACGACGGAGGCAAGGCGAAAGGAACGGGCGCTCGGATGATCGACGGAGCCGAGGACGAACTCAGCCCACGCGCGATGCTCGCGGCCGAACTCACCAGACAGCGGGAGCGCGCCGGTTGGACGCTGGCCGAACTCGCCGATCGTTCCAAGTACGACCCGTCCTATCTCCAACGGCTGGAGAAGGGCGTCCGGCTCGGCTCCCTCGACGCCATCGACGCGCTCGACCGGCTGTACGGAACCGGTGACCTGCTCAGCAAGTTGTGGCGTGCCGCCAAGCGCGAGGCGGGGCAGAGCCGGTTCCAGGGCTTTGTGGACTTGGAGGCGGAGGCGACGAGCATCCAGGAGTTCGCCGTCAGCACGGTTCCCGGGCTCCTACAGACCCCTGGATACGCCGAGGCGCTGCTGCGCACGCGCGGGCCGAAGAGCGAAGAGTTGCTGACGCAACAGGTCACCGCCCGCATCGCCCGGCAGGACCGTCTCATCGATGCGAAGCCACTGAACTACCGGGGCTTGCTTGACGAGTCGGTCCTTCGAAGGCCACCCCGTGACGCGGGCGTGTGGACCGAGCAGTTGGAGCGTCTGGTGTCGGCCGCCGAACAGCCGAACATCGTTCTGCAAGTGGTGCCGTTCTCCGTCGGACTGCACAACCTCCTGACCAGTCCGCTTCAGCTTCTCTGGCTCCCCAGCGGGCGGACGGTCGCCTACGTGGAGAGCAGTTGGACCGGCCACCTCGTAGAGGAAACGGAGGAGGTGGACCACCTGCGCTTGTCCTACGATCGACTTCGGGACTCCGCGCTGTCGCCCACCGAGTCCTTGGACATACTCCGATCCGCACTGGAGGACCACTAGTCATGCAGAGCACCGGTCTGAATCTGAGCGCCGCCGCGTGGCGCAAGTCGTCCTACAGCGGCGGCGCGGAGCCGGACAGTTGCATTGAGGTCGCCGACAACTTCCCCGGCACCGTCCCCGTACGCGACTCCAAAGACCCCCACGGCCCCGCCCTCACCTTCCCCACCGCCTCCTGGTCCGCCTTCATCGACGCCGTGAAGTCCGGCCAACTCCCCACCGTCTGAACGTCCGAGGACCAGTGATCATGCCAAGCACCGGTCTGAATCTGAGCGCCGCCGCGTGGCGCAAGTCGTCCTACAGCGGCGGGGCGGAGCCGGACAGTTGCATTGAGGTCGCCGACAACTTCCCCGGCACCGTCCCCGTACGCGACTCCAAAGACCCTCACGGCCCCGCCCTCACCTTCCCCACCGCCTCCTGGTCCGCCTTCATCGACGCCGTGAAGTCCGGCCAACTCCCCACCGCCTAGCGGTCCGCCCCGGCGCGAGGCCGGGGGCGGGGGCGGGGCCGGGGCGTCAGAGGACGGCGAGGCGGTCGACCAGCAGCTCGGTTCTGCGTTCGGTGTCCCCCGGCGGGAGCCGCCCGGCACGGGTCAGGGTGGCGAGTCCGTGCAGGGACGCCCAGAACAGCTCGGTGAACAGCCCCGGGTGGACGCCGTCCCCGGCCACCTCGCCGAGGGTCTCCAGCAGAGCGGCGAAGGCGTCCTTCAGCGGCTCCGGCGTGTCCTCGTGCGCGAAGGCGAGGCCGCCGTCGAGGTTGAACATGGCGTCGTAGACCGCCGGGTTGCGTTCGGCGAAGTCCAGGTAGGTGCGGGCGAGGGTGGTGACCCGGGCGCGCGGGTCGTCCACGGCGGAGGTCGCGGCCCGTATCGCCACGGCCATCTCGGCGGCGCCCTGGAGGGCGACGGCGCCGATGATCTCGCGCTTCCCCCGGAAGTGGCTGTAGAGGACGGGCTGGCTGTACTCGATGCGCTCGGCGAGGCGGCGCGTGGTGACCGCGTCCCAGCCCTGGCGCTCGGCGAGTTCGCGGGCCGTGGCCACGATGAGGCGTTCGCGGCCCGCCCGTTCGCGCTCCTTGCGTTCCTGTACCGACATGACTCGATTCTAGCACCGCTAGACAATCGAGCGGTAGCAGGTCTAGCGTTGAACCAACGGCTAGCAACGCTAGATCCTGATCTCCGGGAGGATCACCATGCTCAACGCACTTGAGGTCATCACCACCGTGGTCGTCGGCGTGATGGTGGGGGTGGAGTTCTCCGTCGCCTTCGTCATGAACCCGATCTTCAACGCGCTGCCCGACGACAGCGGCCAGCTCGCCCGCGCCCACGGGGGTCGCATGCTCGGCGCCGTGATGCCGTTCTGGTACATCGGCTCGCTCGTCCTCGCCGCCGTCTGGGCCGTCGCCGGGCGGCACCACGACGGTGTCGGCCTCGTCATCACCGGTGCCGCGCTGCTGATCGTCAGCGTGATCATGTCGATCCTGCTGCTCGTCCCCATCAACAACCAGAGCAAGACCTGGACCCCCGAGAATCGGCCCGCCGACTGGAAGCAGCAGATGAATCGCTGGGACCGCTTTCACTACGTCCGCGTCGCCGTCATCATCGCCGCCTTCGCCTTCCTGGCCGCCGCCCTCCTCTGACCGGGCCGCCCCGCCCCCGCCCGGGCGCATGCGCGCGCCGAATCCCGCCCTTCCCCGCACGCGCGGGGAGCAGCGGATGCCGCCGTCGGCGTACGACAGGCCCTTGGGGACATCCCCGCAGGCGCGGGGGGGGCCGTAGGGTGTCGTGGGGGGCTGCTCGCAGAGGTGTCGGCGGTCAGTGGCGAGGGGACCAGGACGGGGTGGAACCGCCTTCGGGGACGGGCGAGGGCGGCGGGAGGCGGCGGGTGATGCGGTCGAAGAGGTCGGTGAGGGGCTCGCCGATGTCGCGGCCGAAGTCGGTGAGGCCGTAGGTGACTTGGGGAGGAGTCGTCGGCTCGACCGCACGCCAGATCAGGCCGTCCTGGACCAGGGCGCGCAAGGTCTGCGCCAGCATCTTCTCGCTGATGCCCCGGATGCTGTCGCGCAGCTCGTAGAACCGCAGGTCGTTGGTCCGCAAGGAGATCAGCACCCAGATGCCCCACCGGCTGGTCACGTGGTCGACCATGTCGCGCGCGGGGCAGTCGGTGTGAAACACCTCATACCGAGGGTCCGCCACGACCGGCTTCAGCTGCACGCCTTCCTCCATGTCCGGAGCTTACCTCGGGGTATGTCCTTACGGAAAGTAAGCCCGGCTCCTAGCGTCAATCCCCGTAGCCACAACGGATAACGCAGCAGGAACGAGGAGCCGAACATGATCGTGGTGACCGGTGCGACCGGAAACGTGGGCCGGCCTTTGACGCAGGCACTGGCCGAGGCGGGCGAGCAGGTGACGGCGGTGTCGCGGCGACCCCCGACCGGCTCGGCGCAACTGCCGCACGGCGTAAGCCACTTGTCGGCCGACCTGGCCGAACCGGCAAGCCTCGCAGCGGCGTTGGACGGAGCGAAGGCGCTGTTCCTGCTCCTGTCCGGCGACTTGCACGCCCCCGAAGCCAGGCCCGCCGACCTCATCGGCCTCGCCGCTGCCCACGGCGTACGCCGGGTCGTCCTGCTGTCCTCGCAGGGCGTGTCGACCAGGCCGCTCGACCCGTCGCGGGTCGCAGTGCGCGCGGTGGAGGACGCATTGCGGGGCTCCGGCCTGGACTGGGCGATCGTACGACCGGGCGGCTTCGCGTCCAACGCCCTGGCCTGGGCGGAGTCCGTGCGTACGGAGCGGACGGTCGCCGCGCCCTTCGGCGACGTGGGGGTTCCGGTCGTCGACCCGGCCGACATCGCCGAGGTCGCGGCGGCCTGCCTCCTGGACGACCGGCACAACGGCGGGGTGTACGAGCTGACCGGCCCCGAGGTCATCACTCCACGTCAGCAGGCCGCTGCCATCGCCGCCGCGCTCGACTCGCCCGTACGGTTCCACGAACTCACCCGCGAAGAGGCCCGGTTGGCGATGACCCGCTTCGTACCGGCCGAACTCGCCGACGACACCCTCGACATCCTCTCCGCCCCGCGTCCGGCCGAGTTGGCCATCAGCCCGGACGTCCAGCGCGTCCTCGGCCGCGCCCCGCGCCCCTTCCGCGACTGGGTCACCCGTAACATCGCCGCCTTCCGCTGAGGCGCCGAGTCCCGGTCAGCCCTGCCTGACCTCCCAAGTCGGGTTCTGGAGGGGGGTGTTGTGGACGGTGATGTCGGCGTGGTCGGCGGGGTGCGCCGTGGCGGCGTAGAGCCGCTGGGCGGGGAGGTAGCGGTCGCGCCAGGACCGTTCGATCTCGGCGGCGGCCGTCGGCGCCGCGTCTCGGTTCCGGGCGGCGGCCGTCAGCGCCGCGTCCCGGCTCCGGGCCCGGTCCACCGTCTGCTCGAAGGGGACGGACACGAGGACGCGCAGGTCCCACCGGTCGAGGAGTTCGGGGCGCAGGAGGAAGACGCCGTCGAAGAGGAGTACGGCGTCCGCCGGGGCGGTCGCGGCCGGTGGCGACAGCGCGGTGTCGGTCTGCGCGTCGTAGGCCGTCGTTCGGAACCTCCGGTCTCCGCCAGGTCCCAGCGGGTCGAGCAGGAACCGGCACAGCGCGGCGCGGTCGTGGGCGTCGAAGTAGCAGCCTTCGGCGGTGTACCGGCCGCGCCGGTAGCGCTGTGCGCGCGGGACGAGGAAGTCGTCCACCGTCGCCCGGATGACCTCGCGGCCCCGCGCCCGCAGCACGACGGCGAGTTCGTCGGCCAGGGTCGTCTTCCCCGCGGCCGGCGGCCCGTCGACCGCGACCCGCACCGGGTGCCTTGTCGTGACCGCCCCGGCCGTGACCGCCCCGGCCACCCCGGCTGCCCCGGCCGTGACCGCCCCGGCCGCCCCGACCGCCTCCGCCAGCCGATCGATGAGCTCCCCACGGGTGCCCTGCTCCATCGCCGCCCCTCCCCACGTGAGGGGCGGGCGGATGCCGTCCCCGGTCAGCCTCCCGCCGAGGCCGCGGCAACGCAGAACTCATTGCCCTCGGGGTCGGCCATCACCACATGGTGCCCCTCGAACTCCTCCAGGACGACCCCGCCCGCCTTCACCAGCCGCTCGGACTCCGCCTCGATCCTTGCCCACCGCTCGTCGGGGCTGCCGTGTCCCGGCACCCGGACGTCGATGTGGAGCCGGTTCTTGGCGGTCTTCGGCTCGGGGACCTTGAGGATGCAGAACCGGGGGCCGACGCCGTCGGGATCGCAGAGCCACGCGCCGTCGTCCGCGGAGTCGTCCTCCGGAAGGTCGAACTGCGCCAGCCACTCCTCACGGGTCGTGAACGGAGCGGGCGGCGGCTCGTCCACATACCCCAGGGCCGTCTTCCAGAACGTGGCGAGGAGTTTCGCGTCCGCGCAATCAAGGGTCAGATCGATTCTTGCTGCCATGACAGGACCGTAACGCGCACCTCGGACAATCGCGGCCGACGCGGACGAGGGCCGACCGCGAATACCTCGACTTCCACGGAGGGGGTCTTCCCCGCATTACGCGAGGGCGGCGGAGGGGCTGACCTGGGGGGTTGTCGGCGGGTGGGGGTGGATTCGGCGAGGTGGCGGGGGCGGGCGAATGGGGCAGGTGGCCGCCTGGTGGGGGACGGTGCCGGCGGGCCGTGGGGGCGTATTCGGGGTGGTCGGTAGGGTGGCCGGCTGTGGAGGACATGGTGGGGGTCCCGGCGGGACGGGTGACGGTGTCGGACCGGCGGACGCAGAAGAGCTGGCAGGTCGAGGTCGCGGCGTTCGAGATGGCGGCGGTGCCGGTGACGCAGGAGGCGTACGCGGAGGTCACCGGCCGGAGGCCGAGCAGTGTGGAGGGCGGGCGGCTGCCGGTGGAGGGGGTTTCGTGGTGGGACGCGGCGGAGTTCTGCGACGCCCTGTCGCGGCGGGAGGGGCTGACGCCCGCGTACGCGTTGGACCGTGAGGCCGAGCGGGCGGAGTGGGACGCGGCGGCGGACGGTTACCGGCTGCCGACCGAGGCCGAGTGGGAGTACGCCTGCCGGGCGGGGACGACGGGGCCGAGGTACGGGCAGCTCGACGCCGTCGCCTGGCACCAGGGGAACTCGGACGGGCGTACGCACCCCGTCGGCGGCAAGGAGCCCAACGCCTTCGGCCTGTACGACATGTTGGGCAACGTGTGGAACTGGTGCTGGGACGTCTACGACGCCGAGGTGTACGGGACCTACCGGGTGCTGCGCGGCGGCGGCTGGGCCGACGAGCACTGGAGCTGCCGCGCGTCCGTGCGGCGCCGCAGCCATCCGACGTTCGGAATCGACGACGTGGGGTTCCGCGTCGCACGTTCTACGCTGCCGCCGTCGCCGCCCCGGCCGTAAGGACCGTAAGGGTCGCAGGACGATCGACCTCCACGGTCGCCCACGTCCGGACACGCATCGCCGTTCCCCCAACGCACGGCCTGCGGGCCGGGGCTATCCCCGCACGCGCGGGGAGCAGACCTATAACGGCGTTATAGCCAGACGGGAAGAGGGGTCATCCCCGCACGCGCGGGGAGCAGGCCGCATGTTCGGCGGGCGGCGGTCGTGGGCGGGGGTCATCCCCGCTCGCGCGGGGAGCAGCCGTTCATGCCGACCGAGATGACTTTTGACCAGGGGTCATCCCCGCTTGCGCGGGGAGCAGCCGCACCGCCGCCGGCCGCGGTGCACGACGACGGGGTCATCCCCGCTTGCGCGGGGAGCAGGCTCGCTGACGTGCGGGGTTATCAGGGGGCAGGGGCCGATTGAACCAACTGTCGAGGATCGGGCGAATAGGGCAAGCGGCTCCTGAAGGCGGGCCGCACGGCCCCGAGCACAGGATATGGCCGCGGCAGGCGGCCGCAGGGGCCAAGGCTGGACCGAGCGCCAAGACGTGGGTGCGGGCGACTCACGGGGGCTGGGTCCAAGCAACCAGCGTGCGGTGAACCGCAGTTAGTTCCGCCGCACCGAGGGGGCGCGGCGGCGGCGCCCGGAGTTCCGTCGGACGTCATCCGGCGCGCTGGCCGAAGGTAACGCCAGGGCTGAGGCTCAGGGCCAGGACGGTGTCGAGTGCGGTCTCCAGCGGAAGGCTGTCCCGCTGGATCTGGGCGAGCAGGAGTGCGCCCTGCAAGGCGCAGAGGAGGGTGACCGCGAGGTCGTCCGGATCGATGCCGGGCCGGAGGCGCCCGGCGGCGTGCAGGGCGGCCAGCCCTTGGCCGATGACGGTGGACCAGCGGCCGAACCCGACCGAGACCCGAGCGCGGGCCCGCGCGTCGCTCTCGGCGAGCTGACCGCCGAGGGACCCGAGCGGGCAGCCGCCCCGGCCGTCGAGGCGTCCGGCCTCGGCGACGACGAGGTCGCGCCAGGCGCGCAGCCCCTCGACCGTGTCGAGCCCCGCCTGCTCGGTGGTGGTGACGATGGCGTCGGCCTGGCGGTCGATCACCGCCTGCACGAGCGCTTCCTTGTCGGCGAAGTAGTGGTAGAGCTGCGAGCCGCTGACCTGGGCCGCGGCCTTGACGTCTTCGAGGGTGGCGCCCGCGACCCCGCGTTCGTGAACGAGTTCGGCGGCGGCGTCGACGATACGGGCCCGGGTCCGCAGCCCCTTGGGCGTGAGCTTGGCCGTCGGGCGCGTATCGGTAGCCATGACGCCACGCTAACACCGTTTTGGACTTGAGAACCCATTTTTTGGACGCGAGAGTGGAATCTGCGACCCAGAAATCACTGGGCCCATCGCAGCACGATTCGCAGCACGCAAGGGGCGCTCTCATGAACGACATCGCAACCCCGGTCGCCGACCGGGCCGCCGAGGTCCAGGCGCAGGCCGCCGGGCGGCTGCCCGCCGAGGTCGGAACCGCCTTCGAGAACGAGAGGCGGCGGCTGATGGCGGCCGGTGTCCCGGACGGCGTCGCCGGTCCGGGCACCGCCATGCCCGACGGCGACCTTCTGGACGCGACCGGTCGGCCGACGAGCCTTTCGGCCGTACGGGCGGGGCGCCCGGCCGTCGTCGTCTTCTACCGGGGCGCCTGGTGCCCGTACTGCAACCTGACCTTGCGCACCTACCAGGAGGCCCTGGTCGACCAACTCCGAGCGCGGGGCGTCGCCCTGATCGCGCTCAGCCCGCAGAAGCCGGACGGCTCGCTGACGATGACCGAGAAGCTCGGCCTGTCGTACGCCGTACTGTCGGACCCGGGGAACCGGATCGCCGCGCAGCTCGGCATCGTCTTCACCCTCGCCGACAGCGCGCAGGACGCCCAGGCGTCCCTCGGCGTCCGCCTCACCGACGTCAACGCCGACGGGTCTGCCGCTCTCCCGCTCGCCACGACCGTCCTCGTCGGCGCCGACGGCTCCATCCGCTGGATCGACGTCCACCCCGATTACACGACGCGGTCGGAACCCGCCGAGATCCTTGCCGCCGTCGCGGCCCTCGAATAGCCCTCGGCGGGGCCGCGCCCTGAGCAAACACGTCATCCCCGCACGCGCGGGGGGCCGCCATGCGCGGGGCACAGCGCCAAGTAGCCCCCGGGGCCATCCCCGCACGCCGCGGGGTGCACGACGCCCTGGAGAAGACCGTCACCAAGCACATGGGCTCATCCCCGCACGCGCGGGGGGGCAGTTCGGTGACAGCATCGGCGAACTGCTGGACCGGGGGTCATCCCCGCACGCGCGGGGGGGGCAGATGCTGTGGCCCGCGTAGCTGGCACGGGCTGGGGGGTCATCCCCGCACGCGCGGGGGGCGGTCTCGCTGACGTGCATGTTCAGCAGTGGGGGGAGGCGGATGGAACCAACCATCAAGGATCGGGCAGATGGGGCGAACCGCCACGCGGTGGGAGTGCGTGCCGGGGCTGGGTACAGGGTACGGCGGGGTGGCGCCGCGTGTGGGGGTCGGGAGAGGCCGGGCGGGGGGCCCGGCCTCTCTTGGCGGGGGTCAGGACAGGAAGGTCTCGCAACGGCCACCGACGTTGGTGTTGTTGCCGGTGCCGGGGTGGGCGGTGTCGAGGCCGGGGCCGCAGTCGAGGGTGTCGTTGCCGGTGGTGGACCGGACGGTGTCGGAGCCGCCGCCCGCCGAGACGACGTTGTTGCCGCCGCCCGCGTCCACGCGGTCGTCGCCCCCACCCGTCGTGATCTGGTCGTTGCCGCTGCCCGCGAGGACCACATTGGCGCCGTCGCCCGTGGAGACGACGTTGTTGCCGCCGCCCGCGTCGGTGTACGAAGGGCCGGTGCCCGGGAGGGAGATGCGGTCGTTGCCCGCGCCGGTCAGGACGCAGTCGCTTCCGCCGCCGCCGTCGACGGTGTCGTTGCCGCCGCGGCCGAGGATGAGGTCGTTGCCGGGGGTGCCGGTGAGGCGGTCGTTGCCGGGGGTGCCGAGGATGACGTTCTGGATGTCGACGCCGGTGCAGGGGCCGAAGGTGACGGAGCCGGTGTGGCGGATGCCGGTGAGGCCGGTGGGGGTCTCGGTGTAGGTGAGGGAGGCGCCGCGGGCGACGGTCGCGGGGACCGGGGCGAGGACGGCGGGCTCGCCGTCGACCGTACGCACGGTGGTCGTGCGGCCGGAGCCGGTGATCTCGTAGGAGCCGCGCCCGAGGGAGAGCGTGGCCGCGCCGCCGGTCAACTGGACCTGGGCGGGGGCGGATCCAGGGCCGACGTACACCAGTACGCCCGCGGGGTCGCGGGCGTCGGAGACCAGGACCGTACGGCCGCCGGTGGCGACGACACGGCCGGAGGTGGTGCCGCCGAGGGCCACGTCGGAGAAGCCGTTCAGGGGCAGGAAGGCGCCGCCCGCCGCGCAGGCGATCGTGCCGCCGCGCAACGCGTGCCCGCCGTCGTCGCTGTCGTCGGACCAGAAGACCGGCTTGCGGCCGTCGACGCACTCGGAGCGCGGGGCGAAGGCGAAGCCCTCGTTGTTGAGGTTGGGCATCGCGGCCGGACGCTCGTAGAGGCCGGTGGCGGCGAAGTCGCCGTTGGCGCCCACGGCGAAGGTCGCCGTACGGCCGTTGCAGGTGTCGTCGCACACGGCCCACAACTGGTCGGCCTCGGCGTCGAACTGGAGCTCCATGACGCTCGGGAAGCCGCTGGCGAAGGCGGCGACGCGGGTGAAGCCGCTGCCGGACTGGTCGAGGGCGTACGCGTAGACGCTGCCGTTGCCTTCGAGGCCGACGAAGAAGAGGCCGTCACCGTGGTCGGGGTAGGCGGCCGGGGAGTACGCGGCGCCCGTGTGCTGGTCGCGGAAGCCGTGCGAGGTCAGGTAGCTGTCGGGCACCCAAGTGATGCCCTCGAGGCCGCTGTTGGCGCCGACCGGCGGCAGGTCCGCCGTCAGATTCCACTCGCGGGTGGCGCGCAGCGCGCCGGACCCCGTGCCGGGCGGGTCGAAGCGCAGCACCTCGGGACGGCTCACGCCGCTGACCGCGTTGTCGCGCTCGGTCGAGACGAAGACGCCGCCGGAAGGGCCCGCGCCCGTCAGGGCGACCCCCTCGGCGTCGGGGTCACCGGTCCCGTCCGGGTAGCGCAGCGCCTTGCCCGCGCTCCACCCGTCGGCGGTGTCCGGCGCCCACTTGGCGCCGTCCCACTCCAGCCGGTACAGCGTGGAGGGGCCGTTCCTGACGGCCCACAGCACACCGGGAGTCGGCCCGCCTGAGCCCTCGTACGCCAGGCCGCTCAGGTTCGTACCGAAGACGTTCGCGTCGTCGACCGTGGTCACCGAGGAGCCGCCCGGCCACGGGGAGGCCGCGACCTGACCGGCGCACGCGTTGGCCGCGCCCTTCGTGGAGGCGGCCGTCGTCGCGAAGTCGCCCGTGCCGTCGGGGCAACGCCCGTACGTGGTCGCCGCGTGGGCGGTCCAGGAGTACGCGTCGATCAGCGTCGTGCCGTCCGGCAGGAAGAGGCGGGCGGAGTCGGCGCCGCCGAGACCGAAGGCCGACTCGACGTCGAGGGCGAGGAAACCGCCCGGCGCGACCGACGTACCGGCGGGGACCGTGAAGACGTGGGAGTCGTCGTTGTCCTTGACGAGCCAGCCCGATATGTCCACGGACACGGGACTTGTGTTGGTCAACTCGACCCAGTCGCCGGGCGTTCCGCCATTGGACTCGACCTCATTGATTCTCACGGCCGACGAGGGCGCTCCGCAGTCGTTCGCGGCGCCCTTGGTGGAGGCGGTCGTGGTGACGAAAGCGCCGGTGCCGTCGGGGCAACGGCCGTACGTGGTCGCCGCGTGGGCGGTCCAGGAGTACGCGTCCACCAAGGTCACGCCGTCGGGCAGGAAAAGCCGCGCGGAATCCGCGCTTCCCAGCCCGAAGACGGGGTCGACGTCGAGCGCGAGAAAACCGCCGGGCGCGATCGACGTACCGGCGGCGATCGTGAACACATGGGAGTCGTCATTGTCCTTGACGAGCCAACCCGACACATCAACAGCAATCGCACCCGAATTGACCAACTCGACCCAGTCGCCCGGCGTTCCGCCATTGGACTCGACCTCATTGATTTTCACGGCGGAAGGCGCCGCGTCGGCCGTCGGCGAAACAGTCGGTGAAACGGTCGGCGAACCGGCCGGCGAAACCGCCGAGGCGGCGGACGAGGACGCGAGGAAAAAGGGAATCGCGGTCAGGAACGCGACGCCCAGAGTGATTGACGCACGCCATCTCTTATGCAAGATTTGCAAGGCTGTGGGTCCCTCTTCGGTCGGCACGGCGGGAAATGAGCAGGGGTCCCGCGAAGCCTCCGGCAGCCCGGCGAATGGCGGGCGAACCGCGGGCGAACGCCAGGTGAGCCTTCGGTTCCACACCGAGCATCACGATCTTGAAACAATTCTGGTCAGACATCAGAAGGCTCAATAGTCTCCGGGTGCACGGCAGTTAACAGTGACTGCCACGTTCCTCGGGGAGCATGCATTGGCCATACACGAGCACGAGGTCGACCGTCGCACGTTGTTCAGAGTCGGCCTGGGCGGAGCGGTCGCCGCCGTCGTCGGTACCGAACTGGCCTTGCCCGGAGCGGCCGTCGCCGCGCCGTCGCCGCAATTCCCGTGGATCATCGACTGCGACACGTGGGGCGCCCGGCCGCCGTCCAGCCCGATCCAGATCACGGGCAACACCACGAACAAGATCATCCTGCACCACATGGCGTTCCCCAACGTCACGGACTACTCGCGCGCCCACGCGGTCCAGCTCGCCAAGGACTGCCAGGACCTGCACATGGACACCAACGGCTGGGCCGACACCGGCCAGCACTTCACCGTCAGCCGCGGCGGCTACGTCATGGAGGGCAGGCACCGCAGCCTGGAGACGCTGGTCACCGGGGAACACCAGGTCACGGCCGCGCACTGCCCCGGTGAGAACGGCAACGCGATCGGCATCGAGAACGAGGGCACGTACATCACGGAGACGCCGCCGCGCGCGCTGCTCGACTCCCTGGTGGAGCTGTGCGTCGCCGTGTGCCGGCAGTTCGACCTGCACGCCTGGGACATCTTCGGGCACTGGGACTTCCGGCTCGGCACCGAGTGTCCCGGCGCCGCCTTCTACGCGCAGTTCCCGACGATCCGCTCGCGCGTCCTGACCCAGATGCGCACGCCCCGGCGGGACATCCCCGCGCGCCGCTGGCCGGACATCTGGCGGTTCGTGGACAGCCAGGTCGTCGGGGTCGCGCAGTACCTGCTCAACAACGCCGGGTACACCGCGCTGACGCCCAACGGCGTCTTCGGCACCGACATGAACGCCGTGGTCGCCGACTTCCAGACCACGCACGGCATTCCGGTCACGCCCGACGCCACTTTCGACACCGCAACGTGGGAAGCGCTGGCGCCCGTACTCGACAAGCACGCCACCGGGCTGCCGGTGAGCGGCCTCCAGTCGATCCTGGCCCTCAAGGGCTTCGCCGGTGTCACGGTCAACGGCACCTTCGACCACGCCACCCAGAAGGCCGTCCAGGACCTCCAGCGGCTGCACGGCCTGCGCCCCAACGGCAAGGTCGACCTGAGCACGTGGTGCGCCGCGGTCGGCGGGTCGGTCCGCGAGGCATTCTGTTAACCCGCGCCATACGGGTGCGGTGCACCTGATCTTTTAGGGGCGTTGGGGCCGCCGTCGGGGCGGAGCCAACGCCCCTACGGGGCACGTCCCGGCCGGGGTCTTACGGCAGGCAGAGGATCAGGATGCACAGGCCCTGGTGCGCGGGCGGCGTCGTCGGGGACGTGCTCGGCGACGCGGGGTCGGCGGGGGTGGTGGCCGGGGGCGCCGTCGTCGTCGTGCCGGGGTCCGCGGGGGTGTCGGCGGCGGTGCCGGTGCCGGTGTTCACGGCTTGCGTGCCGGTCGACGGGGGCGTCGAAGGAGCCGTCGAGGCGGACGGGGCCGGGCCGGTGGCCGGGGAAGTGGCGGGCAGCGGGGCCGTACCGGCGTTGGTGGCGGCCGGGTGGGTCGCCTGGGCCGTGGGGAGCGCCGGGGTACGGGTGTGCCGCTGGGTAGCGGGCGCGGCGGCGTGCGGGCCCGACGTCGGGTCCGTGGCCTGCGCGTTGTCGGTACGCAGCGTCACCGGCGTCACGGTGTCGTACGACGAGGACGCCGTCGTGCCCCGGCCGGAGCCGTGGTTCTGCATGGACGCGACGGTCACGCCGCCGCCGAAGAGGGCCACCGCCGTGGCGACGCCCGCACGGCGCCGGTTCTTCTTCCACCGCTCCAACTGCCGCCGCCGGGCGGCGCGTCCGCCCTGCAAGCGGGGCACGAGCGAGGAGGGCCCGACGACGGACGCCGTCCTCTCCTCGTCAGCCGAAGCCGAAGCCACAGGGGCGGCCGGGAAGACGGAGGGCTCCGGTATGTACGCGGCGGGCTCGTACGGAGCCGGGTCCGCGTACGAGACCGGAGCCGGGTACGACGCCGGGTCCGCGTACGAGACCGGTGCCGCGTCCGTCTCCGGCGCGTAGGCGCCGCAACCCGGGCACACCAGCGCCCCGTTGACGGAGCGGCGGCACGTGTAGCAGTAATCCATTCGTGGTCTTTCTCCGCTGGCTTCGCGGCCGAGGGTGGGCCGCAGGGATGTCCACGTCCCCCGCGAAGGGGCAGCCCGACCGAAACTAACAGCTGTAACGGGAGGGGTTGCAAGCGACCTGTGTGTTTTTTGAAAAGCCGCGCCGCCTCCTGGGCGGCAATATCCCGACGTGCCCGCCAAATGCGGACGTTCCGCACCCGCGTCAACGACGTGAAGTGCGGCAGGCGGCGCCGCCCACGGTGCCGTTCGGGCGCAATCCGCCCGCGCACCGGCAACCCGATGTCCTCACCTACGTTTTCGTTCATCTCATCGACGGCAAAAACCCATAGCGTGATGCGCCATGGAGAATCAGCAAACCAGCGCCGCCTCGGGGATAACGCGACGCGGCCTCATCGTCGGCGCCGTCGCCGCCGGACTCACCGCGACCGCCGGAACCGCGAGCGCGCAAACGAGCCGACAGGGCACATCGGGACAGGCCGGGAGCACACCGGCGTTCACTCCGCCGGAATCGGCGAAATACCCCGGTTACGCCGAATACAAGCCGCCGAATTACCAGTTGGCCGTTCCGGGGGAATCCCTCGTGGCGGGCCGCGCGGACTACCCGGTCGCGCCGGGTATCGTCCTCACCTCCTTCGACACATTCGGCCGCACCGGCTGGACGCGGGTCCATGTGCTCAACGCCGATCTCGGCAACGCGTCGGTCGGCGTGGACCTCGTCGCGGACAAGGTGAGCGATCCGCGTCCGCTCGCCCAGGCGGCGAACGCGCAGCACGCCGTGGCCGCCGTCAACGGCGACTATTTCGACATCACCGAGACCTTCGCGGCCGAGGGCCCGGAAATCCAGGACGGCACGCTCCGCAAGGGCACGAACAAGACGGCGACCGTCGCGGCGATCGGCGCCGACCGGGTGGCCCGGCTGGCCGACCTGGTGCTCACCGGTACGGTCACGGTCGCCGGGACGCGACGGCCGCTCGCCGCCCTCAACTCGCCCTCGGTGCCCGCCGACGGCGTCGCCGCGTACACCCCGAAGTGGGGCGCCGGGCGCCGCACGCTCATCCAGGACGCGGGCCCGTACACCGAACTCGTCGTCGCGGGCGGGAAGATCACCGCCGTCAACGCCCAACTCACCGACACCGCGGTGCCGGACGGCGGCCTCGTCGTGCTCGGCCGGGGCGCGGCGGCGGCCCAACTGGCCGCCGCCAAGCCCGGTGACGCCGTCACCGTCGACTTCGCGCCGCGGACGAACGCGCCCGTCGCGCTGCGCACCGCGCTCGGCAGCGGCGAGGTGCTGGTGCGCGGCGGCACGGCGATCGACTTCCCGCCGAGCACCGGCAACGACGCGGCCAAGCCGCGCACCGCCATCGCGTGGCTGGACGGCGGCCACCGCCTGCTGCTCGTCGCAATCGACGGCTCGGCCAACTTCTCCGCCGGGCTCAGCTTCGACGACACCGCCAAGCTGCTGGTGCGGCTCGGCGCCACCGAGGCGTTCATGCTCGACGGCGGCGGCTCCACCGAGATCGTCGCCCGCAGGCCCGGCGACACCGGGGCCGGAGTCGTCAACACCCCCTCGGACGGCGGCGAGCGGCCCGTGCCCAACGGCGTCGGCCTCTTCGCCGCCCGCAAGGGCTCGGGACGGCTGCGCGGCCTCGACGTACGCCCGCGCGCCGACCGCGTCGTGCCGGGGCTGACCGTGGACGTCGCGGCGGCGGGCTACGACGAGACGTGGGCGCCGGTGCCGATCGACGAACACCGCGACCCCGTACGGTGGTCGGCCTCGCCCGGCTCCCTCGGCACCGCGCGCGACGGCGTCTTCCGCGCCAGGAAGCCCGGCGCGGGAACGCTGCGCGCCCGTACCGGGGACGCGGACGGCGCGCACGAACTGCGGGTCCTCGGCGACCTGCACCGGCTGGCGTTCACCGAGCGGGCCGTCACCATCGACCCCGGCGCGACCGCGTCGGTCAGCCTGACCGGATACGACGCGGACGGTTTCGACGCGCCCGTCGCGCCGCGTGACGTCCGACTCGCCTACGACAAGGCCCTGATCACGGTGGCCGCGCAGCCCGACGGCAGCCTCCGGATCACCGGTGACGCGGGCGCGGTCGGCAAGGCCACCGTCCTGACGGCGACCGTGGGGGATGTGACGGCACGGCTGCCGGTGACGGTCGGCCTGGTCGACGTGTCGCTGGCCGAGTTCGAGCCGGCCGAGAACTGGACGGCGCTGGCCGCGCGGGGCACGGCGTCGGTCGCCTTCGTCGCCGCCCCCGACCGGCCGGGCGCGGCGGCCGACAACCACGCGCTGCGGCTCACGTACGACTTCACCGGGCAGACGAGTACGTCGGCGGCGTACGCGGTGGCCGGCGGCGGTCCGATCACGCTGCCCACGGGCACGAAGCGGATCGCGCTGTGGGTCAACGGCGACGGCAACAACCACTGGCTGCGCTGCATGATGTACTCGCAGGGCACCACCAATGTGCCGTTCACGCTCGCGCTGACCGTGGACTGGACGGGGTGGCGGCGGGTCGTCGGGGACCTCCCCGCCGGGTACTCGGAGCCGGTCACGCTGCTGCGGATCTACATCGCGGAGACGTCGCAGACCAACAAGAACGCGGGGCGGCTCGACTTCGACGGGCTCGCCGCGCAGGTCGGGCAGCAGCCGGACACCTCGCAGGCCCCGCAGCCCGACCCGTACGTCGTCGAGCAGGGCGGACTGCCGGACCGGCGGTGGACCTTCGCGGTCCTGTCCGACCTGCACGTCAGCGCGGCGGCCGGGCTCGACTCCTTCTCCGGGCGGCAGGCGGTGACCGCGCTCGGCCAGGCCGTCGCGACCCGGCCGGACTTCCTGCTGATCAACGGCGACTTCGTGGACAACAACAACCCCGAGGACTTCGCACTCGCCAACGGGCTGCTGCGCGACCACGTACCGGCCGGGCTGCCGGTGTACTGGACGCCCGGCAACCACGAGGCGGGGCTGTCCGCGACCGGCGGCCTCGACGCGTTCCTCGCCGTGACCGGCCGCCCCAACCGGCAGGTCTTCGACCACAAGGGGACCCGTTTCATCCTGCTGGACTCGCACACCGGCGACATGCGGACCTCGGACTGGGACCAAGTGCCGTTGCTCCAGGCCGAGTTGGCGAAGGCGGCCAGGGACCGGTCGGTGACCGGTGTCGTGCTGTCCTTCCACCACCCCTTGCGGGACCCCTCGGGCGCGGGCGCCTCACAGCTCGCCGACCAGCTGGAGGCCGGGCTCCTCCAGAAGTGGCTGGCCGACTTCCGGGAGACCTCCGGCAAACCGGTCGCGCTCTTCACCGGCCACGCGCACACCGCGTCGGTCACGCGGACCGACGGCGTCCTGGAGGTCACCACCCCGGCCGTGGGCAAGACGCCCTACAGCTCGCCCGACCAGGGCGGCTTCTTCGGCTGGATGCACGTCGGCGTCGACCCCAGGCCCGCGCGCGTCCGGGCCGGGCAGCCGAGCCCGCGGACCCGCGAGTGGCTGCGGGCCGAGAGCCGCCCGGTCATCGACGGGATCGAGCTGACGGCGGACGGTCCCGTGCCCGTCGGCACGTCGGCCGCTCTGGCGGCCACCGGCATCACCAGCGAGTTCGGGCTGCGCTTTCCGCTGCGCTACCCCGCCACGGTGGTCTGGTCGGGGTCCGCGGGCGTCCTGGTCACCGACTCGCCCTCCGAGGCCAAGGCCGCCAAGCGCCGTCCCGGGACCCTCGCGGTCCTGGACCCGACGACCGCCACGCTCACCGCGCTGCGGCGCGGCACGGTCACGGTGACGGTCGCCTCGGGCGGCCTGACGGCGTCGGCGACGGTGACGCTGAAGTAGCCGCTACGTACCCGCGTACGCCGATCCGTACGCGGGCCCGGCACGCCTTGTGAGGTCCCGCCCCCCGCGGCGGGGCCTCACTTCACCTCGTTGCCTTCGGCGTCCAGGGAGTGCTCCTGCCAGTACTTGTCCCACTTGTCGTCCACGTGCCGGGGGACCTTGCCCTTCGGGTAGCGCACGAAGCCCTTCGGCGGCTCCTCCTTGTCCGACACGCAGGCCCCGCCGCCCGCCGGGGGCCCGACCGACGCCACCGGGTACTCCCCGCCCGAGCACATCGCGTCCTGCATGCTGCACGCCGAGCCGAGCCCCATGAAGGCGACGCCCGCGAGGGACAGTCCGATCAGGGTGAGCCGGGGGCCGGCGGGAATCCGGGGCCGACGGGGATGGTTGGTCTGCACGGCGCTGCCGCCTCTCGCGTAGGTGATCTTCGCTCCTGGACCAGTGTGGCCGCGCGGATGTGTCCGAATCATCCGTGCTCGTACTCAGGTCGCGGTGGGTACGGAGTGCGGGGGCGGCGGGCGGGCGTGAGTATGGACGGAAACGTGGGAGGCGTGCTGTGCCGCTGGAATCCGAGCCGTTGCGGAAGCTGGGCTTCCTGACCATCGGGCTGTTCGACGAGGCCGATCCCCGGCGGGGGCACGAGTCGACGCTGGAGATCATCGAGCTGGGCGAACGGCTCGGCTTCGACAGCGCGTGGGTGCGGCACCGGCACCTCCAGTACGGGATCTCCTCGCCGGTCGCCGTGCTGGCGGCGGCGAGCCAGCGCACCCGCAGGATCGAGCTGGGCACCGCCGTCATCCCGCTGGGCTGGGAGAATCCGCTGCGGCTGGCCGAGGATCTGGCGACGGTCGACATCCTGTCCGGCGGACGGCTCAACCCCGGCGTCAGCGTCGGGCCGCCCACGCACTTCGAGCAGGTCGGGCCCGCGCTCTACCCGGACACCGCCGACGCCGAGGACTTCGGCTACCCGCGCGTCCGGCGGCTGCTGGACTTCGTACGCGGCGAGCGCGCCACCGACTTCAGCGGCGTCGAGGGCATCGAGGTCTTCTCCGACCGCGTCCAGCCGCACTCCCCCGGCCTCGGCGGCCGTCTCTGGTACGGCGGCGCGAGCCTGCGGTCGGCGCGGTGGGCGGGCGAGAACGGCATGAATTTCCTGACGAGCAGCGTCGTCAAGGCGGAGGAGCCGGAGTATCGGGAGAAGGCGGCGGAGTCGGAGAAGGCGGCAGAGGCCGAGGCGGCCGAAGCGGCGGTGACGGGCCCGGCGCCGGACTTCGCCGACATCCAGCTCTCCCACATCAGGACCTTCCGCGCCCACCACCCCGACGGCGACCGCGCCCGCGTCTCGCAGGGCCTCGTCGTCATCCCGACCGACAGCGCCACGCCCGCGCAGCGCGCCCGCTACGAGGAGTACGCCCGCAAGCGCCTCCCGCGCACCACGGCTCCGCAGGGCCCGGCGCGCATGCTCTTCTCCCCCGACTTCGTCGGCCCCTCGGCCCAGCTCGCCGAACGCCTCCACGCCCACGCCGCCTTCCGCGAGATCGACGAGGTCGCCTTCGCCCTGCCCTTCACCTTCGCCCACGAGGACTACGCCCAGATCCTCACCGACCTCGCCGGCGCCCTGGGCCCGGCCCTGGGCTGGCGCCCGGCTCAGTCCTCGTAGCCGTGCCTCGACAGCAGGGCCGCGATACGGGACGCGTGGGCGGACTGCCAGGTGTCGAGGGACTCGGCGGCCTCCTTGGCGTCCGCGCGGGCCCGGCGCGGCGCCGAACCCGGAGGTCCGCACGGTGCGGCGCCGAACCCGCGCGGGCCCGGCGCCGCACCCGGCGGACCCGCCGCTACATCCGGGACGCCACGTCCGACCGGAGCTGCGGCAGCATCGCGTAGAGCTTGTCGCCGGGGCACTCGGTGACGTTGAAGTCCCGGTGCCCGAAGATCTGCGTCGGCGCGAGGCCGTACTTGTAGCAGATGTACGAGCAGAGGCTGACGAGGCTGGCGTAGAGGATCGACGGCGGCGCGACCGAGGTGTACGTGCCGTTGTTCTCGACGCCGATGCCCTGCGTGTTCTGGCCGACGGTGTGGGCGCCGACGACCATGTTGCTGCCCGCGAGCAGCCGTTCCAGGCTGCGGTGGCGGCCCTCCATGATGATGCCGGTCCGGCTGATGGTGAAGTGGTTGCCGGTGTCGATCCAGCCGTTGGTGTCCATGTGCAGGTCCTGGATCTCGTGCGCGATGGCGAACGAGCCGGACGTGCCGGAGTCGGCGGTGTTCGCGAACGCGGTGTGGTGCACGACGATCTTGTTGGGGTTGTTCCCGGCCAGGCTGACCGGGGAGGACGGCGGGCGGGCGCCCCACGCCGTGGTGTCGAACATGTTGGGCTCGGGGACGATCCGCGCGGCGGAGGCGGAGGCGGGCGCGGCGCCGACGATCACGGCTCCCGCGCTCGCGCCGAGCACGGCGGCCGAGGCGAGGAAGCGGCGGCGGGACAGGGCGGCGCGGGACTCGTCCGTGCCGGACTCGGCGGCGGGGGACAGGGCGGCGCGGGACTGGGCGGTGCGGGGCATGGCGAAGTGCTCAGGGACCGACATGTGTGCTCCCGTGGTGGGGGTGAGGGAGAGCGTCAAATTCCGTGCGGGCAGCTGCCGTTGGAACTTAATGCCAAGTAACCACCGCAGAACAGAGTGCGGATGAAACTTTCCTCCATACGGCGGAGCGTGACGCGGCGCCGGGCGCGGGGCGGACACGGTGCCGGGCGCGGGGCGGACACGGGGCGGGGCGCGGGGCGGACGGGCGCGCGCCACGGGTGCCGCCCTCGGCCCCGCGGCATGCATTTCCCCGCTCGATTGAATCTGTTCAATGGATCCGGCAAGTTCACCCCCTTGACGTCTGACGATTCTCGGCCATAGCGTCCGCCCGGAACTTAAAACGTTTCATACGAGGAGACGCGCACCATGACCGACGACGCCAGCCACGCCGACGACAGCCGCCCGGACACCGGTGTCGCCCGCCGCCGCGTCCTCCAGGCCGGAGCCGCCGCGGGCGCGGCCCTCACGTGGGGCGCGGCCACCGGCACCGCGCACGCGGCCGAAGGGGCGAGAGCGGCGGGCAGCGCCTCCGCGCACCCGGCCCCGTGCCGACCCGGCGCCCCCGGCTCCGCCTCCTGGTTCAGCGCCCCGCCCGCCCCCGTCCGGCCCAAATTCCGCTGGTGGTGGCCGGACGGGCTGGTCGAGCCCGCCGAGATCCGCCGCGAGATCGACCAGATCGCGGACGCCGGTTTCGGCGGCGTCGAGATCGCCGCGGTCCACCACAGCGTGGACGACCCGGCCGTCCTGGACACCGCGCACCACGGCTGGGGCAGCGCGAGCTGGGTCGCCGGGATGGAGGCCGCGCTGGAGCAGGCCGACCGCCGCGGCCTGACCGTCGACCTCACCGCGGGCCCCGCCTGGCCGACCGCCGTCCCCACGATCACCCCGGACAGCCCGGCCGCCGTACAGGAACTCGCCTACGGTGTCGCCGCGTTGGCCGCCGGGGCCCGTTACGAGGGACCCGTCCCCGCCCCCGTCGTCGCCGCCGACCCGGCCGCCGCGAAGGCCACGCTGCTCGCCGTGCAGGCGGTCCGCGTCGACACCGCCAACAGCACCCGCAAGGAGACCGGCCTCGACCCGGCCACCCTGGTGGACCTCACGCGCACGGTCACCAACGGCGCCGTCACCTGGACCGCGCCCGACGACGGCGGGTCCTGGCTGCTCTTCGCCCACTGGCTGCGCGGCACCGGCCAGACCCCCGAGGCGGGGCCGCACACCGCGCCGACCGCGTACGTCGTGGACCACTTCAGCCCCGCCGGCACCCGCGCGATCACCGACTTCTGGGAGTCGGACCTGCTGACCCGCCCGGTGCGCCGGCTGATCGCCCGCGCGGGCGGCGCCCTCTTCGAGGACTCCATCGAGCTGGAGTCGCGCGCCCTGCTGTGGACCCCGGCGCTGCCCGCCGAATTCGCCCGCCGCCGCGGCTACGACCTGCTGCCGTACCTGCCCGCGCTGCTGCTCAACAAGAGCAACCAGGTCTACGCGTACGGCGCCGCGCTGACCGTCCGCGTACGCCACGACTTCTGGCAGACGGTCTCGGAGCTGTACAACACCCACCACGTCACCGCGATCAAGAAGTGGGCGAGCACCTTCGGACTGAAGCTGCGCGCGCAGCCGTACGGGCTCCAGACCGACGCCATCGCGACCGCCGCGCTCCTGGACATCCCCGAGGGCGAGTCGCTGGGCTTCAAGAACCTGGACGACTACCGGTGCCTGGCCGGCGGGCGGGACATGGCGGGCAGCACCATTCTGTCCTGCGAGTCGGGCGCGTACACCGGCGGCGCGTACAGCACCACCTGGCAGAAGTTCCTGCGCACGATGGGCGGCGCGTACGCGGCCGGGGTCAACCAGACCGTGATCCACGGCTTCTCGTACGCGGCCCTGCCCGGTGTGGCCTGGCCGGGATACGCGGCCTTCACCCCTTACCACGGCGGTGTCGGCTACGGGGAGTCGTGGGGACCGCGGCATCCGACGTGGCGTCACATCACCGACATGTCGGGCTACTTGGCCCGTGTGCACCAGGTCCTGCAAGCGGGGAAGCCGCGCCAGGACGTGGCGATCTTCCGGCAGACCGGCTACACCGCGACCGGCATCGGCGCGTCCTGGTTCACCTCGACCGGCATACCGCTCGGCTGGAACCACCAGTTCATCAGCGAGCCGCTGCTGAGCCTGCCGTCGGCGCGGGTGACCAACGGGGTGCTGGCGGCGGGCGGACCCGCGTACCGCGCCCTGTTCGTGGAGGCCGACTTCTTCGCCGGGTCCACCTGCACGCTGCCGGTCGAAGTCGCCGAGAAATTCCTGGCGTTCACCAAGGCCGGGCTGCCGATCATGCTGGTCGGCGACTGGAGCACCGCGACCGTCCCCGGCCTGGACACCGGCGGGCAGGACGCCCGACTGCGCGCGGTGCTGGCCCAGTTGCTGGCCCAGCCGCGCGTCCGGCAGATCACCGACAAGACCGCGGTGGGCGCCGCGCTCGCCGACCTCGGCGTGACACCGCTCGTCTCGTACGCGACCAGTTCCACGCTGCTCAACGCCCACCGGTACGCGGACGGCGTCGACTACTTCTACTTCTGCAACGGCAAGCACGCCGAGACGGTCAAGCCGCCGGTCGCCGCCGTCGACCACGAGGTGACCCTGCGCCGGGGCAGCACCCGCCACGTCCCGTACCTGCTGGACCTGTGGACCGGACGCGTGCGGCGGATCGGCACGTACACCGAGACCGGCGACACGGTCACGCTGCGCGTCGCGCTCCAGCCCGGCGAGACCATGGTCGTCGCGCTCGGCGTGCCCGGCCTGTTCGGCGACCGCACGGGCAGCGGCCCGCACGCGGTGTCCACCACCGCGGACACCGTGCTCTTCGCCGACGGGCGGCTGACCGTACGCGGCTCCGCCGACGGCGAGTACGTCACCGAGCTGTCCCAAGGCCGCCGCACGGTGCGCAGCCGGATCTCCGGCGTGCCGCAGCCCACCCAACTCACGGGCTGGCGGCTGGACGTCGAGGACTGGCAGCCGGGCGCCACCGCCACCGAGACGAGGGTCGTGCGCCGCGCGCTCACCCTCGACGCGCTCGCCGCCTGGCCCGACATCCCCGCGCTCGCCGACGTCTCCGGCATCGGCCGCTACCGCACCACCGTCCGCCTCGGCCGCGCCTGGACCGGCGGCCACGGCGCCCTGCTCGACCTCGGCACGGTCTACGACACCTGCCGCGTGACGGTCAACGGCCACCGCCTCGACCCCGTCGACCACATCAACCCCGTGGTGGACCTGGGCGGTTGGCTGCGCCAGGGCGACAACACCATCGAGGTCGAGGTCGCCACCACCCTCGGCAACCGGCTGCGCGTCAGCGATCCGGGCGTCTATGGCGGATCGCCGCGCCAGCCGTACGGCCTGGTCGGTCCGGTGCGGCTGCTCCCGTACGGGGAGGCGCGGATCGGCTGACCGCGCGCGTCAACGGCCTCAGGAGCAGCGGTAGGTGAAGGTGTACGACCCCGACTGCCGCTGCGGGGAGAGCACTTCGAGGGTCGCGGTCGCCTGGAGCGTGCCGCGGCCGTCGAAGGACCACAGCAGCACGACGTCGGTGCTGCGCCGCCCCTTCGCCACCCGCTGCCGCAACTCGTCGGACAGCGTGCCGTCGCTGCGCCGCCACCGGTAGCGCACCGTTCCCGCGTCCCCGCTGGTCCGCAGCGTGCCCACCACCTTCGCCGTACTGTGGCAGCCCTGGACGGCGGTGTCGTTGCGGACGCTGACGCCGTCGACCTTCACCGAGCCCGGCCAGTGCTGCCACAGCAGATAGGCCACCACCCCGAGCAGTACCAGCAGCGCGAGCAGCCAGCCGCCCAACGCCCGTTTCCGGCGCGGCTCTTCGGGCGGCAGCACCGGCTCCCCCGGCCGCACGGTGCCGTGCCACACGGCGGCGGTCCGCTCCGTACCGACCGACGGCTCGGGCCCTTCGGGCACCCCGGGCCCGAAGCGGCGCAGCCCGGACGCGAAGGTCTCCGCCTCCGGGACCTCGCTGGACCAGGAGTCGGGGTCGAGTACGGTCGCGCCGTCCGGCTCCTCGGTGCCGCCCGCACCGCCCCCGGCGCCCGTACCGCCCCCGACGCTCGCGCCGTCCGTATCGCTCGCGCCGCCGAAGCCGAGGTCGCTGAGCCGGAAGGTGCCGTCGTCCGGCGCGGCGGGGGCGGGGGCGGGGGCGGCCTGCGGCCGGGTGCTGAAGTGCAGGCGTGGGTCACGGCTCTGGTCGCGGTCACGGTCGTGCGGCATGGGCGGGTTCCTTGGCGGAGGGCCGAAGTGCGGGTCAGCAGGCGTCGATCGTCTGTGAGGAGCCGTTCCCCTTGCCCGCGGCGGGCGTCGAGGAGACGGTGAGCGTCCAGCCGGGGAAGCGGCTGACGCCGAACGCGTGAGTGTAGGACTGGGTGGAGGACGTCTCGCCCTTGGGGATCGGGTACGACTCGGTGACCGCTCCCGACACGAGTCCCGACGCCGTGGTGTGCGCCCAGGTGAGGACCAAGGTGCCGTCGTCGGCTCCGTTGCCCTGCACGGTGACCGCCGCGACCGCCGTGTGTCCGGCGCCCGCGCTACAGATGAACCGCACGATGGCGACCGAGTCCACGACCAGCGCGGGTGGCGTCGTCGTGGTCGGCGGTGTCGTCGGCGGCGTCGTGGGCGCCGTGGTGGGGGGCGTCGATGTCGGCGCCGATGTCGTCGGGGGATCGACCGGCGCCGTCGTCGTCGTACCGCTCGGTGAGGCGCTGTCCGAGGCGGACGGGGACGGGAACGCGGACCCCGATGCCGAGGGGGACGCGGACGGGGAACCGGACGTCGGGGTGCCGGTCGCGGGGGCGACGGGCTGGCCTGAGACCAGGGAGGTCAGGGCCGAGGGGGTCGAGGCGGCGGTGACCTCGTCGGAGGGACCGTCGCCGCCGGTGGCCACCGCGGTCACGACGAGCCCGGTGGATATCAGGACGGCCGCGACCGCGCCCGCCACCAGTTTGGCGCGCCGCCCGAAGCGGGCCGGGCGTACCGGGCGGTGCCGCTCCAGCGCGACCAGGGCGTCGCCCGGTGCCGCCGCGCCCGGAGTCGGCGCGGGGGCCGCGCCCGAGGCGACGCCCGCCCCCTGCCCGAGCTGCGTGTGCGCGAAGGCCGTCGTCCCCGAGGCGGCGCTGCCGCCGCCGAACGGCAGCAGCAGCGGCAACAGGGCCACGAGCGCGGCGAGTTTGCGCTGCCCGCGCTCCTCCCAGTCCTCGCCGTACGCGGCGCCCGCCACCGCCTGGAGTTCCGCGACGAATTCGGCCGCGCTCTGCGGGCGTTCCTGCGGGGTCTTGCCCAGGCCGCGGGTGACCAGACCGCGCACCGGCTCCGGCACCCGCTCGTCGGGGATGGGCGCTTCGGCGTGCTGCACGGCCAGTTCGAACATCGTCGAGCCGGAGTACGGCTTGCTGCCGGTCAGGCACTCGTAGAAGGTCGCGGTGGCCGCGTACACGTCGGTCGCCGGGGTGGCGGGGCCGCCCGCCCACTGCTCGGGCGCCATGTACGACGGCGTGCCCGCGACCGCGCCCGTCTCGCCGCTGCGCACCGCGACGCCGAAGTCCACCAGCTTGGACACGCCGTCCGTGGTGACCAGCACGTTCGCGGGCTTGTAGTCGCGGTGCACCACCCCCGCCGCGTGCGCGGCGGCCAGGCCGAGCAGCGAGCCCTTCAGCACCGCGAGCGCCGGTTCCGGATCGGTCGCGCCCTCCTGCCGCAGCAGCGCGTGCAGCGCGATGCCGTCGACCAGCTCCATCACGATCGCGGCGTTCCCGCCGTCCTCCACGTACTCGTAGAAGCGCGCGATGTACGGCGAGTGCAGGCCGCCGAGGAGTTCCGCCTCGGCGCGGAAGGCGGTGCGAAAGCGCGGGTCGCCGCCGAGGGGTCCCGCGAGGTACTTGACCGCCACCGCCGTTCCCGTGGCGACGTGCGTGGCCAGCACGACCCGGCCGGACGCGCCCGCCCCGAGGTCACGTTCGTGTCTGTACCCGGGCACGCTCCACAGCCCGTCCCCGCCCCCGCCGCCGTGGCCCGTGCCGCTGTGGCCCGTGCCGCTGTGGCCCGTACCGCCGCCGCTCGCGGGCGTGCCGCCGTAGCCCTTGGCCGGGTCGTACGCCGGTCTGCCGGAGCCGTCGTTTCCGTCCATCGTGTGCCGTCCCCCTCATCCGCCCCTGCCCGCCCCCCGGCGGCCGTCGCCGCGCTCACGCGCGCTCGTAGGCGTCGACGCAGATTACTGCGGCCGGGGTTCCCCGGCACCCCCTGGCGGGACCGGAGGGTCGAACAGACCGCCGTGTTCACCGGCACCGTGAAGGCCGTGGTCCCCTTCGCCGCGGAGATCGACCTCGGCTCGGTCTGACCGGCGGTGCCGGACTCACGCGGTGGCGTGCATGTGGTGGAGCAGAAGGAGAGCGGCGACGGCGTTCGCCGAGTGGATCTCGCCGCGTTCGATCAGGGTCGGGACCGAGGACAGGGGGACCCATTCGCGGCGCTCGGACTCGAAGTCGTCCTCGGGGTGGCCGATGTGTTCGGCGGTGGTGGACCAGTAGACGTGGTGGCGGCCGTCGGTGAGGCCGTTGGAGGGCTCGACGGTCAGCAGGTGGCGGAGGGGGCCGGGGCGCCAGCCGGTTTCCTCGAGCATTTCGCGGGCGGCCGCGGCTTCGACGTCCTCACCGTGCTCGACGACACCGGCGGCCAGTTCCCAGCCCCAGCTGTCGGTGATGAAGCGGTGGCGCCACAGCAGGAGGGCTTCGCCTGCTTCGTTGACGGTGGTGGCCAGGGCGACCGGGCGTTGGCGGATGAGGTAATGATCGAGATGACGGCCGGGCAGGCGCTGTGATTCCTGGCCCCGGGCGAGGGTGAGGGCAGTGACGCTGTGGGCGGCGGCCTGCTCGGGGTTGCCACGGCCGAGGTCGGCGGTGGCGAGCGTGGCCGGACGGTGCACGGAACCGCGCGCGTGCGCCTGGGCGCGTACGGCTTCGGCAGCGTAGGTCCGGGCCGGGGTCCAGTCGCGCAGGCTGATGAGGCTGCCTGGTCGCCCATGCGGGAGAACGCCTTGGCCTGCATCGCGTACAGGTCGGTCGCCAGCGCGGGCGACATGCCGGCGCCGTCACCGGAGGCTTTTGCGAGGCGGAGCGCTTGGTGGAAGTACCGCTGCGCGAGGCCCTGCGCGTCGGAGTCGTACGCGCAGATCCCGGCGACCGCGACCAGGCCGCCCACCGTCGTGCCGAATTGCGATCACGAGTGGGTCGGATGGTCGGGCAAGATTCGCTGCCGGAAGTGCGGGGCGACGCAGTAGCGTGTTCGGCCCCGAAGCGGTCGCCTCGGGGACCTTTCGTCGGAGGTGCCCGGATGCCACGTACCGAATGGGACGCGCTGCCGTCCGCCGTACGGGTAGCGGTGGGCGGGTACGTGGGGGCGGTGACGGGTTGGGTGCCGGTGGCGGAGGGGCTGACGTGCCAGACCGCCGCCGTACTGGCCACCGCGGACGGGCGGGTGTTCGTCAAGGGCGTTCCGGTCTCGGACACGGACGGGGTTGTCGGCCAGGACTGGGAAGTCGCGGCGAATCCGCTGGTCGCCGGGGTGGCACCGTTGTTGCTGGCCCGGGTGACGGTCGCCGGGTGGGATGTGCTGGTATTCGAGTACATCGACGGTCGGCACGCCGACCTCACCCCGGGCTCCGCCGACACGGCACTGGTCGCGCGGGCGCTGGCGCGTATGCAGGAGGTGACCGCGGACGGCTTGGCGCCGCGGTTGGGTGACCGCTACGCGCACGTTCTGTCGGATGACGAGCAACTGCTGCTGGCCGGGGACGCGTTGCTGCACACGGATACCAATCCCCACAATCTGCTGATCGGCGCGAGCGGCGCGCGCGTCGTGGACTGGGCCATGGTCGCTTCCGGGCCCGCCTGGGTGGACGTGGCGCTCACCGCGGTGCGGTTGATGGAAGCCGGTTGGCCGGACGAGGCCGCTGTGGCCTGGGCCGGGCGGTTCCCGTCCTGGCGGAGCGCCGACCCCGTGGCCGTGGCCGCGCTCGTCGCGGGCGTCTGCCGGGACTGGGAAGCACGTCTCGGACCCGACGCCGCGCGGCCGAGCAACTTGCGGTATCAGGCGCTGCTCGGCACTGCGGCGGGAACGCGGGCTCGGCGTTTCGCTCGGGACGACGGTGTGGGGTGAGCCGGCCGTCGGCTCGGTCTGAACCGCGGAGCGGCCGGGGTCAGGGCGGGCCAGGTCAGGGCGGGTCAGGTCAGGTCAGGGAGGGTCAGGTCAGGTCAGGCGGCCGGATTTCAGTTCGTGTTCGAGGCGTTGGCCCTCGATGTCGGGGTCGGGGATGTATGTGGAGAACCACTGGGGGTGGTACCAGACCTTGGAGCGGACGATGGCGAGGACGGCGGGGACGAGGGTGAGGCGGACGACGAAGGCGTCGAGGAAGACGCCCGCGGCGAAGCTGAAGCCGATGGCCTTGATGGTGGGGTCGTCGGTGAACATGAAGGCGACGAAGATGAAGAACATGATGAGGGCCGCGGCGGTGACGACGCGGGCGGACAGGCCGGTGCCGCGCTGCACGGCCCGGCGGGCGTCGCCGTTCTTCGTGTACTCCTCCTTGATGCGGGAGACGACGAAGACCTCGTAGTCGCTGGACAGGCCGAAGATGATGGCCAGCATGATGATCGGCAGGAAGCTGATCGTCTCGGTCGGCGTGATGCCGAAGATCCGCTGGCCCCAGCCCCATTGGAAGGTCGCCACCTGGGCGCCGAGGGCCGCGGCCATCGACAGCAGGAAGCCGAGGATGGACTTGATCGGCACCAGGATGGTGCGGAAGGCGAAGGTCAGCAGGATGAAGGCCAGGCCGACCACGACGATCAGGAAGACCGGCAGCGCGCTGGACAGTTTGGCCGAGACGTCGATGTTGGAGGCCGTGGTGCCGCCGACGAGGATGTCGGTGCCGGTCTGACCTTCGAGCTGCTGCCGGTCGTCGCGCAGGGTGTGCACGAGGTCGGCGGTGGCGGGGTCGTTCGGCCCGGTCTTGGGGATCACGCGGATCAGCGAGACCCCGTTCTTGGAGGCCAGCGGCGTCACCTTGACGACGCCCGGCACCTTGGTGAGCCGCGCCGCGATGGCCGCGGTGTCCGCCGGGCTGCTGGTGTTCTGCGCGACGATCAGCAGCGCGCCGTTGAAACCGGCGCCGAAGCCCTCGGTGGTGAGGTCGTACGCCTTGCGCTGTGTGGTGCTCTTCGGCTGGGAGGCGCTGCTGGGCAGGCCGAGCCGGATGTCGAGGGCGGGGATGGCCAGCACGCCGAGCAGGGCGACGCCGCCGATCAGTACGAGGATGCGGTGGCGTACGACGAAGCGGGCCCAGCGGGCGCCGTTGGGGCTGTCCGGGTCGGCGGCCGAACGGCGGGCGACCCGCTCCGCGCGGGCGCCGAGCCAGGGCAGCCGGGTGAATGTGGCGACCTTGGTCCCGGCGAAGCCGAGCATCGCGGGCAGCAGGGTCAGCGCGATGAGCAGCGCGACGGCGACCGAGGCGGCGGCGGCCAGACCCATGACGGTGAGGAACGGGATGCCGACGACGGTGAGCCCGCACAGCGCGATGATCACGGTGAGCGCGGCGAAGACGACGGAGCTGCCCGCCGTGCCCATGGCCAGCGGCACGGACTCCTCGGGCGTCATGCCGTTGAGCAGGTTCGTACGGTGCCGGGACAGGATGAACAGGCCGTAGTCGATGCCGCAGGAGAGCCCGAGCATCAGCGCGACGGTGGTGGAGGCCGAGGCGATGGTGACCACGGACGCGACGGCCGTGATGGCCATCAGCGTGGTGACGACGCCGATGATCGCGCCCAGGATCGGCATGCCCGCCGCGGCGAACGCCCCGAAGGTGATCATCAGGATGAAGAAGGCGACGATCAGGCCGATGAGTTCGGGCAGCTCGGAGATCACCTGCCGCCAGCCCGGATAGACGCTGCCGTTGTACTCGACCTGGACGCCGTCCGCCCGTACGGGCTTCATCGCGTCGTTGAACAGGTCGAGGTTGGCGTCCTTGACGTCGGTGGCCGCCGCCGACCACTGCACCTGGCCGAGCGCGATCTTGTCGTCCTGCGAGACGAGCTTGCCCTGGAACGGGTCGACGACGTTGGAGACCTGAGGGACCGTCCGCAGCTTGGTCATGGCCGACTCGATCACCTTCATGGTGGCCGGGTCGGTGACCTTCCTGCTGCCCTGGGTCGTCGCGAAGACGATCGTGCTCTGGCCGCCGCTGAAGGCGGGCAGCTTGGCGGACAGGACGTCGGACGCGTTCTGCGCCTCGGTGCCAGGGATCGTGAAGTTGTCGTTGGTCTTCCCGCCGCTGATCTGGGCGGCGGCGATGGCGACCACGGCCGCCACCAGCCACAACGCCAGGACCAGCCGTCGGCGCCGGAAGGCGAGCCGGGCGAGTCGGTACAAATAGCTTGACATGGGTACATATCTCCACGGCCGGTTCGGGTAGCGCACGCCGAGCCTGACGTTAAGCATTCACTAGCCGCAGGTCAAGTAAATCGCTTGCCAACGTAAGGTGAGTCGCTGGACATCGGCAGGTGAGTCACTAGTCTTTGGCTGGCGAGTGACCGGGCCTCGGCCGGTGATACGGCACGCCCGCGACCCAGCCCCCGGCCGGTGAGACGGGCCGCCCACGACCGGCCCGCGACCGGCCCGCGAGGGGCCCGTGACCCGCCGGACGACCGGCTTCCGGGCCCCCGGCGGCTTGTATGCTGCGGTGCGGTCCTCGCGGCCCACGAAGGAGGAGCAAGAACCATGCCGACGCCTGCCAAGGGCATGTCCACCCGTGCGGCGCAGGCCGAGCAGACCAGGCAGCAGATCCTGGACACCGCCCAGCGGCTCTTCCTCGAACTCGGCTACAACGCCACCTCGCTCCAGATGATCGCCGACGAGCTGGGCCTGACGAAGGCCGCCGTCTACTACCACTTCCGCGCGAAGGGCGACATCCTGCACGCGGCGATGCAGCCCGGCATGCGCCGGATGGAGACGCTGCTGGACGACGCCGACGCGATGCGCGGCCGGCGGGCGCGCATCGAGCACGTGGTCAACGGCTTCGCAGAATTCCTCGTCACCAACCGGCACTACGCCGTGATGGCCTCCACCGATCCGGACGCGCGGCACACCACCAAGAACCACGAAGAGGTGGCCGCACTGCACCGGCGCGGCCTCACCCTCTTCTACGGCGAGCAGCCGACACCCGCCGAACGCATCGCCTACAGCACCGCCCTCCTCGCCCCGGAGACCCTGCCGCTCCTCGCCGACCTCTCCGACGAGGAGCTGGGGGAAGCGCTACGGACGACGATGCTGCGGATTCTGCGGGTGCCGAGGTCGTAGCGCCCGCACGTCGGTCCGCGCAGGTGCGCGAGCCGGAGTTCCAGGACCGTGTGGTCGCCGAGACCCGCGCTTTCCCGACCACGGTGCCCACTTGACGGTCCGTCAGCACGGCGCCGACGTCAGGACGCCGTGCGCGCCACGTAGATCGTGTTGGTCGCCTCGCCGTCCTGGAGCGGGTTGGGGAAGGTGACGACGTGGGCCTCGGCCGTGGCGAAGGTCTCACGGAGGGTGGCGGTGAAGGGGTCGTCCGGCGGGTCGTTGGACCACAGGGCGAAGACGCCGCCGGGGCGGAGGTGGGCGGCCAGCCGCCGCAGGCCGTCCGGGCGGTAGAGGGCGGCGTGCCGGGGGTGGAGGACGTGGGCGGGCGAGTGGTCGACGTCCAGGAGCACGGCGTGGAAGCGGCGGCCGGGCGTCTCGGGGTCGAGCCCGTCGGCGTCGGCGGCCAGGGCGAAGAAGTCGCCGTGCACGAAGCGGCAGCGCGGGTCGGCCGTCAACTCCGCGCCCAGCGGGACCAGATGCTCCCGGTGCCAGCCGATCACCTCGGCGAGCGCGTCGATGACGACCAGCGACCGTACGCGCGCGTCCTCCAGCGCCGCGCGCGCGGTGTAGCCGAGGCCGAGCCCGCCGACGGCGACATCCGCGTACGAGTCCCCTCCATCGTCCCCGTCCCCATCCCCGTCCCCGTCCGGGAGTTCGGCCAGGCCGAGCCGGGACAGCGCGATCTCACCGGCGGTGAACAGGCTCGACATCAGGAACTCGTCGCCGAGTTTGACCTCGTGCACGTCCTCGCCGGTCGCCACGTCCCGCCGTCGCCGCAGGCTGATCTCGCCCATCGGCGTCGGACGCCAGTCGATCTCCTCGAAGCGACGGCTCACGTGCTTTTCCTCCGGCCAGACGGCAGCGTTGTACGGGCCAAGGTAGCGGCCCGCGCGGCCTCCGCCTCACCAGCCGTCAACCGCGGGGCCGACCGGGCGCCGCCCGGGGGCCGCCCGGGGGCCGTCCGGCCGGTGTCACCTCACCCGTCGATCAGGCGTTCCGCCGTGAACCCGAACAGCCGCCGCGCCGCCGCCGTGTCGACCGGTGCCGTACGGCCGGGCAGCGGACGCAGTACGCGGGTCGTCGGGTGGAAGCGGCGCATCAACTCCTCGGTGGGGAAGGGCACCAGGATCTCGGGCGCGCACACGTGCACGACATGCGCGCCGGGTTGCGTCACCCGCAGGGCCAGCAGCGCGGCCCGCGCCGCGTCGCCGACCTCCAGATACGTCCACAAGTCCCGCGCGCCGTACGCCGGTTGCTCGGTGACCAGCGCCGCGTGCGCCCGCAGCCGCTCCTCGAAGCCGCCGACGTACGGGTAGCGCAGGCAGACCACGCTCATGGCGTGCCGACGCGCCATCATGGCGGCGGTCACCTCGTCCACCTGCTTGGACAGCCCGTACGGGTCCTCGACCTGGCCGGGCATGGCGGCGTCCACGGGGACGTACGGCGGGTGCGGGGCGGGGTCGCCGGTCCAGGGCAGTCCCGTGACCCCCCACGAACTGGCCAGTGCCACGTGCCGCACCCCGGCCCGCCCGGCCTCCTCCAGTACGGAGAAGGTGGCGAGCGTGTTGCCGCTGAACACCTCCTGCGGCGTGTTGCGTTCGGGCGTCGGGATCGCCGCCAGGTGGACGACCGCGTCGGCGCCGTCCAGGGACCTGCGGACGGTCTCCGGGTCGGCCGCGTCGCCGGTCACGACCAGCCGCGCGCCGAGCCGGCCCAGGTCGCCGGGGTCGTCGAGGACCAGCGCGTTCGCCTCGACGCCGCGCTCGGCGAGCAGCGCGAGGACCGCCCGCCCGATCCGCCCGGCCGCCCCGGTGACCAGCACCCTTGTGACCACCGCCAACTCCCTTACCTGTAGGCCCGTACGGCGACGACGTGCGCGGACGCGGCGCCGTTGGTCGCCTCGACGACGATCCGTACCGCGCGGGCGGTGACCGGCTCCTCCAGGACGTGGACCCGACGGCGGCGCCGGTTGGCCGTCACGCGGTCCACCACCCGCCAGTCGGCCCCGGCCGCGTCGCGCACCTCCACCCGATAGTCCCGTACCAGCGTCGGGAGCGTGTCGAAGGGGGTCCTGTGGTGGTGCAGATTGATCAGGTCCTCGTTGACGTCGTCGTCCGCGACGACCTCGATCCGGCGCAGCGCGACCGGCTCGTCCCACGCCAACTCCAGCCATTCCCGCGCGCCTTCGCGCACCGGCTCCGAGACCCACAGGTGCGGGCCCGCGTACGGCCGGGCGTATCCGTCGACCGCCTTGGCGGGCGCGAACGCGGCCGTCTCCCCCGCCCGCAGGCAGAAGGTCCGCCGCAGCAGGCCGGAGTCCGTCCACTCGCGCAGCGGCTGCGGCGACTCGTCCTGCGGTCGCAGCGGCACCCGCGTGAAGCACAGCACGCCGGGCGTCGGCCGGTCGGCGACGCGCAGCGCGAGCGCCGGGTCGGCGCGGACGACGACGAAGGCGTTGCGCGGGGTGTCCGGCGCCCACTCCAGGCCGGTCTTGACCCACTGGCCGCGCCCGGCGGCGACCGGGACCGACACCGAGCCGACCAGGCGGCGCGGCACATAGTTCTGCCCCAGCTCCGGGTCGTACAGCTCGACGGTCAGCACGGTGTCGCGCTCGGCGTCCAGCAGCAGTTCGAGGCCGGTGAGCGCGGGGTCGGCCGGGAGGACGAGGCCCGCGTCGGCGGTCAGCGGCCAGGTGGCGTCGGAGGTCTCGACGGTCAGGTCCGCCAGGGTGCTGGACGCCGTCGTCGTCGCCCGCAGCGCCAGGTCGTCCGGGTCGTCGGAGGCCAGCCCGATCACCGAGGCGTCCTCGCGGAGCAACGCTCGGTGCAGCGACGCCACTTCCAGCTCGCGCGGGGAGATCCCGGCGTCCGCGCACAGCGCCGCCGCCGTGCCCGCCGCCTGCCCGATCGTCGCGCAGGTGGCCATCACCCGCGTCGAGCCGAAGGCCACGTGGCTGGCGGAGATGTTCCGCCCGGCGAAGAGCAGATTGGCGGTGTTCACCGAGTACAGGCTGCGGTACGGGATGTGGTAAATGCCGTCCGCGTAGCGCTGTTTGGCGCCCGCCTCGGTGGCGTACATGCCCTGCGGCGGGTGCAGGTCGATGGACCAGCCGCCGAAGGCGACGCGGTCGGCGAATTCGGTCTGGCCGAGGATGTCGCCCTGGTGGAGGACGTAGTCGCCGAGGAAGCGGCGGTATTCGCGCTTGCCGGGCAGCGAGCCGACCCACTCCAGCGTCATGGTCTCGGCGTCGAACTCGCCGGAGTTCTTGATGTGGTCCCAGATGCCGTAGATGACCGACCACAGCTCGTCGCGGATGCGCTCGTTGTCGTGGACGGTGTCCAGTTCGCCGCCGAACTCGATCCACCAGTACGCGCAGCCGTTGTCGCCCGCCTTGATGATGCGGCGCTGCGGGATGGACGTCGTGGTGATGTCCTTGGCGAAGTCCGGCGGCACGTACTTGACGGGGCGGCCGGCGTCCTTGGTGTAGAACAGCAGCGTCGAGCCGAGCGTGATGTCGTCGGCGGTCTCGGGCGCCCACGGCTCGTCGTACTCCGCGCGCGCCTCGCGGCCGATGCGGTGCCTGGCCCCGGCCAGGTAGCCGATCAGGCCGTCGCCGGTGCAGTCGAGGAACACCTCGCTCTCGAAGCGGACGCGCCGCTCGGAGCCCATGGTCCAGCCGGTCAGCGCGGTGATCCGGCGCGCGTCGTCGGGACCCTCGGCGTCGACCTCGCGCACATCGGTGTTGAGGTACAGCGTGATGTTGGGCTCGGCGCGCACGGCGTCGAGCACCACGGTGTCCCAGTAGTACGGGTTCCCGTCCGGGTTGCGGTACTGGTTCTCGACGAACAGCTCGCCCATGATGCCGCCCTCGCGGGCGTGGTGGTTCTTGCCGTGCCCGGTGGCACCGCAGACCCACACGCGGACCTCGCTGCTCGAATTGCCGCCGAGCACCGGCCTGTTGTTGACCAGCGCCACGGTCCGGCCCAGCCGGGCGGCGGCGACGGCCGCGCAGACCCCGGCCAGGCCGCCGCCGACGACGGTGATGTCGTGCCGTGCGGTGTCGTTCCTCATGACGTCCTCATGACTCTTCTCGGCCCCTCATGACGTGCTTACTTCCAGTCGGGGTTGGCGGCGAGGCCGTAGTAGACGCGCGGCGCTCCGTCCAGGGTGAGCGTGACCTTCCCGCCGGCCGCGTTCAACGTCCGCTCCTCGCCGACGCAGTTGAGTTCCCGCACCGTCCCGGCCACGGTCCCGGAGTGCGCGACGACCTGCGTCTTCGTCGGCCACGGGTCGGTCCACGGCTCGGGCGAGGCGTACCAGGAGTCGGCGCCGTGGTCGGCGTTGAGGACGTAGCCGTCCTTGCGGGTCCACAGGATCGACACCGGGCCCGAGGGCGTGGTGAACAGCAGCCCCTTCACGTCCGCGTCGGCGAAGACCAACGGCCGTACGTACGTGGCCTGGTCGAGGACGCGCGCGGCCGTCGCGTACGCCAGCAGCGACGGCTTGGCGCTGGTGTCGCGGTGCATCATGCCGCAGTGGAACTCGACGTTGTCCGGGTCGGCCTCCTGCGGGTGGTGGATCGTCGAGTCGTGCAACTGGTACCAGTTGACGCCGCGCACGCCCTCGGACTTGGCCAGCGCCAGGCTCAGCAGCACGTTCTCGGCGGCGTGCCGGTAGGTGTCCTGCCACCAGGAGTTGGGCTTGGTGGGGGCGTACGCCTCGGACATCCACAGCTCCTTCGGCCCGTACTCGGCGATGATCTCCTTGGCCTTGCGCAGCGCGCCGAGGAAGTTCCAGTAGGTGCCGGTGGTGCCCTCCACCCAGTCGTCGGGCGAAGGGGCGTAGTCGGGGGTGAAGTTGCCGCGCCCCGGGTGGAAGGCGAAGGCGTCGATGAGGTCCCAGCCGCCCGCCTGCTGGAACTTCTCGGTCCACACGTAGTCCATGCCGCCGAGGCCCGCGTTCATGACCTTCATCGTGGAACCGGCCGCCGCCAGCCGGTCGGTGACCTGCTTCAGCCCGTCGCTGATGTACGCCTCGACGCCCCGGCCCTCCATCCAGGGGGCGTTCACCTCGTTGCCGACCTCGAAGTACTCCGCGGCGGCGGCGGTCGCCTTCGCGGTGTTGGTGTCGGCCCAGGCGGCGATCTGGTCCGCGCTGCCGCCGATCGGGATACCGCTCAGCTCCACGTTGTGGTGGATGCCGTGGGCGTCGAGGGTCGCGGTGTCAATGCCGGGCGCGCCCGCGTAGGCGATCCTGATCCGCTTCACGCCGATCAGCTTCAGCAGCGCCAGCACGTCGGCCTGGCTCGGCTTGAGCAGCCAGGGGTAGTTGGCGAGGCCGAACATCGACTCGCCGCCCGCCTGGTAGGCGAAGTCGGGCAGCACCGACAGGTTGGTCCTGGCGAGCGCGGAGTCGGCGCCGCTCACGGCGCTGACCTCGGTGAAGACGATGCCGTGCGCGGGGGCGGCGACCGGGAAGGAGGCGTCCCAGGCGGTGCCCGCGGCGACGGTCTGCGAGACGGTGCCGCCGGCGATCTGCGTGCCCGCGAAGTCCCGCGCCCACCACGTCACGGTGACCGGCTTGGCCGCCGAACCGCCGTTGACCACCTGCGCCTTGAGCGTCATCGTCTGCCCGGCGGTCTTGTAGAGGTTGAACGGCTGGTCGGTCCACACCTCCACGCCCAGCGGCCTGCCCGCCGCCAGCACCCCGGCGCCGCGCGGGCGCAGCCCGCCGAGGACGAAGTCCACCGTCGTGGCGGCGGTGTCCGTGCCCGTAGCGGCGCCGGGGGTGTGCAGCCATGTGGCCGTCGTATAGGTGGAGTTGCTGGCGTCCAGGCAGAAGGAGCCCCGGGTGTCGGACCAGGTCTCGGTGTACGCGGCGCCCGCGTTGACCTCGTACGGGATGCCGCCGCGCGGGTCCTTCGTCCAGGTGGTCAGCGCCTCGTACGACTCGGCCGCGCTCGGCGTCTGGACGGTGCGGGCGACCATGAAGCCGGTGGGCGTCAGGGTGGTGGAGCCGCCGACCTCCCAGGACATGTGGGCCTTGTGCGCGGTGACGTCGAAGGTGCCGCGCACCGTGACGCCGGACGCGCCGCTGCCCATGGTGTACGTGATCCGCACGGCGGGGCGGCCGTCGGGCAGCGTGACCTGCGTCGGCGTGCCGCCGTAGGTGCGCTGCTGGCCGAGGACGCTGTCCTTGATCATGAAGTGGCTGATCAGGACGCGGGCGGTGCCCGAGCCGTCGCTGATCAGGACGCTGCCGTCGCTCTGGCCGACGAGCGTGATGCCGTCGGCGGAGACGGTGACCGCGCCCGCGGCGTGCGCGTTCTGGGCGGCGACGGCCGGGAGCAGCGCAGCCCCGGTGGCGACGGCCGTGCCCTGGAGGAATGTACGGCGTGCGACTGGCATGGAGGTGCCTCTCTCTTGTCCCGAAGAGAAGGTGCGTGGATGAAGCGGGGGGGGTGCGGGCCTACTCAGCCCTTGACGCCGGTGAAGCCGAGCCCGGCGACGATGTACTTCTGGCCGACGGCGAAGAACAGGATCGGCGGCGCGACGGCGAGCACCATGGCCGCGATGAGCTGGTCCTGCGGTGCCTGGGTGGCGAGTTGGGCGAGGGCGACGCTGATCGGCTGCTTCTCCGGATCGGTGAGCGCGACCAGCGGCCAGATGAAGTCCTTCCAACTGTGCATGACCGCGAGGAGGCTGATCACGGCGAGCACCGGCCTGCTCATCGGCAGCACGATCCTGGTGAGCAGTTGCCAGGTGTTGGCCCCGTCGACCCGTGCCGCGTCGAAGAGTTCCTTCGGCAGCGCGTCGAAGAACTGCTTGGCGAGCAGCACCGTGAAGCCGTTGGTCCCGGCGGGCAGCCAGATCGCCCAGTACGTGTCGCCGAGGTTGAGGTGCAGCAGCGGCAGGTCGATGACGGTCATGAAGAGGCTGACCATGTTCACCGTGTACGGCACGAACATCGTGGCCAGGATCGCGCCGTAGACGGCCTTGCCGAAGCGCGGCTTGAGGACCGACAGCGCGAAGCCCGCCGTCGCGGAGACGAAGAGCTGTACGAACCACGATCCGCCGACCACCAGGAAGGTGTTCATCAGATAGCGGCCGACGCTCAGGTCGGTGTACGCGGTGGCGAAGTTGCCCGGCCGCGGCCGGTCGGGCCACAACGCCAGCGGGTGGTTGGTGAGTTCGGTGGGCGCGGACACCGCGCCCTTGACCATCCAGTACAGCGGTCCGATGCCGATGAGCAGCAGCAGGATCAGTGTTAGCGCCTGGACGGAGCGGACGGCCGCCCGTACGCCGGGCCGCCGCCGGTCGTGGGCGGAGACGAAGGTGGTGAGGGATTCGCTCAGCAGGGTCATGACGTGCTCCAGCCGCGGGTGGCGCGCAGATACACCCCGGACAGCAGGCCCAGCGCGAGCACCATCAGGAAGGAGAGCGCGGCGGCCTGGCCGTACTCGCCGTCCTGGAAGGCGTAGCGGAAGATCAGCAGCAGTACGGTCAGCGTCGCGTTGTCGGGGCCGCCGCCGGTGAAGACGTACGGCTCGGTGAAGACCTGCACGGTGTTGATGAGCTGGACCAGCAGCAACAGGCCGATGACCGAGCGCAGTTGGGGCAGCATGATGTGCCAGATCCGGCGCCAGACGCCCGCGCCGTCCACCTCGGCGGCCTCGTACAGCTCGCCGGGGATGCCGACCATCGCGGCCAGGTAGATCAGCACGGCGCCGCCCATCCCGGCCCAGGTGGCCTCCAGGACCAGCGAGAGCATCGCGGTGTCGGAGGACTCCAGCCAGGTGTACGGGCCGAGGCCGACCTTGCCGAGCGCGGTATTGAACAGGCCGCTGCCCGGGTCGTAGAACCACTTCCACAGCAGGATCGCGACCACGGGCGGGATGACGACCGGCAGATAGACCAGGAAGCGGTACACCCCCGCGCCGCGCCGTACCGTCGACATCACCGCGGCCAGGATCAGCGGCGCGGGGAACCCGATCAGCAGACCGAGGCCGACGAAGAACAGGGTGTTGCCGACGGCGGTGCCGAGCAGCGGATCGTCGAAGACCGCGCGGAAGTTGTCGAAGCCGACCCAGACGGCGGGATCGACGAGATTGGTCCGCTGGAAGCTCAGCAGCAGGCTGCGGACGATCGGCCACCAGGCGAACAGCCCGAAGACCAGCACGGCCGGGAGCAGGAACAGCCAGGCCGTGATCTGCTTGCGCGCGGCGGTCCCGCCGCGGCGGCGGCCCGCGCTCCCCTTGGCGGGGGCGACGGGTGCGGGCGCGGCGCGCCGGGAGTGGGTGAGCAGGCTCATGAACGGCTACTTCTGGGTGGACTGGTCGGTGGCGAGCTTGGCGTTGACGTCCTTCTCCGCCTTCGCGAGCAGCGCGTCGACGTCCGCGCCGCGGTCGGTGAGCACCGCCTGCACGACCGGGTCGAGCGCGGTGTACAGCGTCTGCGCCTCGTACGGCGGCTCGGGCTTGAGGTCGAGCGTGCCCAGCCCCTGGGTGTACGGCGCGAAGTTGTCGAGCTCGACGTTCACGTACGGCTTGATCGCCGCGTTGATCTCGGTCTGCCGCGCGGTGTCGAAGACCGGCAACGTCGGTACGCCGACCGCCGACTTGGGGTCGGCCGCCAGCGCCTTGGCCTGGCCCGCGGCGGCTTCGGTGCTGTACTGCGGCTCGGCGTAGGCGAAGGTCAGCCACTTCACGGCGGCCGCCGCGTGCTTGGTGTCGGCGGACTTGGGCACCATGTAGATGTCGCCGCCGGTCAGGGTCGCGTTGCCGCCGGACTGCGGCATCGAGGCGACGCCGAAGTCGTCGGTGTTCTCCATGCCGAACTGCGTCTTGGCCAGCCGGTAGGTGCCGGGGCTGCCCATGAACATCCCGACCTGTCCGGCCGCGAACTGCTTGATGACGTCGTTCTGGTTGTTCAGCAGATTCCGGCCGAGCGAATTGTCGCTCCAGCGCATGTCCTTGAGCAGGCCGAGCGCCTTCTTCGTGGCCTCGCCGGTGAGGGTCGCGGTGTACGTGTCGCCCTGCCGCTGTTCGAGGTCGCCGCCGAACGCGTAGGAGAGCATGGCGAGTTGCCAGCCGCCCTGGTTGTCCTTGGACTCCTGGACGAAGCCCGCCCTGCCGGTCTTCGCGGCGATCGCCTTGGCGTCGGCGCGGACCTCGTCCCACGTCGTGGGCGGCTTGTCGGGGTCGAGCCCGGCGGCCTTGAACAGCGCGCGGTTGTAGACCAGGCCCTGGGCGTAAGGATTCTGCGGTACGCCGTAGACCTGGCCCGCGCTGTCGCTCAGCGGCTTGAGGACCTGCGGGTTGAACTCCTTGAAGTGGTCCCACGACTGGAGCTGGCCGCTGATCGACTGCACCTGCTTCTGCTGGATCAGCCGCTGCGGCTCGGTGAGCGGGACCTTGATGACGTCCTCGACGTTGCCGCCGGCGAGCTTGGCGGAGAAGGTCAGCGGGTCGAAGACGGTGGTGGAGCCCTTGACCTTGATGCCGGGGTTGGCCTTCTCGAAGTCGGCGACCTGCTGCTTGAAGAGGGTCAGCGCGGCCTTATCGGTGGCGGGCGGCATGCCCTGGACGCGGAGGGTGAGGTCGCCGCCGTCGCCGCCGCCGGACTTGCTCGGGGTGACGGCGGAACAGGCCGTGAGGGCCACGGACACGGCTATGGCGGTGCAGCCGAGCAGGGCCGCGTTACGGGATTGTCTGGACATTTCGTCTCCACGGAGGGCAGGGTGAGGTCGGTGCGGGGTGCCTTGCTGTGAATGGGGGGACGCGGTTCCCGGGGCGGGTCGCGCCGATGTGCGCCGTGGCGGCCGGTGGCCGCGGGTACGGCGGGTGACTCAGCGGCCCGGCGCGGGCCCGGTGGAGGCGCGGGGGACCAGCCGGGAGCCGATCTCCACGAAGGGGGTGGCCCGCGGGTCGGCGGGCACGTCGGCACGCGCCGCGCCGTGGCCCGCGATGGTCTCCAGGAGCAGGTCGGCCGCCCGGGTGGCGACCTCCTCCGGGTCGATCCTGATGGTGGTGAGGCTGGGGGTGGAGACGGACGCGAGCAGGGTGTCGTCGATGCCGATGACGCTGACGTCACCGGGCACGCTCACGCCGAGGCTCGCCATCTGGTGCAGGACGCCGAGGGCGACCAGGTCGTTGTGGGCGAGCACGGCCGTCGCGCCGTGCGCGGCGACCAGCGTGGCGGCCAGCACGCCGGTCTCGAACCGCGGCTCGTAGGGCCCGAGTTCGACGAAGGAGACGTCCTGCGCCTCGAAGGACTCGTGGATGGACTTGCCGCGGCTCAGCTCGTCCCGTGAGGCGTTGATGAACACGCACCGGCGGTGGCCGTACGCGCGCAGGTGCTCCACGGCCTGCGCGATCCCGGCCGACAGCGAGATCCGTACCTCGGGGATGCCGGGCACATGGCGGTTGACGACCACCAGCGGCATCTGGTCGGCCAGTTCGCCCAGCCGGTCCTCGGTGAGCGTGGACGCCCACAGCACCAGGCCGTCGACCCGCTTGGAGACCGCCGCGATCGTCTCCAGCTCATCGGCCTCGCGCTCGTCGCTGTCGGCGACCAGCACGGTGTAGCCGAGCCGCCGGGCGCGGGCCTGCATCGCCTTGACGATCGGCGGGAAGAACGGGTTGGCGATGTCGGGGATGATCAGCCCGAGCGTGCCCGTGCCGCCGCCGCGCAGGCTGCGCGCCGCCGGGTTCGGCGCGTAACCGAGCTTCGCCGCGGCCTCCAGGATGCGCTGCCGGGTCTTCGGCTGCACCTGGTCGGGCGCCGTGAAGGCGCGGGAGACCGTCGACACCGATACGCCCGCGGCGCTCGCCACCTCCCGGATCGTGATTGCCACGGACCGCCTCCTCGCGTCGCTGCTGCCGGATGCCGTGGATCCTTGCGAACGTTCCCGGAGGTGTCAAGAGTGTTACCGCAATGAAAATCTCCAGTGCAGCAGGGTCTTGCGGATCAGGGCGGTCCTTGCGGATGATGCGTTCTCAGCAAGCATGATGAAGTTGCGGGAACGTTTTCATAGCGGCTCACCGGCCGCGGACGGCGCCGCGCACAGTGCCTCACTCGCGGGGGCCTCACTCACGGAGGAGCGGGATGAAGATCACCGGCCTGGAAGTGCTGACCCTCCCCGACCACGGCGACAGCATGATGCTGGTGGTGGTCGACACCGACGAGGGCATCCACGGCCTGGGCGAGGTCGGCATCAGATCCCGGCAGCGGGCGGTCGCGGGCGGCCTCGAACACCTCGCGGAGCTGATCGTCGGCGAGGACCCGCGGCGCATAGAGCACCTGTGGCAGGTGATGTTCCGCCGCGGCTTCTTCCCCGCCGACCGCATCATCGGCGCCGCCATCGCCGCCGTGGACGTCGCCCTGTGGGACATCCGCGGCAAGGCGCTCGGCGTGCCGGTGCACGACCTGCTCGGCGGACGCGTACGGGACTGGGTCCCGGCGTACGTGCACGTCGGCGACGACTACCACGACCGCGAGCGATTCCTCGACCGCTGCCGGGAGTTGGTCGCCGAGGGCTGGCGGCATGTGCGCTTCTCCGCGCCGCACGACGTGGACGACGTCCTCGACGCCCGGCGCTGCCTGCGCGATTCGGTGAGCCTGTTCCACGCGGTGCGGGACGCGCTCGGCGACGAGATCGAGCTGATCCTGGACGTGCACACCCGGCTCGACCCGCCGGAGGCGGTCACCCTGTGCCGCGAGATCGAGGCGGCCCGCCCGTACTTCGTCGAGGACCCGCTGCGCAGCGAGAACCCCGAGAGCTACCGGATGCTGCGCGCGCGGACCGGCGTACCGCTGGCGGCGGGCGAACAGTACGGCTCCAAATGGGAGTTCAGGACCCTGATCGAGGAGGAGCTGATCGACTACGCCCGCGTCGACATCGGGGTGGCGGCCGGGCTGACCGAGGCGAAGAAGATCGCCGCGATGGCGGAGACCCACCACATCAAGCTCGCCACCCACAATCCGCTGGGCCCGGTCACCGCCGCGTCCTCGCTCCAACTCAACCTGGCCTGCCCGAATGTGGCGATCCAGGAGCACCAGACGGACCCCGAGCCCGCCATCGCCGCGCTCTTCCCCAGCCGCCCGGCCATCTCCCCCGGCCGCGTCACGCCGACCGACGCGCCGGGCCTCGGCGTCACCCTCGACCGCGACGCCGCCCGCGCCCACCGCGCCACGACGACCGAGCGGCCCCATCTGCGCACGCCGGACGGCGCCTTCACCAACTGGTAGAAGGATCAGGGCACTTCGGACGCGGATTCGGCGGGCGTTACGCGACCGGGGACGGGACGACCGGGACGGCCGCGTTGGGGTCGTGGCCCGCGAAGGCCAGGGTGATGACGAAGCCCGCGACCTCCTCGGCCTGGCGGGCCCGGTCCAGTCCGCCGAGGACGGCCGGGGTCGCGGCCACGTCCCGGACGAGGCGGGCGACCACGTCCAGCGCGGCCGGGTCGTCGCCGCAGATCGGGACGGTGACGGTGGGCCCGACGGGGTCGGTCCACTGGGTGGAGGGGAAGAGGTGGAACGCCTTGACCACATGCGCGCCGGGGGCGCGGGCGGCGACGCGCCCGGCCATGGACTCGGCGGGCCCCGTGAGCAGGACTCCGGCGCCGTGCGCCACCGCGTTCGTGGGGTCGATCAGCGGCGTCCCGGCCAGCAGTCCCTCGTCCGCGCCCGCCGCGCCCAGCATGTCCTCCGCGCCGTCCCAGGCGACGGCGAGCAGCACCGCGTCCCGCCCGCTGACGGCCGTCCGGGGCGCGACGGCCCGCGTGCCGCGGCCCAGCGCCTCGGCGAGCGCCGCCGCCTTGGCCGTCGAGCGCCCCGCGACCACCACCTCGTGCCCGGCGCGCAGCCAGCCCTCGCCCAGCGCCCGCGCCAGCGTTCCCGTACCGAGAATCCCGATCCGCATCCTTCGCTCCCTCGCCCGTGCCCTGTGCCGTGGCCCGCGCCGCGCCCGTGGCCTGTGCCGTGACCAGCGCCTTGACCCGCGCTGCGACCAGTCCCCGCCCGGCGCCGTGACCAGCGGCGATCGTCTGACGGATACGGTAGGGAAGCCGATACGCACCGGCCGGTGCGCGAGGGACGGACCATGATGGGTGGCGCGATGAGCCCTCACGAGAGCCCCGACGAGACGCGCGAGAGCCCCGGCGCGCACTGCTACGAACGGGTCGCCGACTGCCGGCTGCGCGCGGCCACCGACCTGTTCGCCCACACCTGGGACCCGGTCGTGCTCGCGGCGCTGCGCACGGGCCCGCGCCGCCGCCGCGCGCTGCGCGCCGCGATCGGCGGGATCAGCGACAAGGTCCTGACCGAGACGCTGCACCGACTGCTCGGGAACGGCCTGGTGGGCCGCCGGGCGTACGCGGAGGCGCCGCCGCGCGTCGAGTACGGGCTGACCGCGCTGGGCGAGAGCCTGGTCGACGGCCCGATGCGGGCGCTCGGCCGCTGGGCCCTCGACCACGGCGACGAACTCCTCGACGCCCAGGAGGCGGCGCATACGGCGACGCATGCAGCGTCGCATACGGCGGCGCGCGAAGCGGCGCGGGGCGCCGAGGAGTGGTGAGCAGTCGGTGAGCGGTGATGAGCAGTGTGTCGCGGTGGCTCGCCGGGGTTCACGGTTGCTCGCCGTGGCTCGCGGTGGCTCGCCGTGGTGAGGCGACAGCCCGCTACGACGCGTAGAAGTTCCGCTGCCAGCGGTGCTTGGCGAGGATCGCGAGCTGCTCGTCGGTCAGCGGCGTCCCGTCGCTGACCGCGGTGTTGCGCTCGACATTGCGCACCGACCGCATGCCGGGGATGACGGTGGAGACGGCCGGCGCGCTGAGGACGTAGCGCAGGGCGGTCTCGGCGATGGCGTCGGGGGCGATGCCCAGGTCGTCCACGATCGCCCGGACGCGCTGCTCGACCTGGGCCGGGCGGTCGCCGCGGAAGTAGCGGTTGCGGAAGTCGCCCTCGGGGAAGGTCGTACCGGCCGTGACCGCGCCGGTCAGACCGCCCTCGTCGAGCGCGACGCGGACGATCACGCCGACGCCGTGCTCCTGGCAGGCGGGCAGCAGCGATTCGGCGGGCGTCTGCTCGAAGATGTTGTAGATGACCTGGACGGTGTCCACGACACCGCTGCGGACCAGCGCCAGCGAGTTGTCCGTCTCGTGGTCGTTGATCGAGACGCCGAACAGCCGGATCTTGCCCTGCTGCTTGAGGTCGGCGACGGTCTCCAGCCAGTCGCCCCTGCCGACCCACTCGTCCCGCCAGACGTGGAACTGGAGCACGTCGAAGTGGTCGAGGCCGCTGGCGCGCAGGCTGGTCTCCAGGCTGGCGCGGATGTGCTCGCCGGAGAACGCCTCTTCCGCGGTCACCCCGGCGGGCGCGGGCCATGTGCCGTTGCCCGGCGGGACCTTGGTGGCGACCAGGATCTCGTCACCGGCCGCCGCCCGCTCGCGGACGACCCGGCCGACGATGCGCTCGCTCTCGCCGTAGCCGCGGGCGGTGTCGATGAGGTTCACGCCGAGGTCGACGGCCCGGTGCAGGGCGCGCACCGACTCGTCCTCGGTCGCGCCCACCCACGCCCCCTCGCCGATGCCCCAGGCGCCGTAGCCGATCTCCGACACGGACAGGCCGCTGCGGCCCAGTTCGCGGTAACGCACAGACTTCCTCTTCTCGGGTTGCGGAATGCGAAGGCGCGGGCGGACCGTCAGCCGGCGGCGCTGAGCCGGGCGATCTCGTCGGCGTCCAGGGTGAGTTCGGCGGCGGCGACCGAGTCGCGGATGGTCTCGGGGCGGCTGGAGCCGGGGATCGGGACGACGACCGGGGACAGCGCGAGCAGCCAGGCCAGGCAGACCTGCTGCGGGCTGACGCCGTGCGCGGCGGCGACCTTGGCGAACTCCCCGTAGGAGGAGCCGAGTTCACCGGCGTGGGCGATACCGCCGAGCGGGCTCCACGGCAGGAAGGCGATGCCCAGCTCGTCGCAGAGCGTCAACTCCGGCTCGCTGGAGCGATACGCGGGCGAGAACTGGTTCTGCACCGACACCAGGCGCCCGCCCAGGATCTCCTGGGACAGCCGGATACGGTCCGGGCTCGCGTTGGAGATGCCCGCCATCCGGATCTTGCCCGCGTCCAGCAGCTCGGCGAGCGCGCCCACCGACTCCTCGTACGGCACGGCGGGGTCGGGCCGGTGGAACTGGTAGAGGCCGATCGCCTCGACCCCGAGCCGCCGCAGCGACGCCTCGCAGGCCGCCTTGATGTGCTCGGGCCTGCCGTCCAGCGTCCACGAACCGTCGCCCGGCCGCAGGTGGCCGCCCTTGGTCGCGACCAGCACGCCGTCGCTGTCGCCGCCGTACGAGGCCAGCGCCTTCGCGATCAGCGACTCGTTGTGCCCGACCTCGTCGGCGTGCCAGTGGTACGCGTCCGCGGTGTCGATCAGGGTCACCCCGGCGTCGAGCGCCGCGTGGATCGTCGCGACGGAACGTGCCTCCTCCGGGCGCCCCTCGATCGACATGGGCATCCCGCCCAGCCCGATCGCGCTGACCTCGACGGCACCGATACGACGGCTCTGCATGGTTTCGCGCCTCTCTCATTCCACCTACGACGACAACGGACCTCCAGCTTCACCCGTCGGGCGGGCAGTCGTCCAATAGAAGAAAGCGAACGAATTAAGAAGCGCGGCCGTTCAATGCGCGCCGTGGCTCATTCCGCGAAGGTGAACCCGGCCAGCAGCGCGTCTCCGGTCAGTGTCCAGGTCAGCGTGTGCGGGCCGGGGCCGGGCGGGGCGGACAGCGGCGCGGTCAGCTCCGTCCAGGTGTGCCGGTCGGCGGTCGGCGGCGGGGTGAAGGCGGCCAGCGGCGCGCCGTCGCAGCGCAGCTCGATCCGGGACGGTACGGCGCAGGACCCGCCCTCGGCCGCCGGACGGCTGACCTCGACCGCGACCGTACGCGCCCCGGTCAGGCCGACGTCCCGGAAGACGGCGGTGGCCGGTTCCCCCGGCGCCGCGGGGCCGACCGCGTCACCGGAGACGGGGCCCGCGTCCAGCAGCCGCAGCCCCGTACAGGCGTCGAAGTCCACGGCCGCCACGCGCACTCCGACCGCCGTACGGGGAGCGGGAGTCGGGCCGGTGACCTCCAGCCGGGCGGTCGCGGCGACGTCTTGGACCCCGCGCGCCACGAGGACGTCGTACGCGCCCGGGTCCACGGTGAAGGCGCCGGTCCCGACGTCCCAGTGCGCGAGCGCGTCGGCGGGCACCTCGACGCTCACCTCGCGCCGCTCGCCCGGCGCGAGCCGCACCTTGCGGAAGGCGGCGAGCCGCAGCAGCGGCGCGTCGTAACGGGCGTCCACCGCACGGGTGTAGAGCTGCACGGTCTCGGTGCCCGCGCGCTCCCCGGTGTTGACGACGGTCACCGTCGCCGTCACCGGCTCGCCCGGCGCGATCCGCGCCGCCGACAGCCGCAGGTCCTCGTAGCCGAACGTGGTGTACGACAGGCCGTGCCCGAACCCGTAGAGCGCGGGCGCCCGGTGGTACTGGTACGTCCAGCCCGCCGTGATGATGTCGTAGTCCAGCGGCGGCGGGAGCGGGTCGCCGCCGCGGTACCAGGTCTGCGGCAGCCGCCCGGTCGGCTCGCTCGCGCCGAGCAGCACCGCCGCCAGCGCCCGGCCGCTCTCCTGCCCGCCGTGCGCGGTCCACAGCACCGCGGGCACCCGCTCCTGCGCCCAGTCGAGCGCGTACGGATAACTGCTGGTCACGACCAGTACGGTGCGCGGCTGCGCGGCGGCGACCGCCCGCAGCAGCGCGTCCTGGGCGGGCGGCAGGTCGGTGTCGGGGCGGTCCTGCGTCTCACGGCCGTTGATCAGCGGGTCGTTGCCGAGGACGACGACGGCGGTGTCGGCCGCCGCGGCGGCGGCCCGCGCCTGCGCGATCCCGTCGCGTACGACCGTACGGCGCCAACTCTCTGCCTCCGCGGGGGTGTCGGCGCTCACCGTCACGCGCCCGGTCGCCCCGTCCACGGCCGCGTACCGGCCGCTGTGCATATGCCGCAGCAGCTCCGTACCGTCCGCCCGCTCCTCGATGCGGAAGGTCTCCTGGACGTCCCAGCCGTTGGGCAGCGTCTGATCCGCCGTCAACACTCTTTGCTCGGAAGCGTTTTCGTCGCCGTCGCTGGGAACACCTCCGTCGCGCGCGGTCAGATAGCGGCCGGTGCGGGCGCTGCGCAGGGTCAGCACACCGCCGCCCCAGTCGAAGACGTCGAAGCAGAAGTCGTCGGCCGGGACTTCGGCCGCCGGGGCCGCGAGCAGCAGCGGGCCCGCCGGGTCGGCGGCGGGCACCGACAGCGCGCCGTCCGACGAGGTGGCGTGCAGGGCGATCCGGTCGACGCCCTCGACCACGGCGGTCACCTCGTCGCCGCGCGCGGCCAGCGCGGCCGTCAGCCCGTCGGCGGCCGTGATCCGGTACGGCATCGTGCCGCTGTACCAGTCCTCGAAGAGGGTGCCCGCTAGCGGCCCGATCACCGCGACCTTGTGCCGTACCCCCGCGACCGGCTCCAGCGGCAGCGTCCCGTCGTTCTTCAGCAGCACCACCGCCTCCGTGGCCGCGCGCAGGGCGAGTTCGCGGTGCGCGGGCGAGTCGACGGCGTCCCAGCCGATGGCCGCGTACGGGTCGCGCTCCGGGTCGAACTCGCCGAGCCGGAAGCGGATCGCGAGCTGCCGCCGTACCGCGCGCGTCACGTCGTCCTCGTCGATCAGCCCGCGCCGCAGCGCCTCCTGGAGGCGGCCGACGGTGACGGCGGAGTCCTCGCCGTGGTCGGTGAAACTGTCGACCCCGGCGCGCAGCGCCGCCGCGTGCGACTCGGCGTGGTCGGTGAAGTAGTGCTCGGGGTCGACCAGATTGCTCGGCGCCTCGGCGTCGCTGACCACGAACAGCTCGTGCCCGGTGGGCGCTGCCCAGCGCCGCAGCTCCGACTCGATCAGCGGACTGACGTGGCAGGGACGGCCGTTGACCAGGTTGTACGCGAGCATCGCGCCGGTCGCGGCGCCCGAGGCGACGGCTGGGCGGAAGGCGGCGAGGTCGTACTCGTGCAGCACGCGCGGGCGCAGCCCCGAGGAGGTGACGCAGCGGTCGTCCTCGTTGTTGTAGGCGAGGAAGTGCTTGAGGATCGGCGCCGTGCGCAGGTGCTCGGGGTCGTCGCCCGCCATGCCCCGGCAGTAGGCGTCGCCCAGGCGCGCGGTGAGCAGCGGGTCCTCCGCGTAGCCCTCCTCGTTGCGCCCCCAGCGCGGGTCGCGGAGCAGATTCACCACCGGCGCCCACGCCTGGAGGCTGATCGGCCCGGCGCCGATGGGTGCGGCCCTGTGGTGGTGGAAGGCGCGCTGCTCGACGGAGACGGCCGTCGCGACCGCGTGCGTCAGCTCCTCGTCCCAGGTGGCGCCCAGGCCCACGGCCTGCGGAAAGGTGGTGGCGGTGCCGAGCCACGCGACGCCGTGCAGCGCCTCGGTGCCGGTGCGGAAGGCGGCGATGCCCAGCCGGGGCACGGCCGGGGCGTACTGGTGCAGCAGCGCCACGCGTTCGTCGGGGGTGAGCCTGCCGAGCAGGTCCTCGACCCGTTCGCGCAGCGGCAGTTCCGCGTCGCGGAAGGACGGCCGGTCGTGCACGGGCGTCGTACTCACTGAGGCAAACCCCTTGGGCCGGTGACGTGGTGAAGCGCTTCGCTGAAGCTGACACGCCGCCGACGAGGGTGTCAACGGGTCGCGCACAACCTCCGTCCGGCGCACCGCTGTCGAATTCATCGAACGCCCTGACCAGGGCGGCGATGATGTCCGCAGGACCGTACGAGGCCGGAATCCGCCCGCCGGACAGTCGCGTCAGAACTCTTGTCGGAACCGAAACACGTGGTTACTGTCGCCGACACATCGAAGCGCTTCGACAGTCCTCTTCGACACGCTCCCCGGCGTCTCGCCCCCTCCACGCGGCACCGGCACGGCAAAACGGCACCCACGGCACGCACCCTCGGCGTCCCCCCGGATCGGACCACCCCACACGGCGAAGGACCCACCATGACCAGCCAGTTGAACCGCAGAACCTTTGTGAGCGCGGCGGCGGCGACAGCCGGAGCCGCGGCGCTGTCCCCGCTGCTGACCGCCTGCGGAAGCGGGTCGAGCAGCAAGGGGGGCACCAGCAGCAAGAGCGGACTGAAGGCGGCGCTGCCGCAGTTCACCGCGAGCCGCTCGGTCACGGCGGACATCCCGGCGGTGCCGGGCGCCGCGGGCACCGCCACCGACCCCGGCTTCCTGACCTACCCGGCGAACCCGGTGAAGACGGTCGACGGCGTGCCGGGCAAGGGCGGCAGCTACACCGCCGTCACCCCGCTGTGGGGCACCATCCCGGAGCCGGGCAACTCCTTCTACCAGGCCATGAGCAAGGCCCTCGGCGTGACGCTGACGATGAAGCCCGCCGACGGCAACCACTACGACACCGCCATCCCCACGATGACGGCGGCCAAGAAGCTGCCGGACTGGATCCAGCTCCCCACCTGGTGGAACGCCAACTTCAACGTCGGCAAGCTGGCCGGCACCCAACTGGCCGACCTCACGCCGTACCTGGCGGGCGACGCGGTCAAGGACTACCCGAACCTCGCCGCGATCCCGACCGGCGCCTGGCAGGCCGGGGTGTGGGAGGACAAGCTCTACGGCATCCCGTCCTTCTCCAGCGGCTTCGTCGTCGCGGGCACCACCTATCACCGGGCCGACATCCTCCAGGCCAAGGGCATCAACCCGGACGAGATCTCCTCCGCCGCCGATCTCCTCGCGCTCGGCAAGGAGTTGACGAACGCCAAGGGCGGCGTGTGGGCCTTCGACGACCTGTGGACGTATCTCTCCCCGTTCTGGGGCGTGCCCAACAAGTGGACGGTCAAGGACGGCAAGCTGGTCCACAAGTACGAGGGCCAGGAGCTGCTGGAGGCGCTGGACTGGCACTACAAGCTCGCCAAGTCCGGCTACATGCACCCGGACGCGCTCGCGGGCAACACCAACGACGGCAAGAACCGCTTCTACGCGGGCAAGGTCGTCGTCACCGGTGACGGCACCGGCGCGTGGAACCTCGCCGACGCGCAGGCGGGCACGGCGGCCGATCCGAAGTACCGGCGCGGCGCGTTCAAGGTCTTCGCCGCCGACGGCACGTCGAAGCCCGGCATCTTCCTCGGCAACTCCACCAGCCTGATGAGCTATCTGAACATCAAGCTGTCGAAGGACCGGATCAAGGAGCTGCTGGCGGTCGCCAACTACCTGGCCGCGCCCTACGGTTCCGCCGAGTACACGATGGTGAACTACGGCGCCGAGGGCGTCCACTACACGATGGACAACGGCACGCCCACCTTCACCGACGAGGGCAAGAAGGACGTCCAGCAGCAGACGTACCCGTTCCTGGCCACCTGCTCCGCGGTGATCAGCAATCCGGGCGCCCCGCAGGTGACCAAGGACTACGCGGCCTGGCAGGCGGCAGCGGCGGCGACCGCGTACAAGCCGGTGTTCTGGAACATGAACATCACCGTGCCGCAGCGCTTCGCGACCGCCGACGCGGGCCAGGCCGTCGAGGACACCATCAAGGACTGCTACCACGGCAAGAAGAAGGTCTCCGACGTGCAGGCCGCGATCTCCTCGTGGAAGAGCAGCGGCGGCACGCGGTTGACGACGTGGATGCAGACGAACGTGCTCGACAAGTACGGCTCGGGGCAGTAGGCGGTGGCCGCGATCATCACCGGGAAGGCGGACGGGACACCGGGGAAGCCGGGCGCCGCGGACGGGGACACCGGCAAGGGCGCACGCGACGGCAAGAAGGGCTCACGCGAAGCCGAGAGCACGGCGCACGGCGGCCTGACCTGGCGCGTGCGGCTGCGCCGCGACAAGTCGCTGCTGCTGATGACCCTTCCGGCCGTCGCGCTGCTGCTGGTCTTCAACTACGCGCCGCTGTTCGGCCTGGTCACCGCCTTCGAGTACTACGACCCGCTGGTCGGCGTCCGCAACAGCGACTTCGCGGGCCTGGAGCAGTTCCGGCAGCTCTTCCACGACCCGCTGTTCTGGGGCGCGTTGCGCAACACGCTCTTCCTCAGCTCCGTCCAGATCGTCCTCTTCTTCCCGGTGCCGATCGCGCTCGCCCTGATGCTCAACACCGTGATCAGCGAACGGCTGCGGAATTTCGTGCAGTCCATCGTCTATCTGCCGCACTTCTTCTCCTGGGTGCTGACGATCACCGTCTTCCAGCAGATGCTCGGCGGCGCGGGCGTGCTCAACCAGTTCCTGCGCCGGCACTCGATCGGCACCTGGGACGTGATGACCGACCCGCACACCTTCGCGCTGCTCATCACCTCGCAGGCGGTGTGGAAGGAGGCGGGCTGGGGCATCATCGTCTTCCTCGCGGCGCTCGCGGCCATCGACCAGAACCAGTACGAGGCCGCGGCCGTCGACGGCGCGGGCCGGTGGCGCCGGATGTGGCACATCACGCTGCCCGGCATGCGCGGGGTGATCGTGCTGATGCTCGTGCTGCGGCTCGGCAACGCGCTGACCGTCGGCTTCGAGCAGTTCCTGATCCAGCGCGGCGCGGTCGGCCACGACGCGGCCGACGTCCTGGACACCTTCTCCTTCTATTACGGCATCGCCACCAACAACTACAGCTACGGCGCCGCCGCCGGTCTGTTCAAGAGCGTCATCTCGCTGCTGCTGATCTGGGGCGCGAACCGGCTGGCGCACTCCTTCGGCGAGGACGGGTTGTACCGCAGATGACCGACACACTGACCGTGGGCGGCGACCGCGCCGGCCGTACGCGGAACCCCCGTGCGCGCAAGGGCCCGCAGCGCCCGTCGTGGGAGGAGGCGCCGGGCGTCGCCGGGCAGACCTTCAAGGGCGCCACCTTGGCCCTGGTCGTGGCGGCCGTCCTGGTGCCGCTGTGGATCGTGGCGCTGACCAGCCTCTCCACGCCGGGCGCGATCGGCCGCGCGGGCGGCCTGGTGATCTGGCCGGACGGGGTGACGCTCAACGCCTACCGGCTGATGCTGGAGAACGGCGCGGTCACCCGCGCCCTGCTGGTCAGCCTCGGCGTCACGGGCGTCGGCACCGCGATCTCGATGGTGGTCTCCGTGCTGTGCGCGTACGGCCTGTCGCGCTCCGGGTCGCTCGGCCACCGGGCGATCCTGATGGTGCTGATCGTCACCATGTTCGTCAGCGGCGGCCTGATCCCGACGTACCTCGTCGTCACCGGCCTCGGCGGCTACGGCCAGTACTGGGCGCTGATCCTGCCCAGCGCGATCTCCGTGTTCAACATCCTCGTGCTGCGCGCCTTCTACTCCGGCACCTCCGCGGAACTCATCGACGCGGCGCGGATGGACGGCGCGAACGACTGGCGCATCCTGTGGTCGGTCGTGCTGCCCACCTCGCGGGCCGTGACCGCCGTCGTCACGCTCTTCTACGCGGTCGGATACTGGAACTCCTTCTTCAATGTCATGCTCTACATGCCCACGGACAGCCCCAAGTGGCCGTTGCAGTACGTGCTGCTGGAGTACGTCAACTACGGGATGAACATGCCGGGTTCGGTGAACAGCGGCTTCGGCACCGCGCACGCGCAGACCGCGCCGCTGTCGCTCCAGATGGCCGTCGTGGTGCTCACCCTCGTACCGATCCTGATGGTCTACCCCTTCATGCAGAAGCACTTCAAGACCGGCGTGCTGACCGGAGCGGTCAAGGGATGAGCGGTCGGGGGACGGACAGTCACGGGATGAGCGGGCACGGGATGAGCGGTCGGGGCACGGGTGAACGTACGCAGGGGACCGCGGGGCCGCCACCACGACAGGAGCAGCACAGCATGATGGGAAGCACCTCCGCCGTGACCATCGCCGAAGTGGCCAAGCACGCCGGGGTGTCGTCGAGCACGGTCAGCTATGTCATCAGCGGCAAGCGCTCGATCTCCGAGGCGACCAGGCGCCGGGTCGAGGCGGCCATCAGGGAGTTGGGCTACCACCCCAACGCGGGCGCGCGGGCGCTGGCGGGCAAGCGGTCGCACATCATCGCGCTGATGGTGCCGCTGCACACCGACGTCTACGTGCCGATCATGATGGAGATCGCCATCGCGGTGACCATGGCCGCGCGCGGCTTCGGCTACGACGTGCTGCTGATCACCAACGACGAGGGCCCGGACGGGGTGCGGCGGGTCGCGGCCAGCGGCCTGGCCGACGGCGTGATTCTGATGGACGTCGAGCTGGACGACGACCGCATCCCCGTCCTGCGGGCGCAGAACACGCACGCCGCGCTGATCGGACTGCCCGCCGACGCCACCGGACTGTCGTGCGTGGACCACGACTTCGCGGCGGCGGGCGCGCTGTGCGCCGACCACCTGGCCGACCTCGGCCACCGCGACGTGGCCTTCATCGGCTACAGCCCGGCGGTCTACCGGCGGCACGCCGGTTACGCGGAGCGGACGCTGACCGGCTTCCGTACGAGGTCGGCCGAGCGCGGGCTGCGGATCGTGCACCGGCCGTGCGACGGGACGTACGAGAGCACGGCGGGCGCCTTCACCCGCGTCCTCGCCGACCGGCCGGAGACCACCGGCTTCGTCGTGCAGAACGAGGGCGCGATCGGGCCGTTGCTGAGCCTGCTGCGGGCGGCCGGGCGGATCGTGCCCGAGGACGCCTCGGTGGTGGCGCTGTGCCCCGAGCCGCTGGCCGACCAGTACTCGCCGCGGCTGACCGCCGTCACCGGGCCCGCGCAGGATCTGGGGCGGCGCGCGGTGGAGCTGGTCATGCGGCGGATCGAGGGCGCGGACGCCGACGAAGTCGCCCTGCTCACACCTCTGTTGACCACACGCGAGAGCACGGGCCCGGCCCCGCACCGCGACTGAGCCCCGCTTCCCCCAATAGCGCCGCTTCCCTACCTCCGCTTCCTCCCAGTAGCGCCGCTTTCCCTACCCCCCGCTTCCTCCCAGTAGCGCCGCTTCCCTACCCCCGCACGCCCGTTTCCGCCCTCGTACAGACACGTCAGGAGAGCCACCGCATGGCAGAGCACTTCCGCATCCGCGAGCACGCCCTCGAATGGCGGGCCAGGGGTGAGACGTTGCGGGTCGAGGCGTGGGGCCCGGACGCGGTCCGGGTGCGGTCCGCGCCCGCCGGGGAGATCGTCGAGGATCTGCCCGGCGCGCTGGACGCGCCGCCGCCCGGCGCCACCACCGCGATCACCGTGCACGGCGACTCGGCGACCCTCGTCAACGGCGCGCTGACCGTACGGATCGACGCCTGCGCCGAGGGCCGGCTGACCCCGGAACTGCCCGCCGCGGCGGGCCGGTTGACCTTTGAGCGCACCGACGACGGCGGAGAGCTGCTGGCCGAGGAGCCGCCGCACTTCTGGTGGCCGGGCCCGCGCCTCTACACGGCCACCGGCAACGGCTACCACCGCCTGGAGCAGCGCTTCCGCGCGTACGCGGACGAGCGCTGCTACGGCCTGGGCCAGCACGGACACGGACTCTTCGACCAGAAGGGCGCGGTCCTCGACCTCGTGCAGCGCAACGGCGAGGTGACCGTGCCGCTGCTGATCTCCAGCCGCGGCTACGGCCTGCTGTGGAACTCCCCGGCGGTCGGCCGGGTCGAGCTGGGCGTCACCGGCACCCGCTGGGTCGCCGACAGCGCCCGGCAGATCGACTACTGGTTCACCGCGGGCGACCCCGGCGCGATCCTGCGCCGGTACGCCGACGCCACTGGCCACAGTCCCGAACTCCCGGACTGGGCCACGGGTTTCTGGCAGTGCAAGCTGCGCTACCGCACACAGGAGGAGCTGCTGGAGGTCGCCCGCGAGTACCGCCGCCGCGAGCTGCCGCTGTCCGTCATCGTCTGCGACTTCTTCCACTGGACGCACCTGGGCGACTGGCGCTTCGACCCGGCGGAGTGGCCGGACCCGGCCGCGATGGTCCGCGAACTCGACTCCATGGGCGTGAAGTTGATGGTCTCGGTGTGGCCGTCGGTCAGCCCGGCCAGCGAGAACCACGCGCCGATGTGGGACCGCGGGCTGCTGATCGGCACCGAGTACGGCCCGCTCGCGCACGCCGACTGGCCGGACAAGGGCCTCGGCGCGTACGCGGCGCAGGTCGCCTTCTACGACGCCACGCACCCCGAGGCCCGCGCGTACGTGTGGGAGAAGCTGGCCGCCAACTACCTGGCGCACGGCGTCTCGGTGTTCTGGCTGGACGCCGACGAACCGGAGCTGAAGCCCAACTACCCCGCCAATCTGCGCTTCCACGCGGGGCCCGGGCTCGAAGTCGCCAACCTCTACCCACGCGAGCACGCGCGCATGGTGCACGACGGGCTGCGCGCGGCCGGGCACAGCGAGGTGCTGACCCTCAACCGCTCGTCGTGGGCGGGCGCCCAGCGCTACGGCGCCGCCCTGTGGTCGGGCGACATCGGCACCGACTTCGCGTCGCTGCGCGCCCAGATCACCGCCGGGCTCAATGTGATGCTCTCCGGCATCCCCTGGTGGACCACCGACATCGGCGGCTTCCACGGCGGCGACCCCGACGACCCCGCCTACCGCGAGGTGCTGGTCCGCTGGTTCCAGTACGGCGCCTTCTGCCCGCTGTTCCGCCTGCACGGCTTCCGCGGCCCGGAACAGGTCCTGGAGCCGGGCATGACCGGTCTGCCCAACGAGGTCTGGTCCTACGGCGGGCGGGCGTACGCGGTCCTGGCGTCGTATCTGCGGCTGCGCGAGCGGCTGCGGCCGTACATCGCCGAGCAGATGCGGGTGACGGCCCGCAGCGGGGTGCCGCCGATGCGGCCGCTGCTGCTGGAGTTCCCCGACGACCAGGACGCGTGGGGCATCCGCGACGCCTTCCTGCTCGGGCCCGACCTGCTGGTGGCGCCGGTCACCGAGGCGGGCGCGGTCACGCGGGAGGTCTACCTCCCGGCGGGCGCGCGGTGGACGGACGCGTGGACGGGCGAGGAGCACGACGGCGGCCGTACGGTGACGGCCGCGGCGCCGCTCGACCGCATTCCGCTGTTCCTGCGGGACGGCGCGCGGCTGCCGATCGCGGAGCCGAGGTGAGCCCTTCCATGAACACCGTCCCCGACTCCCGCGCCGATCCGGCCGGTTGGCTGACCGCCCGGCTCGGCGGCCCCGCCTTCGGCGGCGACTACAACCCCGAGCAGTTCGCCGACGACCCGGCCGTACGGCGCGAGGACGAGGAGCTGATGCGGCGGGCCGGGGTGAATCTGGTGACGCTGAACGTCTTCGGCTGGGCGGAGCTCGAACCGGAGCCGGGGCGCTACGACTTCGCGCCGCTGGACGCCCGGCTGGAGCGGCTGCACGCCGCGGGCGTGGCCGTGGACCTGGCCACGCCCACCGCGCAGCCGCCGCCGTGGTTCGGCCTCGCGCACCCCGACGCGCTGCCCGTCACCCCCGACGGCACCCGGCTGACCCACGGCAGCCGCGACACGTACTGCCTGGCCGCGCCCGCCTACCGGCAGGCCGCCCGCGCCGTCGCCGAGGCTTTGGCGGCCCGGTACGGCGAGCACCCGGCGGTCGCGCTGTGGCACGTGCACAACGAGTACGCGACCGTCTGCCACTGCGAGCACGCCGCCGACGCCTTCCGGCGCTGGCTGCGCGAGCGGTACGGCACCCTGGAGGCCGTCAACCGGGCCTGGGGCACCGCCTTTTGGAGCCAGCGCTACGGCGCGTGGGAGCAGATCCAGCCGCCGCGCGCCACGCAGTGGCGGCCCAACCCCGGCCAGGTGCTGGACTTCCGGCGGTTCTGGTCGGACCTCGCGCTGACCGCCTACCGCGAGCAGCGCGACGCGATCCGGGCGCACAGCCGGGTGCCGGTCACCACCAACGTGATGCTGCCCGGCTACCAGGTGCTCGACCTGTGGGCGTTCGGCCGCGAGGTCGACCTGGTGGGCGTGGACCACTACCCGGACGCGCCGGGCCTGGACGCCGCCGCAGACACCGCCTTCGGCGCGGACCGGGCGCGCTCCTTCGGCGGCGGCAGGCCGTGGCTGCTGATCGAGCAGGCCACCAGCACCGTCTACGCGGGCGACCTCGTCCTGCCCAAGGAGCCGGGCGACATCCTGCGGCACTCGCTGAGCCACATCGCGCGCGGCTCGGAGGGCGTGCTGTTCTTCCAGTGGCGGCAGTCACCGGCCGGGGCCGAGATCTGGCACTCCGCGATGGTCCCGCACGCGGGGCCGGACACCCGGATCTTCCGCGAGACCGTCGAAACCGGCCGCGCCGTGGCCGCGCTGGCCGAGGTGACCGGCTCGACCGTACGGGCGCGGGCGGCCGTCCTGCACGACCCGGACGTGTGGTGGGCGCTGGACACCCCCGTCCTGCCCACGCCGGAACTCCCGTACCTGCCCGCACTCAAGCGCGCCCACCGCGCCCTGTGGGACGCCGGGATCACCACCGACTTCGCGCACCCGTCCGCCGACCTGTCCGCGTACCGGCTCGTTCTCGCCCCCAGCCTGCACCTGGTCTCCGAGGAGTCCGCCGCCGCGCTCACCGCCTACGTCGAGGGCGGCGGCACCCTGCTGGTCGAGTGCTTCAGCGGCGCCGTCGACCCCCACTACCGCGCGTGGCCCGGCGGGGCGCCGGGCCCGCTGCGGCCACTGCTCGGCCTGCGCGCCGAGGAGTTCCGCCCCCTGCCGTCCGGCGCTGCCGTCCCCCTGACCGACGGCGGCGCCGGCACCACCTGGACCGAGGCGCTGCTGCTGGAGGGCGCGACGGCCGAAATCGGTTACGCGGAAGGGCCGTTGACCGGCCGGGCCGCCGTCACCCGGCACGCCCACGGCCGGGGCACCGCCTGGTACGCCTCCACCCGGCTGTCCCCCGCCTCGTACACCGCGCTGATCGGCGGCTTGATACGGGCCTGCGGCGCGGAGCCCGAACTCCCCGGTCTTCCGGCGGGCGTCGAGGCGGTCCGCCGCCACAGCGACGACGGCCGCGCGTACCTCTTCCTCCTCAACCACTCCCCGGCCGAGGTCCGCGTCCCCGTGCGGGGCCACGATCTCCTGAGATCCCGCGCCCTTCCTTCCGAGGGCGCCGTCCTGCCGCCCGCGAGCGCCGTGGTCGTCCGCGAGGAGGGCTGAGGGGACCGCCCCGCCGGCTCGGGGACGGGCACGGAACGTGACCCCGGCATCACCCGAACGAGTGAACGCTTCTCGGTCATCCTGGGGTGGTCACGCAACCGGCTCTTCCCGAAGGGCGTCCCCTCCTGCGCAACAGGTGTGACGCTTGGGGTGGGAAGGGGGTCGGGCGTGGACACGGTGATTGTGCAGTTGCCCGAGGAATCCGAGGCACGGTGGGGAGAGGAACCGGCCGGGCGGCGCCCGAGGCTGCTGCGGCTCGGCCCCGGCGAGACGGCCGAGTTCGGGCGCGGGGGCTCCCCCGTGCGGACGGGTCCGGCCGGACGCCCACCACCGTAGGCACGGCCCGGCGGGCCCGCTCCTGACAGATGACAGGGACGGCGGAACGCACCCGCGCCGCACCGGGACCCGCGGGGCCGCGGGCCGGACGCGCGTATACCCCGGCCGTCCGACGTGATCGCGCCAGCCCTTATGCGGCCCGAGACCCGGCATATGACCTAAGCCCGCCGAAATCCCCGCCCGGTGGTTAAAGGTCCAGCTAAGGACGGCTGTTCGGCATTCCCAGCGTCCGGAAGTGGCGTGCACACTACAGCCGTCGCCCGTCAAAAGCGTGCAACACGCAGCTATCGCACCACGATCCAGGTCTCGTCCTTGTCCTGTTCCTGACCTCACGTTGGAGTCGTCATCAACGACATACAAAAACCCCGTGTCGCACGGGCCCGCGCAGCGGTGGTCGCGGCGGCCTCGCTGGCCATGGTGTCCGGGTCCCTGATCCTCGCCATGCCCTCGCAGGCCAGCGGCCCCGCGCCCGCGGCCAAGACCATCGCGCAGAGCCACCCGGACTGGGCCACCGCCTCCGCCGACCAGGGCTCGGTCGCGGCGAACACCGAGATCACCGGCACCGTGTACCTGGCGGGCCAGGACGCCGCGGGCCTGACGAAGTACGCGACGGCCGTGTCCGACCCGAGCAACGCGAGCTACGGCGAGTTCCTGAGCCCGGCCGCGTACAAGGCGCGCTTCGGCGCCACCAAGGCGCAGGTCTCCGCGGTCCGGAAGTGGGCGGCCGACTCCGGCCTGAAGGTCGTGAGCACCTCCGACCACGCGATCACCGTCAAGGGCACCAACGCGGCGGTCACCAAGGCGTTCGGCACCGGCATCCACCAGTACCGCGTCTCGGGCACGCTGCGGCACGCCCCGGCCCGTGACGTCGTGGTCCCCGCGTCCGTCTCCTCCGCGATCCTTGGCGTGACGGGCTTCACCACGCCCGGCGCCAACGTCGCCAAGCCGAACTCGCACCGCGTCGACGACACCGCGGCCCGCTCCGCCGCGACCCCGGCAAGGAGCGGCAAGCCCGACGCCGGACTGCCGACGACCGCGACCTGCTCCGACTACTGGGGCCAGAAGATCGCCAAGGGCGCGCCGGCCGGATACACCACGTCCGACGTGCCGTTCGACCAGTGCTCGTTCTACCCCTCGCAGCTCCGCAAGGCGTACGGCATCACCGCCTCGGGACTGACCGGCAAGGGCGCGACGATCGCGATCGTGGACGCGTACGGCAGCTCCACCATGCTGGCGGACGCCAACCAGTACGCGACCGCGCACGGTGACAAGGCGTTCAGGTCCGGCCAGTACAGCGAGGTCGTCGACCCGTCGCAGTGGACCAACCAGGACCTGTGCGGCGGCCCCGAGGGCTGGGCGCCGGAAGAGGCGCTGGACGTCGAGATGGCGCACGGCCTCGCGCCCGACGCCAAGGTCGTCTACGTGGGCGCCAACTCCTGCGACGACAACGACCTGCTGGGCGCCATCAGCACCATCGTCGACAACCACCTGGCCGATGTCGTCTCCAACTCGTGGGGCGAGATCATGCACACCACGGACGACGCCGACGTCACCTCGTCGCTGATCGCCGCCTACGAGCAGGTCTTCAAGCAGGCCGCCGTCGAGGGCATCACCATCGGCTTCTCCGCGGGCGACTGCGGCGACAGCAGCCCGCTGGCCGCCGCGACCGGCGTCAACTGCCAGCCCGACACCTCGCGCGCGCAGGCCAACTGGCCCGACTCCGACCCGTGGGTGACCTCGGTCGGCGGCACCGCGCTCGGTCTGAAGGACAAGAGCGGCTCGTACGGCTTCGAGACCGACATGGGCACGCTGCGCTCCAACCTGTCGGCCGACGGCAAGAGCTGGACCCCCGCTCCCCCGGCCCCGTTCTACTTCGGCGGTGGCGGCGGCACCAGCGAGGACTTCGCACAGCCCGCGTACCAGCGCGGCGTCGTGCCCGGCTCGCTGTCGCACACGCTGATGACCGGCGCGAAGAGCCGTACGGCCCAGCGCGTCACGCCGGACGTCTCGATGAACGGTGACCTGTACACCTCGGTCCTCGTCGGCATCTCCGACGGCGCCCCGTACAGCGAGGGCGGCTACGGCGGCACCAGCGTCTCGGCGCCGGAATTCGCCGCGGTCCAGGCCGACGCCATCCAGGCCAGGCACCACGCCATCGGCTTCGCCAACCCGGCGATCTACGCCCGCGCCGGGCTGTTCAAGGACGTCGTGGACCAGAACGCCGCCCACCACCACAAGGCCCCGCTGAGCAACGTCGCCGACTTCGGCCTGGTCAACGGCACCCTCGCCGTGCGCCTCGCCGCCTTCGGCGAGGACACCTCGCTCAACGCGGTCCGCGGCTTCGACAACGCGACCGGTGTCGGCTCCCCGACCCTGTCCTACCTCCGCTCCTTCGGCCACCGCTGACCGATCTCCCGAAGGGCCCGGCGGAGCGACCCTCCGCCGGGCCCTTCGGCATTCCCCGCCGCCGCCGATTCCGCCGTATCGGCTGTGACAGGACGCCCCGAACGCGCGTCTGCCTACACAGCAAGGCGGTCAATACTGGCGCCGGACGTGTGCGGTGCCGGTGGGGAGCAAGGGGCGACGGTGAAATTAGCGGCGATGCGGTCGTGGGTCAGGCAGCGGCCGAAGGCGGCGGTGGCGGGGGCGTCGGCGGTGGGCGCCGCGGGAGTGGCGGTCGCGCTGGTCGCGACGCTGACCGGCGGAGGCGCAGGCGCAGGCGGGGACGGCGGCGGCAAGGCGGACGACGCGGCGGCGCGGTCGCGGGCGACGCCGACCAGCCGCGCGCCGAGCCCGAGGACGGCGCGGCCACCGACGGGGACGCCGACACCGACGCCGACCGTCACCGAGACGAAGGGTCCGATCGGCGACGGGTCCACCGCGTACACCGGCCCGCAGCCGCACCAGCCGAAGCCGGAGAAGCTCAAGCCGGGCGAGAAACCGCCGCAGTTCGTGGTGTTCTCCTGGGACGGCGCGCTGGAGAACGACGACCATCTGTTCTCGCGCTTCCGGGAGTTGGCCAAGGAGAACAACGCGAACATGACGTTCTTCCTGTCCGGCATCTACCTGGTCCCGGACGCGAAGCGGTCGCTCTACCACCCGCCCCGGCACGCGGCCGGGACGTCCGCGATCGACTTCCCGACCGACGCGCACATCAAGGAGACGCTGGAGCAACTGCGGCTGGCCTGGCAGGACGGGGACGAGATCGGGACGCACTTCAACGGGCACTTCTGCGCGCCCGACGCGGGCGGCGGCGGCACGTGGAGCACCGCGGACTGGCGCAAGGAGATCGCCCAGGCGTACTCGTTCGTGGAGCACTGGAAGACGAACACCGGCTTCACCGACCTCCCGCCGCTGCCCTTCGACTACGGCCGTGAGCTGGTCGGCGGGCGCGCGCCGTGCCTGGAGGGGCAGAAGAATCTGCTGCCCGCAGCCAAGGCGCTGGGCTGGCGGTACGACGCCAGTTCGCCCGGCGACTTCCAGCTCTGGCCCGCCAAGTCGGGCGGGGTGTGGAACTTCCCGCTGGAGCTGATGCCCTACCCCGGCAAGGACTTCCAGGTCCTGTCGATGGACTTCAACTTCCTCTACAACCAGTCGGGCGGCGAGCAGACCCAGGGCGACCCGGCGAAGTTCCCGGCCTGGGAGCGCGAGACCCGGCAGGGCTATCTGAACGGCTTCGAGCGCGTCTACAACGGCAACCGGGCGCCGCTGTTCATCGGCAACCACTTCGAGACGTGGAACGGCGGCATCTACATGCAGGCCGTCGAGGACGTGGTGAAGGACGTCTGCCACCGGGACGGGGTGCGCTGCGTGTCGTTCAAGGAGCTGTCCGACTGGCTGGACGTCCAGGACCCGGCGGTGCTGGCCGAATTGCGCGGCCTCGACCCGAGCGAGTCGCCGGACTGGACGACGTTTCCCGCCAAGTAGCCGGTCCTGGCGGAGAGATCAGGGAACCGGCGGCCGGGCCCCGCGCCGAGGGGCCCGGCCCGCTCAGCCGGCCGCCGCCACGTACCGCGTCCAGATGTCGACGGGATACGTGCTGCCGAACTCCTTCGTGGCCTTCGACGGCCCGCCGGTCCCGGTCAGCGGCAGCAACTCCTGCGTCTTCGGGTCGAGTCGGAAGACGGCGACCGACGTCGCCACCGCCGCGGCCCGCGCCCCCCTCGGTGGGTAGCCGACGTACCAGGCCGACAGGTCCCCGGCCACCGTGCCCGTCTTGCCCGCCAGCTCCGTCCTGCCCGCGAGCCCGCCGCCCGCCCTCACCGCGCGGCGCGCGGTCCCGCCGGTCACCGCGTCCTTGAGCGCGTCGTCCACCTCGCCCGCGACCTTCGGCGTGAACGGGTGCGTGACAGCGGGCTGTTCGATGTCCACGCGCTGCCCGTCGCGGGTGACCTTGAGCACGGAGTACGGATCGGTGTGCGCGCCGGCGGCGGCGAAGGTGCCGTACGCGCTCGCCACCCGGATCGGGCTCGGGGTGACGCCGGTGCCGGTGGCGAAGGCGGGCACCTGCTCGCCGAAACCGCGCGGCAGCAGCCCGGCGTCGACGGACGCCTTCCGCACCCGGTCCAGGCCGACGTCCATGCCGAGTTGGGTGATCGGGCCGTTGACGGAGTCCGCCACCGCCTGCCGCAGGCTGATCCGCCCCCAGGACTTCCCGCCGTCGTTGCGGCTCTTCACGATCGTGCCGTCCCGGCTCCAGTACGGCCCCTCGGGCGTCCGTATCGGCACCTTGTCGTCGCCGTCGTAGACCGAGTCGGGGGTGACGGGCGTACGCGGCGCGCCGCGGGTGAGCAGCGCGCCGTCCCGCAGTCCGGCCGCGTAGACGAACGGCGCGTAGGCCGTACCGACCGGCACGATCGTGATGTTGGCGTCGTCGAAGCCCTGCTCGATGTAGTCGGGGCCGCCGTAGAGCGCGACGATCCGGCCGTCGGTGGCGACGGACGCGGCGCCGACGCGGACGTTCCGGTCGGCGGTCCTCGCCTTCGGTGCGAGGCCCGCGGTCTCGTGCCGCACGGCCTCGGCCAGGGCGTCGACGCGCGGGCGCTCGAAGGTCGTGTAGATCTGGTAGCCGCCCAGGTCGAAGCGCGCGTCGGAGATGTCGCTGTGCGCGGACACGTACGCCCGCGCGGTGTCGACGAGATAGCCGGTCTGCCCGCTCAGCCCCACGGGTTTCGGCGGCGCCTTGGGCTCGGGGAAGACGGTGTACGCGGCGCGCTCGGCGCGCGAGAGCTGACCGGTCTTCACCATCCGGTCCAGCACCCACTTCCAACGGGCCACCGCCCGTTGGTGGTTGGCCGGGCTGATCGCGGGGTCGTAGAGCGCGGCGCCCTTGAGCAGCGTGGCCAGGAAGGCCCCCTCGCCGGCGTTGAGCTGGGAGACGTCCTTGCCGTAGTACGCCTTCGCGGCGCGCTGCACGCCGTACGTACCGCGCCCGAACCAGGCGGTGTTGAGGTAGCCGTCGAGGATCTGCCTCTTGCTCATCTTCTGGTCCAGCTTCACCGAGATGAACATCTCGGTGATCTTGCGGGAGAGCGTCTGGTTCTGGTTGAGGTAGACGTTCTTCACGTACTGCTGGGTGATGGTGGAGCCGCCCTGGGTGTCGCCGCCGGTCACCATGGTGGCGACGGCCCGGCCGATGCCCTTCGGCGAGACGCCGTGGTCGGAGTAGAAGGAGGCGTTCTCGGCGGCCAGCACCGCCCACTGCACGCTCGTGGGTATCCGGTCCAGCGGCATCGCCTGCCGGTCCACCGGGCCCACCCGCGCCATCTCGGTGCCGTCGGCCCAGTAGTAGACGTTGTCCTGCTGCGTGGCGAATTCATTGAGGTCGGTGGGTATCCGGGTCCGCGCGTACGCCACTCCCACCACGGCGGTCAGCGTCACCAGCACCCACAGCGCCAGCAGCGACGCCTGGCGCAGCGACGGCACCCACCGCCGTATCCCGCGCCGCCCCGGCCGTGGATAGCGCGGCCGCAACACACGGGCCACGCGTTTCGCACGGGTCACGCGTACCGCGCGTACCGCGCCTCGGCCCAACCGCCTTAACTTCAGCCACTTTTTCCCCAACACCCCCGGAAGCTAAGGCCGGTTGTGGACCGCCCGAGGGCGGGACCGCCACAGTTCTGTAACAGCGGCGGGGCCCGGGGCCACCGGGTCAGGACGGCAGGCGGCGCGCGCGGGGGTGGAGGCGGGCGGCGAGCACGGCGACGTCGTCCTCGGCGCGGGTGGCGTCCAGTCGGGTGAGGACTTCGTCCAGGACGGCCTGGATCGCGGCGCCCGGCGGGAGCCGCAGATCGGCGAGGCGGGCCAGGGAGACGTCGATGTCCTCCTTGCGCCGCTCGACCAGGCCGTCGGTGAACATCACCAGCGTCTGGTCGGGGGTGATGTCACGGGTGGTCAGCTCGTAGCCGCCGACGCCCGTGCCCAGCGGCGGCCCCACGGGCAGGTGCAGCAGGCTGCCCGCGCCGTCCGCCGAGAACAGCACCGGCGGCAGGTGTCCCGCGCTGACCAGTGCCACGCTGCCCCGCGCCGGGTCGACCCGGACCAGCAGACATGTCGCCGGGCGGCGGGTGCCGTCCTCGGCCACGGCCGCGTCGAGCTGGCGCAGCACGCGGTGCGGCGGCAGATCCGCCGAGGCCACGTACCGCAGCATCGAGCGGTACGCGTTCATGTCCACGGCCGCGTCCAGGCCGTGGCCCATCACGTCACCGATCACCAGCAGCGTCCGGCCGAAGCTGAGCCGTACCGTCTCGAACCAGTCGCCGCCCACCAGGCTCCCGCCGCCCGCCGGGAGATAGCGGGTCGCGATGTCCAGGTTCGGGTGCGGGCGCCGGGGCTCGGCCAGCAGCGCCCGCTGGAGATTCAGCGCCGTGCTGTGCGCCGCCGTGTGCTGCCGCGCGTGGCTCAGGTGCACGGCCGCCAGGCGCGCCGCGTAGTGCACGGCCGCCGTCTCCTCCGCCGTGAACCCCCGCCGGCCCGCCCGTACCGCCAACAGCGCGCCGTACAGCCGCCCGTGCGCCAGCAGCGGCATCGACACCGCCGTACGCGGCAGACTCCCGTCCGCGTCCGCCGTCGCCGTGATCGGATGCCCCTCGTCCAGCGCCCGCACCGACAGGGACCGCGCGCTCAGCGGCGTCCTCGGCTCCAGCAGCTCCGACCTGCCCGCCGCCGCCGTCCGCGTCAGCGCCGGCTCCTCCGGCCGCCGGTCCGCCGGTACGTCCTCGGGCAGCAGGTCCACGGCCGCCGCGTCGCTCACCCGGCGGCACAGGAAGCCGACCAGCTCCGCGCAGGTCGTCTGCTCGTCCAGGGTGCTTCCGATGGCCTCGACCGCCTCCTCCGCCACCCCGAACCGGCCCCCGTCCGTGCCCTCCGCCACCCCGAACCGGCCCCCGTCCGTGCCCTCCGCCTCCCCCTCGACCGGTCCGCTCACCACTCCACGCCGCCTCTCCCACCGTTCGCCCTGGCGGGCACCCCCTGATCCTTCCAGGGCCCCCGCCGCTGCCCCCGTTCCCACGTGCCCGTCCCCCGGTCTTTTCCGGGCCGGGCCCCCTGTGTGTCGGCTCCAGGCGGGTGGGTGAGCCCGGCGGTCCTCAAAGCGCCCGCCCGCGCACGGTGAACGGACCGGGCCCGGGGCCCTACAGGGGCGAGCCGTCCCGGGCGGGGGCGGGGCCGTCGAGGAATTCGGCGAGCCGGAAGAGGGCGGGAAGGGCCGCGCGCACCGCCCGAAGGTCAGCATCGGGCAAAGCTTCAAGCGCGGCGTCCATCCGCCGCTCGTGCGCCAGCGTCCACGCGGCGAGCCGCTCCCGCCCGGCAGCGGTGAGCGTGACGACCGAGGCGCGCCGGTCGGCGGGATCGGTCTGCCGGGCGACGAGCCCGGCGGCGATCATGGGCCCGATGAGCCCGCTGACGGTGCTGGCGGCGAGCCGTCGCCGGACGGCCAGATCACCGATGCGGGCGGGCGAGTGCTCGCCCAGGACCTGCAACAATTCCACCTGGGCCATGGGCAGCGCCTCCCACGGGTCGTCGCCGCCGACGGACACCCGAAGGGCACGGCGGAGCCGGGTGACGGCCTCGGTGAGCAGCCGGGCGTCGGCGGACTTGCTGAGCGGTCGCGGCGGGGAAACCGCGGGGTGGTGCGGGGACATGCCCTTGAGCGTAGGCCCTGGCATGTCACGGACCACCTGTCCGCGGCCTCTCAGGAGCGGGACGGGACCCCGTCGCGGCGGGCGGTGACTCGTCACTTCGGCGCCACCCGGACGACGGAAACTTCGGTGTCCGATGTAATCTCGTCCGAGTCCGCCGGCCACGGCCGGACCGTACGGCGAGAGTGAAAACCTTCATGCTGCTGGCGTATCCCCCGAGTCCCGCACAAGGTGCCCGGCACCCGGGACGGGTCCTGCCCGCAGCCGCGCCGGAGGGCGGCCGATGACGTCCCCGACGCGCAACGCGCCGCGTACGGACGGCGCGCGGACGGACGGACCCCGTGCGGACGGACCCCGTGGCGACGAGCCCCGCACCGACATCCTCCGCAAGGACGCGGCCCCGGAGCCCGAGGCCGGGCCCGAGTCCGGGTCCGCGCCCGCCGAGGCCCCCAGGAGCAGATTCCGCCGCCTCGGCCCGCTCCTGCCCGCCCGGCTGCGCCGCCTCGGCCGCCCGCACCTGCTGGTCGAACTGGTCTTCAGCGTGGTGCTGTACAAGACGTACTCGCTGACCCGCCGCGCCGCGCCCGAGCACCACGAGGCCGCGCTGCACCGCGCCACGGACATCCTCAACGCCGAGCGCAAGCTGCACGTGAACATCGAGCTGACGATCAACCACGCGATCGACAAGATCGACTGGCTGATCGTCGGCATGAACTACTACTACGCGACGCTGCACTTCATCGTGACCCTCGGCGTCCTGATCTGGCTCTACGCCCGCCACCCCGCCAGCTACCGCAGCGCGCGCACCGCGCTGTACGCGGCGACCTTCGTGGCCCTGATCGGCTTCACCTTCTTCGCGCTGGCGCCGCCGCGCCTGATGGAGGGCCAGGGCTTCATCGACACGGTGGTCACGCACCATACGTGGGGCTCGTGGGACAACGACGACGTGTCGTCGCTGTCGAACCAGTACGCGGCGATGCCGTCCGTCCACATCGTGTGGTCGGCCTGGAGCGGTCTGACGGTCGCGGCGCTGGCCCGCAGAACGTGGGTCAGGGTCCTGGGCTTCCTGTACCCCTTCTTCACCTTCACCGTCATCCTCGCCACCGGCAACCACTTCCTCGCCGACGCCGTGGCGGGCGCCCTCACCCTGGCCCTGGGCTTCCTCATCCAGCGCCTGCTGCTCGGCCGCCCCGCCTACCTCTACCCGGCCCCCGACCCGCTCCCGCCGGGCCCCCTGGGTCCGGTGGGCGCCCGCACGGGCACCAGGCAGTAGTCCTCCGCGCGCCGCCGACGAACGCGCGCGCACCACGGCCGCGAGGACGAACGCGGCCAGGACGCACGAGGGCCCGAGCCGTGTCGAACGGCTCGGGCCCTCGTCGTACGTGTGGTGCCGGTCGTGCTGGTGGCGCCGGTCGTGCTGGTCGCGCGCCCCTGAGGGGTTACGCGGCGCCGCGCATCGGGGACGAGCGGCGGCGGGACTGCGACGTCGGACGGCCGCGGCGGGCGCGGGAGGACGGCGCGCCGGAGCGCTGCGGGCGGTCGGCGACCGGGTTGGTGATGGTGACCGGGATGCCGGACGGCGCCTGGGCGCCGGTGATCCGGGTCAGCTCGGCCTCGCCCGACCGCACCTGGGCCACCTGCGGCGCGATCCCCGCGTTGGCCATCAGACGGGTCATCTCACGGCGCTGGCTGGGCACCACGAGCGTGACGACCCGGCCGGACTCGCCCGCCCGCGCGGTACGCCCGCCGCGGTGCAGATAGTCCTTGTGGTCGCTCGGCGGGTCGACGTTCACGACGAGGTCGAGGTTGTCGACGTGGATGCCGCGGGCCGCCACGTTCGTGGCGACCAGCACCGTCACATGCCCGGTCTTGAACTGCGCGAGGGTACGGGTGCGCTGCGGCTGCGACTTGCCGCCGTGCAGCGCCGCCGCCCGTACACCGCTCTTGAGCAGGTGCTGGGTGAGCTTGTCGACGGCGTGCTTGGTGTCGAGGAACATCAGCACCCGGCCGTCGCGCGCCGCGATCTCGGTGACGGTCGCGTACTTGTCGGCGTCGTGGACGTGCAGCACGTGGTGCTCCATCGCGGTGACCGTGCCCGCCGACGGGTCGACGGAGTGGACCACCGGGTCGGAGAGGTAGCGCCGCACGAGCTGGTCGATGTTGCGGTCGAGCGTGGCGGAGAAGAGCATCCGCTGGCCGCCGGGCCGCACCTGGTCGAGCAGCTCGGTGACCTGCGGCATGAAGCCCATGTCGGCCATCTGGTCGGCCTCGTCCAGCACGGTGATCGCGACCCGGTCCAGCCGGCACTCGCCGCGGTCGATGAGGTCCTTGAGCCGTCCGGGCGTCGCCACGACGATCTCCGCGCCGCCGCGCAGCGCGCTGGCCTGGCGGCCGATGGACATGCCGCCCACGACGGTGGCCAGCCGCAGCCGCAGCGTGCGGGCGTACGGGGTGAGGGCGTCGGTGACCTGCTGGGCGAGTTCCCTGGTCGGGACCAGGACCAGCGCGAGCGGCTGCCGGGACTCGGCGCGCTGCCCCGCGGTACGGGCCAGCATCGCCAGGCCGAAGGCGAGCGTCTTGCCGGAGCCGGTGCGCCCGCGGCCCAACACGTCACGTCCCGCGAGGGTGTTGGGCAGCGTGGCGGCCTGGATCGGGAACGGTACGGTGACGCCCTGTACGGTCAGCGCGTTCAACACGGCGTCGGGCAGGTCGAGTTCGGCGAAGGACTCGACGGCGGGCAGCGGCGGGGTGACCGTCACCGGCAGGGCGAACTCGCCCTGCGGCGCGGAGGGCCGCCGTCCGTAGCCGCCGGAGCGGGAGCCGCCGCCGCTACGGGACTGGCCGCCGGAGCGGCCGGAGCCCGAGCCGGAGCCGCCCGTACGGGAGGAACCACCCGTTCGGGTGCGGCTGAAACGGTCGTTCGTGCGAGATGTGCGGTTCAAAGGAACCCTTCCTCGATGCGACACGTATCGAGGATTTCCCGGCGGCCGTGAGGCGGCGGGGACAATCGCAAGAACGAGCCGGATAAAAAGCGAAACGAAGCCGGTCGGGACATTTCCTCCCGTGGCTTCGACATTTCCGCGCCATGAAAAAGCCGTGGAAAACGGCGGAACGCGGTGGAAATCCGTACAACGCAACAAGCCGGGACCCGCACCCCAAGGCGCGGGCCCCAGCTATATCGCTGAACGTGTCAGGCGTATTCAGACGCGTCAGGCGGGAACGATGTTCTCGGCCTGCGGGCCCTTCTGGCCCTGGGTGACGTCGAAGGTCACCTTCTGGCCTTCCTGGAGCTCACGGAAGCCCTGGGCGGCGATGTTCGAGTAGTGGGCGAAGACGTCGGCGCCGCCGCCGTCCTGCTCGATGAAGCCGAAGCCCTTTTCAGCGTTGAACCACTTCACGGTACCGGAAGCCATATTAATCTCCTTCAGGGGCAGTACATCGAAGCCCGCGGATTACGGACCCCGTGTCGCCGCAATGATTGCCCCGTTCAGGAAAGAACAGCGGAAATACAAAAGTGCACCTATCGGCACGTATGCCGATGAAGGAGCACTTGTAAGTCTTTGGGAACCACAACTGCAACTGAAAACAACGGTACCACGGAACCAGATTTTCGCCGGGTAAAACGCGTCACACCCCGCCCCGGCGCGCCCCACGGGGTGTCGTCGGGGTGCCGACGGGGGTGTCGTCGGGGTGTCGTCGGCCCCTCGCCCGGGCGCGGGGGCGGCCGGGCGCGCGCGCATCACGATCGCGCCCGTATCCCGGTCCCAGGGGCCGTTACGGCTGTCGCGGGCACAGGTTCATCGGCCATACTTCGCGCCGTGGAGCAGAAAACAGGTCCGAACACCCCGCCGATACCGCCCGCCGGAGTCGACCCGGCGTACATACCCGGCCTGACGCCCCCCGCGCGGTCCGCCGCCGAGGCGCCCGCGCCCGTGGTGGACGACGACGCCCCGGAGGACGCGCCCCCGGCCGCGCCCGAGGCCGAGCCGGAACCGGCGCCCGAGCCCGTGCCCCAAGCCGCCGTCGAGGCCGTGGCCGAGGACACGGGCGCGGCGGACGACGAGGACGCGACGGAGGAGGACACCGGCCCGGTGTTCTCGGTCTCCGACCGCCGCGGCTCGATCACCGCCGACCGCACCGGCATCACCTTCAAACTGGACGGCGAGACCGCCGACTTCGGCTGGGACGAGATCGGCGCCGTCGAGATCGACACCCCGCGCTTCGGCCGCCGCTTCTCCGTCACCGTCTACACCTCGACCCGCCGCTGGTTCGACACCGACGTCGAGGCGCCCTCCAAGCCGCTGCTCAAGACCTGGGCGGCCGAGCTGGACGCGGTGCTGGACACGTACTTCGAGGACGACAAGCCGGACGCGGCCGACGCCACGGACGACGTGGAAGAGGTCGAGGAGGCCGACACGACCGACACGGCCGACGCCACGGAGAAGGCCGCCGAGAAGAAGGCCAAGGCCACCGAGGACGCCGAGGCGTAGCCGTACCGTCGTGGACGGCGCCGGTTCCCACCCTCCGGCGCCGGTTCCCACCCTCCGGCGCGGGGCACCGCATACCGCCGACGTACCCGGCGCCGTACGCCACCGCGGGCGACGCGTTGAGCGAGGTGCCGACGGAGACGCGCCACCGGCAGGGCCCTGGTCGCGGCGGGTGTCGACCGTCGCCAGGCGCAGCCGTCCGGCGTCGTCCGTGAGGCCGTGGCCGGTGAAGTAGAGCAGGACGAGGGCTTCCGCGTCGTGCCCCGGCGCGGCCAACTGCCGCAGCCCCGCGCCCTCGTGCTCGTGCTCGTGCTCGTACGGAGCGATCAGCGGAGCAAGTCGCCGCCCCACGCCTCGTCGCCTCCCCCGGGTGCCGCTCTTCGTGCCTGCGCGCCCGCGCGTCCGCGCGGCGCCGAAGTCCCCCCGATTCCGCCCCTGTTGGCACCCCCGCCGGGGCCGCTTCCCGGCAATCGCTCCGGCGCGGAGGCGGGGACGCCTGCAACAGGAGTTGCAGGTGATTGCAAGAAGTCAACCAACAGACGTAGTTCGACAGCAGGGTTACGAAATCATTTCGCATGAGCCTTGTGGAACCGGACGCGCGCGCCCTAATGTCACCTCACCCTCTCGGCAGGTCTCGACAGAAACGAGCTTTCGATGTCACGGAGCAGCACAGGCGCTGTGGTGGAGTGGTCGGGCAGACCGCGGCGAAGAGCCGCGGTCGTGGTCGCGACGGCGACCGCGGTAGCCGTCGGGTTCAGCATCATGGCCGGTGGTACGACCGCCCTGGCGGGTACGGGATCGGGCGGAACAGGCGGCGGTACGGCCCCGGTGGTGACGCGGGCCGCGCTCGACCCCTCGCTCGTCGCCGGCCGCGGCGCGAACGTCGGCTTCGCGGAGCAGGAGGCGGAGAACGCCGCGACGAACGGCACGGTCATCGGCCCCGGCCGGGACGCGTACACGCTGCCCGCCGAGGCGTCGGGCCGCAAGGCGGTGTCGCTGAAGCCGGGCCAGTACGTCGAGTTCACCCTTCCGAGTGCCGCCAACGCGATCAACGTGCGGTACAGCATCCCGGACGCGCCGACCGGCGGCGGCATCACCTCGCCGCTCGACGTGACGGTGAACGGCAAGGACCGCAAGGCCCTGACGCTCACCTCGCAGTACGCGTGGCTCTACAACCTGTACCCGTTCTCGAACGACCCGGGCGCCGACGTCCTGCACCCCGACTACTGGGTGACCGAGTGCGCCTGCGTGCCCCAGGACACCACGCCCGCACCGGTGTTCGCCAAGCCGTTCCGCCCCAACCACTTCTACGACGAGCAGCGGCTGTCGCTGGGGAAGACGTACCGCGCGGGCGACAAGGTGCGGCTCCAGGTCCCGGCGGGCGCCACCGCCGCGACCACCACGATCGACCTGCTGGACTCGCAGCTCGTCGCGCCGCCGAAGATCGACCTGATCGCGGCCAACGTCCTCGCCTTCGGCGCCGATCCGACCGGCCGCCGCGACTCGGCGAACGCCATCGACAAGGCCATCGCCTTCGCGAAGCTCGCGCACCTGAAGGTGTACATCCCGCCGGGCACGTACCAGGTGAACCGGCACATCGTCGTCGACAACGTGACGATCGAGGGCGCGGGTAGCTGGTACACGATCATCAAGGGCCGCCAAGTCGACCTCGCCACCCCGGCGCCCGACGGAAGCGTCCACACCGGTGTCGGCTTCTACGGCAAGGACGCGTCGAAGGGCGGGAGTTCGAACGTCCACCTGTCCGGCTTCGCGATCCAGGGCGACGTCCGGGAGCGCATCGACACCGACCAGGTCAACGGCATCGGCGGCTCGCTGAGCAACTCGACCATCGACGGCCTGTACATCCAGCACACCAAGGTCGGCATGTGGTTCGACGGGCCGATGAGCAACCTGAGGATCACCAACAACGTGATCGTCGACCAGATCGCCGACGGCATCAACTTCCACACCGGCGTGACGAATTCGACGGTCTCCAACAACTTCCTGCGCAACACCGGTGACGACGCGCTCGCGCTGTGGTCGGAGAAGACCGAGGACGCGCGCAACACCATCGACCACAACACCGTGCAGACGCCGGTGCTCGCCAACGGCATCGCGCTCTACGGCGGCACGGACAACACCGTCTCCAACAACCTGATCGCCGACCCGATCCGCGAGGGCAGCGCCATCCAGGTCGGCTCCCGCTTCGGCTCCGAGGCGTTCACCGGCCACCTGTGGATCACGGACAACACCACGGTCAGGGCGGGCACGTACGAACTGAACTGGAACATCGGGCTCGGCGCGATCTGGTTCTACGCGCTGGAGAAGAACATCGACGCGGACATCCGGGTGACCGGGGACAACTTCCTCGACAACACGTACAACGCGATCATGCTCGTCGCCGACTGGCCGGTGAAGGACCTGTACTCGGTCACCAACGTCCACTTCAAGGACATCAAGGTCGACGGCACCGGCACCTCGGTGGTCAGCGGCCGGGTGGCGGGCTCCGCGTCCTTCGAGAACGTGGTCGCGCGCAATGTCGGCGCCGTCGGTGTCAACAACTGCGGTTCCTTCAACTTCACGCCCGCGGGCTCGGAGTTCTCCCTGACCGACCTCGGCGGCAACACCGGCGGCGGTACGACCGGGCCGTGGTTCGCGTCGTGGGAGCTGCCGAACACGATCACCTGCGACGACCGCCCGCCGGTCGTGGCACCGCCGGCTCCGTCGGCGTGGTGACGGCTGCCCTTCGAGGAGCGCGCGGTGAGGAGCGCGCGGTGAGAAGCGCGCGCTGAGCGACACCTCGTGACAAGCGCCTCGCGCGAAGTCCATACGGAGATCCGTACAGGTTTCGCGCGGGGCCGCTAAGAAAGCGTTAAGACTCGCGGGCCGCGGTGGCCGGCGCGCCGGGACAGACCCCGGCAAAGCCCCCACCGTCCCGATGAAATGCCTGGTCGGCCGCCCGGAACACCCCGGGCGGCCGATCATGTGTCAGCGGGGCAGGGGTGCGTACGCTGGCCGGGCCGTCATCCGCGATGGCCCGACCGATCCGCCGCACCCCAGGAGCCCTCCGGATGACCACGACCGTCCCGCCCGAGCGGTCCTCGACGCCCCCGCGCAGCCGCTTCAGGGCCTGGCTGCTCGAAGGTCTCTCCGACATGGGCAAGCACCAGTCGGGCGGCGGCGGGGCGGCGGAGCGGGAAGCCGCGCCCGCCCACAAGGGCCAGCGCTGGTGGCGGGTGATGTGCCTGACCGGCGTGGACTACTTCTCCACCCTCGGCTACCAGCCCGGCATCGCGGCGCTCGCGGCCGGGCTGCTGTCGCCGATCGCGACGGTCGTGCTGGTCCTGGTCACGCTGGCGGGCGCGCTGCCCGTCTACCGGCGGGTCGCCGAGGAGAGCCCGCACGGCGCGGGCTCCATCGCGATGCTGGAGCGGCTGCTGTCGTTCTGGAAGGGCAAGCTCTTCGTCCTGACGCTGCTGGGCTTCGCCGCCACCGACTTCCTGATCACCATCACCCTTTCGGCCGCCGACGCCTCCACCCACCTGGTGGAGAATCCGCACTTCGCCACGGCGCTGCACAGCCACCAGATGGTGATCACGCTGGTCCTGGTCGCGCTGCTGGGCGCGGTGTTCCTCAAGGGCTTCCTGGAGGCCATCGGGATCGCCGTCGTCCTGGTCGGGCTCTATCTGGCGCTCAACGTGGTGGTCGTCATCGCCGGCTTCTGGCACGTCGCGACCGCCGGGCACGTCGTCACCGACTGGTCGCACGCGCTGACCGCCGAGCGCGGCAACGTCTTCGTCATGATCGGCGTGTCCCTGCTGATCTTCCCCAAGCTCGCGCTCGGCATGTCCGGCTTCGAGACCGGCGTCGCCGTCATGCCGAACGTCGCGGGCGACCCCGGTGACACCGAGGAGCGGCCGGTCGGCCGGATTCGCGACACGAAGAAGCTGCTCACGACGGCCGCGCTGATCATGAGCGTCTTCCTGATCTGCACCAGCTTCATCACCACCGTGCTGATCCCGAAGAAGGAGTTCGAGACCGGCGGCAAGGCCAACGGCCGCGCGCTGGCGTATCTCGCCCACGAGTACCTGGGGTCGGTCTTCGGCACGGTCTACGACTTCTCCACCATCGCCATCCTCTGGTTCGCGGGCGCCTCCGCGATGGCGGGCCTGCTCAACCTGATGCCGCGCTACCTTCCGCGGTACGGCATGGCCCCGCACTGGGCGCGCGCGGTGCGGCCGATGGTGCTGGTCTTCACGCTCGTCGCCTTCCTCGTCACCTGGATCTTCGACGCCAGCGTCGACAAGCAGGGCGGCGCGTACGCGACCGGCGTCCTCGTCCTGATGAGCTCGGCCGCGCTGGCCGTCACGATCGCCGCCCGCAAGGCGGGGCAGCGGCGCTGGACGGTCGTCTTCGCCGTGATCTCGGTGGTCTTCCTCTACACGACGGTCGTCAACGTCGTGGAGCGGCCCGACGGCGTCAAGATCGGCGCCTGCTTCATCGCCGGGATCATCCTCGTCTCGCTGCTGTCCCGGCTCGCCCGCGCCTTCGAACTACGCGTCACCAGCGTGGAGTTGGACGACATGGCCACGCGGTTCGTCCGCGACATCGCCAGCCGCCGCATTCGCTTCATCGCCAACGAGCCGGGGCTGCGCGACGCGGCCGAGTACCGCGACAAGGTGCACCAGATCCGCGCCGACAACGACATCCCGCCCGAGGACGACCTCGTCTTCGTCGAGGTCACCGTCCTCGACGCCTCCGAGTTCGAGTCCGCCCTGCGCGTCACCGGGCATGTCCTGCACGGCCGTTACCGCGTGCTGTCCCTGGAGAGCTCGTCCGTCCCCAACGCGCTGGCCGCCCTCCTCCTCCACGTCCGCGACACCACCGGCACCAAGCCGCACATCTACTTCGAGTGGACCGAGGGCAGCCCCTTCACCAACTTCCTCCGCTTCTTCCTCTTCGGCCACGGCGAGGTCGCCCCGGTCACCCGCGAGGTCCTGCGCGAAGCCGAGCCCGACCGCTCCCGCCGCCCCCGCGTCCACGTGGGTTAGTCCGCGCGGGCAGACCGCGCGGGTTTGTCAGCGTGCGTCAGCCCGCGTGCCTCAGACCGCGTGATCGGCGGCCTCGCGGTCGTTGGTCGCGGCCCAACTGGCCAGCAGATCAAGGGCGTCACGCGCGGGCGTGCCGGGTTCCGCGCTGTAGGCCATGATGGTCAGCCCGGTGTCGGCGGGCAGCTCCAAGGCGTCGTAGGCGAGGGTGAGTTCGCCGACGACGGGGTGGTTGAGGCGTTTGACTCCGCCGCGGTGCAGGTGGACGTCGTGGGTGGCCCAGCGGGTGCGGAACAGGTCGCTCCGGGTGGCGAGTTCTCCGACCAGGTCGCTCAGGGCCCTGTCGTGGGGGTCGCGCCCGGCTTCGGCGCGCAGGATCGCGACGGTGCCCGCCGCCATCCGCTCCCAGTCGCGGTAGAAGTCGGTGGCCGCGGGGTCCAGGAACATGAAGCGGGCCACGTTGGGCGGTCGCCCCGGGGTCGCGAGGACCGGGCCGAGGAGCGCCCTGCCGAGTCGGTTCGTGGCCAGGATGTCCAGGCGGCGGTCGCGTACGTAGGCCGGGGTCGTCGTGGACATGGAGTCCAGGATGCGCTGGATGCTGGGGCGCACATGAGGCTTCGGGGCGCGGGCGGGTGTCCGCGCTCCGGAACCGGCGGCGCGGGCCAGGTCGAACAGGTGGGCGCGTTCGGCCTCGTCGAGGCGGAGGGCGCGCGCGAGGGCTTCCAGGACGCCGTCGGAGACGCCGCGGGCGTTGCCGCGCTCCAGCTTGATGTAGTAGTCGGCGCTGACGCCCGCCAGCAGCGCGACCTCCTCGCGGCGCAGCCCGGTCACCCGGCGGAATCCGCCGCCGACCGGCAGGCCGGCTTGTTCCGGGGTGATCCCGGCGCGGCGCGAGGTGAGGAAGTCGCGGAATTCGGTGCGGGCGTCCATGCGTCCAACCGTACGGCTGTTTTCGCCCGCCTGACAGGCTCCGTCAGTACCTGTAACAGCAGGAATCCCCTGGTGAGAGGCCATGGGCAGCGGTTCATGCCACGGTGGGAAGGGAAGGCGATCCGCCGTCCCGGAGCAGGCGAGCGGCTCCGCGTCACCGAGGAGGAACAGGCCATGGAGTACACGCGACTGGGAACGTCAGGGCTCAGGGTCAGCCGGATCGCCCTGGGCTGTATGAGCTTCGGCGACCCCGCCACCAGACTGACCTGGTCCCTCGACGACGACGCGGCCGAGCCGGTCTTCCGCCGGGCCGTCGAGCTCGGCATCACCTTCTGGGACACCGCGAACATCTACGGCCTGGGCACCTCGGAGGAGATCGTCGGGCGGGCGCTGCGCAAGTACACCCGGCGTGACGACATCGTCCTGGCCACCAAGCTGTGGGCGCCGATGCACCAGGGCCCGGGCGGTTCCGGTCTGTCCCGCAGGGCCGTCATGGAGCAGATCGACGCCTCGCTGCGGCGCCTGGACACCGACTACGTCGACCTGTACCAGATCCACCGGTTCGACCCCCAGACGCCGGTCGAGGAGACGATGGAGGCGCTGCACGACGTGGTCAAGGCGGGCAAGGTCCGCTACATCGGCGCCTCGTCGATGTGGGCCTGGCAGTTCGCCACAATGCAGCACACCGCGCAGTTCCACGGCTGGACCCGGTTCGTGTCCATGCAGGACCAGTACAGCCTGCTCCACCGCGAGGAGGAGCGCGAGATGTTCGGCCTCCTCGCCCACCAGGGCGTGGGAAGCATCCCCTGGAGTCCCCTGTCCGGCGGGCTGGTCACCCGGCCCTGGGGCGAGCGCTCCACGCCGCGCGCGGCCGTCAACCGGACCGTCGACCCGCAGGACCGCCCGATCTTCCTCGACGCCGACCGGGCCATCGTCGACGCCGTCCAGGAGATCGCCCGGAACCGAGGCGTCCCCATGGCCCAGGTCGCGATGGCCTGGGTGCTGAAGAACCCGGTCGTCTCCGCCCCCATCGTCGGCGCGACCAAGCCCCACCACCTCGCCGACGCCGCCGCCGCGCTCGACCTCACGCTCACCCGGGAGGAGGTCGACTCCCTCGAGGCCCCCTACACCCCTCGCGAGCCGACCTTCTTCTGACCCCGTCAGGGCCTAGCGCTCCTCGCGGAACTCCACGTGCCGGCCCGCCGCCGGGTCGTACTTGCGCAGCACCATGCGGTCGGGGTCGTTGCGACGGTTCTTGCGGGTGACGTAGGTGAATCCGGTACCGGCGGTGGACCGGAGCTTGATCACGGGACGTACTTCGTTGCGTGCCATGACGTCCACTATACGAAAACGGTTGTCGTTGTCAATAAGCTCGGCTCGGGGCCGTCCCGGCGACCGCCACTGCGATGCCCCGCGTCCGGCGTCCGGGATTCCGAGCCGCGCTCACGCCGTGAGGTGGCCGAGGACGGCGGAGACGGCGGCGCGCAGGGGCGGGGTGGAGACGCGGGCGGGGTCGCGGGATTCGAAGGCGTGGTGGGCCTCGGGGGCTTCGACGACCTCCAGGGGCGCGCCGGAGGAGGCGGCCGAGGCGATGAACCGGTCGACCGTGGCGGCGATTTCGGGGACCTCGAGGGCCACGCGGGTGAGGACGGTGGGGAGGGCGGCGGGGGCGGGGTGGAAGCGGGTGGCGTACAGGCCCCAGTTGGGGAGGGGGGCGAGGACGGGGTAGCTCAGGGCGACGCAGCGCAGCCACGGCGGCGGGGCCGCGAGCCAGTCGGCGCAGAGCAGGCCGCCCGCCGAGAAGAACCAGAGGGCGACACGGTCGGGGTCCACGCGGGGGTCGGCCCGGACGAGGGCGACGGCCTCGGCCACGTCGTGGGCCGCGCGGTCGAAGTCGGTGAGGTCGTGGAAGCGGTGGTCGACGGTGGCGGCCACCACGCCCTGGGAGGACAGGAGTTGGGCGTAGCCCAGGAAGGCCGGCCAGTCGCGCGGAGTCGGGCGGACGTCCGGCGATACGGGGCCGCCGTGGACGAACACGACGGCGGGGGACGGGCGTTCGGCACGGGGAAGGTGGAGGTCGACGCGACCGTGCCGCTCGCGGGGGAGTTCGGGGACGGGGAGGGGGAACGGCCGCTGCCGGGGGGCCTGTTCACCCCTGGGCGCGAGCCGTCGCCCCTCCCCCGCGACCGCCCGCAGCAGGACGTCCGCCAGCCCGCGCGGAGCGGACAGCATCGGCCAGTGCCCGGTGCCGAGGTCGAAGAAGGTCACCCGCGGTTCGGTGAGCACGGCGAGCCGGGGGTCGCCGAGCCCGACCAGCGTCTCGACCAGCGCGATGCTCGAACCGTTCGCCGTACAGAAGACGCCCGTCACCGGCAGCGCCGCGACCGCGCCCGTCAGGCGCAGCGGCCGGGTGAGGGTGGCGCGCGGCTGCGGAGCGGCGCGGTCGGTCAGCCGGGCCAGCGCGTCCGCCGGGACCCCGGCCGTACTGCCGTGCCGTGCCCACTCCTCAGGGCCGGACGGCGGCGGGACCGGCCCGTCACCCTCCTGCGCGCGGTCCCGCAGCTCCTGGTCGCGGTAGAGCGCGAGCGGCGGATCGCCGTCCCGCGGGATACCGGTGTCCAGATGGACGACGCGGGCGGTACGCGCCGGGCGGCGGTCGGCGGCGCCGACCACCGGGTGGATGCCGTAGTCGTGCCCGACGAGCACCACCGGCCCCTCGGCGGCGGCCACCGCGTCGATCACCTCCAGCACGTCCCGGATGTGCGTCTCCAGATCGGTGTCGGGCCCGGCAGGACGGCCGCCGTCGCCCATGCCGGTGAGCGTCACCGGATACGCCCGCGCGCCCGCTTCCCGCAGCGCCCGCGCGGTCTCCCGCCAGATCCAGCCGCCGGTGTGAGCGCCTGCCACCAGTACGTACGCCGTCATGAGATCTCCTCGGTCACCCTGCGGAACGGCCGCTTTCCCGGCCGCGGGTACCGTAGGAACTCCCCCTGAGGGAGGTTCAAGCCGTGCCGCCTGACCGTTTGTGGACCATCGGGGAACTCGCCGAACGCGCGGGCGTCACCGTCAAGACCGTCCGCTACTACTCCGACCGCGGCCTGCTCCCCGAGGCGCGCCGCAGCAGCGGGGGCCACCGCAGGTACGGCCCCGCCGCGCTCGACCGGCTCCGCACGATCCGCTCCCTGCGCGGCCTCGGCCTCGCGGTCCCCGACGTCCACCGGGTCCTCGACGAGGACGACCGCGCGAGCGCGGCCGGGGCCGACGCGGCGGCCGACGTGCTCGACGGCCTGATCGCCGGGCAACTGCGCGAGGTCGGCGCGGGCCTGGCCGCCCTGCGCTGGCGCGAGGCCGCGCTCCAGGCGCTCCAGGACTGCGGCCCCGGGGAGCGCGCCGAGCGGCTGCTGCTGGTCGGCGCGCTGCCGAGCCCGCCCAGCACCGCCGCCATGGCCCGCTTCTGGCGGCGCTGGCTGCCGCCGCGGATGCCCGCCCGGCTGGTCTCGGCCATCCTCGACGGGACGATTCCGCAGCTCCCCGAGGCGCCGACCCCGGCGCAGGCCCTGGCCTTCGCGCGCCTGCACGCGCTGGTGTCGGGGAGCTGCGACGGTGCGGGAAAGATCTCCGGAAAAGCCTCCGGCACGAGCCCCGGCGACGGCCGCGACCCCACCCAGCCCGCCGCGCACCGGCCCGAGGAGGGCTACCGCCCGGCCGTCCTGTACGACGGCCTCATCGAGGCGTACGGGCTCGCCGCCCCGCACCTGCGGGCCGGGCGGCGACCGCAAGAGGGCGAGGCGCTGGACTGCTTCGTCGCCGCGTACGCCCGCTCGCGCGGCGCCCGCGACACCCCGGCCTTCCGCCGCCGCCTCGGCGGGGTGCTCGGCGCGGACCCCCGGATCGACCGCTACTGGCAGCTCGCCGGGGAGCTGTTCGGCCCGGCGGAGCCGACCCCGGGCAGCACGCACGACTGGCTGCTGGCCGCGCTGGACGGCGCGACCGCCGAGGCCGCCTGAGCCGTACGCCGGTACTTCAGTAAGCCAACACGCCAATACGCCGGTACGCGGATACGTTCACCGGACCGTACGCCGCGGAAACGCTCCGGAAGGCGTCCCCGGAGAGCGTACGAACTCGTCCGGACCTGTCCGGAATGCGAAAACCTTCGGGGGCCCCGATGCTGGGAGGGCAACGGGGAGAGCAAGGCGTTCCCCCAAGGAGGGCAGCCATGTCCATGCTCGACAAGCTCAAGGGCCTGCTGAAGGGTCACGAGGACCAGGCGCACCAAGGCGTCGAAAAGGCCGGTGACATGGTCGACAAGAAGACCGGCGACAAGTACAGCGGCCAGGTCGACCAGGTCCAGGACAAGCTGAACGACCAGCTCGGCGGCGGCACCCGTCCGTCGAACGAGCAGCCGTAACCGTACGACGCGGCCGGCATTCGTACGGCGTACGCGTCGACGTACGGGCAGCCGCGTCCACCGCCGCGGAGGTGGACGCGGCTGCCCGACGCGTCAGCCCGACGCGTCAGCCCGACGCGTCAGCCCGACGCGTCAGCCCGACGCGTCAGCCCGACGCGTCATGCGCGACCGGGGGCTCACGCCCAGCCGTACAACTCCTTGAGCCGGTTCACGACGAGGTTGAACCTGCCCCGGTCCAGGGCGCACGCCTCGCGCCGCATGCCCTGGTCGTGCAGGCGCAGGACGCGGTCGACGGCGACCCAGGACTCGCGGCCCTCACGGTCCCAGGGCCCGGTGCCGATCGGCACCCACTCGTGGTCGTTGTCGTGGCGCTTGCTGGAGAGCTGGACGGCGAGCACCGTGCCGCCCGCCTCGCGCGCCACGACCAGCACCGGCCGGTCCTTGCCGCGCCCGTCGTTCTCCTCGAACGGCACCCAGGTCCAGACGATTTCCCCGGGGTCGGGGTCACCGTCGTGATCCGGCGCGTACGACGTCCGCACCCGGCCCACCTCGCGCGGCTCCGCCTCGGTGGTGGCGTACGGCCCGCTGGCGCCGGGGAATTCAGCATTGGCAGCATTCGCAGTCATCCGCAAGACGGTAGGCCCTGCGGGCGGCGGCCCGGCGAGCGGGTCGGCACCCGTCGGTCACGAACCGCCCGGCGGCGCACCCGTGCCTCAGCCGTGCCTCAGCCGCGCCTCAGCCGCGCCTCAGCCGTGCCTCAGCCGTGCCTCACCAACGGCCGTGCACCTGCGCCCTGATGCGGCGGTCGTACAGCTCGCGCACCGCGTCCAGCGTGGCGTCGGTCAGCGGCGGCAGCGCGGCAGCGGCGGCGTTGGCCCGCGCCTGGGCGACATCGCGCGCGCCGGGGATGACGCTGCTGACGCCCGGCTGCTGGATGATCCAGCGCAGCGCCGTCTGCGCGGGCGTGGCGCCCTCGGGCGCGAGCGCGGCGAATTCGGCGGCGGCGTCGAGGCCGGTCTCGAAGTCCACGCCGGAGAAGGTCTCGCCCTGGTCGAACGCCTCGCCGTGCCGGTTGTACGTACGGTGGTCGTCGGCGGCGAAGACGGTGTCGCGGGTGTACTTGCCGGTGAGCAGCCCCGAGGCCAGCGGCACCCGCGCGACGATGCCGACGCCCGCCTCGGCCGCCGCGGGCAGCACCGCCTCAAGCGGCTTGAGGCGGAAGGGGTTCAGGATGATCTGCACGCTCGCGACGCCGGGCCGCGCGATGGCGGTCAGCGCCTGCTCGCACGTCTCGACGCTCACCGCGTACGCCGCGACGCGCCCCCGCGCCACCAGCGTGTCCAGGGCGTCGTACATCTCGTCCGAGGAGTAGACGGCCGTGGGCGGGCAGTGGAGCTGCACCAGGTCGAGGGTGTCGACGCCGAGGTTCGCGCGCGAACGGTCGTTCCAGGCGAGGAAGTTGGCCAGTACGTAGTTCTCGGGCACCTGCTCGGCCCTGCGGCCCATCTTGGTGGCCACGAACACCCCGGCGTCCGGGCGCTGCTTGAGATACCGCCCGATGAACTGCTCGCTGCGGCCGTCCCCGTACACGTCGGCCGTGTCGAAGAAGGTCACGCCCGAGGCGACGGCCGCGTCCAGCACGGCGAAGGCGTCCGCCTCGCGCACCTCGCCCCAGTCGGCACCCAACTGCCATGTCCCGAGCCCGACGACGGACACCTTCCGGCCCGTCCTGCCAAGAATCCGCTGCTCCATGCGGCGATGCTACGTCGCCGGTGTCCGGTCGGCGCTCGTGGCGTCCGCCGGTCGCCCGGCCGGTCGCCCCGTCGGTCGCCCGGCCGGTCGCCCCGTCGGTCGCCCGGCCGGTCGCCCGGTCCGGCGCTCCGCGCTCCTGCGGCGGCACGCGAGGAAGAACCCGAGCCCCGCCAGGAGCGCGGGGGCGATCATCTCGGCCGTCAGCGAGGCCAGCCAGTCGGGGTTGATCCGGTCGGTCATGCCGCTGGTGTACTGGCAGGTGGCCTGCGGCGGAAAGAAGCTGTACGTCACGGTGCGCGGCGGGCCGCTGCCCCAGTCGGCGCCCGCCGAGCACGCGGAGGACGGCCCGGCCAGCAGTTTCCAGCCCGCCAGCGCGTAGATCATCAGGAAGAAGGAGCCGGTGACGAAGAACGCCGCCCCCGTACGGCGGACCTTCTCGTCCCGCGACATCGGCACGACCAGCTCGCTGGCGAAGGCTCCGCGAAGCGGCGGCTCGAAGCACTCGGCGAGCAGCGCGAGGAACACGCACGCGGTCATGAACAGCAAGGCGGCCCAGAGCAGTCCGGTGAGCAGCGCGCCGCCGCCGACGGAGGTCACGTCGCCGTCGCGGAACTCGCAGACGGTGGCGGGCGGAAACGCCTGGTTCCGGGTGCGCACCAGCGGGCCGGGGCCCTTCGTCATCCCCTGCGCGCACCGCTCGTCGAACTCCATCATGCCGAACAGTGCGACCGCGAGGCCCAGTGCGAGCACCGCGAAGGCCGCGCCCGCGCCCAGCCACAGCAGGCCCGTCCGATAGCCGCCGTACGCGCCGTATCCGCCCTGCCCGGCGGGGCCGCCCCGCGCGCTCCGCCCGCCGTCCATCCGCGCGTAAGACATTCGCGCACAGTAACCGACGGCCGCCGCCGGTGACCCGGCCTTGGGAAAACCCACGCAGGGGCCCGGTACGGTCACGGGGAGTGAGCCGTTTGCGGGGCGGGGGGACGGGCGTACGCTCGTCCGGGGAGAGGGATAAAAGGGACTAAAGGGAGCGAGGTGGTGGCCATGACGATCATGGGGTCGCGTCACCGTGGGACCACGGACCCTGAGGATTGGGAGGCCAGTCACCGCAGGGCCCTGGTGCTGAGCGAGGTGGCGGCGGAGGGGATGGTGGGGCTGTCGCGAGTGCTGCGCAGGGCGGCGGCGGGCGACGAGGACGCGGCGGGCATCCGGGTGGAGGCGCTGCTGCGGGCGCTGCCGGGCATGGGGATGTTCGACAGCCACTACCTGCTGGTGCGGGCGCACATCCGCGAGTCGGGGCTCGCGGGGGAGCTGAGCCCGGGGCAGCGCGTGGCGCTGGTGGAATTCGTCGAGCGGGCGCGGCACCTGCACGACCCGGTACCGCCGTGGGCGGCCTGACCACCCGGCTCACGTCCTGGCCCCCAGAAGTTCGAGTCGGCCGACAGTCGGCCGAGGAGTCGGCCCGCGACCGGTGACAGCCCCCGGAAGCGGCTGCCGGAGTAGGCTGAAAGTGCAGGTGAGCGTGGCGGTGCGGCACGTGCCTGTGCGGCGCGCGCCTGTCTTCGGCCACGCCGAAAGGTCGTGAGATCGATGGTTGCTCTGATCACTGTGCTGGTGGTGGTCGTCCTGATCGGACTGATCCTGCTCGCCATGAGCCTGCACGATGTGCAGCAGTACGAGCGGGGCGTCGTCTTCCGCTTCGGACGTCTGCTGCCGAACCTGCGGCAGCCGGGCCTGCGGACGATCCGCCCGATCGTCGACCGGATGCGCAAGGTCTCCATCCAGACCGAGGTGCTCGGCGTCCCGGCGCAGGGCGCCATCACCGGCGACAACGTGACCGTGACCGTCGACGCCGTCGTCTACTTCCGGGTCCTGGACCCGGTCAAGGCCCTGGTCAACGTGCACGACTACCCCAGCGCCGTCTCCCAGATCGCGCAGACCTCGCTCCGGTCGGTCATCGGCCGCGCCGACCTCGACACGCTGCTGTCCGACCGCGACCACGTCAACGCCGAGCTGAAGACGGTGATGGACGAGCCGACCGAGGAGCCCTGGGGCCTGCGGATCGAGCGCGTGGAGATCAAGGACATCGCGCTGCCGGAGTCGATGATGCGGTCGATGTCCAAGCAGGCGGAGGCCGAACGTGAACGGCGGGCCCGTGTCATCGCGGCCGAGGGCGAATTCCAGGCGTCGCAGCGCCTGACCGATGCCGCCGCCACGATGGCCAACACTCCGGGCGCCCTCCAACTGCGGCTGCTGCAAACCGTGGTGGACGTCTCCGCCGAGAAGAACAGCACCCTCGTGATGCCGTTCCCGGTCGAGATCCTGCGCTTCTTCGACCGCGTGGCCGGGGACACGGCCACCGACGGCGCGGGCCACGCGGAACCGGACACCGGCCCCGACGCCCGTACGGGCCCGGTCGACGAGAACGTCCCGCCGGACCGGCCGAGGCTCGTCCATCACTGAGACCCGCCCCTTGCGATAGAGCGCACTCCAAGGTGTTGGCTGTGGAGCCATGAAGTACACCCAGCTCGGCCGCACCGGCCTCAAAGTCAGCCGTCTCGTCCTCGGCACCATGAACTTCGGCGGGCAGACCGACGAGCCCGGCAGCCACGCGATCATGGACACCGCGCTGGACGCGGGCATCAACTTCTTCGACACGGCGAACATCTACGGCGTGGACGAGCGCAAGGGCCGCACCGAGGAGATCCTCGGAAGCTGGTTCGCCCAGGGCGGCGACCGCCGCGACAAGGTGGTGCTGGCCACCAAGCTGTACGGGAACATGACGCAGGGCAACCCCTGGCAGGAGGAGCCCTGGCCGAACCACCAGCGGCTGAGCGCCCTCAACATCCGCCGCGAGGTGGAGGCCAGCCTGAAGCGGCTGGGCACCGACCACATCGACGTCTACCAGTTCCACCACATCGACCGGGCCACGCCCTGGGACGAGATCTGGCAGGCGATCGACGTCCTGATCCAGCAGGGCAAGGTGCTCTACGCCGCCTCCAGCAACTTCGCCGGCTGGCACATCGCGCAGGCCAACGAGGCGGCGGCGCGGCGCGGTTCGCTCGGGCTCGTCAGCGAGCAGTGCCTGTACAACCTCTTCGAGCGCACCGCCGAGATGGACGTCCTCCCGGCCGCCGAGGCGTACGGGCTCGGTGTCGTGCCCTGGTCCCCGCTGCACCAGGGGCTGTTGGGCGGCGCCATCCGCAAGTCCCGTGAGGGGGGCGGCTCCCGCACCCACGCCGGGCGCTCGGCGCGGGGCCTGGCCGATCCGGTGGTCCGCGACCAGGTTCAGCGCTACGAGGATCTGCTCGCCGAGCACGAGCTCGACCCCGGGGAGGTGGCCCTCGCCTGGCTCCTCACCCGGCCCGCCGTGACCGGGCCCATCATCGGGCCCCGCACCCCCGCCCACCTCGACGGCGCCCTCCGCGCCCTCGATCTCCACCTCTCCGTGGACCTTCTCGCCGCCCTCGACGCCATCTTCCCGGGCCCCGGCCCTTCCCCCGAAGCCTTCGCCTGGTAGCCCCGGCCGCCGCCGCCCGGGCGGCTCAGCCACGTGCCTTTAGGGGCGCGGGGAACTGCGCCACCAGCCACGACGCTCCCGCACCTCACCACCCGCCCCAGCGGGGCAGACCGGTTGTCCCCGGACCACCGGCCGGTGGTGGGTTGCTCGCGCAGTTCCCCGCGCCCCTAACGGGGCCCACCCCCTTTCGCCCGGACGGCGAGCCGATCCTTTAAGGGGCGCGGGACTGTTCCTGATCTGCGGCTGCCGCCGCGTGGGCGCGCTCAGCCACGTGCCGTTAGGGGCGCACCGTCTTTCGTCCGGGCGGCGAGCCGATCTTTAAAGGGGCGCGGGGAACTGCGCCACCAGCCACGACGCTGCCGCAGGTCACCACCCGCCCCAGCGGGGCAGTTCGGTGGTGTCCGGACCACCGGGCCGGTGGGGGCTGGCCGCGCAGGTCACCGCGCCCCTAACGGGGCCCACCGTCTTTCGCCCGGGCGGCGAGCCGATCCTTTAAGGGGCGCGGGGAACTGCGCCACCAGCCACGACGCTGCCGCAGGTCACCACCCGCCCCAGCGGGGCAGATCGGCTGTCCCCGGACCACCGGGCCGGTGGGGGCTGGCCGCGCAGGTCACCGCCCGCCCCGGAGGGGCAGTTCGGTGGTGTCCGGGCCACCGGCCGGTGGGGGCGGGGAAGCGGAGGGGAGGCGGAGGCGGAAGAGGGCGCCTTGGCCGGGAGCCGTGTCGAGCTCGATGTACCCACCGTGAGCGGCAGCGAACGCGGCACAGATGGAGAGCCCGAGACCGGCGCCGCCCCCGGCGCCCCGGCTGCGGGAGGCGTCCACGCGGTAGAAGCGTTCGAAGACCCGCGCGGCCTGGTCGGGCCCGAGCCCGGGCCCGGCGTCGGCGACTTCGAGGACCCCGTGTCCGCCGACGGTGCCGACGCCGATCCGGACGGGCGTGCCGGGAGGCGTATGGGCGACGGCGTTGCCGACGAGATTGGCGACGACCTGCCGCAGCCGGGCCTCGTCACCGAGCACGGGTGCGGGACCGGGACCGGGACCGGAGCCGGAGCCGGACCCTGACCCACCCGGCCCGGTGAGGGAGACCGGCCGGGACGGATCGAGGGCGGTCGTGTCGTGCAGGGCGTCCACGGCCAGGGTGCGCAGGTCCATCGGGGCGAGCTGCACGGGCCGCTGCTCGTCCATCCGCACCAGCGTCAGCAGATCCTCGACCAGGCCGCCGAGCCGTACGGCCTCGCTCTCGATCCGCGTCATCGTCCGCTTCACGTCGGCCTCGTCGGGCAGCGCGCCCATGCGGTACAGCTCCGCGAAGCCCCGGATACCGGCCAGCGGAGTGCGCAGTTCGTGGCTGGCGTCGGCGACGAACCGGCGCATCTGCTTCTCGGACTCCGCGCGCGCCGCGAAGGCCGACTCGATCTGCGCGAGCATCCCGTTGAGCGCGGCGGACAGCCGCCCGGCCTCGGTGCGCGGGGACGCGGCGGGCATACGGTGCGACAGCGGGCGCCCGGCGGCTATCTCGGCGGCGGTGGCCTCGATCTGCCGCAGCGGCCGCAGCCCGGCCCGTACCGCGAACCAGCCCGCCACCCCGAGCAGCGCCGCGACCACCGCGCCGATCAGCAGGAACGCGGTGCGCAGGTGGGAGGCCGTGGAGGACACCTCGTCCAGGGACGCGGCGACCACGACGCCCGCGGGCAGGTCGGCGGAGGGGGCGGCCGTGCCCGCGGCGACCGGTTCGATCAGCACCCGCCACCGCCCGCCGCCGTGGTCGCTGGCGACGTCGAACGGCTTGCCCAGCCGCTCGCGCAGCGACCCCGCGTCCATCGTCGGCCACAGCGGGCGCGGGTCCCCGGCCGAGACCGGCAGCCGGAACTGGTCGGAGACCCGCCCGTCCGCCGCGGCGAAGGCCACCACGAACTGGCTGGGCAGCCACGGCCGCGGCGCGCCGGGCCCCGGCCGTACGTAGCGCGGCGCGGGCACCCCGTCGGTGCCGAGCCGCCGCGCGAGCGGTTCGCCGTACCGCTGGAGCTGCTGGTCGACGCGCCGCACCTGCTGGCCGCGGACCGTGCCGAGGACGACGGTGTCGCTGACGGCGAGGCCGAGCAGGACGAGGACCAGGCAGAGCAGCACCAGCCGGGAGCGCAGCGAGAGCGCGGAGAGCCGCAACGAGCGGAGGGACCTGAGGGAGCTGAGGGACCGCACGGTGCGCACGGCGTCAGCCCTGCGGTCGGCGCAGCACGTACCCGACGCCGCGCACCGTATGGATCAGCTTGACCGTGCCGTCGGCGCCGGAGTCGACCTTGCGGCGCACGTACGAGATGTACGACTCGACGATGCTGAGGTCGCCGCCGAAGTCGTACGCCCACACGTGGTCGAGGATCTGGAGCTTGGACACGACGCGGTCGGCGTTGGCCATGAGGTAGGCGAGCAGTTTGAACTCTGTGGGTGAGAGGGAGACCGGGCGGCCGGCGCGCAGCACCTGGTGGCCGACCGGGTCCAGCTCCAGGTCGCCCGCGACCAGCCGCCCCTCGTCGGTGGGGCCGCCGGTGCGGCGCAGGATCGCGCGGATGCGGGCGATCAGCTCCTCCAGGCTGAACGGCTTGGTGACGTAGTCGTCGCCGCCCGCCGTCAGGCCGCTGATCTTGTCGTCCACGCCGTCCTTGGCGGTCAGGAACAGCACGGGGAGCCGGTCGGCGGCACCGCTGCCGGGGCGCGCGTGCGGCCCCGACTCCTCGCGCAGGTGCCGGACGACCGCGAAACCGGTCATGTCGGGCAGCATCACGTCGAGGACGACCAGGTCGGGGCGCTCACGGGCGACGGCGGCCAGCGCGTCGGCGCCCGAGGCGGCGGAGACCACCTTGAAGCCGACGAAGCGCAGGGACGCGGAGAGCAGTTCCCTGATGTTGGGCTCGTCGTCGACGACCAGCAGGCTGGCCTCGGGCGTCGTGTCCATGGAGTCCTCCTGGCCCCCGTCGTACGGTGCGGTTTCGCACCGTACGCTCCCGTCCTGTGAAGGCGGGGTCAGTTGCCCGTACCGCCGCCCGAGCCGCCCGAGCCGCCCGAGCCGCCCGCCGTACCCGTACCGCCGCCCGCGCCTCCGGCACCTCCGGCACCGCCACGGCCGCCGAAGCCTCCGAAGCCGCCGCCGAAGCCGCCCGCGGTGGCCGCGCCCTCGGTGACGGTGGTGGCGGCGATGTCGCCTGAGGAGTTCGCGCTGCCGCGTACGGTCACACTCTGGCCGGGCTGGAGATCCGAGGTCTTGCCGTCCTTGGTGACGGTGACCTTCGTGGAGCCGCCGGTGGTGACCTTGACAATGCTGCCCTGGGCGTCGGTGACGTAGATGGTGTCGCCGTCCACCAGCTTGACGGTGCCGACGGTGACGCCGGAGCCGGTGCCGCCGGTGCCTGTGCCGCCGCCCGCGCCGGGAGCCGCGCCCGGCGCCGTACCGGAGCCCGTACCCGTACCGGAGCCCGTGCCCGTACGGCCGTTGGCGCCCGCGAAGGCCGAGGCGAAGTCGCGGGCCGCTGCCGAACCGCCGCCGGACGAACGGCCGTTGAGGTGGTTCTTCTCCACCAGCGCGCCGCCCGCGAAGGCCGCCGCGGCGACGACGCCCGCGGACAGCAGCAGCGTCAGCCAGGGCAGTTTGCGGCGCGGCGGGGCGGCCAGCTCGGCCGAGATGTCACGGGCGTCCGGCGGCTCGGACAGGACGTCCTCCGGCCGTTCGGTGAGCACCGCCTCGCCGGGCCGCTCGACGATCTCCACCTCGCCGAACGTGTCGGTGAGCGGCAGCAGCTCCGTGTCGGCGTCGGCCTTCACGAGTTCGGTGCGGCGTCGCGCCATGTCCGGTTCTCCCTCGTCCCTCGTACGTCGTGCGGTGTGGTGGTGGACGGCCTACTCATGGCGCAGGGCCTCGATCGGCCGCAGGGCGGCGGCCCGGTTGGCGGGGTAGCCGCCGAAGAACAGGCCGATGGCGACCGCGATGGCGAAGGCGCCCCACACCGACTCCGGGATGATCACCGGTTTGATGCCGACGATCGTGAAGCGCGAGCCGATCAGTCCCGCCACCACCCCGAGCCCGCCGCCGACCAGCGACAACAGGGTCGACTCGGCGAGGAACTGCCCGAGGATGACGCCCTTGGGCGCGCCGATCGCCTTGCGGATGCCGATCTCGCGGGTCCGCTCGGTGACCGTCACCAGCATGATGTTGGTGATGCCGATCCCGCCGACCAGCAGCGAGATCGCCGCGACCGCGCCGAGCAGCACCGTGAACGTCCTGTTGGTGTCGGACTGGGTGCTGAGCAGCGACTGCTGGCTGCTGACCCGGAAGTCCAGCGCGTTGGCGTCCTTGATGCCGTGCGTGCCCATCAGGATCGTGGTGATCTCGTTCTGCGCCGGGGTCGTCGCGTCGGCCGACGTGGCCTCCACCAGGATCTGGTTGACCGAGCCGAAGCCGGTGAAGGCGTTCTGCACGGTCGGCAGCGGCGCGACCAGGATGTCGTCCGGGTCCTGGAAGCCGGTGCCGCCCTTGGTCTCCAGCACGCCGACGACCGTGAACGGCGTCCCGCCGAGCACCACCTTCTTGCCGACCGGGTCGGCCGTGCCGAACAGGTCGGTGGCCGTGGTCGAGCCGATCACCGCCACCTTGCGGGAGTTGAGGACGTCGTCGGCGCTGAAGTAGTCGCCCTTGGCGACCTTGCTGTTGGACGCCTTGAAGTACGCGGGGTAGGTGCCGACGACCTGCGCGACGTCGTGCGAGGTGCCCTCGTACAGCGCGGTCTGCGAGGACGTGGTCACCTCGGGGGCGACGGACTCGATGCTGGGCGCGGCCGTCGGGTCGGCGAGCGCCCGCGCGTCGTCCACGGTCAGCGGCTTGACGGTGGTCGCCGACGAGGACGAACCGCCGCCGAATCCGGCGCCGGAGGAGATGGTCAGCGAGTTGGTGCCCAGCTTCTCGATGGAGTCCTTGACGGACTGCGAGGAGCCGTTGCCGACCGCGAGCAGGATGATGACGGCGGCGACGCCGATCAGGACGCCGAGCATGGTCAGTCCGGAGCGGACCTTGTTGGCGGCGAGGCCGCCGAAGGCGAAGCGGAGGGTCTCGAAGGGGTTCACGCGGTGCCCCCGCTTCCGAAGCCGTTGCCCGTATTGCCTACGCCCGTACCGCCGTTGCCTGTGCCGCCGCTGCCCGTACCGCCAATGCCCGTCCTGCCGTTGCCGTGGCGGCTTCCGGTGAGGGCCTGACGCCGGCCGCCGGTTACCGGGTCCTGCGGGTGGTGCGCGGCGAAGGACGCAGGGTCGCGCAGCGCGGGCGGCGGGCCGTCGGCCGGTGCCTGGCGCCGGTCCTCGACCACCTGGCCGTCGACCAGCGTGATCACCCGCTTGGCGTGCCGGGCGACCTCGTCCTCGTGCGTGATCAGTACGACGGTGCGCCCGGAGGCGTTGAGCCGGTCGACGATGGCGAGCACTTCCTCGGTGCTGTGGCTGTCCAGGTTTCCGGTCGGCTCGTCGGCGAGCAGCATGGCCGGTGCGGTGACCAACGCCCTTGCCACGGCGACGCGTTGCTGCTGGCCGCCGGAGAGTTCGTTCGGCCGGTGGTCGACGCGGTCGGCGAGGCCGACCAGCGCGAGCGCCGCCAGCGCGCGCCTCCTGCGCTCGGCGGACCGCACACCCGCGTAGGCCAGGGGGAGTTCGACCTGCGCGAGCGCGGGGGTGCGCGGCACGAGGTTGAACGACTGGAAGACGAAGCCGATCTTACGGTTGCGGACGAGCGAGAGCTGGTGCTCGTCCAGGCCGCCGACGTCGATGCCGTCGAGCAGATAGCGGCCCTCGGTGGGGATGTCGAGGCAGCCGAGGATGTTCATCAGGGTCGACTTGCCGGACCCGGAACTGCCCATCACGGCCACCATGTCGCCCTGTTCGACCAGCAGATTCACGCCGGGCGAGACGCCGGTGACGGGGTCGGGGTCGCCGCCGAGCGCGCGCACGGCGGCGTCGCCGTGCCCGTACGTCTTCAGCAGCGACCGCACCTCGATGACCGGCGGGCGGCCCCAGGGGCTGTCGTCGTCCTCTCCGACACCCGCGGTTTCCTCGCGGCCCGAGATCTGCTCGACGCCCGAGGTCTGCTCGGCGCCCGAGGTCTCTTCCGCGCCCGGACTCTCTTCGGCGTCACCGGTACGGGCGCCGGGCCGCAGGCCGCCGAGGCGCTGCCGCAGGGCGGGCCTCATCCGCGGCCACCGCCGGCACCGCCGCCACCGCCGGTACGGAAACCGCCGCCCCCGCCGCCGATCCGGTTCGCGCCGCCGCCGAGGCCGCCGGGGAAGGCGCCGCTCGGGAAACCGCCGTTGCCGGAGGACGCGACCGTGGCGATCTGCACCTGCTGGCCCTCCTTCAGACCGCTGGTGATCTGGTCGGCGGTGTCGCCCTCGACGCCGACGGTCACGGACGTACGGGTGGTGCTGCCGTCGGAGTTGACCACCGTGACCGTACGGTTGGCGCCGGTACCGGAGACCGCGGCGGTCGGCACGTTCAGCGCGCCGGACGCCGAGCCGGTGATCACCTGGATACTGGCGCTCAGGCCGGTCCGCAGATCCGCGGTGGGGCTGGTGATGGCGAGCGTGGCCGCGTACTGCACGGCGCTGCTGCTCCCGCCGCCGCTGCCGCTTCCGCTGCTCACCGGGAGCGAACTGACCGACAGCACCTTGGCGTTGAGCACCGTGCTCGACTGCGCGTTGAGGGTGACGGTGGCGGGCTGGCCCGCCTTGACCTTCAGCGAGTCGGCCTCGGAGAAGTTCGCCGTCACCTGCATGCCGGTGGGGTTGGTCAGGACGACGAAGCCGGACGGGGTGCTGGAACCGCTGCTGCTCGACGTGGAGTTGGAGCTGCTGGAGTTCGAGCCCTGGCCGCCCGAGCCGCTGCCGGTGCCGCCGGTGCCCGACACCGTCTGGCCCTTGGCGGCCGAGACCGAGGCGACCGTGCCGGACACCGGGGCCTTGAGCGTGGTGCCGTCCACCGCGCGCTGGTCGGCGTCCACGGCGTTCTGGGCCTGGGTCAACTGGGCCTGCGCCTGGGCGAGTTGGGCCGGGTCGACGGTGTAGGTGGGGGACGGCGTGGGCGTCGAGGCGGCGTCCCGCGAGCCGCCGGAGCCGGTGTTGGAGCCCGTGCCGGAGCCGGTGGCGGAGGTGACCAGCTCGCCCGCCTCGACCTTGGTGAGGTTGGCCCGCGCCGCCGTCAGCGTCGCCTGGTCCTGCTGCAACGTCTCCTTGGCGTCGGTCGGATCGACCTTCGCCAGCACCTGGCCCTTGGTGACCTTGTCGCCCGGCTTCACGTCGACCTCGGTGAGCGTGCCGCCCGTGGTGAAGTCCACACCGGCGTCACTGGGCGAGGCGAGCGTGCCGGAGCCGGACACGGTCGCCAGCACCGTGCCCTTGGACACCGTCACCACGCGCGCGCCCGTACCACGGGTGTTGCCGCTGTCACCGTTGTTGACCGCCGCGTAGGCGCCGCCTGCGCCCGCGAGGACCACCACGCCGAGCACCGAGTTGATCAGGACGGCCCTGCGCCGCCGTGGGAGCACCTTCATGGCGCGCATCCTGGCCGCCGACGCCTTTGATGGCCTGGGAGAAGGCTGGGAGTTTCCTGGGAACGGCGCCGTGCGCGAGGCCGCCCCGCCACGGCACGAAGCGGTCGCTTTACGTCTCAACCGGACCGTACGGCGGGCCCGTACGGGTCGCGACGGCCGATTCGCGCGCCCCGGCTCCCCGGGAACTCACAGCTCGCGCCCTGGCTGTGCCTAACTCGCGGCGGTTCACTCATGCGCCGCCACTCATGGGTGCTCGTGTCCCGCGCGTGCGCGTGGGTGAGCGGCGCCCCCCGCCCCCGCATCCGAGGAGACCACGGTCATGACCCTGACCACCACCCGGCAGTCCGCGCGCCGCTCCGCGCTGCGGGCGGGCGCGTGCGTCGCCGTCCTCGCCTCGGGCGCGCTGCTGCTCACCGCCTGCTCGTCGTCGGGCTCCTCGGGCTCGGCGTCCGCCGACGCGAAGGCGTCGTCCTCCTCCTCGCCGTCGTCCTCCGCCAAGGGCGCCTCCGGCGGCGCGCAGGACATGGCGGCCTACCGCGACTGCCTCTCCCAGCACGGCGTGAAGCTGCCGTCCTTCTCCGGCCGCCCCTCCGACCGCGCGTCCGGCCGCCCCTCGGGCCGTCCCTCGGGCCGTCCCTCGGGCCGCCCGAGCGGCGGATTCGGCGGGGGCTCAGGCGGCTTCGGCGGTTTCGGCGGCGAGTCCGCCGACCCGGCCACCCAGAAGGCCATGGAGGCATGCGCCTCGCTGCGCCCCCAGTTCAACGGCCAGCGCGGCGGCGGCCCCGGCGGCGACAGCTCCGCCTTCCAGGCGTTCACGAGCTGCCTCAAGGACCACGGCGTCACCCTCCCCACCCCCTCCCCCAACGCCTCCGGCTCCCCCACCACCCGCCGCGGCGGCTTCGGCTTCGGCGACCTCAACACCTCCGACCCGAAGACGGCCAAGGCCTACACCACCTGCAAACCCCTCCTCCCCACCCGCCCGCCCGCCTCCCCCTCAGCGACATAACCGCCCTCCCGCCCGCCCCCGCCCCCGGAGGGGAGACGGGGGTCACTTCGGGGGGCGGTCACATCGGGGTGGGGCGGGGCGTCAGGGAGGTGCGTGCGCCGGGGACGTCGTGGAAGGGCGGCGGCGGCGCGGAAACGCACGAGCCCGAGGAGTAGTAACGCCATGGAAGCCCGTCTGAACCTTTTCGAGAGCCCGCTCGCCGCGAAGTCGCTGCGGCACCTCACCGCGGCCGGCAAAGTGCTGGCGGACTCGACGGTGCCGCTCGCCACCCAGGAACTGGTACGGCTGCGCGCCAGCCAGATCAACGGCTGCGGATTCTGCACCGACATGCACACCAAGGACGCGGCGGCGGCCGGGGAGACGCAGCAGCGGCTCAATCTGGTGGCCGCGTGGCGCGAGGCCAAGGTCTTCACCGACGCCGAGCGCGCGGCCCTGGAGCTGGCCGAGCAGGGCACCCGTATCGCCGACGCGGCCGGGGGCGTCGCGGACGAGGTGTGGGCGAACGCCGCCAAGCACTACAACGAGGAGGAGCTGGCCGCCCTTGTCACGGGCATCGCCCTGATCAACGCCTTCAACCGGCTGAACGTGATCATTCAGCAGCCGGCGGGGGACTACGAGCCGGGCATGTTCGGCTGAGACCCAGCCGGGCGGCACCCGCGGCCCCGGCGTACAGGGGCCGTCGGGGCCGCCCCGTCAGGGGCCGCGGCTACCAGGGCAGCGGCCCCTCGGCGTCGAAGTACCCGCCGGTCGGGCCGTCGGCCGGCACCTGCGCCATCCGGACGATGATCTCGGCGCCCTGCTCGACCGTCTGGACCCCGGTGTTCCCGTTCAGATCGGTCTTGGTGAAACCGGGCTCGACGGCGTTGATCCGCATCTCGGGGAACGCCTTCGCGTACTGCACCGTGATCATGTTCACGGTGGTCTTCGACGCCGGGTACGCGACGCCCGGATACGCGTAGGCGGGGGTGCCGGGGGCGCTGAGCCGGGACAGCGAGGCCAGCCCGCTGCTGAGGTTGACCACGACCGGCGCGGCCGAGCGGCGCAGCAGCGGCAGGAACGCGTGGGTGACGCGCACCAGGCCGAAGACGTTCGTCTCGAACGTCTCCCGCATGACGTCGGCGGTCAGGTCGGCGGCGCCGACGACGCCGTTTTCGGCGGTCCTGCTCTCGATGCCCGCGTTGTTGACCAGGACGTCGAGGCCGCCGTCCGCCGCGATCGCCTCGGCCGCGGCCCCGACGGACGCGTCGTCGGTGACGTCGAGCCGGACCGCCCGCGCGCCCGCGCCCAGCCGCTCGACGGCCTCCCGCCCGCGGTCGGCGTCCCGGCTGCCCACGTAGACGGTGTGCCCCGCGGCCAGCAGGCGGCGGGCGGTCTCGAAGCCGAGGCCCTTGTTCGCTCCGGTGATCAGTGTCGTTGTCATACGTCCACGGTGCGGCAGGCCCGCCGGGGCAGCCAGTGGCCCGGTCTTCCTGGGACTGCCGGTACCAGGACGGCGCGGGCCGCACGGTGCACAGTGGAACCATGGCGACCACGGAGTTCGGGCACACGGTACGGCGCTGGCGCGACCGGGTCTCCCCCGAGGCGGCCGGGCTGCCCGCCGGGGGCCACCGGCGGGCGGCCGGGCTGCGCCGCGAGGAGCTGGCCCTGCTCGCCGGGATCTCCGTCGACTACGTCACCCGGCTCGAACAGGGCCGCGCGGCCAACCCCTCCGAGCAGGTCGTCGAAGCGCTCGGCCGCGCGCTGCGGCTGACCACCGCCGAGCGCGAGCACCTCTTCCACGTCGCCGGACTCGTCCCTCCGGGGCAGGGCACCGTCCCCGCGTACATCACGCCGAGCGTGCAGCGCATGCTCGACCGGCTGACCGGGACGCCGGTCGCCGTCAGCGACGCCGCGTGGACGCTGCTGCTGGCCAACCCCCTGTACGTGGCCCTGATGGGGCAGCAGCAGGGCAACGACCGCAACGCGATCTGGCGCAATTTCCTCGGCTCCGGCTCCCGGGTCCGCCACACCCCCGAGTCGCTGCGGCTGCTGGAGATCTCCCAGGTCGCCCAGTTGCGCGCCACCGCCAACCGCTACCCCGCCGACCAGCGCCTGCGCCGCCTGGTCGCCGAGCTGCGCGCCCGCAGCCCGCGCTTCGCCGAGCTGTGGGAATCCGGCGAGGTCACCCGGCACGACGCCTCCCGCAAGACGATCGACCACCCGGTGGTCGGCCCGCTGACCCTGGACTGCGACATCCTCAGCGTCGCCGGAAGCGATCTGCGGATCATGGTCTACACCGCCGAGCCCGGCACCGAGGACGCCGAACGCCTCACCCTGCTCGGCGTCGTCGGCACCCAGGCGCTCAGCCCCGTCGGGACCCCCGGCACCTGACCCGCGCCTCCGTACGCCTCGCGGAAGACGGCGCGGACGACTCTCCCGAGCCCTGCTGCCGGGGCGGTGGCCCCGCGGTCTGCCGCCGGGGCGGTGGCGCGAGGGGGGCCGGGGCGGGGCGGCGCGGGCGCTCGCGGATACTTGGGGGATGCGGACGAATGGGGCGGTACAGAGCGCTGACCTGCGGTGGGCGCTGCGCGCGGCCGTCGCGGGGGACGTGGAGCCGATAGCCGAGCTGCGGGCCGTCGTGATGCGGGCGGATCTGGAACGGCTCGGGCGGTACGACGGGCACCGGGTACGGCAGCGGCTGCGGGACTCGTTCTCGACGCGGTACACCTCGGTCGTCACCGTCGAGGGGGACTTCGCCGGGTGCGTGACGCTGCGGCCCGCCGAGACCGGCGGCGCTCTGCTCGAACACTTCTATCTGGAACCCCGTTACCAGGGGCGCGGGTTGGGCTCGGCCGTGCTGCGGGAACTGCTGGGCCGCGCCGACGCGCGCGGCGAGGACGTACGGCTGAACGTCCTCCAGGGCAGCGCCGCCCGGCGGCTCTACGAACGGTGGGGCTTCGTCCTGGAGACGGAGGACGCGGTCGACGTGTTCATGGTGCGCCCCTCGCCGGTCATGAACGCCTGAGGTTACGGCGATTCACCTTGTGGTGACGGGTGTTAACCTGCGGATATGACGCCTCCCGCCGAGCGCACCGCACCGGCCCGCCGCAGTGGACAGCACCACGGCGACCTCCGCAACGCCCTGGAGCGGGCCGCCCTCGGCCTCGTCGCCGAGCGCGGGCCGCACGGCTTCACGCTCGCGGAGGCCAGTCGGCGGGCGGGGGTCAGCGCGGCGGCGCCGTACAAGCACTTCGCCGACCGGGACGCGCTGCTGGCGGCGCTGGCCGAGCGCGGGTACCGCGAGCAGCACCGCCGGTTCTCGGCCGCCGTCCGTCAATCCGCGGACCCGGTCGAGCAGTTGGCGGACTTCGCCGCCGCCTACGTCCGGTTCGCGGTGGAGGAACGGGCCCTGTTCGACATCACGTTCAGCGCGGGACTCGACAAGTCCCGCTATTCGAGCCTGGCTTCGGCGGGCGACCAGGTGCTGACCGCCGTGCTCCCGACGGCCCGCCGCCTCACCTCGGGCGACCGCGCGGTGGAGTTGATACTGGACGTCTCCTCGGCCGCGCACGGCCTGGTCCTCTTCCTCGCGGAGGGTCTGCTCGGCCCGGCGCCGGACGCCGTCGCCCGCGCGGAGTCCCGCGCCGCGCGCACCGCCCGCGCCCTGGCCCGCGCGCTGCCGACCGTCACGCGGGAGCCGCGCTGACGCGTCGTCAGAGGTCGGTGATCTCCTGGGCGTAGAGCGTGGTGAGCGGCTGCGGACCCACGTACTGCTGGCAGTTGCACGTGCCCGGCTCGTAGTGCGTGGGCTTCTTGTCCGCGTCCCAGGCCGTGGGGACCTCGACGGTCTCGTGGCAGCGGCCGGACTTGTCGTGCTTGGCCAGGTGGTGGGTGCAGCCGCAGACCGGCTCGGGGCCGCGCCCCGCCGCCTCCAGCTCGCGGCGCTCCTTGCGGTCCGCCTCAAGGCGCTCCATCGTGCGCTCGTGCCGGGTGCGCAGCGCGGTGCGGACGGTGTCGGCGATCGAGGTGAAACCGCCGACCGCGAAGAGGGCGATCACCCACCAGAGCCAGTTCATACGGAAGGAACCCCCGTGTCGAGCGTGCACAGCGTGTGGGCCCCAGCGTAAGCCGCCACCCGGCCGGGACGGCAGGGGGCGAAGGCCGTCCGCCGCTCAGCGGTCCTCCGACCGCACTCCGATCGTGAGCAGCAGATTGGCGTACGTACGCCGGTCGCCGGTGGCCACCACGAGGGCGGTGTCGGGGCCGCGGGCCGCGTCGTAGAAGGCGAAGCGGTCGAGGCCGTCGAGGGTGAGGCCGGGGAGGGCGGCACGGAACTCCGCGAAGATCTCCGGCGCGGAAAGGTCGGAAGTGTCGGACGTCTCGGAAGTGTCGTCACGGTCAGGCGGCGGGGTCATGACGGCCGCCGCCTCGATCGGGATCGCGTCGACCAGGGCGTCCAGTACCTCGGTGACCAGCAGCCGGTCGGGGCTGAGGTTGAGGTAGACGCGCTCGGCGGCCGGGTTGGCGCCCGTGGTGTGCGGATAGTGGCCGTCGCTGATCAGGACGCGGGAGCCGTGGCCCGCGGCGGCGAGCGCGGCGAGGATCGCGGGGTGGGTCAGTCCGTAGCGCAGCATGGGCGGCGGCTCCTTCGATACATCCGATCTCTGCATCCGACCCCGGGAGCGTACCCGGCCCGCCGACACAAGGGTCGGCGGGCCGGGGGCGGGAAGCGTCGGGCGCTACGGAAGCGTCAGGATCTGGTACGAGTCCCCGTACGTCTTCCACTTCAGCGGCGGGTCCAGGTTGAGGTTGCCCGCGTTGAGGAAGACGCGCTGCTCGGTGTCGACGCGGCTGGTGTCGTCGTGGGCGTCCTCGGTCTTCATCGCGGCCTTGCGGGCGTCGAGGAAGGCGTTGAGGTACGTGGTCTCGTTGCCGCCCTGGGCCGGGGTCTTGGCCTTCTTCATGGCGGTCTTGCGGATGCCGCCGAAGCTGACGGAGTCGTCGCCGGGGCCGTGCATCACGATGGCGTCGTAGTAGATGAACTGGCCGAGGGTGCCGAGGCCGTCCGTCTTGGCCTGGTTGACCGACGGGTTGAAGTAGACGCGGTCGCGCTCGTCGTTCTGCGCGGTCTGGAAGACGGTGTCCTTGGCGGCGGTCTTCCACGCGCTCACGAAGGCCGAGCCGAGGCCGGAGTGCGAGTCGGAGCCGTTGACGCTCTCCAGCGCGGGGAGGTACTTGGCCAGGACGTTGCCGGGCTTGAGGTCGTTGTAGTGCTTGACCAGGTCCAGCATGTCGCCGGTGCCGGAACAGAAGCCGATGATGCCCGCGGTGTAGCCGCGGCCGTCGCCGATGTCCTCGATGTACTTGTACTGGGCCTTCCAGTCCAGCGAGGAGTTCTCCGCGCTGGAGACCAGCTCCATCGCGATTTCCTTCTTGTGCGGGTCGGCGAGACCGGCTGCCGCCGCCTTGGGCGCGACGGCGGCGGCGTGCGCGCCGGGCGCGGTGGCCGCGTTGCCCGCCGTGGCCAGGGCCAGCGAGGCGCCGCCGCCCGCCAGTACGCCGACGGCGGCGATCATGGCTATCCGGCGGCTGGGGCGCCGGTTCGAGCGGTGCGAGTGGGGGGATCGGTGCACGTGCGTCTCCGTTTCCGGCCGTCGGAGGAACGGCCAACTGCGGGGGCCTGCTGTGCAGTTAGGAAAGGTTCCTAACCAATGGAGAGCATTGAAGCACTGCGACGGCCGCACGCCAAGGGGCCGCCGCGACCGAGTTCGGGTCGCGATGTCGTACCCCCGCGCGACACTGGAGGCATGTGCAGAAGCATCAAGACCCTGCGACCGCCGATGACGCCCGATCCGGACGAGGACGACATCGAAGCGGCGGCGCTCCAGTACGTCCGCAAGATCTCCGGTTTCCGTGCGCCCGCCGCGCACAACCGGGAGGTCTTCGACGCCGCCGTGGCCGCCGTCGCCGCGGCCACCGCCGACCTCCTCGACGGCCTGGAGGTACGCGGCGCCGCCGCCCGCGCCCACGGCGGGGCGGCCTGACCCCCGGACCCGCCCGGCCCTAACCTGACCCCATGCAGCACATGACCGAGGCCGAATGGCGCGCCTTCGCCTCCACCGGTACCCGCACGGGGAAGCTCGCCGTCCAGCGCAAGGACGGCGGTCCCCACGTCACGCCCGTCTGGTTCCTGCTCGACGACACCGACCCCTCCGACATCCGCGTCGTCTTCAACACCGGCAGCGACTCGCTCAAGGGCAAGGCCCTGCGCCGCGACGCCCGCTTCGCGCTCTGCGTGGACGATCAGGAGCCGCCCTACTCCTACGTCCTCTTCGAGTGCACCGCCGAGCTCGTCGAGGACCCCGCCGCCCTGCTTCACTGGTCCACCAAGATCGGTTCCCGCTACATGGGCTCCGCCCGGGGGGCCGAATTCGGTGCCCGCAACGCCGTTCCCGGTGAATATCTCGTCCGTGGCCGCATCAACCGTGTCACGGCCCAAGCCGCCGTAGCCGACTAGCCCCCGGGCCCCGCCCCCACCCAGGACGGTGAGCCGATCTTTCCCGGGCCCCGCCCCCGTCCCCGCACCTGGCCCGGACGGTGGGCCGATCTTTCCCGGGGCGCCGCCCCGGCCCCCGCACCTGGCCGGGACGGTGGGCCGGATCTTTTCCGGGGCCCGGCCCCCGTGCCCGCACCTGGCCCGGACGGTGGGCCGATCTTTTTAGGGGCGCGGGGAACTGCGCGACCAGCCCCCACCGGGCTTTCAGCCCGAAAACAACCGCATCTGCCCCACTGGGGCCGGTTTTCACGGCGCACCACCGCCGTGGCTGAGCGCGCAGTTCCCCGCGCCCCTAAAAAATCGGCGTGCCGACCAGCGCAAAGGAACCGCCCAGGGGCCGCGCCCCTAAAAAAATCGGCGTGCCGACCAGCGCAGAGGAACCGCCCAGGGGTCGGGCCCCTGGAAGAGCGCCCCTGCCCGGGAGGGGCCCGGCGGGGGGCTAGCCGTAGGAGAGTTTTTTGCAGGGGTCGGTGTCCGCGGCGCGAGCCTGCTGCGTGAGATTGGTCGGCAACGGCTTCGGCTTGCTCGCCGCCGAGGCGAAATCCTGGCCGACGACGAGATTGATGCCCGAGATGGCGAGCGGAGCGAGCTCCGCGCCGGGAAAGAGCTTGGCGAGCTCGGTGGCGTGCGCCTTGTCGGCGGGCCCGTACTCGATACGGGTGGTGGCGTGGTCCTGGGACTTGGCGGTGGAGGTCCCGGTGACGGTGTAGCCGGAGCCCTTGAGCTTGTCGGCGGCCTTGCCGCCGAGCCCGTCCACGGTGGTGCCGTTGAAGACGCCGACCGAGACGCCGGTGCCGTCGACCGTGGCGGCGGGCGTCGGGGAGGCCGTCGACTTCGGCTTGCCCGAGGCGTCGACGCCTTCCAGGGTCCGGTTGGCCCGCAGCTCCGCGAAGAGGTCGTCCACGTCGGGGTGGACGAGGTCGATGCGCGGCCCGTCGTACTTCCACGGCGCGGTGATGAACTGGATGTTCTTGAGGTCGATGTTCTTCAGCGACAGCCCGAAGGACATCAGCTTGGTGGCGCTGCCGAGCCCCGGGTCCACGGTGAGCGACTTGGTGGCGGCGTCGGCCAGCGGCAGCAGCGTCGTCGGGTTCATGCCCTGCCCCTTGATCTTGGCGATCAGGGCGGACAGGAACGCCTGCTGCCGCAGCATGCGGCCGACGTCGGAGTTGTCGCCGACCCCGTGCCGTACGCGGACGTAGTCCAGTGCCTGCTGGCCCTGGAGATTCTGCATGCCCGCGTCGAGGACGACCTTGCCCTTGCTGCCGCGGTTGGGGTTCATGTCCCCCTGGTAGATCTTGTTCGGCACGCAGACCTCGACGCCGTGCACGGCGGAGGTCATGGACGCGAAGCCCTCGAAGTCGACCACCATGGTGTGGTCCACGCGCAGCCCGGACAGCTTCTCGATGGTGTTCTGCGTACACGCCGGATTGCCCTTGGCCGTGTCGCCCATCGAGAACGCCGAGTTGAACTGCGCCCTGGGCTGGTCCGGCGACCACTTGCCGTCGGGCAGCAGGCACGGGGGTATGTCGACCATCGAGTCACGCGGTACGGAGATGCCCACCGCGTGTTTGTGGTCGGGGTAGACGTGCAGCAGGATCGTGGTGTCCGAGCGGCCGATGTCGCCGGAGGCGGAGCCGCCCAGCTTGCCGTTCGCGCCGGAGCGGGTGTCGGAGCCGATCAGCAGGACGTTGACGGCGGTGTGGCCGTTGGCGTCCGCGGGCCCGGCCTTGGGCCGGTTCTTGCTCAGCCCCGCCGAGTCGAACGTCGAGATATTGGCGTTGAGCTTCAGGTAGATCGCGCCGGCGCCGCCGGCCAGCAGCACCACGAAGGCGACGGATATCGCGATGATCCAGCGCTTGCGACTGCGCTTGGGTTCTCGCTTGCGCCCACGAACGCCCATTCCCACACCTTCAGTCCGGTGGCTCGCACGCACACGACGAAGCCCCAACGTTTACCACTTGAACCATCCCGCTCGTATGACGCGCGTCACACCGGCTCCGCCTCGGGGGAATTGCCCGGCGAGACACTGTACGTGGTGCGCATTTCGGTAATCGTCAATGCGGGGAGGGTGACGGAATCGGGAGCGGAAGCTCCGCATCCGCGGCTGTCCGTGGCGCGGCGCGCACGCGAAGGGCTCGGGGCGCACGCAAAGGGCCGGGGCGCACGCGAAGGGCCGGCTCCCGCCGTCATCGGCGGAAGTCGGCCCCGGGCGCACGACTCACAGTTCGCGCTGGAAGGAGTTCAGCCAGTCCAGGGAAGCGGTGGGCGTCAGCGCGACATCACTCAGCGCGTTCATCGCCTTCTGGTACTCGACCACTTCGTCGGGCTTGTCGATGTAGAGCGCCCCGGTGAGCTGCTCCAGGTAGACCAGGTCCGGCAGATCGGACTCCGGGAAGCTCAGCAGCGTGAAGGCGCCGCCGCCCGCCGCGTGCCCGCCCGTGGCGAACGGCAGGATGCGGACGTCGACGTTGGGCCGCTCGGCGGCTTCCAGGATGTGCCGCACCTGGTCGATCATCACCTGCCGGCCGCCGAACGGACGGCGCAGCGCGCCCTCGTCCATGACGGCGACGAAGTGGGGCGCCTGCTCGGAGACGAGAAGCTTTTGCCGCTCCAGGCGTAGACCGACTCGTCTTTCCACCCAGGGCACGGCTGCCTCGGGGTGACCAAGCCGGATCACCGATCTTATGTAGTCCTCGGTCTGCAACAGGCCGTGCACGAACTGCACTTCGAAGGTGCGGATCAGCGCGGCCGACTCCTCCAGGCCCACGTACGTCTGGAACCACGTCGGCATGACCTCGCCGTATCCGTGCCACCAGCCGGCCGCGTTGGCCTCGCGGACCAGGCCCAGCATGGCCGCCCGCTCGGCTTCGTCCGTGACCTCGTAGAGGGTCAGCAGATCGGCGACGTCACGCTCCTTGAAACTGACTCTTCCCAGCTCCATGCGGCTGATCTTCGATTCGGAGGCCCGGATCGAGTAGCCCGCCAGCTCGCGGGTGATGCCCTTGGACTCACGCAGCCGCCGCAGCTGCGCTCCGAGCAGCATTCGTCGCACGATGGACCCGCCTCCCGGCTGCCCTGCGCTCATAGGTCACGCTCCGCCCTTGGTTCATCAGCAGTCTGCCACTAACGGACTGCGCGGTGTACCCGTTCGGTCACTCTCCACCGACACGTGCATCAATTCCTTGCAGATGCACGTGCAGACGCTCTTGCATCGGAGGGTGCTGATCCATGAGCATGGTGGACGTGCAGATACCCCGGGGGCACGTATGAAGGCAGAGGCAGTCGCCGTGCTGGAGCCGTTATGGCAGGGAGTGCTCGCGCCTGAGCGCGTGGCCTCGGGTAACGGAGCCACCTGTGAGCTGCCCGCCGCCCTGGAGTCAGTGGGTGAGGCACGTCACTTCACGCGCGCGACGCTCCAACGATGGGATCTGTCCACGCTCCGCGACTCGGTCGAACTGGTCGCGTCCGAGCTGGTGACCAACGCGCTGCGGTACGCGGTGCCGATCGGCGCGCCCGGCGCCCCGGTACGGCTGAGCCTGGTGCGCTGGACCTCGCGCGTGGTGTGTGCGGTGCGTGACCCCAGCGGGGTGGCGCCCGTCGCCAAGGACCCTGATTTCGTGGCCGAGACCGGCCGCGGACTTCATCTGGTGGACTCGTTCAGCGAGAACTGGGGATGGCACCCGCTGAGCGGCACGGGAAAGGTCGTCTGGGCGCTTTTTCTCACACCGGGCGGACCCTGTTAGTTCCGCCGGTTCCACGCGGGTCGCGGCGCAACCGGCGCATTACGGGACCAGGTGGTCGAATTCACCGGCTTTCACGCCGATGATCATCGATTCGATCTCCGCACGTGTGTATATCAGCGCCGGACCCTCGGGGAAGCGCGAATTCCGTACGGCGACCTCGCCGTCGGGCAGGGCGGCGAACTCGACGCACGTTCCATTGGCATTACTGTGACGGCTCTTCTGCCAGACCACTCCACGTAGGTCTTCTGCAGCCATTCCGTTGTGCGTCCGGCGCATCAGCCACTCCCCATAAGTGCCATGTCTGGTACGGCAGATCATAACTCGTTGGGCAGGCACGTGCATGTGCACGTGCATGTGCACGTGCAGTCACTCGCTGTGATCTTCAGGGCTCGACCCCCCGGGGCTGTTCACAGCCCTTCACAGCCCGGCTACCCGGAAAAGGGGCGGCGGATGCCCCCCGGTCGTCCGATACGATATTGACCGTCCGTAGAGGAATTACTCACTCCCCGCAACGAATTGGGAGCAGCCCGCAATGGCGCGTCACCTCATCACCTCAGCCCTCCCCTATATCAACGGGATCAAGCATCTGGGCAACATGGTGGGGTCCATGCTCCCGGCCGACGTCTACTCGCGGTATCTGCGGCAGCGCGGCCACGACGTCCTCTACATCTGCGCCACCGACGAGCACGGCACCCCCGCCGAGCTGGCCGCCAAGGAGGCGGGCCTGCCGGTCGACGTCTTCTGCGGCCAGGCACACCTCGCGCAGAAGGCGATCTACGACGGCTTCGAGCTGTCCTTCGACCACTTCGGCCGCAGCTCCTCGGCGGAGAACCGCGACATCACCCAGCACTTCGCGCGCAGGCTCAACGAGAACGGCTTCATCGAGGAGCGGGCCGTCCGGCAGGTCTACTCGCTCGCCGACGAACGCTTCCTGCCCGACCGCTACATCGTCGGCACGTGCCCGTACTGCGGGTACGACAAGGCCCGCGGCGACCAGTGCGAGAACTGCACGCGGGTGCTCGACCCGACCGACCTCATCGACGCGCGCTCCGCGATCAGCGGCAGCAGCGCGCTGGAGGTCCGCGAGACCAAGCACCTGTTCCTCCTCCAGTCCAAGCTCGCCGGCGAGGTCGAGGCGTGGATCGACGCGAACGGCGCCGACTGGCCCACCCTGGCCTCGTCCATCGCGCGGAAATGGCTCACCGAGGGACTCCAGGACCGGGCGATCACCCGTGACCTGGATTGGGGCGTTCCCGTACCGGCCGACACCTGGCCGGAGCTGGCCGCGGACGGAAAGGTGTTCTACGTCTGGTTCGACGCACCCATCGAGTACATCGGTTCCACCAAGGAGTGGGCCGACGCCGCGTCCGAGGGTGAAGTACGGGACTGGAAGTCGTGGTGGTACGAGGCCGACGACACGGTCCGTTACACCGAGTTCATGGCCAAGGACAATGTGCCCTTCCACACCGTGATGTTCCCGGCGACCCAACTGGGCACCCGTGAACCGTGGAAGAAGGTCGACTACGTCAAGGCTTTCAACTGGCTGAACTACTACGGCGGCAAGTTCTCCACCTCGCAGCGCCGCGGTGTCTTCACCGACGCCGCCCTCGAGTTGCTGCCCGCCGACTACTGGCGCTACTTCCTCATCGCGAACGCGCCGGAGTCCGACGACACCTCCTTCACCTGGGAGCTGTTCGCGGCGGGCGTCAACAAGGACCTCGCCGACACCCTCGGCAATTTCGTCAACCGCGTCCTGTCCTTCTCGCGCAAGCGATTCGGCGACGAAGTGCCCGCGGGTTCGGCGGCCGGCGCCGCCGAGGCGAAGCTCGGCGAGCAGATCGCCGCGCTGCTCGCCGAATACGAGGGCCACATGGAGACGCTGCAATTCCGCAAGGCCGCGCAGTCGTTGCGGGCGCTGTGGAGTGCGGGCAACTCCTACCTGGAGGAGAAGGCCCCCTGGATGGAGATCAAGACCGACCAGGACGGCGCCGCGCTCACGCTGCGTACCGCGATGAATCTCATCCACCTCTACGCGGTGGTGTCCGAGCCGTTCATCCCGGCCTCGGCCGCCGCCATGCGGGCCGCCTTCGCGCTGCCCGCCGACGACGCCCGCTGGGTCACCGCCGACGAGGCCCGCGCGCTGGACTCGGTGCCCGCGGGCACCCCCTTCACGGTGCCGCCGGTGCTCTTCGCGAAGATCTCCGACGAGGACCTGGCGTCGTACATCGAGCGGTTCGGCGGCGACCCGGACGCGCCGGCCGCCTGAGGAACGCGATCGGGGCCGTGCGTACGGCCGTTCAGCGCGCCAGCGCGGCCCCGTCGCCCATCACCACCACCGGGTGCAGCTTCGGGTCCAGGGTGCGCAGCAGCGTCCGCATGGCCTGCTGCGGCAGCGAGACACAGCCCTGGGTCGGGCCGCCGTGGTCCACGTGCAGCCAGATGCCGCCGCCGCGCGAGGCGCCCAGCGGACGCGTCCAGTCGCGCGGTGACGTGCCGGGCAGGTGGTTGTAGTTGATGGCGATGACGTAGTCGAAGGAGCCCGCCAGCGGCTCGCCCCTGAAGCCGGTGCCGGAGACGCTGAAGCCGATCGGCGCGTGGTCGTAGGGGAGTTCGGTGCCGGGGTCGGGGAGGTGGCCGCCCGCGTCGGTGAGGCCGAAGACGCCGATCGGTGAGCGCAGATCGCCGGTGCGGTGCGTGTCGGTCCAGCCGCGCAGCGCGTTGTGCGCGGCCCACACCGGACCCGAGGGCCGCCAACCGGCCGTGTTCTCGCGGGTGTAGAAGGTGACCTTCGCGTCGGGCGAGTCGGGGCCGGCGCCGGTGACCAGGACGGCCTGCCGCGCGTCGGCGGGGATCTGCGAGCGCGTCTTCGGCCCCAGGCCCGGCAGTTGGGCGGGCGGCGCGGGTGTCGTGCGCACCGGCTCGGGCGCGGACCTGCCCGCCCGGCCCGCGGGACCGCTCACCACCGTGCTCAGCGGCCCCTCGTCGCCGACCTTCGACGCCCGCACGCCCGTGCCACCGGCCACGCAGCCGGACACCAGCGGGGCGGCGGCCAGCGCGGTCAGGACGGCGGCGGCCAGGAGACGGCGGGGGCGGCGGGTGGTGCGCATGACGTGGCGGGGGCCTTTCACGGGAGCCTTCACGAGAAGACGGCGTTCTTCAGCGCGTCGTTGATCTGGGACTGCTGCGCGTCGGTGGCGTCGGCCAGGCACACCGAGACCTCGATCAGGACGTCGGAGCCGGACGCGTCGGTGAGCAGGGCCTTGGTCTGCGCGGTGCCGCCGACCGCCCGGCAGGCGCTGACGACGACGGACGAGGTCACCGGGTGGCCGTCGGCGTTGAGCTTGTCCACCGTCGTCTTGCTGTGCCGGAGCGTCAGCATCATCAGCGCCCCGCCGCGGGTCAGGGTGCGGACCAGCGGGGTGCAGAAGCCGTCCAGCGGCTTGACGCAGCCGTCGGTGGGCAGGCCGAGCGCCTGCGAGGAGGCGAAGACGTCACCCGTCTTGGGCGCGACGACCGTCGTCCAGCCGGGCGGCAACCGCAGGTCGAGACCGGCCAGTTCGGGGAAGTGGTACGTGACCGCCGCCGACGCGGCGGACGCCGACTCGGTCGCGCGGGTGGTCTGTCCGGGGCTCGGGGTCGGGCTCGGACCGCTGTCCACCGGGCCGGTCGCCGTCGGAGCGCTCGCCGTCGGGCCGCCGCTGCCGGACGCGGGCGGCGCGAGCGAGGTGACGACGGCGGGCGGCGCCGGGGCGCTCGCCGCGCCGCCGAGACCGGGCAGCACCGTCCCGGCCGCCGCGACCGCCACCACGACGGTGGCGGACATCCCGACCGCGCGGCGCCTGCGACGGCGCAGCGCACGCTCCTTGACCCGCTCCAACCGCTGTACGGGGGCGGGCAGTTGGGGCACCGCGCGCTCCAGCAAGTCGCGCAGCTCGTCCTCCGCGAAACGCTCATCCGGCATGGTGTTCACCTCCGACGCCCGTGTCGACCGCTTCGGGCAGCCGTCCGCGCAGCGCCCGCAGCGCCTTGGACGCCTGGCTCTTGACGGTGCCCTCCGTGCAGCCGAGGACATCCGCGGTGTCGGCCACGCTCAGGTCCTCGAAGTAGCGCAGCACGACCACCGCGCGCTGGCGTACCGGCAGTTCCCGTATCGCCGCGGCCAGCGCCTGCTCCAGGTCCACGTCCCCGTACGGGTCCGCCGGCTGCGGGCGGTCGGGCAGCTCGCCGTGCGGCACCTCGCCGCGCCAGCGCCGCCGCCACCACGAGGCGTGGGTGTGCACCAGCGCCTTGCGTACGTACGCCTCCGGGCTGTCGCCCGCGATCCGGTGCCACTTCGGCCACACCCTGGCCAGCACCGTCTGGAGCAGGTCCTCTGCGAGGTGCGGGTCGCCGGTCAGCAGCCACGCGACCCGCAGCAGTCTGGGGCCGCGGGCCGCCACGAACTCCTCGAAACCGGGGTGCGACACCGTTGTTCCTCTCCACACCCCTTCAACGCGGTGACCCGCCTCCGGGGTTGCCCCCCGGCTCGCCCCTCCCGAGACGCGGTCCTAGCGGCCCGCGGAAGGGCGCCCTGCCGAAGGGCGGAGCTGGATGTGGAGCTCGCGCAGCCGCGCCTCCTCGACCTCGGAGGGCGCGCCCATGAGCAGGTCCTGGGCGTTCTGGTTGAGCGGAAACGCGATCGTCTCGCGGATGTTGGGCTCATCGGCGAGGAGCATGACCATACGGTCGACGCCCGGCGCGATGCCACCGTGCGGCGGCGCGCCGAAGTGGAAGGCGCGGAGCATGCCGCCGAACTCGGCCTCCACCGTCTCGCGGGTGTAGCCCGCGATCTCGAACGCGCGGTACATGACGGCGGGTTCGTGGTTACGGATGGCTCCGGAGGACAGCTCGATGCCGTTGCAGACGATGTCGTACTGCCAGGCCAGGATGTCCAGCGGGTCCTTGGTGTTGAGGGCTTCGAGGCCGCCCTGCGGCATGGAGAAGGGGTTGTGCGAGAACTCCACGGCCCCGGTGTCCTCGTTGCGCTCGAACATCGGGAAGTCGACGATCCAGCAGAAGCGGAAGACGTTCTCCTCGAACTGGCCGGTGCGCTTGGCGGCCTCGACCCGGACCGGGCCCATGATCTTGGAGACCTCGTCGAACTCACCGGCGCCGAAGAAGATGGCGGTGCCGGGCTTCGCGCCGACGGCGGCGAGCAGCGCGGTGACGTCCTCGGGGGTGAGGAATTTGGCGATCGGGCCGGTCAACGCGTTGCCGTCGCCGACCCGGACCCAGGCCAGACCCTTGGCGCCGAGCGAGACCGCGTACTCGCCGAGCTGGTCGAAGAACTTGCGCGGCTGCTCGGCGGTGTCGGGCACGGCGAGCGCGCGTACGTGCTTGCCGGCGAACGCCTTGAAGCCGCTCCCGGCGAACACGTCGGAGACGTCGACCAGTTCGAGCGTGGTGCGCAGGTCCGGCTTGTCGTTGCCGTACTTGAGCATCGACTCGCGGAAGGGGATGCGGGGGAACGGCGAGGTGACCGTGCGTCCGCCGCCCAGCTCGGTGAAGAGGTCGGTCATGACCTTCTCGATGACACCGAAGACGTCCTCCTGCTCGACGAAGCTCATCTCGACGTCGAGCTGGTAGAACTCGCCGGGCGAGCGGTCGGCGCGCGAGTCCTCGTCGCGGAAGCAGGGCGCGATCTGGAAGTAGCGGTCGAAGCCGGAGATCATCAGGAGCTGCTTGAACTGCTGCGGGGCCTGCGGCAGCGCGTAGAACTTCCCGGCGTGCACGCGGGAGGGCACCAGGAAGTCACGGGCGCCCTCGGGGGAGGTGGCCGACAGGATCGGGGTGGCCATCTCGTTGAAGCCGAGCGCGGTCATCTCGCGGCGCAGGAAGGAGATGACCTGGGTGCGCAGCATGATGTTGCGGTGCATGCGCTGGCGGCGCAGGTCGAGGAAGCGGTTGGTGAGCCGCATCTCCTCGTTCGCGTTGTCCTCGGGGAAGACCGGGAAGGGCAGCGGGTCGGCCGCGCCCAGCACCTCCAGGGCGGTCACGTCGACCTCGACCTCGCCGGTCGGCAGCTCCGGGTTGACGTTCTCCGCGGAGCGGGCCAGGACGCGGCCGTCGACGCGGACGACGGACTCCTTGGACTGGCCGCTGAGCTGGTCGTACACCGGGGAGCCGGGGCGGACGACGAGCTGGGTGAAGCCGTAGTGGTCACGCAGGTCGACGAAGAGGATGCCGCCCAGGTCGCGGCGATTGTGCAGCCAGCCGGACAGGCGGACGTCGGTGTCGACGTCGGTGGCGCGCAGCTCGCCGCAGGTGTGGGACCGGTACCGGTGCATCATTCGTCCTCGACGCTGGATGTTGGGTGGGTGGCCGGGCCAGCGGCCCAGCACAGCTTACCGGCGCCCGCACACCGGCCTCACTCCGGATTCGGTGGGGCGTAAGGCCACGAAGGCCGCCCTACTGGGCCATAAACTCCCAATTCTCATAAACTGGCACAATGCGCACCGAGGACGTCCTGGCCGCAGTCGGTACCGGGCTGTGGCAGTGGCACGAGGCCACCGGCACCGTGACGGTCGACGCCCGCGCCGCGCGCCTGCTCGGGCTGTCCGGCGGCCCGGCCGAGCACCGGACGTCCGCCGTTCGGGCGTGCCTGCACGCCGCCGATTACGTGTCGCTGGCCGGCGCGGTCTCGCTGGCCTACTCGGAGGGCACGGTCGCCGAGGCGCTGGTGCGGGTGGTGGGCGACGACGGCGCGACCCTGCGGACGGTACGGGCCAGGGTGCGCCCGCAGGGCACGGTGATGGCGGGCACGCTGCACGAGGTGCGCGGCGGCCCCTCACGGGCGGCGGCGCAGGCGGGCGGCGGCTGGCGGCGGGCCAGGGAGGCGTTCCTGCTGGACGCGGGGCGCGCGCTGGCCGAGGCCGACTCCACCGCCGAGGTGCTGCGGGTGGCGGCCACCTTGTCGATGCCGGGTTTCTCGCCCGACGGCCTCGCCGTCTTCGGCACGGACGGCGACCGGCTGTCGGTGATCGGGCACCACGGGCAGGCGGCGGGCACCGAGGACCCCTTCCTCGACATGCCGCTGGACACCGACTACCCGGCCGCGCTGGTGGTCCGTACCGGCCAGGCGGTCTATCTGCCGTCGCCGGCCGCGTACGAGGACCGCTTCCCGGTCACCTGGCCGCTGGTGAAACCGTTCGGCCGCTCCTCCTGGGCGTATCTCCCGCTGGTCGTGGCCGGGTCCACGATCGGCGCCTGGATGGCGGCCTTCCGCGACCCGGTGGCCTTCACGCCCGACGAGCGCTCGGTGCTCACCACCGTGGCCCGGATGCTCGCGCAGGCGCTGTCCCGCGCGCATCTGCACGAGTCGGAGCGCGCCCTGACCGACGGCCTCCAGCGCACGATGCTGCCCGCGCGCAGGCCCGGCATCGAGGGCATGGCGGTGGCCGCCCGGTATGTGCCGACCGGCGGCGGCCTCCAGGTCGGCGGCGACTGGTACGACGTGATCGGGCTGCCGTCGGGCCGAACCGCGATCGTCATCGGCGACGTCCAGGGCCACGACGTACGGGCCGCGGGGATCATGGGCCAGCTGCGGATCGCGCTGCGCGCCTACGCGGCCGAGGGCCACCACCCGGACGCGGTGCTCTCGCGCACCTCCCGCTTTCTGGCCGGGCTGCACGACGGGCTCCCCGACGGGCCGGCGGACGGGCTGCGCGACGGCCTGCACGAGGGGCTGAGCGCCGACGAGTCCGCCGACGTACGCTTCGCGACCTGCCTCTATCTGGAGGCCGACCCGCTGACCGGCACGCTCGACGTGGTGCGCGCCGGGCACCCGGAGCCCGCGATCCGGCTCGGCGACGGTACGACGATCGTCCGGCGTACGGCGGGCGGCCTGCCGCTGGGCATCGAGCCGGACACCGACTACCCGACGACCCGGCTGGTCCTGGAGCCCGGCGAGGTGCTGCTGCTGTGCACCGACGGCCTGATCGAGACCGGCGGCCACGACCTGGAGACCGGCTGGCAACGGCTGCGCGATGTGCTGGAGGCCGGGCCCGCGGGCGATCTGGAGGAGCTGGCCGACTCCCTGATCCGCGCGGTGCACGGGCCCGCCTCCCACCACACCACCGGGCCGCTGGCCGACCGCCGCGAGGACGACATCGCGCTGGTCCTGCTGCGCCGCGACCCCGACGGCCCGACCTGCGCGGTCCCGGTCCGCCGCGCGGTGCTGACCGTCTCGCAGACCGACCCGGGCCGCATCCGCGCCACCCGCGACGACATCCGCGCCCTGCTGCACGACTGGACCTCGGCCGACCAGGTCGAGTCCGCCGTCCTGCTCGTCTCCGAACTCGTCACCAACGTGCTGGTGCACACCGACGAGGACGCCGTACTGACCGCCATGGTCACCGGCATGCCCGGCACCCGCCGCCTCCACGTCGAGGTCGGCGACCGCTCCGACGACATGCCGCACCGCCGCTCCCCCGGCGAGATGGCCTCCTCAGGCCGCGGCCTGATGCTCATCGAGGAGCTCGCCGACGCCTGGGGCGTCGACCCGCGCGGCGACGGCAAATCCATCTGGTTCGAGCTGTACGAGGCGACGAGCCCGTCGATCGGGTGACCGCCCGGCGGGGGGCGGGGTCGGCCGCGGACGCGAATCCGTCACGGTCGTGTGAACCGGCCGTGAAACGGAGGAAAACACTGGTCGCACAGAGCGGTTGGGCCCGCTCCAACGCCCCGTGGGGCCGGTGCCTCCACCTAGCCTGAACGCCTACGTGACGGGCGATCGTACGGCCGACCGCGCGCCCTGACACTCACGCCGGCGAAAAGGCAGCACTGGGATGAGCCTGAAACTCCCCGCACCCACGGACGATCCGACGTCGCCCGGCGACCCGACCGCGCCCGGCGACCCGACGTCGCCCGGCCACGTACCGGCGGTGTCCGCCGCACCGGCACCGCGCGGCGGCGGGAAGGGCCGGTTGCGGGCGCTGGACGGGCTGCGGCTGCTGGCCGCGCTCATGGTGGCGATCTACCACCTGGCCTTCCGGGGCAGCGGAGCCTGGCGCGGACAGCCGCTGGAGATCTTCCCGCACCTGTCGCACGCCGCCGCGTACGGACCGCTGGGCGTGCAGTTCTTCTTCATCATCAGCGGCTTCGTGATCTGCATGAGCGGCTGGGGCCGCAGCGTCAAGGCGTTCGCGATCTCCCGGATCAGCCGCCTGTACCCGGCCTACTGGGCGGCGCTGATCCTGGTGACCGTCGTCCTGTTCGTCCTCGGCTACAAGACCGTCTCGCGCACCGACCTGCTCACCAACTTCACGATGCTCCAGACCCCGGCGGGCTCCGAGCGCGTCCTGGGCGTCTCATGGACGCTGTGGGCCGAGATGCGCTTCTACGTGCTCTTCGCCGTCACCGTCCTGTGGCGCGGCGCCACCCGCAAGCGCGTCCTGGCCTTCTGCGCCCTGTGGACGATCGGCGCCCTGTACGCGGACTCCTCCGGCCAGGAGTTCCTCAAGCTGGCCCTGATGCCCGAGTACGCGCCCTTCTTCATCGGCGGCATCGGCCTCTACCTGCTGCGCCGCTTCGGCCACGACCTGCTGACCTGGGGCGTCGTCGCGACCGGCTTCCTGCTCGGCCAGCACTACGCGGTCCTGGGCCTCGTCCCCAAGCCCGGTGTGGCCGTCACCTTCCACCGCTCGCCGACCGTCGTCATCGCCCTAGTCGCCGCGGGCTTCGCCGCCATCGCCGCGGTGACGCTCGTGCGCCGCGTCGCCGACGTCGACTGGCGCTGGCTGACCACGGCGGGCGCCCTGACGTACCCCTTCTACCTGGTCCACGAGATCCTGGGCACGCTCGTCATCGAGAAGCTGAAGGCCCACACCGGCATACCGAACTACGGCGTGCTCGCCCTCGCGATCGGCTCGATGCTGCTGCTCGCCTACCTCATCTACCGCCTGGTCGAACGCCCCCTGACGCCGATCCTGCGCCGCGCGCTCACCCACCAGGCCAACCGCCTGTCCGAACCCCGCCCGGCCTCGACCGGCTGACGTCGCTGAGCCCGGCGACCACCGACTTCCCGCGCACCGGGCGCGGCACGACTCCCCAGACCTCCGCGAGCGCGTCGATGAGCACCAGCCCCCTTCCGCCCTCGCTCTCCGGCCCGGCCTCGGCCAACTCCGGCTTCTCCGGCCCGCCGTCGGACACCGCCACCCAGTAGTGCCCGTCGGCGGGCCACAGCACCAGCTCGATGACCGCGTCCTCCTCGCACCGGTCCCCGTGCCGCACGGCGTTCGTGACCAGCTCACTGGTCACCAACCCGAGATCCGCGGCCAGTTGGGGCTCCACTCCACGAGGGAGCGCCTCCGCGACGGCGTGCCGCGCCCGGCGCACGGACTCCGGCCGCGCCGGGAAGCGCCAGAGTGCTGGTAAGCGGGGGATTTCAGGCATGACGAACTCCGTTGCGTCGAAGGGGTCTTGTGGCGTCTTGAGGGTTCGCCGGTGGCATGCCGCCGTCACTCGCGGTGCGCTTCCGACGTAGTTGTGCGTAGCTGCGCGCTACTACGGTAGGGGGATGGGGCCACTTTTGCCAGGCGCTTCAAATAAATGGCCTCCCGGCCATGCGCCTATGCTCACCGTGGCAGGCGGTCGAGACACGCACAGGGAGGAAGGGCATGCCGACGAGGACGGTCCTCACCGAGCGACAGAAGCGTGTGGGAAGCGAGTTGCGCAGGCTGCGCACGGCGGCGGGCATGTCCGCCGAGAGCGCGGCGGGACTCCTGGGCGTCGACCGGAGCCGAATCTCCAACATGGAGTCGGGACTTCGGGCGATCAGCGCGGAGCGCGTGCGCAAGCTGGCCGTCAACTGCGAATGCACGGACGAGCGGTACGTCAACGCCTTGGCCGCGATGGCCGAACCGAGCGGCACCGGATGGTGGGAGCGTTATCGGGGCAGCCTGCCCCAGGGGTTCCTGGACATCTCCGAAATGGAGGCAGGCGCGTTACGGCTGCGCGGCGCCAACACGGTCCACATCCCGGGCATGCTCCAGACGTCCGACCACGCCATAGCCATCTTCCGCGCCGTGGTGCCCAAGCTCCCGGAGCATGAGGTCGCCCTGCGCCTCGCCCACCGATCGGAGCGCCAGCAACTGGTCACCGGCACCAGCACGCTCCCGTACGTCGCGGTGATCCACGAAGCCGCGCTGCGCATGCAGTTCGGGGGACCTGACGTGGCGCGCGCCCAACTGGACTACCTGCTGGAGGTCTCCGAGCGGGACAACGTCACCGTGCTGGTCCTCCCCTTCGCCCACGGGGCCTTCCCCGGCGCGGGTCACACCGTCGTCTACGCCGAAGGCGCCGTGAGCCAGCTCGACACCGTGCAGGTCGACAGCTCCCACGGACCGGTCTTCCTCCACGCCGAGGCGCAACTCGCGAAATACCGAGCGCAACTCGACCTGTTGGAAGAGTTGTCCGTGTCCGCCGACCGGTCCCGCGACCTCATCCGCGAGATCGCGCACCAGCTCTGAGGAGATCAGACCCGATGCCCGACATCACCTGGGAAGCCCCCTTCTGCGGCGAAGGCAGCTCCTGCTTCCGCCTCGGCACCGACGCCGACGGCAACGGCTACATAGCCGTCAACGGCCAAGAAGACCGTCCCCTCACCGACACCCGCGAAGCCCTCCGCACCCTGATCACCGACATCAAGGCCGGCAAGGCCGACCACCTGCTGTAGACACGGGAACGCCTCAGCGGAAGGCGGCGACGTTCTCCGAGACCCACTGGTGGAACGGCCGGGCCGGGGAGCCGGTGACCCGCGAAACCGTGTCGCGTACCTTCACCAACTCGTCGTTGACGTCCCCGCCCGTCACGTCGAGCACCGCGTCAGCGGCCTCGTCACCCATGAACACGGCCAGGTCCCGGTGGGCCTGCTCGCGGCTGATCTCGGCGAAGGGCACCTCGCGCCCGAGGGCGACCGCGATGGCCTCCGCCTGCTGCCGGGCGGTCACGAGCTCGGGACCGGTCAGGGCGTACGTCCGGCCTTGGTGACCGGGCTCGGTCAGCGCCACGCGCGCCACGGACGCGATGTCCGCGGGGTGGATCGTGGGGATGCCGATGCCCGGATGCGGCGCCAGGACCGTTTGGCCCTCGCGGATCGCCGCGGCCCACCACAGGGCGTTCGAGGCGAACTGAGTCGGCCGCAGAATCGTCCAGGCCATGCCGCTGCCCTTGAGCAGCAGCTCGACGTCCAGGTTCTCCCCGGCGGGGCCGAGGTGGGGGTGGGTCTGGACGGTGATGGACGACACCAGCACCACGTGCTCCACACCGGCCTGCCGGGCGGCGGCGAGGATGTCGGCGTCCGAGCCGATACGCGACACGAGAAACAGCGCGCGCACCCCCTCCAACGCCGGCTTCAGGGAAGCGACCTCACCGAAGTCCCCCTCAACGGCCTCGACCCCCTCGGGAAACGCGGCCCGCGCCACCTCACGAGTAAGTCCCCGAACCGCCCCGGCACCGTACCCGTGCAGCTCCTTCACCAGAGCCCCGCCTATGTTCCCGGTGGCCCCCGTCACGAGGATCATGCGCGCCTTCTCCCGTCGTCAGTCGATCAACCGAAGAACACGCTAGAAGCTCAACCACACTTGAAGTCAAGGAGTGACGCTCCCCGCCTGCCTACGACACGCTGGACGCCGAAAAATAGAGGGTGACTTGGGTACCGGCGGTGCTGACGGGATACGCGGCGTAGAAGTTGTACGTCCTGACCGGGTTGTCGGCGTAGTCATGCAGCACGACGCTGATGTTCTTCGGGTTGCGCACGACCTTGTTCACGTTGATCCAGTCGGTGAACGCCTGACCACCACCACCGCGTGTCACGGTCAGATAGTTGCCGCTCGCCGAGATGTTCGCGAGGTACTCGGCGAAGACACCGTTGATGTAGAACACGAACGGATGACTGACGACATCGGCGGGGGACAGGGAGCCGGAGTCTGCGGCCGAGGCCGACGTGGAGGTGGTGGCGGCGGGGGCGGCAGACGCGCTGGCGCTGCCGGCGAAGGCTCCGAGGGTCAGCAGTGCCGTGGCGGTCGCACCGGCCAGAAGTAAGCGGCGGCTGATCGAGCGTGTCATCACAGGGTTCTCACGGTCGAGAGTGAAACGAATCAAGCGAAGAGAGGGTGGTGCACCGGACCGGGTTCCCATGAGACGGATAAATCTCCACCGGCCGCTCCCGGCGTCGTACGTCTGCGAGAAGAGCTCACCCGGCTGGCGCCGAACGCCGAGCGACAGAGAGCAGGAACGCCTGCGCTCAGGTAACGCTCGGTGGCTGGCCCAGCCAGAAGGCGGCGACCGACGGCATGTCGGTTCCGGTGGTGGAACCGTCGTGCGGCAGGAGTTCGGTCGGGGCGATGTACCCGTCGCCGGATTCGAGGCGGATACGCAGGCAGCGCAGAGGGTGTCCTGCGGCAGCGTAGCGGCGGACGTCGTCGGTGTGGGGGTAGTGCCGTTCCAGTGCGGTGCCGGTGTGGAGGGTGCGGCAGATCTGTTGGATGTCGCGGTCGCCGATGAGCAGGTAGCGCGGCCCGGGGCCGAGGTTGAGGCAGAGCCGTCGGCGGCTCTCGTGGCGGCGGGCGTACGGCAGGCGGTCGAAGTTGTCGATGTGCAGGCCGATGCGGCGGCCGGTGGTGAAGTCCTCGGTGGTGGTGGCGCGATGGGCGGGGCTGATTGTGCATCCCAGGAGACGAGTCGGCCAGCGGCCGTTGAGGGGGTCGAGACCGGCGGCGAGTTCGAGGCGGCCGTTGAGTTCGTCCGGGGAGAGGGTGGGCAGCGGTGGGCGGACGAGTTCGATCAGAACGCTGTCCGGTGTGGTGTCATCGGCGCGCAGCGTCGCGGCGTCGAGCGCGGTGAGGAGTGTCCAGTCGTCGTCGGGGAGGAGAGCGCCGTCGTCGTATCCGGGTACGTCACGGGTGTGCCGGACCGGCGCGATGTCGCACCGGCCGCGTATGTCGTCGAACGTGTCGAATGCCAGTCGCGGACCCATGGCATGCCTCCGTGAGCAGATGCGGGGCTACTGGTCGTCGAGGTCGTCTCCGAAGGTGACTTCCAGTTCGGTGGTGAGGGCCCCGGCCAGTTGGAGGGTCTGGGCCGGGTCGATGACGATCTTCTTGAGCGAGGCCAGGCCGCGGATCTGGGAGAGGTCGTTGCCGCGCAGGTCCAGACCACGGAAGCTCCCGCCGTCGAATTCAGTCAGCCGCAGGTCGCAGTCGTCGAACAGGGCGGTGCCGAGATCGCCGGAGGTGAAGGTGGTTTCGCGCAGCGACGTCCTGGCGACGATCACGGGACCGGTGGCCCGGACGCGGGTGAAGGTGCTGTAGTCGAGCTTGCAGTTCTCGAACAGGACGTTGTCGAGGAGGACGTCGGTGAGGGTGGCGCCCATGAGTTTGCAGTCGCGGAAGACAGTGCGGGAGATCTTGCTGTCGGTCCACTGAAGCGAGGCCAGATCACAGCCAGTGAACTCCACAGAGTCGACGCGGAGTTTGTCCAGGCGGGTGCGCTGGGTCCTGAGACCGGAGATCCGCCCGCTGGCCAAATGGGCCTCGTAAAGGTCGAGTTCCCGCAGATCGGCGTCGGCGTACCGGAAGCCGTCCACCCGGCCCCGGCCACCCTCCAGCGAGGTGACGTTGGACAGGAGCAGGCCTTCCTCGCCGAGGGCGGGCAGCGTGACGGTCGTGCGGCGAATCGTGCGGGTGTCCATCCGGGGGCCTTTCAGCGCGGTGGTGCTGCCGTGGTGCTGGGCGGGCCTGCCGGCCGCAGAATACGTCTGCTACTTCTTGCTCCAATTGTCCCAGGTAGGGCGGTTGTCGAATGGAGCTGGGGATTTCTGCCAGTTGTCCCAGGTGGGCTTGTTGTCCCATGTCCCTTCAACGATTTCTGCTGCTGGGGCGTCGTGCGTAGTCACCAACTCCATCACGACGGGCGCGTCGGATGCGGCCAGCGCCTCCAGAATCCTCATGAGGTTGTCTCCTTGGTTGCGAGCGTGGACAGGGCAGTGACCAGAGCCTGCCGGGAGACCCGGCAATAGTTGGTCGCGGTGGATGTCAGGCTGCCGTTCTCGAAGTAGCGGTTGGCGGCCTGGGCGCCACGGCAGAAGTCGAAGAACTCGCATTGGGCCTGGCACCGGTCCAGACCGGTGAGGAAATCGCGCACGTAGCGCAGCCGGTGGGCGCTATTCAGGATTTCCGTCAGGGGACGGTCGAGGATGTTGCCCGCTGTGAAGTTGTCGTAGTCGGGGGCGGTGGTGTCGGCGAGTTCCGGGGAGAGCAGGACGACGTCCCCTTTCCAGGAGACGGTGGGGATCGGGTCGAGGCGGCGCCGGTCCCACTCGGCCTTCCGTCCGGAGCGGACCTGTTGGAGGTATTCGGCGAGCCGTTCGATCTCCCGGACGGGCGGGGTGCCGGAGTGCTCGCGGGCCCAGGTCAGGGTGCGCCGCCAGAACTCCTCGGCCTGCACTGGCGTGGGTGGCTTCCGGGCGGTGTTGACTCCCTCGATTTCCTCGATGTTGAAGCCCACCGAGCGAGCACCCAGTTCGGTGAGGAAGCCCAGCAGGTCTTCGGGGGCCTCAATGCCGACGGCGCCGACGACCGAGATCACGGAGAACGGGATGCCGTGCTCGCGTAGCCGGATGATTCCGCGCAGGATCCGGCCGAAGGCAGGATTGCCTCGCAGATCGACCCGCTCGGCGTTCATGGCGGCCGGGCCGTCAATGCTCACCCCGACGCGGACGTCGTACGCGGTCAGCAGATCACACCACGTCTCGGTGATCAGCGTCGCGTTGGTCTGCACGTAGTGCTGGATCCGTCCCGCCCGGCGCAGCGTCTCGAACGGCGCGAGCAGCGCCGCGAACGATGCGGAGCCGACCGCAAGCGGTTCGCCGCCGTGCCACACGATCCCGATCGGATGCCCGACGTCCTCGAACTGGGCCACCGCCGCGCCCAAGGCGACGGCGACGTCCACCGGCATCTGATGCGTGAGCTTGCGAAACGGCAGGTAGCAGTACCGGCAGTCCAGATTGCACCAGCTCGTAGGCTGCACCACCACGGTCTGCGGGGATGCGAACCGCTGCTCGTACCGGGTGCGCCACGCGGCGGGACGGGTGCGCATCACGGGTCCTCTCCTCGGCCGACAGGGCGGCCCGCGGCCCGGTGTGAGCCGGAGGCGGGATACGGCCATCATCAGTTCAGGGAAGACGTACCCGTGATGACATCGCGGTGTCATTGCCGATGACATGTCATCGCGAGGGCGATGACAGTGCGGTGAACCCACCTGATCGGCAAGGGAGTTCGGTGCGGGGCGGTGGGCTATCGTGGCGAGCGTGCCCCGCTCGATTCTGATCCACGACGGCCAGACCGCCCGCGATACCGGTCTGGTGTACTGCTGCTCCGGTTACCTGGTCGAGGCCGGGAAGGTGCTGCTCGTACATCACAACCGCTTCGACAAGTGGGTTCCGCCGGGCGGTCATATCGAACCCGGGGAGTCGTTCGCGGGCACGGCGGTGCGCGAGTTCAAGGAGGAGACCGGACTGCTGGTGGAGGCGATCTCCACCCAGCCGGTAATCCACCCGGCCGACGGTAACGCGAGCCCGGAGCCGGTGCCGTTCTACGTGGACATCGAGCGTGAAGGATTCCCAACCCCGGCGCTGCTCCAGTTCTACTTCGTCCGGCGGCAGCCGGGCACCCGGGGACAGGCCGTGGAGGCGGACCTCGACGAGGTGTACGGGGCGGCCTGGTTCGGTCTGGACGACATCGACGGTCTCAGGACGTTCGACCAGGTGCGGTCGTTGGCCCGGTTCGCCCTGCTGAACTACCCGGTGGCAGCGGAGCGCGCCCTGCCGCGGGCGAATGCGTGACGGTGCTCGGATTCGCGCGTCCCGCGAGACGATAGCCACTCGCCCCGCCGACTTTCCCGGGCAGGAGCAGCCGGGCCGGAGCACCGCCGAATGCTGCGGACACCGCCCGGTTCAAGCGCTGGACGTACTTGGGCACCGAGGACGGCGCAACGTACAGCCTCCCCGCGATCCGCTCCGTCGTCAGCCCCTGCCCAGGGGCGTCGTGCACGATCTGCACCAGGTCGAACAGCCGGTTCGACAAACCGCAGACGACCTCCGTATCGCTGCCGTGTGCGGTGACAGCGATGCTCTGACCGGGTCCGAGCGTGACGTGTTCGATGGCCGTTTCAGCCGGTGCCTCGCCCGCAGGCTCGGTATCGCCGTCAACCAGGCTCAACCGCGTCAGGCGCCGCATCGCCTCCTCGTAGGCGGCCACTGTGTAAGCGGCGGCCCGGATGGTGGCTCGCTTGCCTGAGGCGCCCGGCTCGTTCCACAACGAGGCCTCCGCATCCCACAGGTCGTCCATCAGCCGCCATGCCTTGGCGAGCCGGGGATCGCGCGGACTGGCTCCGGCCCGGACAGCGGCCTGAGTGCACAGCGCGTACGCCATGTGCTCCCAGGCCGTGCCCTGCACGTCCTTGTCGTCCTCAACGAACGACTCCCAACGGTGGTGGTTGTACAGCAGCCACTGACCCGCCTCCGTGACCACCTCGGACAGCCGCCTCGTCCGCACCGCGCCGTTGACTCCTCCGGTTTCCCAGGGGATGTCGCGATAGGCGGGCTCGCCGCCGGGCCCAGTACCGGAGGCTACGGCCGAGAGCGCGAGCAAACACAGCGCGGTCTTGCTCGGGCTCGGGTCGGTGTCGACGTACGTACGCCATCCCCACGCCCCGCTGGGACGACGGTGGTAGAGCAAACCGTGCACGCCGTGGTCGATCAGCGGCTCGACACGATGGAGCAGTCGCCCGGTTTCGGCCCCGCCCGGAAGCACGATGCCGGGGCCGAAACCGTTGAGGATGTCGCGGAGTTGGGCCAGCGCGTGCACGACGAGGGCTGTCTGGTGCAGCGAGGTGTCATCCAGGCCGAGCACTTCGGGCCAGCCGTGGTCGACCTCGTGGCCCTCAAGCCAACCGACGCACCGGACCACGGCCTCCGCGACTCCGGCGTGGTGGAGGAATGCCGGGTGGGACAGCAGACCGGCCAGGCCGAACGCGACGAACCGGGTGTGCTCGCCACGACCGCCCTTGTGCCGGGGCTGGCAGTGCTCCGGAACGGCGGCGGTCAGAAACCCGAGCGCCGTACGTACCGGCTGACCGGCGATTCCGGCGGCCCGCAAGACCGTCAGGACCTCGCCGGTGTTCACGATCGACGACACCGACGTCAGGGTCAGTCCCCAGCCACCGTCGTAGCCCTGATTGCGCAGGAGTGTCCTACCGGCCTGACCCGCTCTGCTCTCGAACGCCGTGAGCCCTAACCCCGCGCTCTTCACCATTCGCCTCCGTGACCGACCCGATGGCCCGGTCGGACCGTACCCAACTTCCCCGCTGCGGACGCGTATCCAGGGCTGGGGGCACCGGGGTGCATGCTCACGAAGCCGTACGTGTTTCCACGGCGGCACGGGATCTCCCCGAAGGGATGGCCGCACCGCGTGGGCGACGTGACTAGCGGCCGAGGACCGTGTCGGCCGGGATGGTGCCGAGGCGGCCGGCCTGGAAGTCGTCGAACGCCTGGGCCAGTTCGGCGTGGGTGTTCATGACGAAGGGGCCGTACTGCATCATCGGCTCGCGGATCGGGAGGCCGCCGAGCAGGACGACCTCGAAGTTGGGCGAGCGGGACTCCTGGGTCTCGTCCGCGCGGATGGTGAGGGAGTCTCCCTTGCCGAAGACGACGGCCTGGCCCATACGGAAGGGGCGGGCGTCCGGGCCCGCGAAGCCGCGGCCGGCGAGGCCGTAGGCGAGGGCGTTGAAGTCGGCGCGCCAGGGCAGGGTCACCGAGGCGCCGGGGTTCACCGAGACGTGGATCATCGTGATCGGGGTGTGGGTGGCGCCGGGGCCCTCGTGGCCCGCGAGGTCACCGGCGATCAGCCGGATCAGCGCGCCGCCGTCACCCGAGGTGAGCAGCTTCAGGCCGCCCGCCCGGATGTCCTGGTACTTGGGCGGCATCATCTTGTCGGCCTTCGGCAGGTTCACCCAGAGCTGGAGGCCGTGGAAGAGGCCGCCGCTGGTGACCAGCGACTCCGGCGGGGTCTCGATGTGCAGCAGGCCGGACCCGGCGGTCATCCACTGCGTGTCGCCGTTGGTGATCGTGCCGCCACCGCCGTGCGAGTCCTGGTGGATGAAGGTGCCGTCCATGATGTACGTGACGGTCTCGAAGCCGCGGTGCGGGTGCCAGGGGGTGCCCTTGGGCTCTCCCGGCGCGTACTCCACCTCACCCATCTGGTCCATCATGATGAACGGGTCGAGGTTGCGGTAGTCGATGCCCGCGAAGGCGCGGCGCACGGGGAAGCCCTCCCCCTCGAAACCGCTCGGGGCGGTGGACACCTGTAGCGCCTTGCGGGGCTGGGCGTCGTCGGGCGCGCTCACACGCGGCAGGGTCAGCGGGTTCTCTACGGTCACGGCGGGCATGACTGCCTCCTTCGGGATGCTCCGGTTCCAAAGTAGTTGAACACTGAACATCTCGCAAGGCGTGACTATTCCAGCACTCACCGGAGGGGAAGATCGAAAGCGCGGGCGTACGGTCCGGGACGTGCGCCCGTACGGTCTCAGGCGTACCGCCGTACGGCCTCAGGCGTGCCGCCGTACGGCCTCAGGCATGCCGCCGGGCAGCCTCAGCCGTACATCCGGCGCATCGTGAAGTCGACCATCTGCTCGACCGCCTTGGCGTCGAAGACCATGCGATGCTGGCCGTCGATGTCCAGCACGAAGCCGTAGCCGGTGGGCAGCAGGTCCAGCACCTCGGCGCCGGTGATCACGAAGAACTTGGACTCCTTGCCCGCGTACCGCCGCAGCTCCTTCAGGGAGGTGAACATCGGGATGACCGGCTGCTGGGTGTCGTGCAGCGCCAGGAAGCCCGGATTGTCGCCGCGCGGGCAGTACACCTTGGACGTGGCGAAGATCGCCTGGAAGTCCTCGGCGGCCATCGAACCCGTGGTGAAGGCGCGGACCGCGTCGGCCAGGGACGGCGGGGAGGGCTCCGGATAGCCACCGGGCATGGGTGCGGCGCCCTGGACCGGGCCGGGTCCGGGATTCACGCTCTGCTCGTAGCCGTACACGGCCTCAAGAGTAACGGCCCCCGGGACGAGGAAACGGTCACATCCGACCCTTCCGGGGTTGCTTCTTATTACCGACGGGTAGCATTATTTTCCACGAGTGCCACGACCACCCCACTTGCGATACGGAGCCGACGTCATGGGCCACTACAAGTCGAACCTCCGCGACATCGAGTTCAACCTCTTCGAGGTGCTCGGCCGCGACCAGCTCTACGGCACGGGTCCGTTCGCCGAGATGGACGTGGAGACCGCGAAGGACGTCCTCGCCGAGCTGGCGCGCATGGCGGAGAACGAGCTGGCGGAGTCCTTCGCCGACGCCGACCGCAACCCGCCGGTCTTCGACCCGAAGACCAACACCGCCCCGGTGCCCGAGACCTTCAAGAAGAGCTACCAGGCCTTCATGGACGCCGAGTACTGGCGGCTCGGCCTGCCCGAGGAGATCGGCGGCACCACCGCGCCGCGCTCCCTGATCTGGTCCTACGCGGAGCTGGTGCTGGGCGCCAACCCCGCCGTGTGGATGTACTCCTCTGGCCCGGCCTTCGCCGGAATCCTCTACGAGGAGGGCACCGAGGAGCAGAAGAAGATCGCCGCGCTCATGGTCGACAAGCAGTGGGGCTCCACCATGGTCCTCACCGAGCCCGACGCGGGCTCCGACGTCGGCGCGGGCCGCACGAAGGCGGTCAAGCAGGACGACGGCACCTGGCACATCGAGGGCGTCAAGCGCTTCATCACCTCGGGCGAGCACGACATGTCCGAGAACATCATCCACTACGTGCTGGCCCGCCCCGAGGGCGCGGGACCCGGCACCAAGGGCCTGTCGCTGTTCATGGTCCCGAAGTACGAGTTCGACTTCGAGACCGGCGAGCTGGGCGAGCGCAACGGCGTCTACGCCACCAACGTCGAGCACAAGATGGGCCTGAAGGCGTCCAACACCTGCGAGATGACCTTCGGCGACGGGCTCCCCGCCAAGGGCTGGCTGATCGGCGAGAAGCACGACGGCATCCGGCAGATGTTCCGGATCATCGAATTCGCCCGCATGATGGTCGGCACGAAGGCCATCGCGACGCTCTCCACCGGCTACCTGAACGCGCTGGAGTACGCCAAGGAGCGCGTGCAGGGCCCGGACCTCGCGCAGTTCATGGACAAGACCGCGCCCAAGGTCACCATCACCCACCACCCCGACGTCCGCCGCTCGCTCATGACGCAGAAGGCGTACGCCGAGGGCATGCGGGCGCTGGTGCTCTACACCGCCTCCGTGCAGGACGCCATCCAGGTCGCCGAGGCGGCCGGCGAGGACGCCACGAGGCTGCACGGGCTCAACGACCTGCTGCTGCCGATCGTCAAGGGCTACGGCTCCGAGAAGTCGTACGAGCAGCTCGCCCAGTCCCTCCAGACCTTCGGCGGCTCCGGGTACCTCCAGGAGTACCCGATCGAGCAGTACATCCGGGACGCCAAGATCGACACGCTCTACGAGGGCACCACCGCCATCCAGGGGCAGGACTACTTCTTCCGGAAGATCGTCCGCGACCAGGGGCAGGCGATGACGGCGCTCAGCGAGGAGATCAAGAAGTTCCTCGCCGAGGCGACGGGCGGGGAGGACCTGGCCGCCGCCCGCGACCAGCTCGCCAAGGCGGCGGTGGACCTGGAGGCGATCGTCGGCGCCATGCTCACGGACCTTTCGGCCACCGAGCAGGACGTCCGCTCGATCTACAAGGTGGGGCTCAACACCACGCGGCTGCTGCTCGCCTCCGGTGACGTGGTCATCGGGTACCTGCTCCTGCGCGGGGCCGGCGTGGCCGCCGAGAAGCTCTCCGGGGCCTCCGCCAAGGACGCCGCCTTCTACGCGGGGAAGGTCGCCGCCGCGAAGTTCTTCGCCGCCAATGTCCTTCCCGGCGTGGGGACGGCTCGGTCCCTGGCCGAATCCGTCGACCTCGGCCTCATGGACCTCCCGGAGGACTCCTTCTGACCCGCCCCCGGGGACTCCTTCCAACCCGCCCCGGCGGGCAGTCCGGTGGTCGCCGGACTGCCCGCCGGTGGTGGGTTGCTCGCGCACCCCGCGCCCCTAGCGGGGCGAGCCATGTGGCCGAAAACTAAGCTGAGGGCATGAGCTCTCAGCGTCCGGCGTTTGGCCGTAAGCACACCGAAGATCTGGCCGCCTTCGTGCAGGCGAGTCCGACGCCGTACCACGCGGTGGCGACCGTGGCGGAGCGGCTGGAGGGGGCCGGGTTCCGGCGGGTGACGGAGACGGAGAAGTGGGGGGCCGAGCCGGGCGGGCGGTATGTGCTGCGCGGGGGCGCGGTGGTGGCGTGGTTCGTGCCGGACGGCGCACGGCCGGAGACACCGTTCAGGATCGTCGGCGCGCACACGGACTCGCCGAATCTGCGGGTGAAGCCGCGCCCGGACATGGGGTCGCAGGGCTGGCGCCAGGTGGCGGTGGAGATCTACGGCGGCCCGCTGCTGAACAGCTGGCTGGACCGGGACCTGGGCCTGGCGGGCCGGCTGACGCTGCGGGACGGCAGTACGCGGCTGGTCGCGACCGACCGCCCGCTGCTGCGGGTGCCGCAGCTCGCGATCCATCTGGACCGGGGTGTGAACGACGGGCTGACGCTGGACAAGCAGCGCCACCTCCAGCCGGTGTGGGGCCTGGGCGACGCGCAGGACGGCGACCTGATCGGCTACCTCGCCGAGCGGGCGGACCTCGACCCGGAGGACGTCGTCGGCTGGGACCTGATGACGCACGACACACAGCCGCCCGCCTTCCTCGGGCGCGACGAGGAGCTGTTCGCCTGCCCCCGGCTGGACAATCTGCTGTCGGTGCACGCGGGCGCCGCCGCGCTGGCCGCCGCGGCGGGCGGCCAGGACCTCACGTACATCCCGGTGCTCGCCGCCTTCGACCACGAGGAGAACGGCAGCCAGTCCGACACCGGCGCCCAGGGCCCGCTGCTCGGCAACGTCCTCAGCCGCTCGGTGCACGCGCGCGGCGGCGGCTTCGAGGAGCGGCAGCGCGCGCTGGCCGCGAGCGTCTGCGTCTCGTCGGACTCCGGCCACGCCGTGCACCCCAACTACGCCGAGCGGCACGACCCGACGCACCACCCGCGCGCCAACGGCGGCCCGATCCTGAAGACCAACGTCAACCAGCGGTACGCCACCGACGGCACCGGCCGCGGCGTCTTCGCGGCGGCCTGCGACACCGCGGGCGTCCCCTACCAGCACTTCGTGTCGAACAACTCGATGCCCTGCGGGACGACGATCGGCCCGATCACCTCCGCCCGGCACGGCATCACCACGGTCGACGTCGGGGTGCCGATCCTCTCGATGCACTCGGCCCGCGAGATGTCCGGCGCCGACGACCCGCATCTGCTGGCCAGCGCCCTGACGGCCTTCCTGGCGGCCTGACTCGGGGGACTGCTTCCGGGGACTGCTTCCCGGGGCCTTCCGGGGCCTGCTTGCGGGCCGGGGCCGCGCCCCGGCCCGCCCGCGACCCGATGCGCCTGCTTGTGCCCCGAGGTCCGGGGTAGGCGCTGCTTCAGAACGCCGGAGCACAACTAGGCCAAAGGAAGCGGTAATTGTGGGCATCGGAGGCTGCATCATTCTGATCGCGGTCGGTGCGATCATCACGTTCGCCACCGACTGGCACGCCAAGGGCGTCAACATGGATCTGCTCGGCCTGATCATGATGGCCGTCGGCATCATCGGACTCGCCGCTTACGTCAGCATCTTCAAGCGCCGCCGGATTCCCCCGACGGCCGACGGCGACATCCCGCCCGTCGAGGAGCGCTACTACCCGGGTGACCGGCGGTACTGACACCAGGCCAGTACCACCGGCGTTCTGACGTGAGGTCAGCCCCGGATCTCAGAACAGCGACTTGTACATCTGCCAGCCCGCGCCGAGCCTGACGCGGGCGGCAAAGCCCGGCTCGCTGTCGCGGCCGTCGTAGCGCCACAGGTCGCCCGCCGCGTCACGGGCGACCAGTCCGGTGAGGTACGCCCCCCGGACCGGCCGGATTTCGCCGACGCCCACGATCGAGTTGTAGATGTTCCAGCCGGACCCGATCTTCACGCGCGGCCCGAAGTGCCCCTTGCCGTCGCCGTCATAGGCCCACAGCACCCCGGACTTGTCCCGGGCCAGAAGCTGACGGCCGTAGCCGACGGATTCGGAGTGCTGCGAGCCGATCAGCAGGTTGTACGTGTTCCAGCCGCCGCCGATGAGGGTGCGCGGCCCGAACCTGCCGTTCCGGTCGGCGGCGTAGAGGTACAGGCTGCCGGACGGCGTACGCGCCACAAGGTCCGCGCGGCCGTCACCGGTCAGGTCGCCGACCGAGGCCAGCGCGTCGTACGCGTTCCAGCCGGGGCCGATGAGCGTGCGCGGCTGGGACGGGGTGAAGTTCGTGCCCGACTTGCCGTCGTAGCGCCACAGTTGGCCCGAGGCGTCCCTGACCAGCAGGTCGTTGACCCGGTCGCCGCCGAGGTCGCCGTAGGGCACGTACAGCGAGGACGTCGGCCAACCGGACGTGGAGCGCGCCGCGTTGACATTGCCCTTGCCGTTGCCCGCGCGCAGGTCCAGGCGGCCGGACGGGGTGAGGCCGAAGAAGTCGCCGGTCCCGTCACCGGTGAAGTCGTGCACGCCCGCGGCGCCCTTGACGACGATCAGGCCGGTGAGGGAGAGCCCGCCGGGGCCGCCGTCGGCCGGGGGCGCGGTCAGCGTCCAGGTGTAGCGGCCGTTCTTGACCCACGCCCCGTCGGTGCCCTTGAGATTCCAACTCGCCGACACCTGCGCGCCCGTGGAGCCGCGACGGGTGGCGACCGTCCTGCCCGCCTCGTCCGTGACCGTCAGGCTCCAGCCCGCGACGGGCCGGGACAGCGTCCACCTGCCGTACCAGTCCTCGGGGTTGTCCAGGACGTCGACGACGGCCGGGCCGACGTCGCTGCTCAGCACCGATACCGCGCTGCGCGGTATCGAGGTCAACGGCTGCACGTGGAAGCGGTGTTGCGCATCGACGTACGCGACACCGCCGCCGTACTTGTCCACCGCCCACGTCACGCCTCGGTCGTCGGTCAGGTCGCTCGCTGCCAGTTCCGCGAGGTTGCTGCCGACGGCCGAGCCCGTGTGCACGTCGGTGAGCATCAGACGGCCCGCCGTCGTGTCGTGCCGGACGACGTAACCGTCGCCCAGCAGCGCGGTCCCGGTCGGCACCGGCACGTTCTTGCCGGTCGTACGGTCGTGCACCCCGGCGCTGGTGCCGCACGACCAGTACAGCCAACGCCCGTCCGCCTGAAGCTCCTTGGGCACGCACGGCGCGCCCGTCTGGACCGTGGCGCCGTACGTCCGCCGCTCCAGGTCGTACGGGCGGACGGTGCCGGTGGCGCTGCCGGGCACCCACAGGGTGCGGCCCCACAGCGCGGAGGCCGTGACCGGGCCGTCGAACAGGGTGCCGTCGTAGCGGAGGTCGAAGACCTTCTGCCGCGCGGGGGTGCCGGTGTGCACCACGACGTACGGTCCCGCGGCGTCGGTGACCGTGCCGGGCGCGCCGAGGAAGACGGCGCGCGAATCGGTCGGGGACGGCGGCTGGGGCACGGTGATGATGTTGGCGGCGGAGAAGGCCACGGTGCCGGTGCCGGTGCCCTGGAGGTGCACGCAGGCGACGCCGGAGCCGCAGTCGGCGGGCTTCGGACCGTAGCTCCACAGCAGTTCGGGTTCCGACACGGCGGGCGCCGGGCCCGCGGCCACATCGCGCCGTACCAGGGCCGGGTAGGGCCGGGTGGTGTCGGAGTACGCCAGCCGCCCGGCGCTGTAGGACAGTCCGTAGACCGTGGCCGCGACCGGCGGCAGCGTCTTGAGGTCGGTGACGGTCGCGTCGGCGCCGTCGGCCGCGGTGATCCGGCGGACCGCCCAGTCGTCGGGTCCTGTGCCGCCCTCGACCAGCACCGAGCCGTCGGGCGCGGTCGCCATGTCCGTGGCGACCTTGGCCAGCAGGGTCCGCGCGGGGCCGCCGCCGACCGGGACGGCCCGCAGCGGAAGCCCCGCGGACTGGCTGTCCGTCGACCGCTCCAGCACCAGGACGCGGTCCCCGGTGACGGTGAGCTTCGGCGTACCGTCCCGGCCGTCGGTGGGCAGCGGCGTCTTCTCGACGGGGGCCGTCGGGTCGTCGAGCCGTACGGTGTACGCCGTCGTGGCCGCGCCGCCGTACGCCAGCACCCGGTCCCTGCCGAGGACGACGGTGGTCTGCTCGGCGGCGGGCACGTCGGCGAGGATCGCGCGCAGCGTGCCGGTGCGGTAGTCCAGCAGGTAATTGCGCGCGGTGCCGGGCGCGGCACCCGAGGTCAGCCGCAGGACGGCGTGGTCGCGGTTCTGCGCGAGCAGGTCGGGCCAGTCGGGCACGGCGGTCCCCGGGGGCAGCCCGGTGACGGTCAGGTCGGCGGAACCGTCCTTGCCGTCGCCGATCACGTGCAGCGCGGCGAGCGTGCCGTCGGCGGCGGTCTCGCTGGTGAGGACGCGGTCGAGGCTGAAGCCGAACGGCACCCAGCGCTGGCCCACCGGCGCGGTGACCGTGCGGAAGGTGTTGGTGTCGTAGTCGGTGATCGTCACCGACTGGGACGGGAAGTTGCGGATGAGGTGCGCGGACAGGCCGGTGTTGACCAAGGGCGGCGTGGGATCCGGCAGTACCGGGCCCTCGCTGCCGTCCGCCGGATTCACCCAGTGGGCGCCGTTGGCCCCCCTGACCAGGTATCCGTCGTTCCCGGCGGTGATCAGCGGCTCGCTCTGCGGCAGCCACCGCGAACCGGCGGGTATGACGGTCTCCTGCGACGCGGTACCGGACGGCGTACCGTCCGCGTACGCCGTGCCGCCGGTGGCGGCCGGGACGAGCCCGGCGGCCATGACGACGACGGTGGCCGCCGCGACGGAGCCGCGTGTGAGAGCGCGACGAGGCACTCGGTCCCTCCCCAGGTGACGCTCCGCCCCCCGGCGGATCAAGAGTGATGGCCGGAGCTTACTCACCGCCCGGGCACGCCCGTACGGCGCCTGTACGCCTTACGCGTCCAGGCCCGCCAGGACCAGCGCCAGCCGGGAGTCGCCGTCGGCGCCGACGCGGACCGGGACGCCCCAGTCCTGCTGGTGCACGTGACAGGCGGGGTAGGGGTTGGCCGGATCGTCGTCGCAGGACGCGGCCATCGCGGAGACGTGCAGGACGCCCTCGGTGACGGACGGGTCGAGGACCAGGTCGCGGAAGAGGTCGGTGCCCTTGCCCGCGCCCTCCGCCAGGAGTTCCGGCGGGGTGGCGCTGACCAGCAGCCGCGTCGAGGGCCCGTACCGCTCGTCGAGCTTCTGCCCGTCGGGCGCGGTGAACACCACGTCGAGCCGGAAGGCACCGGCCGCCACGTCGGTCGCGTCCCGCTGCGTACGGTGGGCGACGGCCTCCACGCGGACGGCCTCCTCCGGCAGGTGCATCCGGGTCAGCCGGTGCCCGGCGGACTCCACCACGACGATGTCGCCGTCCACGACCACCGCGTCCGAGGGCTCGCGCAGGCCGGTCGCGAGCGTGGTGACCTCGCCGGTCACCGGGTCGTAGCGGCGCAGCGCGTTGTTGTACGTGTCGCTGACCGCGACCGAGCCGTCCGGCAGCGCGGTGACGCCCAGCGGGTGCTGGAGCAGCGCCTGCCCGGCGGGGCCGTCGCGGTGGCCGAAGTCGAACAGGCCGGTGCCGACGGCCGTACGGATGATGTAGCGGCGCGGCTCACCGCCGTCACCGCCTGCCGCGTCCGCGTCCGGGTCGTCGTCGGCGCGCTCGACCCAGCGCAGCGCCGAGGTCTCGGAGTCGGCGATCCACAGCCTTCCCCAGCCGTCGGCCGGGGGCGCCCCCGCCTCGCCGCGTTCCGGCGCCGCCGCGAGGCCGGACGGCTGGGCGAACCACGCCTGCGCCGCGTGCCCGTCCACCAGCCCTTCGTTGGTCGTGCCCGCCGCGACCCGTACGGTCTCCGTCGCCGGGTCGTACGTCCAGAGCTGGTGCACGCCCGCCATCGCGATCCACACCCGGTCGTCGAACCAGGCCACGTCCCACGGCGAGGACAGGTCCACCTCGCGGGCCGGGCCGGACGTCGGGGAGCCCTGCCACCACTGCTTTCCGGTGCCCGCGACCGTCGTCACGTGCCCGGTGCCCAGGTCGACGCGGCGCAGCGCGTGATTGACGGTGTCGGCGACGATCACGCTGCCGTCGGGCAGCAGCGTCAGCCCCTGCGGCTCGCTGAAGCGGGCCGTCTCCGCGTTGCCGTCGGCCAGCCCGCGTGTGCCAGTGCCGATCCGCCGCACCACGCTCTCGGCGTCCGCCGCCAGCTCCACCAGGGCGTGCCGGGTCGAGTCCGACACCAGGAAGTGCCCGGAGCCGGGCAGCGCGAGCGCCTTGCCGGGGAAGCGGAGGTCGGTCGCGACCGGCTCGGGCGGTACGTACGGGCCGTCGCCCCTGCGCAGGGTGCCCTTGGCCGCGTGCTCCTTCTCCAGCGCCGTCACGAGCTGCTCCAGCGCGTGCGCGTGCCCCTCGCCCGCGTGCTGCGCGACCACGTACCCCTCGGGGTCGATCACCACCAGCGTCGGCCAGGCCCGTACGGCGTACTGCTTCCACGTCGAGAGCTGCGGGTCGTCCAGCACCGGGTGGTGCACCTCGTACCGCTCCACCGCGTCCACGACCGCCTGGTGCTCGGCCTCGTGCACGAATTTCGGCGAGTGCACGCCGACGATCACCACCGTGTCCCTGTGCCGCTCCTCCAGGGCCCGCAGCTCGTCCAGGACATGCAGACAGTTCACACAGCAGAACGTCCAGAAATCCAGAATGACGATGCTGCCCCGCAGGTCAGCGAGGGTCGGATGCTTGTCGCCGGTGTTCAGCCAGCCGCCCTCGCCGGTCAGCTCGGGCGCCCGGACACGTGCACGTGCAGTCATATCCCCATCCAACAGCATCCGCCGGGGTAGGCATTCCCTATGAAATACGTGGTGCGAGAGAAGATGTTCGCCATCGGTGACGACTACTGGATCGAGGACGAGCACGGCCGCAGGGCCTTCTACGTCGACGGGAAGGTCCTCCGGATCCGCGACACCCTCGAACTCCAGGACCCGGACGGCAACGAGGTCGCCGTCATCCGCAAGAAGCTGGTGTCCCTGCGGGACGCCATGACCATCGAGCGCGACGGCGACGTCCTCGTCACCGTCCGCAAGAAGCGCCTCCACCTGCTCCGCGACGTCTTCCGCGCCGAGCTCGCCTCCGGCGAGGAACTCGAAGTGCGCGGCGACATCATCGACAAGGAGTTCGACATCGAGTACGAGGGGGAGCGCCTCGCGCGCATCTCCCGCAAGTGGTTCACCCTCCGTGACGCCTACGCCATCGACATCGAGCGCGAGGACGCCGATGCCGCGATGCTGATCGCGGTGGCGGTGTGCGTCGACCGCATGGTCGACAAGGAGCACGAGGACGAATAGCCCTGCGCAGGGCGGCGACCCGGTCTTTCCGGGGCGCCGCCCCTGTGCCCGAACCTCGCGCGGGTGGGTGCCCGCAGCGCCCCTGAAAGACCGGCGGGCCCTTCTCGCGGCCGGACAGGCCCTAGCGGGGCTTCGGGGTGGGGACTCCGAGGACGCGGTCGCGGAGGACGGGGAAATCGGCGCGGGTGACGTCCACGCGGAAGACGTCGACCTCGGCGGAGAGCGCCTGCTCGGCGGGCCCGGCCTCGGCGACGATCTCACCCCAGGGATCGACGATCATGCTGTGCCCGGCCTGCTCCACCCCGGCGTGGGTGCCGGCCGTCCCGCAGGCGAGGACGTACGCCTGGGACTCGACGGCGCGGGCGCGCACCAGCAGCCGCCAGTGGGCGAGCCGCCGCGCGGGCCAGCCCGCCGGAACGACCAGCGTCTGCGCCCCGGCGTCGAGCAGCAGCCGGAACTGCTCGGGAAAGCGCAGGTCGTAGCAGGTGGCGAGGCCGAGGACGGTGCCGGGGACGCGGGCGGTGACGATGTCGTGCCCGGAGGACATGAGGACGGCCTCGCCCTGGTCGAAGCCGAAGCGGTGGATCTTGCGGTAGACGGCCGCGAGAGCGCCGTCGGGGGAGAAGAGCAGCGAGGTGTTGAACAATTCGCCGCCGACGACGTCGCGTTCGACGATCGACCCGGCGTGCAGCCACACCCCGGCGTCGCGCGCCGCCGCGCTCATCACCTCGGCGGTCGGGCCGCCGTCCGCCGTCTCGGCCTCGGCCGCGAAGTCCTCGGCGGCGAAGGCGCCGACCGGCCACAGTTCGGGCAGCACGACAAGATCCGCGTCCGCGTGGGCACGTACCATCGCTGCCACACGGTCGCGCCGCGAGGCGACCGATTCCCTCTGGTCCACGTCGATCTGAAGAAGCGTTGCGCGCACTCGGACACCGCCCATACGTTGGGTCGTCAAGCCGGGCCTACCATCGTCACTCGAAAGCACTGCGTGGGCGCCCGCGCGCAGCGTAACTTAGGCGCCAACCGCCACGACCGCGCACCGACCGTCGAGGGGTCCCGTGACCGTCCACAGCAAGCTCCAGCCGTATATCGACGCCTGGACCCACTCCATAGAATCCGTCAACGAACTGGTGACGCCGCTGCCCGACGGCGCGTGGAACCGCCACACCGAGTGCCCGTACTGGTCGGTCCGCGATGTCGTGTCCCACATCATCGGCTTCGAGTGCGAGCTGCTGGGCGACCCGCGCCCCATCCACACACTTCCCAGCGACCTCCGGCACATCACCAGCGAGACGGCCCGCTACACGGAGGTCCCGGTCGACATCCGCCGCCACCACACGGCGCCGGAGATGACGTCCGAGCTGGAGTACACGATCATCCGCCGCTCGCGGCAGCTCAGGAACGAGTCGCGGCAGCCGGACGCCGAGGTCCGCGCGATCGGCGGCGGCGAGGTCACCCTGGAGGAACAGCTCTGGGGCCGCGTCTTCGACGTGTGGGTGCACGAGCAGGATCTGCGCCGGGCCCTCGACGCCCCGGGCAACCTCGCCTCCCCCGCGGCCGTTCTGGCCCGTGACTACCTCCTGCGCTCGCTGCCGAAGCTGGTCGCCGAGGACGCGGGCGCCAAGCCGGGCTCCGCGGTCGTCTTCGACGTGCACGGACCGCTGGAGTTCATGCGGACCGTACGGGTGAACGCCGAGGGTCACGGCAGCATCGACTCGGCCGTCTCGCTCGGCCCGGCCGTCACCTTCGTCGTGGACTGGGAGACGTTCCTGCGGCTGCTCACCGGCCGGGCGCGTCCGGCCGCGCTCGCCGACCAGCTCAAGATCGAGGGCGACCGGCAACTGGCGGACGCGATCCTGTCGCACATCGCGGTCACGAAGTAGCGCCCGGCGCCTCGGGCGCCGTTCCCGGATCACGCCGTTCCCGGATCACGGCGTTCCTGAATCACCGCGCGCCCGGATCATGCCGTTCCCGGATCACGGCGCGCCCGCCATGAACCCCGCCGCCGTACAGCGTCGTACGGCCGCGCCGGGCGTCAGTCGGAGGTGACCGCCGCCGGCAGGCGGTGCACGCTCTCGACGCGGCTGACCGCGATCCGCTCCCGCTCCAGCCGTTCCGCACGGCGGCGGAGCCGGAGGATCTGGGCGGTGCCGACCGCCTGGAGCACGAAGACGCTGCTCCAGGCGATCCGGTAGTCGTCGCCGGTCGCGTCCAGGAGCAGGCCGACGGCGAGCAGGGTGAGGACGGAGGCGGTGAAGCCGCCGATGTTGACGATCCCGGAGGCGGTGCCGAACCGCTCGGGCGGGTTGGCGGGGCGGGCGAAGTCGAAGCCGATCATCGAGGCGGGCCCGCAGGCGCCGAGGACGACGCACAGGGCGACCAGCAGCCACATCGGGTCCTGGCCGTGGCCGCCGCCCCAGGCGAGCGTCGTGGCCCAGGCGGCGGCGGTGGCCGCGATCACGCCGAGGGTGAGCGGCATGCGGGCGCCGTGGTGGCGGGAGATGAGCTGCCCGAAGACCATGCCGAAGAACATGTTGGCGACGACGACGAGCGTGAGCAGCCCGCCCGCCGCGCCGCGCGAGAGCCCCTGGTCCTCGACGAGGTACGGCAGCCCCCACAGCAGCAGGAACACCATGCCGGAGAACTGGGTGGTGAAGTGCGTCCACATGCCCAGGCGCGTACCGGGTTCGGCCCAGGAGGCGGCGATCTGGCGGCGTACGTACGTCAGGCCCGCGTGCTCGGCGGGCGCGGGTTCGTATCCCTCGGGGTGGTCCTTGAGGAAGAGGGCGACCAGGACGAGGACGAGCGCGCCGACCAGGGCGGTGCCGAGGAAGGTCGGGGTCCAGCCCGCCGAGTGCAGGACGCGGGAGAGGACGACGGTCGAGACGAGGTTGCCCGCGACGCCGAACAGGGCGGCGCCCTGGGCGATCATCGGGCCGCGTCTGGCGGGGAACCAGCGCGAGCCGAGCCGCAGCACGCTCACGAAGGTCATGGCGTCGCCGCAGCCCAGCACGGCGCGGGCGCCGAGGGCCATGCCGTACGAGTGGGACAGCGCGAACGCCCCCTGGCCGAGGGTGAACAGCACGGCGCCGAGCAGCAGGACCTTCTTCGTGCCGAGCCGGTCCACCATCAGCCCGACCGGAATCTGCATGCCCGCGTAGACCAGCACCTGGAGGATCGAGAAGCTGGAGAGCGCGGAGGCGCCGATGTGGAAGCGGTCGGCGGCGTCGATGCCCGCGACGCCGAGGCTGGTGCGGTGGACGACGGCGACGAGGTAGACGGAGGTGCCGACGCCCCAGACGAGGGCGGCACGGCGTCCGCCGGGCGGGTCGCCCGGCAGGACCTTCTCCGCGGCCGGGCTCCGGCTCACGACTCGCCCCTGGCGAGCACCTTCACCCACGAGACGTGCCGGTCCACGACGTCGGCGGCCGTGTCGGCCGCGCCGTCCCTGAGCGCGTCCAGGATCTCGGTGTGCTCCGCGATGTTCTTCGCCACCCGGCTCGGCTCGGCGTGCATGGTGGCCACCCCCATCCGCAACTGACGGTCCCTGAGCTGGTCGTAGAGGTGCGCGAGGATACGGTTGCCCGCCGCGCGGACGATCTCCGCGTGGAAGCAGCGGTCCGCGACGGCGAAGGCCGCCAGGTCGCCGGTCTCCGCGTGCCCGCGCTGCTCGGCCAGGGACTCCTCCAGCCGCGCGATGAGCCGCGGCGGCACCGCCCCGACCACCTTGGCCACGGCGTGCTGTTCCACCAGCAGCCGGGTCTCCACCACGTCGGCGATCTCCTGCGCCGACACCGGCAGCACCAGCGCGCCCTTCTTCGGGTAGAGCTTGATCAGCCCCTCCGCCTCCAGCCGCAGCAGCGCCTCGCGCACCGGCGTGCGCGAGACCCCCACCGCGTCGGCGAGATCCCCCTCGGTGAGCAGCGTGCCGCCCTCGTAACTCCGGTCCAGGACACCGGACTTGACGTGCAGATAGACCCGCTCGGCGGCGGGCGGCGCCTTGACGGCGGGGCCGGGCGCGGCGACGGTGAGAGTGCTGGCATCCATGATGCACGCATCATAGATACAACAGCTGAGGGGACGGTACGGCCGTCCGGGATATGGACATGCCAGGAGCCCCTTGCGCAGGTGCGCTTCGGCGGCGGCGGGCCGCGGGGCTACCGTCTCGGAGCATGGCTGCGGACGACTGGCTGGCGGACACCCGAACCTCGTACGACACGGTCGCGGTGAGCTACGCGGACTTCGTACGGGAGGCGCTGGACGGCGCGCCGGCCCTGCGTACGGCGCTCGCTCTGTTCGCCGCCGAGGTCACCGGCGCCGGGGGCGGTCCCGTGGCGGACGTGGGCTGCGGCCCCGGCCATGTCACCGCCCACCTGCGCGGCCTGGGCGTCGACGCCTTCGGCATCGACCTCTCCCCCGGCATGATCGACGTGGCCCGCTCCGACCACCCCGGACTCCGGTTCGAGGTCGGCTCGATGACCGCCCTCGACCTCGCCGACGCGTCACTCGCCGGCCTGGTCGCCTTCTGGTCGCTGATCCACGTCCCCGACGACGAGGTCCCGGCCGTCCTCTCCGGCTTCCACCGCGTCCTGCGCCCCGGCGCCCCGCTGCTGACCGGCTTCCACACCGGCTCCGTCTCCCGCCTCAAGACGGAGGGCTACGGCGGCCACCCCATGAAGGTCCACGTCCACAAACGCCCGCCCGCCCGGATGACCGCCTGGCTCCAGGAGGCCGGTTTCACGGTCGCGACCGAAACCCTCATCGCCCCCGACTCCCCCACCCCCGCCGCCCTCCTCCTCGCCCACCCCTGACTCCCGCGGCGGCCATTCGCCTCCGCGCCTCCGTGCACCCGGCGGTAAAAGAGCAGGTCACAGCACCGATCTACCAGTCCGGGAGAAAGTAGTAGATCAGTGGTAGTCAAGCGGTCCTGATATCCCTCGCGCTTCGGCTGGCTCGCGCCCACCGTCGCAACACGGCCGCCGCCGCGGGACAAGGGGACCGAAGGAGGTCGCCAAGCGGCGGCGGAGCCTCCGCTCAGCCTCGCGTCACGCCGTCCAGGACGGCCTGGAAGGCGTCGGTGACCGGGCGCAGGTCCCGGTCGAGCTCGTCGATGTCGACCGTTTCGGCCCCGGCGTCGTCCCCGCGCGCCTCCGCCGCCCCGGCCCACCGCCTGAGCACCGCGACGTAGGCCGCCTGTACGGCGCCGCCGATCGCCGCCGGGACGGGGTCGCCCGCGTCGAGGCCGGTGCGCCCGGCCGCGTACCCGCTCACCGTCTCGCCCCATACGCGCCAGTGCGCGGCGGCCTCCGCGACGAGCGCGGGGTCCCGGTCGAGCACGCGGAAGCGGTCGAGCCACGAGTCCGGCGCCGCCGCCTGCGAAAGCCGCGTGGACCGGACGACCGCCGACCGTACGGCCGTCATGACGGGAACGTCGTCGGCGTCACGAAGGGCGGCCCGCAGCCGCTCGACCGCGCGGTCGAACTCGCCCCACACGATCCCCGCCTTCGACCCGAAGTAGCGGAACAGCGTCGAGCGCCCGACACCGCCCGCGGCCATGATCGCCTGGAGCGTCGTCGCCTCGTAGCCGTCGCGAAGCAGCAGGTCGAAGGCGACTTCCTCCAGGGCTTCGCGGGTCGAGGCGGGCGGTCGCCCGCGGCTCCTTCGGGAGGTGGTCATCGCCCGAGCGTAGTGGAGGAGTATTTTTGGGATGAGGTACCAATATTCTTCCGGGTGACCGCCGACATCAGCGCGGCCCCGCCGGGAGCCCACCGTCCAAGGAGCGGAAAATGCGCGCATGGCAGTTCACCGACATCGGCCAGCCCCTCACCCTCAGTGAGGTCCCGGCCCCGGCACCGGGCGCGGACGAACTCGTCGTGCACGTCCGCGCGGCCGGGCTGTGCCACAGCGACGTCGGGTTTCTCGACGGCACGCTGACGCCGCTGCTCCCGTTCCGGCCGATCACACTGGGTCACGAGATCGCGGGGGTCGTCTCCGCCGTGGGCTCGGACGTGACGCGGTTCGCCGTGGGCCAGAAGGTCGTCATCCCGGCCGCCATCGAGGGTCCCGGCACATCGAAGAACGGCGGATTCGCGGACGAGGTCGTCGTCCTCGAACGGCTCGTCGTCGCGCTGCCGGACGGGGTGCCGTTCGACCAGGCGGCAGCCGCCACCGACGCCGGGCTCACCTCGTACCACGCGGTCTCCGTGCAGGGGAGGGTCACCGCCGGCTCCCGCGTCGGGATCATCGGCCTCGGCGGGCTCGGCTCGCTCGGCGCCCAGACCGCGCTCGCGCTCGGCGCGACGGTGTTCGTCGCCGAGAAGAACGAGCGCGTGCACGACTTCGCCCGCTCGCTCGGCGCGGAGAAGGTCGCGGGCGACATCACCGACTTCGCGGGCGAGAACCTCGACGTGGTCGTCGACTTCGCCGGGTTCGGGACGACCACCGACGGCGCGATCCACTCCGTACGCCGGGGCGGCCGTATCGTCCAGGTCGGCCTCGGCCGCGCGCGCGGCGAGATCGACCTTCAGGCGCTCACCCTGAACGAGGTCGAACTCGTCGGCTCCCAGGCCGGATCGAAGGAGGACTGCGCGGCGGTGCTCGACCTCGTCGCCGAGGGGAAGCTGTCGTCGCGGGTCACCGAGATCGGATTCGAGGAGATCGGCGAGGGTGTCGGGCGGCTGGAGCGCGGCGAGGTGATCGGACGGCTGGTAGCCGTCTTCGGGTGATGTCGTCCCGGACGGACGGGCGCGAGGCGGCGGGCGGCGGGCGGCTCAACGGCCGCCGCCCGCCGTACTGCCGGCGCGGACGCACCGTCCGTCAGACGGTGCTCATCGGGGTCGCGTCCACGCTCGTCGTCTGCTGTTCGAGGCCGTAGACGGCGGGGGTGCCGCTCGGGGCGATCACGCCCACTTCCATCTGCATCTCGTGGTTCACGACCTGGTACATGTGGTCGCTCGCGCCCTTCTTGACGAACGGCTTGAGCCGCTTGCCGAGGGTGATGTACGAGGTCAGGTCCTTGGCCAGTGACGTCTCGTCGACGGCGCTGTCGTTGAGCACGAGGGCTCCGCCGTCCTTCGTGCGCAGCGCGTACGTGGTGCCGACGCGCGGGGCGGCCTTCTTGTAGTCGTTGTACGCGTGGCCGTCGAGGCCGTTGAGACGGTTGTTGTACGCGGAGATCGCGTTCTCGCGCGCCGTGGTCCGCGCCAGCGGGGTGTCGGCGCCGCCGGTCACGTAGAGGTCCGCCACCAGGTCGGCCAGGTCCGCGGGCGCGGTGCCGCCGATCTTCGCCGTCGGCTCGGCGACCCGCGCCAGCCCGTCCGCGTCCAGCGCGATCTCCGGGATCTTCTTCTGCTCGTCGCCCGAGAAGTCCTGGGAGTTGACCGCGCGCCAGCCCTCGGCCGTGTGCTTGAAGACGATGAAGCGGGTGCCGGTCGTCCACGGCGCGCCCGGCTTGCCGTCCTTCAGTTCCGCGCCCTGCGCCCTCACCATGAACCAGTCCGTCCCGGCGGCGGCCGGAGGGATGTAGAACGCGCGGTTGACGTACACGAAGGCCGCCAGATTGGCCTTGACGTTCTTCTGGTCGAGGCCGGACGCCTGCGTGAAGTAGCCCTTGTCGAAGGCGAGCATGGCCCCCGCCTCGGCCTTGGCGATCAGCGCCGGGCTGAGCTTCGCGTTCGCCTCGTTGTTGAGCGCCTGATACGTGTCCACGATCTTGTTCGCCTCGGGCACGGTCAGCAGCGGCGCCGCGTTCTTCCCGCCCTTGCCCTTGCCCTTGCCCGCGTCCCCGCTCTTCTCCGTGGACGTGTCCGACGTCTCGTCCGACGACGAGCCGCCGCACCCGGCGGTCAGGACGAGACACGTCGCCGCGAGGCCCGCCGCCAGCGCGACGCGGTGCTTTCGGTTAACCATGAGTCCCTGCTTCCCCGTGAACAACACTTCCCCGTAACGGCCTCGGGCCGCCGGAACCCGGTCCACGCTACCGAGCGGGCCGCGTCGGCCCGCTGGTGGGGCTGCCGGGACGACCGGGGAGGGCGGTTCGTACGCGTCCGGACGTCTGGGCGTCCGGGCGTCCGGGCGTCCGGGCTCAGGACGGCCAGTCGCCGTGGGTCGTCGCGGGCTGGGGCGGGGCCTGGCGGACGGGGGCCGGATTGTCGGCGGCCAGCTCCTCGGTCGGGTTCATCAGGACCGCGAAGGCGACCACGAAGACGATCAGGCTCAGGCCCGCGATCAGGGGCAGGACGAAGGCGGAGGCCGAGACGCCCGTGGTCGGGTCGGTGTGGTCGGTGATCGTGGAACTGACCGCCGCCATGCCCGTGTAGTGCATGCCGCTGATCGCGAAGGCCATGACGAGCGCGGCCCCGGTGATGAAGAGCGGGCCGCGCGCGCGGAGCGTCGCCCACAGCGCCGCCGTGGCGGCCACGATGGCGATGACGATCGACAGGGCGACGGTGGAGCCGTCGTAGCTCATCGTGCCCGGCATGATGATCGCCGCCATGCCGAGGTAGTGCATACCCGCCACGCCGACCCCGGCGAGCAGGCCGCCCGCCAGCAGCGACGGCCAGGACGAGTCCCGGCCCGCCACGTAGATCCCGACGCCGACGACGCCCACCGCGAGCACCCAACTCAGCACGGTCAGCGTCACGTTGTAGCGCAGCGTCACGCCCTGGACGTCGTAGCCGAGCATCGCGACGAAGTGCATGCCCCAGATTCCGGTGCCCAGCGCGACGGCTCCCGATCCGAGCCAGCTCTTTCCCCGCCCGAATCCCACGAGGTGCAGCCGGGACGAGCAGGCCAGGCCGAGCACGGAGCCGACAAAGGCGATCACGTAAGCGAACGTCGGATAAAGGGAGTTGGACCAGAGCGGTTCGTGGTGTTGCATTTGAGCGGCCCTCTCAGGATTTTCCTGCCTGCTGAGTGAAGTGACGACAGCGCAGGCCGGAGAGGCACGCGCGCACAGGTGTACGACCTTGTATCACCTATACGGCCATTCGGCGATATTGATCTTCAAAATTGGTACACAGCGGGGACGCGTGGGGCTCGATATCACTCATGCGCAATTCGAGGCACCCCGAGGCCGCCTCACCGAGGCAAGTTTTCGCCCCTTCCGGCCAAGATCAACTTTCTCTCGCCGCAACCCGCCGCCGTCCCGTCGTTTCCCGCCCTGACCAGCCCGTCCCCCGCCCTGCCGACCGGCCGCCCCGCCCAACTCACCTTCCTTGCGCACCACTTCACGGCACCCGAGCCTGTCCGGTTCCCACCGGTCCGGGCCCCATCGCCCCTCCCGAATAGCCGATTTACCCCCATGCGCGGTCACATGCATGATGCGCCTCCCGCCCCGAGACGATTCCCGGCATATTCGTTTTGCCATATCCTCGACGTCATATGCCCGTTCGGCATCACCGGCACGGTGAAGTGTCAGCGGCGCGGTGAAGTGTCAGGAGCGCGGAGTAGCCGAATCCCCGATCGCCCGTCGGCTTTCGCGGCCCGCCGGGACGGCCACCGCGGACGGGCGGCCGGTCCTCGGGGTGGTGCCGCCGGTTCGGGGAAGGGGCACGAGGGGTGTTCATTCCGGTATGAGAGTCTGCTGGGGAACCGCGGCGATGTGTGACGGTGCCCGTCGGGCGGCGAACCTCGCCGTCACTGAAAGGGCTGCACGATGCGCGACACGGCGGAAGCGATACCGGAGGCCGGGGCGGGACGCAGGCTGTCGTGGCCCTGGTTCCTCGTCGTGGTGGTCGTGTACGTGGGCATCATCCAGGGCCTGGGCCTGCTGATCGGCGTGGACACCGGTGACTCCGACAGCCAGTTCCCCACGACCGCGTCCCTGGTGCGCAACGCGCTGATCCCGATCGGGGCGTCGATCGCGTTCGGCGCCGCGGTCGTCTCCTGGCTGGGCTGGTGGGGCGAGGTCCTGCGCTACCGCGCGCCGGTGCGGCGCTGGGTGCGCTGGGTACCGATCTCGATGATCGCCGCCGCGGTGATCGGGCTGAACTACCCGCACCTGGCGGACCAGAGCCTGTCTCTCGTGGCCTGCCTGCTGCTGCTCGGGCTGTTCGTCGGCGTCGGCGAGGAACTCATGTTCCGGGGCATCGGCGTCCATGTCTTCCGCCGGGCGGGATTCACCGAGGGCAAGGTCGCGCTCTGCTCCTCCGTCGTCTTCGGCCTCGTCCACATCAGCAACGCCATCAGCCAGGGACCACAAGCGCTCGGGCAGGCCGCCGTCGTCTCCACCTCGGGCTACTTCTTCTACCTGTGCCTGCGCGCCGGCGGCGTCCTCGTGCTGCCGATGCTCGTCCACGGCCTGTGGGACACCAGCCTGATCTCCAACCTCGTGGGCGACAAGCCCCAGGTGTCACTGGGCACCCTCCTGATCATCCTGCTCCAGGTCGCCCTGATCATCGTGCTGCTCGTCAGGCGCCGCGCGATCCAGCCCGCCTCCCCGGCCGTCCCGGCCTGACCAGCGGTACGTTCCCCGCCCGTCAGGTTGCCTGGCTACGACGCGCGCGTACGCCCTCAGGGGCGGTCGCCCGGCATGACCTGTTCCAGTTCGCGCGCCAGTCGCCGCAGCCGGGCACCGCGTCCGAGGTCCGGCAGGGACGGCCAGGTGAGCGTGACGCCCGCGCGGGAGGCGAGGGCCAGGACAGTGCCGACGAAGCCTTCGGACAGCGCCCGGTTGATCGAATGGCCGACCCGTAGGTCCCAGTCCAGCAGCGCCTGCGCGAAGACGGCCAGCGCGGCCGGGTCGACCCGGCAGTCGTCGTTCACCATCGGTCCGATGCCCGACGCCACCCCGACCCGCTCCTCGAACACCGGCACCTGCCCGTGGAAGAGGCGGCTGACGCCCGTCGAGGGGTTCCACAGGACGCGGTCGCCGACCTCGTAGTACTGACTCATCTCAACGCCGCTCTCGGTGATGGGGGCTGGGGCGAACGGCCCGGTGGGGCCGTGGCGGGTTCGTCTCGCGCCCTGCGGGCGCACTGCCGCTGGCTGCGGTGGGGAGGGGGGCCGGTCGGGGCTGTCGGGCGGGCCCGGGCCCGGGGTGGGTCGCGGTGACGGGCGGCCTTGACGGGGCCGGTGCCGTACGGGTGCCGGTTTGTACGCCGACCGCTGACACCGTGGGGCGGGCACGCCGAGGTGGTTCCGTGGTGCGGGCGCCGTAACCGGCGACTGCCGGTCAGTTGACGAAGTCGCCTGCGGCGAGCGCCCGTTGGAAGTGCGTCCACTCGATGGGGGTGAAGGCGAGGGCCGGGCCCTCGGGGTTCTTCGAGTCGCGCACGCGTACGGTGCCGGGCACGTTGACGGCGACCTCAACGCACTCACCACCCGAAGTGCTGTAGCTCGACTTCACGAATTCGAACTGCATCAGTCGTGCAACCCCTTGCCCATGTCATCGATCAGCTTCGAGGACGCGTACGGCGACAGACTTAGCCGGGCCGTGCTCTCGAAGAACGACTGGTAGACGGTGCTATGGGCCGCGTCCTCCACCCACTGCGTGGAAGCAAGCGTATCCATGTGCACCACCTCCATCGCCGCGCTGTCGAGGAACGAAAGGATATTGAACGGACCGCCGATGCTGGGATGCGCGCCCGCTCGGAACGGGAGCACCTGGATGTGCACGTTCGGGAGCTTGGCCAGGTCATGGAGGTGCGACAACTGCTCGCGCATAACCTCGGCACCGCCCACGAGTTGTCGCAGAGCCGCCTCCCAGATGACGGCGTGCACGCGTAGCGGGTTCTCCCCTTGCAGACGGGCCTGGCGCTTCATCCTGACGGCGACCAACCGCTCGATGTCGTCCGGGTTCTCCCATACGCCGCCGCTGACAGCGAGCGCGCGTACGTAGTCGGCGGTCTGGAACAGGCCTGGGACCACCGACAGTTGCCACGTCCGGATACGTACGGCGACATCCTCCATCGCGATGTACTCGCTGAGATTGCCCGCGTCAGGCTTCCACCAGCCCTTTGCCTTGCGCCGTTCCCGGTCCAGCCGGGCGATTTGCAGCAGTCCCTCCACGGCGGACTCGTCCTGAACGCCGTAGAGCTTGCACAGGGCGATGACGTCGGGGTCGCGGAACGGGACCCAGCCCCGTTCCATCTTCGTCACCTTGGCCACCGACGCGCTGAGCACTTCCGCCGCGCGCGGCTGGGTCAGTCCGGCGTCCTCGCGCAGGCGGAGCAGTTCGCCGCCCAACTTGCGGGCGAGCACGGTCGATACGCGATTGCCCACATCTGCCCGGCTGGTTGCCACGGGTCGCCACCTCCCTGGAAGCGGACTCAGTCTGCAACCGATCTTCCGCAGCGGCAAGCCAGTTACGGAGACATGTTTCCCCAAGAAGGTTGCACCCAAGAAAGGGAACCCTCTACCGTCGGTGACGACCCGCTCGCACAGCGGCGCCGCATGGCGGAAGTGCACCGCTGCGTCATGCCCGGGTGGGGCGGAGGGCGTGGGGGCGACGCCACCGCCAGGGACCGTGCGCGGGCTGACGCGCGAGGCTGGGAGGTCGCCGGGATGGGCGACGCGGAGACGACGTATGACACATGCCTGTACGCACCGACGGCGCGGAGTGTGAGCAGGGCGCGGCTGCGGACCGCCGAGCTGGTGGAGAAGTGGGGGCACCCCGAAGTGGCCGGGGACGCCGGGCTGTTGGTGAGCGAGCTGGCGACCAACGCGGTCCGGTACGGGCGGGTGGCCGGGCGGCTGTTCCGGGTCGAGGTGCGGCTGGCCGACGACGTACTGCGGGTGGGCGTCACCGACGCGCGCGGGGAGCGGCGACCCCAGGTGCCCGAGGCCGTGAGCGACGACGACGAGTCCGGCCGGGGCTTACTGATCGTCGCGGCCGTCGCCGCCCGCTGGGCCGTCGTCCCCCTGGACGTGGGCAAAACGGTCTGGGCCGAGTTGGATCTGACGCCCCTGGGGCGACGGCGAGAGTGAGGGGGAGCATGGGCGGTATGGAGACTTCATTTCTCGGGATCGCTGAACTCGGCGAGCGGGGCCGGGCACCGGCCGTGGCGGTGGTCGTGGACGTCATGCGGGCGTTCACCGTGGCGGCTTGGGCGCTCGGGCGCGGGGCGGAGAAGGTGGTGCTGGCCGGGTCGTTGGACGAGGCGCTGGCGCTCAAGGCCCGGCATCCGGACTGGGTGACGGTCAAGGACGGTGCGCCCGCGCCGGGGTTCGACACCGTCAACTCACCGGGCCTGATGCGGTCGCTCGACCTGGAGGGACGGACCGTCGTACAGAAGACCACGGCGGGGACGGTCGGCGCGCTCGCGGTGAAGGACGCGCCGCTGGTGCTGTGCGCCGCGTTCGTGGTGGCGGAGGCGACGGCCGACCACCTGCGGGCGCACGCGGGCGACGGCGTCACCTTCGTGGTCACCGGCGAGGACGGTCAGGCCGACGAGGACCTGGCGTGCGCTCAGTACATCGCCGGGCGGGCCGCCGGGGCCGGAACGGACGCCGCCGAGTTCCTGCGCCGCGCCGCCACGTCGCGCGCCGCCGCCGAGCTGGCGGAGGGGGTGCGCGAAGGAGTGCACCCCGACGACATCGCGCTCTGCCTCGAACTCGACCGGTTCCCCTTCGCCATGGTGGCGGCCGTGGAGGGGCCGCTCATGGTCCTGCGGGCGTCAGCGGCGTTCGTCAGGGACGGATCGTGCTGACCAGGGAGGCGGTGGAGTTCATCGTGGACTGGATGGTGGGGGCGAGGCTGGTGGAGGAGAGGCAGAAGCCGAGGAGGACGCAGATGACGGCGTGGCTGGGCTTGAGGGACTTGTTGCGCATCATCATGGCGGCGAGGACGAGGAGCAGCAGGACGACGGAGACGGAGACGGCCATGGGGTGATGGCAGCATAAAAGGGGACGAATGGGTGGGACGCACGCACGACGGAGGGCCCGGACGTTTGTACGTCCGGGCCCTCCGTGCGGGTGACGGCGTCAGCCCCAGGTGAGCAGCCGCTTGGGCTGTTCGAGGATGGCGGCCACGTCGGCCAGCACGCGGGAGCCGAGTTCGCCGTCGACCAGGCGGTGGTCGAAGGAGAGGGCGAGCGTGGTGACCTGACGCGGCTTCACCTTGCCCTTGTGGACCCAGGGCTGGAGCTTGATCGCGCCGAAGGCGAGAATCGCCGACTCGCCCGGGTTGAGGATGGGCGTGCCGGTGTCCACGCCGAAGACACCGACGTTGGTGATGGTCACCGTGCCGCCCTGCATCGCGGCCGGCGAGGTCTTGCCGTCACGGGCGGTGGCGACCAGTTCGCCGAGTGCGGCGGCCAGTTCGGGGAGCGTCTTGTCGTGCGCGTCCTTGATGTTGGGGACGATCAGACCGCGCGGGGTGGCGGCGGCGATCCCCAGGTTGACGTACGACTTGTGGACGATCTCCTGCGCGGCCTCGTCCCACGCGGCGTTCGCCTCGGGGTGCCGCTTGAGGGCGACCAGCAGGGCCTTCGCGACCAGCAGCAGCGGGCCGACCCGTACGCCCGTGAAGGCGCGGTCCTCCTTCAGCTCCTGGACCAGCTTCATCGTCCGCGTGATGTCGAACGTCACGAATTCCGTGACGTGCGGCGCGGTGAAGGCGCTGGTGACCATCGCCTGGGCGGTGGCCTTGCGGACGCCCTTGATCGGGATACGCGTCTCCCGGGCGCCGGCGGTCGCCGCGAGCGGCTCGGGCGCGGCCGTCACCGGCGGCAGCGCGGCAGGCGGGGCCGCCGCCGCGCGGATGTCCTCGCGGGTCACCACGCCGTTCGGCCCGGTCGGCACCACGGTCGCCAGGTCGATGCCCAGCTCCTTGGCCAGCTTCCGCACCGGCGGCTTGGCCAGCGGCCGGTCCACCGCCGCCGCACGGTCGTGACCGTTCAGCTCGGCGGCCTGAGCCGGTACGGAGGGGGCCAGTACGGCAGCGGTCGGTACGGCAGGGGCTGGTACGTCAGGGGCCGCCTGCTTGCGCGGACGGCGCGTCGTGGCCGACGGCGCGACGCCGTATCCGACGAGCACCGCCTGCCGCTTGGGCTCGGCGGGCGGGGCCTCGGGGGCGGGAGTCTCCACGGCGGGCGGCTCCGAAGCCGCAACCCCGGCGGACCCTCCGGAACCGGCCGAATCGGCGGACCCGGCGGCCCCGTCCCCCCCGGCGTCCACCACGATGATCGGCGTACCGACATCCACCGTCGTGCCCTCGCCGAAGCGGATCTCGCTCACCACCCCGTCGTACGGAATGGGCAGCTCGACGGCGGCCTTCGCCGTCTCCACCTCGCAGATGACCTGCCCGTCGGTGACGGTGTCACCGACGGCCACGTACCACTTGAGGATCTCCGCCTCGGTCAGGCCCTCGCCGACATCCGGCATCCGGAATTCGCGGAAGCGCTGTGCAGGTGCGGTCATGGTCGTCACAACCCTCTCCTCAGAACGCCAGCGCGCGGTCGACGGCGTCGAGTACGCGGTCCAGGCCGGGCAGGTACTCCTCCTCCAGGCGGGCCGGCGGGTACGGGGCGTGGAAACCGCCCACCCGCAGTACCGGGGCCTCGAGGTGGTAGAAGCAGCGCTCGGTGATCCGGGCCGCGATCTCCGCGCCCGTGCCGTAGAAGACCGGGGCCTCGTGCACGACGACCAGGCGGCGGGTCTTCTCCACGGACGTCTGGAGAGTGTCGAAGTCGAGGGGCGAGAGCGAGCGCAGGTCCACGACCTCCAGGCTACGGCCCTCGTTCGAGGCGGCCGCGGCAGCCTCCAGGCAGACCTTCACCATCGGACCGTACGCGGCGAGCGTGAGGTCGGTGCCCTCCTGGGCCACGACCGCCTTGTGCGGGGAGCCGGGCACGGCCGAGGTGTCGACCTCGCCCTTGTCCCAGTAGCGCCGCTTCGGCTCGAAGAAGATCACCGGGTCGTCGCACTCGATGGCCTGCTGGAGCATCCAGTACGCGTCGGAGGCGTTCGAAGGCGTGATCACCTTCAGGCCGGGGACGTGCGCGAACAGCACCTCGGGCGACTCGCTGTGGTGCTCGACCGCGCCGATGCCGCCCGCGTACGGGATACGGATGACGACCGGCAGCTTGATCTTGCCGAGCGCACGGGCGTGCATCTTCGCGAGCTGCGTGACGATCTGGTCGTAGGCCGGGAAGACGAAGCCGTCGAACTGGATCTCGACCACCGGGCGGTAGCCGCGCAGCGCGAGGCCGATCGCGGTGCCGACGATGCCGGACTCGGCGAGCGGGGTGTCGATGACGCGCCCCTCCCCGAAGTCCTTCTGGAGACCGTCGGTGATCCGGAAGACGCCGCCGAGCTTGCCGACGTCCTCACCCATGACGAGGACCTTCGGGTCGTTGTCGAGCGCCGTGCGCAGCGACTCGTTCAGGGCCTTGGCGATGGACATCTGGGTCATGTCAGCGTCCCTCTCCGGAAGCGGCGCCCTCGGACTCGAACGAGGCGAGGTACGCGGCGAACTGCGCGCGCTCCTCGTCGACGAGCGCGTGCCCGTCGGCGTAGACGTTCTCGAAGATCGCCATGGTGTCCGGGTTCTCCATCGTGCGTACGCCGTCGCGCACCCGCTTGGCCAGTACGTCGCTCTCCTGCTCGATCGACGCGTAGTACGCCTCGTCGGCCAGGCCCTGCTTGTCCAGATACGTCTTCAGCCGCAGGATCGGGTCCTTCGACTCCCACTGCTCGCGCTCCTCGTCGGCGCGGTAGCGGGTCGGGTCGTCGGTCGTGGTGTGGGCGCCCATGCGGTACGTGAACGCCTCGACCAGCATCGGGCCCTGGCCGCTGCGCGCGTGCTCCAGGGCCGCACGGGTGACGGCGAGCACCGCGAGGACGTCGTTGCCGTCCACGCGGACGCCGGGGAAGCCGTATCCGGCGGCGCGCTGGTAGATCGGCACGCGGGACTGCTTCTCGGTCGGCTCGGAGATCGCCCACTGGTTGTTCTGGCAGAAGAAGACGACCGGCGCGTTGTAGACGGCGGCGAAGGTGAACGCCTCCGCCACGTCGCCCTGGCTGGAGGCGCCGTCGCCGAAGTACGCGATGACGGCCGAATCCGCGCCGTCCTTGGCCACGCCCATGGCGTAGCCGGTGGCGTGCAGCGTCTGCGAGCCGATGACGATCGTGTAGAGGTGGAAGTTGTTCTCGTTGGGGTCCCAGCCGCCGTGGTTCACACCACGGAACATGCCGAGCAGGTTGAGCGGGTCCACGTCACGGGTCCAGGCCACACCGTGCTCGCGGTAGGTCGGGAAGACGTAGTCGTCCGGGCGGGTGGCCCGCCCCGAACCGATCTGCGCGGCCTCCTGGCCGAGCAGCGAGGCCCACAGGCCCAGCTCGCCCTGGCGTTGCAGGGTGATCGCCTCGGCGTCGAAACGGCGGGTCAGCACCATGTCGCGGTACAGGCCACGCAGCTCTTCCGGCGTCAGGTCGATGGAGTATTCGCCGTGCTCGACGCGCTCGCCCTCGGGCGTCAGCAACTGTACGAGTTCGGGCTCGGTGCCACGGCGCTTGGCGCCTGCTGCGCGGGTGGTCCGTCCCCTGCCCTTGGCGGGAGTGGCGGTGCTTCGCCCCCCGCTCCTGGCGGGGGTGGCCCCAGCGGCAGTGCTCTTCACGCTCACGTTCGCTCCTCCGTCTGTCCGGCCCCCGGGATCCGCCGGGCAGCCAGTGTGCGGCTCACCTGGTACGACGCGGCGCACGGGGTGTGTGCGGCATGGCCGAGCCAGGCGTGACAGTGCCCCGGCCACGTGGCCTGCAACAGAGACGTTACCTATAACCCACGCCATCGCGCGAAGCCGTCCGACCTGCGGTTTTGCTTGGAGTTCCTAGTAAATACGCGTTACCGCAGGCCACCGGGACAACCGCACCGTATCCCGGATACGGAAAGTGCGTAAGAGGCGCGGGCTGTCGTCCGTAAGAGGCGGGGAGCTCCCGGCGGTGCGACGCTGGGCAGGTGCCTGTAGAAGGAAATAGCCCCACAATCCGCGTGTTCCTGCTCGACGACCACGAGGTGGTCAGGCGCGGGGTGCACGAACTCCTCTCGGCCGAGCCGGGAATCGAGATCGTCGGCGAGGCCGGGAACGCCGCGGAGGCGGTGGCGCGCATTCCGGCCACCCGCCCGGACGTCGCGGTGCTCGACGTACGGCTGCCCGACGGCAGCGGCGTCGAGGTGTGCCGCGAGGTCCGCTCGCACGACCCGTCGATCAAGTGCCTGATGCTGACGTCCTTCGCGGACGACGAGGCGCTCTTCGACGCGATCATGGCGGGCGCCGCCGGATACGTGCTCAAGGTGATCCGCGGCAACGACCTGATCGACGCCATCCGCGACGTGGCCGCGGGAAAGTCGCTGCTGGACCCGGTCGCGACCGCCAAGGTCCTGGACCGGCTCCGGCACGGCGGCGCGCGCTCCGAGGGCGACGACCGTACGGCCGACCTGACCGCCCAGGAGCGCCGCATCCTCGACCTGATCGGCGAGGGCCTCACCAACCGCCAGATCGGCGAGCGCCTGCACCTGGCGGAGAAGACGGTGAAGAACTACGTGTCCTCGATGCTCGCCAAGCTCGGCATGGAGCGGCGCACCCAGGCCGCCGCGTACGTGGCCCGCATGCAGGCCGAGGGTGACCGGAGGCATATGCCTTAGCACGTCCCAGGGGGTCGGCGCCAGTCCGCGCGGGCGGGGTGTCGCGGTGATCTACGCTTCTGCACGTGACGGGCACGGCGAAGGTGCCGCCGGCGCGGGCTTCGCTGACCGCTCTGCTGCGCCGCTACGAGGACGCGGGTACCCCGCTGACCTGCGTACCCGTTCCCCGGGGGCTGCTCAACAAGGGCTACGAGGTGACCACCACCCGCGGCCGGTTCTTCCTCAAGCAGTACGTCGCCCGGGACACCGCGGACCCCGGCGTGATCGCCCGGCAGCACCGCGCGACGCGGGGTCTGGTCGGCCTCGGACTGCCCGTCGCCGCGCCCCTGCCGGACTCCCGCGGGCGTACGGTCGCGCGGCTCGGCGGCCACGGATACGCGCTCTTCCCCTGGATCGAGGGCAGGCACCGCGAGGGCACCGAGCTGACCGCCACGCAGTCGCGGCGGCTCGGCACGCTGCTCGGCATGGTGCACGCCGGGCTCGCCCGCGTGCAGCCGCCCCCGCCGGAGGACCAACGCCACCACCCGAGCGCCGACCCGGACCGTACGTACGCGCAGATCGACGAACTGCTCGCGCTGGTACGCCGGCACCGGCCGCGCGACGCCTTCGACGAACTCGCCGAGCACCGGCTGCTGGAGCGCCGCGCCCTGCTGCGCCGCCACGCCCACCGCCGGCCGCCGGACGCCGACGGGACGGTCAGCGGCTGGGTGCACGGCGACTTCCACCCGCTCAACCTGCTCTACCGCGGTGAGGAGCCCGCCGCCATCGTCGACTGGGACCGGCTCGGTGTGCAGCCGCGTGCCGAGGAGGCGGTACGCGCCGCCGCCATCTTCTTCGTCCACCCGCTGGACGGGCGTCTCGACCTGCGGAAGATCCGCTCCTACGCCCGTGCCTACCGCTCCGCGGCGGGGGTTCCCGTCGCCGAGCTGGTCGCCGCCGTCCACCGCGTCTGGTGGGAACGCCTCAACGACTTCTGGATGCTCCAGTGGCGTTATCAGCGGCGTGACCCCCGCAGTGATCCGCTTTTCCCGCCCGCCTCCGCCCTGGCCGTCTGGTGGACGGCCGAATACGGCGCCGTCATCGACGCCTTCACGTCCTAACGGCCCCCCCGACAAGGGCGCCCTTACGCAGGGCGGTACCCCGAGTTTTTAGGGGCGCGGGGAACTGCGCCACCAGCCCCCACCGGGCTGTCAGCCCGAAAACAACAGCATCTGCCCCGCTGGGGCCGGTATTTAAAGCTCGCCACCGCCGTGGCTGAGCGCGCAGTTCCCCGCGCCCCTACGGGGCTCCGACCCGCCGTGCGCCCGGAGGGGCGCTGACCGTGGGGGTCAGTTCTCCGGGGTGGCCGCGTCCGACGTCGGCGGGGTCGTCGGCGGGGTGGTGGGGGGCGTGGTCGGGGGGGTGGTGGGGGGCGTGGTCGGCGGAGTCGTCGGCGGGGTCGTGGGGGGTTTGGTGGTCGGAGTCGTCGGCGGGGTCGTGGTCGGAGTCGTCGGCGGGGTCGTCGCCGGAGTCGTGGTCGGGTCGGTCTGGTTGGACCCGGTTTCCGTCGGCTCCGTGGACGGCGGGTCGGACGGGGTGCCCGTGTCCTGGGTCACCGACGGCGACGGGGAGTTGGCGGGCGCGCCGCCGTCCCCGCCGGTACCGCGCGTGGCGAAGTAGACGCCCAGCGCGATGGCCAGCACCGCGGCGATGGCGAAGAGCACCGGCTTGAGCCAGCGGTTGCCGCCGCCGCCCGGCGGCCGCTCGCCGTAGCCCTGACCGCCGTCGTCGTCACCGGTGCCGGAGATTCCGGCGAGCAGCGGGGCGCCGAATTCGGCGGTGGTGCTGTTGCCGGGCCGCCCCTGTGCCACGACGGTCGGCGACATGCCGCCGGTCCGGGGGCCCGCGAGGGGGGTGATGACGCCGGTGTTCCACATGCCGCCGGTCCAGCCGCCCTGCTGGACGAGCGCCTGATGCGCGTACTGGACGACGCCGCGCATCTCCTCGGCGCTCTGGAAGCGGTCGTCCGGCTGCTTGGCGAGCGCGCGCAGCACGAGCCCGTCCAGCTCGGGCGGCACCCGGTCGCTGATCTGCGACGGGACCTGCGGCTCGTCCTGGACGTGCTGGTAGACCACCGAAAGCGGCGTCTCGCCGGTGAAGGGCGGACGCAGCGCCAGCAGCTCGTAGAGGAGACAGCCGGTCGCGTACAGGTCGCTGCGGTGGTCGACGGCCTTGCCCAGCGCCTGCTCGGGCGAGAGGTACTGCGGGGTGCCCATGACCATGCCGGTCTGCGTCATCGTGCTCTGGGCGCCGTGCAGCGCCCGCGCGATGCCGAAGTCCATGACCTTGACCGCGCCGTTCGTGGTGATGATCACGTTGGCGGGCTTGATGTCGCGGTGCACGATGCCGTGCTGGTGGCTGTAGGCCAGCGCTTCGAGGACGCCGGAGACGATGAGCAGCGCCTGGTCGACGGGCGGCGGCTCGGCGCTGGAGAGCAGGTCCCTGATGGTGTGGCCCTCGACCAGCTCCATCACGATGTAGGGGACGGTGCCGGTGGGCGTACGGTCCTCGCCGGAGTCGTAGACCGCGACCACCGCGTGGTGGTTCAGACCCGCGACGGCCTGGGCCTCGCGGGTGAAGCGGGCCTTGGAGACCGGGTCCTCGGCGAGGTCGGTGCGCAGCAGCTTCACCGCCACGATCCGGCCCAGGCGTACGTCCTCCGCCGCGAAGACCTCGGCCATGCCGCCGCGGCCGAGCCGCCCGGTCAGCCGGTAGCGGCCCTCGCCGACGACGGTGCCCACGCCCCACTGGCCGGATGTCTCCGACGCTCCGGGGCCCGGGGCCGTCTCTTTGGGGTCGACCATCAGTCCTCGCCGTCGTTCGTACGCGGTCATCGTCCGGGCGGGCGCGCGCGGACGCCCGTATCGTACGGATGCCCCGGAGCGGCCACCGTACCGCTTTCGCGTGCCCCGCCGGGCACACGTCCGCGTCACAGCACCTCAATACGGCGGTCCCGCGGGGATACACAGCATGTGCGTGCCCGATGTGCGTCAGGTGACGAGATGGTCAACGAACTTGACGTGTCCGTGCGATGGGCCAGACTTGGCGGGCAAGCTCGGGGACGAATATCGCCACAGGCAACCGCACAGGTACCGGCGCGACCCTCTCCCCGGTGGACTTTCCAGGGGGTAGCGGTACAGATGAGCGGGGACGCCACGCAGGGCGAGTACACGGGGCGCTCGGTCGGCGGCGGGCGGTACGTGCTGCGCGACCTGCTGGGCGAGGGCGGCATGGCGTCTGTGCACCTGGCGCACGACACCGTGCTCGACCGGCCGGTGGCCGTCAAGACCCTCCACACCAACCTGGGCAACGAGCAGTCCTTCCGCGAGCGCTTCCGCCGCGAGGCGCAGTCCGTCGCGAAGCTGAACCACACCAACATCGTCTCCGTCTTCGACTCCGGCGAGGACACCATCGACGGCCAGCTCGTGCCGTACATCGTCATGGAGTACGTCGAGGGCAGCCCGCTCGGCGACGTGCTGGCCGCCGATGTGGCGCAGCACGGCGCGATGCCCGCCGACAAGGCGCTGAAGATCACCGGGGACGTGCTGGCGGCGCTCGCGGTCAGCCACGAGATGGGCCTGGTCCACCGGGACATCAAGCCCGGCAATGTGATGATCACCAAGCGCGGTGTGGTCAAGGTCATGGACTTCGGCATCGCGCGCGCCATGCAGTCCGGTGTCACCTCGATGACGCAGACCGGCATGGTGGTCGGCACCCCGCAGTACCTGTCGCCGGAGCAGGCGCTGGGGCGCGGTGTGGACGAGCGCTCCGACCTGTACTCGGTCGGCTGCATGCTCTTCGAGCTGCTGACCGCGCGGCTGCCCTTCGACGCGGACTCGCCGCTGGCGATGGCGTACCAGCACGTACAGGAGATCCCGCCCGCGCCGTCGACGTTCAACCGCGCGCTGGGCCCGGCCGTGGACGCGCTGGTGGCGCGCGCGCTGCGCAAGAACCCCGCGGAGCGCTTCCCGACCGCGGACGCGATGCACGACGAGGCGGACCGGGTCCTGGCGGCCACGCGGCGCGACACGATGCCGCTGATGTCCGGCTCCGCGCCGCCCACCGGCAACCGCGGCCAGGACGTGGCGGCGTCGGTCTTCCCGTACGCGCAGGGCCCGCTCCAGACCCCGCCGCCGCAGATGCGGACGCCGTACGCGCCGGGCAATCCGCAGCAGGGCGGTTACGGGCAGCCCGCGCCGGCCCCGTCGCTGCCCTCGGCGTACGGCTACCCGCAGCAGTCCCAGACGCCGCCGCCGACCCCGGCGTACACCATGGCGCCCCAGATGCAGCACCAGCAGCACCAGCAGCAGATGCCGCAGCAGCGCGCGGGCGGTCACCCGGGCGGCGGCATAGGCGGCCCCGGCGGTCACGGCGGGGTCGGCGGCGGCACCGGTGGCGGCGGGAAGTCCAACACACCGCTGATCGCGGGCGCGGCCGTCGTGGTCGTGGCCATCGCGGTGATCGTCGCGATCGTCCTGGCCAACAGCGGCGGCGGCAAGGGCAGCCCCAGCGCGGACGACCAGTCGGGCGGCCCGACGACCTCGTCCTCGACCCAGGCGTCCGACGACCCGACCACGGGCACCGGCGCGGGCGACGTCGTGAACGGCGACCAGAGCCGCACGATCGACCCCGACAAGTGCACCAAGGCGCACAACGACCTGATCTCGAACGACCCGGACGTCATGACGATGCCGGACTTCACGTCGATCTACGTGGACTCGGTCGTCGCCTGCATCAAGGCGGCGGGCTGGCAGTACACGATCAAGCAGACCGACGAGCAGCAGTGGGGCAAGGGCGCGGTGACCAGCCAGACCCCGAAGTATCTGGAGGACTACAACCCGAAGAAGGGCGGCAAGGTCACCATCTGGGTGTCCACCGGCAAGAGCTCGAACTGACCGGGCCCCCGCCGGTGCGACACCTCACCGGCTCAGATGCGGATATAAGGCCGGACGAGAGATCCGGACGAGAGATCCGGACTAGAGATACGGGCCCGAGCGGGCGCCCTGGTTGCCGCCGTCGTCCTCCTCGTGGCCGCCGGCGCCGGGCGGCAGGGCGCGCCGCATCTGTTCGAGCTGGGCGCGGGCCGCCATCTGCTGGGCGAACAGCGCGGTCTGGATGCCGTGGAAGAGCCCTTCGAGCCAGCCGACGAGCTGGGCCTGGGCGATCCGCAGCTCCGCCTCGCTGGGCACGCTGTCGTTGGTGAAGGGCAGCGAGAGCCGGTCCAGCTCCTCCACCAGCTCGGGCGCGAGCCCGGCCTCCAGCTCCTTCACCGAGCTGGCGTGGATCTCCTTCAGGCGTACGCGGCTGGCCTCGTCGAGCGGCGCCTGGCGCACTTCCTCCAGCAACTGCTTGATCATGCTGCCGATGCGCATGACCTTCGCGGGCTGCTCGACCATCTCCGTCACCGGGATCTCGCCGTGCTCGCCGCCGTCACCGGTCGGCGCGCCTCCCAGGGCCATTCCGTCGGAACCGACGATCAGGACCTGCTGATTCGGTGAGTGCTGCGGATTCTGCGGATTCTGCGAGCTTTCCGGCGAGCGTTCGTTCATCGCGTTCATCGGCATCTCCATACCGCCATTGTCCCTTAGGACGCGCGGCGGGGGGGGGGCGCGCCCCCCCCCCCCCCCCGGGCCCCCCCCCCCCCCCCCCCCCCCCCCCCCCCCCCCCCCCGGGCGGGGGTTGTCGTCCCCCCGGCCGCCCCCTGCCCCCCCCCCCGGGGGGGCGGGGGGGGGGGGGGGGGCGGCGCCCCCCCCCCCCCCCCCGGGGGGCGGCCCCCCCCCCCCCCCCGCCGCCTTCCTCCGCGCGCGCCCCGGTTTACGGCTCCGCGCGGCGGGCGAGCTGGGTGCGCGAGCGGGTGACCAGGGCCGCGAGCAGAGCGGCGCCGAGCGGCACGGCGACGATCAGCAGGGCCAGCGTGCTCCACGGGACGACGATCGGCACGTGCGGCAGCCTGCTCGTGCCGCCCCAGCCCCCGTCCAGCGCCTGGTGGTAGTACTTCCACTGCTCGCGCCGCTCGGTGTGCCGCAGCCCCACCGCGGGCAGCACGCCCGCCGCCGAGCCGAGCACCACGCCCATCGTGGCGATCACCCCGCACTGGAGGCCGGAGAGCGTGCGCCGCACCCGCGGCGGCGCGCCGATCGCGGCGAGCGTCTTCAGATCGGGCTCGGCGTCGGCCTGCGCGAGGCCGGTGGCGATGCCCGCGGCGCCGATGGTGACCAGGCCCGCGAAGAGCGTCAGGGCGAGCAGCACCAGGCTGTTGTCCCTGGTGTAGCCGCGCTCCAGATAGACCTCCGTGTCGGTGCCGATCTTGGCGAGGTCGCTGTCCAGCGCCTGCCGCTCGGGGCCGTTGGGCATCCGGGCGTTGGTGTAGAAGGAGCCCAGCGGCATCGTGTCGATCCCGACGCCGTCGGCGGCCTGCTGCGGCATCACGGCCAGCAGCCCGTACGTCCGGTCACGGCCCTCGGCCGCCAGGTGCACCGGCACCGACTTGACCGGGCCGACCGGCTCCTGTCCGTCGGGCACCGCCTTGTTCGTGTCCAGGGTGATCTTCAGCTTGAGCGTGCCGCGGTCGAGGTACCCCTTGTCGAACAGCACGGTCTCGCCGCGCGCCAGCGCCTGTTCCGCGTCCCCGTCCCGGATGCCGAGGGCGTGCAGGACGGCCGGGCCGCCGATCAGGACGGCGCTGCTGGTGGGCATGGCGGTCAGGCCCTCCACGTACGCGCAGCGCCAGTCGTGGGCCAGGGCACGGCGCTCGGCCAGGGTGAGCGCCGTCGCGCCCTCCGGCCGGTCGGTCGGGCACACGTTGGCGGCCGGCTTCACCGGCTGGACGTCGCCGCAGCCGTCGCCGCCACCGCCGCCCGCCTGGCAGTTCTTGCCGCCGACGACCATCGCGGACACGTCGGCGCGGCCGGAGACCGGGTAGCGCTTCTCGACCGCCGCGCGCACCGCGGTCAGGTCACGCCCGCGGTCGCTGTAGGCCGCCACCGCCACGACGCCGCGCGGCAGTTGGGCCTCGTACGCGTCCCTGTCCTGCCGGTCGGCGCTCGCGGAGTACGTGGCGACCGCGACCGTACCGGCGACGGCGGCCAGCACGGCCGCGACCGCGGGCGCCGTACGGCCCCGGTTGCGCACCGCGTCGCGCAGCGCGAGCCGCGGGGACAGCGGCAGCCACTTGCCGGTCCTGCCGAACATGCCGACCAGAGTGGGGGTGAGCGCGACGATGCCCAGCTCCGCGATGCCGGAGCCGCCGCCGACCGCGAGGGTGCTGTCGGTGCGCAGCGAGCCGAAGACCGCGATGCCGCCGCCGAGGCAGATCGCGCCGATGCCGAGGACCGGCAGCACGCGGTTGGCGTGCCGCACACCGCGCCGCCCGGTCAGCGACGCCAGCACGCTCTGCCGGGACGCGGTGACCGCGGGCACGACGGCGGCCAGCAGACCGGTGAGTACGGCCAGGCCCGCGATGCCGAGCAGTTCGAGCGGGCGCAGCGTCAGACCGCCGAAGCGGCGGCCGACGAAGTCCTCCAGCGGGGAGCGCAGCAGGACGGTGAGCAGCAGGCCCAGCAGGGTGCCGACGACGGCCGCGGCGACGCCGATCACCAGGCCGCCGGAGAGCACGATCGCCCGGATGTGGCGGCGGTCGCCGCCGTTGGCGCCGACCAGGCCGAGCTGGCGGCGCGAGCGCCGCGCGCCGACGGCGAAGGCGGGACCGGCCAGCAGGCAGATCTCCAGCATCGACAGGCCGACGATGGTCGCCGCCACGGCGACGGCCGTGGCCTTCCCCGTGTCGCCGGTGCGGTAGGGGGCGCTGCCGTTGCGCGACTTCGTGTAGAGCGGCACTTCGGAGTCGGCGGGCGGGTGCAGCACCACCGCGCGGGACTTGACGTAGATGCCCCGGGTGTTGGCTTGCTGCACCATCTGCCAGGAGTAGTCGCCGCTCGGCAACCCCACCAGGTAGGTGGTGTAGGCCGAGTCGTCCTCGCCGTTCAGCGCCTTGCGCGCCGCGGTGTAGGGCGCGATGAAAGCGCCCGGCCGCGCGATGACCTGCTCGGTGCCGAGCGTGTCCGGCAGGTCGTACGCGCCGACGATCTTGTACGTACGGTCCACGTCGCGGACGACGAGCTTCGAACCGACCTTCAGACCGGCGGACTTGAGGAACGCGGTGGTGGCGATGACCTCGTGGTCGGCCGCCGGGTAGCGCCCGCGGTCCAGGTGGGTGATGCCGCGCGCCAGCGGGTCGCCCGCCTCCAACTCCCGCACGGGGGCGGCGAGCAGACCGTACTTCGTCTTGAAGCGGGCGTAGGTCTGGGAGTCGGAGATCCAGCGCGCGCCCCGGGGCAGCGCGGTCAGCGGGTCGGTCGGCTTCGGGGTCTCCTGCTGTTCCGCCAGGTCCGCCGCCGACGGCGTGGCGTCCGGGTCCGCGGTGGCGTCCTTCACCGAGGTCCAGATGTCCGCGGGCGGGTCCTGGTAGATCGGCCGCCCGTTGGCGTCGGCGTCCGCAAGGCGCGCGTCGGCGGCGCCGATGTCTCGGCTCAGCTTCTGCTCCGGGCTCAACTGGGAGCTGCGGATGGTGATGTCGGCGGCGCTCACGCCGATGATCGGCAGCGCGATCATCGCCAGCACCATCGCGCTGCGGCCCTTGGAGCGCCAGGCGTCACGGCGGGCGATGCGGATGGCGGCGCGCCACGAGTTGAGGTTCCCCGCGCGGGCGCTCGGGCCGCGGTCCTGCGAGGGGCCGCGGTCCTGCGAGGGGCCGCGGTCCTGGGAGGCGGCGGGGTCCTGCGAGGCGGCGCCGCTCACTGGGCCGCACCGCCGGTCAGCAGCGACTCGGCGGAGGAGCGCAGCGTCATGTCCACGACGGAGCCGTCCCGCAGGAAGACCACCCGGTCCGCCCACGCGGCGAACCGCGGCTCGTGCGTCACCAGGATGCCCGCGGCGCCCGCGTCACAGCGCGAGCGCAGCAGCGCCAGTACGGTGTCGCCGGTCTCCGAGTCCAGCGCGCCGGTGGGCTCGTCCGCCAGGACGAGGCGGCGGTCGCCGACCAGCGCGCGGGCGATGGCCACCCGCTGCTGCTGGCCGCCGGACATCTCGTCGGGGAAGCGGTCGGCCAGCTCGCCCAGGCCCATCTCCTCCAGCGCGGCGACCGCCTCGCGGCGCGCCTTGCGGGCGCCGGTGCCGTCCAGCTCGCGGGGGAGTGCCACGTTCTCGGCGGCCGTCAGCGCCGGTATCAGGTTGTAGTCCTGGAAGACGTAGCCGATGCTGCGGCGGCGCAGGGCCGCGATCTCCTTGCGGCTGGCCGTGGTCAGGTCCGTGCCTTCCACGATCACCCGGCCGGACGTCGGCAGGTCGAGGCCGCCCGCGATGGTCAGCAGCGTGGACTTGCCCGAGCCCGAGGGGCCCATCACGGCGACCAGTTCCCCCGGACGCACGTCCAGGTCTATCCCGCGCAGCGCGTGCACCTCGGTCGCTCCGGTGCCGTGCACGCGGGTGAGGGCTTCCAGGCGGAGGACGGGCGCTTCCGGCGGCGCGGCTTCGGTGTGCGGCTTTACGGACATGGGCGGTGCGTCCCCCAGGGTCGTGGAGTGCTCGTGCGGCGAAGTGCTCGGGTGCTGGCGTGCTCGGGTGCTGTGTGCTCGGGTTTCGGGGTGCTCGGGTGGCGGTGGTCCGGCCGCTGGTCGGGCGGGCCGGTCCTGGCCGGGAGGTGGCCGCGCGACGCGGCCGGGCGCAGGGGTCGGGCGTACGGGGTGGGGCGTACGGGGTCGGGCGTACGGGCCGGGCGTACGCGGTCAGGCGTACGGGGCCGGGTGCCGGTCGGCGCGCGGCTCAGCGGCGGGCCCGGGTCCGCCTCAGCGCGCCGCGCAGCACCCCGTCCGGCGCGGCGTCCTTCCCGCCGTCCTTCCCGTCGTCCTGGCCGCCGCCGTCGGCGGGGTCGGCGGAACCGGCGGGATCGGGAGTCGGGGCCGGTGCGGCGGGCTCGGCCGCCGGGGCCAGCGCCGTCAGCCGTACGAGCCGGGTCTCGCAGTGGTCGAGCCACCGCGCCTCGGCCTCCGCCTGGAAGATGAGCTGGTCGAGAACGAGCTGCCAGGCCACGTCGTCGCGGTCCGGCGCCCCGCTCTGCGCGGGCGCCGCCTCCAGCGCCTGGCCCTTCAGCCGGGTGTAGTCCTGCATCGCCCGGATGGTGTGCGCGCGCTGCGCCTGGATGACGGCCCGCACGTCCACCTCCGGCGATCCGACCGCCATGGCCAGCTTGATCGCCAGCTCGTTCCGCGGCGGATTCGCCCGGTCCACGGGCCGGGCGAACCACTCCCGCAGCTCACCCCGCCCGCCCTCCGTGATGGCGTACAGCGCGTGTCCGGCGTCGTCCTCGCCCGCCGGCACCACCAGCCCGTCGCGCTCCAGCCGCGCCAGCGTCGTGTACACCTGCCCCACGTTCAGCGGCCAGGTGGAACCGGTGCGGGACTCGAACTCTGTTCTGAGCTGGAAGCCGTATCGCGGCCCCCGCTCCAGGAGGGCCAGCAGGCCGTGGCGGATCGACATACTGAGTATGTATACCGAGTATGGACCCGCCTTTCAAGGCCGCGGCGACCCGTCCGACCGGGCACAACGGGACATGAGGGGCGCGTGCGACCGCCTCGGGGTCAGTCGCGGCGCAGGCGCAGGCCCAGGAAGCCGAGACCCAGGCCGACCAGGGCGAGGCCGGCGCCGAAGGGGAGGATGCGCAGGACGCGGCGGCCGGGCTCGTAGACGGCGGGAGTCTGCGCGCGGGCCTGGGTGCGGGCGGCGTCGGGTGCTGCGGGTGCCGAAGGGCGCGGCGGGGCCTGGGCGGGCCCGCCGTCGGGGACCAGGAAGGGCGCGGAGCGCGCGGCGCCGTAGGTGGACCGTACGGGCGGGGTGAGCGGCGGCCTGGCGGCCCCGTCGCCCGGTACGGACGTCGGTGTCGGCGTCGGGACCGGTGGCCGCAGCGGGCCCGCCGGGGTGGCGGGAACGGCGGGGGAGGCCGGGGGCCGGACGCCGACCGTGGGGTCGGGGGCCGGCCTGGCGGCCGGAGCGGTGGGGGTGGGGGTGGCCGGAGCGGTCGGCTCGGTGGTGGGCTCCTCCGTCACCGGCGGCCCGCTGGGCCCGGTGGTCGGCGCGGCGTCCTGGCGTCCCCCGAGTCCTGGGCCGCCGACCGTCTCGTGCCGGCCGACGAGGCCGGGGACCAGCCCGGTGAGCACCTCGGTGACGATGTCCGCGCCCGGCGCCGGGAGCGGACGGACCGCCGGGGCCGTGGGCTCGTCGGGCCCGGGCGCGACCGCCCACGCGGAGCCCGTCGCCATCACCGTCGCCGTCGCCGTCGCCGGAACGAGCAGCGCCCCCGCGAGCAGCACGGGCGCCGCCCTCCGTATCGCGCATCGCCTGTCGGGTGCCCGCCGCACACGTCCCGCCTCTCCACCGAACCCTGTGTGGATTCAGCGTCACACGCGGCAACATTTCCGGCATCCCGGACGGCCGGCTCCGTATCGGACCGTTATCCGCGAGAGGGCGTGTTCATGCCGTGGTCAGGAGCACTTTTCCGATGTGGGTGCTGCCGTCCACCACGCGGTGCGCCTCGGCCGCGTCCCGCAGCGGGAGCGTACGGTCCACGACCGGCCGTACGGTTCCGGCCTCGATCAGCGGCCACACGTGCTCGCGTACCGCCGCCACGATCGTGGCCTTCTCGTCCAGCGGCCGGGGCCGGAGCGAGGTCGCGGCGACGGCGGCGCGCTTGCTCAGCAGCGTGGCCAGATTCAGCTCGCCCACGAGGCCGCCCTGGAGGCCGATGACGACCAGGCGGCCGTTGACCGCGAGCGCGTCCACGTTCCGCCCGAGGTACTTCGCGCCCATGATGTCGAGGATCACGTCGGCCGTGACGGCCTTCTCGAACTCCTGCTCGCGGTAGTTGATCAGGATGTCCGCGCCCAACTCCCGGCAGGCCGCCAGCTTCTCGGCGCTCCCCGCCGTGACGGCGACCGTCGCCCCCACCGCCTTGCCGAGCTGGACCGCCATCGTGCCGATCCCGCTGGAGCCGCCGTGCACCAGCAGCGTCTCGCCGGGGCGCAGGTGCGCGGTGAGGAACACGTTCGACCACACCGTGGCCGTCACCTCGGGCAGCGCCGCCGCCGTCACCAGGTCGATCCCCTTGGGCACCGGCAGCAGTTGGCCCGCCGGCACCGCCACCTTCTGCGCGTATCCGCCGCCCGCGAGCAGCGCGCACACCTCGTCCCCGACCCGCCACCCCGCGACCCCGGAGCCCACCTCGACGATCCGCCCCGAACACTCGAGACCCGGATACGGCGACGCCCCCGGCGGCGGCTCGTAGAACCCCTGCCGCTGCAACAGATCCGCCCGGTTCACCGCCGTCGCCGCCACCTCGACGACGACCTCGCCCTCCCCCGCGACCGGATCCCCCACCTCCGCCCACGTCAGCACCTCGGGCCCGCCCGGCTCCGGAATCGTCATCGCATACATCCCCCGAGGCTACCGCTGCCCTCAGCCCCCCAGCCCGCCGGTTCCTTTGCGCCGGACGGCCCGCCGATCTTTTAAGGGGCGCTGGGGGCACCTCCCAGCGGTAGCTGGGGGAGGAACTGCGCGACCAGCCCCCCACCGTGGCGCGGACAAAAAACCGGCCCCAGCGGGGCAGATGCCGTCGTTCCCGGGCTGACAGTCCGGCGGGGGCTGAGCGCGCAGTTCCCCGCGCCCCTGAAAGGGGGGTTCTGCGCACGTGCGGGTGGGGGCCTAGGCGAGGGGCGGGCCGGCGGGCCCGGCACGGTGGATGGCGATCACGCGGTCGGTGAGAAGCAGAGGCGCAGCCTCCGGATCGTCGTGGTCGAGAAGCCGATGCCCCCGCTTGACCGACACGACGAGGTCGTGAAGGTCACGCGGCGCCTGCCCCGCCTCGGCCTTGGTCACCGGCCGTTCGATGAGATCGAGCCCGCTCCCGTAAGTGATGAGGTCGTCCATGACGACCCCGACGCTGGGGCTGAGCATGGACAGCCCGAGAAGCCGCCCGGCGGCACTGGAACTGGTGATGACGGCATTGGCCCCGGACTGCCGCAGCAGCGGCGCGTTCTCCTCCTCGCGGACGGACGCGACGATATGGGCGCGCTTGTTGAGCTGACGCGCGGTCAACGTGACGAGCACGGCGGTGTCGTCGCGCTGCGCGGCGATGACGATCTCCTTGGCGACCTGGGCCTCGGCCCGCAGCAGCACGTCGTTGCGGGTGGCGTCGCCGACGACGGCGACGTACCCCTCGTCCGTCGCGGCCTGCACGACCTTGGGGCTCGGGTCGACGATCACGATCCGGCTCTGCGGAATGCCGCGGCCGATCAACGTCTGGGCCGCCGACCGGCCCTTGGTCCCGTATCCGACGATGACCACATGATCGCGCAAGGTTCTCCTCCAGCGCTTGAGGCGGAACTGCTCGCGGGTCCGCTCGGTCAGCACTTCCAGGGTCGTCCCGACCAGGATGATCAGGAAGATCACGCGCAACGGCGTCACCAGGAAGGTGTTCGCGAGCCGGGCGCCCGTACTGTACGGGACGATGTCGCCGTAGCCGGTCGTCGACAGCGTCACCGTCGCGTAGTAGAGCGAATCCAGGAACGACACCGAGCCGTTGGCGTTGTCGTGGTAGCCGCCGCGGTCGAAGTAGACGATCAGGACGGTGGCGAGCAGGACCAGCAGCGCCATCAGCAGGCGGCGCGAGACCTGGAGCAGCGGGCCCGCGGCGGGACGCGGGAAGGCCACCCGGCGGTACCCCGCCGTACCGGCGGAGATCGCCGCCGAGGCGCTGCCGTCGCCCGTGCCGTCGGCGCCGTCCGCGCCGCCGGGGGGAGGATCGGCGCGACCGGCCGCCGCGTCGTACCGGGGCAGTTTCATATCCCGCTCCCCATCATGTGCCGCTCACCTTCATATACCGGTGTCGTCCACCGGTCCGACGACGTATCGCTTCGCGTACGGGATCACGTACCACGTGACATGGGCTGACGGCGGTCACGTACCCCGTACCTTCACGTATCGAGCACCACCGCGTACGCACCGGGGTGCCCTCACGTGCCGCTCCCCCACGCCAGCGCGAGCGCCCCGGTGTCGAGTACGGCCGTGTCGTCGCCCGCGCGGGCGCCGCCGGGCGGGATCACGGCCATGCCGTCGGCGGCGGCGAGGCCGCGGAGCATGGCGGGGCCGGAGTAGGTGAGCGGGCGCGCGGCGGAGTCGTCGTCGAAGACGACCGGGACGAGCCGGGTGTCGACCGGGTGACCCGGCACGTCGGCGGTGAGCGGGGCCGCGTACGGGGCCGGTACGGGGCGGCCCGCGAGGGTCCGCAGCAGGGGGGCGGCGAGGGTCAGGACGCCGGACACGGCGGCCAGCGGGTTGCCGGGCAGCCCGATGAGGTGGGTGCCCGAGGGGAGTTCGGCCAGCACCATGGGGTGTCCCGGGCGGACGGCGACGCCGTCGACCAGCAGTTTCGCGCCGAGCGCGGCGAGGACCGGGTGCAGGTGGTCGACCGGTCCGCCCGCGGTGCCGCCGGTGGTGACCACGAGGTCGGCGGTGCTCTCGCGGACCGCCCTGCGCAGGAGGTCGGCGTCGTCCACCAGCCGCCGTACCGCCACCACTTCGGCGCCGAGCGCGCGCAGCGACGACGGGAGCATCGGGCCGAGCGCGTCCCGTACCCGCCCCGACCTGGGCAGGCCGTGGTCCAGCAACTCGTCGCCGAGGACCAGGACTTCGACGCGCGGCCGTACGGTGACGGTCAGCTCGTCGTAGCCCGCGGCGGCGGCCAGGCCGAGTACGGCGGGCGTCACGACGGTGCCCGCGGGCAGCAACTCCTCGCCGCCCCTGCACTCCTGGCCGCGCATTCTGACCTCCTGGCCCGGCGCGGGCGCGGGGTGCGGCGACCGCACCTGCAACCACTCGCCGTCCGTGCGGCGCTGCGTCCAGCCGTGTTCGCTGCGCAGCACCGCGGTGGTGCCGGTCGGCACGGCGGCGCCGGTCGCGATGGGGGCGGCGTGGCCGACGAGCAGCGGCTCCGCCGGGCGCTGCTGTCCGGCGAGCACCGAGGCGCCGCGCAGCCGCCACGGGCCCGGGCCCGCCACCGCCCAGCCGTCCATCGCGGAGGAGTCGAACGACGGCAGGTCCGTCAGCGCCGTCAGCGCCCTGGCCAGCGTCATGCCCAGCAGGTCCTCTCCCAACTCCCGTGTTTCGGAGCCGAGTCGGCGGCCGACGCGGCGCGCGATCCGCCGCGCCTCGGGCCACGGCACGGCGTCGGCGGGGGAGGGGAGCGGGGTTTGGGGCTGGGGCTGGGGTTGGGGATGGCGCTGGGGTTGGGCGGGTGCCTGCGCGGGGGCCGGGCCCTGGACGGGGGGCCGGGGCGCGGGGCCCTCCGGGGTGGGGGCGGTGTCGTCCCGGCCGTGGCGGAGGGCGACGGACAGCGGGTCGTTACGGTCCTGGCCTCCGGGACGGGCCGCGCCGGTGGCGGTACGGCGCGACTCGTTGGCCAGGGCGAGGGCGTCGTCGAGCGCGCGGTCGGCCGCGTCGGAGGCGCGCGGGTCGGAGGCGCCCGCGTCGAAGGCGCCCGCGCCGGGACGGGTGCCGCTCATTCCGCCGGTTCCGGGTCGGTGCCGGGGGTGCCGGGGGTGCCTGGTTTCCGCGCGTCGGCCTCCTGCGCGTCGGCCTCCTGCGCCCAGCGCACGGCCAGGGCGGCGGCCTTGTCGGCCGCCTCCCGTACGGCCTCGGGGCCGCCGCCCGCGCGCGCCGCCGCGTAACCCACCAGGAAGGTGGTCAGCGGCGCGGCCGGACGAGCGACGCCGTGCGCCGCGTCGCGGGCCAGATCGAGCAGGACGCCGGTGTCCACGTCCAGCTCGATACCCAGTTCGGTCTTGGCTGCTGCGATCCATTCGTCCAACACAGGGCCATGGTCCCTGAAACCTGGCTCGCTGTGGGACAGGCTCACCCCTCGGACACCCCGTCCAGCCGTGCCCGCGCCACCGCCACGTCCTCCCACGTATCGCAGTCGAACGACGCGTCCCCCGTCGGATCGGCCCGCCTGCGCACCACCAGCTCCCGTGTCAGCAGCCGCAACGGCAGCCCCGCCAGCCCGCCGTGCTCCCCCTTCAGCAGCGCCACCTCCCGGCGCAGCGCCTCCCCCCAATACGCCCCCGCCAACGGCTGATCCCGCCCTCCCGCGTCGGTGAGCAGCACCCCTTCCGTCCCGGTGCCGAGCGCGCCCAGCGCCTCCACCAGGCCGGTCACGGCGCCGACCGTCAAGAACGGCAGATCGGCCGCCAGCACGACCACGATTTCCGGCGCGGGAAGCGGCGGCCCGGATGGGGCCAAGTGGGCCAACGCGGTCAGCCCGGCGTCGAGCGCGGGCAGCGGCCCGCCTCCCGGCGGCTCCTCCCGCGCCCAGCTCACCGGCCGTACGGTCCCGCGGCGCGGCCCCACGACCACCGTCCGCTCCGCCCCCGCGCACGCCGCCAGCACCCGGTCGAGCAGCATCCGCCCCCCGACCTCCACCGCCGCCTTGTCCACCCCCCCGAGCCGCCTCGCCCCACCCCCGGCCAACACCACCGCATCAAACCCAGTCGCCACCCCCCGAGTATCCCCGGCCCCGGCGCACCCCGATCTTTTTGGGCGCGCCCCCGCGCTGGACGCTGCACCGATCTTCCAAGGGGCGCGGGGGGACCTCCCAGCGCCCGGGGGGTCAGACGGCGGCGAGAAGAACGGCCGGGCTCTCGACGCAGTCAGCGACAAAGCGAAGGAACCCCCCTGCGATCCCACCGTCGCAGACCCGGTGATCGAAGGTGAAGGAGAGCTGCACGACGTGACGCACGGCCAACTCGCCCTGGTGAACCCACGGCTTGGGGGCGATACGGCCGACACCGAGCATGGCGGCCTCGGGATGGTTGAGGATCGGGGTGGAACCGTCCACCCCGAAGACCCCGTAGTTGTTGAGCGTGACGGTGCCGCCGGTCAGGTCCCGCGGCGTCAGCGCCCCCGTGCGAGCGGCCTCGGTCAGGCGGCCGATCTCCGCGGAGAGCCCGGCCGTGGACCTGGTGTGGGCGTCGCGCACGACAGGCACGACCAGGCCGCGTTCGGTCTGCGCCGCGAAGCCGAGGTGGACGGCCGGCAGCCGTACGATCTCGCGCCGCTCGGTGTCGACCGTGGCGTTCAGCTCCGGGTAACGGGCCAGTCCGGCCGTCACGATCCTGGCGAAGAGGGCCAGCACCGAGATCCGCTCGCCGCCCGAGGCGTTCATCGCCGCCCGCGCGGCCAGCAGTTCGGTGGCGTCGGCGTCCACCCAGCACGTGGCGTCAGGTACCTCCCGCCGACTGCGGGCCAGCTTGTCCGCGACCGTGCCGCGTACCCCGCGCAGCGGCACCCGCTCCTCCCCCGCCGGCGCGAGAGCCGGGGCCGGAGCCACGGCAGGTGCCGCCGGAGCCGCCACCGCGCGCTCGACGTCCGCCCGCAGGATCAGCCCGTCGGGCCCCGTACCGGCCAGGGCCCGCAGGTCCAGCCCGTGTTCCCTGGCCAGCCGCCGGACCAGCGGCGATATGACGGCCACCGGGCCGTCAGCGACAGGCGCCCCGGCGACAGGCACCTCGGTGACCGAAACCGCCGCCTGCACCGACCCGTCCACCGCCCGCACCCGTCCGCGGCGCCGCGCCACCGCCGTACCGGTGCCGTAACCGACCAGCACATTGCCCGAGCCCTCATCGGCCGCGCCGCCCGAGGCGTCCGAGTCGCCCGAGGCGTCCGAGGCGTCCGAGGCGTCCGGGCCCGCCGGGTTCCCTGCCGCGTCGGAGTGCGAACCCACCGCGACCGTGACCAGGGGGCGGCCCACGTCGAGGGTGTCGCCCTCGGCGCCGAAGCGGGCGGTCACGACACCGCCGTAGGGGCAGGGGACCTCGACGACGGCCTTCGCGGTCTCGACCTCGACCACCGGCTGGTCGATGGCGACGACCTCGCCGACCTCCACCAGCCAGCGCACGATCTCCGCCTCTGTGAGCCCTTCGCCCAGGTCGGGGAGCGTGAATTCCTTGACGACGGCCATCAGCCCTCCCACTGCAAGCGGCCGACGGCGTCGAGAATCCGGTCGACGCCGGGCAGATGGTGCCGTTCCAGCATCGGCGGCGGGTAGGGGATGTCGAATCCGGCGACGCGCAGGACCGGCGCCTCCAGGTGGTGGAAGCAGCGCTCGGTGATCCGGGCCGCTATCTCGGCGCCCATGCCGCCGAAACCGGACGACTCGTGCACGACGACCGCCCGCCCGGTGCCGCGTACGGCCGCCGCGACCGTCTCCTCGTCGAAGGGCACGAGGCTGCGCAGATCGACCACGCCCAGGTCCCAGCCCTCCTCCTTGGCGGCCTCCGCGGCCTCCAGGCAGACCGGGAGCGAGGGACCGTAGGTGACCAGCGTCGCGGTGCGCCCGGTGCGCCGCACCACGGCGCGGCCGATCGGCGGAACCTCGGCCGGCGCGGCCGGCGACCAGTCGGACTTGGACCAGTAGAGCCGCTTCGGCTCCAGGAAGACCACCGGGTCGTCGGAGGCGATGGCCGCCCGCAGCAGCCCGTAGGCGTCCTCGACGGTGGCCGGGGTGACCACGTGGAGGCCGGGGGTGTGCGCGTAGTACGCCTCGGAGGAGTCGCTGTGGTGCTCGACGCCGCCGATTCCGCCGCCGTACGGGATGCGGATGGTGATCGGCAGCGGCAGCGCGCCACGCGTGCGGTTGCGCATCTTCGCCACATGGCTGACGAGTTGCTCGAACGACGGGTAGGCGAAGGCGTCGAACTGCATCTCGACCACCGGGCGGAGCCCGTACATCGCCATGCCGACCGCCGCGCCGAGGATGCCCGCCTCGGCGAGCGGGGTGTCGGTGCAGCGGCTGTCGCCGAATTCGGCGGCGAGCCCGTCGGTGATCCGGAAGACGCCGCCCAGGGTGCCGATGTCCTCGCCGAGGACGTGGACGGAGTCGTCGGCCGTGAGCGCGTCACGCAGCGCCTGGTTGAGGGCCTGCGCCATGGTGGCGGGTCTGCGGGTGGGCGCGGCGGCGCGGCCTGCGGTCGGTGCGACGGTGGTCATGACTGCCGCTCCGCTTCCAGCTCGGCCCTCAACTGGGCCTCCTGCTGCCGCAGTTGCTGCGTGGGCTCGGCGTAGACGTGGGCGAACAGCTCCATCGGGTCGAGCCGCGGATCGGCGTTCATCCGCTCCCGCAGGTCCGCCGCCATGGTCTCGGCCTCGTCGGCCGCGCTCCGCCTGACGTCGTCGTCGAGCAGTCCGCGGCCGGTCAGCTCCCGTTCCAGCAGGGCGATCGGGTCGTGCGCGCGCCAGGCGGCGACCTCGTCGTCGTCGCGGTAGCGGGTGGCGTCGTCGGCGTTGGTGTGCGCGTCCATCCGGTAGGTGACGGCCTCCACGAGCGTGGGGCCGCCGCCGTCCCTGGCCCGCCCGACGGCCTCGGTCAGCACCTCGTGCACGGCGGCCGCGTCGTTGCCGTCGACCAGCCGTCCCGGCATCCCGTAGCCGACCGCCTTGTGGGCGAAGGAAGGGGCCGCGGTCTGCTTGGCGAGCGGTACGGAGATCGCGAAGCCGTTGTTCTGCACGAGGAAGACCACCGGTGCCTGCCAGACGGCCGCGAAGTTCAGCGCCTCGTGGAAGTCGCCCTCGCTGGTGCCGCCGTCGCCGACCATGGCGAGCGCCCCGACGTCGTCGCCGGTCAGCCGGGCGGCGCGGGCCAGCCCGACCGCGTGCGGGAGCTGCGTGGCCAGCGGGGTGCTGAGCGGCGCCACCCGGTGTTCGTGCGGGTCGTAACCGGTGTGCCAGTCGCCGCGCAGCAGTGTCAGCGCCTCGACCGGGTCCACGCCCCTGGCGACCACCGCGAGGGTGTCGCGGTAGCTGGGGAACAGCCAGTCACGGGGCCGCAGCGCGAGAGCGGCGGCGATCTCGCAGGCCTCCTGACCGGTGCTCGACGGGTAGACGGCGAGCCTGCCCTGCTTGGTGAGGGCGGTGGCCTGCCGGTTGTAGCGCCGGCCGCGGACGAGCTGCCCGTACAGCGTGCGGAGCAGGGCGGGGTCGAGCTCCGCGGCGGCGGGGGTGCCGAGCAGCCGGTACGGCTCCGGGTCGGGCAGCAGCGGCGCGGCTTCGGTGCGGGGGCGCCAGGCAGGGGTGTCCAGCACGGTCATCGCGAGCACCTCCTTGTGATCGGTGACCGAAAAAGCGATCGGGCGTGAGCGGGTGTCGCTCCCTACCGATTGTTCGGTCGCCGGAGGCATTTTGGCTACAGGGTGGTTTCGCCTGTGGACAAACGGTTCTGCACAGCCTGAGATGGAGCCAGTACGTCCATGGTAAGGAGGCACGGGGGGATGGCGAGAGAACAGATGGCCGCACAGGACCCGGAGGTCCGACCGCTGGACCCGATCGACCGCACGATCCTGCGGCTGCTCCAGGAGGACGGAAGGGCCTCGATACGCTCCGTCGCCGAGCGCGTGCACGTCTCACGGGCGAACGCGTACGCCCGGATCAACCGGCTCATCGAGGACGGGGTCATCCGAGGTTTCACCGCTCGCGTCGACCACGAACGCGCGGGACAGGGCGCGTCCGCGTACATCACGCTCAAGATCGTCCAGAATTCCTGGCGGACCGTCCGTGAACAACTCATCACTCTTCCGGGTGTTGCCCACATTGCCCTGGTAAGTGGTGATTTCGATGTTTTGCTGCTGGTCCACACCGCCGACAACCGGACCCTGCGGGAACTGGTCCTGACCCGGCTCCAGGCCATCGAGGAAGTCCTCAGCAGCCGCACCCTGCTGGTCTTCGAGGAGACCGACCAGGTCGTCGGCGACTGAGGACCGGCGCCGGCCCCGACCGCGACCAGCGCCTCCGGTCAGCCGCCGTACTTCTTGAGGAACGCCTTGACCTTCGCGTAGTTCGCCTCGTCGGACAGCATGCTCACGCCGTGGTTGAAGCCGCCGACGATCGTCAGGTCGTTCTCCTTCGCCTTCTTCGTCAGCTTGCTCAGCTCCTTCGTGGAGTCCTGGAAGGGGCTGTCCAATTCGGCGGCCATGTAGAAGACGGGCATCGTCAGATTCGGTACGACCATCGAGGCGTCCATGCCGGAGTACGTCGAGGGCGCGGACAGCGAGACGACCGCGTCCACCGGCGGCGTGATGGTGCCCGCGGCGGACAGCACCGCCGTACCGCCCTTGGACGCGCCGACCAGCAGCAGCTTCGTCACGCCCTTGGATCGCAGGTAGGCCGCCGCCGCGGTGAGTTCCCGCACCTCGCTGCCCGCGGAGTTCACGGCCAGCACGCGGTAGCCGTCCGCGGCCAGGTCCTGCGCGTGCGGCACCCACTGGCAGACGTCCCCGTCCGCCTGGTGGGCCAGCACCAGCCCGGTGCCGCCGGTGCCGGTCAGATAGCCCTCGACGTCCTGGCCGTCCCCGCCCGGGAAACTCACCGAGCCCGCCTTGGCCTGTTCGGGTGACAGGCAGCCGAAGCCGTTCGCCGTGGCGGTGGGCGTGGGGGCGGGCGCGGCCCTGTCCTTGTCCTTGGCGCCCCCGCCTCCTCCGCACCCGGCCAGCAGCAGGAGGGAAACGGCCAGCGCGGAGGCGGCCGCCGCCCGCACCGGCGGCCCGAATCGCGCGACAGATCGCTCAGCGGAGAACATGGCTGGATCGTGCCGGGGCCACCCCCGGTGGGTCAATGGTCTGGACCATCCGACCGCACGGTCGCCCGGCTCGCCGTCGCTACGTACGCAGCCCGTCGAACGCCAGCCGCACCACCGCGTCCGCCACCTGCTGCCTGTCGAGCGCGCCCTTGGCCTCCGGCCGGTACCACTCCACGATCGAGTTGATCATCCCGAAAAGCAGCCTGGTCGCCAGCCTGACATCCACGTCGCCGCGCAGATCGCCGTCCGCGACCGCCGCCTTCAACAGATCCGCCACCCGCTGGTCGAACTCCCTGCGCCGCTCCATCGCCCAGCGCTCGGTGTCGGTGTTCCCGCGCACCCGCAGCAGAAGGGTGACGTAGGGAAGTTCCGCCATCAGCACCTCTGTCGTACGCCGGGTGACGTACTCCAGGCGCCGCACCGCGCGGCCGTCGACCGCTCCGGGCTCCTCCAGGATGCCGAAAAGCCCCTCAAGGGCGCGGCCCACCGCCCTGTTCAGCAGTTCTTCCTTGCCGCGCACATGGTGGTAGATCGACGACTTCGAGATGCCCGCGGCGCGCGAGAGATGCTCCATGGACGTGCCGTCGTAACCGCGTTCGTTGAAGACCTCGACGGCGACGGCGAGCAGCGAATCCGGCGTATAGGTGTCGCGCTTGGGCATGGTCATGAGGAGATCATTCTTCCTCCGCCCTCGCGCGCCACAGCACTTCGACCGAAGGCGCGTAACGGCCGTTGGGGTAGTACGAGTGCAGCGACTCCAGCGTTTCGCGCACCCAGGACAGGGAGAGCCGCTCGCCCCATTGCAGCGGGCCCAGCGGGTAGTTCACACCGAGGCGCATGGCGGTGTCGACATCGGCGGCGGACGCCACTTCCTTGGCGACGGCGTCGGCCGCGAGGTCCACCAGCATCGCGACCGTCCGCGCCACGATCAGTCCGGGGACCAGCCGGATGACGCTGACCTGCTTGCCGAGCGCCTGGAAGAGCCCGACGGCCTCCGCGAGCGCCGCGTCCGGCACCTCCGGGGTCCGCGCGAGCGCCATCCTGGTGGCCGTCGTGTAATCGGCCGCCAGGTCGAACTGGATACCCGGCTCCAGGGTGCCGTCCGCCGGGTAGAGATACGTTCCGTCACTCAGCTCGAAGCCCTGGACGCCGTCGTCCTCGGTGACCTCGATCCCGGCCGCGCGCACCAGGCCGACGAGGGCCTGCGCGGGACCCAGATCGCCGTGCACCACGCGCCGCGGCGCGTCCGCGGGCTCCGCGGTGTGCGGTCCGGGCGCGGCACCGGGCTCCGGCGCCGGTTCGTACACGAACCAGCCGCGGCCCGTCTTGCGGCCGAGGCGGCCGGACTCCACCAGGCGGCGCTGGGCGAGCGACGGCGTGAATTTGGGGTCGTGGAAGAACGACTCCCACACCGATCTGGTGACCGCCTCGTTCACGTCCTGGCCGATCAGGTCGGTGAGCGCGAAGGGGCCCATGGCGAAGCCGCCGCATTCGCGCAGCACCGCGTCGATGGTGGCGGGGTCCGCGGCCCGCTCCTCGTGGACGCGCAGGGCCTCGGCGTAGAAGGGACGGGCGATCCGGTTGACGATGAAGCCCGGGGTGTCGGCGCAGCGCACCGGGGTCTTTCCCCAGGCGGCGGCCGTGTCGTAGGCGGTGTCGACGGCTGCGGGGTCCGAGGCGGTGCCCGCGACGACCTCGACCAGCGGGAGCAGCGGGGCCGGATTGAAGAAGTGCAGGCCGACGAGGCGGCCGGGCAGCCGCAGGGCGCCCGCGACGGCGGTCACCGACAGGGAGGAGGTGTTGGTCGCCAGCAGGCAGCCGTCGCCGACGGTTTCCTCCAGTTCGGCGAAGAGCCGCCGCTTGACGGCCAGATCCTCCACGACGGCCTCGACGACGAGCGCGGCCGGTGCCAGGTCCGCGATGCCGTCGGCGGGGACGAGCCGGTCCAGCGCGGCCCGGTGTTCGGCCGTGTCGAGGCGGCCCTTCTCGGCCAGCCGGGCCAGCCGCGCCCCGACGCCCGCCGCGGCCTTCGCGGCCAGTCCCGGCGCGGCGTCGTACAGCAGCACGCGGTGCCCCGCGAGCAGCGCGACCTGCGCGATTCCCTGGCCCATGGTGCCTGCGCCGACGACGGCGACGACACCGTCGCGGTCAAGTGCGGTCACGGTGGCACAGCTCCTTCCCGAGGTACTGCCGAGATCCTGCCGGGTCTTTCCGAGTTATCCACAGGCTGGGACGTCCCTCTTGTCCCGACCGAACATTCGGTTAATCTAGCGTTGTCTCTGCTACTCAGCCCAGCTCGACGAGGAGTTGGTCCGCCATGTCCGCCACTGTCTCCGCCGTGACCTTGATCGAACGCCATCGTGACACGCTTGACAAGGCGCTCGATGCCGTCAGGACCCGGGCGTACTGGTCGCCCTACCCCGAGCACCCCAAGGCGTACGCCGACGCCGACGAGGGCAAGGCCGCCTTCGACGCGCTGCTCGGCCACCGCTTCGAGCTGGACCAGCCCGGCACGGACGGCTGGACGGGCACCGAGCGCTCCCCGTACGGGCCGGACCTCGGCGTGGAGTACCCGCACCCCGATCCGGACGTGCTGCTGCCCGCGATGCGCGCCGCGATGCCCGCCTGGCGGGACGCGGGACCCGAGGCGCGCGCCATGGTGTGCCTGGAGATCCTGGCGCGGATCAACGCGCGGACGCACGAGTTCGCGCACGCCGTGATGCACACCTCCGGGCAGGCGTTCACGATGTCCTTCCAGGCCGGCGGCCCGCACGCGCAGGACCGCGGCCTCGAAGCGGTGGCGTACGCGTACGTGGAGCAGGTCCGCACCCCGGAGACCGCGGAGTGGATCAAGCCGCAGGGCAAGCGCGACCCGCTCAATCTGCGGAAGTCCTTCACCGCGGTGCCGCGCGGCATCGGCCTGGTGATCGGCTGCAACACCTTCCCGACGTGGAACGGCTATCCGGGGCTCTTCGCCTCCCTGGCCACCGGCAACGCGGTGCTGGTCAAGCCGCACCCGCGCGCGGTGCTGCCGCTGGCCCTGACCGTACGGGTGGCGCGCGAGGTGCTGGCCGAGGCGGGCTTCTCGCCCGACCTGGTCTGCCTGGCCGTCGAGCGGCCCGGCGAGGGCCTGGCCAAGACCCTGGCGCTGCGCCCCGAGGTCCGGGTCATCGACTACACCGGCTCCACCGCCTTCGGCGACTGGCTGGAGGCCAACGCCCGCCAGGCGCAGGTCTTCACCGAGAAGGCCGGCGTCAACACCGTGGTGATCGACTCCACCGACGACTACCGCGGCATGCTCTCCAACCTCGCCTTCTCGCTGTCCCTCTACAGCGGCCAGATGTGCACCACCCCGCAGAATCTGCTGATCCCGCGCGACGGCATCGACACCGACGCGGGACGGCGGAGCTACGACGAGGTGGTCGCCGACATCGCGGGCGCGGTCGACGGGCTGCTCGGCGACGACGCGCGGGCCAACGCGCTGCTCGGCGCCCTGGTGAATCCGGACGTCAAGGCACGGCTCGAAGCGGCCCCCGGGCTGGGCGAAGTCGCCCTCGCCTCCCGCTCGGTGACCCACCCGGACTTCCCCGACGCGGTCGTCCGCACCCCGGTGCTGGTCAAGCTCGACGGCGCCAAGCCGGACGCCGAGGCGGCGTATCTGTCGGAGTGCTTCGGCCCGGTCGCCTTCGCCGTGGCCGTGGACTCGACCGCCGACGCGCTGGAGCTGCTGCGCCGTACCGTCCGCGACAAGGGCGCGATGACGGTCGGCGGCTACACCACCTCCGCCGAGGTGGAGCGCGGCCTGGAGGAGGTCTGCTGGGAGGAGTGCGCGCAGCTCTCGCTCAATCTGACCGGCGGTGTGTACGTCAACCAGACGGCCGCCTTCTCCGACTTCCACGGCTCCGGCGGCAATCCGGCGGCCAACGCGGCGCTGTGCGACGGCGCGTTCGTCGCGAGCCGCTTCCGGATGGTGGAGGTGCGGCGGCCCGCCTGATCGCGGGGTTCAGGGGCGGCCGGGTACCCGCGGCGAGCGGGACGTGGCCGCCCAGTGGAAGAGCGCCATGCCGACGCTGGTGGCCAGGTTGTAGCTGGAGACCTGCGGACGCATCGGCAGCGCGACCAACTCGGCGGCGCGTCCGCGCAGTTCGTCGGAGACGCCGTGCCGCTCCGAGCCGAAGACGATGAGCGCGTCGTCGGGGAGTTCGACGGAGCGGATGTCCTTGCCCTCCGGGTCGAGGACGTACAGCGGTCCCGGCGGCAGCGCGTCGGCGGCCGTACGTTCCACCGCGGTCGCGTAGTGCAGTCCGGCGCCCGCGCGCAGGGCGTTGGGGTGCCAGGGGTCGAGATCTCCGGTGCTGACCACGCCGGTGACGCCGAATCCGGCCGCCAGCCGGATCACCGCCCCGACGTTGCCGAGATTGCGCGGGCTGTCCAGGACGACGACCGGTGCCTGCCGGGACCGTTCGGCCAGCAGCGCCAGATTGGCCGCCCGGTCGCGACGGTCGGCGAGCGCGGCCACCGCGGTGGGGTGCACCCGCGTCACCAGCCCGCGCAGCGCCGCGGCGGGGATCTCGGTGACGCGCGCCGCCAGCTCCTCGGCCAGGTCGGGGGCCAGCTCCGCCGCGAGGCGCAGCGCGGCCGCCTTGTCGCTGCTGACCGCGGTGCGCACGCGGGCGCCGAAGCGCAGCGCGTGCTTGAGGGCGTGGAAGCCGTCGAGCAGCACCGCGTCCGGCGCGGCGGCCTGCCAGGCGAGGACGGCGGCCGTGGCGCTTGCGGTGGCCGCGTCGGCCCCGGTGGCCTGAGCGGCTTCGGTCGCCGGGTCGGCTCCGGTCGCCGGGTCGGGTTCGGCTGCGGCGCCGGGTCGGTGGGCGGCCTCGTCCTCGGTCATGGCCTCAGCGTACGGTGCGGCCCGCCTGCCCGATCACGTCATGTCACGGCGCTGGGCGGCGGTGGTCCCACGGCCGGTTCCCCCGGCTCGGCGGACGCGTCGTCGGGGGCGGTGCGCTGCCCGTGGACCACCGGCCGCGGGCGCGCGGCACCCGGCCGCAGCCGCCGTACGAGCCGGTCCCCGGCCCAGACCAGGAAGGCCGTCGGCAGGAACACCGCGTCGGCGGCGATCATCGCGAGGGAGAAGAAGGGCAGGCCGAGCACGACGGCGATCGAGGCGTGCTCCAGCATCATCGCGACCAGCAGCACGTTCTTCACCCGACGGTTGAACAGGGTGAAGGGGAAGGCGACCTGGACGATGACCGTGCCGTAGGTGATGAGCATGACCATCAACTCATTGCCCGCCAGGGCGTGCGACAGGGCGGGCCAGGGGGTGAAGTCGTCCAGATGGAGCGGGTAGTAGAGCGCGGTGCCGTCCTGCCAGCGGCTGCCCTGGATCTTGTACCAGCCCGCGGTGGAGTAGATCAGGCAGACCTCGGCGACGATCACGAGCATCGCGCCGTTGTGGATGACGTTGGCGATGATGTCGAGCACGGTGCGCGGCTCGCCGGGCGCGACCCGCCGCACCGCCCACCACAGCGCCTGGACCAGCCAGAACAGCCAGAACAGCACCGCCCATCCGGTGCTGAGCTTGCCGAACAGCGTCGCCGCCACGAGCGCGAAGCCGAACACCGCCCACAGGGCGACGCCGACCGGATCGGCGCCCGGCTCCGCGTCGGACGCGGAAGCGGCCGACGGTCCGGCACCCGCCTCGGCCGCCTCCCCGCGGGCCGCGCGGCGCCGGTCGAGCGACCAGACCTGGCCGCAGCGGGTGAAGACGAGGTAGATCGCCATCAGGTGGATGACGTTGTCGCCGCCGTCGCCCTCGAAGACGCTGCGATTCTGGAGCGACAGCACGCCGATCATGAAGAACACCGAGGCGGTACGGGTCCGCCAGCCCAGGAGCAGCATCGCGCTGGCGACGATCGCGAAGGCGTAGACGCACTCGAACCAGGCGCGGCCGTCGTTCCACAGCAGCACGGTGAAGGCGTGGTTCCCGGCGACCAGCCGTTTGGCGAGGTCCCAGCTCCAGGGCGCGTCGGGGCCGTACAGCTCGGCGCGGTGCGGGAATTCGCGCAGCAGGAACAGCAGCCAGGTCAGCGAGAAGCCGATCCGGATGATCGCGCTCTGGTACGGGCCGATGGCCCGGCCGGTGATGGCGTTGATCCCCCGCGCGACGGCGCGGTCGAGTCCTTTGCCGAGTCCGGCGAACGGCGAGGGGACGAAGGAGTCGCGCGCGCTCACGATGCGTTCTCCTGACCGGCGGGCGCGGTGGTGACCGGCCACCAGGGCAGTTCCCGGTAGTAGGGCTGGGTGCCGGTCTGCTGCCCGTTGCCCGACGGCGGCGGGACCGCGGTGGTGGCGGAACGTGCCTGCACGCGGACGACGTCGCCGCCGTTGAGCCGCGGGCCGAAACGCTCCTGCAAAATCCGCTGGAGATACGTACGGCTCATGTCGCTGCGGTCGCCGCCGGTGGGCTGCTCCTTGTCGTCGTGGGTGTCGGTGTAGAAGCTCCAGGCGCGACGCAGCTCGTTCTGCTGGGTGTGGCTGGGGGCGGGGTTGTGCCGCATCGCGGCGACGTCCATCGCGGTGAGGTCGACCCAGCCGGTGGTGGAGAGGCCGCCGTCGGGCTTGCGGACCTCGGCGCGGGCCTGCACATGGATGTTCTGTTGCAGCGGGTCGGGCGCGAACAGCTTCCAGTTCTGCTCGAACTCCGGATAGACGTAGTCGTCGACCGCCGCGCCGTGCTCCCTGCTGAGCGTGTTCGAGGGCGCGACGTGCAGGAACACCATGCCGAGGTGGTACAGCGCGCCCACGACGACCGCGCCGATCGCCAGGGCGACGGCTATGCGCGCGGGCGTGGACAGCGCCGCGGTCCGGGGCGGCGGCCCCTCGAATGACTCCATCGTCTCTCCGCTCTCACCCGTGCCGGGCACGCACGCCTGCCGGGCAGCACGCTACCCACCGCAGGTCCCGGCGGGGACCATACCGAGTTATCCACAGGCGTGGGAGGTGGCCTTGACACCCTTCGGCCCGCCACCGACCATGGAATGAACCGAACGATCGGTCGGTCGGTTGAGGAGTCGGCCGGCCGGTCGTCCGATGGAGCCGGTGACGGTGACGGGACGGGTGGTCGAGCCCGCGCCGAAGCCCGAGTGGCACGCCTGATGGCACCGATGACGGTGATGACGAAGGAGGGGGCCGCATGACGACGACGGCAGAGCCGGCGGCGACCGCAGGGGAGGCGGTGGCGGCAGGGCAGGACGCCTTCCTGGCCGCGTTCGACGCCGCGGTGGCCGAGGACGCCAGGATCGAGCCGCGGGACTGGATGCCGGACGCCTACCGCGCCACCCTCGTCCGCCAGATGGCCCAGCACGCGCACTCCGAAATCATCGGGATGCAGCCGGAGGCCAACTGGATCAGCCGCGCGCCCTCGCTGCGCCGCAAGGCGATCCTGATGGCCAAGGTGCAGGACGAGGCGGGGCACGGGCTCTATCTGTACAGCGCCGCGGAAACCCTCGGAGTCAGCCGCGAGGAGCTGCTCGACAAGCTGCACGCGGGCCGCCAGCGCTACTCCTCGATCTTCAACTACCCCACCCTGAGCTGGGCTGACGTCGGCGCCATCGGCTGGCTGGTGGACGGCGCCGCGATCACCAACCAGGTGCCGCTGTGCCGCTGCTCCTACGGTCCCTACGCCCGCGCGATGGTGCGGATCTGCAAGGAGGAGTCCTTCCACCAGCGGCAGGGCTACGAGCTGCTGCTGACGCTCAGCCGCGGCACCCCGGCGCAGCACGCGATGGCGCAGGACGCGGTGGACCGCTGGTGGTGGCCCTCGCTGATGATGTTCGGCCCGCCCGACGACGAGTCCGCGCACTCCGCCCAGTCCATGGCGTGGAAGATCAAGCGGCACTCCAATGACGAGCTGCGGCAGCGCTTCGTGGACATCTGCGTCCCGCAGGCCGAGGTGCTGGGGCTCACCCTCCCCGACCCCGACCTGCGGTGGAACGAGTCGCGGGGCGGCTACGACTACGGGGCGATCGACTGGACGGAGTTCCAGGAGGTGCTGCGCGGCAACGGGCCGTGCAATGAGGAGCGGATCGACCGGCGCCGCGCCGCACACGACAACGGCGCCTGGGTCCGGGAGGCGGCCACCGCATACGCGGCCAAGCACGGGGAGGCACGGGCATGACCGAGCAGACGGGCGGCGACTGGCCGCTGTGGGAGGTCTTCGTCCGCAGCCGCCGCGGTCTGAGCCACAGCCACGCGGGCAGCCTGCACGCGCCCGACGCGGAGATGGCGCTGCGCAACGCGCGGGATCTCTACACCCGGCGGGCCGAGGGCGTCTCGATCTGGGTGGTGCCGTCGTCCGCGGTCACCGCCTCCTCCCCCGACGAGAAGGACCCGTTCTTCGAGTCGGCCTCCGACAAGCCGTACCGGCACCCGACGTTCTACGAGATCCCGGAAGGGGTGAAGCACCTGTGAACACGGCACCGAACCCCGCACCGGGCCCGGCCTCGGCCACGGCTGCGGCTACGGCTACGGCCTCTTCTACGACCACGGCATCGGCCACCGCGGCGCGCCCCGCACGGGCCTCCGCCCCCGCCGCGCTCGCGCTGGGCGACGACGCGCTCGTGCTCGCCCAGCGGCTGGGGGAGTGGGCGGGGAACGCGCCGGTCCTTGAGGAGGACGTCGCCCTCACCAATATCGCGCTCGACCTGCTGGGGCAGGCCCGCACCCTGCTCTCGCTGGTCGGCGACGAGGACGAGCTGGCGTTCGGCCGCGAGGAGCACGAATTCCGCAATGTGCAGCTCGTGGAGCGGCCCAACGGGGACTTCGCCGAGACGATCGTGCGGCAGCTCTTCTTCTCCGTCCACCAGGAGCTGCTGTTCACCGCCCTGGCGGCCGGGGACGGCGAGCTGGCGCCGCTGGCCGCGAAAGCGGTGAAGGAGGTCGCCTACCACCGCGACCACGCCGAGCACTGGACGCTGCGGCTGGGCGACGGCACCGAGGAGAGTCACCGGCGCACGCAGCGCGCGGTGGACGGCCTGTGGCGCTACACCGGGGAACTGTTCGAACCGCTCGACGGGCTCGGCACCGACCTTCCGGCGCTGCGCGAGCCGTGGCTGGAGCGCGTCACCGACGTCCTGCACCGGGCCACGCTGGAGATACCCCAGGGCGTCGACCGGACGCCGTGGTCGGCGGGGGCCGGACGGCAGGGTGTGCACACCGAGGCGTTCGGCCGGATGCTCGCCGAGATGCAGCACCTGCACCGCGCTCACCCGGGTGCGTCATGGTGACCGGAAGCGCGCCCGCCGCCGAGGCGACGAGCGCGCTGGAGAAGGAGCTGCTGCGGCTGGCCGGAGCCGTGCCGGATCCCGAGCTGCCGGTGATCTCGCTGGCCGAGCTGGGGGTGCTGCGCGACCTGCGGGTGACCGGGCCCGGCCGGGTCGAGGTCGAGCTGACGCCGACGTGGACGGGCTGCCCGGCACTGGACACGATGGCCACCGACATCACCGAGGTGCTGACCGAGCACGGCATGTCGGACGTCGAGGTGCGCACCGTGCTCTCCCCCGCCTGGTCGACCGACGCGATCAGCGCGGAGGGCCGCCGCAAGCTCGCCGAGCACGGTGTGGCGCCGCCGCGCCCGCTGGCCGGTGCGCGACCGGCGGGCGGCGGGCCCGTCGCCGTGGAGCTGACCGTGCGCTGCCCGCACTGCGGCTCCACCGACACCCGGCTGCTCAGCCCGTTCTCGTCCACCGCCTGCAAGGCGCTGCGCCGCTGCGAGTCCTGCCGCGAGCCCTTCGACCACTTCAAGGAGCTGTGAATGTTCCATCCGCTCCGGGTGACGGAGGTCAGCCCGCTCACGGACGACTCGGTGACCATCGCCTTCGAGGTCCCCGAGGAGCTGCGCGCGGAGTACCGGTACGCGCCGGGGCAGCACATAGCGATCCGCCGGTTCGCCGACGGGGTGGAGATCCGCCGCACGTATTCGCTGTGCGACCCGGTGCTGCCCGAGGAGGGTTTCGGGAACGACGGCGTGGAGCCCGGGCCGCGGACCCTGCGGGTGGGGGTGCGGCTGGTCGAGCAGGGGGAGTTCTCCACCTACGCGCTCAAGGAGCTGGCCGCGGGCGATGTGCTGGAGGTGATGACGCCCGCGGGGCGGTTCGTGCTGGAGCCGAGGCCGGGGCGGTTCGCCGCGGTGGTCGGCGGCAGCGGCATCACACCGGTGCTGTCGCAGATCGGCACCGCGCTGGCGCGTGAGCCGGGGGCGAGTTTCTGCCTGGTGCGCAGCGACCGTACGGCGGCGTCCACGATGTTCCTGGAGGAGGTCGCGGACCTCAAGGACCGCTGGCCCGACCGCTTCCACCTGGTGTCCGCGCTGTCCCGCGAGGAGCAGCAGGCGGGGCTGCCGTCGGGGCGGCTGGACGCGGAGCGGCTGACGGCGCTGCTCCCGGCGCTGATGCCGGTGGCGGCGGTGGACGGCTGGTATCTGTGCGGCCCGCTGGGACTGGTCGGCGCGGCCGAGCGGGCGCTGCGCACGCTGGGTGTCCCCCGGTCCCGCGTCCACCAGGAGATCTTCCATGTGGACGAGGTACCGGCGGCCGTCACCGCGGCCGAGCCGATACCCGGCGGCGGCACTGTACGGGCGACGCTCGACGGCCGCGGCGGTCAATGGCCGTCCCTGGCAGGGGAGTCGGTGCTGGAGACGGTGCTGCGCAACCGGTCGGACGCCCCGTACGCCTGCAAGGGCGGGGTCTGCGGGACCTGCCGGACGCGGCTGGTCAGCGGCGAGGTGCGGATGGACCGGAACTACGCGCTGGAGCCCGAGGAGACGGAGGCCGGATATGTGCTGGCCTGTCAGTCGCACCCCGTGACTTCCGTCGTCGAGGTGGACTTCGACGCCTGACCGCCCTAATCTGACGCATCGTCAGAATTGGTGGCGGGAGGAGCGGATCGTGGACTTCGGCTTCACCGAGGAGCAATTGGCGGCGGTCGAGGCGGCGAAGTCCGTCTTCTCCGGGGTGGCGGTGGACGGGGTGCCCAGCCCCGCGCTGACCCCCGGCGCGGTCGCCGAGGACTTCGACCGCGCGCTGTGGCGCAAGCTCGCCGACGGCGACCTGCTGAGCCTGACGCTGGACGAGGCGTACGGCGGGGCCGGGCTCGACCCCGTCGCGCTCTGCCTCGTACTGCGCGAGGCGGGGCGGGTGCTGGCGCGGGTCCCGCTGCTGGAGAGCTGCGCCGGGGCGCTCGCCGTCCAGCGCTACGGCTCCGCGCCCCTGCGCGAACGGCTGCTGGCGGCGGCCGGTCGCGGCGAGACCGTCCTCACCGTCGCCGCCAACGGCCGCAGCGGGCACGACGGGGCCGAACTCGCCGTCCGGGCACAGCGGGTGGACGTCGGCGGCACCGACGGCGGCGGCTTCGTGCTCGACGGGGTGCAGACCGGGGTGCCGTGGGCGCGGAGCTGCGACCTGGTGCTGGTGCCCGCGCACACGGCGGACGGCGCGGCGGTGGTGGCCGTCGTTCCCCTGGACGCGGACGGGGTGGCGCCGGCGGAGCAGGTCTCCACCAGCGGCGAGCGGTTCGCCGAGGTCACGCTGGACGGTGTGGGGGTGCCCGCGACGGATGTGCTGGACGCGGACGGCGCCTGGGAGTGGCTGCGGCAGGCGCTGACCGTCGGCACCTGCGCGCTGGCGCTCGGGCTGGGGGAGGCGGTGCTGGGGATGACCAGCGCGTACGCCTCGAAACGGCAGCAGTTCGGGTATCCGATCGCCACGTTCCAGGCGGTCGCGGTGCAGTCCGCCGACCGTTACATCGACCTGCGGGCGATGGAGGCCACCTTGTGGCAGGCGGCCTGGCGGCTCAGCACCTCGGCGTCCGGACCCCTGCCGGTCGCGGGTGATGTGGCGGTGGCGAAGATCTGGGCGGCCGAGGGCGTCCGCAGGGTCGTACAGACCGCGCAGCACCTGCACGGCGGATTCGGCGCGGACACCGACTATCCGCTGCACCGGTACCACGCGTGGGCCAAGCAGTGGGAGCTGGCGCTGGGCCCGGCCGCGGCCCACGAGGAGGCGTTGGGCGACCTGATCGCCGCCCATCCGCTGACCACGTGACCCCTGCGGGGCTGCTTACAGGACGAAGCCGTCGCTGCCGCTGCCGTCCACCACCGGGCGGCCGGCGGCCTCCCAGTCGAGCATGCCGCCGCTGACGTTCACCGCGTCCACGCCCTGGGCGATCAGGTACTGCGCGACCTGGGCGGAGCGACCGCCGACGCGGCACACCACGTGCACCCGGCCGCCCTCCGGCACCTCACCGATCCGCGAGACGACCTCGCCCATCGGGATGTGCACGGCGCCCTCGGCGTGACCGGCCGCCCATTCCTCGTTCTCCCGCACGTCCAGCAGGATCGCGTCGGCCGGTACGGCGGCGGCATCCACCGCGGGCAGCTCAGAGCGGAACATCGGACGCGGCCTCCTGGGCACGAAATCGCGGCCCGCGAAACCGCGACCCGCTCACCTTGGCTCACCAGATCACTGGCTGACCCGAAAAAACCTACCTCAGCCCCCAACCACCCCCCGCCCCGCCCGATTCCCCGGGGTCCCCCGGCCCCCGCACCGGGACCGGGCCCGCAGGGGGCGTCCGGGCGGAAGCGCGGGTCGTGCGAGCGGGCCGCGGAGGGCGCTATTCGGGGTCGCGGACCAGTTCCGCCAGGCGGGCCTCGCGTTGGGCGACCTGGGTCAGGAGCTGTTCGGCGATCTCGTTGAGGAGGGCGTCGGGGTCGTCCGGGGAGAGCTTCATCATCTGGCCGATGGCGCTCTCGTCCAGCTCGACGGCGATGGCGGCCAGCTTCTCCTTGCGTTCGGCCAGCCACTCCAGCCGGGCGTAGAGGACCTCGGCCTCGCTCGGCAGCTCCTCGTCCGCGACGGGACCCGCGTCCCACTCCGCGGACAGGGCGCGCAGCGCGTCCTCGTCGGCGTAGGCGTACGCCTCGTTGACGCGGGCGATGAAGGCGCTGCGGCGCTCCTTCTCCTTCTCGTCCTGGGCGAGGTCGGGGTGCGCCTTGCGGGCCAGCTCGCGGTAGAGGCGCTGCGCCTCCTTGCCGGGGCGGACGCGGCGCGGCGGGTTCGGGTCGTCGACCGGCCGTACCCCGTCCGTGCCGAGCAGCCCGCCGAACAGCTCCTCGACGCCCGGCATCGGCATCACCAGCGCCCTGGCCTCCCAGGCGCGCTCGATGTCCTCCCGCTCACCGCTGTGGGCGGCGACGGCCTCCGCGACCAGCGCGTCCAGCTCGTCCAGCCGCGCGTACATCGGGCCGAGCCGCTGGTGGTGCAGCCGGGAGAAGTTCTCCACCTCGACCCGGAAGGTCTCGACCGCGATCTCGAATTCGATCAACGCCTGCTCAGCCGCGCGTACCGCCTTCGCCAGCCGATCCTGCGAGCCGGGCTCGGAGGGTCCGGCGAAGGTGGCGGAAGAGGCGGAGGACTCGGTTCCTGAGCTGTTCGTCACTCGGACAGCCTAGGCCCTGCACGGCCGATCTTCGCGGGGCCGCGGGGCGCGGCAGCGCCCGCCCGCACGGATCACGCCACGGTGCCCCGCCCACCTGCGCCGACCCGCGCGCCCGCCCCCGTACGGGCTCGCACCGCCCCGCCCTGACACCGCCCTGACAACCCGGACGCCCCGGGCAACGCGGACGCCCCCGGCAACCCGGTCGCCCCGGTCGCCCCGGACACCCCGGACACCCCGGACACCCCGGCCGGGGAACCCCCTACACCCCCAGCTCCGCCGGCAGCCGCCCCGACCGGACCGCCGCCAGCAGCTCCGCGTGGTCCGCCTCCGTACGGTCCGCGTAGCCGACGGCGAAGTCCGCGACGGCCTCGTCCAGCGCCTCGCCCTTGCCGCAGTAGCCCGCGATCAGCCGGGGGTCGGCGCTGTGGGCGTGCGCCCTGGCCAGCAGGGCGCCGGTCATCCGCCCGTAGTCGTCGAGCAGGCCCGGCTCCAGCCCGGCGGGATCGACGCTGCCCTTGCGGTTCCTGAACTGCCGCACCTGGTACGGCACCGCGTCCACGTCCGTCCACCCCAGCAGGAAGTCGCTCACCACCTGCATACGTTTCTGGCCCAGCACCACCCTGCGGCCCTCGTGCCCCACCGGATCGGCCGGAAATCCGGCCTTGGCCACGTACGGCAGCAGCGCCGACGCCCTGGCCTCCTTGATCTGGAGCACCAGCGGCTCTCCCAGGTGGTCGAGGAGCAGCACCACGTACGAGCGGGTGCCGACGCTTCCGGTGCCGACGACCCGGAAGGCCACGTCGTGGACGGAGTAACGGGCGAGCAGCGGCAGCCGGTCCTCGCCGACCGTCCGCAGATAGCCGTCCAGGGCGCCCGCGACCGCCGTCGCCTCGCGGTCCGCGACCCGGCGCAGCACGGGCGGCGCGTCGGTGAAGCGCCGCCCGCCGCCGTCCACGGCCGCCGTGGCCTTCGCCGCGAATCTGGCGCTGGTGTTGCCCATGGCCTTCGCCGAGACCCGCTCGATCGTGCCGAGCAGGTCGCGGGCGTCGGCGTGGGTGACCAGTTCCTCGTCGGCGATGGCGTTCCACGCGTCGAGCACGGGCAGCGTCGCCAGCAGCCGCATCGTCCGCCGGTACGCGCCCACCGCGCCGTACGCCGCCGCCCGGCACACGTCCTCGGCCGCGCCCGCCTCCCGCCCGGCCAGCACCAGCGAGGCCGCGAGCCGTTTGACGTCCCACTCCCAGGGGCCGACGACGGTCTCGTCGAAGTCGTTGATGTCCATGACGAGACGGCCGCGGGCGTCGCCGTAGAGGCCGAAGTTCGCGGCGTGCGCGTCACCGCAGATCTGCGCGCCGACACCGGTCACCGGGCTGTCGGCGAGGTCGGCGGCCATCAGCCCGGCGGACCCGCGCAGGAAGGCGAAGGGGCTCGCGGCCATACGGCCGACGCGCAGCGGTATCAGCTCGGGTATCCGGCCCGCGTTGGAGTCGTGGACGGCCCGGAGCGCGGCCGAGGTCCAGGGGGCAGCCGAGGTCCGGGGCACGGTCGAGGTCCGGGGCACGGTCGCCGCGAGCGCGCCGGCCACCGCAGGGACGACGTCCGCCGTGTCGCGCCACATGCCGGAGGGCGGCCGGCCGTGCGCGGCGCGCGGCACCTTCTCCCGCAGCGCCTTCCCCGCCCGCTTCGGCGACGCCCCATGCGGCCATCGCGCGAATCCCGCCACATGCGGCACTCTCGAATCCACCGGTCACCCTCCCCACCGCCCACGTCAACGGACGGACGCCAAATCCCCACCGCCGGGGGTAATCCGGCCAATAGGTCGACCCCGCACAGGGTTTCGTGCTTGCCTTGACGTCAGGACCCTACTCAGCGCCGAACCGCAGGTGCACGACGTTGGACGAGATCACCCGGCAGCCCGCAGCCAGCGACGCAGAACACCGGACGGACCGCTCCGCCCGCTACGAACAGCGCGAACAGCAGGACCTCCACGACCAACCGGAGCATCCGGAACCCCGGGCCGACGAGTCGGCACAGGCAGACCGGCCGCGCCAGGGCACCGAGCGGCACCCACGGCGCGACCCCCATGCCTCCGACCACCCGCCGACCGGTGGCAGCGACACCAGCAGCCGTACGGAGGACGTCGATACGGACAGGGCCGGTACGGAGCACGCCGGTACGGACAGCGTCCGTACGAGCCTCGACGCGCCCCACAGCGCAGGTCACGACAGCGCAGGTCACGACAGCGCGGGTCCCCACACGCGAGAGTCCGACGGCCAGGTTCCCCATGCCCAAGGCCCCAACGCCCCAGACCCCACCACCCAAGTCCCCGGCGGCCGGAGCGCCAACGGCCGGAGCCCGCTCGGCGACGGCCTCACCGGAGTGGCCGCCCTGCTACGCCTCGCCGTCCTCTGCGTCGACCCCGACGGCCGGATCTCGTACTGGAACCGCGGCGCGGAGGAGCTGTTCGGGCACCGCTGGGATCACGTCTTCGGCCACCGGGCCTCGGGGCTGCTGACACCCGCCCGGTCCGCCGCGGGCGCCGCGCGCACCTCGTCCTCGCCGCACCAGGACACCCTCGACCTGCTGGACGACCTCACGCAGCCCGCGTGGGCGGGCGCGCTCGCGGCCACCGACCGGGACGGCGCGCTGAAGGACGTCCTGTGGTGGACGTACCGCGTCGCCGAACCGGGCGGACGCAGCCTGCTGGCCATCGCGGCGCACGCCAAACCGCTGCGCACGGGCGGCCTGCGGATCGCGCTCGGCGGTCGCTTACTCCCCTACACCGCGGAAGGCCCGCAGCGTCAGGACATCTCGGTGGCCGCCGTCCTGGGCAGCGTCGCCGACCCGGCGCAGGCGCTGGCCCTCGCGGCCCGGCTGGGCACCGTACTGCCCGGCGTCAGCGCGGGACGGCTCGACCGGCTCGTCCGGCAGATCGCGCCGCTCGGTCCCCCGGCGCTCGAAGTGGACGGCGGCACACGGCTCCCGGTCACCCCGCACGACTACGCCCGCATGGCCGCCGCCGCCCGCGCCGACCAGCAGGACCCGTCCCTGCGCAGGGAGTTGCTGCCCGGCCCGCGCCCCGGAGCGGAACACGGCCCCGGACCCGCACCCGGACCCGGCCACGGCCAGCCCCCCGATCAGACCCCCGGACACGCCGCCGCGTACGGCCCCGGCCGCGACCCCGAGTACGTCCACGGGGCGAACGGCGGCGCGGAGGCCGCCCCCGCAGGCGACCGTTCCAGCGCCTCGGCACTGACCGCCGTGCCCTTCGCCTCCCTCACCTCCCTGACCTCCGACCTCGGCCCCAACGGCTCGGCGGACGCCCTGACCGGCCAACAGCCGCTGTCCCCGACCGAGTTCACACCTGGTCTCGCCCCCGGCTTCGCGCCCGGCCTCGCCCCGGTCCTCAGCGGCCCGCCGTCCGTCCAGCCGCTCGGCACGCCACCGGGCCAGGCCCCCTTCGGCCAACCCCCCTACGGACACGCCCCGTTCGGACCCGAACCCGGCGGCCCCGCGTCCGGCGCCCACCCGCTCGGCGGCCACGTACTCGGCCGCCCCTACGCCTCCCACCTGCCGGGCACCGCGCTGGACGAGCAGTTGGCGCTGCTGCGCGAGACCGGCGCGGTGGTCGGCTCCACGCTCGACCTCCAGACCACCGCCCGCGAGCTGTGCGCGGTGACCGTGCCGCGCTTCGCGGACTTCGCGGCCGTCCTGATCGTGGACCAGCTCTTCTCCGACTCCGAACCGCCCAAGGACGACCGCCCGGCCGCCACCGTGCTCGTCCGGCGCGTCGCCATCGCCCACGACGGACCGCCCGGACCGTGGGAAACGGCCCTGCCGGAGGGCGAGTTGCTCTCCCTCGCCGTCGACGGGATCGTGCCGCGGCTCGGCGATCACGTCCTCGTCCCCGTCGTGGACTCCTCGGTCGCACCCGACATAGCGCTCGACCTCGGCGTGCCCGCGCTCGGCCCGCTGCTGCCCGGACACTCGATGATCGTGGCGCCGCTCACCGCGCGCGGCACCGTACTGGGCCGGGTCTGCTTCCTGCGCGGCCCCGGCCGCCGCCCCTTCGACGCGCGGGACGCCGCCACGGCCACCGAGGTCGTCGCGCGCGGCGCCGTCCACATCGACAACGCCCGCCTGCACCGCCAGGAATCGCGCGCCGCCGCCACGCTGCAACGCTCGATGATGCCCACCCGGCCGCCGCGGATTCCCGGTGTCCGGATCGCGCACCACTACATGCCGGGCGACCGGCAGGCCCAGGTCGGCGGCGACTGGTTCGACGCCATCCAACTGCCCGGCGGGCGTGTGGCGTTGATCGTCGGCGACGTGATGGGCCACGGCCTTCAGGCCGCGGCCGTGATGGGCCAGTTCCGTACGGCGGTCATCACCATGGCCGCCCTGGACCTGCCGCCCGCCCAGTTGCTGCGGCACCTGGACAACCTCGCGCACCGGCTCGGCACCGAACACCTCGCCACCTGCGTCTACGCCGTCTACGACCCGATCCACCGCAGCCTCACGCTCGCCAACGCCGGTCACATCCCGCCGGTCCTGGTCGGTTACGACGGGCGGGCCGAGCTGCTGGAGATCCCCGGCGGCGCGCCGATCGGCGTCGGCGGGGTGCCGTTCGAGACGGTGGAGATCCCGGTGCCCGACGGCAGTTGGCTGGTGCTGTGCACGGACGGCCTCGTCGAGGTGCGCGGCCAGGGCATAGACGCGGGGCTCGCCGCGCTGTGCGCCACCGTCATCGAGCCGGAGCAGACCCCCGAGGACGTCTGCGCGCAGATCCTCGCGCGCCTGCACTCGGAGGACCGCAGGGACGACGTGGCGCTGCTCGTCGCCCGGTTCGAGGGCATCGCACCGCGGGACGTGGCCGAGTGGACGCTGCGGCTCGACCACGCCGAGGTCGCCACCGCCCGCGACCTGACCCGCCGCCAGCTCGCCGCGTGGGGCCTCGAACGCCTCAGCGACACCACGGAGTTGCTGGTCAGCGAGCTGGTCACCAACGCGATCCGGGCCGCCTCGTACGAGGTCGAGCTACGGCTGATGCGGGTCGGGAAGCTGCTGGTCGAGGTCAGCGACGACAACCACAATCTGCCCCAGTTGCAGCGCGCGGACGCCGACGACGAGCAGGGGCGCGGGCTGGCGCTGGTGTCGAATCTGTCGCGGCGCTGGGGCACCAGCAGGAAGGCGGTCGGGAAGGTCGTCTGGTTCGAACTTCCGTTGCCCGCTTGATACCGTTGCGTCCCACAACGGCGCAGGTGGAGACGGGATGGAGTGGCCGCGATGTCCGCACGGGAGGCGTCCGTGGAGAGCATCCAGCGGGAGTTGACCGCCTTCGCGCGCCGGGCGCGTGCCACGGCCGCGCGCATGCACCCCGAGCTGTCGCTGGTGTCGTTCACCATCCTCGCGCACCTGGAGGAGCAGCAGGGCTGCCGGGCGACGGACCTCGCCGCGCACTATCTGCTCGACAAGTCCACGGTCAGCCGCCAGGTGGCCGCGCTGGAACGGCTCGGGTACATCGAGCGCCGGGTGGACGCCACCGACCACCGCGTGCAGGTGCTGCACCTCGCGCAGCACGGGATCGAGACGCTGGCCGCGGCGCGGGTCAGCCGCAAGGAGATCTTCCAGGAGCGGCTGGCCGCCTGGGACCCGGAGGATCTGGCGCGCTTCGCCGCGTATCTGGTCCGCTACAACGCGGACGCGGCGGCGCACCCGCTGCCGTAACCCGCGGGCGGCCCCGTCCTACGAGGTCCCGTCACGCGCAGCCTCGTCAAGCACGGGCCCTCCAAGCGAAAACGGCCCCGCCCGCGACCTGCACGGTCGCGGGCGGGGCCGCTACGAGCCCGACTCTACGTCAAGCGCCGCGTCGAAAACGACGGCGTCACGTCAGAGGTTGACGCCAAAGTCCTGGGCGATACCGCGCAGGCCGGAGGCGTAGCCCTGGCCGACGGCCCGGAACTTCCACTCGGCGCCGTTGCGGTACAGCTCGCCGAAGACCATCGCGGTCTCCGTGGAGGCGTCCTCGGTGAGGTCGTAGCGGGCGATCTCGGCGCCGCCGGCCTGGTTGACGACGCGGATGAACGCGTTGCGCACCTGGCCGAAGCTCTGCTGACGGCTCTCGCCCTCGTAGATCGAGACCGGGAAGACGATCTTGTCGACCTCGGCGGGCACGGTGGCCAGATTGACCTTGACCGCCTCGTCGTCGCCCTCGCCCTCACCGGTGAGGTTGTCGCCGGTGTGCTCGACGGAGCCGTCCGGGCTCTTGAGATTGTTGAAGAAGATGAAGTGCTTGTCCGACAGGACCTTGCCCGTGGCGTCGAGCAGCAGCGCGCTCGCGTCCAGGTCGAAGTCCGAACCGGTGGTCGTGCGCACGTCCCAGCCCAGGCCGACAGTGACCGCCGTGAGTCCGGGGGCCTCCTTGGTCAGTGAGACATTGCCGCCCTTGGAGAGGCTGACACCCATGGTGTATCTCCCTGCTCAATCCGGCGCGGGCCGCGCCACTTGACGATTCCTTTGCCCAATGACTCCAACGCACACCACCCTGCACCGGTTCCCGCCCCGATGCCACCGTTCGCCGCCGTTCGATCCCCCGGGCCTTCAGTACGTCACCGGGATGCGCCGCGCGGGGCCGTCCACCGTGACCGCTCCGCGGGGATCGGCGGGGGAAGGGCGACCTGCCGACCGGAGCCGGCCCGCCGGGGAATGAGAAACGGACCCCCGGCCGCGACTTTCGTCACTTCCGGAGGCCCGTCTCGTCGGTACCTCTTTGTGGTCCACCGACGAAAAGCCCCGGTCAGGGGCCATGCAGAGCCGCTGAAGATCGTTTCCCACAGCCCAGGTGGGCCCAGCACTCAGCTATTGATCCCGCGCTCGCGCCCGGACCCGGGGGCTCAGTCGTACGACGTTCGTGCGCCAACCAGACCCCAGGAGGGCTTGGGCCGCAGTTGCTCGTGCGGCTCTCTTCGATGGGCCGGTGCCATCGGCCGTGCGGCCAGTGCGAGTGCGTGCGATGGCGCCGACTTCCGTAGAGGGCCGGCCCAAGTAGGGCCAGACGGCGGCAACGAGCCGACTGGCGACCTCGTGCTCATCGCAGAGGCTTAGAAGTCGTCTCATTTGGCAGTTCGGTAGTCTGCGGCCGTGGGGATCGTGGAGCGCCTTGGTGCCGGATGAACGGTGGGAGCTGTTCCAGAAAGTCGTTTTCCCTGCGCCGTCGCGGCCGCAGGGTGGCGGCCGGCGTCGGTACGGAGACCGTGAGGTGCTGGCGGCCATCGTGTTCGTCGCGACCTCCGGCTGTACCCGGCGCCGGCTGCCGCCTTCCTTTGGTCCTTCGGGACCCACGGCCTACGACGCGGCTGTACGGCCGGATCGACTCAGATGGCGGACGACCACTCCCCAGGCGGTCGGTTCGAGCGGCGACTCTGGCGGATGTTCCCTTGCTGCGGCGCGGGGACGGGAGCCGATGGTCAGCGCGTTGCAACCTTCCTGTTGGGGCCTCGCTACTCCGCCCGGTGTTCCTCGGCGCCTCAATGCCAGTCAGGATTTCATGCAGCTCGGCAGTGAGCCAGGAGGGGAGACCTGCTGACGGCCCCCCTCCGCCGAAGAAGTCTCCGACCATGTCGATGCAGTACGCGTACCGGTCCCACTCGTCCCGACTGGCGTGTTCCTGGCCGAGCGTCCACAGCGCGGAGCGCATCCGCGAACACGGCACTTTCCGGCCACCGAGCTCGTATGACGTGCGCGTTCGCGCGGCCTCGATCATGCCCACGCCGAGGCACTGGTGACCTGGCTCGGAGGGCAGCTAAATGTCGCCGCCTCGGCGCGGCGGGCCGCGGGTGTCCGTGGAGATCTCGGCCATTTCGCAGCGCTCGGGTTCTTGCAGGGCCTGCTCACAGTGCTGCGCGACTGCGGGCACCCGGGGCTGCTTGTCGTCCTCGACGAGACGGAAACCCTTCAGCGTGTCCGCTCCGACGTGCGGGAGAAGGGACTCAATTCGCTGCGCCAGCTCATTGACGACGTGGACTCCGGACGCTTCCCCGGCCTGTACCTGGTCATCACAGATACGCCCGCCCCCTACGACGGCACTCAGGGCGTGCAGCGCCTGGCCCCGCTGGCACAGCGCCTCAGCACGGACTTCATCACTGACGCGCGGTTCGAGAATCCCCGGGCGGTGCAGATCCGGCTAGCTGGTTTCGACCTAGCCGGCCTGGAGGAGCTGGGACGCCCAGTCCGCAACCTGTATGCAGTGGATGCCCGCCACCAGGAGCGGATCGCGGTGCGTGTGGACGACCGCTACCTCGGCGAGCTGGCGCGCCCCGTCACCGGGGACCTCGGCGGGAAGGTCGGCGTCGCGCCGCGCGTCTTTCTGCGCAAGCTCATCGCCGACGTGCTCGACCGCGTGGAGGAGTTCGAGGACTTCGACCCCCGCCGCGACTATCGGCTCACTCTATCGGCCACCGAGTTGACCCATGTAAAGCGCAGCGCCGCCGCGGGCGCCCTGGCCCGTGCGTCGACAGCCTCCAGCGCGGACGACGTGGAGTTGGACCTGTGACGGACAGTCCGCTCGACGCACTGCACCCCTCCAACAATTTGGAGCCGCGCCTGACCGCCTACGCGGCGTGGCTGGGCCGCACGGTCAGCGTCTGGCACGGGGACATCGGCGACTCCGGGCGGCGGCGGATGCTCGCCGAGCCTCCCGATGTCCTGCTCACCACACCGGAGTCGCTGGAGTCGATGCTGGTCTCCACCCGGGTCGACCATCACGAACTCTTCCGACACGTGCGGACCATCGTCGTGGACGAGGTGCACGCCTTCGCCGGGGACGACCGCGGCTGGCACTTGCTTGCCGTGCTGGAACGGCTGACAAAGGTGGCAGGTCGGCTAATCCAGCGGGTAGGGCTCTCGGCGACTGTTGGCAACCCCGACCAGATGCTGACTTGGCTCCAGGGATCTGGCGTGGGGACGCGGCCGGGCGAGGTGATCGCCCCGCGATCCGCGGCCGTACCGGCTAGAACAGCGGTCGGGGCCACAGAAGGCGTCGACGTCGAAGTGAATTTCGTCGGCTCGATCGCCAATGCGGCCACCGTCATCGCCGCTCTCCACCGAGGTGAGAAACGCCTGGTGTTCTGCGATTCCAAGCGACGCGTGGAAGAGCTCGGTGAGGCGCTGCGGGCCCTCGGTGTCAGCACCTACCTGTCGCATGCCTCGCTCTCCAAGGACGAGCGCCGTCGCGCGGAGCAAGCATTCGCCGACGACCGCGACTGCGTGATCGTCGCAACCTCAACGCTTGAACTCGGCATCGACGTCGGAGATCTGGACCGAGTCTTCCAGCTGGACGCACCCGCCACCGTCGCAGCCTTCATGTGACGCCTCGGCCGCACGGGACGGCGCACGGGATCAACCCGCAACTGCCTCTTCCTCGCGCTCTCCGAGCCCGGGCTGCTCGACGCTGCGGGTCTGTTCCTGCTCTGGTCACGCGGGTATGTCGAACCGATCGTGCCGCCGTCCGCCCCCCCGGCACATCGTCGCCCATCAGTTGCTGGCTCTATGTCTGCAGGAGCACCAGGTCGGCGAACGCACGTGGCGCGAGTGGTGGGGGGATCTGCCGCTCTTCGACGAGTCGACATCCCGCTTCGTCCAGCACCTGCTCGACGAAGGCTTTCTGGAGTGGGACAGCGAAATGCTGTTCATCGGCCCGGAAGCGGAGAAGCAGTTCGGGCGGCATCATTTCATGGGCATAACTGCGGTCTTCTGCGCTCCGCCCCAGTTCCGCGTCATCTCCGGGCGCGCCGACATCGGGCTCGTCGAGGTGGGAATGTTGGTCGAGGAGGTTCCCGGGCCCCGGTTGATCCTGCTGACAGGACGCACCTGTCGGGTCACCCATATTGACTGGCGGCGACAACGCTGCTTCGCGGAAGCGTATGACGGTTCGGGCGGCCGCGCCCGGTGGACAGGACGTGGCGCGGTGCCCAGCGTCGCTATGTGCCGAGCTCGACGTGATGTGATCCTCGGTGCCGACCCACCAGTGCGGCTGACCGCCCGAGGTGGACCTGGGCCGGCCGCCGGGCTAACGTCGTCCTCGCAGCCTCGCTGCCCCAGTACGCAGATCCGGAGCAGCAGGTCGGCGACTACTGACTCCGGCTGCGCCAAGACCTTCCTTCCACCACCCGCGATCGACTCGTCAGCGAATCGCTGGACCCTGACGGGCCGCGCGTCCTCCTACGGCCGCCCGTGATCGACATCAAGGTCCTCGATGGATTGAAGTTCAACGAGGTGCTACCGCCCGACTTGGTCGCGGCGACGCCGGCGGAGCGCATTGCCGACGCGGACGGGGCGCTTGCGGTGCTGCGCGAGCCGATGACCTGGATCAACTCGTCGCCGAGCTGACTCCTCCGGAGCCAGCAGCGTACCGACCGTCCTGCTTCCAATCGCTCACTGCTGCCCTTCCCGCCCGCCCATCACCAGCCGATGCGTTCACGTACCGTCAGCTGGGCCGTCGCCATGGCCGCAGCCCAACCGCAGATGCCAGCAGCAGCACGGCCGCGCCCCACATCGGTGCACGCAGGCCTTGTTCGCCGGCGACGAGGCCGCCTGTCAGGGCACCCAGCCCTGCGGCTCCGACGCCGAAGAGGCGGAAGGCGGAGACCACACGTCCGAGGAGGTCATCGGGTGTGAGCGCCTGCCGAGCGGAGCCCGCCGCGACGCTGGTGAGGGTGGAAGCGGCACCCAGTATCGCGAGGAAGGCTCCCGCGGCGAAGGCGTTGGGGACTGCGGCGATGCCGCTCCAGGCGAGGGCTTGCAACACGCTGGCGATGGCCATCATCTGTCGGTAACTGAGCGGGCGGGTCAATGGGGCCGCGCGCCAGCCCGCAGCGACTCCGCCAAGGGCAGCGACTGCGAGCAGGACGCCGTAACCAGCCGTCGCGACATGCAACTTGCTGGTCGCGTACAGCACGAAGGTCGCCATGGAGAGGTTGTAGGCGAAGTTGTACGCGGCCATGCTCGCCGCGAGCATGCGCAAGTCAGGGGTCGTGCGCAAGTGTCGGAGTCCGGCGCGTATCGCCGTAGCGAGCGACCCGGTGTGCGGCGTGCTCGGGACCATCTCTGGCAGGCGGCTGATGAAAGCGGCGGAACAAATAAAGGAAGCGGCGTCGGCGGCGAAGGGCAGCGTGGGGCTAAGCGCGAAGGCGCCCGAGCCGAGTGGCGGTCCGGCCAGTGAACGTCCGATGGTGTCGATGGCCCAATACCGCCCGTTCACCTTCGTGAGTGCTTCTTTGCCCCGGCCCACCAGGAGCGGGATAACAGCTTGTGAGGAGGCGTCGAAGAAGCACTGAGCGACACCAACGATCAGGATCGTCGCAGCGAGCAGCGGCAGCGTGGCATGGCCGCTCACTACGACCGCAGCGAGGGCGCCCAGGACCACGGCGCGCAGAAGGTCGGCTGTGATCATGACGGTCCTGCGCGGCCAGCGGTCGGCGAGCGCCCCGGCGGGCAGACCGACAAGCAGCCAGGGGAGGTAGAAGGCCGCGGTGACCGTAGAAATGGCCAGCGGGTTGCGTGTGAGGGACGCCGCCAGCAGAGGGGCTGCGGCCATGAATGCGCCGTCGCCGGTGACGGAGATCCCGGTGGAGGTCAGGAGCGGACCGACCGGGCCGACCGTGCTTACGGGTGGGTCCGCTGTCTGTGCCGCGTGGTTCTCCTGGCTCGCACTCAGGTCGCGCTCTCCTCGTATTCGAAATCGCCCGCTCGCACGCCACCTATGAAGGACGTCCATGCATGGCGACTGAAGGCGAGTACGGGTCCAGTGCCGTGTTGTTTGGTGTCTCGGACCCCGATTGAAGGGGTGTTCAGCGCGACTTCCACGCACCCTGTGTCGCCACTGTTGTTGCTCTTGCGCCAGAGCGCAGTATCGAAGTTCACGTCAGCCACAAGTACCTCCGCCTTGGGATGATGGTGAGCGTTGCCACACAACCCGACCGGCGGTGCCACGCGCAAGGTGATCGATAGGGCGATTGTGAGCCAACATCGCGAGGAGCCCAGCCCAAGGCATCGCGAACTGATGGACTGAGTGCAGCGGAGTCACGTCGCAGTGGAGGGTTGGATGGATCCGGAGATTGCTGCGCTGGCGGGTACGGCGGGAACCACGGTAGTCACACTTATGGCTACCGATGCCTGGCAGCGTACTCGCGAGGGACTCGTCGCCATGTGGCGGCGGGTCCATCCCGACCGCGCGGATGTCGTCGACGCCGAGTTGGAGGCAACGCGTGCGGACCTGCTCGCGGCCCGCGCCGCCCATGACGACCAATCCGAAGATGAGTTGCGCGTTGAATGGCAGGGACGGCTCCGCAGACTGCTAGCCGCCGACCCCGCCGTTGCCGATCAGCTACTGCGCTTGCTGGAAGAAGTCACCCCGCAGGATCCGGTCGCTGCCTCGGAGGTTCGGATGAGGGCAACCGCGACCGGACACGGCCGGGTGTATCAGGCGGGCCGCGACCAGCACATCACCGAGGCGTGAACCCGGCAGGCTCGGGTGGCTACCCGGCTTCCAGCGCTTCGATCGAAGGCCAAGCCTCCGGGCAGGGCCGCGTCTACCAAGCCGCCCGCGATCAGCTGATTACCGAGCATCACCACCACTATTCGCAGCCCTCCTCCGACAACCCATGGCCAGGACCAGACTCCGTACGTGTCGCACTGGCCGAACGAGCCCCGAAGATCCTCCGCAATCGATCAAGCCTGCGAGCCGCGCTCACTGCGGCGATCGGCGAGGGCCACGGCATCCACGTCGTCCATGGCATGGGCGGTTGTGGGAAGACCTCGCTCGCGTTCTGGGCCTTTCACGAGGCCTTGGAACAGGGCCGTATAGCACTGTGGGTAAGTGCATCGGATCGGGTGACGCTGCGGGCAGGGATGCTTGCTGTTGCCGCCGACCGCGGCGCTGATCCCGGAGAGGTGGCTGCCGCCCAGCTCGGCCAGCGCGCAGCCGCTGACTTGGTGTGGCACTACCTAGACCGCTCGCTCCAGCCCTGGCTGCTGGTCATCGACAACGCGGACGAGCCAGCGGTCTTGGATGAAGGTGGTTGGCTACGCGCGAGTGCGGCCGGAACCGTCCTGGTCACCTCCCGCCGCTCCAGCGCCACGCTGTGGCGGGGCGCCAGCCTGCACCAACTCGATGTCCTGCCTTTGGATGATGCCGCGCAAGTCCTGTGTGATCTCGCCCCAGATGCGGGAAGCCTCCAGGATGCGAAGACCGTCGCCCGCCGGCTGGGCTGCCTTCCGTTGGCGCTGAACCTCGCCGGAACGTATCTGGCCCACCAACTCCTGGAGTCGTGGACGATGAGCGACTACCACGATCGACTACAAGAAGAAGACGCCGCTGACCTGATCGACCAGGGCGCACAGGTACAGGACTCCCGCCACCTGATTTCCCGAACCTGGCAGATCAGCCTGGAGAACCTGTCGACTCAAGGCCTGCCCGAAGCCGCCACGCTGCTGCGACTTCTGTCCTGCTGGGCCTCGGATCCCCTTCCCTTGACGGTCTTCGCATCCAACGCAATCAACACGGTCGACCTTGAATCACTCGAACCACCACTCCATGCAAGACAGTTAGAGCCAGCGCTCCGGGGCTTGCTGGACCACTCGCTGGCCACCATGCACCAACGCTCGGACGGAACTCGCTGCGTCCAAGTGCACGGTCTCCTTCTGGAGGGCGTATACAGCAGCATCCCCGTGGAGCACCGACCCGGCCACGTAAGCGTCGCCACAAACCTGCTGCGAGCAGTTGCCCCAGCGCAGGACACCACGTCAGTCGATGCCGAGCAACTCAGGCTCATCACACCGCATGTCACCGCGCTACTCCACCACGTCGACGAGGCCACTGTCTCTCCGGCCGTTGAACTGTCCGTGCAGGTGGCCCAATGCATCCACGAAATGGGCGACTACGCCGCTGCAATCGCCCTCACCACTCTCTCCGGCGACACCTCACAGCGCCTCCAGGGAGCGACGCACCCCGACACTCTCACCGCGCGGCACCAGCAAGGCGATTCGCTACGCCGGGTTGGCAGGCTTGCCGACGCCGAGCAGCTTCTGCGGCGCGTCCACGAAAAGCGCACGGAAGTCCTCGGCGGTGAGCACCCTGACACGTTGCGCACCGCGGCGTTGGTGAGCCTGCCGCTCTACCTCCTCGGTCGGCATGATGAAAGCTTGACCTGGCTCGGTGGCGCCATTGACGGCCAGCGCCGAGTCCTGGGCGAGGACCACGTCGACACCCTCAAGAGTCGTGCCCTGAGCCTGGAGTTCCTCGCCGAGACCGGCCACACCGACGCGTTCGTACGCGAGGGCCCGGACACCGTCGCCACCTGCGAGCGCGCCCTTGGCCCCGAACACCCCGTAACCGTCATCGCCTACAGCAATTACGCTCTCGGCCTGCTCCACACCGCCGCTCCCGAAGAGGCCGAAACCGCAGCGCGACGTGCCGTGGAGGCCCGCATCCGCCTCCACGGCGTGGACCACCCCCTGGTTTACTCCGCCAAACTGGTCCTGAGCTGGGCCCTGATGCTGGGCGGGCAGCATGACGAAGCTGTCGCCATGATGCGCGAAGCCGTAGCAGGCCGCGAACGCCTCCTGGGTCCCGAGCACCCCCTCACGACGAAAGCCCGCATTCTCCTCGCTGAACGCCTCGCGGCAGCTGACCAGCACGAAGAGGCCCGCCAACTCCTGCACGAGAACCTCCCTGCCGCCGAAGGCATCTACGGTCTGAACGATCCGGACCTGGTCCGTATCCGGAGACTCCGATCGGGTTGAGGAAAAAAAGAGATCGAGGTCAGTACCCCAGCCGACGACAATCCTTGGCCAGAGTGGGGCGAGGGAGCCTTCGCGTTCGGGACGTACTGCAAAACGGTGCGCTCCGGGGATCTCAGCCTTGCACTTATCCCAATCAGGGCTGCCAACGGGCGCGGTACCGGATCCGGCTGGATCACCTCCAGCGTCTGCTCAGGGAACGCGCCCCGCCGGGGCCTCAGGTCTTGGTTCATGACTGGTGGGCACGCAGCCATAACGATGCTCATGAACATGGACTTGTTGGCACCGCCCGCTCCGACGGCAACCACGTGGAAGGCGCGCCCCACGCGGCCGACCCGGCCTGTCTACGGTGGTTGGAGAAGCATCCCTCCTTCGCGAAGTGGGTCTCGGCCGCAGCCAGATCAGTGAGTGTTGAGCGAGCCGCTGGTCACGGAGAAAACCCGACTCAACATGTGGGTCGAGTATCCAACCCGAGCTCGGCTCTCGAAGTCGCGAACCGCCGCTGGATACAGCTCGCTTGCGCGCGATGTCGAAACGAATTACCTCGAAACGCATGCCACGCTGTTTTCCATTGACGACGAGGATGAAGCTGGCTCGATCCAAGATGCGCCGCCGGTCTTCGTCTACGTCACCGATGAGCGCGCGTCGGATTCTCTAGACGATGAGCGGCTGGAGCTTGAGGAGATCATCGAGCTCCTGGAGTTCGTCTACACCATCGCCAAGTGGGTGGAGCAGGTAGCGCCCCATGCCAGGGTGTGGTGGAACGAGCAGGCGCTCCCGGTCGTGAAGTTGACATGGGGCAGGGTCGCCAGGGTCCGCAGGGACGGCAGCCGCTCCACAGTCGTTGCGACAGACGCCGCCGTCGAGTCCTCGGCCGAAGAACCTCAAGTCGATATGAGTAGCGCCGAGGCGCGAGAGCGTCTGGTCGCGGCCCTGAAGGCCCGGCAGTTCAGCGACGAGCAGTTGCGGGTGCTGCGCAATGCCCGGATCGAAGGTGACGCCGAATCCTTCGAGCTGAGCAAGGCGATGGGAGACCGTGCGCTTGTGCAGCTTCGGAATGAGATCAGGTTGATGATCGAGACTCATCCGGAAGCTCGCAGCGAAGAGATGCCACTGAAGGAATCAACGAGTCGATATTATCTTCAGCGCTTGAGCATTAGGGCTCTGAAAAAGCGTTAACCTCGCTTTTGGTATCCCTCATCCACGCCGCGATCCGCACCGCTGAACCGCTGCCTGGCGAGAGGGTTCGGCCGTCAGCCAGCGGCCATGGGATTCTGGATGAATCCGGGGCTGATCAGTTAACCACGAAGTTTCGTGATGGGCCGCCGACGAAGTCGGCGGCCCATCACGTTGTCGGTGGTGGAGGGCGGGCAGGCTGAGGGCCCGTCGGTGATGTCACGGGTCCAGGGCCGGTGGTGGGGAGGCGGAGAATGCGGTGCCGGCCGGTGGTGACGAGCTGTCCGGCTGCGGAGAACAGGCGGAGCCGCAGGCGACGGGGTTCCCAGAGTCGGGCTTTGCCGGTCAGAGCGAGCATGGGCATCCAGGCCAGCAGGTCGAGCGCGATCTGGACGATCTCCAGCCAGACCTTGTTCTGCGCGGTGTGGTGGAGGGGCAGGTTGCGCAGGCCGGTGGCCCGGGCGGCCCGGATCCGGACCTCCGCCCGGGCCCGCAGACGGTGACGAAGCTCGAGCTCGGCGATCGGCCGACCGGTCGTATTGGTGGCGAAGCAGGTGATCCGCATGCCGTCCGCGTCCGTGATTCCCAACTGGGCGCCGGGGTGGGGTCGTTCCTTGCGGACGATCAGCCGCATGCCGCTGGGCCAGCCGTCCAGCAGCTGGCCCGTGAGCTCGGCGACCCAGGCTCCGTCGCGGACCTGGCCGTCGGCCTCGACGGCCGCCGTCTATGCCGGGCCGTGGATCTTCAGCACGTGCTGTGGATCGCCTCGGTGATCACCATGCCGACCGAGTAGGACAGCCATCGGCCTCGCTTCGCGAGCCGGGACACGAAGTCGTGGGTGCCGCTGGCGGAGTCGGTGCGGATCAGCGTCCTCCGTCCTCGCCGGTACTTCTTCGGCACTTGAGCCAGGGTCAGTTGGGCGGTAGTGATGTGGTCGGCGGCCGTATTCGAGCCCGCGTTACCCGGTCTGGGGAAAGCGGCGACCGGTTCTCCGGTTCCGCGCGGGCCGTGGTCGACGAAGGCCGTCAGGGGGGACGGCCGTAGGTCTTCTTCCAGGTCGCGGCCGCGTCCTCCTTGTCGGAGCGCGCGATCACGAGAACACCGTCGATGTCGACCGTGACCCGTCCATCAGCGTCCGGGGCGTTCTTGCCCGCCAACGACCTGACCCGGCTGCGGACTTCGTCCCGTGCCGACCGGATGGCTGCAGGGCCTTCTCGTCGGAGCCGACGAGGGCGTCGATCAGGCGGGAGACCGTCGGATCGGAAGCGACCGGCCCGAAGACAGCCGGCTCACACCGCAGCATCGCGACGTCCGCGAGGCAGTCACCGCCCAGCGCGACCGCGAGAGAAAGGTCCAGAAGGATCTTCCCAGGATCGTGAACAGCCCGCGGCTTGCGCCAGGACACCAGGGCTGTGGATATCGCCTGGTCAAAGCCGATCTCTTGCAGCCAACAGGACCCTCAACAAGTCTAATCGTTGCAGGTCAAGGGAACTTTCTGCGTTTCTGATCAACTCCTGGACAGCTCACCTCGTGAAAGCCCGGGGCTAACTCCCGCCTCCAGATCACTCACATCGGTGATCTCCTATCGAGCGGCGCGTGGACAACGCCGCACCGGCACAGGATTCACTCATGGCCGCCACGAACTCCCGGACGCTGCGAACCGATGCACCCCAACCGCGTGCACCCGAGGCCGGGTCTGGTGCAGGTTTGGGTGACGTCTTGACCTGCCCCACGGTTCGGATTCCAGCTGCGGTGGCTAACTGGCGGCGGGGATGCTGTCTTGTTCGGAGAGCAGCTCGTACTCGATCGGGGTGCGGTAGCCCAGTGCTGAGTGGCACCGTTGTCGGTTGTGGAAGACCTCGATGTACTCGAACATCGCGTTCGCCAATTTGACCCGGGTCTTCCACCGTTTGCGGTTCAACAGTTCGATCTGCATCGAGGACCAGAACGACTCCATCATCGCGTTGTCCAGCCGTCTTCGACCGTGCCGAACGATGGTGGGAGCCCGGCGGAGCGAATCCTTTCCCCGAAGACCCGGGAGGTGAACTGAGTGCCGTGATCGGCGTGCACTATCGCGCCCGGTTCGGGGCGCCGGTTGCGGATGGCCATGTCCAGCGCGTTGACCACGAGTGTGGAGTCCTGTCTGGAGTCGATCGACCAGCCCACGATCTTGCGGCTGAACGCGTCCGGGACCGCCGCGCAGTACACCCACCCTTCTCTGGTGCGGTGCTGCGTGATGTCGGTGACCCACAGCTCGTTGGGACGCAGCCGATGGAACTTCCGGTTGACCAGGTCATCGGCGGTGACGACACCCCGCAGGCGCTTGATCCGCACCGGTCCGGGCAGTCCGTAGATCCCGGCCTGTGTCATCAGGACCGACACGGTCCTCGAGCACACCTGGATGCCCGTGCCCAGGGTGAGCTCGGTGTGGACGCGGCGGTAGCCGTAGGTGTCGCGTGAGGCGAGGTGGACCTCCCGGATCAGCCCGGTCCGCCACTCCCGTCGCAGCTGCCGCGGTGTGGTCGGGGTGCGCTTGTGTATGTAGTAGTTCTGCCGGGCGACCCCGGGGATCCGGCAGCATCGGTCGACTGGTGCCCCGGCATCGACAAGACGGTCGATCACCGGGTAGAGCCTTTTGGGGCCGGCTTGTCCTCGCCGAGGAATTTGTCGGCCTTGCGGACGATCTCGAGCTCGGTTTCCAGCTCGCGGATTCGTCGCCGCGCTGCTCGCAGCTCTGCGGACTCCTCCGAGCCCCTGCCAGGGCGCCGGCCGTTGTCGATGTCGTCCTGGCGCAACCACTTCGACGACGTGACCGGATGGATGCCGAGGTCGACGGCGGTCTGCTTCTGTTCTTTTCCTGCCCGCACCAACGCGACGGCGCGGGCGCGGAACTCAGTGGGGTAGGCGCGGGGCATGTCCGGCAGCCTCTCGTGAAGGCCGTCAGTTAGCCAGCAGAACTGAACCTGAGAGATGGGGCAGGTCAACCTGTCACCCAACCCTTGCACCAGACCCGATCGTTTCCCGCGATCCCTGTCACGTCTGTCTCAAGACCCCAGGCCTTGACCGGGGCCCCCGCAGCGCACCACAAAGCGAAACGGACCCCCGGTCGCGACTTTCGTCACTTCCGGAGGCCCGTGTCGTCGGTACCTCTTTGTGCGCGAGGGGGGAGTTGAACCCCCACGCCCTTTCGGGCACTGGAACCTGAATCCAGCGCGTCTGCCTATTCCGCCACCCGCGCATGGGTGTTGCCGTTTGATTCTCACACACGGTCCGGACCGGTGGGTCCGAGTGGTGTGGGATGGCCTCCCGACATGCAGAAGATTAGCACGAGGTCCGGGGTGGAATCACATGCGTTCGGGCGGCCCGGGGAGTGCCGGGAGCCGGGCGGGGGCAGGTGGGAGAGGGACCCGGGGGCGGTGCGGGACACTGGGAGGGGACAGGGCGGCGGTGAACGACGGCGAACCGGGCACCATGGACAGAACGCGCATCTACCATCCCAGTGGGGGACGGCGGAGGAGGCGCGGGCGGTGTGAGGGTTGACACTGCCCGGTCCAGGGGATTCGGGGAACCACAGGTTTTTCCCGCGCGTGGATACGATCAGTAAGCAGTATCGGAAATCGTTGGGCCGGAAGGTCGCGAGGAGGGAGGTGCCCCGTGGGAGTACTGAAGCGCTTTGAGCAGCGCCTGGAGGGCCTGGTGAACGGCACCTTCGCCAAAGTGTTCAAGAGCGAGGTGCAGCCCGTCGAGATCGCGGGCGCGCTCCAGCGCGAGTGCGACAACAACGCCACGATCTGGAACCGCGACCGCACCGTCGTGCCCAACGACTTCATCGTGGAGCTCAGCTCCGGCGACTTCGAGCGGCTGAGCCCGTACGCGGTGCAGCTCGGCGACGAGCTGGCCGGGATGGTCCGCGACTACGCCAAGCAGCAGCGCTACACGTTCATGGGCACCATCAAGGTGCACCTGGAGCGGGCCGACGACCTGGACACCGGGCTCTACCGGGTGCGCAGCCGCACGCTGGCCTCCAGCGAGTCGCAGCACCAGGGCGGCGCGCCCCAAGCCGCCCACCAGGCCGCCCACCAGGCCCCGGCCGCCCCCTCGTACCAGCAGAGCCCGCAGCACCAGCCGCAGGCGCCGCAGCGTCCGACGTACGCGCAGCCCGGCGGACCGCAGCGGCCCTCGGGTCCGCCGCCGATGCCCGCCGCACCGCCCCCCGGCGGCGGTGGCGCCCGTCACGGTGTGGCGCCCGTCACGCGGCTGCCCGGCACCGGCGCTCCCGCGGGGGCCCCCGGCGCGGCCACCCGCCGCTGGATCGAGATCAACGGCAACCGCCACCAGATCTCCCGCTCGACGCTCGTTCTCGGCCGTTCCACCGAGGCCGACGTGCGGGTGGACGACCCGGGCGTATCGCGCAAACACTGCGAGATCCGGGTCGGAACGCCGTCCGTGGTCCAGGACCTCGGGTCGACAAACGGCATTGTGGTGGACGGACAGCACACCACGCGCGCTACGCTCCGCGACGGCTCCCGCATTGTCGTGGGGAGCACCACCATCGTGTACAGGCAAGCCGAAGGGTGAAGCGGGGGCAATGTCAGAGCTGACCCTGACGGTCATGCGGTTGGGTTTCCTCGCCGTTCTGTGGCTGTTCGTGATCGTCGCGGTGCAGGTCATCCGCAGCGACCTCTTCGGTACCCGGGTGACCCAGCGAGCGGCGCGCCGCGGGGACGGCCAGTCGCGTCCTCCGCAGCAGCGCCAGCAGCAGGCCGCCGCCGCGCAGGCCCAGCCGCGGCAGCAGCCGCAGAACAACCGCCAGCGCCGCGGCGCCCCCACCAAACTGGTGGTCGCCGAGGGCTCGCTCGCGGGGACGACGGTCGCGTTGCAGGGCCAGACGATCACCCTCGGCCGGGCACATGACTCGACGATTGTGCTCGACGACGACTACGCGTCCAGTCGGCATGCCAGGATCTACCCGGACCGCGACGGCCAGTGGATCGTCGAGGACCTCGGATCCACGAACGGCACCTATCTGGACCGGAACCGGCTGACCACGCCGACCCCTGTCCCGCTGGGTGCGCCGATCCGCATCGGCAAGACCGTCATCGAGCTGCGGAAGTAGTCGCACTATGGGCGAGCGGAGCCACGACGCGCGAGCGAGAGGGTGGGCAGCGTGCGGATGTACCCGGAGCCGACGGGGGAGGTGCGCATGTCTTTGAGCCTGCGTTTCGCCGCCGGTTCGCACAAGGGCATGATCCGCGAGGGGAACGAGGACTCCGGCTACGCCGGTCCGCGTCTGCTCGCGATTGCCGACGGCATGGGCGGACAGGCCGCCGGCGAGGTCGCCTCGTCCGAGGTGATCTCCACCATCGTCACGCTCGACGACGACATCCCCGGCTCCGACATCCTCACCTCGCTCGGCACCGCCGTGCAGCGGGCCAATGACCAACTGCTGCACATGGTCCAGGAGGACCCGCAGCTCGAAGGCATGGGCACCACGCTGACCGCGCTGCTGTGGACGGGCCAGCGGCTCGGCCTGGTGCACGTCGGCGACTCCCGCGCGTATCTCCTCCGGGACGGCGTCCTCACCCAGATCACCCAGGACCACACCTGGGTGCAGCGGTTGGTCGACGAGGGCCGGATCACCGAGGAGGAGGCCACCACCCACCCGCAGCGCTCCCTGCTGATGCGCGCGCTGGGCAGTGGCGAACACGTCGAGCCCGACCTGTCGATCCGCGAGGTGCGGGTCGGCGACCGGTATCTGATCTGCTCCGACGGCCTGTCCGGCGTCGTCAGCCACCAGACGCTGGAGGACACCCTCGCCGGGTACCAGGCGCCGCACGAGACCGTGCAGGAGCTGATCCAGCTCGCGCTGCGCGGCGGCGGACCCGACAACATCACCTGCATCGTCGCGGACGTGCTGGACACCGACGACGGCGACACGCTGGCGGCGCAGCTCAACGACACCCCGGTGGTCGTCGGCGCGGTCGCCGAGACCCAGCTCCCGCTGAGCGACCCGCGGCACCTCCAGACCCCGGCGGGGCGCGCCTCCGAACTCGGCCGTACGCCCCCGCCGCAGCAGCAGGGCCCCGCGGGCTCCTTCGGCCCGCCCGGCAGCGGCGAACCCGGCGCGGCCGGCGCCGCGCCGCTGGGCACCTTCGGGTCGTACGACGACGACGGCCAGACCAAGCCCGCCAAGACCCGTAAGTGGCCCAAGCGCACGGCGATCACCGTCATCGTGCTCGCCGTCATCGCCGGCGGTCTGTACGGCGGTTACGCGTGGACGCAGACGCAGTACTACGTCGGCGCCAAGGGCGACCACGTCGCCGTGTACCAGGGCATCGACCAGAAGCTGGCCTGGATCAAGCTGTCGAAGGTCCACAAGGACCGCCCCGACATCGAACTCAAGTACCTACCGGCCTACCAGCAGAAGCAGGTCCAGGACACCATCGCGCTCAGCAGCCTCGGCCAGGCCGACGACAAGGCCGACGAGTTGGCGACGCAGGCCGGTGTCTGCAAGAAGGTCGCGACGGCCAAGACCCTCGCCGACCAGGCCAAGGCGGCGGCGAAGGCCGCCGAGGACAAGATGCCCGCAGCGGGCACCACCGGCACGCCGGGTGCGAAGAAGAGCAGCGCCACCCCGACGGCGGACCCCACGCCGCCGCTGACGCCCGACGAGAAGAAGCTGGCCCAGCAGTGCGGTACGAGCCAGCAGTAGCGGCTGGTCGCGCACCGGAAGCCCCGCGGGGACCGGCGAGCGCGCCGGCGGCGGGACCAGCAGGAGGAGTCGGCTCGTCATGAGCGCCAGCAACACCACCACCATCACGTCGATCGGCGCGCCCAACCGTCGCAACACCGAACTGGCGCTGCTGGTCTTCGCGGTGCTCATCCCGGTCTTCGCCTACGCCAACGTCGGGCTCGCCAAGAACGACTCGGTCCCGGCGGGGCTGCTCAGCTACGGCCTCGGCCTCGGCCTGCTCGCGGGGATCGCGCACCTGCTGGTCCGTAAATTCGCGCCGTACGCCGACCCGCTGATGCTGCCGATCGCCACGCTGCTCAACGGCCTCGGCCTGGTGCTGATCTGGCGGCTCGACCAGGAGCCGTCGCTGGGCAAGGCCATGGCGCCCAACCAGCTCATGTGGTCCACGCTCGGAGTGGCGCTCTTCGTCGGCGTGCTGGTCTTCCTCAAGGACCACCGCATCCTCCAGCGGTACACGTACATCTCGATGATGGTGGCGCTGGCCCTGCTGGTCGCGCCGATCTTCTTCCCCGGGGTGAACGGCGCGAAGATCTGGATCACGCTGCCGGGCATCGGCTCGCTCCAGCCCGGTGAGTTCGCGAAGATCGTCATCACCGTCTTCTTCGCCGGATACCTGATGGTCAAGCGGGACGCGCTGGCGCTGGCCAGCCGCCGCTTCATGGGCCTGTACCTGCCGCGTGGCCGCGACCTCGGCCCGATCCTGGTGATCTGGGGCATCAGCCTGCTGATCCTGGTCTTCGAGACCGACCTCGGCACCTCGCTGCTCTTCTTCGGCCTGTTCGTGATCATGCTGTACGTCGCCACCGAGCGGACCAGCTGGATCGTCTTCGGCCTGCTGCTCAGCGCGGGCGGCGCGGTCGTCGTCTCCTCGATCGAGCCGCACGTCAAGGAGCGCGTCCACAACTGGCTGCACCCCCTGCAACTGGCGTCCAACGGCGGTGTCACCGAGACCGCGCAGACGATGTACGCGTTCGGCTCCGGCGGCATCTTCGGCTCGGGACTCGGCCAGGGCTACTCCCGGCTGATCGGCGGCATCGCGCCGAAGAGCGACTACATCCTCGCCACCGTCGGCGAGGAGCTGGGCCTGGCGGGCCTGATGGCCGTCCTGCTGCTGTACGCCCTGCTGATCGAGCGCGGTGTGCGGACGGCCCTCGCGGCCCGCGACCCGTTCGGCAAGCTGCTGGCGATCGGCCTGTCGGGCGCCTTCGCGCTCCAGGTCTTCGTGGTCGCGGGCGGCGTCACCGGGCTCATCCCGCTGACCGGTATGACCATGCCGTTCCTGGCGCAGGGCGGCTCCTCGGTGATCGCCAACTGGGCGCTGGTCGCGATCCTGCTGCGGATCAGCGACACCGCCCGCCGTCCGGCCCCGAGCCCGGCTCCCTCCCCCGATGCCGAACCGACCCAGGTGGTGCGCACCCAGTGAACAAGCCTCTCCGACGGGTCGCGGTCTTCTGCGGTCTGCTCGTCCTCGCCCTTCTGCTGCGCGTGAACTACGTGCAGTTCGTCCAGGCCGACCAGCTCTCCAACGACGTGCACAACCGCCGGGTCGCCATCAACCAGTACGCCCAGCCGCGCGGCGACATCATCGTCGACGGCGGCAAGGCGATCACCGGTCACACCGAGACCACGGGCAGCGACTTCAAGTTCAAGCGGACCTACGTCGACGGCCCGATGTGGGCGCCGGTCACCGGCCACGCCTCGCAGGCGTTCGGCACCACCTTCCTCGAAGGCGTCGAGGACAAGTTCCTCACCGGCAACGACGACCGGCTGTTCTTCAACCGCACCATCGACCTGCTGACCGGCAAGGAGAAGCAGGGCGGCAACGTCGTCACGACGCTGAACGCCAAGGCGCAGAAGGCCGCGTTCCAGGGCCTGGGGAACAAGAAGGGCGCGGTCGTCGCGCTCGACCCCGGCACCGGCGCGATCCTGGCCATGGCGAGCACCCCGTCGTACGACCCGTCGACCATCGCGGGCAACTCCAAGACCGACGAGAAGAACTGGGTCGCGCTCGACAAGAAGAACGACCCCGACGACCCGACGCAGAACCGCGCGCTGCGCCAGACGTACCCGCCGGGTTCGACGTTCAAGCTGGTGACGGCCGCCGCGGCGCTGGAGAACGGCGCGGTGACCGACATCAACGCGAAGACCGACACCCCGCTGCCCTACATCCTTCCCGGCACCACGACCCCGCTGAAGAACGAGGGCAACATCCCCTGCAAGGAAGCGTCGCTGATCGACGCCCTGCGGGTTTCGTGCAACACCGTCTTCGGCCACCTGGGCGCGGACAAGGTGGGTCTCCAGGCGATGGTCGACGAGGCGGAGAAGTTCGGCTTCAACAAGGAGCAGTTCGTCCCGGTCCGCGCGAACGCCAGCAACTTCGACACCAAGATGACCAAGGACCAGGTCGCGCTCTCCTCCATCGGCCAGTTCGACACCGCGGCCACTCCGCTCCAGATGGCGATGGTCGCCTCGGCCATCGCCAACAACGGCAAGCTGATGAAGCCGTACATGGTCGACAAGCTGGTGGCGCCGAATCTGAGCACCATCTCGCAGACCAACCCGAGCGAGATGTCGCAGCCGCTGTCGCCGGAGAACGCGCAGAAGCTCCAGACGATGATGGAGACGGTGGTCAACTCCGGCACCGGCACCAACGCCAAGATCTCCGGCGTCAAGGTCGGCGGCAAGACCGGCACCGCGCAGAACGGCATCAACAACGAGGGCACGCCGTACGCCTGGTTCGTCTCGTACGCGATGACCGACCAGGGGTCGCCGGTCGCCGTCGCGGTCGTCGTCGAGGACGGTGCGGCCAACCACGACGACGTCAGCGGTGGCGGTCTGGCCGCGCCGATCGCCAAGAAGGTCATGGAGGCCGTCCTCAACAAGTGAGGGCCGGCCGCCCGGCAGGCCCGGTCCCCCGCACGCTCCCGGGCCCGGCGTCGAACCCGGTGTCAGGCCCGGTCCCGGCGCCGGAAACGGTCCGGAGACCGCCCCCGGGACCGGCGCACGTACCGGACAGGTACCGGTCGGGTATCGGCGGGCGGGCAGGGCGCGAAGGGACCAGAAACGCCCGGTAGCGTATGCCCGAGCATCCGCAGGGCACGGCATTACCGGTTTTGGGTCAAGAACGGGTTTGAGGAGAGGGCAGAGCTATGGAAGAGCCGCGTCGCCTCGGCGGCCGGTACGAGCTGGGCTCAGTGCTCGGCCGTGGTGGCATGGCCGAGGTGTACCTCGCCCATGACACCCGGCTCGGCCGCACTGTCGCCGTGAAGACGCTGCGGGTGGACCTCGCCCGCGACCCGTCGTTCCAGGCCCGGTTCCGCCGAGAGGCCCAGTCGGCCGCCTCGCTCAACCACCCGTCGATCGTCGCCGTGTACGACACCGGCGAGGACTACGTCGACGGGGTCTCGATCCCGTACATCGTCATGGAGTACGTGGACGGCTCCACCCTGCGTGAGCTGCTGCACTCCGGACGCAAGCTGCTGCCCGAGCGCGCCATGGAGATGACGGTCGGCATCCTCCAGGCCCTGGAGTACAGCCACCGGGCCGGCATCGTGCACCGCGACATCAAGCCCGCCAACGTCATGCTCACCAGGACCGGCCAGGTCAAGGTCATGGACTTCGGCATCGCCCGCGCCATGGGCGACTCCGGTATGACCATGACGCAGACCGCGGCCGTGATCGGCACCGCGCAGTACCTCTCCCCCGAGCAGGCCAAGGGCGAGCAGGTCGACGCCCGCTCCGACCTGTACTCGACCGGCTGCCTGCTCTACGAACTGCTGACCGTGCGGCCGCCCTTCGTCGGCGACTCCCCGGTCGCGGTGGCCTACCAGCACGTGCGCGAGGAGCCGCAGCCGCCGTCGGTGTACGACCCCGAGGTCACGCCCGCGATGGACGCGATCGTCCTCAAGGCGCTGACCAAGGACCCGAACTACCGCTACCAGTCGGCCGACGAGATGCGGGCCGACATCGAGGCGGCCCTCGACGGGCAGCCGGTGGCCGCCACGGCGGCGATGGGCTCGGTCGGCTACGGGTACGGCTACCCGGACAGCCAGGCCACCACGGCGATGCCGTCGCAGAACGACCAGCACACGTCCATGCTGCCGCCGCTGCGCGAGGAGGACGGCGGTTACGGCTACGACGACCGCCCGGACCGCCGCCGGCAGAAGAAGGGCGGCAACAACACCTCCACGGTGCTGCTGGTCGTCGCGGGCATCCTGGTCCTGGTCGGCGCGATCTTCCTGGGCAAGGCGCTGTTCAGCGGCAGCGGCGCCGCGGACAACGGCACCGTGCCAAATCTGGTCGGCGCGTCCCTCACCGACGCGCAGGCCAAGGCCACCAACGTCGATCTGAAGATCGTCCAGGGTCCGGCCGAGTTCTGCGACAGCATCGACAAGAACCTCGTCTGCAAGCAGACCCCGGCAGCCGACGCCGCGATCCCGGACGACAAGACGGTCACGGTCGTCCTGTCCAAGGGCCAGGCGCCGATCGAGGTCCCGGACGTCAAGAACGACAAGTACGACTCGGCGGCGAGCCAGCTCACCGCCAAGGGCTTCGAGGTCGACCGCAAGAACAAGACGACCACCACGGAAGACCCGGACACCGTCCTCGACCAGACCCCGAAGGCCGGTACGAAGCAGCCCAAGGGCACAAAGATCACGCTGACCGTCGCGGTGGCCCCCGAGAAGAAGGCGCCCACCGACGTCAAGGGCGTCCCGTACGACAACGCGGTCGCCCAGCTCAAGGCGCAGGGCTTCACCAACATCACCCGCGCGCCGCAGGACGTCCCCTCGGACACGACCGCCAAGGGCAGCGTCACCGCCCAGACCCCGGACCCGGGCGCGGGCCCGATCGCCCTGGACACCTCGATCGTCCTGACGGTCTCGTCCGGCCCGCCGCAGACGCAGGACCCGCAGAAGCAGATGCCCGGGGATCTGGGTGGCAAGACCGTGGGTCAGGCAAAGGCCGAACTCGACGGGCTCGGCCTGAACCTCCAGGTCTCCGCGGTCGGTCCCGGCGGCAACCCGGTCGGCGACAACGCCATGGTCATCTCGGTCGACCCCGGAGCGGGCGCGCAGCTCTCCGAGGGCCAGCCGGTCAAGCTGATCGCCGTCGGCGGCAACGGCAACGGCGGGGGCGGCTGACCCCCGGCAGTACGTGAAGGGGGGCGGCCCGCACACCTGGTGTGCGGGCCGCCCCCCTTTCACGTGGGTCGCCGTACGCGCCTACCGCAGCTCGGCCGGCGGGGTGCGGGCCGCGTCGACCTTCTCGGTGCGGACGAGTTCGCCCCAGACGATGTAGCGGTAGCGGGAGGTGTAGACGGGGGTGCAGGTCGTGAGGGTGATGTAGCGGCCCGGCGTGGTCTTGCCGGACTCCTTGGGGACCTGGTCGGTGACGGCGACGTTGTACTTCGAGGTCTGGTCGAGGATCTTGTAGACCTTGTAGACGTACCAGGTGTCCTTCGACTCGAAGACGACCGGGTCGCCGTCGTGGATCTTGTCGATGTTGTGGAACTTGGCGCCGTGGCCGTCGCGGTGGGCGGCGAGGGTGAAGTTGCCGGTCTTGGCGGTCGGCAGCGCGGCGGGGACGGGGTCGGTGTAGTAACCGGCGACGCCCTCGTTGAGGACCTTGGTCGAGGTGCCCTTCTTGACCAGCACCTCGTAGTCCTTGCCCATGGCGGGGACGTGCAGGAAGCCGATGCCGTCCTTGGTGTCGAGGCTCCCCGGTCCCGCGTCGGGCGTCCGGGCCCAGTCCTGCCGGACCTTGTCCGCCGCCTTGTGCTCATGGCGGTCGGCGAGGACGTTCGTCCACCACAGCGAGTAGGCGACGAACAGCGCGAGCACCAGGCCCGCGGTGATGAGGAGTTCGCCGATGACGCTGATGGTGGCCGCGATGGGCCCCCGGCCGCCGCGTTTGGTCGTGGTCACGCCGTTCCGTTCCTCAAGTTCCGCTTGGAGCATGGATCACTCCACCAGCGCGTCGGGCTTGCCCTTGCTGCGCGGCCGTTCCTCGGTCAGCTTTCCCCAGACGATCAACCGGTTGGTGCTGGTGAATTCGGGGGTGCAGGTGGTCAGCGTCAGATAGCGACCGGGCCCGGTGAAGCCGGAGCCGGTCGGCACCGGCTTGATCACGCTGATGTTGGACGGCGGGGTGGACGCCAGCGAACTGGTGATCTCGTACGTGTAGTAGGTGTCCGCCGTCTCGACCACGACCTTGTCGCCGGGCACCAGGTGGTTGATGTAGCGGAACGGTTCACCGTGGGTGTTGCGGTGGGCGGCGACCGCGAAGTTGCCGGACTTGTCCCACGGCATCGCGGTGTTCAACACGCCGTCGTAGTGGCCGATCATGCCCTTGTCCAGCACATTGTGCTTCGAGACGCCCTGCGCGATGGGCGCCTTGACGTCCAGCTTGGGGATGTACATGATCGCGAAGCCCTGGCCGGGCGAGAAGGTGCCGGGGACCCGGTTCGGGTCGTCCTTCGTGGCGTCCCACTGGTGCTGGAGGTTGTTCGCGGCGCCGCTGGCCTGCTGGTGCGCGCGGACGTTGGTCCACCACAGCTGGTACGTGACGAACAGCAGCATCAGCACGCCGGTGGTGATGAACAGCTCACCGACGATACGGCTGACGACGACCGCCGGGCTCTCCTTGGCGGCCTTCGCGGCCCTGCGGGCCTCGACCCGGCTGAGCGGGACGGCTCCGGCGGGGGCCGCACCGGCCGCGCCACCGGGCGTACGGCCCCTGGCGCGGTGGCCGCCGTGTCCGGCGCCGCCGCGCTGCTGTGCCTGCGCCGCCTTCCGCCGCGCGGCCCGCCCGCCCTCGCCGTCGGGGCCGAGCACGGGACCCGGCGCCGGACCGGGCCCGGGACCCGCGGGCTCGGGGGCCGGTTCCGGGGCCGACTCCGTGGTGGGGAAGACGGATTCGAGTACGTCGTCCGCGGGCGGTTCGACGGCCGGCTGCTCGACCGGGCGTACGACGGGCTGCACGACCGTCGCCGTGCCGAGGTCCAGCTCCTCGTCCGCGGTGACGGGCCGGACCGGGGGCGGCGCAGGAGGCGGCGGGGCCGCCTGCGGCGGCTCCTCGGGGACGAACCAGGGCGCGGCCGGTTCGTCGAACACCGGCTCTTCGTAGGCCGGTTCGGGGAAGACCGGCTTCTCGTACGCCGGTTCCGGGAAGGCCGGCTCGTCGAACACCGGCTTCTCGTACGCCGGTTCGTCGTAGGACGGCTCGGGAACCGCGGGGGGTCTTCCGGGGAGAGGGTCGTTCAGGGGGTCGTCGAGCTGCTCGACAACGGCTTTGAACTGCCCGGTGTCCTCATAGGACATCGGGCCGTCCGAGGGGCGCTCCGGGCGGAGCGTGGTCACGCCCCGGCCCTCCCCGCAGGACTCCCCGAACCTCCGGCGCCCCCCGCCGTACCGACCACGGGCGCCAGCCCCTCGGAGCGGCCGACGGCCCCCGGATCACCGCACTCGGCGAGCCAGTTGGCCAGCATCAGATGGCCCCACTCGGTGAGCACCGACTCCGGGTGGAACTGCACGCCCTCGACGGCCGCGTCCCGGTGCCGCAGCCCCATGATCACGCCGGACTCGGTCCACGCGGTGACCCGGAACTCCTCGGGCACGGTGTCGCGTTCGACGGCGAGCGAGTGGTAGCGGGTCGCGGTGAAGGGCGACGGCAGCCCGGCGAAGACGCCGGTCCCGTCGTGCGTCACCAGCGACGTCTTGCCGTGCAGCAGCTCCGGCGCGCGGTCCACGACCCCGCCGTACGCGACGGCCATCGACTGGAGGCCGAGGCACACGCCGAAGACCGGCACCCCGGTGTCCGCGCAGTGCCGCACCATGTCGACGCAGACGCCCGCCTCTTCCGGCGTGCCGGGGCCGGGCGAGAGCAGTACGCCGTCGAAACCGTCCTGCGCGTGCGCGGGCTTGACCTCGTCGTTGCGCCGCACCTCGCACTCGGCGCCGAGTTGGTAGAGGTACTGGACCAGGTTGAAGACGAAGGAGTCGTAGTTGTCCACCACGAGAATGCGTGCGCTCATCGGACAGCGGCCGTCCCCGTCTCGCGTACGACGGCCATCCCGTTGTCGACGGTGACCTCGTTGAACGGCAGCAGCGGCTCCGCCCACGGAAAGATGTACTGGAAGAGGAGGTAGACGACGGCCAGGGCGAGCACGAGCGAGATCAGAGCCCTCACCCACGCGTTACCCGGCAGATGCCGCCAGATCCAGCCGTACATGCGCTGCCTTCCTTCCTCTTCCCCGGAACAGAGTAAAGGGAGATCGGCGTGATAGGGGGCCCGGCTGGACAAAGGCTTCGGCATGCGTTCGCCAATGCTTCGGCCGGGGACGCCCGCCGCTCACGACGCCGGCTCCGCGTAGTGCAGGTCGGTCGAGCCCGAGTAACCGGGCAGTGTCGTCCGCTTCTGCGCGCCGACCTTCCAGCCGAGGCCGTACGCGTTCACGTACTGGAGGTAGTTCTGGATGGCCGGGCTGTCGTTGAGCGCCTTGCGCAGTTTGGCCTGGTCGCCGACGGCGGTGATGCGGTACGGCGGGGAGTAGACGCGGCCCTGGAGGATCAGGGTGTTGCCGACGCAGCGCACCGCGCTGGTGGAGATCAGCCGCTGGTCCATGACGCGGATGCCCTGGGCGCCGCCCTGCCACAGCGCGTTGACCACGGCCTGGAGGTCCTGCTGGTGGATGACCAAGTCGTTGGGCTGCGGGTCGGGGACGCCGGGGACCAGCGCGGTCGCGTTCGGCGGGGCGTCGTTGAGCGTCACGTCGATCGCGGGGCCGGTCAGCTTGCCGGTGCCCGCCGCCTTGTCGAGGGCGTCGAGCCTGGCCCGCTCGGCGGGGCTGACGCCGTCGCCCTGCCGGGTCAGCCGGTCCACGTCCTTGCGCACCCCGGAGAGCTGGTCCTCCAGCTGCTGATTACGGGTGTTCTTGGTACGTACGGTGTCGGACAGCTTCGGCAGCGGGTCGTCGCTGCGGATGTCGACGCCCTTGGCGGTGTTGAAGCTGGTCCAGAAGATCAGTCCGGCGAGCGCGAAGACTCCCGCACTCATGGTCCGCAGCGCTACGGTGCGGTGGGCAGGACGGGAGGAGGGGGTGGGGGATACCCCGTCTGAATCCGTCACCGTACCCTGTCTCCTTATAACCCGAGGAAGCACTACGCTAACGGACGCCCGGAAGCGGTAGTGACCCTTACCAGGCCCAGAACCCGCCCGGCTTACCCCGCACACCCGCGCGGTTACGCAGCGCATCGACAGGAGCGTCCCTCGTGCCGAAGTCACGGATCCGCAAGAAGGCCGATTTCACGCCGCCACCGGCGAAGACGGCCACCGCCATAAAGTTCAACACCAACCGCAACTGGGTCGCGCCGCTCATGCTGGCGTTCTTCATCGTCGGTCTGGCGTGGATCGTGCTGTTCTACGTGACGCAGGGCAGTCTGCCCGTCGAAGCGTTCGGCAACTGGAACATCGTGGTCGGTTTCGGCTTCATCGCGGGTGGGTTCGTCGTGTCCACCCAGTGGAAGTAGCCGTCCCCAGCGGGGTGCCGGGGGCCGCGTCGGCGTGCTGCCGGACGTTTGTCCACACGGTTATCCACAGTGGGGAAAAGGTCGGAAGATCTGTGGATAACCTCTACGAGGTTGACGCCGGTACGACCGGTGGCCAGGACGTCGGCCACCGGTCTTTCGCTGATCTTGGGCTTGCGCGGGCGTGAAACACGGTCTTCCGGCGACTTGTGCACAACTTGCGAAGACCCGCCTACACGCTGTGGATAACGTGTGATCAACGCCAATGGACACGGGTCCACGGCCGCGAATCCGTCCCTCAGGACGTGACCTGCGCCACAGCGATCACGCTGAGCGCGATCGAGACCATCAGGACCGCCGCCGTGGTCCCCCACTGCACCAGATCGCGGCGCTCGCGCGGCGCGTAGGCCATCCCTATGGCGATCGCGGTGCCCGCCACCAGTCCGCCGATGTGGCCCTGCCAGCTCACGTCGGCCCAGGTGAAGGTGAACACGATGTTGAGCGCCAGCAGGATCAGCACCGGCCGCATGTCGTAGCGCATCCGCCGCATGAAGACGGCCGTCGCGCCGAACAGGCCGTAGACCGCGCCCGAGGCGCCCAGGGTGAGCGAGGACGGGGCGAGCAGCAGCACCAGCGCGCTGCCGCCGAGCGCGGAGACCAGGTAGAGCGCGAGATAGCGGGCCCGGCCGAGCATCCGCTCCAGCGGGGCGCCGATCCACCACAGCGACAGCATGTTGAAGCCGATGTGCAGGACCGCCTGGTGCAGGAACGCCGAGGTGATGAGGCGGTACCACTGGTCGGGGCCCTGGGCGACGCCGATGCAGCCGTGCTGTCCGAACGGGTCGTTGCCGCAGACCGCGTACAGCCCGAGGTCGTAGACCAGCCGGTCGCCGACCGCCTGGACCAGCAGGAACACCGCGATGTTCAGGCCGATGAGGATCTTGGTGATCAGGAACGGGTCGGCCGCGACCGTGCCGCCGGCGACCGTACGCGGCGCCGCCGTGTGCCGGCTGGACTCGTTGACGCAGTCCGGGCACTGGAAGCCGACCGACGCGTTGACCATGCACTCGGGGCAGATCGGCCGGTCGCACCGGGTGCAGCGAATACCGGTCTCCCGGTCCGGGTGCCGGTAGCAGCAGACCGCCTGGTCCATGAGCCTTCTCCCTGAATGAAGCGCCTCGCGATGCGGCGCGGAGGCGCTGAGACGCCCCGCCCACTCCTACGTGCGGGCGGGGCGCGATGTTCCCGAAGACGTTCCCCTGAGACGTTCCCCGAAGGTGCTTCCGAAGGGTACGGGATACGGGCCGCGGGGCGGCGGGCCGCGTCAGCGCTTCTCGATCACGACCGTCTCGATGATGACGTCGTCCAGCGGTCGGTCGGTGCGCGGGTTGGTCGGCGCGCCGATGATCGACCCGACGACCTTCTTGCTGGCCTCGTCCGCGACCTCGCCGAAGATGGTGTGCTTACGGGTCAGCCAGGTGGTCGGCGCGACCGTGATGAAGAACTGCGAGCCGTTGGTGGCCGGGCCCGAGTTGGCCATCGCCAGCAGATAGGGCTTGTCGAAGGCCAGGTCGGGGTGGAATTCGTCGGCGAACTCGTAGCCGGGACCACCGGTGCCGTTCCCCAGCGGATCGCCGCCCTGCATCATGAAGCCGGAAATGACGCGGTGGAAGACGGTGCCGTCGTAGAGCTTGGCCGTGGAAGGCCGGCCGGTACGGGGGTCGGTCCACTCGCGGGTGCCCTCGGCGAGCCCGACGAAGTTGTCCACCGTCTTGGGCGCGTGGTTCGGCAGCAGCCGGATCACGATGTCGCCGTGGTTGGTCCTCAGGGTGGCGTAGAGCTGCTCGGCCACGGTCTACCTTCCATAGTCTTCGCTGACAGGGACAAATCCTTTCACGGACGCGGTGGCGCGCGCGGGGTTCCCCGAGGGTCCGTGGCAAGGGAGCCGGCGGCGCGTCCCGAAGGCCCTCCCGGACACCGGGACGGACCGCTCGGAACGGGTACCTGACCCGTATGCGCGTCCACACATGCCGGACCCGCCATCGACAGGCATGATTTCAAACTGGGTGGAAAGGCGAAAACCGTACGCCACCGAGGAGGAGGATCCCGTGACCCGCATCGACAGCGTGCGCCACGCAGCCGACGTGACCAAGGACAGCGTGCGGCATGCCGCGGAGGTGGCGGCGCCGTACGCGAGCACGGCTAAGGACAACGCCGCGTACTACGCGCAGCAGGCCGGCGCACTGGCCAGGCAGCAGTACGACGCCCATCTCGCCGACCGGGTCGACCAGGCCCGCGAACAGGCGAAGTCGGCCGTGCCGCCGAAGGCCGCCGACGCGCTCGGCACCGCCGCCAAGCGGACCCGCCGCGGCGCGCGGGCCGCCGCCGACTACACCGCGCCGAAGGTGCGGGCGGCGGCCGACTACACCGCGCCCAAGGTGGAGTCCGCCGTGACCGCGACCCGCTCGGTCGCCGGTCCGGCCAAGGACGAGGCGGTGCTGCGCGGTGCCGCCGCGCTGCACGCCCTGCGCGGTCAGGTGACCGCGGCCGAGATCGACGGGCTGGTCCGCAGGCGGGTGCGCCGCGAGCGCACCGGCCGGGTCTTCCGCGGGCTCGTCGTCGCCGGTCTCGTCGGCGGTGCGGCCTTCGCCGCCTGGAAGTGGTGGTCGAAGCAGACCAACCCGGACTGGCTGGTGGAGCCGCCCGAGGCGACCGACGTCGCCGACCGCGGTCCCGTGAACAGCAGCGGCACCCTCACCGTCGTCGAGCCGGTCGGCCACCCCAACGGGTCCTCGCCGAACGGCACGATCGACCAGGTCGACGGCTCCCTCGAGGCCGATGGCCTCGACCCCGAGGTCGAGGCCAAGCAGGCCGACGCCGACCGCCCCGACGACGAGGGCCGGGGTGGCACCTACCCCTAACCGCCGACGAGGGACGAATCGCGCGATCAGCCGTGACGTGTGTGGCACGTCACGGCTGATCGCGCCGTGGCGCGGGTGAGAACCGTCCCCAGCGGGGCGGTTGCCGTCGTTTTCGGGCTGAAAGCCCGGTGGGGGCTGAGCGCGCAGTTCCCCGCGCCCCTTCTGGGCTCGTACCCACCGTGCGCACAAGTGCGCCGTCGTCAGACGGCAGGGGCGGGTTGGGGGGCCTGCTCCGCGGGGGCTTCGGGGACGTCGAGCACGGCGGGGACCCCGCGGAGGGCGAACAGGGCGGCGACGGCACCGGCCAGCATCAGCGCGGCGGCGATGTAGAGGGTGCCGTGCAACCCGTCAGTGAAGGCCGACTTGGCGGCGGCGACGACCTGCCGCCCGGTGGCGCCGGGCAGGGCGGCGCCGGTCTCGACGCCGGAGGTGACGGATTCGCGCGCGGTGGCGGCCCGGTCGGGGGAGAGCCCGGCGGGCAGGGTGAGGCCGTTGCGGTAGAAGGCGCTGAGGACCGACCCGAGGATGGCGATACCGAGGGCGCCGCCGAGCTCCATGGCGGTCTCGGAAATGGCGGCGGCCGTACCGGTCTTGGTCCTGGGCACGCTGGCCAGCAGAGTGTCGGCGGTGACCGAGAAGACGAAGATCAGTCCTGCGCCGTTGACGACGAGCGCCGGAAGCAGCAGCCAGTAGCTGGTGTCGGCGCCGATCAGCCCAAACGCGGCGGTGCTCAGCGCCATGAGCAGCAGGCCGAACGAGACGGTACGGGCCCGGCCGATCCTCGGGATCAGCAGCGCGGACAGCGGCGCGGCGAAGGCGGCGGACAGCGGTCCCGGCAGCAGCGCGAGCCCCGCGGTCAGCGGCGACCAGCCGCGTACCACCTGGAAGTACAGGGAGAAGCCGAGGGACAGGGTGGTGGCGGTGAACAGCGTCACGACGTTGGAGCCGACGGCCCCCGCGAAGGCGGGGTTGCGGAAGAACCTCAGGTCGAGCAGCGGTTCGGCGAGGGTGGTCTGGCGGCGCAGGAAGAGGACGAGGGCGGCGAGGCCGACGGCCGCCGAGATCCAGACGGCGTGGTCGTCGACGCCGTCGCGTGCGGCGGCCTTGATCGCGTAGATCACGCCGAAGAGCCCGGCGATCGACAGGGGCACGCTCGGCCAGTCCAGCCGTCCGGGGTGCGGATTGCGGGACTCGGGGAGCAGGACGGCGCCCGCGATGAGGACGGCGGCCATCACGGGGACGTTGATCAGGAAGACCGAGCCCCACCAGAAGTGGTCGAGCAGCACGCCGCCGACGACCGGGCCGAGCGCGAAGCTGGCCGCGCCGATGCCGCTGCTGATGCCGATCGCGGTGGTCCGCTCCTTGGGGTCGTCGAAGACGCTGCGGACCAGCGACAGGGTCGACGGCATGATCGTGGCCCCGGCCAGGCCGAGCAGCGCGCGGGACGCGATCAGCATGCCGGGGCCGTCGGCGTAGGCGGTGAGCGCGGAGGCCGCGCCGAAGCCCGCGACGCCCAACAGCAGGAGCTTCTTGCGGCCGATCCGGTCGCCGATGTTGCCCGCCACGATCAGCAGGCCGCCGAGGACGAAGCCGTAGATGTCCACGATCCACAGGAGCTGCGTGGAGGACGGGCCCAGCTCGCGGGACAGGGACGGGATCGCGTAGTTGAGGACGCTGTTGTCGATGCCCAGCAGCGCGGCGGCCACGCAGCAGATGGCCAGGACGGCCCAGCGCCGCCGGTGCGCCTGTTCGGCGGCGCTCCCGCCGCCCCTCACGTCGTCGTTCGGTGTCGTCGTCATGGCAAGCAGCGTGCGGCGGCCCGCTGACGGCCGGCGCACCGTCGGCTGACAGGGCCGGGGCGCGATCCGGTCAGCGGGCGGTCGGGGCTGGGCCGGGGCGCGGGTCCCAGGACGGGAGCCGCACGCGGCAGGCGGTCGGAGAGCGTCAGGGGCGCGGGTCTCGGGGCCGGTCTCGCCCACGCGGCGGGCGGTTCGCCGTCCGCTCAGTCCGCCGTGAGGTACGCCGTCAGGACGGCGAGTGCCGCGTCGCGGTCGAGGGCGGCGGCCCGCGCGCGCTCGCGCTCGTACGCCTCGTCGCCCAGCGCGGCGCGTACGGCGGCGACGGTCGCGGCGGCGTCCGGCCCGGTGGGCGGCCGGCCGCGCAGGGCCTCGGCGGCGCCGAGGAGGGCGGCGGCCCGTGGCGCGTCGCCGTTGAGCAGGGCGAGGCCCGCGGTGGCCTCGGCGGCGACGGCGCCGTTGAGCGGGAGCCGCATGGCGACGCTGTCGAGGGTGACCGCCTCGCGGAAGTGGCCGCGGGCCAGGTCCGGGTCGCGGTCGGCGACGGCGACCCGGCCCAGGGCGACGAGGACGGCGGAACGGGTGCCGTTGCTGGAGAACCAGCCGACCGGGCACTCGGCCAGCGCCTGCTCGTACAGCGCGCGGGCGCCGTCGCCGTCGCCGCGCAGCCGGACGGACTCGGCCAGCGCCAGGTGGGCGAGTGCCAGGCACTCGGGGGTGCCCGCCCGGCGGGACAGCTCCACGGCCCGCTCGCTGTACGCGGCGGCGGTCGCGTAGTCGCCCGCCTTGGTGCTGTACGCGGCGCGGATGCAGAGCAGCTCCGCCATGTCGAGCGCCGAGTCCAGCTCCTCGGCGAGCAGCAGCGCGTCATCGAGGAGGGAGTCGGCGAGCGCGAGTTCACCGCGGTGGTCGGCGAGGTCGGCCAGCACGTTGAGGTTGGTGATCATGCCCCAGCGGTCGCCGAGGCGGCGGAACTCCTCGTAGGAGGCGGTGCAGTGGATCCGCGCGGCGACCGGGTCGGCGCGCGTCAGCCAGGACTGGAATCCGCTGCCGAGCAGGATCAGCGCGCGGTACCAGGGGTGGTCCCGCTCGGTGAGGAACTCGTCGAAGACCGCTTCCAGGACGTCGATGCCCTCGTCGGGGACCCCGGCGAAGGGCGCCCACAGCAAGGTGAGCACGGGGTAGCGGCGGGACAGCCGGTGCATCGCCTCGACCACCCGGGTCGCCGCCGCGACATGGTCGGCGAACTCCTCGGGGTCGGGCAGCATTCCGACCACCGCCATCACGCACAGCGCGTACTCCTCCTCCATCCCCTCCGGCGGATTCGGGCCGAGGGCGGCGAGGACCTGGCGGGCGGGTCCGAAGCCCTCGTAGCGCACGCCGCGCAGCAGCCAGTACGAGGACAGGGCCGCGATCAGCCGCATCGCGGTACGCACCTCGCCCGCCTCCAGGCTGCGGTGCAGCGCGGCCTGGAGGTTGTCGCGCTCGTCGCCGAGCAGCCGCAGCCACTCCAGTTGCTCGGCGCGGCGCAGGTGCGGGTCGGCGGTGAGCGCGAAGTCCAGGAAGTACGCGGCGTGCGCGCGCACCGTCGCCTCGCGCTCCCCCGCCTCCGTCAGCCGCTCGGCGCCGTACGCTCTGATCGACTCCAGCGCGCGGTAGCGAATCCGGCCCGCGCCGTCCGGCTGCTCGGCCACCACCAGGGACTTGTCGACCAGCGCGTCCAGCAGGTCCAGCACGTCCTCGGCGAGGATTCGCGCGCCGTCCGCGCACACCGCCTCCGCGGCGGCGGGCGTCCAGCCGCCCGCGAAGACCGAGACACGGCGGAGCACGGCCCGCTCGTCGTCGGGCAGCAGGTCCCAGCTCCAGTCGACGACCCCGCGCAGGGTGCGCTGGCGCGGCTGGGCGGTGCGGCTGCCGCGCGACAGCAGCCGGAAGAGCGCGTCGGGCCGTACGCCCAGGCTGTACGGGGCGTCGTCGTCGGGCAGCGCGCCGAGCCGGTCGGCGATGTCGGTCACCGACAGCGAACGCAGCCGGGCCGCGGCCAGTTCGATGGCGAGCGGCAGCCCGTCGAGCGCGGTGCACAGCCGCAGGACGGCGTCCACGGTGGCCGGGTCCGCGGTCGCGTCGAGGTCGAGGTCGGGGCGTACGGCGGCGGCCCGCTCGGTGAACAGCCGCACGGCGGGGGAGCGCAGCGCCTGCTCGCGGTCGGTGCCGGGCCGGGGCACGTCGAGCGTGGGCACCGGGCACAGCGTCTCACCGTTGATGCCGAGGGCTTCCCTGCTGGTGGCGAGCAGTCGCAGCAGCGGTGACCCGGCGAGCAGCCGCTCGGCCAGCCGGGCCGCGTCCTCCACCACGTGCTCGCAGTTGTCGAGGACCAGCAGCAGCGGGCGGCCGTCCAGGGCGGCGGTGATCCGCGCGACGGGGTCGTGCGGGCCGGGGTCGTGCCCCGCGCCGCCGGACGCGGCCGATCCGGCCGCCAGCAGCCCGCCGGCCCGCAGGCCGAGCGCGCCGAGGACGGCCTGCGGGAGTTCCGCGCCGTCGCTGAGCCCGGCCAGCGGCACGAAACAGGCGTCGTGCGCGTACCGCCCCGCGGCCTCCACCGCCAGGCGCGTCTTGCCCGCGCCGCCGGGGCCGGTGAGCGTGACGAGCCGCTGGCGCGCCAACTGCTCACCGATCCGCTCCAGTTCGGCGGACCGGCCGACGAAGCTGGTGAGCTGGGCGGGGAGTTCGTGCCGGGGCGGGGCGGGGGCGGGCGCGCCGTCCCCTGAGCCTGCCGCGCCTTCCGTCGATGTTCCACGTGGAACATGTCCGTCGGCGCCCACCCTGTCCGCCGTGTCTGTTTCACGTGGAACATCCTGCGGCGCGTCCTGTGGAACATCCCGCCGGGCGGCCCGCGACGCGTCCCGTGGAACATCCCGCCGGGCGACCCCCGGCGCGCCCCGCGGGGCCTCGCGTGAGATGTCCCGTGGAAGCAGCGCCGGGTCGCCGCGCAGCACCGCGAGGTGGACGGCGGCCAGTTCGGGTCCGGGGTCGGCGCCGAGGGAGTCGGCCAGTTCGCGCCGGGCCTCCTCGTACGCCTCCAGCGCCTCGCTCTGCCGTCCGCTGCCGTACAGCGCGCGCATCAACTGGCCGCGCGGGCGCTCCCGCAGCGGGTGCGCGGTGACGAGTTCGCCGAGTTCGGCGACCAGGGAGCGGTGGCGGCCGAGGGCGAGGTCGGCGTCGACTCGGTCCTCGACGGCGCCGGCCCGCAGCTCTTCGAGCCGGGTGATCTGCGCGGCGGCGAAGGGCGCGGCGCCGACGTCGGCGAGTGCGGGGCCGCGCCACAACGCGAGGGCGGTGCGCAGCAGTCGCTCGGCCAGGACCGGGTCGCCCGCGGCCAGGGCGGCGCGGCCCTCGGCGCTCAGCCGCCGGAAGCGGTGGGCGTCCACCTCGTCCGGTGCGACGGCGAGCCGGTAGCCCGCGGGGAGCCCTTCGAGCGGCACCGGCAGCACCTGGCGCAGCCGGGAGATCTGGGACTGCACGGCGTTCCCCGCGCCCGCGGGCGGATCGTCGCCGTAGAGGCCGTCGATCAGCCGCTCGGCGGGCACCGCCCGGCCCGCGTCGAGCAGCAGCAGGGCGAGCACCGCGCGCCGCCGGGGGCCGCCCAGCGCGACCTCGGCGCCGTCCGCGCCCACCACCCGCGTCGCGCCCAGGATGCCGAACATCACGCCCCCGTTCTCCGCCCGGGTGCGCGGGCCGACGCCGCCCGTGGCTCCCCGGGCACCGTCAGCAGGTCTCCGTGTCCCCCGCCTCGCCCAGGCACTCCGGCACGGCGGCCGGGGCGTCGGTCACGCAGCTCAACGCCGCGTCCGTCGCCGTCCCGTCCACGCCGTGTCCCGACGCGGCGAGCTGGAGCAGATCGTAGAGGGTGTCGCGCTGGCCGGTGTCGAGCGCGCAGAGGACTTCGTCCTCGACGCGGGCGAGCGCGAATTCGGCCTTGGCCAGCCGCTTGCCGCCCTCGTCGGTGAGCTGCACCAGGTGGCGCCTGCGGTCCTCGGGCGAGCGGAGCCGTTCGATCAGGCCGTCCGCCTCCAGATCGTTGAGCAGGCCGACGACATTGGCGCGGTCCATCATCAGCGTCGTGGAGAGCGCCTGCTGGGTGCTGCCGTGCTGGTCACGCAGGACGGTGAGGGCCACCAGGTGCCGTGGGCGCAGGCCGAGCGGGGTCAGCACGGACTCGGCGTGCAGTCGCATCCGGCGCGTCAGCTGTTCGAGCAGCGCGCCTGAACGTCGCGGGGGCTGGTTGAGCACGGGCAGTGAGGCCACTTCCTCAGTCTATCGGGCGGCGTGGAATCATGACGTGCTATAAATCGTTGGCGTTACACAAACCAAGTATGAAGGGTTAACGAGATGCCTCACCTCCTGCACATCGATTCCAGCGTCCAGGGCGACCGATCCGTCAGCCGCCGGTTGACCGCGCGGGCCGCCGCCGCCTGGAAGGCCGCCCACCCCGATGGCACGGTCACCTACCGCGACCTGGGCAAGGACCCGATTCCGCACATCCACACCGGCACCGTGGGCGTGGCGATGATCCCGGCCGAGGACCGCACCCCCGAGCAGGCCGCCACCTACGCGCTGTCCGAGACGCTGATCGGTGAGGTCAAGGAGGCGGACACCGTTCTGCTCGGTCTGCCCGTCTACAACTTCGGCGCGCCCAGCAGCGTCAAGTCATGGGTCGACCACCTGATCGTTCCCGGTCTCTCCGTCGACGCCGAGACGAGGGACCCGCTGCTGACCGGCCGCGACTTCGTCGTCCTCGCCTCGCGCGGCGGCGGCTACGCCCCCGGCACCCCCCGCGAGGGCTGGGACCACGCGGAGCAGTGGCTCCCGCACGGCGTGGTCATGACCGGCCTGGTCCCGCGCTTCATCACCGCCGAGCTGACCCTCGCGCCGGTCACCCCGGCCATGTCCGAGCTGATCCCGCTCGCCGAGAAGAGCCTCGCGGCGGCGGAGGAGGCCGTCGACGCGCTGTGGCAGCCGGTGCGGGCCGCCTGATCCCTCGGGGTTCCCTGACCCCTCAGGGGCTCGCGGAATGACGCCCCGGCTCCACCTGCCCGGGCCACGGCTACGCCTGCGCCACCACGATGTAGAAGGTCACGGCCGCGAGGAAGGGCCCTGAGGCCAGGTGGTCCAGCCAGCGACGGGCCCCTTCGACGGTGAAGTACCCGGCGGCGAGGGCCCGTTGCGTGGTCCGCTCCAGGCCGAGGACCTTGTCGGCGGCGCCGACGTCCCGGAAGGCGGGCGTCACCGGGACGACCGTCGGCACCGTGAAACCGGCCTCCGCCGCCAGCCGGGGGAGCTGCCTGCCGATCCGGGCGTTACGGATCACCTCGCCGATCACGTACCGCGTGTAGGCGCGCGACAGCTCGTCGTCGGGGTGGTCGACGGTCAGCGTGTCCCAGTCCGGCTCGCCCAGCACCAGCCGCCCGCCGGGCCGCAGCACACGGTGGGCCTCGCGCAGCGCCCGTACGGGATCGGCGACGTGTTGCAGCACTCGGTCGGTGCGGGCGCGGTCCACGCTGCCGTCGGCCAGGGGCAGTTCGTGGACGTCACCGAGGTGGACGGTGACGGTGTCCCGGTCGGCGGTACGTTCCCTGGCGGTGTCGACGGCGACCTGGTCGTGGTCCACACCGATGACCGCGCCGGGGGCGGAGCCCGAGCCCGTACCGCTGACCGCGTCGGCGAGGGCGCCGAGGTCGGTGCCGGGGCCGCAGCCGATGTCCAGGACCGTCTGGCCGGTCCTGACATCGAGTGCGTCGAGCATGCGGCCCTTGTAGAAGCGGCCCAGGTCGGTCGCGGCGAGACGGTCGAGGTAGACGACGGAGCCGGGAGCGACGGTCTCGAAGACCCCTGAGGTCGGTGAACTCGGTGAGCTCGATGAGGGCGATGAGGTCGATGACGTCATGGCACCAGTCAACCAACCGCCCCCGCGTCGGCGGGCTCCTTCCCCCGAAGGGGCGGCTACCAGGAGATCGCGTCGTTCATCGACTGCTGCCAGTAGCTGACCTTGAGCGAGTCGTCGATGTAGGTGCCCCCGGCGGGCAGCGACGGGTGGGCGCCGGTGCCGACGCTCTCGTTGCCGGAGCGGCCGTGGAAGTAGACGTTCAGGGTCTTCACGGTGCGGCCGTGCCCGGCGCTGCCGTCGGCGGCGGCCAGGACGATGACGGCGTAGCCGGACTCACCCGGGTTCAGGGTGACGACCGCCTGCGGCTGGGACTCCTCGATGACCGGCGGCTCGGCCTGCGCGTCGGTGAACTGCACGGACGGGTACGTGTAGAGGAGGCAGGGGTTGCCGCCGGTGTTGGTGACCGTGAGCAGCATGTGGTTCACGGGACGGTTCAGCGGGGACGCGACCGTCTTGGTGTTGGAGCCCTGGCAGGTGACCGCCGTGTCCTTGGCCCCGGGCTTCTTCGGCGCGGGTGCCTTGGCCACGGGCTTCTTGGTCGAGGCGTCCGCGGCGGGCTTCGAACCGACCGGCGTGCCCCCGGCGTCCGCAGTGGTGGAGCCGGAACCGGGAGTGAGGGTCGGGGTGACCGAGGGCGAGCCGTCGGAGGAGGACGAAGAGGCCGGCGAGGCGCCCTCGTCCCTGCTGCCCGACCCGTCGTCGCAGGCGGTCAGGGCGAACGCGGCGAGCGCCACGGTCGCGGCGGCGGTGACGAAGCGGGTACGGGTACGGGAGTTCCGGATGCTGGACATGTGGCGGGTGCCCCTTAGTCGTTCGGGTGGTGGTGCTGCTTGGATGACTGGAGCTTGCGGGGCAATCCGTCCCAGCCACCACCGTCGGCGGGCAGTTGGGGACGCTGGGATGGAGAAACCGGCTCTGAGCAGGGGGAACGCACATCCCCTGGAATGCGTGACTGGGACGCGGGGGGATGGAGGAACTGATGTCGGTGGCAACAGGGGCCGGTGAGACGAACGAGTTCGCGACCCTGCTGCGGCAGCTCAAGGACCGTTCGGGCCTGAGCTACGGGGCGCTGGCGAAGCGGCTGCACATGAGCACGTCGACGCTGCACCGCTACTGCAACGGCACCGCGGTGCCGAACGAGTACGCGCCGGTCGAGCGCCTGGCGCGGGTCTGCCGGGCGACGCCCGAGGAACTGATGGAGCTGCACCGCCGCTGGATCCTCGCGGACGCGGCGCGCGACCGGCGCGCGGAACAGGCCGCGGCGGCGCGGGCGGGGGCGGCAGCGGGGGCAGCGGAGGCAGCGGCACCGGGTACGGAGCAGGCGGCGCCGTTGTCGCAAGCGGCGGAGGCGGGCGCCGGGGCCGAGACCGGGGCCGGGGCAGAAGCCGGGTCCCCGGCCAAGGCCAAGGCCGAGACCGACGGAAACGGTGACCTCGTCGTCACCGACCTGCCGCGCACGCCCGCGCCCGCACCGCCGTCACGCCGCCGCCGTCACGCCCTGATCGCGGCCGTCACCGTGGCCGCCGTCCTGGGAGCCGTGGTCCTCGCCGTGGACCGGCCCTGGGACGGCGGGAACGGCGGGGTTTCCGCCGACGGAAAACAGCGGGCCGTCGGCGCCACCGGCACCACCGCCGCCACGACCACCGGTACGGCGGCCACCGCGACGCCGCCCGCCACCCCGTCCTCGACCGCGCCGAGCCGCACCCCGTCCACCACGCCCTCGGCCACCAGGACCGGCGGGGCCGCGCCCGCCACCAGGACCGGCGACGGCGAAGGCGACGGCACGGCCCCGCCGGTCAGCGTCGACGTCCACCCCTACGTCCGCGCCGAGGAGAACCCGTGCAGCCAGCACTTCCTCGTCGACGCCGAGCCCTCGCACATGGGGCCGCCCGCCAGCGAGCAGGACTCACCGCGCTGGGCCGCCGCGTACGGCGCGGTCTCCTCCGACGAACAGCGCCTGTCCCTCACCGTCCAGGGCACCGGCTCCGAGACCGTCGTCCTGGAGGCCCTGCACGTACGGATCGTCTCCAAGGCCGCGCCGCTCGCCTGGAACGACTACGCGATGGCCGTCGGCTGCGGCGGCAATGTCGGGACGGCGGACTTCGGCGTCGACCTCGACAAGGGCAGCCCGCACCTCACCCCGGAGAACGGCCAGCGCGACTTCCCGTACAGCGTCAGTGAGTCGGACCCCGAGGTCTTCCGCGTCACCGCCACCACCAAGGCGTACGACGTCCGCTGGGACCTGCTCCTGGACTGGTCGAGCGGCACCCGCCACGGCACCCTCCACATCGACAACAAGGGCGTCCCCTTCCGTACCAGCGCCGACGTGAACCGTCCCGGCTACGACTACCCGCCCGGCTACACCGACTGGATCAAGCGGGAGGGCGGCTGAGGCGAGGCGGGGGACGACGCGGTGACGTACGGACACGGGCAACGCGGGTGACGCCGTTACCGCGTCAGTGCTCCGAAGGCGACTTCGGCCGCCCGGGCGATGAGCGCGTCGTCGCGGGTCGCGTCCTCGGCCGCGCGGCGGGACAGGACGGCGAGGACGATCGGCGCACCCCCGCCGGGCGGCCACGCGATGGCGATGTCATTGCGGGCGCCGTACCCGCCGGTGCCGGTCTTGTCGCCGATCCGCCACCCGCGCGGCGCACCGGCCCTGATGGTGTGGTCCCCGGTCGTGTTGCGCACGAGCCAGTCGGTCAGCACGGCGCGCTTGTCGGCGGGGAGGGCCGTCCCGAGGACGTACGCGCGCAGGTCGGTGGCCAGGGTGCGGGGCGTGCTGGTGTCGCGGAGGTCACCGGGGACGGCGTCGCTGAGCGCGGGTTCGTACCGGTCGCAGTGGGTGACGTGGTCGCCGAGCGCGCGCAGGGCGTCCTGGAGCCGCCGGGGGCCGCCGAGTTCGCGGAAGAGAAGATTCGCGGCGGCGTTGTCGCTGTACCGGATGGCCGCGTCGCACAGGTCGCGCACGCTCATTCCGGTGGCCACGTGCTTCTCGGTGATCGGTGAGTTGCTGACGAGGTCGCCCCGGCCGTAGCGCACGACGCGGTCGAGCCGCCGCAGCGAGTTCTTCTCCAGAACGGCTCCCGCGAGCAGGGCCTTGCAGGTGGAGGCGTACGCGAAGCGTTCGTCGGAGCGGTGCGCGACGGTACGGCCGCTGCCGGTGTCGAGCGCGTGGACGCCGAGGGTGGCGTCGAACTTCTTCTCCAGGTCGGCGAAGGCGCGCCGTGTCGCGGGGTCGGCGGCGTTCGTCGCGCCCGGGGCGGGTCGCGTGGGCCCGGTGGGCCGGGTCGCGGGCGGGGACGTCGTCGTCGGCCGCGCGCCCGACCGGGTCGGGGCGGACGTTCCGGAGCCGCCGCAGCCGGTGATCGGCACGGCCGCGATCCCGGCGAGGGTGGCGAGCGCGGAACGGCGGGAGACAGGAGCGCGGGTGTCCATGGGGTGCGGGACTCCGTTCTGAGGGGGGTGGGTTCGCAGTTCTGAGGTGGGTGGGTTCGCAGTTCTGAGGGGGGTGGGTTCGCACCGGGGGGCCGCCGGTCGGCTCAGGAGGTGAGCCGGTCCTGGTGGCCGCAGACGGCCCACGGCGTCGGTGCGGGGGCACACCGTACGGTCGGCCCCTCGTCCCGGAGTCAAGCCCGCGACCGGGCCGTATGTCGAATATGCTCTTGATGTCGGATCGATTCACAGGCCGTATCGGCCCACGCCAGGGGGCACGGATTGCTGACGGAACGGCATCTGGAAATCTTCGTCGCGCTGGCGGAAGAGGGACACTTCGGGAGCGCCGCGCAGCGGGTCGGCATCACGCAGCCGCCGCTGTCGCAGGGCCTGCGGCGGCTGGAGGCGCTGCTCGGCGTCCGCCTCTTCGACCGCGAGCGCGGGGTCTCCCTCACCGAGGAGGGCGCCCTGCTGCTGCCGCACGCCCGCCGGGCCCTGGCCGCGCTCGCGGAGCTGCGCGAGACCGGTGCCCGTGAGCAGGCCGACGGCCGCCGTCTGCGCCTCGGGCTGGCCCCCGAGGTGCCCGCGCCCCTCGCGGCCGGCGCGGCGGCCGAGGTCGCGGGCGCGCCGGTACGGACCGGTGAACGGACGCGCATCGGCGTGACGACGGCGCCGACGGCCGTACTGCTCAACGACCTCGCCGCCGGGCGGCTGGACATCGCCGTGATCCGGCACCCGTCCGTGCTGCACGGTCTCACGGCGGGCCGGGTGATCCTGCTGCCGACCTGGCTCCTCACCCCGGCCGGTCCGCACGTTTCTCACGGCGACGGTCACGGTGACGATGGCGGTGCCGGTGGCGGTGGCGCGCCGCCGCGGCTGCCCGTCGCCGTACGACCGCGGGCCGAGGCGCCCGCGGCCCACGACCTGTTCGTGGACACCCTGGCCAGCCGTGGCCGCCGGGTGGAGACGGTGGTGGTCTCCGACGAGCGCGCCGGGCTCGCACTGGTGGCGGCGGGCCAGGCGGTGCTGGTCACGGCGGACGACACGCTGACGGCCTCGGGGGTGGAGCGGCGCGCGGCGGCCGATCCGCCGCTTCCGCTGCGACTGCGGGTGGCCTGGAATCCGCGGCGGCCGGGGGCGGGGGAGACCGCGCGGACGGCGCGGCGGTTCGAGGAGAGCCTGGCCCGTGGCGTCGCGGCCCCTCACACCTCTGTGCACTCTCCGCACGGCGTCCCGGCCCGGCGGGTGGCGCCGTGAGCGGCACCCGGCACAAGAGCGGGGTCGAGCGGGCCATCCGCGCCCTGTTCGACGACGCGGGCGTCCGCGGCTGGCTGCACGTGGCGGATCTGCGCCGCCCGTCCGACCAGGTGACGATCGACCCCGGCGAACGGCTGCCCATCGCCTCCGTCTACAAGGTGCCACTGATGGCCGCCTTCTGCCGCCTCGCGGACGCCGGGCTGCTCGACCCGCGCCTCCCGGTGACGCTGGAGCCCGACGAGCGCGTCCCCGGCGCGACCGGCGTCTCCGTACTCCGCGACCCCGTCACCATGTCCCTGCGCGACCTGGTCGTCCTGATGATGACCATCTCCGACAACGCCGCGGCCGACGCCGTCCTCCGCGCGGTCGGCCCCGACGTGGTCGACGCCATGTGCCGCGAGCTGGGCATGCCCGACACCCGCGTCCACGGCGGCGCCGCCGGCACGTTCAGCCGCCTGGTCGCCGAGACGGGCGCCGCCTCCCTGGACGCGGCCCTCGCCCGCGTCGCCGACAACGACTCGGTCGCACCCCCCGGCGTGTACGACCCGGCCTTCACGGCGTCCGGCACCCCCGCCGACATCGCCGTGCTGCTCCGCGCGATCTGGACCGACGAGGCCGCCTCCGCCGCCCGTTGCGCCTTCATGCGCGACGTCATGCGCCGACAGCCCTGGACCCACCGCCTCGCCTCCGGCTTCCCCTACGACGACATCACCGTCTACGGCAAAACCGGCACCTTCGGCTCACTGCGCCACGAGGCGGGCGTCGTCGAATTCCCCGACGGCACCGCCTACACCGCCGTCGTCTTCACCCAGGCCGCCCGCTCCGACACCAAACTCCCGCGCGCCGACGCCGTCATCGGCACGGCGGCGCGACTGGCGGTGGAAGCACTACGCGCCACCCGCACCACCTGACCGCCCCCGGCCCCGGCCCGTTCACGCCCGCTTGCCGCACGCGAACAGCGCTGCCTCGACCTGGTCCGGGAGCACCCCACGTCGCTCGGCGTACGCGCACACCCCCTCCAGGTACCGCTCGTACTGGAGCGGGGTCCACCCGTTGTTCGGCCACCCGCCGTCCACAAGCCCGGCCTTCCGGAGGGCGCGGGAGACCACGCTGTCCAGGATGAGCGGTCGCGGATCGGCTCCCCCGTCGTGTCCCGCGAAGTAAAGAACCTTGGTGAAGAAGGCCGGTCCCAGAAAGCGAATCCGCTGGCCGCTCTTCAAGGCCCGGTACGCCTCGACAGGGCCGTGCGTGCGGAGCGTGCCGAGTGCCGCGGTCAGCCGGGCGTCGATGTCCGCGGCGGCCGCGGGATCCGCGAAGATCCTCGCCCGTCTGTCCACCGTCAACGCTTTGGTGCCCGATCCCCACACCAAAGAGGCGACCAGCAGATGCCGACGCCCCTCCACGCTGTCGGCGCTTTCGGCGACGCGGAAGACGGTCCTGCGGTCCACCCGCTGCCAGCGTCCGTCCCGCGGACACGCGTCGAGCGCGACCGGCCACCATGCCGGATCCGGCAAACGGGATATCCAGCGGTCGCGGTCGAAGGGAATCGCCTGGGCGAGGACCGCCTCGCGGTCGGGCACGTCGCAATCATCAGGAAAAGGGACCATATCGGCCCGCACGCTACCGTCAACTCCCCCCGTTCGCGCAGGCTTTGCCCTCATCCACCCGAGTCGTCACCCCGCACGCGTGAGACGGTGAACGACGGAGGATGGAGCGCGGGCGGTGAGGGACCGGGCACGGGACGGGTCCGCGGTCTTCGGTGTGCACGTGTGCTGGATGCGCATGAGTGGCAGCCATGCCAGCTTCCACTCTCCGCCAACGCCGCCGCCAAGATCGTGGACATCAGCGAACTTCGTCATTCCGCACGGAGTCGGCAGCTCCTGCACTACGCCAAGCACGAGGAACCGTTGCCGCCTGAGGGGCGGGGGGTGCTCTGCTGCGGAGAGAGGCCGTGCAGACGTGAACGGGGACTTGCGCAGCTAACCCCGTCGGTGCCAGGCGCGCCTGCCTTCGACAAAACTGCATGTCAGAGTGGGGTTGCGCGGCTTACCCCCACATGCCCCACAGTCCTGTCCGACAACGAACGGATAGGAGAAAAAGCATGCCCTCCATAAAGACTTCCCGCCGTCGGGAGAAGCAGGACAAGCGCCGCGCATACGTCGATCTGACTGTCGGCCGGACCCGTCTCACCGTGCCGAGGGGCACCGCCCGCCGCGCCGTACGAACCGTCAAAGCGGGCGTCACACACGTCGGGGCGTGCTGCATCTTTCTGGTGCTGGCGCACCTGATCTCGCAGCGTTGAAACTAGCCCGGCCCCCGGAGACGCACCACGTTTCCGGGGGCCGGGCAACTTCAGGCGGTTCGCGTGCGAGGAGTCGGCCGGGGCCGGCCGGGCATCGGACACCAGGGCTGCGACTCGCCCGCAATGCGCGAGTGAGCCGCCCCCTCAGCGAGGACCGGTCGTCGGGGAAGAGACGAGGGTCATGCGGCCAGGCCGGCGATGCGCTTCGTCACTTCCTTGACCCAAGGCTCGGTGCGGTGAGGTGCGAAGCCGCAACGGACTTCCTGGAGGCATTCGATGCCGCGTTGGGAGTGGGTGCGCTGGTCGATCAGGAAGCTGTCGCTCCTGCGACCGCCAAGGGGGCCTCGTACTCATCAGACCTGAAGATCACTTCAACGCTGATGAGCGGCGGCCAGACCGGGCGCGACCCGGTCGGTGAGCAGGTCGGCGAAGTCGTGGAGCGTCTCGGCCGCCCGACCGTCGGTGGCGACGATCTCCCACCGACGTGGCACCGACGTCGTGTCAGGAAACGTCATTCGTCCGCCCCCCTAAGGCGAATGCCCAGGCACACGGCCCACACCATCTTGCCGACACCGTCCCGGTCGCTCACTCCCCAGGCCCCGCCGGTCAGGGCGTCGACCAGGTCGAGGCCGCGCCCAGACTCCGCGTCCGCCGACGCCCGGACGCGCTCAGGCTTGCCCGAGCCGGCGTCGTGCACCTCGATCCGTACCGACAGGAGGGCGGGCGGCCACGCTCTCTCCACAAGGGGACGGCATCCGGCCGGAGCTGACGGCACGACAGAAGACATCACACGCTCCTCCGGTAACCGAACAGGTGGCGGCTAGGGTTCTGCACGTCAGCGCTCCTTCGCAGCGTCGGCCATGCCCCGGGGCCGCGAGCACGGTCGCCGGGGTTCCATGAGCCAGACTTACGAAGCACTGAGTGCGACAACAGTGACGCAGCGTCCCACTTTGGCGACGCTAATCAGCGACGCCCAGGAACTCGGCCAACGGCCGCAGCCCCGCGGGGTGATTGGGGAGCGCCCACAGGTCGCGCACGATGGCGACGGCCAACGTGTGGTGCTGCATCCAGGTCGGCGCGACGCGGCGCAACGATTCCAGCGTCTTGACGGCCCCGGGCGCGTCCCCCATGTCCGAGTGCGCTCGGGCGACATCGAGGAGGAGCCACGTCCGCCATGAGGGAGGCGTGTCCTTGGACAGGCGCATGCCCTTGGCCAGGGTCAGAGCGTCGGCGGCGTGCCCGTACTGAACTGCCAGGCGGACCCGTTCGATGCGAACCGACGACGGACTGAAGACGCTGATCATGCGATTGTCGCTGCCATCGGGCAGCTTGGAGACCCGCGCGGCCTCCGCCTCGGCCGTTTCCATCATCTCCGCCGCCCGGTCGTAGTCGCCGCTCCTCGCGGCGGACGTGGCGGCGCTCATGGTGAGTCCGCCCCACACCTTGAGCCCGTCGGCCGTGGCGGTGTGCTCGGCCTTCTTCATGGCGTCGGCGGCACCGAGCGCGATGCCCAGTGCGTCCTCCAGGCGGCCCTGCCGTTGGTAGGTCCACGCCATCGAGTTGACGATCATCGGCACGAGCAGCGGATCGCAGGACTGCTCGGCAGCCCCTATGGCACGTTCCAGACTCGTCAACGCCAAGTCCGTCTTGCCCATCCGGACGGCGACGTGTCCGCCGAGTTGCAGTGCCTTGCCAAGCGCCGCGAACCCAGCCGCACGGTCGTCGTCCCCGCCGGAGACCGAGGCGGAACGGGCCTGCGAGATCAGGGCCGGGAGCGCCTCCATCACGGCGTCGAATTCCGCTGCGTGATATCGCGTCCACGCGTCAGCGATCCGATCCCACAGGCCGCTCACGGAGAAGTCCGGACCGGTGGGATCCGGCGGCGGCCCCCAGAGAACAGGCACGATCGCACGGCGCACAGCGACGAAGCGTGGTCCGTCGGTCTCGCCCGAGGCGACGGCCGGCGGATCACCGAGGAGGGTGGTCAACTCCACACCCAGACCATTCGCCAGCGCGTGGAGAGTCGGAAGCCGCGCGGAATGCTTGCGTCCCTGTTCGAGCTGGCGGATCACGTCCACCGAGACGTTCGAACGCTCCGCCAGCTCCTCCTGCGTGAGATCGGCCGAGCGACGCAACCGCCGCAGCGTACGCCCCAGATCTTCCTTCGCCACGCCATCACGGTACGCCCTGGCTCGTCCTCGACCTGTGCGTCCTGAACATGGCAAGGGCCATAGCGGAGAAGGCCGAACGTAAGGCACGGGAGGTCGGCGGCCCCGGGGCGGGCCGCGGCCGCATGTGTACTAAATGTGTCCCGGACGCCAGCGGCCCCCTCGCCCGGACCGGGCAAGGGGGCCGCTGAACTGCGGGAACGCTGTGGAGCCTAGGAGATTCGAACTCCTGACATCTGCCTTGCAAAGGCAGCGCTCTACCAACTGAGCTAAGGCCCCGCTACGGGAGACAGCGTACCGGTTCCGGGGGCGGGGGCCGAACGGGTATGGGGGTGGGTCCGTAGGATGGGTTTGCTGGATTCGCGGGAGCAAATTGGGAGCGCGTATGGATGCGTCGGCGCAGGACTCGGCACGTCGCGCGCAGGAGGCGAGGGAGTTGCAGCGGGGCTGGTACGGGGAGCCGTTGGGGGATCTGTTCAGGCGGCTGCTGGCGGACCTGGGGCTGAACCAGGCGCGGCTGGCGGCGGTGCTGGGGCTGTCGGCTCCGATGCTGTCGCAGCTCATGAGCGGGCAGCGGGCGAAGATCGGGAATCCGGCGGTGGTGCAGCGGTTGCAGGCGTTGCAGGAGCTGGCGTGGCAGGTGGCGGAGGGCCGGACGGGGGCGATCGAGGCCGCGGCGCGGATGGACGAGATCCGGGAGCTGGCCGGGTCGTCGGTGCTGGGCGGGACGACGACGCACTCGGCGGCCGGGGAGCTCCCGGCGGCGCCAGCGCGGCAGGTGGTGCGGGGCATCCAGGACGTGCTGCGGTCGGTCGCGTCCGCGCAGGAGATCGAGCGGGCGGCGCACTCCCTCGCGCCCGCCCACCCGCAACTGGCAGAGTTCCTTCGTGTGTACGGCGCCGGGCGGACCGGTGAGGCGGTCGCGCACTACGAGGCGCATCAGGACTGAGGGGAGGGGCGCGCACCATGGGTGAGGTCTTCGCGGGCCGGTACGAACTGGTGGACCCGATCGGCCGCGGCGGCGTGGGCGCGGTCTGGCGCTCGTGGGACCGCCGCAGGCGCCGCTACGTGGCCGCCAAGGTCCTCCAGCAGAGCGACGCGCACGCGCTGCTGCGTTTCGTCCGCGAACAGGCGATGCGGATCGACCACCCCCATGTGCTGGCCCCGGCGAGCTGGGCGGCCGACGACGACAAGGTGCTGTTCACCATGGACCTGGTGCACGGCGGCTCGCTGTCGCACCTGATCGGCGACTACGGGCCGCTGCCGCCGCACTATGTGTGCGTGCTGCTCGACCAGTTGCTGTCCGGGCTGACCGCCGTGCACGCCGAGGGCGTCGTCCACCGCGACATCAAGCCCGCGAACATCCTGCTGGAGGCGACCGGCACCGGCACCCCGCACCTGCGCCTGTCGGACTTCGGCATCGCCATGCGCAAGGGCGAGCCGCGGCTGACCGAGACGGACTACGTGGTCGGGACGCCCGGCTACTTCGCGCCGGAGCAGATGCTCGGCGCCGAGCCCGACGTCCCCGCCGACCTCTACGCGGTGGGCCTGGTCGCGCTCTATCTGCTGGGCGGGCAGAAGCCGGACGCGCAGGCGATCTCGGAGCGCTTCCTGACGATGGGCATGCCGCCCGCGCCCGTGGGGGTGCCGGAGCCGCTGTGGCAGGTCATCGGCGCGCTGCTGCAACCCGACCCGCGGGCCAGATTCCGTACGGCCAACGGCGCGCGCAAGGCGCTGGCCGCCGCCGTGGAGCTGATCGGGGAACCGGCCGCGGGCGACGAACCGGTGGAGGTCTTCGACCAGATCGGCCCGCTGCCCGAGGGCTTCGGCCCGGACGGCCCGCTGCCCGCCAAGTCCTCCCAGTCCGCGGAACGCGCGAGGCACGCGGGGCCCGCGGAACCGGAACCCGCCGCGCCCGCCGCCCCGGCCGTCCCGGAACCGGCCCGCGCCCTCACCACCGGCTTCCCCCTCGCCACCCCACAGACGGCCACCCCGCAGACAGTCGGCCCGCAGACAACGGCCCCCGCCCCCGTACAACCGGTCACCCACACCAGGACCCGCGCGGAGCCGTACACCCCCGCCCAGCCGCTCCCCCCGGCCGCGCCCATCGCCCGTACGGCCCCGACGCGCCCGCTGCCCGACCCGGCGGCCACCGTCCCGGCCGCCGTGGACCCCGCGGCCGGTCACAGCGCCGGTACGGTCTCGGCCCGCCTCCCGGTCCGCGCGCCCACGCCGGGCCCTTCGGCCAAGGTGGTCGTGCCGGTCCTCGTCGTCGCCGTCCTGTGCTTCGTCGTCGGCATCCTGGCCCTGCTGGCCTCCTAGAGCCGCCGGCCTCCGCGCGGAAACGGGTAACAGCCGCCCTCCAGGAGAGCGACTGTTACCGGCACCCGTACAAGAGCCCGTACGAGAGCCCGTAGAAGACACCCGCTACCAGGCAGGCGGCGGCCCGTACCCCGGCTGCGGCGGCACCGCGTCCGCCGTCCGCGCCGCCCGTCGCCGCGCGGCGACGAACCACACCACGAGCGTGAGCAGCAGCACCGTCCCGGCGCCCATGGCGCCGAAGGCGAGGAAGCGCAGCCCCGAACTGCCGGACGACCCGGAGGACCCGGTACCCGAGCCGTTCGCCGCCGAGACGTCGTGCGCGCTGACGCCGATGCCGGCCGCGCCCGGATCACCGTCGTACGCGGGCGCGGGCAGCGCCTCGCCCTTGACGTCCACCCGCAGGGTGACCGGCACCGCGCCCGTCACCGCCTTGGCGACATCGGGGTGCACGGTGACCGCGAAGTAGTACCAGCCCGCGTACCGCACCCGCACCACATCGGTGGCGCTGCCCGCCCTGTTGGCGTACGACACCGGCGCCAGCCGCTCGTTCAGCGAGGTCGGCGCGCCGGAGTAGGAGTGGTCGACGGAGTCGATCAGCTCACGGACCGGGCTGTACGCCGTCAGCCGCACGCCCTGGCCGATGTACGTGGCGCTGTCGCCGTTGGCCGGAGCGCTGGAGAAGTCCGAGAAGACGGTGGCCTGCTGGCCCCAGTCGACCGGGACCTTGTAGAAGCGCGTCTCGCCCGGCAGCACCTTGTCCTTCCAGATGCCGGTCTTGACGGCCGCCGCCGTCTCGAAGCTGGGGCCGCCGCGGGCCTGCCGCGGGGTGCCCGCGGTCAGCGGGGTCGGCGACGCGGAGCCGAAGTTCGGCGCGGGCTGCGCCGTCGTCCCGGCCTTCAGCGCGGGTTCGAGGACGAAGCGCAGCTCCAGCGGCCACGCGCCGGGGTCGGACGTCCCCGCGCTCGTCCGGTGCACCGACAGCGTGTACTGGTTGGCCTCCTGGCAGGACGTGCCGACGCCCGCCAGCCGCGCGACCGCCGAGCCGATCGGCCGGGTCGCGTCGTCGTCACGGAAGTTGGCGTCCCGGCTGTCGCAGGTGGTGCCGTCCGCGCTCTGGAGTTCAAGCTCCAGCCCGTCGTTGTACGCCACCCGCGAGCCGGTCGGCGGCAGCGCGAAGGCCGAGGCGTACGCCGAGGACGTGGCGTCGAGCGTGATCCCGTACATCCGGGTCTCGTTCGGCTTGATCATGTCCCGGTACGTGGTCGCGGCCTTCAACGGCGGCGCGTCCGCCGTGGTCTGCGCCCCCGAGACGGCGGTGCCCTCCGGCTTCCAGGTGGCCGGGGCCTCGGTCGGGACCCCCGTGGAACCGGCCGAGGCCGACCCCGACGCGGAGGACGGGGGCGCGGACGGTGACGCCGTGTCGGCCGCCGCCTGCCCCTGGAGCGCGGCGAGCGCGAGCACGCCCGCCGCCGCGGTGAACGTCAGTTGGCGCTTCATGCCCCACCCCTGTAGTCGTCGCCGGACTGAGTGCCCGTCTGAGTGCCGGTCCGAGTGCCCGTCTGGGTGCCCGTCTGGGTGCCCGTCTGAGTACCGACCAGCGTGTCCGCCTGCGCACGGAACCGCTGACGGGCCCCGGCGCGGCGGATCAGCGCCGCCACCCCGACCCCGGCCAGCGCCACGGCGCCGCCCGTCCCCGCCGCGAGCAGATCCTTGCCCGTGACCGAGCCGATGCCGGACCCCGCGGCGGAGCCCGTACCGTCACCGTCACCCGCGGCCCGGCCCTTCGTACCGCCGTCGGCGCCGCTCGCGCCGTTCCGGTCGCCGCCCTGCCGGGCCAGCTTCGGCGCCTGGTACTCGGGGCCCGCCAGCTCGTCACCGGTGACCGCGACCCGCAGGATGACGCCGACAGCGGCGTTCTTGGCCAACTGCGCCGCGTTCGGGCCGAGTCCGACCGCGATCCAGTAGTCGCCCGCGCTGTGCACGGTGTCGGCCGGGTCGCCGACCGTCCAGCGGTTGGTCCAGGTCACCGGGACCGTACCGAGGCCGACCGACAGCGGCTTGCCGAAGTACGAGCGCTCGCCGCGGGCGTCGGAGGCGCTCTCGATCGGGAGCCTGCCGGGCGCGAAGGCCGAGGTGGTGACGAAGGTGGACGCGTGGGACGAGGAGTCGTCCAGGACCGGCTCGTTGGCGAATTCCGCCGCGTAGGTGAGCTGCTGGCCCCAGCCGAGGTGGACCTTGTAGTAGCGGGTCTGGCCGGGCAGCAGGTGGTCCCGCCAGACGCCGGTGCCGACCCGTGCGGCGTCGTTGAAGCCGGTGCCGCCGACGAGGTCCTTGGGCGTGCCGGTGACGGGCGCGGGCGCGGTCCCGTAGTCGGTCCGCGCGGCGGCCGGTGTGGTGCCCGCGGGCAGCGGCGCCTCGGCGTCCAGCCGCAGTTCGACCGGCCAGCGGCTCCGGTCGGAGGCGGGCGCGCTCGTCCGGTGCACCGACAGCAGGTAGCGGCCCGCCTTGTCGCAGTCGTCCTTGTGGTCGGCGGACGGCACCCGGCTGACCGCGCCGGTCAGCGTCATCGCGCCCTCGTTCTGCCCGAAGTGCGCGGACTGCGTGTCGCAGGAGTAGGCGTACTTGCCCGTCCCCGTGAGCTTCAGCTCCAGGCCGTCGCCGTAGGTGACCGGCACGCCCGGCTGCGGGGCCGCGGTGACCGACGCGTCGGCGGTCGAGACGCCGTCCAGCGTGGCGGCGTACCAGCGCGTCTCGCCGGGGCCGATGGTGTCGAGGTACTGGCCGGTGCTGATCGAGGCGGCGTGCTCCGCCGAGTCGCCGCCGGTGATCCGGGTGCCCTCGAAGCGGTACGCGTCCGCGCTCAGTTGGGAGGCGCGCACGAGCTGGCGGGCGAGCGAGGCGGCGTCCGGCGCGTCGTAGTACGAGCCGTGCCCGGCGCGGGCGACGCACTCCAGCTCGTCGCGGGCCGCGCCCTTGACCTGGAAGCCGACCGTGTTGATCCGCAGGTCGATGCCGTCCTTGCCGTCGCCCGCGAGCCGCGCGGCCACGTCGCACGGCTTGGGCGCCCCGCAGTTGGACTCGCCGTCCGAGATCAGCAGGATCGTGCGCCGCCCGTCGGCGGGCAGGTCGTCGGCCGCCTTGGTGAGCGCGAGCGCCGTCGGGGTGTCCCCCTTGGGCTGTACGGCGTCCACCGCGCGCTTGACGGCGTCCCGGTCGAGCGGGGTGACCGGCTTGGCGAGCGAGGTGTCCTCGCAGCCGTGCGGCTTGCCCGCGCCGTAGACCCGCAGTCCGGTCGGGTAGCCGTCCGGCAGCGAATCCACGACGGAGCCGACGGCCTTGCGGGCCGAGGCGATCCGGGTGCTGCCCGAGCCGTCGGGGCCCGCCATCGAGCCGGAGGAGTCCAGCACCATGATCAGGCTGCCGTCCTGGCCGGCGGCCGGGGCGGCGGGTGCGGCCGGGGCCGCGGCGGCGGTTCCCGCGCCGGTCAGCACGGCCGCGCAGGCCAGGAGCAGCGCCCCGAGCAGCGCGGCGGTGGCGGCTGCCCGCCCCGGTGGTGGTCGTCGTTCCATGCCGTCACATCCCCCTCGCTCCACTTCATTTGCAAGAGCAAACCTAAGGATTTGCTCAGGCAAACTCAAGCGGTTCCTGTCACGGTCCCGCAACAGCCGAGCCGGGCTCGCCCACACGCCCCGGCAGCGGCCAAGTCCCCTGACCCGCCCCCACGGCCCCCGGAAACAGCGAAGCCCCGGCGGCACTCACCCATGAGTGCGGCCGGGGCCCGAAGACAGTACGTACGGTTCACACGGTCGTGCTGGATCCCGCCGGAACCGTGTCGGTGGCTTCGGTCCACAGGTCCTGCTCGGCGCGGTCCGCCTGAATCTGTCGGTATACGAACAGTCCGGCGACGGCGGCCAGGGCGACCAGGAGAAACTTCTTCATCGCGTGACCTCCTCCTTGATTCCGTGGGGAGAGCTTCTGACGCGCCCGACTATACACAGCGGCCGATACCGAACGGTGACCTGTGCGGCCTTTCGTTCTACCCTCAACAGCGCGGCCTCACACCCCCCGTACACACCGAAGGCCCCCAACCGACTTGCGGTTGGGGGCCTTCACGCGGTGGGGCTACCAGGACTTGAACCTGGGGCCTCTTCCTTATCAGGGAAGCGCTCTAACCGTCTGAGCTATAGCCCCGCGCTGCACCGAAAGATTAGCGCACCCTGGGCCATGTCCCAAAATCGGTATCCGCCGCCCCGACCTGCCGCCCTGACGGACGGCTACTCGTCCTCCGCCAGCGTCAGCTCGACACCGCCGACGAAGCCCGCCGAGAGGTTGTAGACGAAGGCGCCGAGCGTGGCCAGCGCGGTGGCCAGGATGACGTCGATCACGGCGATCACACAGGTGATGACCATCACCCGGGAGAGCGACAGGAACGACACCAGGTCGAAGCCGCCGCTGCCGCCCTGCTCGGACGTGGTGGCCTCGCTGATGGTGTCGCCGACGGTGCTGAAGACGCCGATCGCGTCCAGCACCATCCACAGCACCGCCACGGCGATGATCGTGCAGATGCCCAGTGCGATGGAGAGCAGGAAACTCACCTTCATCACCGACCAGGGATCGGCCTTGGCGATCCGCAGCCGCGCCTTGCGGGTGCGCGGCACCGACCGGGCCGCGGGACGCGGCCTGCGCACCCCCGCGGCGGCGGGCGAACCCGGCGTCGGCGGAGGTGTGGCGGGTGCCGGCGGCGCGTACGCCTGCGCCGGCTGGTGCGGCGGCGGCTGACGCGTGTCAGTCACGGTGTATCCCCCCTCTTGCGGGCCGTTGAGGTTGGCCGAGCCATGGGCACCCCCGGTCCTGCCCGCCCCACCTGCGGCGCCCGTGGCTCCACTCACGGCTTACTCCTCCGCTTCACCGGTCTCGGGCTCCAGGCCCGCGACCGCTCCGTCGTCCTCACCGGCTTCGGCCACGATGGCCGACTCCGGGTCGTCGTCCGCTTCGGCGTTCCGCGCGATGCCGACGACGGCGTCCCGCTTACCGAGGTTGATCAGTTGGACGCCCATGGTGTCACGGCCCGTCTCCCTGACCCCGTTGACCCGCGTACGGATCACCCCACCGCTGAGCGTGATGGCCAGGATCTCATCGGTCTCCTCGACAACCAAAGCGCCGACCAGAGAACCGCGGTCCTCCACGATCTTCGCCGCCTTGATACCGAGTCCGCCGCGCCCCTGGACCCGGTACTCGTCCACCGATGTGCGCTTCGCGTACCCGCCGTCCGTGGCGGTGAACACGAACGTACCGGGCCGGACGACATTCATCGAGAGGAGTTCGTCACCTGGACGGAAACTCATGCCCTTCACGCCTGAGGTGGCGCGGCCCATCGGGCGCAGCGCGTCGTCGGTGGCGGTGAAGCGGATGCACTGCGCCTTACGGCTGACGAGCAGCAGATCGTCCTCCGCGGAGACCAGCTCGGCGCCGATCAGCTCGTCGGAGGTGCCGAGCACCGCGCCCTCGCCGTCCGCGTCGCCGTCCACCGCGCCGGACTCGCGCAGATTGATCGCGATGACACCGCCCGCGCGCGGCGAGTCGTAGTCCTTCAGCGCGGTCTTCTTCACCAGTCCGGCCTTGGTGGCCAGCACCAGGTACGGCGCCGCGTTGTAGTCCTTGATCGCCAGGATCTGGGCGATCCGCTCGTCCGGCTGGAAGGCCAGCAGATTCGCCACGTGCTGGCCGCGCGCGTCCCGCCCGGCGTCCGGCAGCTCGTACGCCTTGGCCCGGTAGACCCGGCCCTTGTTGGTGAAGAACAGCAGCCACTGGTGGGTGGTGGTCACGAAGAAGTGGTCGACGATGTCGTCCTGCTTCAGCTTCGCGCCGCGTACGCCCTTGCCGCCGCGCTTCTGCGACCGGTAGTCCTCGGTCTTGGTGCGCTTGACGTAGCCGCCACGGGTGATCGTGACGACGATGTCCTCCTCGGCGATCAGGTCCTCCATGGACATGTCGCCGTCGAAGGGCACCAGCTTGCTGCGCCGGTCGTCGCCGAACTTGTCGACGATGGCCTGGAGCTCCTCGCTGATGATCTGCCGCTGCTTCTCCGGCGAGGCGAGGATCGCGTTGTACTCGTTGATCTTCTGCTGCAACTCGTCGTGCTCGGCGATGATCTTCTGCCGCTCCAGGGCGGCCAGCCGGCGGAGCTGCATCTCCAGGATCGCGTTGGCCTGGATCTCGTCGATCTGGAGCAGGCCCATCAGGCCCTCGCGCGCGACCTCGACGGTGTCGCTGCGCCGGATCAGCGCGATGACCTCGTCGATCGCGTCCAGCGCCTTGAGCAGACCGCGCAGGATGTGGGCGCGCTCCTCTGCCTTGCGCAGCCGGAAGCGGGTCCGCCGCACGATGACCTCGACCTGGTGGTTCACCCAGTTGCGGATGAACGCGTCCAGCGACAGGGTGCGCGGCACGCCGTCGACCAGCGCCAGCATGTTGGCGCCGAAGTTGGACTGCAGGTCGGTGTGCTTGTACAGGTTGTTCAGCACGACCTTGGCGACCGCGTCCCGCTTGAGGACGATGACCAGCCGCTGGCCGGTGCGCGACGAGGTCTCGTCACGGACGTCGGCGATGCCGCCGATCTTGCCGTCCTTCACCAGGTCGGCGATCTTCTGCGCCAGATTGTCCGGGTTGGTCTGGTACGGCAGCTCGGTGACGACCAGGCACTGCCGGTTCTGGATCTCCTCGACCTCGACGATCGCGCGCATCGTGATCGAGCCGCGGCCCGTACGGTAGGCGTCCTCGATGCCCTTGCGGCCGACGACCAGGGCGCCGGTCGGGAAGTCCGGGCCCTTGATCCGCTCCATGAGGGCGTCGAGCAGCTCCTCGGGCGTGGCGTCCGGGTTGGCCAGGCACCACTGGGCGCCGTCGGCGACCTCGCGCAGATTGTGCGGCGGGATGTTCGTCGCCATGCCGACCGCGATGCCCGCGGAACCGTTGATCAGCAGGTTCGGGAAGCGCGCCGGGAGGACCGTCGGCTCCTGGTTGCGGCCGTCGTAGTTGTCCTGGAGGTCGACGGTCTCCTCGTCGATGTCCCGGACCATCTCCATGGACAGCGGCATCATCTTGCACTCGGTGTACCGCATCGCGGCGGCCGGGTCGTTGCCCGGGGAACCGAAGTTGCCGTTGGAGTCCACCAGCGGCATCCGCATCGACCACGGCTGCGCGAGACGGACCAGCGCGTCGTAGATCGAGGAGTCACCGTGCGGGTGGTAGGTGCCCATCACGTCGCCGACGACGCGCGCGCACTTGTAGAAGCCCTTCTCGGGCCGGTAGCCGCCGTCGTACATCGCGTACAGCACGCGGCGGTGCACCGGCTTGAGGCCGTCCCGCACGTCCGGCAGCGCGCGCGAGACGATGACGGACATCGCGTAGTCGAGATAGCTGCGCTGCATCTCGGTCTCGAGCCCGACGGGCTCGATGCGCAGGCCACCCGACTCGTTGCGCTCGTCCATCTCGGACGGGGGTACGTCGGGCACGGGGGGAACGTTGGAGGTGTCGTCGGCCATCGCTGTCGATTAGTCCTTTCACACGGCCAGTGGGGGCCGACTCAGATGTCCAGGAACCGGACGTCCTTGGCGTTGCGCTGGATGAAGGAGCGGCGGGCTTCCACGTCCTCGCCCATCAGCACCGAGAACAGGTCGTCGGCCTGGGCCGCGTCGTCGAGCGTGACCTTGCCGAGCACCCGGTGGTCGATGTCCATCGTGGTGACCCGCAGCTCCTCGGCGTTCATCTCGCCCAGACCCTTGAAGCGCTGGATCGAGTCCTCGCGGATGCGCTTGCCGGCCTGCTTGCCGATCTCCACCAGCGCGTCCCGCTCACGGTCGGAGTACGCGTACTCGAAGTCGTCCCGGCCCCACTTGATCTTGTACAGCGGCGGGCGGGAGAGGTAGACGTGCCCGGCCTCGACCAGCGGCCGCATGAAGCGGAACAGGAAGGTCAGCAGCAGGGTGTTGATGTGCTGGCCGTCGACGTCGGCGTCCGCCATCAGGATGATCTTGTGATAGCGGAGCTTGGAGATGTCGAAGTCCTCGTGCACACCGGTGCCGAAGGCCGAGATCAGGGCCTGGATCTCGGTGTTCTGGAGGATCTTGTCGATCCTCGCCTTCTCCACGTTGAGGATCTTGCCGCGGATCGGGAGGATCGCCTGGTACTGCGGGTTGCGGCCGGACTTCGCGGAGCCGCCGGCCGAGTCGCCCTCGACGATGAAGATCTCGCACTTCGTCGGGTCGTTGGACTGGCAGTCGCTCAGCTTGCCGGGCAGCGACGCGGACTCCAGCAGCCCCTTGCGGCGGGTCAGGTCCCGCGCCTTGCGGGCCGCGACCCGGGCGGTGGCCGCCTGGATCGACTTGCGGATGATGTCCGCGGCCTCGTTGGGGTTGCGGTCCAGCCAGTCGGTCAGGTGCTCGTGCACGACCTTCTGGACGAACGTCTTCGCCTCGGTGTTGCCCAGCTTCGTCTTCGTCTGGCCCTCGAACTGCGGCTCGCCGAGCTTGACGGAGATGATCGCGGTCAGACCCTCGCGGATGTCCTCGCCCGCCAGGTTGTCGTCCTTCTCCCGGAGGAACTTCTTCTCGCGCGCGTAGCGGTTGACCAGGCCGGTCATCGCCGCGCGGAAGCCCTCCTCGTGCGTGCCGCCCTCGTGCGTGTGGATCGTGTTCGCGAAGCTGTACACACCCTCGCTGTACTGGGTGTTCCACTGCATGGCGACCTCGACCGACAGCAGCCGCTCCTTGTCCTCCGCCTCGATGTCGATGACGGTGGGGTGGATCAGCTCGCCCTTGCGCGAGTTCAGGTACTTCACGTAGTCCACGAGGCCGCCCTCGTAGTGGTACGTGACGGTGAGCGGCTTGCCCTCCTCGTCCACGTGGTCGGCGCGCTCGTCGGTCAGCGAGATCCGCAGGCCCTTGTTGAGGAACGCCATCTCCTGGAAGCGCCGCGACAGCGTCTCGAAGGAGTAGTCGGTGGTCTCGAAGATGTCCGCGTCTGCCCAGAAGGTGACCGTGGTGCCGGTCTCGTCGACCGCCTCGTTCTTCAGCAGCGGCGCCGTCGGCACACCCAGCTTGTAGTCCTGCGTCCAGCGGTGGCCCTCGGTGCGCACCTCGACCGCGACCCGGGAGGACAGCGCGTTGACCACGGAGACGCCGACGCCGTGCAGACCGCCGGAGACCGCGTAACCGCCGCCGCCGAACTTGCCGCCCGCGTGCAGCACCGTCAGCACGACCTCGACGGCCGGCTTGCCCTCGGAGGGGACGATGCCCACCGGGATGCCGCGGCCGTTGTCCACGACGCGCACGCCGCCGTCTTCGAGGATGGTGACGTCGATGGTGTCCGCGTGACCGGCCATCGCCTCGTCGACCGAGTTGTCGACGACCTCCTGGACGAGGTGGTGCAGGCCCCGCTCACCGGTCGAACCGATGTACATACCGGGGCGCTTGCGCACCGCTTCGAGACCCTCGAGCACGGTGATCGCGCTGGCGTCGTAGGACTTGCTGGAATTCTCGTTGGGGTTGCCGGAATCGGCCACGAAGCGCCCTTTCTGGCACAGCACGAGCCGTCTCCCGCGGGGCGGGATCGGCTGCGTCTTCGACATGTTCCGCTGGTGTCCCCCTGTCTGCTGCCAGGGGAGGGCGGTCTGCCTATCAGTCTACCGGTAGCGCCGACATGAATGGGGCTTTGGCGGTACCTGAGTTCCCATGTGCCGTCCCGAACCGCCGCCGCCCGACTCCCTACACGCGGCCCTGGTGCCAAAACCGCTCACACGGGCGTCCAGGGCTTCCGGCTGTCAACCCCCGGCTACGCTGAGCAGGGTCGGCGCGAAGTCGCTACGGGCGCCGTACGAACGCGCTCCCCGCCGTACGCGCGGCGGCGCGTTCTCAGCCGTACGTGTCGCCGGGGCCGACGCTGCCGGGGGCGCGCAGCCGTCCGTACGAGCGGGCCGGGCCCGCGGGGCCGAGCACCTTGATCAGCTTCACCGTGCCGTGGCCGAGATCCGCGTTGAGCCGGGCCACCAGGGTCGGCGCCAGCAGCCGGAGCTGGGTCGCCCAGGCGGTCGAGTCGCACTGGACGGTCAGGACCGAGTCCTCCTCGTCGTACCGCGCGGGCGCGCAGTGCAGCGCCACCTCGGGGCCGACGAGCTGCGGCCAGCGGCCCATCACCCCGCCCACCGCGGCCGGGGCCTCCCAGCCGCGCTCGGTGATCAGCCGGTTGATCGCGGCGCCCAGCGGCAGCGGGTCGCGGCCGTCGGCGCGCGCGCCGCTGCGCAGCCCGCCGCGCCTGGCCTGCTTCTTCTGCACGGCCGCCGCGCCACGGGCCCTGGCCTGCTCCTTCGCGGCGCGCAGCGCGACCCGCGCGAGGTCGACGCCGGTCTGCTCGGGGAGCGTGCCGGACGGTGTACCCGCGGGCGCTGCCGGAGCGGTGTCGGCCGCGCCGTCCGCCGGGAGTGCCGTGCCGCCCGCGCCCCTGGCCCGCTTCGCGCCGCGCTCGCTCATACCCGCTCCACCGTCCCGTGCTCCACCGCGAACCGGGCCCCCACCAGGACACCCGGCACATCGTCGTCCACCGCCGCCGTCACCAGCACCTGCTCGCCGGGCGCGACCAGCTCCGCCAGCCGCTCGCGCCGCTTGGTGTCCAGCTCCGCGAAGACGTCGTCCAGCACCAGCACCGGCTCGCCGCCGTCGGAGCACAGCAGTTCGTACGACGCCAGGCGCAGCGCGAGCGCGTACGACCAGGACTCGCCGTGGCTGGCGTAGCCCTTGGCGGGCATCGGGCCGAGCTTGAGCAGCAGGTCGTCGCGGTGCGGCCCGACCAGCGTCACCCCGCGCTCGATCTCCTGCCTGCGCGCCTCGCCCAGCGCCTCCAGCAGCCGCCCGTACAGGTCCTCGCGGCCCTCGGCCCCGGCCATCCTCTCGCCCATCGAGCCCCGGTACTCGAAGCCGACCGGGCCGCCGCCGGGGGCGAGCTGTTCGTACGCCTTGTCGGCCAGCGGCTGGAGCGCGGCCACCAGGTCCAGGCGCTGCGCGAGCAGTTCCGCGCCGACCCGCGCCAGATGCTGGTCCCACACGTCGAGGGTGGACAGATCGCCGCCCTTGCCGCCGTGCCTGCGGGCCATCGCGGCGGACTTCAGCAGGGTGTTGCGCTGCTTGAGCACCCGGTCGTAGTCGCTGCGGACCCCGGCCAGGCGCGGGGTGCGGGCGGTGATCAGCTCGTCGAGGAAGCGGCGGCGCTCGGTCGGGTCGCCCTTGACCAGCGCCAGGTCCTCCGGCGCGAAGAGCACGCTGCGGACGATGCCCAGCAGGTCGCGCGGGCGGCCGGGCGCCGAGCGGTTGATCCGGGCGCGGTTGGCCCGCCCCGGATTGATCTCCAGCTCCACGAGCTGCTGCCGGTCGCCCTGCACGACCTGGGCCCGGACGACCGCGCGCTCGGCGCCCATCCGGACCAGCGGCGCGTCGGTGGAGACCCGGTGGCTGGACAGCGCCGCCAGATAGCCGACGGCCTCGACCAGATTGGTCTTGCCCTGCCCGTTGGGCCCCACGAAAGCGGTGACGCCCGGGTCGAGGGGGACCTCGGCCCGGGCGTAGGAACGGAAGTCGGCGAGCGAAAGGTGCGCTACGTGCATCGCGTGCTGTGGCGCGGGACCGCGCCGACCTCCCTGCTGTCTGGCTTTCGTACTACTCGGCGGCGGTGACCGCGTGCCCGCCGAATTCGTTGCGGAGCGCGGCGATCATCTTCATCTGCGGCGAGTCGTCCTGGCGGGACGAGAACCGGGCGAACAGCGACGCGGTGATGGCGGGCAGCGGCACGGCGTTGTCGATGGCGGCCTCGACCGTCCACCGGCCCTCGCCGGAGTCGTCCGCGTGGCCGCGCAGGGCGCCCAGGTGCTCGTCCTTGTCGAGCGCGTCCACGGCCAGGTCGAGCAGCCAGGAGCGGATGACCGTACCGGACTTCCAGGAGCGGAAGACCTCGCGGACGTCGGTGACCGAGTCCACCGCCTCCAGCAGCTCCCAGCCTTCGGCGTAGGCCTGCATCATCGCGTACTCGATGCCGTTGTGGACCATCTTGGCGAAGTGGCCCGCGCCGACCTTGCCCGCGTGCACGGCACCGGCGTCGCCCTCGGGCTTGAGCGCGTCGAAGATGGGCTGCGCCTTGGCGACGTCCTCGTCCTTGCCGCCGTACATCAGCGCGTAGCCGTTGGCCAGGCCCCAGACACCGCCGGAGACGCCGCAGTCGACGAAGCCGATGCCCTTGGCCGCCAGCTCGTCGGCGTGCCGCTCGTCGTCCGTCCAGCGGGAGTTGCCGCCGTCCACGACGAGGTCGCCGGGGGAGAGCAGTTCGCCCAGCTCGTCGATGGTCGACTGGGTGGCCGCGCCCGCGGGGACCATGACCCACACCACGCGCGGTCCCTTGAGGGAGTCCACAAGCTCCTGGAGGCTGTGGACGTCGGCGAGATCCGGGTTCCGGTCGTACCCGATGACGGTGTGCCCGCCGCGGCGGATGCGCTCGCGCATGTTGCCGCCCATCTTGCCGAGACCGATGAGACCGAGCTCCATCGCAGATCCTTCGTTCGAAGCGTGTCTGACCTGAGCCGAGCCTACGACGGCCCGCTGTGACCGGCTCAGCCGGACGGTGTGTCCGGCGGGCGGGGGCGGCCCCGGCGGCCGTCAGCCGGCCGCCGACAGCCGTCAGCCGGACAGCCGGACCGGCATGATCAGGTACTTGTACGCGTCGTCCGCCTCGGCGTCGAGCGCGGGACGGCCGCTGAGCAGCGCGGGCTTGGTCGAGGTCGTGAAGGAGAGCTGGGCGACGGCGGAGTCGATCGCGCTGAGGCCGTCGAGCAGGAAGGTCGGGTTGAAGGCGATCGAGATGTCGTCGCCCTCCAGCTTGGCGTCGACGCGCTCCACAGCCTGTGCGTCGTCGCTGGAACCGGCCTCCAGGGTGAGCACGCCCTGCTCGAAGCTGAGCCGCACCGGGGTGTTGCGCTCGGCGACCAGGGCCACGCGCTTGACGGCCTCGACGAACGGCGCGGTCTCGATCACCGCGACCGAGGCGAACTCGGTCGGGAAGAGCGTGCGGTACTTCGGCAGGTCGCCTTCGAGCAGCCGGGTCGTCGTACGGCGGCCGGCGCCCTCGAAGCCGATCAGGCCCTCACCGGCGCCGGATCCGGCGAGCGCGATGGAGACGGTGTCTCCGCTGGTGAGCGACTTGGCGGTGTCCAGCAGCGTCTTGGCGGGCACCAGGGCGACGGCGGAGATGTCGGCCTGCTCGGGCTTCCACAGGAACTCGCGGACCGCGAAGCGGTAGCGGTCGGTGGCGGCGAGCGTGACGGTGTCGCCCTCGATCTCGATCCGCACACCGGTGAGCACCGGGAGCGTGTCGTCGCGGCCCGCGGCGATGGCGACCTGGGAGGCGGCGGCGGCGAAGATCTCGCCGGGCACCGTCCCCGAGGCGTCGGGCATCGCGGGCAGCGCCGGGTACTCCTCCACAGGCAGGGTGTGGAGTGTGAACCGCGAGCTGCCGCAGACCACGGTCACGCGGATTCCGTCGGTGGAGATCTCCACCGGGCGGTTGGGCAGGGCCCGCGAGATGTCGGCGAGCAGCCGCCCCGAGACCAGGACCGTGCCCTCCTCCTCGACCTCGGCCTCCACCGACACCCGTGCCGAGACCTCGTAGTCGAAGCCGGAGAGGCTGAGCTTGCCCTCCTCCGCCTTCAGCAGGAGCCCGGCGAGGACGGGCACCGGGGGACGGGCCGGGAGGCTACGGGCTGCCCAAGCCACTGCCTCGGCGAGTACGTCGCGCTCCACCCGGATCTTCACCGGAACCGCCTCCTGCTTGTTGCTGGCTGTCGGGGAACAGTCTGACGCACAGCACCGACAGTCGGTGCGGGTTGGCGTCAAGCCGCGACACGAGCCGCAGGGCGGGTCCGGGCCGAGTTGTGCACACCCCCCGCTTCGAAGCAGGTTCCCATCTATCTCTACGTAGTCGTAGTAATAGGGGTTGTGGATACCGTGGATAAGTGGTTCCGGTGCAGGTCAGACCCTGTTTTTTATCCACCGGGCCTGTGGGTGGGGCATGGGGACAACCAGGGGGTCCTGTGGACGGCCGGAAGTTGTGCACACCCGATTCACAGGTGACCCCGGGTTCTCCCCAGCGCTGTCCCCAGAAATACCCAGGTTCTCCCCAGGCCAACCCACCACCTTGGTGTGACGCCTTTCACTCTTCCGTGGGACCAGGCGCGTTTCGTTGCCGAACAGTGGACAGAGATGTGGAGAAACGATCCCATGCTGTGCACAACGAGCCCCAACCTGTGGGCGAGCGGTGGACAACGCGAAGTGACCCCCAAGAGGTGTCCTTTCTGTCCACAGTCTGTGGATTCGAGTTGCCCACATATCCACACCCGGCTGAGCTGGGCGTACCGCCGTTGCGGCGCCCGGCCTGTGGAGACTTTCTGGACAACTCCGGTGTCCCCAGGGTGTGGACGGTCCATTTGCCACAGTCCTGTGGAGAACTGCCCCTCGGCGCACGGGAATCGAACAGGGCGCGGCGCGGCGGACAACGCGAAGCGCCCCGGGAGAGGTCTCCCGGGGCGCTCGGAGGGGCTGTGCGCGGCGCTTCTCCGCGCGCGGCTCAGCTCTTGATGCGGTTGGTCAGCTCCGTCACCTGGTTGTAGATGGAGCGCCGCTCGGCCATCAGGGAGCGGATCTTCCGGTCGGCGTGCATGACCGTGGTGTGGTCGCGGCCGCCGAAGAGCGCGCCGATCTTCGGCAGCGACAGGTCCGTCAGCTCGCGGCACAGGTACATGGCGATCTGCCGGGCGGTGACCAGGACGCGGCTGCGCGAGGAGCCCGACAGGTCGTCCACGGCCAGCCCGAAGTACGCGGCGGTCTCGGCCATGATGGCCGTCCCGCTGATCTCGGGCACCGAGTCCTCGCCGCCGGGGATCAGGTCCTTCAGCACGATCTCGGTGAGCTGGAGGTCGACCGGCTGCCGGTTGAGGCTGGCGAAGGCGGTGACCCGGATGAGCGCGCCCTCCAGCTCGCGGATGTTCCGCGAGATCCGGGACGCGATGAACTCCAGCACCTCGGGCGGGGCGTTGAGCTGCTCCTGCACCGCCTTCTTGCGCAGGATCGCGATCCGGGTCTCCAGCTCGGGCGGCTGGACGTCGGTGATCAGGCCCCACTCGAAGCGGTTGCGGAGCCGGTCCTCCAGGGTGACGAGCTGCTTGGGCGGCCGGTCGGAGGAGAGCACGATCTGCTTGTTGGCGTTGTGCAGGGTGTTGAACGTGTGGAAGAACTCCTCCTGCGTCGACTCCTTGCTCGCCAGGAACTGGATGTCGTCGACGAGCAGGATGTCCATGTCCCGGTACCGCTTGCGGAACGCGTCCGCTTTGCCGTCCCGGATCGAGTTGATGAACTCGTTGGTGAACTCCTCGGAGCTGACGTACCGCACCCGCGTCCCCGGGTACAGGCTCCGCGCGTAGTGCCCGATCGCGTGCAGCAGGTGCGTCTTGCCGAGCCCCGACTCCCCGTAGATGAAGAGCGGGTTGTACGCCTTGGCCGGGGCCTCGGCGACGGCGACCGCGGCCGCGTGCGCGAAGCGGTTGGACGCGCCGATCACGAAGGTGTCGAAGAGGTACTTGGGATTCAGCCGGGCCGTCGGCTCGACGGCGCCGCCGGAGGAGGAGCCCGAATGGCCCGAGTGGTTCTGGCGGCCCGAGGGATCGGAGTGCCCGGAAGGCCCCGAGGGCCCGTCGAGCCGGCCGCCCGACAGATTCGGCGACGCGTGCCGCCCGGTCGACTGCTGCTGCTGGTCCGGCCGGCCCTGGCCCTGCTGCCGGTCCTGCTGCTGGTAGCCGCCGGACTGCGGCGCGTAACCGCCCTGCGGGGACTGCGGGTACGCCTGGTGCGGTACGACCGGGTAGCCGTCGTGCGTGTCCTGTCGGTACCGGTGGCTCTGCTGCTCCGGGTACGGCTCGCGGTCCTGGAAGCCGCCGCTGTTCTGCGCGGGCAGGGTCCAACTGTCGGTACGCGGCTGCCGCCAGCCGTCGTCGCTCTGCCGCGGCGGCCACTCGTCGGGGCCCGCGTGCCTGCCCTGGCTCTGCTGCTCGGGGTAGGCGCGGCGCATCCGCATGCCGTCGTCCCCGAGGTCGCCGCCGTGCCGGTCGTCCCGCGGGCCGTCCCGCATGCCGTCGCGGTGGTCGTCGCGCAGCTCGTCCCTGTGGTCCGCGCGGTGCCCGTCGCGGCGGTCGTGCCGCTCGTGCTGCTGCTCGTACGGGTCCTGGTCGTGGTCGGCCGGGGCCGGCTCCTGGTCGCCGCCGGACGCGACGGCGATGGCGATCCCGACAGGGTGACCGAACTCACGGCTCAGCACCTCGGTGATCAGCGGCAGCAGCCGCCCCTCCAGGACGCTCTTGGCGAATTCGTTGGGCGCGGAGAGGACGGCGGTGCCCGCGACCAGGGCCAGCGGCTGGGTGCGCTTGAGCCACTCCGCGTCCTTGGGCTTCAGGTCCTCGCTGTCCACCAGCAGTTTCTGGAGTACGCGCGGCCACACTGCGGCAAGATCGGCGGTTACGTCAGCCACAGGGCACGCTCTCTCGTCGCTTAATGGTGCAAGTGCGGGCAACTCCCGCGAAAGTGTGGTCCTGAAGACAGGCGGGAAGAGTTGGGAGTTCAGCCACGGTAGTCAGGGGGTAGGCGCGGTTCAAGTCGTTGTCCACAGGGTGTGTACAAATGCCGGGCCCGCGACCGCCGGGTTTGACCGGATGGCCTAGCCGCGCGTACCGTATCGAGGTCGAGTTGTCGATGGCTGCTGCCGCCTGCCTACCGATGGGCGAGGGTCTTCCGGAAGTCCCCGGATGATCGTCAAGCGGTGCACCTGATCTGTTCCGCGAGATTCTTCGTGGGCGCACGGTGACAGCCAGGCGACGCCCCGCCGGACACGATTTTCCCTGGAGCCCCCGAGTGAGCAAGCGCACCTTCCAGCCGAACAACCGCCGTCGTGCGAAGACCCACGGCTTCCGTCTGCGTATGCGCACCCGCGCCGGCCGCGCGATTCTCGCGACCCGCCGCAGCAAGGGCCGCGCCCGCCTGTCCGCCTGATCGTCACAGGTCTCATGCCGTGCTGCCCACCGAGAATCGGCTGAGGCGGCGCCAGGACTTCGGAGAAGCGGTTCGCCGAGGACGCCGAGCGGGTCGACCGCTGCTGGTGGTCCATCTGCGCAGCGACATCACGGACCCGCATGTGCCGGGGGGGAGCACTCCCCCGGTGCGTGCGGGTTTCGTCGTGAGCAAGGCGGTGGGTGGCTCGGTGCAGCGCAATCTGGTCAAGCGCCGACTGCGTCATCTGGTCCGCGAACGCCTGTCGCAGCTGCCCCCCGGTAGCCTGGTAGTCGTACGAGCGCTACCCGGAGCCGGTGGCGCTGACCATGCGGAGCTGGCCCACGACCTGGACGCCGCCCTCAATCGGCTGCTGGGTCGCGACACCCGAGGCGAAGCCGAGGGGAGGGTGTCTCGATGAAGTACCCGCTGCTGGCACTGATCAAGCTGTACCAGTGGACGATCAGTCCGCTGCTCGGCCCGGTCTGCCGGTACTACCCCTCGTGCTCCCACTACGGGTTCACGGCCATCGACCGGCACGGCGCGATCAAGGGCACCGCCCTGACCGCGTGGCGCATCCTGCGCTGCAATCCCTGGTCGCCGGGCGGCGTGGACCATGTCCCGCCGCGCAAGCGGCCGCCATGGCACGATCGGCTGCGCCGCGCACTGCGGGGCGGCTCCGACGGGCCCGTCACGCCCGAGCCCACCGGACCCTCTCACGCCCAAGGAGCCTGATCGTGGGGATTCTGAACCCCCTCTACGACGCTGTCTCGTGGATCATCGTCCAGTTCCACTCGTTCTACAGCCTGATCTTCGACAAGGACAGCGGCTGGGCGTGGGGTCTGTCCATCGTCTCGCTGGTGGTCCTGATCCGGATCTGCCTGATCCCGCTGTTCGTCAAGCAGATCAAGTCGACCCGGAACATGCAGGCGCTCCAGCCCAAGATGAAGGCGATCCAGGAGCGCTACAAGAACGACAAGCAGCGCCAGTCCGAAGAGATGATGAAGCTGTACAAGGAGACGGGCACCAACCCGCTCTCCTCGTGCCTGCCGATCCTGGCGCAGTCCCCGTTCTTCTTCGCGCTGTACCACGTGCTGAGCAACATCGCCAAGGGCCACGAGGTCGGCGTGATCCACGCCAACCTGGTCGACAGCGCCAAGAACGCGCACATCTTCGGTGCCCCGCTGGCGGCGAAGTTCCTGGACAGCGCGGCCAAGGTCGAGTCGCTGGGCGCCACGCAGACCAATGTGCGCATCGTCACGGTGATCATGATCCTGATGATGTCGGCGTCGCAGTTCTACACGCAGCGCCAGCTCATGACGAAGAACGTCGACATGACGGTGAAGACCCCGTTCATGCAGCAGCAGAAGATGCTGATGTACGTCTTCCCGGTCATCTTCGCCGTCATGGGTATCAACTTCCCCGTCGGTGTCCTCGTCTACTGGCTGACCACCAACGTGTGGACCATGGGCCAGCAGATGTTCGTGATCCGGCGTAACCCCACCCCCGGCAGCCTCGCGTTCCAGCAGCGCCAGGAGCGGCTGCGCGCCAAGGGCAAGCTCGTCGAGCCCCCGGAGGAAGTGGCCGCCAAGGAGGCCGTGGAGGTCGCGCGCGCCAACCGCACCCAGCCCAAGCGGCAGCCGAAGTCCAAGCGCCAGACGACCCCCACGGGCACGGGCGCCGGCGGCGGCGCGGCGGGCGGCACCGGTGGCGGCGGCGCTCCCAGGGCGGGCGGTGGAGCCCCGCGGGCGGGCGCTCCCAAGGCCGGTGCCCCGAAGGCGAGCGGCGGCTCGGCAGGCACAGGCAGGACAGGCGGCGGTACGAAGCAGGGCGGCGCTCCGGGCAAGCAGGGCGGTTCGCCCGGCAAGCAGTCCGGTGGCAAGTCCAAGCCGACCAACCTGTCGAAGAAGAAGTAAGAGGAGCCCAGGCGTGAGCGACGTCAACACCACCACCGCACCCGACAACGGCTCGGCCGCGACCCTGAACCGGCTGGAGCAGGAGGGTGATATCGCCGCCGACTACCTGGAAGGTCTGCTGGACATCGCGGACCTCGACGGTGACATCGACATGGATGTCGAGGGCGAGCGCGCGTCGGTGTCGATCATCGGTGACACCGGCACCCGTGATCTGAACAAGCTGGTCGGCCGGGACGGCGAGGTGCTGGAAGCCCTCCAGGAGCTGACCCGGCTCGCGGTGCACCGGGAGACCGGTGAGCGCAGCAGGCTGATGCTGGACATCGCCGGGTTCCGGGCGCGCAAGCGGGCCGAGCTGGCGCAGCTCGGCGCGAAGGCGGCGGCGGAGGCCAAGGCCAGCGGTGAGCCGGTGAAGCTGGACCCGATGACGCCGTTCGAGCGCAAGGTCGTGCACGACGCCGTGGCCGCCGCGGGCCTGCGCAGCGAGTCCGAGGGCGAGGAGCCCCAGCGCCGGGTGGTCGTACTCCCGGTCTGACCGGACGCTGTGTGGTACTGCTCTGTCGGCCCCGTCTGTTCGCAGGCGGGGCCGAACCTTGTGAGTGACCTAGGAAAGGACAGCCCCCGTGACGGAGGCAGCAGCGGAGCTTCCCGCGCCGCCCGAGCAGGCCAGGACGGTCTTCGGTGACCGGTTCGCCGACGCCCTGCGCTATGCCGAGCTGCTCGCGGACGCCGGGGTGCGCCGCGGCCTGATCGGCCCGCGCGAGGTGCCCCGCCTGTGGGAGCGGCACCTGCTGAACTGCGCGGTGCTCTCCGAGGTCATCGACGAGGACGTGTCCGTGTGCGACGTCGGCTCGGGCGCCGGCCTGCCGGGTATCCCGCTGGCGCTGACCCGGCCCGATCTGCGGATCACGCTGCTGGAGCCGCTGCTGCGCAGGACCACCTTCCTCGAAGAGGTCGTCAAGGTGCTGGGGCTGAGCAATGTCACCGTGGTGCGTGGCCGGGCCGAGGAGATGATGGGCAAGCTGCCCCCGGTGGACGTGGTGACCGCGCGCGCCGTGGCGCCGCTGGAACGGCTCGCGGGCTGGGGCCTGCCGCTGCTGCGCCCGCACGGTGAGATGGCGGTCCTCAAGGGCGACACCGCGCTGGACGAGCTGAAGGCGGCCAGGGCCGCGCTCGACCGGCTGGGCGCGGTCGACACCTCCGTGGTCCAGGTCGGCGAGGGCATCGTGGACCCGCTCTCCACCGTCGTACGCGTCCTGGTCGGCGAGAGCCCCGGCGGGGTACGCGCCGCGACCCGGCGGGCGAAGGCCGCGCGCGCGAGCCGTAACCCGCGGGGCGGAGCTCCCCGCCGTCGCCGCTGAACCGTCGTTCCTCGAACGGTCCCGCGCCGAACCCTCCCTCTACGCCATACAAACGGCCAAACAGACATAACCCGGAGTGTCTGCGGAGTTAGCGGTCCGGCGCTGTGCATCGTGTTCCACGTGAAACGTCGCTCGCTGCTACCAGGAGTCCTCAGCCGCGGCCGAGCCGCGGCCGAGGCACACGCCAACAAGCCCTCCAAGACGCCCCAGTCGGTGGATAGATCTACGGCTTCATCCACAGGCAGCCAAGTCTCGCTGGTTCATCACCCCTCCGGCATGGCAGGCTCTTCTCATAGCGAGCCTGAAGTCGAGGAGTGTGAGTCCTTGCGGTCCGACGCCAACATCGCGGGACCGATGGCCGATCCGGTCCCCGGTCCCCGCACAGCAGAGTTTGCCGGGGGCCCGATTGCCGTGCCCCCGGGGTTCGGAGACGGTGTTTCACGTGAAACATTGCCTCCCATGGATGACACCCCGATCGGCCGCGCCGCGCAGTTGGCCGTCGAGGCACTGGGACGCGCCGGGGAAGGACTTCCCCGGCCGGCCCAGACCCGGGTGATGGTGGTCGCCAATCAGAAGGGCGGGGTCGGCAAGACCACGACCACGGTGAATCTGGCGGCGTCCCTGGCGCTGCACGGCGCCCGGGTGCTCGTGGTCGACCTGGACCCGCAGGGCAACGCCTCCACGGCGCTGGGCATCGACCACCACGCCGAGGTCCCCTCGATCTACGACGTCCTGGTGGAGAGCAAGCCCCTGTCCGACGTCGTGATGCCGGTCCCCGATGTGGAGGGCCTGTTCTGCGCGCCCGCCACCATCGACCTGGCGGGCGCCGAGATCGAACTGGTCTCCCTGGTCGCCCGCGAGAGCCGGCTCCAGCGGGCGATCGAGGCGTATGAGCAGCCGCTGGACTACGTCCTGATCGACTGCCCGCCCTCGCTCGGCCTGCTGACCGTCAACGCGTTGGTGGCCGGGGCCGAGGTCGTCATCCCGATCCAGTGCGAGTACTACGCGCTGGAAGGGCTGGGCCAGCTCCTGAAGAACGTGGAACTGGTCCGCGCGCACCTCAACCCGAAGCTGCATGTGTCGACGATCCTGCTGACCATGTACGACGGACGGACCCGCCTCGCCTCCCAGGTCGCGGAGGAGGTGCGCACGCACTTCGGCAAGGAGGTGCTGCGGACCAGCATCCCGCGGTCCGTCCGGATCTCCGAGGCGCCCAGCTACGGGCAGACCGTACTGACCTATGACCCGGGCTCCAGCGGCGCGCTGTCGTATCTGGAAGCCGCCCGGGAGATGGCCCTGCGCGGAGTCGAGGCGTCCGTCGCCGTCGAGTACGACCCGCAGGGTGACTACACCCAGCACGATGAGCAGAACCCGCACAGCATGTCGGAGGGGATCCAGTGAGTGATCGACGCAGAGGGCTCGGCCGTGGTCTCGGCGCGCTGATCCCGGCCGCGCCGCAGTCGACGGGCGGCGCCCAGGGCGCCGCACCGGTACTGACGCAGGAACGTGGCGTCGCCGCGGCCAAGGTGGCCGGACTGGTGGACCGCAGAGTCCCCGAGGCCGCGCCGCCGCCCGTGGTGGACATCCCTGTTTCACGTGAAACAGAGCCGGACCTCTCCGACGCGAAGAACCCCGTACCGGGTGCCTACTTCGCGGAGCTGGACCTGGACTTCATCACGCCGAACCCGCGCCAGCCGCGTGAGGTCTTCGACGAGGACGCCCTCAACGAACTGATCACCTCCATCAAGGAGGTCGGTCTGCTCCAGCCGGTCGTCGTGCGTGAGATCGGCAAGGACCGCTTCGAGCTGATCATGGGCGAGCGCCGCTGGCGGGCGTGCCGCGAGGCCGGCCTGGAGCGGATTCCGGCGATCGTCCGGGCGACCGACGACGAGAAGCTCCTCCTGGACGCCCTCCTGGAGAACCTGCACCGGGCCCAGCTCAACCCCCTGGAGGAGGCGGCGGCGTACGACCAGTTGCTCCGCGACTTCTCCTGCACCCACGAGCAGTTGGCGGACCGGATCGGGCGCTCCCGCTCGCAGGTCTCCAACACACTCCGGCTGCTGAAGCTATCCGCCCCGGTGCAGCGCCGGGTCGCGGCCGGGGTGATCTCCTTCGGCCACGCGCGGGCGCTGCTCTCGCTGGACGACCCCGAGGAGCAGGACAAGCTGGCCCACCGCATCGTCGCCGAAGGGCTGTCGGTGCGCGCGATCGAAGAGATCGTGACGCTGATGAACAGCGACCCGAAGCCCACCAGGAAGAGCGCGGCGCCCCGGGCCGGGCGTCGGGTCTCCCCGGCGCTCACCCACCTCGCCTCCCGGCTCTCCGACCGCTTCGACACCCGGGTGAAGGTCGACCTGGGGCAGAAGCGCGGAAAGATCGTCGTGGAATTCGCGTCGATAGAGGATCTGGAGCGCATCCTCGGGGCGATGGCCCCGGGCGAGGGCAATGTGCTGGAGAACCGGCTCGAAGAGGAAACCGAGGACGAAGACGGCGAGTGACGCGGGCGCACCCCGGCGTTCGCGCCGGGGTGTACGTGGGCAGTTCGGTTCACGGCAGAGATGGGGTTCAGGCCACATGGGACGTCGGCTGGCACCACTGACACTCGACAATCTCCCGGACCTCCCCAAGCCCTGCCGCAGTTGCGTCTTCTGGGAACTGGACCCGGTCAGCGGCGAAGCGGCCGTCCAGGCGGGCAAGCCCGAGCTGGAGAAGGAGGCGTGGATCTCCGCCGTTCTGCTGGAGTGGGGTTCCTGCGGCCGGGTCGTCTACGTCGACGAGGTGCCCGCGGGCTTCGTGCTCTACGCGCCCGCCGCGTATGTGCCGCGCTCCCTGGCCTTCCCGACCAGCCCGGTGTCGGCGGACGCCGTCCAGCTCATGACCGCGCGCATCCTGCCCGGCTTCCAGGGGCAGGGCCTCGGCCGGGTCCTGGTGCAGACCGTCGCCAAGGACGTCATCCGGCGTGGCTTCAAGGCGATCGAGGCGTTCGGCGACGCGAAGTGGACCGCCCCCTCGTGCGTCCTGCCCGCGGACCATCTGCTCGCGGTCGGCTTCAAGACGGTCCGCCCCCACCCGCGCTATCCCCGGCTGCGGCTGGAGCTGCGTTCCACGATCTCCTGGAAGGAGGACGTCGAGATGGCCATCGACCGCCTCCTGGGCGCCGTCCAGAAGGAGCCTGCCCTCCGGCCCCTGTGAGCCGCTGTCACTCCTCACGGCCGCGCCGGGCACCCGGACCGGACATGCGAGAGGGCCGACCCCGGATCGGGGGTCGGCCCTCTCGTGTTCCACGTGGAACAGCGTCCGCCGGTGAAGACGTCCGCCGGTGAAAGCGTCAGCCGGTGAGCGTCAGCCGATGAAGTCGGACAGGTCGCGCACGATGGCGGCCTTCGGCTTGGCGCCGACGATGGTCTTCACGACCTCGCCGCCCTTGTAGACGTTGAGCGTCGGGATGGACATCACGCCGTACTTCGCCGCGGTGACCGGGTTCTCGTCGATGTTCAGCTTGACGATGGTGATGTTCTCCGCGTGCTCCTCCGCGATGGCCTCCAGCGAGGGGGCGATCTGGCGGCACGGGCCGCACCACTCCGCCCAGAAGTCCACCAGCACGGGCTTGTCGCTGGCGAGCACCTCCTCGGCGAACGTCTCGTCGGTCACGTGCTTGGTGTTGCCGGCCACGGCGGTCTCCTCAGGTCGTGATGTGTGCGTGTCGGGGGTGAGGGATGGAAGCGGGTCAGACGGCGGCCTTGTCGGCCGACGCGTCGGCCGTCTCGGCCTTCTCGGCGTCGGCGAGGGCGGCCAGGTAGCGCTCGGCGTCCAGCGCGGCGGAACAGCCGGTGCCGGCCGCGGTGATCGCCTGACGGTAGGTGTGGTCCACGACGTCTCCCGCGGCGAAGACACCGGGGACGTTGGTCCGGGTGCTCGGCGCCTGGACGGTGAGGTAGCCCTCGCCGTCGACGTCGAGGACGCCCTTGAACAGCTCGCTGCGCGGGTCGTGGCCGATCGCGATGAACAGCCCGGTGACGGGCAGCTCCGAGGTCTCGCCGGTCTTCGTGTTGCGCAGGGTCAGACCGGAGAGCTTGCCGTCGCCGTGGATCTCGGCGACCTCGCTGTCCCAGACGAAGGAGATCTTCGGGTCGGCGAAGGCGCGGTCCTGCATCGCCTTGGACGCCCGCAGGCTGTCCCGGCGGTGCACGATCTTCACGGACTTGGCGAAGCGGGAGAGGAAGGTCGCCTCCTCCATCGCGGTGTCGCCGCCGCCGATCACGGCGATGTCCTGCTCGCGGAAGAAGAAGCCGTCACAGGTGGCACACCAGGAGACGCCGCGGCCGGAGAGCTGGTCCTCGTTGGGGAGGTTCAGCTTGCGGTGCTGCGAGCCGGTGGTGACGATGACGGTCTTGGCGCGGTGCACGGTGCCCGCCGAGTCCGTGACGGTCTTGATGTCGCCGCCGAGGTCGACCGCGACCACGTCGTCCGGGACCAGCTCGGCGCCGAAGCGCTCGGCCTGGGCGCGCATGTTGTCCATGAGGTCCGGGCCCACGATGCCGTCGCGGAAGCCGGGGAAGTTCTCCACCTCGGTGGTGTTCATCAACGCGCCGCCGGCGGTGACCGACCCCTCGAAGACCAGCGGGTTGAGGGATGCGCGCGCCGTGTAGAGCGCCGCGGTGTACCCCGCGGGCCCCGAGCCGATGATGATCACGTTACGGACGTCGCTCACGGGTGTCTTCCTCGTCTCTGCGGACAACTGCGGGGGCCCTGGCTGGACTCTCGTCCTGCCTAACGGATCCTACGGGTCCAGCATTCCCCGGACGGCGCGGCGCACGCCGTACGCCACGCCCCCCGGACGAACGGCTCAGCGCGGGTAGGTGCTCCGGAAGAGGACCGCGCCGGGACTGGTCGCCGTACAGGCGGCGCTGACCACGAACGCGTCGACCGCCGAGGCGTCACTCGGGTGCGGCAGCACCACAAGGTAGGAGTCCGTCCCGTGGAAGGATTCGCGCTCGGCGGCCAGCGCCGGGCCGGTGCGCTGGGTGGCCTTGAGCACACACGGGGGGACGGTGGGCACCGCCCTGTCCGGGCTCATGGTGGCGCCCTCGCTGCTGACGCCCGGACCGCTGAGCATCGGGGAGTCGGACTCCCCGGCCGCGTGGTTCGGCGCCGCCTCATCGAGCAGCTCCCGCACCTGGACCGCGATCGGGTCGGCGGCGGTGTCCGCCTTCTTGCTGCTGGCGGTCGCGTCGCTCTGCGAGGTGGTGTCGTCGCCGACGTGATAGATCGTGACGCCCAGGCCGACGACGACCACGGCGGAGGCGGCGACGAGCAGTCCGCGCCGCCACCGCCGACCGGTGCGGCCGGGACCGGCGGACCCGGAGGCATGTCCGTCGGGACCGGTCGATGTTCCACGTGGAACATGCGTCGGTGTCGGTGCCGGTTTCGGTGACGGCCGCGATGTTCCACGTGGAACATCGGGCGTGGTGGCGTCGAGGAGCGCTTCGGCGGCGAGCGCCGCGTCGATCCGTCCGGCGATGTCGGCGGGCATCCGCTGCGGTCCCGGCAGGGTGCCGAGCAGTCCCCTGATCTCCTCCAGGGAGTCCCGGACGTCGGCGCACAGCGAACAGCCCGCGATGTGCTCGGTGACCTCCGTGGCGCGCTCGGGGCGGAGCAGCCCCTCGGCCAGGTCGGAGATCTCGGCGACCTCGGGATGCGCGTCGTGGTCCGCTGTCGATGTCACCGCTGTTCACCTCCGCCCTGTTCCGGTCCCGTCTCTGGGACGGATGTCCCCTCCGCCCGGTTCCTTCCCCCGCCGCGATCGGCGCTATCCACGCCCTGCGCGCGCAGATGGGTGACGAGGGGAAGCAGTTTCGCCCGGCCTCTGGCGCACCGGCTCTTGACCGTACCGGTGGGCACATCGAGCACCGCGGCGGCTTCGGCGACCGAGTAGCCCTGCATGTCGACCAGGACCAGTGCGGCGCGCTGGTCGGGCGGCAGCGTGGTGAGGGCGGCTATCAGCTCGCGGTGGAGTTCCCCGCGCTCGGCCGGGACCTCGGCCGACTCGTGGGGTTCGAGCAACGCCTCGAAGTTCTCCTCGTCGGCCACCGGGGCCGTCCTGCGGGAGGCGGCCTTACGGGCCCGGTCGAGGCAGGCGTTGACCGTGATGCGGTGCAGCCAGGTGGTGACGGCCGACTGGCCGCGGAAGGTATGGGCGGCCCGGAAGGCGGACACCAGCGCGTCCTGGACGGCGTCAGCGGCTTCCTCGCGGTCCCCCAAGGTGCGCAGGGCCACCGCCCACAGCCGGTCCCGGTGGCGGCGCACCAGCTCGCCGAAGGTGTCGGGATCGCCCGCGACATGACGGGCCAGGAGATCGGCGTCGGCGACATCGCCGAGCGGGTTTGCCTCCAAGGCCGTTCTCCCCCGTCCCCTGCCCCTGTGGGTCTCGCCGTGGGTGTCCCCGCGGCCGTCGCCGCGGGGTCAGCCCGTCTCCGGGATCAGCCCGTCACGCTGATCTCGGAGATCCTGCCACGGAAGTGACCGGTCTCGGCAGGCGCCAGACGCGTCATCCACACCAGCACGTAGCGCGAGGTGAGATCGGCGCTCGGCTTGAACGTCACCGAACTGCCCGAGCCCTGGGCCACCTTGGTGAAGGCGTCGAAGGTGGTCGGCATCGCGGAGGTGCCCTTGGGCGCGGCCAGGAGCTGCGCGGTGACGTCGCCCACGAAGTCGACCTTCACCGTGCTCACGTGCTTGGCGCTGCCCAGGTCGACGATGACGCCGACACCCGGCTTGAGATTGCCCAGATCGGCGCCCAGGTAGTAGTTCGTCTCCCAGTACGTGGAGGGGTCGCCGTCGAACGCCTTGGGGAGATCCTTCGGATTCTCGCTGCCGTCGCCGAGCGGGTCGAAGTCCTTCAGCCCGGCGATCTTGATCGGGACCGGGGCCTTGCGCGTCGGGTCCTGGCTCGCCTTCTGGCCGGTCGTCGGGTGACTGGTCGGCCGGTCCTCACGCGACTTGAGGGTGTCCGCGAGCTGCCAGCTCCCCAGGCCGATCGCCACGATCACCAGTGCCGAGACCGCCCATTTCAGTGCCCGGCCGGTACGGCCGGGCAGAGCGGGCGGCGGAGCGGGGGCCGCGACCGCGGGCGGCTGCGGCGTACCCGGTGGCGCGGGCGGTTGGCGGAAGGCGGCGACCGGGTAGACCGGCGGTGCCTGCTCCGGCGGCCGGATGCGCGGGATGCCCGCGACGGCCTTGGCCAGCTCCTCGGGAGTGGTGCAGGGCGGGTCCTGCCGGGAGGCGGTCGCGCCGTCGTTGACGAGCGCGCGCATGGCCAGCTCGGACAGCCCGCGGTGGACGCCCGCGCGGACCTGGTCGGGTGCGACCAGGCCGACGCCCTTGGGCAGCCCCGCCAGACCGTGCGCGTCCTCCTCGTACGGCCAGCGCTGCGTGAGCGAGGCGTAGAGCAGCGCGCCGATCGCCTCGGTGTCCTGCCGCTGGGGACGCTCGGAGTTGAGCCCGCGCAGTGCGGCGGCGACCGCGAGGCCGCGGATGCGGTACTGCCCGGAGACCGTACGCAGCACGGCGCCGGGGTCGAGACGCAGGTGTGCCAGGCCCTCGCGGTGGGCGGCGGCCATGCCCTGGGAGACCTGGCTGACCATCTGGTACGCCTCGTGCGGCTCCATCGCGCCCGCGGCGAGCAGCTCGGCCAGCGAGGAGGCGTCGGGCAGCCACTCGTGGATGACGTACACCAGGTCGTTCTCCTCGACGGCGTCGAGGACCTGGACGAAGCGCGGGTCGCCGAGGAGCGCGGCGGACCGGGCGGCGGCCAGCACCTGGCGGGCCCGCCGGTGGTCGGCGGGCAGGATGTGGATGCCGACCGCCCTGCGCAGCTTCTCGTCGACCGCGCGCCAACTGCTGAAGCCGTCGATCCGGGTGACGCACTCGGCGAGCTGGTAGCGCCGGGCGAGCTTGTGACCGCTGTGCAGCTCGGGCTGCGCGCTGCGGACGGGCCTGGGCGCCGTGGTGGCGCTGCCGCCGCCCTTGGCGGGGCCGGCGGGCCGCCGGCCGTCGGCGGGCGCTGTGGAGGCGGCTGTGGGGCTTCCTGGGGCGGCCTCGGTCGCCGGGCGGTCCCCGTCCCCGGTCTTCTCGTCGGGGGCGAGCGTGGCGGTGCCCCCGGAGCCGGACGACGAGGGTGCGGGGGACGGTGCGGACGGGGCCTTCACGGAGGCGACCGGCGTGCCCTTGGCGGGCGTCCCCTTGGCCGGGGTGCCCTTCGCCGACGTGCCCTTGGCCGGTGTCCCCTTCGCCGGGGTGCCCTTGGCAGGAGTGCCCGTCCCGACGGGCGCGGTCGCGGAGGCCGCCTTGGCGCCGTTCGTCGAAGCGGACGCCTTGGGGCTTCGGCCGTCCTTGACGGTCTGCTTGGCGGCCCTCTTGGCCGGGGCCTTGGCCGCCGACGTCGTCGCCGACGCCGTCGCGGGCTTGGCCGCGGTCGGTGCGGCGGCGTTGGCGGAGGAGGTGCCCGAGGAGGTGCCCGAGGGCGCGGGAGAGGTCGTGGTGGAGGCTCGGGCGGCGGTGGGGGTCTCCTCCGGTGACGGGGGCACCGCGGGCAGCACGGCAGTCGTCAGTTTCGTCGTCGCCGTCGGCGAGGACGCGGGGGCCGTCACGGGAACGGGCGCGGTCAGTTCGGCGGTCGCGGCCACCGCGGTGTCGACCACCACGGTCTCGCTGGTCGCGCTGTCGCCGTCGACCGCGGCCGACATCGAGGTTTCGGCGGTGGTCTGCGTGCCGTCCGACCCGTCCTGGGATCGTGTGCCGGAGTCGGCGCTGCTGCTGGTCTGGTCGTCCGTCGTCGTCCCGTCGGATGTGGCGCCGTCCTGCTGGGCGGCGAGCGGGGGCTCGCCACCCTCATTGGCCACTCCGACGGCGGCCGTGCTCCGATCCGCCACCGTCGTTCCTGCCTCCCCATCCATTGCGCGATCCCACATCGAGCCGATGACAATTGTGCCCACAGTCCGGCTCTATGCACGACACACAGCGAACCGTGATGGTTGCCCGCCGCTTCGCGACGGGTTCGTTCAGCGCCCGAGCCGTCCTCGCACCATGCCGATCATGGCGGTCATCTCCTCGATCCTCATCCGCTTGGCCGCGAAGAGGAAGATTCCGAGCAGCAGGCCGCCGCCCACCACGAGTGCGGCGAGCGAGCCCACGGCGCCGCTGCCCAGCGCCCCGAGCACGGCGTAGACGGCCAGCCCCGCGATCAGCGCGGCGGGCACGCAGGCGCCGGTCAGCCGGGCGTAGGTGCGTACCACCCGCTTGCCGTCCAGGTCGCCGTCGAGCCGCGAGCGCAGCCGCTTGGCGGCCACCCCGACGCCCACGGCGTACGCGAGGCCGTACGCGGCGGCCATGCCGACCACGGCCCAGCGGGCGGGCAGCACCACGAAGCAGATGGCCGCCGCCGCCGCGTTGACCGCGGCCACGATGACCGTGTTGTAGAAGGGCGTGCGCGTGTCCTCGAAGGCGTAGAACCCGCGGAGGATCACGTACTGCACGGAGAAGGGGATCAGTCCGGCGCCGAAGGCCATCAGGATGAATCCGATGTTGCGCGCGGAACCGGTGCCGGTGCTCGCGTAGAGCAGGCTGCACATCGGGACGCCCAGGGCCAGGAAGGCGAAGGCGGCGGGCACGATGGCCACCGCCGAGGTGCGCAGACCGTAGGAGATGTCGTCGCGCACCGCGGAGACGTCGTTGTCCGCCGCGGCCCGCGAGATCCGCGGCAGCACCGCGGCCATCACCGAGACGGTGATGATCGCCTGGGGCATCTGCCAGATCAGCAGCGCGTTGTTGTACGCCGTGATGCCGGTGCCCTGGTTGCCGCTCTTGTCGGCGTTGGCGCCCGCCCAGGTGGCGAGCTGGGTGACGACGATCAGGCCCGCCTGGTTCGCCAGCACGAAGAAGAACGTCCACTTGGCGAGCTTGGCGGCCTTGCCGAGGCCGTGGCCGCGCCAGTCGAAGCGCGGCCGGAACTTGAAGCCCGCGTCCCGCAGGTACGGCAGCATCGCCAGCGACTGCACGGTCAGACCGAGCAGCGTGCCGATGCCGAGCAGCCGCGCGCCCTCGGGAGTGATGGTCGTCGCGTCCATCCGGGTGGTGCTGTAGGCGCCGTACACCCAGATGAACATGCCGAAGCTGAAGATCACCACGATGTTGTTGAGGACCGGCGTCCACATCATCGCGCCGAATTTGCCGCGCGCGTTGAGCACCTGGCCCATCACCACGTGCACGCCCATGAAGAAGATGGTCGGCAGGCAGTAGCGGGCGAAGGTGATGGCGATGTCGTACGTGTCGGGGTTGTCGGCGATCTTCGCGGACATCAGCCGGATCAGCAGCGGGGCCGCGATCACGGTGACGGCCACGATGCCGCCGAGCACCACCATCACGACCGTCAGCAGCCGGTTCGCGTACGCCGTACCGCCGTCGTCGTCGTCCTTCATCGCGCGGACGAGCTGCGGGACGAAGACGGAGTTCAGACCGCCGCCGATGGTGAGGATGTAGATCATCGTCGGCAGCGTGTTGGCGACGGCGTACGAGTCGCCGAGGGTCGCCACGCCGATCGCGGCGGCGATCACCAGGGTGCGGACGAAGCCGGTGAGGCGGGACACCAGGGTGCCCGCGGCCATCAGCGCGCTGGACTTGAGGATGTTGCCCGCGCGCGTGTTGGAGGTGGCCTCCGCCGCGCGCGGCGGCCTGGCGGCCATCGGCGGCGCGGCCGGGATGATCGGGATCTGCCCGGTGGCGTCCAGCGCGGACACCGGCTCGCCGATGTACGAGGGCGTGTACGCGTACTGCACGGGCTGCTGTTGCTGGTTCGGGTACGGCAGATTCGCGTAGCCGTACCGCGGGTCGGCGTACCGCTGGTCCTGGTAGGCGGCCTGCCCGTACGCCGGATTCTCGTACGCGGGCTCGGCGTACCCCGTCTCGGCGTTGTCCGCGGGCGCGGGCGCCTGCCCGTACGCCGCCGGGTAGCCGGGCGGCTGCTGCTGGTGCTGCGGCGGATAGCCGTAGCCCTGCTGCGGCTGCTGCTGCGGGTACGCGTACCCCTGCTGGGGGTGCTGCGGCTGCTGGTACGGGGCGGGACCCGGCTGCTGGTACGGCTGCTGCTGTTGCCTGGGGTCCTGCGGCGGCGCGTACCCCTGCTGCGGCTGCGGGGCCTGCTGCTGGGGGTGCTGGGCCTGGGGTGCCTGCGGGGCCTGTGGCTGTTGCGCAGGCGCGCCGCCGCCGCGCTGGTCGCGGAAGAGGTGATCGAACGCGTCGTACCCCGGGTCCTGCCGGCCCTGACCGCCCTGCTGCCCCTGGGGCGACCCGCCGACCAGGTCGTCCACGCCGACGTACTGGGTCGCGGAGTTGTCGCCGTACGGCATCTGGGGGTACGCCGAAGGCTGCTGCTGCGGATACTCCTGCCCGTACGGCGGCGGCGGGTGCGCGGCGCGGTCGTACAGCGCCTCGCCCACCGGGTCCTGCGCGGTGGGGTCCTGCTGCTGGTACGGGTCGTAGGCGTAGGTGTTCTGCAGATACGGGTCAGGGGGTGAGGGACGCTGCTCGGGCGATGGAGGCATCTGGCCCGCAGAGTCGCGATCACCGTCATACGGCGCGTTCATCAGTGCCCCACCTTATTGTCCGCCGGCTATCCCTCCACCTTCTCACCCGTCGGGGACAGCTCAACGCTTTCCCGACCGGTGTCCTCGGTGTCAGTGCCAGGGTCACCCGGCTGCCCCGGATCACCGTCCTCCTGCCCGCCGCCGTTGTCCCCGTCCTCACCGTCCCCGCCGTCTCCGCCGCTGTCCGCGGCTGCCTGCCGCTTCCGCTGACGGTAGATGCGAACGCCCGCGAGCACCAGAAGGAGCAGACCGGCGGCGATGATCAGCATCACCAGATCGGTGACCTTGGTGATCTTGACGTCGAACTCGACGGCGTTGCTGTTGCGGTAGAGCACGCCCTGCGCGGTGAAGAGCGCCGCGGTGACCCTGACCTTGCCGTTCGCGCTCGCCGACGTCTGGAACTTCAGGGTACGGGTGTGGCCGCCGTCGATCGCGATCGGCTGCTGCGGGTCCTTGATCTCCAGCCGGATGTCGGTGTTCGACGTGAGACGCAGCACAAGGTTGGTGATCGGCTGGTTCAGCTCGTTCTTCACCGTCACCGGAATGGTCCCGCTGCGGCCGGAGAGGGTGAGGGTGGTCTTGGGCAGGATGCGGACCGCGTTGATCAGGTCCTGGAGGTAGCCGCCGATCGAACTGCGGAACTCGGTCGCGTCGGCGGGGTCGCCGCGCCAGCCGGCCGACATGGCGCGCAGCACCGAGTTGCCGAAGGGCACCGTCACCTTGTCCTTGCGGGTGAGGATGGTGACGAAGTCGTTGAGATGGGTCTGCGTCTCGCTGAGCTGCTGGAAGGCGCCCACGGACAGCTCGTGCCTGCGCAGCGCCTTGGGGTACTTCTTCGCCGACGGCACCTTGCGGTTCGCGTCCGGGTCGGCCTTGGCCTTGGCGGCGGTGTCGAAGCCGACCGTGGCGGCCCACGGGCTCGTGCCGACCGTGCCGATCGCCTCGGCCATCGCCTGTGCCTGCGAGACCGTGGGCATGCGCTGCGGGGCGACCAGGATGGTGCGCTGCCTCTCCGGCGCCTGCATGGTGATCATCAGGGTCTGCGCGACGAAGTCCTGCACGGCGAGATCGGCGGGCTCCGCGCGCAGCATGTCGCCCTCGAACGCGGTGGACAGCGAGGCGTCGGCGACCACCGCGGTCACCCCGTGGCCGATCGGTCGGGCCGCGTTGGGCGTGTAGCTGAGCGCATCGCTCTCGCCGACGCTGTCGCTGCGGGCCACGATCCGCTTCGCGCCGCCGGTACGGGCCACCGAGACGATGGCGGGGTCGACGGCCCCGTCCACCGGCCAGGCCACGTCGGAGGTGGCCTGGACGCCGAGGACGGTGTCGAGGGTGCTCACGCCCAGTTCGGACGCGGTCTTGAGGTGGTTGAGGGTGCCGGGCACGCGCAGGCCGTTGTGCGCGACGGAGGCCAGGTCGGTGTCGGCGAACGGCAGCGCGATCACCTGGTCGCCCGCGACAGCGCTCTTGAGCGAGTTCAGCCACGCCTTGGCGACCGCGCCGCCCGTGCCCTCGGTGGTGTGGGTGACGTCGCCGCCGGGGCCGGCGACCCGGTACGGCTTGGTCATGAAGTCGATCGAGGCGAGCAGGTCGGGGTCGATGATCCAGGTCACCGGCAGCGACTTGGCCAGGTCGACCATCACCTGGAGCCGCCCGCCGGGGGACAGCTCCTTGGCGAGGTCGTCGTCGAGGAAGATCGGGCTCTGCTGGGAGTCGGTGTCGCCGCGGGCGGCCACGTGCGGTCGGTCGGTGAGCGGCCACAGGTAGGTGATCTGCGTGGCCTTCGCGGTGGTGGTGTTGGTGTCGTACCAGGGCAGGAAGGTGCGCTTGATGCCCAGGACGTGCTCGCCGGGCTCCGCGGACGTCTCGCCGTCCAGCGCCACGCCGAGCTGGTAGACGCCCGAGGCGTCGAAGCCCAGGGACTTCACCGGGACCTTGAGGGAGAAGGGCTGGCTCTGCCCGGCCGGGATCTTCGGGAGGTCGACCGTGTGGCCGTCGATCTCCGAGCCGTCCAGGTAGCTGGTGTAACCGGTACGGTCCTGGGCGCTCTTCATCGCGCTGAGGGACGTCAGGGGGCCGTCCGGGGCGACCCTGACGCCCATCCGGGCGCCGGTGATCGTCGTCTTGCCGTTGTTGGTCACCGTGCCGGACACGGTGACGGAGCCGTCCTTGGCGGGGACGCGGGGGTCTACCTTGTTCAGCGCCACCGCGGCGGTGCGCGAGCCGCTGCCGACGGCGGCCTGCGCGCCGGGCGCCTGGAGCGTCTGGACGACCTGGAGCAGCCCGGTGAGCAGCGTGCCCGCGGCGATCAGGGCGACCGCCCGCAGCAGACGCGGCGAGCGCGCCGACGGGGGTCTTCCGGGTGCCTGTGCCGCCTCGCCCACGCGTTCGCCCGTCCCTCGTGTCGGATGTCGACGGGCGGGCGACGGTGGTCGTCGGTCCGCGCCCATCTGATGTGCGTGCTGGCATGTTAACGATCGGCGCTGTGCCAAAGTGCTGCGGAGTCCGGGGAAGAGGCCCGATGCGGCCCAGTCGAGATCTGGCCGGGGTCCGGCCGATGCCCCGCCGGGGTCCGCCGAGGTCCGGAACCGGGCGGTATGCCCTCGGGACGCGCGCCATATGCGCCCGCGACGCGGTCCCGCGGGGAAACCCGGCAGCCGTGGGCTCCGCGGACCCGTACCCTTTTACGTTGTGCCGAATGCCAACAATGCCGCTCAGACCCCGCGGGCCCGCCACCAGGTCGCGCCCGTCGCCGAGGAACTCGGCCACCGATTCCGCGACGCCGGATTCCGGCTCGCCCTCGTCGGCGGCTCCGTCCGGGACACCCTGCTGGGCAGGCTCGGCAACGACCTCGACTTCACCACCGACGCCCGCCCCGAGCAGGTGCTGAAGATCCTGCGGTCGTGGGCGGACTCGGTGTGGGAGGTCGGCATCGCCTTCGGCACGGTCGGCGCGATGAAGGACAGCTTCCAGATCGAGGTGACGACGTACCGCTCCGAGGCGTACGACCGGACCTCGCGCAAGCCGGAGGTGTCCTACGGCGACACCATCGAGGACGACCTGGTCCGCCGGGACTTCACCGTGAACGCGATGGCGGTCGCGCTCCCCGAGGGCGACTTCGTCGATCCGTACGGCGGCCTGGACGATCTGGCGGCGCGGCGGCTGCGTACGCCCGGCACCCCGGAGTCGTCGTTCTCCGACGACCCGCTGCGGATGCTGCGGGCCGCCCGCTTCGCCGCGCAGCTCGACTTCGAGGTCGCGCCCAAGGTGGTCGCCGCGATGTCGGCGATGGCCGACCGGATCGGCATCGTCTCCGCCGAGCGGATCAGGGACGAGCTGAACAAGCTGATCCTGTCCGACCACCCGCGCAAGGGGCTGCGGCTGCTGGTCGACACCGGGCTGGCCGATCTGGTGCTGCCCGAGCTGTCCGCGCTGCGCCTGGAGCGCGACGAGCACTTCCGGCACAAGGACGTCTACGAGCACTCGCTGACCGTGCTGGAGCAGGCGATCGACCTGGAGACCGACGGGCCGGACCTCGTCCTGCGGCTGGCCGCGCTGCTGCACGACATCGGCAAGCCGAAGACGCGCCGCTTCGAGACCGACGGCCGGGTCTCCTTCCACCACCACGAGATGGTGGGCGCGAAGCTGACCAAGGCCCGGCTGACCCAGCTCAAGTACCCCAACGATCTGGTGAAGGACGTCTCCCGGCTGGTCGAGCTGCACCTGCGCTTCCACGGATACGGCAGCGGCGAGTGGACCGACTCGGCCGTACGCCGCTACGTCCGCGACGCGGGCCCGCAGCTCTCCCGGCTGCACAAGCTGACCCGTTCGGACTGCACGACCCGCAACAAGCGCAAGGCAGCCGCCCTGTCCCGCACCTACGACGCCCTGGAAGCGCGCATCGCCGAACTCCAGGAGCGCGAGGAGCTGGACGCGATCCGGCCCGACCTCGACGGCAACCAGATCATGTCGATCCTGGGCGTCCCCCCCGGCCCCCTGGTCGGCAAGGCGTACCAGCACATGCTGGAACTCCGGCTGGAGAACGGCCCGATGACCGAGGACGAGGCGATCGCCGCGCTCAAGACGTGGTGGTCCGAGCAGCAGTGAGAACGGCGGCGTGAAACGGCGGAGGGGCGATGTTCCACGTGGAACATCGCCCCTCCGCCGTCTCGCCGAACGCGATGTTCCACGTGGAACATCGGCGTCAGCTCAAAGGCATCGGCATGGCGCCATCAGCTCAAGGACGTCAGCTCAAGGACGTCAGCCCACGCGCGTCAGGCAGAGCGCGTAGTCGCCGCCGCGCCCCGAGTGGTCGTACTCGGCGTCGCCGTTGGAGCAGGCGTCTCTGTAGTGCTTGCCGCCGTGCCGCTCCACGACGCGGTACGCGGCCGAGCCCGACGTGCAGTCGACGACCTTCAGGGTCGGGTCCGAGTCGGAGCCGCTCTTGCTGACGCAGTCACCGGCGGACGCCGAATTCGCGTCGTTGCCGCCCATCGCGACTCCCGCGACGATGAGGGCGAGCACCAGCAGCGGCGCCAGCATGACGTACGCGCCGCCGCGCAGGAAGATCGGCTTGCCCGGGTTCATGGGCGGTCCGAAGCCGCCGCTGGGCGCGGGCAGCTTGTTGAACTTGCCGCGCGGCCCGAGGTTGATGAGCACCGTGATCGGCGTGATGACGAACGAGGCGATGCTCCACCAGCCCTGCCACAGCGTCTTGGTGGTCATCTCCCGGTGCGTGGCTATCCCGCAGGTGCGGCAGTAGTTCGCCCGTCGCTTCAGGAAGCGCATGATGATCAGGAAGCCCTGGTGGCCGCGGACGGTGGCCTGCACGGCCGGGAAGCCCCCGCAGAAGGTGCACGCCGGGCCGCCGTCCGGCGCCGTCTGCGGCCCGGTCTGCGGGTAGCCGAACGGCTGCTGCCCCTGGCCCTGCGGCGGCCCGTACGGGTTCTGGCCCGGCTGGCCCTGCCCGTACGGATTCTGCCCGTACGGATTCTGGCCGTAGGGGTTCTGGCCGTACGGGTTCTGTCCCTGCTGCGGAGGCGCGGGCGGAGGCGGTGCTGTCTGCTGTGCGTACGGCTGGCCGTAGGGATTGCGGCCAGGAGGTGGCGGAGTAGCCACGGTTTCCCCCATGTGTGGTGTGCGTCCCGGCGCGACGCCGGGGTCAGGAGCGGAGTCGGGTCATCGTGGCGGCCACCCCGGCGTAGAGCAGGGCGAGGACGGTGATCAGCGCTGGGGAACGGCCGTCGGGCGGCAGCATCAGGGCGGAGACCGCCGCGGCGCCTACGAAGGCGACGTTGAAGGCGACATCGTAGAGGGAGAAGACGCGCCCGCGGTAGGAGTCCTGGACGTCGGTCTGCACCACGGTGTCGGTGGCGATCTTCGCGCCCTGCATGGTGAAGCCCAGCACGAAGGCCGCGACCATCATCGGTCCGACGGCGAACGGGAGCGCCAGCGGGAGCAGCAGCACGGCGGACGCGGCGGCGCACACGGTGATCCAGCCGCCGGTGCCGAAGCGGCCGGTGGCCCACGGGGTGAAGACCGCCGCGGTGAAGAATCCGGCCGCGGACAGGCCGACCGCCAGGCCGAGCAGGGCGAGACCGGCGTCGGTGTCCGAGGGGTCGGACCAGGTGTAGCGGCTGAGCATCAGCAAGGTGACGGTCAGGGCGCCGTAGCAGAAGCGCATCGCCGTCACCGCGCCCATCGCCCGTCGCGCCGCGGGCCGTTGGCGCAGATGCCGCCACCCGTCGGCCAGGCCCTGCGCGGTGCCCGCGAGCGCCGTGCGCAGCCGCTGCCGTACCTCGGAGGGATCGGGCCCGAGCCGGTCGCGGCCCAGCGTCAGCGCGGACAGCCCCGCCACCAGATAGACGCCCGCGCCGAGCAGCACGGTCGCCGCGTTGGCCCCGGCGCCCTCGGGCAGGAAGAGGTGCACGACGAAGGCGACGCCGCCGCCCGCGGTCGCCGCGAGCGTCCCGGCCGTCGGGGACAGGGAGTTGGCGATCACCAGCCGCTCGGCGTCCACGACCCGCGGCAGCGCGGCGGACAGCCCCGCGAGCACGAAGCGGTTGACGGCGGTGACCGACAGGGCGGAGAGATAGAACAGCCAGTCCGGCACGTGCAGCAGGATCAGCGCGGCCGTCCCGCAGGACAGCACCGCCCGCAGCAGATTGCAGGAGAGCAGCACCTGCCTGCGCCGCCAGCGGTCGAGCAGCACGCCGGTGAACGGGCCGAGCAGCGAGTACGGCAGCAGCAGTACGGCCATGGCGGAGGCGATGGCGCCGGGCGAGGTCTGTTTCTCGGGCGAGAAGACGACATAGGCGGCCAGCGCGACCTGGAAGACGCCGTCGGAGAATTGGGACAGCAGGCGCACCGCGAGCAGCCGCCGGAAGCCCGACAGCCGCAGCAGCACGCGAAGATCGCGCACAACAGCCATGGTCACAGCCTCACATGACGCGGAAGGCCCCGGGCACGCGACCCGGGGCCTTTCCTTGGTACTGCGGTGGTGCCGTCCTGCGGCGGTGCGGTCCTGCGGTGACGCTGTGGCACCGTGCCACCGGACGCGGCGTTGTCCGGCTCAGCCGGTCAGCGCTCGACCTCGCCGCGGATGAACTTCTCCACGTTGTCGCGGGCCTCGTCGTCGAAGTACTGCACCGGCGGGGACTTCATGAAGTACGAGGACGCCGACAGGATCGGGCCGCCGATACCGCGGTCCTTGGCGATCTTCGCCGCGCGCAGCGCGTCGATGATGACACCGGCGGAGTTCGGGGAGTCCCAGACCTCCAGCTTGTACTCCAGGTTCAGCGGGACGTCGCCGAAGGCGCGGCCCTCGAGGCGGACGTACGCCCACTTGCGGTCGTCCAGCCACTGCACGTAGTCCGACGGGCCGATGTGGACGTTCTTGGCGCCCAGCTCACGGTCCACGATCTGCGAGGTGACGGCCTGCGTCTTGGAGATCTTCTTGGACTCCAGGCGCTCGCGCTCGAGCATGTTCTTGAAGTCCATGTTGCCGCCCACGTTGAGCTGCATGGTGCGCTCCAGCAGGACACCGCGGTCCTCGAAGAGCTTCGCCATCACGCGGTGCGTGATGGTGGCGCCCACCTGGGACTTGATGTCGTCACCGACGATCGGCACACCGGCCTCGGTGAACTTGTCCGCCCACTCCTTGGTGCCGGCGATGAAGACCGGGAGGGCGTTGACGAAGGCGACCTTCGCGTCGATGGCGCACTGCGCGTAGTACTTGGCCGCGACCTCGGAGCCGACGGGCAGGTAGCAGACGAGGACGTCGACCTGGCGGTCCTTGAGGACCTGGACGATGTCGACCGGGGCCTCGGTGGACTCCTCGATCGTCTCCCGGTAGTACTTGCCGAGACCGTCGTTGGTGTGGCCGCGCTGGACGGTCACACCGCTCTGCGGGACGTCGCAGATCTTGATCGTGTTGTTCTCGCTGGCCCCGATGGCGTCCGCGAGGTCGAGGCCGACCTTCTTCGCGTCGACATCGAAGGCGGCCACGAACTCGACGTCACGTACGTGGTAGTCGCCGAACTGCACGTGCATGAGACCAGGCACCTTGCTGTCCGGGTCGGCGTCCTTGTAGTACTCGACACCCTGCACCAGCGACGCGGCGCAGTTGCCTACGCCAACGATGGCTACGCGAACCGAACCCATACCGGTTGCTCCCTGTGTAATCGTCACGCGGTTCCCCGGTTTTCGGGTCGGCCGCCGTTCTCTTGGTTGTTGTCGTGTGTGTCCTGCTCGGAGTCCGGGCGCGTGGTGCTGCGTCCGGCCCGCTCGGTCTCGATCAGCTCATTGAGCCAGCGGACCTCGCGCTCCACCGATTCCATGCCGTGCCGCTGCAGCTCGAGCGTGTAGTCGTCGAGCCGTTCGCGGGTGCGCACGAGTGAGGCGCGCATCTTCTCCAGCCGTTCCTCGAGGCGGCTGCGCCGCCCCTCGAGGACCCGCATCCTGACGTCCTTCGACGTCTGCCCGAAGAAGGCGAAGCGAGCGGCGAAGTGCTCGTCCTCCCAGGCGTCCGGGCCGGAGTGGGCGAGCAGCTCCTCGAAGTGCTCCTTGCCCGCGGCCGTCAGCCGGTAGACGATCTTCGCCCGGCGGCCGGCGAGGGGTGTCGCGGGCGGATCGCTGTCCACCACCGACTCCTCGATCAGCCACCCCTGAGTGACCAGCGTCTTCAGGCAGGGATAAAGACTGCCGTAGCTGAAGGCGCGGAACACCCCGAGCGAGGTGTTGAGCCGCTTGCGCAGCTCGTAGCCGTGCATAGGGGACTCGCGCAGCAGACCGAGAACCGCGAATTCGAGGATTCCGGAGCGCTTGCTCAATCCCTCGTCCCCTCGTTCCGGCCGGTCGCCGCTGTCCCGTACTGTGTGCCGACCCGATGCCTCCGCACGATGCATCGGAGCGATGTGTCGGTGCGATGTATCGAGTCGATACATCGGGACGATAGAACGGTTCGACACATCATGCAAGGCGGTCCGCGGTGACCGCCGTCACAGCGGGTGTCACAACATGAAACCTGTGAGGCGTCAACCGTCCGTTATGTGATGAACGCTCGCATCGTGCGTCTTTTGACCGTGCGTACTCTGTTCGCCATGCAGAGCACCGGGAACCCTGGGACGTCGGCGTGCGTCTTGGTCCTGGGTGCAGTGCGGCCTGACACAGCCGCACTCAGGGGGACAGACCGGAATGTCATCGATGCCTGCAGGCGATCCCGCCTGTCGAGGAGTAGCTGTTCATGAGCGAGCACCGTCGCAAGCCGCCGCAGTCGCCCTCCGGCGGCCGTGCTGCCGCCAGGCGCGGGGGACAGCAGCCGACGCCCCCTGCGTCAGGCGGCCGACGCGCGGCCGGCGGCCCCCCCGCCGGTTCCCCTAGCGGTATGCCCAGTGGCGGTACGCCGCCCGGCGGTACCCCGGGCGCCGTACCCGGCCGTCCCCCCGGCCCTCCCGGCGGCGTGCCCAGCGGTTCCCCTTCCGGCACCGGCGGCCCCGGTGTCCCCTATGAAGGACGCGCCGCGGCCCGCCGCGCCGCCCAGGGACGCGGCGGTGGCGGCAACGGCAACGGCGGCGGTCGCCGCAGAGGCACCGGCGGCCCCGGTGAACCCGGCGGCCCCGCGGGCCGGGGAGGCCGCAGGCCCGCCAAGAAGCGCTTCATCGACTACCCGCGCTTCGGCAAGCAGGGCTGGCGGCACTGGGTGCCCTCCTGGCGCCAGGTCACCGCGCTGTGCATCGGCTTCGTCGGCACCCTGGTCGGCATCGCGGGCATCGCGTACGCCATGGTCGACATCCCCGACGAGAACAAGGCGGCCGTCGCCCAGAACAACGTCTACTACTGGGCCGACGGCACCCGCATGGTCGCCACCGGCGGTGACTTCAACCGGCAGAACATCACGTACGACCAGATCCCCAAGGCCATGCGCTACGCGGTGATCTCGGCCGAGAACAAGACCTTCGAGACCGACTCCGGTGTAGACCCGATGGGCATCACCCGCGCGCTGTTCAACATGGCCAAGGGCGGCGAGACGCAGGGCGGCTCGACCATCACCCAGCAGTACGTGAAGAACTCGATGCTCGACCAGTCGCAGACGGTCAGCCGGAAGTTCAAAGAGCTGTTCATCTCCATAAAGGTCGGCGCGAAGGTCGGCAAGAACGACATCATCACCGGCTACCTGAACACCTCGTACTTCGGCCGCGGCGCCTACGGTCTCCAGGCCGCCGCGCAGACGTACTACGGCGTGGACGCGGTCAAGCTCGACCCCAGCCAGTGCGCCTTCCTGGCGGCGTTGCTCAAGGGCCCGACGTACTACGACCCGATAGGCGCCACCAACATCGACACGTCGGCCACCGCCGAGGCCAACACCAAGCGCTCCACGCAGCGCTGGGCCTGGATCCTCGACCAGGAGGTCAAGTACGGCCACATGACGGCGACCGAGCGCGCCAAGTACACCAAGTACCCGATGCCCCAGGGGCTGAAGGTGCAGGCGGGCATGAGCGGTCAGATCAGCTACCTGGTCGACACGGTGAACAACTACGTCACCACGCACTCCTCGCCGAAGATCACCCAGAAGGACCTTGACCTGGGCGGATACCAGATCTACACGACCTTCGACAAGGCCAAGGTCAACGCCCTGAAGAAGTCCGTCGAGGCGGTCCGCAAGGCGAACATCAAGCCCGGCGGCTCGCACAAGTACCTGGGCGACGACCCCGACTACAAGGGCACGGACGCGGACAGCAACGTGCAGTTCGGCGCCGCCTCCGTGGTGCCGGGCGACGGCAAGATCGTGGCCATCTACGGCGGCGAGGGCTACGAGCACAACGAGTTCAACAACAACGCCAACACCGCCGGTGTGCCGGTCGGCTCGACCTTCAAGCCGTTCGTGCTCTCGGCGGCCATGATGTACGGCACCAACCACAGCGACGGCAAGCCCATCACGCCGGACAGCAAGTACAACGCCAACGACCTGCTGGTGATCAAGGACCACGACGGCAATGTGGTCCTCGACAAGGAGAACAAGCCGTTCCGGCAGAAGAACGAGGACTCGATCAAGCACGGCTACGTCACGCTGACCAAGGCCATGCAGAACTCGATCAACACCCCGTTCGTCCAGCTCGGCGAGGACGTCGGCCTGCCCAAGGTCAAGGCGACGGCGGAGAGCGTGGGCCTGCTCGACGAGAGCATGGCCACCATGGTGCCGTCGTTCTCGATCGGTACGTCCACGCCCAGCGCGATCCGGATGGCCGACGCGTACGCCACCTTCGCCAAATCCGGCGTGCAGGTGGACCCGTACTCGGTCACCAAGGTGATCCACAACGGTGACCAGATCAACGGCTTCTCGCGGCCCAAGCCCAAGCAGGCGCTGCCGGACAACATCGCCAACAACGTCACCAAGGTTCTCCAGAACGTGGTCGAGAACGGCACCGGCACCAAGGCCAAGGCCCTGGGCCGTACCGCGGCGGGCAAGACCGGTACCACCGACAGCCCCGGCGGCACCCGGTCCGCGTGGTTCGTCGGCTACACCCAGCAGCTCTCCACGTCCGTGGTGATGTTCCGCCAGGACACCAAGGCCAAGAAGCTGCTGCCGATGTCCGGCACCGGCGGCAACTCCTCCATCCACGGTGGTGACCTGCCGGCCACCATCTGGACCGACTACATGAAGGCCGCCCTCGGCAACTCCGAGGACCCCGGCTTCCCGGACGCCAGCAAGATCGGCGAACCGCAGAACGAGCCCGGCGCCCCGTCGCCGACGCCGTCCATGACGACGCCGCCGCCGAGCCCGACCGACACCGCGACCACCCCGCCGCCCACCACGACGACGCCGCCGACCACCCCGCCGACGACGCCGCCCACCACGCCGCCCACCACGCCGAGCGGCCCGTGCCTGCCGTGGGACCAGACCTGCAACACGCCGACGCCGAGCGACACCCCGACCACGTCGGGCAGCACCGGAGGACCGGGCGGCGGCGGAGGCAACAGCGGCGGAACATCCACCCGCAAACCCGGCGACGGAGGATGACGGACGGCGGCTGACGGGGGACGGCGACCGTCGCTGACAGCAGACAGCGACGGTTGGTGTCCCCGGGGACTCTCGCTCACACAGACCGGTACGGCAGGATGTTCGCCATGACGAGCGTGCGCGACCGCGAAGAGGCCGACCGGCGAGAGCTCCCCGTGCGACCCTCCGACGAGGACCCGGTCGCCGCGGCCGGCAGTGAGTTCCTGGGCGGGCCCACCGGACGGTGGGCCCGCTCCGGCGGTTACCGCTGGTGGAACCCGGTCCGCGTGATGGTGCTCGTCGTCATCGGAATGTTCGCCCTCGGCATGGCGCAGAAAGCGTCCTGCTACTCCGGCGGCTGGTTCCAGGGCGGCTCCCCGCAGTACATCCACGCCTGCTACTCCGACATCCCGCACCTGTACTCGCAGCGCGGCTTCGCCACCGACCTGGTCCCGTACTTCGACCGCATCCCGGACTCGGTCTCCGGCAGCGGCTTCCACTACCTCGAGTACCCGGTGCTCACCGGCCTGTTCATGGAGGTCGCCTCCTGGCTGACCCCGCACGGCGGCGACCTCCAGCACCGCGCGCAGATCTACTGGATCGTGAACTCCGCGATGCTGATGATCTGCGCGGTCGTCCTCGTCACGTGCGTGGCGCGCACCCAGCGGCGGCGCCCCTGGGACGGCCTGCTCATCGCCCTGTCCCCCGCGCTCGCGCTCACCGCGACCATCAACTGGGACCTGTTCGCCGTCGCCCTGACCGCCGTCGGCATGCTGCTGTGGGCCCGCAGCCGACCGCTGGCCGCGGGCATCCTGATCGGCCTGGCCACCGCGGCCAAGCTCTACCCCGTCCTGCTGCTGCTCGCGCTGTTCCTGCTGTGCCTGCGCGCCGGGCGGCTACGGGCCTTCGGCACGGCGCTCGGCGGCGCCGTCCTGTCCTGGCTGGTGGTCAACGGCCCGGTGATCCTGCTCGCCCGGCACGGCTGGTCGGAGTTCTACAACTTCAGCCGCACCCGCGGCGTCGACTACGGCTCGCTGTGGCTGATCGTCATGCAGCGCACCGGCAACCCGCTGACCGGCGTGAGCGCGTACGTGGCCGCCCTGATGCTGCTGCTGTGCGCCGGGATCGCCGCCCTCGCGCTGTACGCCCCGCGCCGCCCGCGCTTCGCACAGCTCGCCTTCCTGCTGGTGGCCGCGCTGGTGATCAGCAACAAGGTCTACTCGCCGCAGTACGTGCTGTGGCTGCTCCCGCTCGCCGTGCTCGCCCGCCCGCGCTGGCGCGACCTGCTGATCTGGCAGGGCGCCGAGGTGCTGTACTTCATCGGCATCTGGATGCAGCTCGCGTACGTCACCGGCGGCACCAAGCACCACGGTCTGTCCGCCGACGGCTACCACCTCGCCATCGCCGTGCACCTGCTCGGCACGCTCTACCTGTGCGGCATGGTCATCCGCGACATCCTCCTGCCGCAGCACGACGTACTGCGGCAGGACGGCGACGACGACCCCTCGGGCGGAATCCTGGACGGCGCGGAGGACGTGTTCGTGCTCGGCGCCGTCCACCACGAGCCGCGGCACGCGGCGCCCTTCGCCGGACAGCGGGTCGAGTGGGGCACCACGATGCCGACGGACTCCGCGCCCACGACACCTTCGCCCACGACAACTTCGCCCACGACGCCTTCGCCCGCGGTGGACGAGAAGGATTAGACGACTGGAGAAGAAGCAGAGAAGGGCGCGACAGGCGTCCTACGACGGGTGGCGGTCCACGACCCGGTCGAACTGGGTCGTGGTGTGCCGCAGGTGCGCCACCAGCTCGTCGCCCACCGCGGGCGGCGCCACGTCACCCGGCAGGAACAGGATCGACACCTGCATGTGCGGCGGCTCCGCGAACCAGCGCTGCTTGCCCGCCCACACGAACGGCGACAGATTGCGGTTGACGGTCGCCAGGCCCGCCCGCGCGACCCCCTTGGCCCGCGGCATCAGACCGTGCAGCGCCTTCGGCGCCTCCAGGCCCACACCGTGCGAGGTGCCGCCCGCCACGACCACCAGATGGCCGTCGGCGGCCGACTTCTCCTGCCGGTAGCCGTACCGGTCGCCCTTGACGATCCGCGTGACGTCGAGCACCGCGCCGCGGTACTCCGTCGCGTCGTGGTCGCCGAGCCACATCAGGGTGCCGATCCGCGCCCGGAACCTGGTCTGCGGGAACTGCTGCCTGAGCTGCGCCAGTTCGGTCGCCTTGAGGTGGCTGACGAACATCGTGTGCAGCGGCAGCCGGGCCGCCCGCAGCCGCTCCATCCAGGCGAAGACCTCCTCGACCGCGTCCGTACCGTCGGTGCGGTCCAGCGGCAGGTGGATCGCGAAACCCTCCAGGCGTACGTCGTCTATCGCCGTGTGCAGCTTGACCAGGTCGTCCTCGGCCACGCCGTGCCGGCGCATGCTGCTCATCACCTCGATGACCACCCGCGCGCCGACCAGACCGCGCACACCCTCCACCGAGGACACCGAGCGGATCGCCCGGTCCGGCAGCGGCACCGGCTCCTCGCCCAGCCGGTACGGGGTCAGCACCAGCAGGTCGCCGCTGAAGTAGTCCTTGATCCGGGCGGCCTCGTACGTCGTGCCGACGGCGAGCATGTCGGCGCGCAGCCGGGTCGCCTCGTCGGCGAGGCGCTCATGGCCGAAGCCGTACCCGTTCCCCTTGCATACCGGCACGATGCCGGGGAACTGGTCCACCACGGACTGGTGGTGTGCACGCCAGCGTGCGGTGTCGACGTACAGGGTGAGGGCCATGGCCTGGTCGGGACCTTTCCTTGAGCGAGCCTTCGGCGGGCCGCGCGCGGGCCTTGTCGTGGCCCATGCGCGGGCCCGGGGTCAGCGACGCGACATGTAGATGTCGAGCGCCTTGTGGAGCAGCTTGTTGAGCGGGAAATCCCACTCGCCCAAGTATTCGGCAGCCTGCCCGCCCGTGCCCACCTTGAACTGAATCAGACCGAACAAATGGTCGTTCTCGTCCAGGGAATCGCTGATTCCGCGCAGATCGTAGACGCTGGCGCCCATCGCGTACGCGTCCCGCAGCATCCGCCACTGCATCGCGTTGGACGGCCGCACCTCACGCTTGTGGTTCGCCGAGGCGCCGTAGGAGTACCAGACGTGCCGGCCGACGGTCAGCATCGTCGCCGCGGCGACCGCCTCGCCCTCGTGCACCGCCAGGTAGAGCCGCATGCGGTTGGGGTCCTCGGCGTTCAGCGAGGTCCACATCCGCTGGAAGTACGACAGCGGGCGCGGCCTGAAGTGGTCGCGCTCGGCCGTCACCTCGTAGAGCTTCTGCCAGGTCGGCAGGTCGTCGTAGCCGGCCTGGACCACCTCGACACCGGCCTTCTCGGCCTTCTTGATGTTGCGCCGCCAGAGCTGGTTGAAGCCCTTGAGGATGTCGTCCAGCGAACGGTTCTCCAGCGGGACCTGGTACACGTAGCGCGGCTGTACGTCGCCGAAGCCCGCGCCGCCGTCCTCGCCCTGCTGCCAGCCCATCCGGCGCAGCTTGTCCGCGACCTCGAAGGCGCGCGGTTCGATGAAGTCGGCCTCCACGTCGCGCAGCCGCTTGACGTCCTGGTCGGCGATGCCGGTCTTGATGGTGTTCGCCTCCCACCGGCGGATGATCACCGGCGGGCCCATCTTCACGGTGAAGGCGCCCTGCTGCTTGAGGTGGGCGAGCATCGGCTTCAGCCACTCGTCCAGGTTGGGCGCGTACCAGTTGATGACCGGGCCCTCGGGCAGATACGCCAGGTACCGCTTGACCTTCGGGATCTGCCGGTAGAGCACCAGACCGGCGCCGACGATCTGGCCGGTCCTGTCGTCGATCCAGCCGAGATTCTCCGACCGCCACTCCGACTTCACATCAGCCCATGCCGGGACCTGGCAGTGGCTTGCCGAGGGCAGGCTCTGGATGTACGCCAGATGCTGCTCGCGGCTGATGGTCCTCAGGGTCAGGCTCATGCGGGGCGCTCCCCAAACTCACGACGAACTTCACGACTGCGGGCTGGAATGCTCACTACTTGCTTGTGGTGGGTTTCCGGTGCTGTTTTCTGGCCCGAAGCCTACTGCGCGGGGGAAGCGCCCTCGCTACTGCTCGCCGGTGCTGTCGGCGACTGCCGGCCGCCGCTACCAGAGCCCGCCGAACAGGCCGCCGTGCGCGACACCGATGTAGAAGCCGACCGCCGCCATGCCGAGGCCGATGACGAGAGCGAACCGCTCCGCCGTGGTCGCCGAGATGAACTGGCCGTAGCCGCCGGTGAGGATGCCGACCAGACCGGTCCAGGAACTGAGCAGATGCAGGCTGTTGAAGGCCGAGGAGATGATCGCGATCGCGCCGAGGACGACGGTCACCGCGACCAGCGTGTTCTCCAGCGGGTGCGGTCGGCCGTCGGTGTTGAAGGTGAGGTGGTGGGTCCGTTCCGCGTGCTGTGCCATGGGGCACCTCCGTGACGGAGTAGATGTGTCCAGATTGGGGGCAAAAGGGGGCGGATTTCAACCCGGGGGACCTGTGCGGGTAGTCTGTACGGTCTGCACCGGTGTCTGTGCGTGGGCCGGGCCTCGCCCGACTCGGCGGAACGCTCCTCGGACCGATCCGCCGCTCGACTGTCTGTCACTCGACTGTCAGTGCCCCGCGCTACCGTTGCGACGCAGATACAAACCCTCCTGCCACGGAAACGCCGTGGCCGCCTGAGTCCAAAGGAGGTGGGTTCCCCTATGCGTCACTACGAGCTCATGCTCATTCTCGACCCCGATCTTGAGGAGCGCGCTGTCTCCCCGCTGATCGAGTCCTTCCTCGCCGTCGTCCGCAATGGTGGCGGCAGCGTGGAGAAGGTCGACACCTGGGGCCGTCGTCGCCTCTCCTACGAGATCAACAAGAAGCCCGAGGGCATCTACTCGGTCGTCGACCTCAAGGCCACGCCTGAGGTCGTCAAGGAGCTCGACCGTCAGCTCAACCTGAACGAGTCGGTTCTGCGGACCAAGGTCCTCCGCCCCGAACTGCACTGAGCTCTCCGCTCAGCGCACCGGGGCAGTAACCGAGTAGTAGCCAGCAGTAGTCAGTAGCAGCAGCCAGAAGCAGTCAGCACACCGCCGAGAGGTCATCCCATGGCAGGCGAGACCGTCATCACGGTTGTCGGCAATCTTGTCGACGACCCCGAGCTGCGCTTCACCCCGTCGGGTGCGGCGGTCGCGAAGTTCCGAGTCGCGTCCACTCCGCGCACCTTCGACCGGCAGACCAACGAGTGGAAGGACGGCGAGAGCCTGTTCCTCACCTGCTCGGTCTGGCGGCAGGCGGCCGAGAACGTCGCCGAGTCGCTCCAGCGAGGCATGCGCGTCATCGTGCAGGGCCGGCTGAAGCAGCGGTCGTACGAGGACCGTGAGGGCGTCAAGCGGACGGTCTACGAACTGGACGTCGAAGAAGTCGGCGCCAGCCTGAAGAGCGCGACGGCCAAGGTCACCAAGACCAGCGGTGGCGGTCGTGGCGGTCAGCAGGGCGGCGGGTTCGGCGGAGGCGGCGGCCAGGGCGGCGGCGGCAACTGGGGCGGAAGCTCCGGTGGCGGCCAGCCCCAGGGCGGCGGCGGTGCTCCCGCCGACGACCCGTGGGCGACCAGCGCGCCGGCCGGCGGCGGCCAGGGCGGCGGTGGCGGTAACTGGGGCGGCGGCTCCGGTGCCGCTTCTTCCGGCGGCGGCTACTCGGACGAGCCGCCCTTCTAGGGCGGGCATCCTCACTTCTTGATCGCAAGATCGCATTAGGAGAATCACCATGGCGAAGCCGCCCCCGCGCAAGCCGAAGAAGAAGGTCTGCGCGTTCTGCAAGGACAAGACCGTGTACGTGGACTACAAGGACACGAACATGCTGCGGAAGTTCATTTCCGACCGCGGCAAGATCCGTGCCCGCCGCGTCACCGGCAACTGCACGCAGCACCAGCGTGACGTCGCCACGGCCGTGAAGAACAGCCGTGAGATGGCGCTGCTGCCCTACACGTCGACCGCTCGATAAGGAAAGGGTGACCTGAAGCATGTCGAAGATCATCCTTACCAACGAGGTCAGCGGCCTGGGTGCCGCGGGCGACATCGTCGATGTCAAGCCGGGCTACGCCCGCAACTACCTGATCCCGCGTGGCTTCGCCATCGCGTGGACCAAGGGTGGCGAGAAGGACGTCGAGCAGATCCGCCGCGCCCGCCGCATCCGCGAGATCCACTCGCTGGACGACGCGAACGCGGTCAAGGCGCAGCTCCAGGGCGTCAAGGTCCAGCTCAGCACCCGCGCCGGTGACACCGGCCGGCTGTTCGGCTCGATCACCCCGGCCGACATCGCCGCGGCGATCAAGACCGCCGGTGGTCCGGCTGTCGACAAGCGTCGTCTCGAGGTCGGTTCGCCGATCAAGACGCTGGGCGCGCACAAGGTGACGGTGCGGCTGCACCCCGAGGTCGAGGCCGTCCTCGACCTGGAGGTCGTGGCCGCGTAATCGCGACCGCTGTGTTCCACGTGGAACAGGGAGGGCCGGGCACCCCGATTGCGGGGGTGCCCGGCCCTTCGTCGTTCCGGGGTTCCGGGGGCGGCGGGCGCTGTGAGATCTGGCCGCTCGCTGTGTCGGCGGGCGGCTCGGCGGGCGGCTCGCGCTCTCGGCGAGTGCCTTGGGCTCCTCGGCGGGCGGGTCGGGCTCTCGGCGAGTGCGTCGGGCTCCTCAGCGGGCGGCTCGGGGGGCGGCTCGCGGTCTCAGCGGGCGGCGCCCGTGACGATCCAGCGGCCGGAGCGGGCCCGGAGCCACAGGGCGGCGAGCCGGGTCAGCATCATCAGGGTCATCGCCCACCAGAGCGCGGTCAGCCCCCAGCCCAGGGCGGGCACGGCCAGCGCGGCGGGCGCGAAGACGGCCAGCGTCCCCAGCATCGACCAGGCGAGATACGGCCCGTCGCCCGCGCCCATCAGCACGCCGTCCAGGACGAAGACGATGCCGCAGACCGGCTGCGCCAGCGCGACTACCAGCAGCGCGGACGTCAGCGCGTCCCGTACGGCCGGGTCCGAGGTGAACATCGGCCCGATCAGCGGCCGGGCCAGCGTCACCAGCAGCCCCAGGACGACCCCGCAGGCCACTCCCCACTCGATCATGCGGCGGCAGGCGGCGCGGGCGCCCTCGGGGTCGTCCGCGCCCAGGTAGCGGCCGATGATCGCCTGTCCCGCGATGGCGATGGCGTCCAGGGCGAAGGCGAGCAGGGACCAGACGGTGAGGGTGATCTGGTGGGCGGCGATCGCGGCGTCGCCGAGCCCCGCGGCGACGGCGGTGGCGATGAGCAGGACGGCCCGCAGGCTGAGGGTGCGGACGAGGAGGGGGACGCCGGCTCGGGCGCAGGCGCGTATGCCTGCGGGGTCGGGGCGCAACAGGGTCCACAGGGCGGAGCGTGCACCCGTACGGGCGTCCGTCGCGGGGTCGTGTGGCGCGGGGTCGTCCCGCGTCGGGAGGTGCGGCTTGGCGAGGTGCCGCTTGGCGCCGCGGATCACCACCCACACATAGACGGCCGCCATGCCGTTCTGGGCGATGACCGTGCCCCACGCGGAGCCCGCGATGCCGAGTCCCGCGCCGTATACCAGGCCCGCGTTGAGCCCCGCGTTGGCGGCGAATCCGCCGACCGCCACGTACAGCGGGGTGCGGGTGTCCTGGAGGCCGCGCAGGACGCCGGTCGCCGCCAGCACCATCAGCATCGCGGGGATGCCGAGCGAGCTGATCCGCAGATACGTGGTCGCGTACGGTGCGGCGGTCGGCGACGCGCCGAACAGGTCGACCACGGCCGGGGCCGCCGGGAGGACGACGGCGATCACCAGCGCGCCCAGCAGCAGCGCGAGCCAGATGCCGTCCACGCCCTGGCGGATCGCGGCGGGCAGGTCGCCCGCGCCGACCCGGCGGGCGACGGCGGCGGTGGTCGCGTACGCCAGGAAGACGAAGATGTTGACGGCGGTGGTGAGGAGCGCGGCGGCGACGCCGAGGCCCGCGAGCTGGGCGGTGCCGAGATGGCCGACAACCGCGCTGTCGGCCATGACGAAGAGGGGTTCGGCGACCAGCGCGCCGAAGGCGGGGACCGCGAGGGCGAGGATCTCCCGGTCGTGGCGGCCCCGGGCGGGCGTGCGGGGGGACGAGGCCGGATCCTTCTCCACTGCGGGCTTGGCGAGCGGATTCACATGCACAGGGTAATCGTCCACAAGTAAGAGGTAAAGGCCACCCTCGACTATTACGGGTGACTGCGTAGAGTGATCTCCTCCGCGTTGTTTGTGGCGATCTTGGGCCGACCGTGAATTTTTTTCTCCTGCACAGGCTATGGATGGAGAAAGGCCAGGTCAGAGCCGTTCCCTTGAGTAGATTGTCAGCTTGTCCACAGCGTCGTCCCAAGGGCTGTACACAGGTTGGGGCCACTTCTCCACAGGTATGCCGCCGCCGTCCACACCCCCTGTGGATAACCGGGTTGGTCAGGGCCGCCGAGAGCCCTACCGTGGACCGTCCCCCGACGCGCCGCGAGCGGCCCCGGGTGACTCAAATGTCGGCGCCGTGCCGTAAGAAAGAGCCGTGCCCCACGAACGCGTGGCACGTAACGGGGTGCGGTCGAACGCGGTCGAACGGTCCGCAGGGACGGGAGGAGGTGGCGCGGATGAGCCAGCCCGAACCCGCGGACGAGCACTGGGGGGAAGCACCCCCGGAAGCCGGTCCGAGCGACCGGCCCCCCGTCACCCGCTTCCGCAAGAAGAACGGCAACGACGACAGCGACAGCAACCGCTGGTCCGAGGGCGGCGGCGGCTTCGAGCGCGTCCCCCCGCAGGACCTCGACGCCGAACAGTCCGTCCTCGGCGGCATGCTGCTCTCCAAGGACGCCATCGCCGACGTCGTCGAAGTCCTCAAGGGCGCCGACTTCTACCGCCCCGCCCACGAGACGATCTACGCGGCGATCCTCGACCTCTACGCCCGCGGCGAGCCCGCCGACCCCATCACCACCGCAGCCGAACTCACCAAGCGCGGCGAGATCGCCCGCGTCGGCGGCGCCCCCTACCTCCACACCCTCGTCAACGCCGTCCCCACCGCGGCCAACGCCGAGTACTACGCCGAGATCGTCCACGAACGCGCCGTCCTGCGCCGCCTCGTCGAAGCCGGCACCCGCATCACCCAGATGGGATACGCCGCCGACGGCGACGTCGACGAGATCGTCAACAACGCCCAGGCCGAGATCTACGCCGTCACCGAACAGCGCACCTCCGAGGACTACCTCCCCCTCGGCGACATCATGGAGGGCGCCCTCGACGAGATCGAGGCCATCGGCTCCCGCAGCGGCCAGATGTCCGGCGTCCCCACCGGCTTCACCGACCTCGACTCCCTCACCAACGGCCTCCACCCCGGCCAGATGATCGTCATCGCCGCCCGCCCGGCGATGGGCAAGGCCCTGGCGCTCGACACCCCCCTGCCCACCCCGACCGGCTGGACGACGATGGGCGCGGTCCAGGTCGGCGACCACCTCCTCGCCGCCGACGGCACACCGACCCGAGTGGTCGCCGCCACCGACGTCATGGTCGGGCGTCCGTGCTACGAGGTCACGTTCTCCGACGGTACGAAGGTCCTGGCTGACGCGGACCATCAGTGGCTCACCTGGGACCGGAACACTCGCGAGGCATTCGACCACGCGAGGCCAGAGGCCACCTCCTACCCGGACAACTGGCCGTCCTGGTCTCCCTCACGGTCATCCGCCGGCACCGAACCCGGCAGGACCGCGGGCGCCGTCCAGCAGCAGTGGAATCGTCCCGAACCCGAGAGCAAGGCCGTCAGGCCGCGCAGCACCAGGGAGATCGCCGCAACGGTCCGTGCGCTGCACGAGAACAATCACGCGATCCCGGCCACGAGGGCTCTCGTCGGCCCTGAAGTCGATCTGCCCGTCGATCCGTACGTGCTCGGCTACCTCCTCGGGGACGGCGATACCGCCGGAAGCGGGCGTGTCGCCTGCGATCCACAGGACCGCGACTGGCTGATCAAGGAGTTTGACGCGGCCGGGTATGACGCTCGTCGGCACAGCAGCACCGGCCACTTCGGTGTGCGTGGGCTGAGGGACGCGTGGAGCCAGCTCGGTGTGTCCGCTGGCAAGCACATCCCGGCCGGGTACCTGCGCGCGTCCTTCGACCAGCGTCTGGCGCTGGCGCAGGGCATGGTGGATTCGGACGGGACCGTCGATGGCGACGGGGCCTATCGGTTCACGAACACCCATCGCGACCTGGTCGACGGATTCTGTGAGCTTGTCGTCTCCCTCGGTTGCGTCCCGCGGGTTCACCACCGCACCGGGCGTACCAGGGCCGGCGTGATCAGCGCGGACTCCTGGGACGTCATCGTTCCGACGAATCTTCCTCTTGCCCGGATTCCGCGTAAGGCGAGTTCCGCTCGAGGGCAGTGGAAACGCGAGCAGGTCACGCGGTACATCACTTCCGTCACCCCGGTCACGAGCGTCCCGGTCCGCTGCGTACAGGTGGACAACCCGGACCACCTGTACCTGGCCACCCGCTCCATGGTGCCCACCCACAACAGCACGCTCGCGCTGGATTTCGCGCGGACGTGTTCCATCGCCAACAAGATGCCCAGCGTCATCTTCTCGCTCGAAATGGGGCGCAACGAGATCGCGATGCGGCTGCTGTCCGCCGAGGCGCGGGTGGCGCTGCATCACATGCGGTCGGGGACCATGACGGACGACGACTGGACGAAGGTGGCCCGGCGGATGTCGGACGTCACCGAGGCGCCGCTCTACATCGACGATTCGCCGAACCTGTCGATGATGGAGATCCGCGCCAAGTGCCGTCGCCTCAAGCAGCGCAACGACCTGCGCCTGGTCGTGATCGACTACCTCCAGCTCATGCAGTCGGGCGGCTCGCGCCGCCCCGAGAGCCGTCAGCAGGAGGTCTCGGACATGTCCCGTAACCTCAAGCTCCTCGCCAAGGAGCTCGAAGTCCCGGTCATCGCGCTCTCCCAGCTCAACCGTGGCCCCGAACAGCGCACCGACAAGAAGCCCATGGTCTCCGACCTGCGCGAATCCGGCTCCATCGAACAGGACGCCGACATGGTGATCCTCCTCCACCGCGAAGACGCCTACGAAAAGGAGTCCCCCCGCGCGGGCGAGGCCGACCTGATCGTCGCCAAGCACCGCAACGGCCCCACCGCCACCATCACGGTCGCCTTCCAGGGCCACTACTCCCGCTTCGTGGACATGGCCCAGACCTGACCGGGGACGGTGTAGGGTCTCAGATTCCGCTGCATAATCTCAGCGCCGACTGCATACGGGTTGCACTTGTGCAGTCATCGTGAGACTCGCAGCTCAGAGCGTTCACTCTTTCGGGTGATGGGCGGAGGTTCCGCAACGCCCGAGTTTCGGAACTGGCACCTTGGCCTCGCGGGCAGAAGACGCCCGCAGGCTGGGGGCGCTCAGTGGACAGCACGACAGTGAGTGTGAGTCTTCGTCGTCGTAGCGGCGAGGCCATCGAGGACCGCGAATGGGCTACGGCGACGCTCGGGTTGTTCGAGTCCGCCGCGCCATGGCGTACTTTCCGTTGGTACAAGGGCCAGAGGCACTACTCAGGCACGTACTGGTCTGCTACGACGAATGACCATGTGATCTACGAGTCGCGCCTGGAACTGACGCGGCTGCTCTTTGCTGACTTCGATCCTCTGGTTCAGAACATCAAGGCCCAGCCGTTCCTGCTGAAGAGTTCAGTGAACGGGAAGATCCGTAAGCACATTCCGGATTACCTGCTCATCACTAAGCAGGGGTCGGTGGTGGTGGACGTCAAGCCCCGTCGACGGCTTTCCCATTCCGATGTGGCCTTCACCTTTGAGTGGACCCGGCAGGCGGTGGAGTCCAGAGGCTGGCAGTACGAGGTCTGGAGTGAGCCTCCAGAAGCGGCCCTGGAGAATGTCCGCTTTCTGGCGGGTTACCGGAGGAAGTGGCTGTTCAGCCCCGAACTCTTGGATGAACTCCGAAGTAGTGACCTCAATGGAGTCGCATTGGGCGAAGCAGTCCACTTGCTGCCGGACTGGCCAGCACTACATGTGCGGGCCGCGCTCCATCACCTGCTGTGGACCGGTGACCTCGTCGCTGACCTGGGCCAGCCCCTGAGTTCACACCTGGTGCTGAGGAGGGCGGCATGAGTGGTGCGGGCACTCGCCTCGGAGTGGGCACACGCTTCCGCTACGACGGCGAGACCGTCGAGGTGGTGGAGATGGCCGCGACCTCAGCAGGCAACGAAGTGGTCTTGAAGGATGGTCGGGGGTCGATACTGCGTCTGTCCCTCGCACAGCTCCTGTTCTCTGACCGTGCGGTCATCATCCCTGACAAGGCCGGGCCATCTGCGGATGACGACAAAGAGATTGCTTCCGTAATTCTGGGACAGCTCGACGCCAAGGAGAGAGCGAAGGTCCTGGAACGGGCCGAGCATGTGCGTGAAGTGCTGACTGGCTATCGCTCAGGCAGTTCAGATCTTGCTCGCGACGATGAACCTCGTCCGGACTACGTGCCGGAGCGCCCTTGGGAGGCGCGCTATACGGCGAAGGCGAACGAGCTTGGCGTCTCGCTTCGGAGTGTGAAGCAGTGGGTCGCGGACTTCCGCAGGGACGGGGAGGCTGGGCTCGCCTCGAAGAGCCGCGTGTCCGGCAATTCGAAGATCTCGGTCGATGACCGCTGGGCGGAGATCGCACTGGAGGTGATGGTCGAGCACACGGGGGAGTCCAAGCCGTCGCGCACGATGGTGATCGACCGAACTCGGGCCCGGGTGATTGCTCGGTTCGGTCCAGACGTGGTGCCGCAGCCGAGTCGGGCAACGGCTTTTCGGCTGCTGGTGGAGTTGGAGAACCGGCATCCGCTGTTCAGGCTGAGTACGAAGCGGAACCGGGACATCGCCGATCGTCCGGATGGTGTCTACGGGAAGCTGCGGCCGACGCGGCCGGGTGAGTACCTGCTGATGGACTCCACGCGGCTGGACGTGTTCGCGTTCGATCCGCTGACGCTGCGCTGGGTGCAGGCCGAGCTTTCGGTCGGGATGGATTGGTACACACGGTGCATCACCGGGATACGGCTCACGCCGGTGTCTACGAAGGCGGTGGACGTCAGCGCTGTGCTTTATCAGTCGTTCCGGCCCCGGCCGGCGGCGCGGGACTGGCCCCGGCACGCGGTCTGGCCCGAGCACGGCATTCCCAGGACGGTCATGGTCGACGTCGATGCGGCCGAAGGGCCGGGGCTCGCGACACCAGCCGTGGTGCCAGAGACGCTGGTGGTCGACCATGGCAAGGTCTACGTCTCGGAGCACCTGACCAGCGTCTGCCGACGGATGGGTATCTCGATCCAGCCGGCACGGCTGCGGACGGGGCGGGACAAGGGCCCCGTCGAGCGGTTCTTCCGCACGGTGCGTGAGGATCTCCTGCAGGCGCTTCCCGGATACAAGGGCCCCGACATCCACTCCCGTGGCGAGAACCCTGAGGGCGACGCGTTCTTTTACCTGGACGAGCTTGAGGCGATCATCAGGGAGTGGGTCGCGACGGTATATCACTGTCGGCCGCATTCCAGCTTGGTCGACCCGGGGCTGCCGGGTCTGCGCATGTCGCCGGCGAAGATGTTCGAGCACGGTATGGCTCGGGCGGGCTACATCGAGGTGCCACGAGATCCCTACCTTGCGTATGAGTTCCTTGAGACGAAGTGGCGGACGATCCAGCACTACGGAGTCGAGATCGATCGTCGCCGCTACAGCGGGCCTGGACTGAAGGATCTGAGTAAGGTCAGGAGTCCGTACGACGGGCCTGTCGACAACGGGTGGCCGTTCCAGGTGGACCCCGATGACATCACCCGCATCTACTTCCGGGACCAGGAGCGCCACTGGCACCCCCTCACCTGGGAGTACGCGCCTTCGGCACATATGCCGCTGAGCGAGGAGGCCTTGGTCTTCGCCAGGAAGCTGGCTGCTTCGAAATACCAGTACCCCGACGACCGGATCGCGGTCGCTGATCTGCTGGAGCGCTGGAACCTCGGTTTGGGCACGACGCTGGCTGAGCGGCGCATGGCTTTGCGGCTCTCGCGAGAACAGACAGCTATCGAACTGCCGGAGAGCGAGACGGAGGTGGTTGTCTCGCTTCCGTCCGTTCGCAAAGCCCTCGGGACAGAGCCAGATGCGCCGGGACCCGAGCAGCCGCAGTTGGTGGAGGGCGGCGATGACGACGAGGCCGACGTGGACGATCTGGCCGGTGAGGACGACTTCTATGCAGAGGCTCTGGAGGACGTGTGAGCACCGAGACCAGCCCGCTCCGGCCTTCGAACCTGGCCCTGTCCCGGAAGGAGGACTTCAAGGCGTTCGCCGAAGGCCCACGCCGGACCCGGCCCGAGCCCCTCACCTGGGCACAGTTGGCCGCCCTCGGCCCACAAGCGAAAGCCGAGTACGACCGGTTGCGGCGTGAATGGCACGCCAACCTGGGACCGATCAAGACCCCGCAACTGTCTGAGCTTCACCAGGATTTATGGGACATCATCGACAGCAATCTGCAGGACGGCGACAAAGCCAAGGGCGCCATCGCCGTCGACGCCTTCCCCGGCCTGGGGAAGACCACGTCGGTTCTTGCCTTCGCCCGCGAGTTCCACCACAGAGAGATCGCCGAGCAGGGAGAATCCACCGCCCAGGGCCACGAGCGGCTCCCTGTCTGCCGGGTGGGACTGACCGGCAACACCGGCATGAAGGACCTCAACCGGGCCATCTTGGAGTTCTTCGGCCACCCGGGACGCCACCGCGGAACCACCGCCCAGCTCGGCCAGCGTGCCTTGGACTGCGTCTTGTCCTGCGAGGTCCGCCTGCTAGCCCTGGATGATCTGCACTTTCTCCGGTGGCGCAACAAGAACGGCGTCGAGGTCAGCAACCACCTGAAGTGGATCGCCAACGAGTTCCCGGTGACGCTGCTGATGATCGGCGTGGGACTCGCTGGCAAGGGACTGTTCAGCGAAGGCGGCAGCAAGGGGGACGCGGTCCTGGCCCAGACTGGGCGCCGCACGACCCGGCTGGGCATGCGGCCGTTCACGATCGAGAAGGAAAAAGGCCGACAGGAATGGCGGCAGATGCTGCTGGCCCTCGAACAGCGCGTGGTCCTGGCCGACAAGTATCCGGGCATGCTCGCCGACGACCTGTCCGACTACCTGTTCGCCCGCAGTACCGGCCATATCGGCTCCCTGATGACACTGATCAACCGCGGCTGCCAGCGGGCGGTCCGAAGCGGTGAGGAGGTGCTCAGCCGCGATCTGCTGGACGGCGTGAAGAACGACGAGGCGTCCGAGGAAGCCCGCCGGGAACTCGAAGCTGCCCTGGAGAGGAGGAAGCTGACCAGCAAGCCTCGAACTGCCCGCAAGAAGGCCGCGTGACGGCTGCCCCGCGGACGCTCCCGATCCGGCTGGATCCCCTTCCAGGAGAGGCCCTCGACTCCTGGCTGGAGGCCCTGGCACAGCGCCTGAACACCACCCTGGGTGAGGTCCTCTGGCATCTGGGATTCCCGGTGAGAGGCCGATCGGGTAATCACCTACGTGACATCCCTCCGGACTGGACGATCGCGTTGCGCGATCAGGAGACGGACGCGGTTGCTCACGCCAGTGGACTGACGCCTTCCTCGATCACGGCCATGACCCTGGTCCACTACGACCAGCGCGCGCTTCGCCTCGACCTTGACCGCAGGCACGTCAACCGCCGAGTGCTCTGGGGCCGCGGCAGCGGATCCCGGTTCTGCCCCGATTGCCTGCGCGACAGTGACGGCCGATGGCAGTTGGCCTGGCGGCTGGGCTGGTCATACGCCTGCCTCCTCCATGGCCAACTCTTAGCGGACTGCTGCCCGGACTGCGGACGTGTTCAGCGGCAACGACCCTGCTCGGGCCGGGTCATCCCCTTTCCGGGGATCTGCGGAAACCCACCCGTCGCCCCGGGCGGACCCCGGTCAGGCGGCTGCGGATTCGATCTGACCCAAGCCCGTACGCTTCAGCTGTCCCAAGGACACCCGGCGCTGAAAGCTCAAGGCAGGCTGCTGGAGATCATCGAGTCCGGGACCGCCGACTTCGGCGCCTATGCGGTCAGCCCTCAGCAGACGCGGATGGCATTGACGGACATCCGCGCCATCGGCGGCCGGGTGCTGGCAGATCTTCCGACGCTCTTCCTCGCCGAACTCGTCCCATCCGACCTCATCACCGGTCATCTCACCCCCGATCCCGTCTCCCGACTCACGGACCGGGCCGCGGAACGGCCTGGCTTCATGGCCCCACCGAGAGCCGTGAGCACCGCCGTCGCAGTGACCATCGCCTGCCACGTCCTCGACCAGCCCGATGTCCTCCGCTCCGGCGAGAAGATGAGGGTCCTGCTGGAGGCCATGCGTGAGGAGCTCTGGCAGATCAGCGCCACGAGTATCGACAGCTGGGGACGAGGTCTGACTCCTGTCCTGGAAGGAGTGCACCTGGCAGCCCTCGCGCCCAGGCTTCGTCCCAGCGAACAGCTCCGGTATCGCACGGTCACGGCCCTGCCAAGCCGTTCGGGGATGACAAGCCGTGCCACGGCGCAACGAGCCCGGAAGATTCCCAGCACGTTCTGGCCTGCCTGGGGCGTCCCGCTCACTCCGCCTGACGGCATCTATGCCCGTGTCCTCGCCCCTGTGCTGGCCTCCGCGCTGCTGATCGTCGGCAGCAACATCCTCCTTGACGACGCTGCCGACCGCCTCGGCACGATCATCGACGGAACCGAGATCTCCCGCGTCTTCCAGGCGCTCGACGACCAGCCATGCTGGCCAACGATGACCACCGCTCTCGTCCGACTGGCCGAGTACCTCGACAGCGTCGACGTGCCGATCGACTACCAGCGGCGCCGCCGGCTGGACTACACCGAGTTGCTGCGGCAGGAACGTTGGCGGGAGATCTGCCGCAGCACCGGCACTTCGCCCGGCACCGGCCGGCGGGAGATGGTCGCCCGCTGCCAGCTCTTCCAACGCATCAGCGGTCTCCCTGCCGAAGCCGCCCCGGGCTACCCCCGCGTCAACGAGGCACAGTTCCGCGCTGTCAGCGCCCGCTATGCGGCCCTCCAAACCCCCGAGCTCGCCCAGGCACTGGAGGAAGAAGCCCGGAACTTCCTTGCCAGCCAGCGCATCCACCGAGAACCCGTGACCTGGCAGCCACCGCTCACCCTGCTGACCGGGCTCGACCTTCCGGGCGCCGATCCGGCCCAGATCGATACCGCCCACCTGCATCGACTCATCCGCCAGCGCAAGAACCCGGTTCAGCACGCGGCAGACACCTTGGACACGAGTATCGAGGCGATCCGCCTCGTTTTGGACGAACAACCAGCCCCTGCGCTTCCCCCGTCTCCATCAACGGCCAAAGCGACAGGACACATCCGCTTCAAGGCCCGTCAGGCAGTGCCGAAGGAGGAATTTACCCGCCTCTACCTGGACGAACACCGCTCCCTTCAGCAGATCGGGAAGCTCACCGGGTTCTCACGTCGAGTCCTGGCCGAACTCGCGCGGGAGTACGCCATCCCACTGCGTGCCGGCCCCCAGGACTACAGGCGCCGAGGCACCGTCGACCGCGAATGGCTGACTGAGCAGTACGTGGTCCGGTGCCGAACCTTGCCGGACCTTGCCCGCGAGGCAGGCATGAGCACCGGGAACATGGCCCGCTGGGCCCACACTTACGATGTCCCACTGCGGCCTCGCGGCGGAGGAAGCCACGATGCCGCACTCCGCGTGACCGAGATGACAACAGAAACGCCAGCCCTCCTGCAGAAGGCCCTTACTAGCCCCTATGCCTGGCAGCGTGTCGAACGTTTCCTCGCTGCCTCCGCCTATCCCACGATTTGTGAAGCCGCGCGAGCCCTCGGTATCAACCAGCCGACATTGGCAGTCCAGATCAACCGGCTGGAAAGAGATCTGGGACAGCCTCTGTTTGAGCGTGCCCAACGCGGCAGAGCCATGAAGCTGACTGCCTTTGGGAAGAAGGTCGCCGCTGCTGTGAGCGATGTCCGGGGACGCGCGGAGGCTCTACGGTCCGAGACGGGAGAACAGGCATGATGACACTGGAAGGCCGCCAGGGGTAGCCTTTTGCTCTCGGTACAACCATTGGTAGGGCTTGAGACACGCCATCATCGTGCTGCTCGGGGTGAGTGGAACGCCCTTTCCATCGCTCTAGCCTTGGCTGCATGGTCTTGAGTCTTGGAGGGGGCTGCTGCACGGTTGTGGGCGCACCAGTACCTGCACCGTAACCCAGCGCGACTCCCAATGACGGAAAACGCTCTTCCCCGGCCGGAGCCTTCTGGCAGGGTGTGGCGCGTGACAGGCGAAGGCGAAGCCAGCAAGTACGACGAGGCGTGGGCGATGGAAATCATCGACCGGCTGAACCAAGGCACACAAGAGGCGCATGCGCGTCGCGACGCGCTCGCAGTAGCGGTCGACAAAATAGCTTACGGATTCATGCAGTTGGGCCTCAAGCCTTGGAAAATGGGGCGGAAGAGCCCGGCGCGAGAGGACATGATGGCCCCCGACGTCCTGCTCGGTGACCGCACCGAACCAGCCGCAGCGATTCTCAGGTATGAATCAGCGGTCAACATCCTTAGCGCCGCCGATCAGCTCCGAGGTTTCGCCGTCCTGCTTCGCGCAGAGGCGTCACTGATGGGCGCGGTCTCGGTCGCGCGCGGCATCTTCGAGGCGTGCCTTTGGGCCACAGCGGTGATCGACCCGACCATCACCACTGACGAGCGTCTGCAACGTGGCCTGACGCGTCGCCTCGCACGGCTCTCGGCAGGTATCCGTCTCAACGACATGCTCGGCGATGGCGTCGCCGAGCATGTCGTCGAGAACGACGGTCACGCCGACGACAAGCATGGGGCCAATCGTGATCCCGCGAAGGACATCGACGACATCGTGATCTACGCCAAGGGCCGCGGCTGGCCAGTGAAGAAGCGCCACCGCGCGTACGAGATCACGCCCCTTTCGATTGACTGGCTCAGCGAGAACCTTGAGCGCCGAATCGGCATCGAAACGTATGCCTGGACGAGCGGGTCGTCGATGGCGCACGGTGAGCATGCCGCTGACACGGCATCGTGGGTTGAGCTGTCCCAAGACCTCGGCACGGCTCCGGCGTGGTTGATCCAATTGTGGTCGACCGGCGCATGGGCGGGACCACGTCTCTTCCTTGCAACGCTCGCCAATTACACAGGAAAGGCGAGCCTAGGCCACGAGTATCAGCGATTCGAGGAGCTGTTCTGGAACAGGGGCGGTAGGAGCTAGGGGCTTAAGGTCCAGCAGTTCTTGCGCTGAAGCGGAGCGATTAGCCCGCTCATACGCGCGAGAGCGGACTCGCGGGGTTGCGAACGGTTGAGCCGAGGCACGAATCGCTCATGCATCACGTTTGGTCCACGCTCCCACAACCTGATATCAACAAGGTCCCCACCTATAACCAGACTAATCACCGAACTGCCCAGCACTCAGAACAGACACCGTTGCAGCACTTAATCTGCCGTGCCCCCACCGTCAGAAAGATCGTCATCAGCAGGCAAGGTCCGACGATGACCTCCTGGCCCGACACGATCCTCTTGACGGAAAAGGGGCAGAATTCTTGCAGTCCTGCGGACGGTCACTCGGTGTCGGGGCGATCGGCAGATTCCGTCTGCGGCTGGCGTCGACGGCCGGGTCTGCGGACAACAGGGAGATCTGCCCCGCTATGGGACTCAATGAACTGTTCTGACTCCGTTGTTCGATACCGACGAATCACCGACGACAACTGATCGGGCTCCTGTGAAGCCTCTGACACCAGGGCTGCGAGTAGTTGCGAGCGTGTGACCGACTCGCCGGCGGCGGTCGCAGCACGAACGAGGACGTCGAGTCGATCATCGACCGACGTCGGCCATGAGACGAGCGTCGCCCGCCGCGCGGACTTCCAAACGAGATCCATCTCGATCCTCCCTTGGCGACAATATATAATAGATATATGGTGCAATCCATGAAGGCTGGAGTGCAGCTCGGATCCGGAGAGCGCGTAGTGTCGAAGTCTGTGGTGACCATTGCGGGGCGAGACCTACTGCCGACTCCGGTGTTTGACACCTACTGGCGGTTCGCCGCTGCCCGGCAGGCGATCTACGAGGCCCGATTGCAAGGCCAGCAGGGCCCGTGGACGACGGATCCGATCCTGTCGGAGCACAGGTTCACTAATTGCTTCCGGGCAGCCGATCGGGTCAGCCAGTACGCCATCGGCCAGGTCATCTACACCGGCGACCAGGACTGGACCGAAGTCTTCTTCCGGACTGTCTTGTTCAAGACGTTCAACCGGATTTCGACCTGGGAACTGTTGTGCTCACAGCTGGGAGAGGTGAGCTGGTCCGAGTTCAGCTTCGCGGTTTACAACAAGGTGCTCAGCGAAGCCTTCCAGGCTGGGGAGCGGCTGTATTCCGCTGCCTATGTCGTCCCGCCGCCCGCACTGGGCGAGGCCCGCAAACACAGCAACCACCTGCGGCTGATCGAGACGATGATGGCCGCTAGAGTGCCTGAGCAACTCGCGGAGGCTGCGTCGATGCGCTCAGCCTTCGAAGTCTTGCTGGACTTCCCCTCAATGGGGAACTTCCTAGCCTACCAGCATCTGATCGACCTGAACTACTCGGCCGTGCTGACGTTCAGTGAGATGGACTTCGTCGTACCCGGCCCCGGTGCCCGTGACGGCATCCGTAAGTGCTTCGGCGCTGCCTCCCGCGGCATCGAGGCCGAGATCATCCGCTACATGGCCGACCACCAGGACGAGCACTTCTCGCGACTCGGACTAGAGTTCTCCGGCCTTCGAGGCCGACCGCTCCAGCTCATCGATTGCCAGAACCTGTTCTGCGAGGTCGACAAATATGCTCGCCGAGCCCACCCGGAGATTGAGGGAATCAGCGGTCGCACCCAGATCAAGCAGTCCTACCGATCGGACCCAGGAAAGATCACTGCCTGGTTCCCTCCGAAGTGGGGATTGAACGCGCCGGACCAACAGCATCCACCGACGCCACTTCCTTCGAGCGAAGCACTTTCGGTCGCCGGGACGACTCGCGCCTCCGTGGCTCCGGTAGGTGGTAGGAAGGGCGGGCGGCGCTCTGCGCCGCGTGTTCCCGCCGGCGCGATCCCGTTGTTCTAGCAGCCAGATCGCGGGTCTTAGTACATGAAGATAGGTGCGTGAAATAATGACGGCTCAGGCCCCCGTGAGCACACAGGCAGCCCTCCAAACTGCCTCGGTCGTCGCTGACTCGTTGGAGCGTCTGGTGGCAAGGATCCGCCGAGACCTGGACTGTGACGCCGCCGAATCACCGGCGATCACCGATCCGTACTGGTCCGGCGTACTGGACGACTTGGTTGCCTTCTCCGAAGAGTGCGGGCGCGTCGTCACCGATCCCCACGTCGTCAAAGTGCTCGACGCATCTGTACATCAATAGCTCGACGCGGCAAGCTCGGTCAGGCCTGAGGACTCGGCTGAGCAGCGAGTCGCCGCACCGCGGTGACAGCGGCCTCCAACTGGACGTACCCCGCCACGACGGTCAGTTCACCGGTCCGCAGCCCTGCGGTTGTAGCCACGTAGTCCAACAGCCGCCCCAGTCCCAGGTAGTTGCCGTAAGCGCGCTGCAACAAGTACTGGCTGCGGTAGTGCGCCAGGGCATGCACGCGTCCGTCCCTGCCGAGTTGGAACGAGCAGTGGCTCAGGCAAGGGAACGCCATGGCGCGGTTCCTGTCCTGACCAGGCTCGAAGATCGCAACCGCCTTGCCGTCCACGTCCGTAAAGCCGGCGACGTCCTCGGTTGGGTCGTCGCGACCCGGGACGGCGAACGTCGTCTCGAAGCGCGCTGTCTTCGGGTTTGACGTCCTATTCTCGATCACCAGATGGTTGATGACCGCAGCCAGTTGATCGACGGGGCCGTCTGCGGTGGGATAGGCAGTGATCCGCCCGAAGTACGTGCCGAACTTGTTGCGGCGCCACCGCTTCTGCAGCACCGGGTACATCGCGGCATAGCGCTGAGCCAGGTGAGTGTGGTCCCGGCTGGACGCAGCCAACGCACGGGGAAAGATGGTGTTCGCGATGGTCTCTACACTCTGGTAATTCTGATCATCCATCAAATGGTCAACGTCGCGGCGAGTACCAGGATCCTCCCGGGTCGGTTCAGCGATGTGCACCATCATGTGCGTGGCCCGGTGGTCCGGGATGCTCAACAGCGTCCTGGCTGCCTCCAGCCACGCCTCCGTCACCGTCACAGCCGTGACGTGCGGCGCCATACTCGCGTTCGTCATCGAACCTCCGTCCTGCCATCGTCGTCCTGACTTCCCCCGGCCCACGTGGGCCAGGATTGAACGCAGCCCCGGCGACACGGGGTGGGGATAATGCCGATACTCCACCGCCCGGTCCGGATGTTGCCTGGGGCGTTGAACACCGAAGTGACGTCGACGTCCAGGGCCGTCCCAGTGGGACCCTGGGGGTCCAAACCTTTGGGGAGCTCCGGCACGGCGTCGCTGTCTCCGCCACCGATCCGCAAGCGGTCGCCGGTCTGGACGTGGATTGTCGTGCCATCGGCGGAGGGGCCCAGTTCCCACACTCGCTGAGGTACGGGCTGCCACGCCCCCGGCGCCGGCCGCCCGGATGCGGCCTGCGACCAAGCTGTGGCCTGGGCCCTACTGAGCATCTTGATGTTCTGCGCCTGGCGCAGGACCCCGGCGTACGACACGCCTAGCCACAGCGCCATCTGGTACACGTCCCGCGGCGCGGACAATGTCGTGCATCCGATCCGGAAGAGCACCCTGTTCATGGCTTTGCGCGGCATAAGGAACCAGGCGGCGAACGCCTCGGCTTCCTGTTCCTCCTTGGTCCAGGACCGCTTCCCGGTGTGCAGGTCGTTGAGGTCGTAGTCGACCTGGGAGGCATGGCCGAGGACATGGTGTCCCAGCTCGTGTGCGGCGGTATGCCGGATGGTGGCCTCAGACATCCGCGAGTTCAGCAGGGCTGCCGGTCCCGTGGCACCCGCGCCGGCGAGATAGAGGCCGAATAGGCCCGGCATCGGCCTCCCCATGATGTCGAATCCGGCCCTGTCCATCGCGGCGAAGACGTCTACCCGCTCCCGGTCGTCGACGCCGTACTTGGCGAGGGCGCGGGCCGCAGCCGTGAACGCGACCATGTGGGCCTGCTTCCAGTTCACAGGTCCCCCTTCGGCACGGACTCGGTGCCGCTGGCATCCGCGCGGGCAGACCTGCGCAATGCCATAAACGTCACGAACTCCTCAACCGCCTCGACGTCCTCTGGCTGCAAGGACATGATCCGTCGGGCCAACAGGGCCACCGAGTGCTCCCCGACATCAGCCCCGGCCTCGGGGTCCAGGAAGTAGCCGGGCGGCATCTGGAAGAGTCGTGCGATCTTGCGCAGAGCCAGACTGTCGACCCTGCGTACTCCCCGCTCCATATCGCTGATCGCGGTGCGCGGGATGCCCGTGTGCTCTGCGACGTACTGCTGGGAGAAGTTCAGATACTCCCGTGCCGTCTTGAGCCGCTCACCCAACTCCTTGGCCTCGGTGTCACGGTCGGGGTCAGCCTCAGCATTCATTGCTGTTCCTTCCTGCAGGCGTCGACGATGGCCTCAGCGAAGGTGCGTACGCTCGCCATCGACCGCGCCGTCTCGATGGTGTCGGGCAGCTGGACATCGAACCGCTCCTCGACGCGGACGAGGATCTCCTGCAGCAGAAGGGAGTCGATCGGCAGCATGTCCCCGCCAGTCGAGAGCTCGGCCATCATCGCTTCCGCGGAGATGTCCCGCTCTGCGGCGAGAAGTTCGACGATGACCTCCACAACGTCGCCGACAGTAAGATCATTGCCGCTCAAAGTCACCGACTCCTCAGATCTCTGCCCGAAAAACCTTCAACGTGTCCTACTATAGGGCATCGCCCGGTTTTCGGGCACCCGTGTCTGAAAAACCGGCAGGAGTGCGTCGTGGACTTCAACACGTACCAACAGGCAGCCCTCAAGACCGTGCAGGCGTCGCTGGAGACGGAGGAGGCGACGATGGTCGCGATCCTTGGTCTGACGGGCGAGGCGGGCGGGGTGGCCACCGCCTACAAGAAGCAGTTGCGCGACGGCCCCGCGCACCAGGCGTCGAAGGCCCTGATCCGAGAGGAGCTCGGCGATGTCCTGTGGTACCTGGCGGTGCTCGCTGACCGGTTTGGACTGGATCTGGACAACATCGCTGCGGCCAACCTCACCAAGGTCGCCGACCGGTGGCGCCCAACACCGGCCGGCGAGTTCGTGGACTTCGACGGCGACTTCCCGCCCGACGAACAACTCCCGCGGACGGGGACGATCACATTCCGCTTGGAGACCGATGCCGCCGGCCGCCAGGTGAGTCGTACATCCTTCGACGGTGCTCCGTTCGGTGACCCGCTGACTGATGCGTCCTTCATCGACGACTGGTACCGGTTCCATGATGTGTTCCATCTGGCGTACGCCGCCGTCCTGGGCTGGTCACCGGTGGTGCGGTCGCTGATGAAGCGCAAGCGGCGCAGCAACCCGGCGATTGATGAGGCCGAGGACGGCGGTCGGGCGATTGCCATCGAGGAGGGCATCTCGGCCATGGTCTTCGCCTACGCCAGCGACCACTCCAATCTGGAGGGAATCCGAGCGCTGGACCAGGGGCTCCTCACGACCGTCACTGGCATGGTCGGCCTCTTGGAGGTCAGTGTTCGGCGAGCAGCCGATTGGCAGAAGGCCATCATCACCGGTTTCGACGTCTGGCGGCGCCTCGTCGCAGACGGTGGCGGAACCGTCGAGTTCGACAGGGACCGGCAGTCGCTCACCGTCCGCTGAAGCCGAGGGCCCAGACTGCCAGGTCTGGGCCCTCTGACCGCTCGACCTTTGCAGACCAGACCGGCGCGGCGCGGGAAACTCATCGGTGCGCGATCTGAGCCTCGCATGTAGTCCTCGTGCTCGGTGGCTCAGCTGCAGACTCATCGTTCCGCCGAGGATATGGCCTCGATCTGAGACTGATCTTGGGTGACATCGCGGTGAGACAACAGTGAACCAGCAGGTCACAGAAGATCGACATGTCATCGGCGGCGAGACCCTACAGACGGTCGGCTCCGACAGGAACACCTTCGGATCGACCGGCCCATAGGCGATGTTGAACGTGTCGAGCCAGTACGACCATTCCCGTGTTCCGGCGGCGCTACTGAACCGATGGTTCACCTGCTGACGGACCCACTGCCCCGGGGCAGACGCACCGCCGGCGGACGCCGGGGGCGGGGTTGATTATGGGGTGGGCGGGGTGTGGTGGTAGAGGGCTACCAGGACGCCGTGGACGGGCTGGGATTCGGTGTTTTCGGGGGTCTCGTCGACGAGTTGGGTGAGGGTGTCGCCGAGGTGTTTCGCCTGGGCGGGGCTGAGGCGGAGGTGGCGGAGGGTCAGGTGGGGGGCGACGGGTGAGCGGTCCAGTTCGTGGGCGACGGCGGCGAACATCGCGGCGGTGCCTGCCGCTTGGGGTTCGGCGACGAGCATGCGGCGGGCCGTGCGCTGGTAGGAGTGCTCGGTGCCGCCGCGGACCTGGCGGGTCTCGGCGATGTGGACGAGCCCGGCCTCGCGGAGCACTTTGAGGTGGTGGGCCACGTTGCCCTTCTTCGCGTCGAGTTGGGCCGCGAGCCCGCTGACGGTGGCGGGCCGCTGGCCCAGGGCGAAGAGCAGCCGCTGGCGCAAGGGGTGGGAGAGCGCCGCGAACTGCTCGGGCGCGCTGATCTCCAGGACGTCCTCGGGAGGCGGCGGGTAGGTCGGCTGATCGGACATACCGAAAGTGTCTAAAGTCTTTGACGCTTTCGCAAGGACGGTGCTCTACTCCCTGCCATGACGATTCCGACGAACCTTCACCCGGCCCCTGTCATCGACGAGACGGCCCGGCTGCTCACCGAGCACTACGTCTTCCCCGAGACGGCCGAGCAGCTCGCCGCCCTGCTGCGACGGCGTCTCGCCGAGGGCGCGTACGGCGTCGACGACGCCGAGGAGCTGGCCCGGCTGGTCACCGCGGACCTCCAGTCCGTCAACGGCGACCGGCACTTGAGGCTGAAGCACCACGCCGCCCCGGTCTCCCCGGAGCAGGGGGCGGCCGGCCTGGCCGCCATGCGCCGGGACTTCGACACCTCGCTGGGCGGTGTGCCCCGGCTGGAGCTGCTCGACGGCGGCGTCGCCGTACTGACGCTTGGGCCGATGCTGTTCCCGCTGGAGTGGGCCGCGGAGCCGCTGGGCGCCGCGCTCACCCTGGCCTCCCGCGCCCAGGCGCTGATCGTGGACCTTCGCGCCAACCGGGGCGGCGACCCGGACACGGTCGCCTTCGTGTGCAGCTACCTGCTGGACGAGCGCACCCACCTCAACACCATGTACTGGCGCGGCGATGGGGGTGGCGATGAGCGCGGCGGCGAGCGCAACGGCGAGCGCGGCGAGCAGTCCTGGAGCCTGCCCCACGTCCCCGGCGCCCGCTTCGGCGGCAGCGGGCCGGTGTACGTGCTGTCCAGCGAGAGCACCTTCTCCGCGGCCGAGGAGCTGGCCTACGACCTGCAACAGCTCGGCCGCGCCGTCGTCGTCGGCGAGCGCACCCGCGGCGGCGCGCACCCGTGCAACGGCTGGACCGTACACCCGCACCTGGAGGCCACCATCCCCGTGGGCCGCGCGGTCAACCCCGTCTCCGGCACGAATTGGGAGGGCACCGGTGTGCGGCCGGACGTCCCCTGCGCCGCCGCCGACGCCCTGGACCGCGCGCACGCGCTGGCCCTCGCGCGACTGGCGGGCTGAGCCCTGCCGGGCGGTCAGGCCGGTTGGAAGAACGCGAGCATTCTCCGGCCGGCGTCGGGCGACGTCAGGATGTCGTGGACGCGGGCCGACTCGCGGGCGGCGGCGCCGGTACGGGCGAACATCTCGCGTTCGTACTCCGCGACGGCGCGGGGGATGTCCTCCGGGTGCGCGGCCAGGGCGAGGCCGAGGAGGGCGCCGTCCAGGAGGGCCATGTTGGCGCCCTCGCCGACCGGTGGCATCAGGTGGGCGGCGTCGCCGATGAGCGTGACGTCCGGTGTCGACGGCCAGGTCAGGCCGACCGGGAGGGTGGTGATCGCCCGTGGCACGACGGTGTCGTCGCAAGCCGCGATCAGGGCGGTGAACCGTGGGTGCCAGCCGGGGAGCAGGTCGATCAGACGCGCCCGGGCGGCGGCGGGGTCGTCGAAGGGGATCTTGCTGGTGGCGAACCAGTCCTCGTCGGTGTTGTAGAAGCTGAGGCCGATACGGACGCGGCCGTCGCCGTTGCGCTGTGCGGCCAGCGACAGTCCGCCGCCGAGCACCCAGTAGTTGCCGCGCCCGACCATGGCCGCGAGGTCGGGGTGCGTGCGGTCGATGTCGGGGATGCCGAGCTCGACGATGTTCTGGCCGATGTGCGCCGGGCGGGCGTCGGTGAGCAGGGGGCGGACCCGGGACTGCGCGCCGTCCGCGCCGACCAGCAGGTCGTACGTCGTACTGCCGCCGTCGGCGAAGCGCAGCTGGCCGTCGGCGGCAGAGGTGAACGCGTGGCCCCAGCGCACCGTGTCCTCGGGGAGGGAGTCCAGCAGCAGGTCGCGCAGGTCGGCGCGGTCGACCTCGGGGCGGTCGAGCGGGGCGTCCTCGGGGGTGTCCTCCTGGAGCAGCAGGGTGCCGTCCGGTTCGAGCAGGCACATGTCCTGGCCTTCGCCGCGGGCTATCGCGTGGAATCGGTCGATGAGCCCGGCCTCGCGCAGCGCCCGCTGCCCGGAGTGGATGTCGAGCATGCCGCCCTGACCGCGCGCGGCGCGTGACGCCTCGCGTTCGTACACGACGGCGTCGATGCCGTTGACGTGCAGCACGCGGGCGAGGGCCAGGCCGCCGAGGCCGGCCCCGACGATGGCGACGGTCGCGGTCGCAGTCGGGGTCGGGCTCGGGGTGGTGGTCGTTGGCATGGGTGTCCCCTTCGGTTCCTTCGATACACCGTACAAGCCGATACACTGTATCGTGACAATGCGATGTACCGTATGCGGCATGTTGGTGTGGGAGCGGCCGGAGCCGCCGAATCGACCCGTACCGGCCCCCCTGGACCGGGAGCGGATCGTCCGCGCCGCGATCGAGCTGGCCGACGCGGACGGCCTGGACGCGGTGTCGCTGCGCAAGGTCGCCACCGCGCTGGGCGTCGGACCGATGCGGCTGTACGGCTACATCGAGAGCAAGGACGAACTGCTCGACCTGATGGTCGACGCGATCCACGCCGAGATCCGGCCGGTCGGGGACACCTGGCGGGAGGTCCTGCGCTCGCTCGCCGAGACCACCCGGCAGGCCGCCCACGACCACGAGTGGCTCGCCGACCTGCTCGGCGGCCGGCCGCAGCTCGGCCCGCATGCGCTGGCCAGGGGCGAGGCCGTCGTCGCCGCGCTGGACGGGGTCCACGTGGACGCCGTCATGCCCGTGGTCACCGCGGTCGACGCCTACGTGACCGGCGCCGTCCGCCGCGAGATCGCCGCCCGCCGCGCGGAGCGGACCACCGGCCTGGACGAGAAGCGCTGGCAGGCCGCACTGGGCCCCTACCTGGAACGCACCTTCGCCACCGGCCGCTTCCCCGCCCTGTCCACCGTGATCCACGACGCCGCCCACCTCGACGCCGACCACACCTTCCGCCTCGGCCTCGACTTCCTCCTCGACGGCATCGAGGCCCACATCTCGCGGTAGGGCCGGCGCGGGCGCCGCGTCTTGAGCGCGGTCTCGAAGCTGCGGACGCAGGCGTGGTCGCCCCCGACCGCGATGCTCACCGGGGAGGCCCCGGCCCCGGCGCCCCCGCGGGAGGGCACCGGAGCCGGAACGGAACCGGCTAGGTGGCCGTCCAGACGAACGTCACCGGTGCGGACGCCGCAGCCGAGGACGTACGGGCGGTGACCGTCACCGTGTACGTACCCCGCTCAGTGGCCGCGCCCGTGAACCGCCCCGCCGAGCTGAGCGAGATCCCCGGCGGGAGACCGGTCGCCGAGAAGGCCGTGCCGCTCGGGGCCTTCTGGTCCAGCGCCCAGTCCACCGCCGTGTGCAGCGGGCTGCTCATGCCGTGCGGATTGGGCACGGCGTACGAGGCGTCGCCGCCCCCCACCCGCGCCGCCGCGGCGTTCACCTGCGTCGGCACGCTGAGCGTGCCGCTCAGCGGGAGATTCCGCGACGAGTCCCCCACCAGGATCTGGTAGCTGCCCGCCGCCGTCGTCCACCCGTTGGTGCCGGTGTTCCAGTACGCCAGGTCGTGCGTGGACACCGTGAAGGTCAGCGTCTGCGACTGGCCCGGATTGAGCGTGACCCGCTGATAGCCGCGGAGCTGGTGGACCGGCTCGCCGGTGGAGGCCGGGTCGCCCACGTAGAGCTGCGCGACCTCGGTACCCGCCCGCGTCCCGGTGTTGGTCACCGTCGCGCGCACGGTGGCGTTCCCGCCGGACAGCGCGCCGACCTGGAGCCCGGAGAAGGAGAAGGTGGTGTACGACAGGCCGAAGCCGAACGGATACAGCGGCTCGATGTTCTGCGCGTCGTACCACTTGTAGCCGACCTTCAGCCCCTCGCTGTACTGCACCGTGCCGTTGGTCCCCGGCCACTGCGCCGGGGTGTGCGCGGGCACGTCCGCGAGCGACTTCGGGAAGGTGACGGGCAGCTTGCCCGACGGGTTGACGTCACCGAAGATCAGCGCCGCCATCGCCGTGCCGATCTGCTGGCCCGGATAGAAGCCCTCGAAGACGCCCGCGACCTGGTTCAGCCACGGCATGTTGATCGCCGAGCTGTTGTTGAGCACCACGATGGTGTGCGGATTGGCCGCCGCCACCTGGGCGATCATGTCGTTCTGGTTGGTCTGGGCGTTGCCGACCGGCGGCAGGTCGAGCGTGGTGGTGTCGTGCTCCTCGTTGCCGTAGTTGTCGCTGGCGAAGACGATCGCGACATCGGAGGAGCGGGCCAGCGTGACCGCCGACGCGAGATTCGACGCGTCGTTGTACTGCACGGTGGTGCCGGTGCCCGCGACCCGGTTCTGGATGCCGGTGATCGGCCAGACCGTGCCGGAACTGGTCACCGTCGCGCTGCCGCCGCCGATGGACTGCACGCCCGCGCCGCCGTCCCAGCCGATCACCGCGATCGAGTGGGTGGTGGCGGTGGACAGCGGCAGGATGCCGTTGTTCTTGAGCAGTACGGTGCCCTCCTCCGCGCCCTGGAGCGCGGTCGCCACATGCGCCGGGGTGGTGACGACGGCGTCCCGCGAACCGCTGGGCGCCTTGTCGAAGAGACCGAAGGCGAAGAACTGCGTCAGCAGCCTGCTCACCATCGTGTCCAGCGTGGCCTGGCTGACCGTCCCGTTGGCGACCGCCTGCGCGAGGAAGTCCGCGTAGAAGTAGCCGTTCGGCATCTCCACCGTCAGACCGGCGTTGGCGGACTCGACGGTGGAGTGCGCGCCGCCCCAGTCGCTGGTGATGAAGCCGCCGAAGCCCGCCTGCTGGTAGAGCCCGACGTTCATCAGCGCCGGATTCTGGCAGGCCGGTACGGAGTTGACGACGCTGTACGCGCACATCGCCGCCGCCGGCGAGCCCTGCTGCACCGCCGCCTGGAACGCGGGCAGATACAGCTCCTGCATGGTCCGGTTGTCGACGACGACCGTCCCCGCCGGATTCTCGATGTTGTAGACGGCCACGTGCTTCATCTCGGCCATCACACCCTGGCTCTGGATGCCCCGGATGTCGGCCGCCGCCAGCCGCCCGTTGAGGTACGGGTCCTCGCTGAACGTCTCGAAGGCCCGGCCCCAGCGCGGGTCGCGCACGATGTTCAGCGTCGGGCCGAGCGCCACCTGCACACCCTTGCCCGCGAACTCCGCGCCGATCGCCGCGCCGTACTGCTGCTCCAGCGCGTCGTCCCACGTCGCCGCGGACGCGTTCGCCGACGGCATCTGCGTGACGCCGCCGAGGCCGTCACCGACACCGTGCGGCCCGTCCTGGAGGCCGATGTTCGGGATGCACAGCGACGGTACGCCGGTGATGTTGCCGATGTACGGCGTCGCGTTGTTGTTGCCGTGCAGGATCGAGACCTTCTGCGCGTTGGTCATCTGCGCCATGACCTGTTGGACGCGGGTGGCCACCGGAGCCGTGGAACCGACCCACGGGCAGTTGCCGTTGCCCCCGCTCGGCGGCGGGGAGGTCGTACTGCCACCGGGCGTCAGGATCGTGAACTCCCACAGCGAGTAGCCGTACTGCGTCGCCCGCTGCGTGCCGTACATCCGCACATAGCGGCCGGTCGCGTTGAACGACAGATTCTCGGTGCCACCGGCCCCGGTCGTCGTGGAATACGCGTTGTTCCACGTGGAACCATCGGTCGAGACCTGGATCTGATACGCCTTCGCGTACGCCGTCTCCCACGTCAACTGCGCGCCGCACAGCGTCTGCGACGAGCCGAGGTCGACCTGGACCCACTGCGGGTCGGAGGCCGCGCTGGACCAGCGGGTGCCCGCGTTGCCGTCGAAGGCGGCGGAGGCGGGGGTCCCGGCGTTCTCGGTCGAGGACGCGGTGGCGGGCCTGCCGAGCGCGGCGGTCGTGGTGCCGCAGGTCGCCGGGGGCGTACCGCCGCCGGAACCGCCGTAGACCTGGAACTCCCAGAGCGAGTAACCCCATTGGGTGGCGCGCTGGGTGCCGTACATCCGCACGTAGCGGCCGGTGCCGGTGACGCTGAGCGTCTGGATGCCGCCGGTGCCGGTGGTGGTGGAGTAGACGTCGGTCCAGGCGGTCGCGTTGTCCGAGACCTGGATCTTGAAGGCTTTGCCGTACGCCGTCTCCCAGTTGAGGACGACCTGCGTGATCGGCTGCGACGAGCCCAGGTCGACCTGGAGCCACTGCGGATCGGACGCGGCGCTGGACCAGCGGGTACCGGTGTCACCGTCCACGGCGGCGCTCGCGGCGAACGCGTCCTGGACGGATGACGCGGTCGCCGGCTTGCCCTGCGAGAGCAGGGTCGGCGTCGCCGCGTGCGAGGAGGTGGGCGCCAGGGACAGATACGCCGAGGCGATCAGCACCAGCGCCATCAGCAGGACGCCCTGCGGTGACCGTGCGAGAGGGAACCGGAAACGTTTACGGTGCGCGGAGAGCCCTCGTGGGGTGACCCTCATGTGTGCTCCTACGTGTCTACGTGTCGGATGACGGCTCGCGGAAGCCCGCGAGCACGGGCGCGAGAGGTGAGAAACCGACAACGAGGGCACGTACCGCCGTCCTTGCGGAGATCCGCGCGTGGCGAGCGCGCGGCCACGCACGTGACAAGCACGTGACAAGCACGCGGCCGGCGTGCGGCGAGGTGCGCCGCGTACGCGCGAGCCTCCGGTTGGGGGGTGGACGTCGGTGGTGCCCTGCTGCGGTGTGCGGCACCGACCCCGGTCTCGCGGCCACGATCGGCGTTCGTGCGCGGTGCGGCTGTGCGGAGGTGCGGTCGTGCGCGTGCGGTCGTACGGCGGTGCGGTCGTGCGCGTGCGGTTGGTACGGCGGTGCGGTCGTACGCGTGCGGCTGTGCGGCGGCCTGAGGGCGCTGTCCCGCCGCCTCGCCGGACGGCTGTGAGAGCGCTCTCTGGCCGACGTGATGTCTACGCCTGGCGAAAACCGCTGTCAAGGTTCCGCGCAGCCGTGACCGGACGGCGCCGCTTTCTTCAAGCGGGCCCAACGCGGGCCGGGGGCAAGGGGGTTGCGAAGTACCGCCGTGGCGGGCACGGCCGGGCGCGGCGGCGAGTGGGATCGTAAGGGGATGGACGACAACGACGACGTCGGTGGTGGCGTGAGCGGAGACGGCCGGGACGGCGACGGGAGCGGGGCGGCCGGCGGCGACGAGGGCGGGACCGGCGGCGTCGGCCGGTTCAAGGTCGAGCTGGAGGGCGTACCGGAAACGCTGCTGTGGAATCTGTACAACCGGGCCGCCGAGGCCCGGCGGCCGGGGGCGCGGCTGCTGGACGACCCGCTCGCGGTGGAGCTGGTGGACCGTATCGACTACCCCTTCGAGCGGTTCGGCGGCTCGGGCATGGCGCAGTGGCACGCGCTGCGGGTGCGGTGCCTGGACGAGGAGGTACGGCGGTTCGTCGCCGAACACCCCGACGGCACGGTGGTGGCGCTCGGCGAGGGCCTCGAAACGCAGTTCTGGCGGGTGGACAACGGCCGGGTGCGCTGGCTGACGGTGGATCTGCCGGAGACGGTCGAGGTCCGAGACGTTCTGCTTCCGGACGATCCGCCACGGCGCCGTTCGCTGGCCCGCTCGGCGCTGGACCTGGGCTGGATGGACGAGGTCGACGACTCCGAGGGCGTACTGGTCACCGCCCAGGGCCTGTTGATGTATCTGCCGCCGTCCGACGTGAAACGCCTGATCGCCGCATGCGCGGAACGTTTCCCCGGCGGCTGGATGCTCTTCGACGCCCTCCCCCGGGGGATGGTCGCCCGCAGCCAGGCCCAGGCCGACGACCGGGCCCGGGCGGACGCCCAGGCGCGGGCCGAGGCGCGCAGGGACGCGGACGCGGGCGGGACAGGGCCGGAGGCGGGGACGGAGGTGAGCCCGGACGCGGGGCCGGACGTGGGTACGGAGGCGGGGCCGGACGTGGGTACGGAGGCGGGCGGGAGCGCGGCGCGCCCCGGCTATCGCGCGCCGCGCTGGCTGTGGGGCATGGACGGCAAGGAGTACCGCAAGGTCGCGACCGCCTCGCCGCGCATCGCCGAGGTCCGCAGCCTGCGCCTGCCGCGCGGTCGCGGCCCGTACGCCATCGCGCCCGTCTCGCATCTGATCCCGCTGCTGCGCGGGATGCGGATGTCAATTGTGTCGCTCCGCTTCGGCACCGCCGATTACCGTAACGGCGACCGTCCGTAGGGGGAGTCCAGGTCGGCCGGGCGCACGGATCCGGCCACCAGGGCCGCCCCGGACCCCGTACCGAGACAAGAGGCGCGCGCCGAGTGACGACCGATTCCCAGCACCCACCGCAGTCCCCCGACCGGCCCCGGCCCGCGGCCCCCGCCCCGTACGCGCTGCCGACGCCCGGCCCCGCGCCCGCCGCGCCGGACGGCGAACTGCTGCCCGCCACCCGCCGCGCCCTGCTGCGCCGGATCGCGGTCGGCCAGGCCGAGGGCCGTACGCCGTCGATCGTCGGCGCGGTCGTACGGGACGGGCGGATGGTCTGGTTCGGCTCGCGCAGCATGATCGAGGGGCACGCGCCGGACGCCGACACGCAGTACCGGATCGGCTCGATCACGAAGACGTTCACGGCGGTGCTGGTGATGCGGCTGCGTGACGAGGGGCTGCTGGAGCTGACCGATCCGCTGGCGCGGCACCTGCCGGACCTGCCGGACGACGCGGAGGACGTGGCCGGTCTGACGATCGGCCAACTCGTCACCCACACCTCCGGCCTGGCCTCCGAGACGCCGGGCCCCTGGTGGGAGCGGACCCCCGGCGACCTGCGGCCGGAACTGGCCGACATCCTCGGCCCGGCCCCCGTCAAACACCCGGCCGGACGGCGCTACCACTACTCCAACCCCGGATTCGCGCTGCTCGGCGCCCTGGTGGAGGCCAAACGCGGCGTGCCGTGGGCCGAGGCCCTGAAGGCCGAGGTGCTCGACCCGCTGGGCATGCCGCGTACGACGGCGCTGCCGCAGGCCCCGGCCGCCGGGGGCTTCGCCGTCCACCCGTGGGCGGACGTGATGCGGCCCGAGGTCGTACAGGACACCGGACTGATGGCGCCCGCGGGCCAACTGTGGTCGACGGCCGAGGACCTGGCGCGCTGGGCGGGCTTCCTCGCGGCCGGGCACCCGGACGTGCTGGCCGCGGCGACACTGGCCGAGATGCGCGCGCCCGCCGCGCCGCCGGACGCGGCCGACCCCGACTCGGGTTACGGCCTCGGGCTCCAGCTCACCCGTCGCGGCGACCGCCCGCTCGCCGGTCATACGGGCTCGATGCCGGGCTTCCTGGCCACCGTGTGGGTGAGCGTCGCGGACGGCGTGGGCGCGCTCGCGATGGCCAACTCCACCTCGGGGCCCGCGATCGGCACCATCGCCGCCGACCTGCTGGCGATCACCGCCGACGCCGAGCCCGGCCTGCCCGCGCCCTGGCGGCCCGCCGACGCGCTCGACCCGGCGCTGCTCGACCTGGCGGGCCCCTGGTACTGGGGCACGTCCGGCTACAGCCTGCGCGTCCACGCCTCCGGCGACCTCGCGCTCGCGCCGCTGACCGGCCAGGGCCGCGGCGCGCGCTTCCGCGCGGAATCCGACGGCACCTGGACCGGCCTGGAGGGGTACTACGCGGGCGAGACGCTGCGGCCGGTGCGGCGCGCCGACGGCTCGGTCGGCCATCTCGACCTGGGGTCCTTCGTGTTCACACGCGTGCCGTACGACCCTTCGGCGCCGCTGCCGGGCGGACCTGGCCCTGGTCCTGGTCCTGGCTCCGGTTCCGGTTCCGGTTCCGGGCAGGGGAACTGGCCGGTGCGCTGAGGCCGTTGGCCTCGGGAGTGCGGTCGGCGCCGTCCTGAGCGCTGTCCTGAGCGCTGTCCTGAGCGCTGTCCTGAGCGCCGTTCCGCGTGCTGTCCTTCGAGCCGTGCGAGGACGGGGGCCTGAGTAGGACGGCGGCGACCGCGGCGCCGAGGGCCAGCAGTCCGGCGGCGACCACGAAGGCCAGGTGGTAGCCGCTGGTCAGGGCGGCCGGTACGGAGTGGCCCGCGGCGAGCTTCCGGTCGGTGCGGGCGGCGGCCAGGGCGGCGAGTACGGAGAGGCCGAGCGCGCCGCCGATCTGCTGGGCGGTGTTGAAGACGCCGGACAGCAGCCCGGAGTCTGCGGGGGTCGCCTCCGACATGCCCAGCGTCATCAGGGAGGGCATGGCCAGGCCGAAGCCGACGCCGAAGACCAGGATCGCCGGGAGGATGTCGGCGGGGTACGAGGCGTGCGCGGAGGGGGCCCTCGCCAGGATGAGGAAGCCGCCCGCGAAGAGCAGCAGGCTGGGCAGCAGGACGGCGCGCTGGCCGAAGCGGGCGCCGAGCCGGGCGGACAGCAGCAGGGACATCACGCCGATCATCGCGCCGGTCGGCGCCAGCGCGAGCCCGATCCGCACCGGGCCGTAGCCGAGCACCTGCTGGAGGTAGAGGCTGGTCATGAACTGGAAGCCGAAGCCGCCCGCGACCATCAGCGCCAGCACCACGTTCGCGCCCGAGACGATCCGGGAGCGGAAGATCCGCAACGGCATCAACGGCTCGGCCGCCTTGGTCTGACGGATCAGGAACCCGGCCAGCAACAGGGCGGACAGCGCCGCCAGTCCTGCGGTGGCGGGGGACGTCCAGCCCCGGTCGGTGGTCCCGACAATGGTGTAGACGCCCAGCATCAGCGCGGCGGTCACCAGGACGGCACCCGGCGCGTCGACCCCGGGACGCGCGCTCCCGGCGCGGGGCTCGCGGGGCTCGCGGGGCTCACCATTGGGCTCGTGGGGCGTGCGGGGCTCGCGTACGGCGGCCGGGCGGTCGTCGGGCAGCAGGCGCAGGCTGAGCAGGGCGGCGGCCGAGCCGATGGGGAGGTTGACGAAGAAGATCCAGTGCCAGTTGATGGCCTGGGTGAGGATGCCGCCCACGAGCAGGCCGAGGACGCCGCCCGCGGACTGCACGAAGCTGTAGACGCCCATGGCGCGGGCCCGGCCGCGGGCGTCGGGGTAGAGCGCGATGACCATGCCGAGGCTGACGGCCGAGACCATCGCACCGGCCGCGCCCTGGACGAAGCGGGCCGCGATCAGCAGCCCCGCGGAGTCCGCGAACCCGCACAGCAGCGAGGCGACGGTGAACGCCGCCAGGCCGGTGACCAGGATTCTGCGGCGGCCGAACAGGTCGCCGAGGCGGCCGGCGATCAGCAGCAGCCCGGCGAAGGCGATGAGGTAGGCGTTGACCACCCAGGCGAGGCTCGACTGCGAAAAGCCCAGGTCACGGCGGATGGACGGCAGCGCCACATTCACGATCGTGCCGTCGAGGATGATCATCAGGGTGCCCGCGCTGAGCACCGCGAGAGCCGCGCCGCGCGACGATCCGGCGGCATGGGGACGGAGTGGCATGAGGTCGCCTCCTGGCGAAAGGGATACCAGGAGTGACCGTAGCAGATGGTTTTGTTGAAGACTATCTCTTACGGGCTTACCTTGCGGGTGCGTGCCCGGCGGTGGAGCGGTGCGGTGCGGTGCGGTGCGGTGCGGTGCGGTGCGGGGTCGGGGGCGGACCGCGGCGGGGCGGGCTACTTGCGGGACTGGCGCGGGCGGCGCACTCCCTGGCCGCCGTCCGGTGCGCCCGCGGGGGTCGCGAGGTGGCCGTTGACCAGCCGGTTCAGCGCGGAGACAAAGGCGGTGCGCTCGCTCTCCGGCAGCGCGCCGAGCACGTCCTCGTGCACGTGGTCGACGATCTCCTGGCCCTCGGCCACGACCTTCTCGCCCGCCGGGGTCACCTTGATGATCCGCGCGCGCCGGTCGGTCGCCGACGGCACTCGCTCGGCCAGCCCCGCCCGCTCCAACTGGTCGACGGTGACGACCATCGTGGTCTTGTCCAGGTCGGACAGCTCGGCGAGCTGCGCCTGGGTCCGCTCGGCCTCCAGCGCGTGCGCCAGCACGCAGTGGGCGCGCGGCGACATGCCGATCTCCGCGAGCGCCGCCGACATCTGGGTGGCCAGTACGTGGGCGGTGTGCTGGAGCAGGTACGACATGTCGGCGGTCCGCGCCGACAGGGGGACGTGCGCTGCGGTGGTCACGGCCTCTGCGGTCGCTGCTGTCTCTGCGGTCATGCGTCGAGACTAGCAAAATAGGTCCGCTACGGGACGATCTCGTAGCGGACCTATCGGGGACGGCGGGACGGGACCCCGTGGAGACCTGGAGACCTGGAGACACGGACTCCGGGGACGGCGCGGCGGATAGTACGCGAAACCGTTTCTCCAGTGGTGACGCTTCGCGCTATTCGTCCGGTGCCCTCACGCAGCGTGGCACGCTCACACGGCACCGCAGGCGAGCTGAGCGAAGGATCGACCACCGGGAGTTCGGGGCCACGTGATCATGGATGCCAAGACCACCGACCCGGCCTCACCGGCGTCTCCGCAGCCCAGGGGGCGGCGCCGCAAGATCGCCCAGCCCCGGCAGGAGCCCGCCGCACCCGTGACGCGGCCCGCCGCCGCGCAGCGGCAGGAGCCGGGACCAGCGCCGGAACCCGAGCCGGAGCCGCGCGCTTCGGCGCCGACCGAGCCGTCCGCGTACACACCGGCGTCGATACCGGCGTCGGCGTTCACGGCCGCATCCGCATCCGCACCGGCACCGGCACCGGCACCCGCACCGGTACCAACACCCGCACCGGCACCCGCGTTCGTACCGCCTCCCGTACCGCGGATGCCCGGACCCGAGACGCCCGCCTCCCCGATGGCCTCCCCGGCCGGGTCCCCGTCGCCCGACGCGCTCCTCATCCGCCGCACCATGGCGGAGATCGGGCCGGTCGCGGACCGGACGGTCTCGTACTTCTACGCGCTGCTCTTCATCCACCACCCCGAGCTGCGCGACCTGTTCCCCGCCGCGATGGACGCGCAGCGCGACCGGCTGGTCAAGGCGCTGCTGACGGCGGCCGAGCACATCGACGACCCGGCGGCGCTCGGCGACTACCTGTCGCACCTGGGCCGGGGGCACCGCAAGTACGGCACCCGCGCCGAGCACTACCCGGCGGTCGGCGAGGCGCTGCTCGGCGCGCTCGCCCGGTACGCGTCGGCGGTGTGGGGCCCGGAGACCGAGGCGGCGTGGGTCCGCGCGTACGCCGCGATCTCGCAGACGATGATCGACGCGGCGGCCGAGGACGAACGGCACGCGCCGCCCTGGTGGCAGGCCGAGATCGTCAGCCACGAGCTGCGGACCCCCGACGTCGCGGTGGTCACCGTACGGCCCGACCAGCCGTACGCCTTCCTCGCCGGGCAGTACACGATGGTGGAGACCCCGTGGTGGCCGCGGATCTGGCGGAACTACTCCTTCGCCGCCGCGCCCCGCGACGACGGCCTGCTGACCTTCCACATCCGCGCGGTCCCGGCGGGCTGGGTCAGCAACGCGCTGGTCGGCAGGGCCCGCCCCGGTGACGTCGTACGGCTCGGGCCGCCCTCCGGTTCGATGGTGGCCGACCACGCCTCGGACGACGGCATGCTCTGCCTCGGCGGCGGCACCGGCATAGCGCCGATCAAGGCGCTGGTGGAGGACGTCGCCCGGCACGGGCGGCGGCGCCCGGTCGAGGTCTTCTACGGCGCCCGCCGCACCAGTGACCTCTACGACCTCGACACGATGCTGCGCATGCAGCGCGAGCACTCCTGGCTGTCGGTCCGCACCGTCGTCGCCGACACCCCCAGCGACGCGCTGTCCGGGCCGCTGCCGGACGCCGTACGCGCGCACGGGCCGTGGGAGGCGTACGACGCGTATCTGTCGGGGCCGCCGGGGATGATCCGCAGCAGTGTGGACACGCTGGTGCGGATCGGGATGCCGTCGCACCGGATACGGCACGACCTCGTGCAGGAACTGGTCGCCGCGGGGGACTGACGCGACCGGCCGCCGGTCCCCTCACGGATGTCAGCCGAGGTCGGGGCCGAGCAGGCCCAGCACCCCTTCGATGTTCGCGTCCAGGTAGTGCCGCAGGGTCAGCGGCACGATGTCGACCGAGGCCAGGCCCATGCGGCTGAAGGGCACGCGCACGATCTCGTACTCCCCGCAGGGCTCGTCGATCTCCGGGCCGTGCCGCTGGTCGAGGTCCATCGACTCCAGGCGGCAGGCGAAGAAGTACTGCACCTTCACGCCGTGCGAGCCGTCGTCCGCGATGTGCTCGACGGTGTCGACGAAGGCGGGCACCACATCGGTGACCTTGGCGCCCAGCTCCTCGTCGACCTCGCGGTGCATGGCCGCGACCACGCTCGCGTCGTCGTCCTCGACCCCGCCGCCCGGCGTGAGCCAGTACGGGGCGAGGCCGGGCTTGGTGCGCTTGATCAGTACGAGCCGGTCGCCGTCGAGAACGATGGCGCGGGCCGTACGCTTCACCACCGGCCGGGTGGTGGGGCCGTCATGCGTGTCCGGGGGCATGGTGGACATCTGCCGCAGTGCGCGCGGCGGCAAACTTGCCGCACCGCACAATTCCCGGCGCCGCCCCGGCGAATCGGAGCGCACCCCTCCGCCGCCGTGCCACCGCCGTGCCGCCGTGCGCCCGCGCGCCCTCACCCGTACGAAGACGCGCCTGAGCGCGCGGATGACCACGCGCTCACCCGTACGAAGACACGCTTCCGCCCCCGGCGCCCACGCCTTCACCCTGACGAAGACGCGCCTCGCCCCCCGGCGCCCGCGCGCTCACCCTTATGAAGACGCCGCTTCGTCCAGTGCGCGCAGCACATCGGCCACGATGTCCTCGGGGTCCTCGACGCCCACCGAGAAGCGGACGAAGCCGGGCGGCACGGCGTCGCCGCCCCACCGTCCGCGGCGCTCCGCGGTGCTCTGGACGCTGCCGAAGCTGGTCGCCTCTGAGGTGAGGCGCAGCGCGGCCAGGAAGCGTTCGGCGTGGGCGCGGTCGGGGAGGGTGAAGGAGACGACGCCGCCGAAGCGCCGCATCTGGGTGGCGGCCACCGCGTGCGCGGGGTCGGACGGCAGGCCCGGGTGACGTACGTCCGTCACCTCGGCGCGGTTCAGCAGCTCACTCGTGAGGGTGAGCGCGTTCGCGGACTGCCGGTCCACGCGCAGGGCGAGCGTCGCCAGCGAACGGTGGGCGAGCCACGCCTCCATCGGCCCCGGAATGGCGCCGACCGTCTTGCGCCACTGCCTCACGCTCGCGTTCAGCCCGGCGTCGCGCGTGGTGACGTAGCCCATCAGCAGGTCACCGTGCCCGTTGAGCGCCTTCGTGCCGCTGGCCACGGAGAAGTCCGCGCCCAGGGCGAGCGGGCGCTGCCCGAGCGGCCCCGCGAGGGTGTTGTCGACGGCGACCAGCGCGCCCGCCGCGTGCGCGGCGTCCGACAGCCGGCGGATGTCGCACACGTCCAGGCCCGGATTCGACGGCGTCTCCAGCCACAGCAGCCGCGCGCCCTCCAGCGCCGCGAGCTGCCCGTCGCCGACGGTCGGCGCGAGCCGTACCGTCACGCCGTACGACTCCAGGCGCTCCCGCAGCGAGCGCGTCGCCTGGTAGCTGTCGGACGGCAGCACCACGGTGTCGCCCGCCCGCACCTGGGAGAACAGCACGGCGGCGACCGCGCCCATGCCGGAGGCGAAGGCGAGCGTCGCGGCGGCCGGGTCGCCGGGGCACTCCAGCTCCGAGACGGCCGCCTCCAGCCGCTCCCAGGTCGGATTCTCGTCCCGGCCGTACGTGTACGGGCCGCTGGCCTCGCCCGGCAGGTGGTAGTGCGAGACGAAGACCGGGCCGGGGAGCGAGGGTTCGTACGCGGTCGCCGGGGGCCGTCCCGCGTGCACGCTGCGGGTGCTGTCGCCAGCGGCCTCCGGCCGGGCGGCCTGATGCCGTTCGGCCGCCCGCTGTGCCGCTTCGTGTCCCGCGGACCCCTGGTCGGTCCCCCGCCCGGTCTCCTGGTTGGTCCCCAGCTCGATCTCCCGCCCGGTCTCCTGGTCGGTCCCCAGCTCGGTCTCCCGCCCGGCCCCTTGTGCCGCCCCCTGCTCGGTCCCCTTCTCAGGGTGGTGACTGGTCACTCGTCGTCCGGAAGGACGACGGCCAGCGCCCAGGAGACGATGCTGATGATCAGACCGCCGAGCACCGCGGTCCAGAAGCCGTGGACGTGGAAGTCGAGGCTGAGTTTGTCGGCCAGCCAGGAGGTCAGGAGCAGCATCAGGGCGTTCACCACCAGGGTGATCAGCCCGAGGGTGAGGATGAACAGCGGGAAGGACAGAACCTTCACGACCGGCTTCACGAGCCAGTTGACGACGCCGAAGACCAGGGCGACGAGGATGAGGGTGAGGACCTTGTGCCAGGTGCTGTCCCCGGTGAGCGTGATGTCCTTGAGCAGCCAGACGGCGACCGCGAGGGCACCGGCGTTCGCCAAGGTCTTGACGATGAAATTCTTCATGGTGTGATCGTCGCAGACCTGATCACGCAAGCAAGAGACCGGACAAGTACCGGACGGAGTCCGGACAAGGGGAGTACGCGATGAAGGTGTTCCGGCTGGACGACCTGGACGCGGAGCGGGCCGCCAACGAGGGGGCGTATCTCCGTTTCCTGCGCGAACGCACCATGTCGGCCGGGCTCTACGCGCTCAAGGCCGGTGAGAACGACCCCCAGCAGCCGCACGCCCAGGACGAGATCTACCTGGTGGTCAGCGGCCGGGCGGCGATCACCGTGGGGGAGGAGACGACCACCGTGGGTCGCGGCAGCGTCGTCTACGTACCGGCCGGGACCCCGCACCGCTTCCACCACATCACCGAGGACCTCAGGGTCATGGTGGTCTTCTCACCCCCGGAGCCCTAAGGGTGCGTTCAGGGTCGTATCCGGCCTCCTGGCCCTCCGCCGGAGGCATCGGTGGCCCTACAGTCGAAGTATCGGCGGAACACCGCCAGGACCCGAGAAGGAGAAGGAGACCGAGGACATCATGGAGAAGCTGCTGAAGGGCCTGCCGTGGTGGGTGAAGTGGGTGGCCATTCCGGTCATCGCGCTGATCGTCTTCGGCTCGCTGATCGCCAGCCTGGTGAGCATCGTCTTCGGACTGCTCTTCAAGGTGATCGTGTTCGTGGTCCTGGTCGGGGCGCTGGTGCTGGTCGTCAAGCGGGTCACCGGCGGCGGTGGCTCCTCCGGGTCGGGGCGGGACTGGTAGGTCCGGCGGGGCCGGTCGCGCCCTTGCCGCCGTTGTCGTCACCGTTCTTGCCGCCGCTCCTCTCGTGCCGGTCGGCGCTGACCACCAGCGCCGCCAGGGCCGTGGTCAGCGGCACCGAGGCGACCAGGCCGATGCTGCCCACCAGGGTGCGGACGATCTCCTCCGCCACCAGTTCGCTGCTGGCCACCCGCAGGACGCCGCTGCGCGCGATCGAGAAGAGCAGCAGCAGCGGCAGCGCGGCGCCCGCGTACGCCATCACCAAGGTGTTGACCACCGAGGCGATGTGGTCGCGGCCGATCCGCATACCGGCGCCGTAGAGTTTGCGCCAATTCGCGCCGGGATCGGCGTCCTTCAGCTCCCACACCGCCGAGGTCTGGGTGACGGTGACGTCGTCGAGCACGCCGAGCGAGCCGATGATGACGCCCGCGAGCAGGACGCCCTTGATCTCGATGCCGGGATAGAGGCTGTGGATCACGCCCGTCTCGTCCGAGGTGTTGCCGGTCAGCCGCGCCCAGTCGATGAAGACCGAGCCCAGGACGCCGATCAGCAGCAGTGAGCAGAGCGTGCCGAGGACGGCCACCGAGGTGCGGGCGTTGACGCCGTGGCACATGTACAGCGCGATGAGCATGATGGCGCTGCCGCCGACCACCGCCACCAGCAGTGGATTGTCGCCGCGGAGGATGGCCGGAAGGATGAAGAGGGTCAAGATCCCGAACGAGACGATCAGTGCGATCAGGGCCATCAGACCGCGCAGCCGTCCGACGACGATCACCGCGACCGCGAAGATCCCGGCGAGCAGCGCGAGCGGGAAGCCGCGGTCCACGTCGGTGACCGAATAGCGCAGTCCGGCGGGGGCGTTGGGCGCGTACGCGAGGACCACGCCCTCGCCCTTGGAGTAGCGGCGGGATTGGTCGGGGTGCACGATCTCGGTGAAGGTCGTCCCCTTGTCGGGCCCCGACTCGACCTCGATGGTGGCCTTCTGGCAGGTGTCGCTCGCGGCCGACGACGACTGGCCCGGGTTCTCCGCCTTGCAGGACACGTCGACCAGTCGCACCACCTTGCCCTGCCGGGTCTGCTGGTCGAAGCCGACGCCGCTGCGGGCGTGTTGGGGCGCGCCGCCCGGCCACAGCACGATCAGGCCGACGACGACGGCGGCGGCGAAGGGGACCAGGATCGCGGCGATGACCTTGCGCAGGTGCTGGGAGACCGGCGGCACGGGGCCGTGGCCGTGGCCATGACTGTGGCTGTGTCCGTGACTGTGCCCGTGGCTCGCGCCGGGGCCAGGGCCAGGGCCGTGGCCGGGGCCGTGGCCGGGTCCGGGGCCGGGACTTGGGCTCTGCGGGGGCTCTTCCACGGGCTGATCATCGCAAGATCCCTGGTGCCTGTCCTCGCCGAACCGCTACCGTGGGGGCACCTTTGCAAACGCGGGAGCTCGGAGCACCGGGCTGAGAGGGCGCTGAACCTGTTGCCGGCACGGCATGACCGCCGGGACGAACGCTGCGCCGACCGCTGAACCTGTTACCGGGTAATGCCGGCGTAGGGAGTGGGTCTCATGACCATGCAGGACGCGCACACGCCTGGATCCGACGGGGACGAATCCGCCCGTACGGAGTCAGTCGGCTCGAATCGTACGGAAGCGGACGGCTCGATCCGTACGGAGTCGGTCGGCTCGAATCGTACGGAAGCGGACGGCTCGAACGGTACGGAAGCGGACGGCTCGAACCGGACCGAAGTGGACGGTCCCGTACGGGACATCGGCTGGCACAAGTCGTACGTCGTCGGATCGCGGCCGGACCTGCGGGTGCCGGTCCGGCAGGTGCACCTCACCAATGGGAACGACGTGACGCTGTACGACACGTCGGGCCCGTACACCGATCCCTCCGTGGAGACGGACGTCCGGCGCGGGCTCGCCCCGCTCCGGGAGCACTGGATCATCGCGCGCGGCGACACCGAGGAGTACCCGGGACGGCCGGTCCGCCCCGAGGACGACGGCCTCAAGCACACCTCGCCGCGCGGCGGGCTCCGCAATCTCGACGCGGTCTTCCCCGGCCGCCCCCGGCTCCCCCGCCGGGGCCGTACCGGGACGCCGGTCACCCAACTCGCCTACGCCAGGCGGGGCGAGATCACGCCGGAGATGGAGTACGTCGCGCTGCGCGAGAACGTCCCGTCCGAGATCGTCCGGGACGAGATCGCCGCGGGGCGGGCCGTACTGCCCGCCAACATCAACCACCCGGAGATCGAGCCGATGATCATCGGCAAGCGGTTCCTGGTGAAGGTCAACGCCAACATCGGCAATTCGGCGGTCACTTCCTCCATCGAGGAGGAGGTCGACAAGATGACCTGGGCCACCCGCTGGGGCGCCGACACGGTCATGGACCTGTCCACCGGCCGCAACATCCACACCACCCGCGAGTGGGTGCTGCGCAACTCCCCCGTCCCCATCGGCACCGTCCCGCTCTACCAGGCGCTGGAGAAGGTCGACGGCCGCGCGGAGGAGCTGAGTTGGGACGTCTACCGCGACACCGTCATCGAACAGGCCGAGCAGGGCGTCGACTACATGACGGTGCACGCGGGCGTGCTGCTCCGCTACGTCCCGCTGACCGCCCGCCGCAAGACCGGCATCGTCTCGCGCGGCGGCTCGATCATGGCCGCGTGGTGCCTGGCGCACCACCAGGAGAGCTTCCTCTACACGCACTTCGAGGAGCTGTGCGAGATCCTGGCCGCGTACGACGTCACGTACTCGCTCGGCGACGGCCTGCGCCCCGGCTCCATCGCGGACGCCAACGACGAGGCGCAGTTCGCCGAACTGCGCACCCTCGGCGAGCTGAACACCATCGCCAAGCGGCACCAGGTGCAGACGATGATCGAGGGCCCCGGGCACGTGCCCATGCACAAGATCAAGGAGAACATCGACCTCCAGCAGGAGATCTGCGAAGAGGCCCCGTTCTACACGCTCGGCCCGCTCACCACCGACATCGCCCCCGCTTACGACCACATCACCTCCGGCATCGGCGCCGCGATGATCGCCTGGTGGGGCACCGCGATGCTCTGCTACGTCACCCCCAAGGAACACCTCGGGCTGCCCGACCGCGACGACGTCAAGACCGGTGTGATCACCTATAAGATCGCCGCCCACGCCGCCGACCTCGCCAAGGGGCACGAGGGCGCCCAGGCGTGGGACGACGCTCTCTCCGACGCGCGCTTCGAATTCCGCTGGGAAGACCAGTTCAACCTCGCCCTCGACCCCGCCACCGCCCGCGCCTTCCACGACGAGACGCTCCCCGCCGAGCCCGCCAAGACCGCCCACTTCTGCTCCATGTGCGGCCCGAAATTCTGCTCGATGAAGATCTCCCACGACATCCGCCGCGACCACGGCGGCCCCGTCGCCCCCGCCTCCGCCTCCGCCTCCGCCTCCGAGGCCGAGCTGGGCATGGCCCAGAAGTCCCGCGAATTCGCCGCCGCCGGCAACCGCGTGTACCTGCCGCTGACGGACTGACACCCGAGGGCCCCGGCACCCCGGTGCCGGGGCCCTCACCGGGTGGATGTGGTGTTGATCAGTCGTTGTCTTTGAGAACGGTCGCCAGCTGACGGCCCTCCTTCGCTCCTCGCCGCATGAGGACGGCGGCGGTGGTGTGGAGTTCGTTCCATGAGTGCGGGCGGCCGATGTCGGAGGCGTCCGGGACGCTCGCCAGGGCCACAGTGGCGGCGCGCGCTGATTCGCCCGATGCGGCGAGGGCGTGGGCGAGGCACGTGCGATACCAGGTCTTGTCGCGCCGGTACTCGTCCGGTAGGGCGTCGAGTCCGGCTGTCAGGTGGTCAACGGCCGATTGCCAGTCGTGCAGGTGCATGGCCGCCATGCCGCGTTGCAGGGTGAACCAGGTCTCGCCGTAGAAGTACATCCAGACCGGCTCGTCCTCCGGGTGGGCGGAGGCTCGGGTGATGATGTCCTGGGCTTCGTCCAGCAGGCGATGAGCGTCGTCGGCTTCGCCGTTGAGGGCGTGCCCTCGCGCCGCCATCTGCGTGGCCATCCCCTGTACGCCGAGCGAGGTGCCAGGAGCCGACCAGCGCGAGGCTTCGGCGAGTTTGACGCATCGCGTGCCACGGCCCCTCGACCAGGCCATGTGGGCCTTCATGTTGAGGGTCGTGGCCGCCATGTTGGCGTCCCCGGCTTCCAACGCCCATTCGTGGGAGCGGTCGTACCAGGCCAACGCCGTGGCCGCATCGTCCTGGTCCTGCGCCATCCACGCGAGGAACTGGGCGTGTTCGGCAGCGAGCCGTACGACACGGTCGGCCAGCGGGCCACGGGCGCCCGCGTACAAGTCGACGACTGTGCGCAGTTGGTGACGCATGACATCGACGAGCGGGCGTGATCCGATCTCGTCCTCGGCCCTGCGGTGTTCGGCCAGCAGCCGGTCGAGCCAGTCGAGGGTGGGCGCGTCCACCCGGCGCGAGGTCTCGACAACACTGGTGACCCGTACCAACAGGTCCTCGTCCGGTGCGATCCCGGGCAGGGCCAGGCCCGATACGGGCGCCTCGGGCGAATGCCGGTGTTTCGTAGGGGAGTTGAGGGAAGCGGGGATACCCAAGCCGTCCACGATGCGCTGGCGTACTTCGGCCGAGGTCACGCGGCGATTTCCGCGCTCGATGTCGGAGACATCGGGTTGGACGAGTCCGACGCGTTCGCCGAGCTTGGTCTGGCTCAGGCCGGTGAGCTTTCGGTACGTACGGAAGACGGCGCCCCAGTCCTCACTGGTGACCGCCGCCGCTAATTGCGGGTGGGACCACAAGATCCCGGGAGTATCCCCCATACCTCAAATATAGGACGACCCCATAGGGACATGGGATGGGTTCAGCAGGCTCTCGCCGCAAGGGTTTTGAGGGTGAGATCCGCGCGACCGGGTGAACGATCCGGTGGTGTGGCCGACCTGACGAGAGCGGGCTGACATGCGCGAGTTCATCCACCGCCATTGCGGACGTACGGGGGCTGTGCGGTGAGGACGGGAGTGCTGGAGGGGCGCCCTTCGGTCGCGGTGCATCGGTGGCGCCGCGACCCCCGCAACGTGGCCAAGGCGCGGCATGCGCTGCTGGGTCACATGGGCGAGTGGGGCATGACCGGACTGGCGGACACCGCCGTACTTGTCCTGTCGGAGTTGTTCACCAATGCCGTGCGGCACGCGCGGGGGCCGGAGGACCGGCTGGTCGAGACCCGGTACGAGCGGCTGACGGACGGCGCGCTGCGGATCGAGGTGCACGACGCCAACAGCGTCCGGCCCGAAGCCCGGGAGCCGTCCGTGGACGCCGAATCCGGGCGCGGCCTGGCCCTGGTCGACGTACTGACCGCCGGACGCTGGGGAGTGAGTGAACGCTTAGGCGTCGGGAAACTCGTCTGGGCCGTGTGCGCCGACGACACCGCTGACGAGGTGCCCCGGTGAGCCTGCGGGAAGCACTGCGGCTACGGGCACGGGAACCGTCGTACGAGGCGGGCGACCCGTGCGAGGACTGCGGCAACGCCCTCGTGCTGTGCGTTCAGTGCGGTGAGGACGTGCGCTGTCCGAACTGCGTTCCGTACGAACGGCCCTCGGCAGGGGACGAGGCCCTGCGCGCCACGGTTCGGCTGGTGCGGGACCGTCCCGAGGCGGGACTGCTGGCCGGGGCGCTGGCCTGTTCGCCGCCCGCCATGCTCGGCTGGGTCGGTATGACGTTCGTCGCACCCGGCCTGCTGCGCACCGGGGGCGCTCTGGCAGGGGCCGTCGCGTGCGGTGCCTTTCTCGCCATGGGCGCGACGGCGGGTGGGTTGCCGCTTGCCGGGGAGGCTCCCACCTGCCGGATCAACCGCACGACAGCGCCGTACGACCGCTGGTCGTGGACCGGAGCCGGGGCGGTGGCGGTCCAGATCGTCCTGGTGTCCCTCGGTGTCGCGGCTGCCTGAGCCCGCCCCGATCCTGACGGCCGCTTCGGGCACCGGCCACGCACTAGCCTGAAGCCGAAGGCCCCGGCGCGATATGTCGGGGCCCTCGGCTTGTGTACGGCCGCTTCCGCGTGCGTACGGGAGGCCGGCGGAGGCGGCTCCGGCCTTGCGGCGCAGCTTGCGGCGGGCTGGCTGGCGCTGCTCGGCGAACAGCACGAGGGGCACCTCGGTGAAGACCTGGTGGACGGGCTGTTGGGGGAAAAGGGGGGTGGGGGAGAATCGGGCGGGTCGGGTGGTGGGTGGGGAAGAGGGCAGGGGATGGGGCAGGCGAGGGGTGAGGGGCGGGATATCGAGTCCGCCGTCGTGATCTATACGGCGGTGGCGAACGGCGGTGGGGCTCCGTACGCGGGGCTGGCGGGGCTGGTGGGGCTGGACGAGGGGCGGCTGGAGTCGGGGCTGCGGACCTTGAAGGGCATGGGGCTGGTCCGGCTGGTGGAGGGGCGGGTCGAGACCGTCGACCCGGACGCCGCGCTGGCGGTGGCGATGGACACGTATCTGGGCACGGCCGCGGCGCAGTTGCGGAACGCGGCGGAGCTCAGCGAGACGACGCAGGCGCTGCTGACGGTGTTCCGGCCCGCGGCGGCGCGGCTCCAGGAGCAGGTGGTCGTCCAGAACTTCGAGGACCTGGAAACCCGGCTGAGCGCGCTGGCCGACATCGACGCCACCGCGCGGGAGTCCGTGGACTCGCTGCACCCGGGCCCGATGCCGCAGGACATGGCGGTGCTGGAGCACTCCCTGGCCGGGGACGCGGCGATGGTACGGCGCGGGGTGCGGGTCCGCGCCCTGTACCCGCGCTCGCTGCTCCAGATCCCGAAGTACAGCAAGTATCTGAACGACCTGACCGACGTGGGTGTCGGCGTCCGGCTGATCGACCACGGCCCGCACGACCTGCTGGTGGTGGACCGGCACACCGTCGTCCTGCCGGGCGTCCCGCACGTACGGTCGTCGATGACGCTGGTGCGCGGCGCGGTGCTGGCCCGCTCGTACGTCTCGGTCTACGAGGACTACTGGCTGCGGGCGAAGCCGATGCCGCACATGGCGCGCGGCGGCCAAGCCACCCCGGCCCCCGACAGCGACGACGACCCCGGCGCCGCCACGGACTTCACCGACCAGGAGCGGACCATCATCCGGCTGATGGCCAACGGCTACAGTGACGACCGCATCGCCAGGACGCTGGGCGTCGCCCGGCGCACCGTGCAGCGCGTGATGACCAAGCTGATGGAACGGCTCCAGGTCTCCAGCCGCTTCGAGGTCGGCCTGAAGCTGGCCCGGCTGCTCGACCCGGACGACCTCTGACCGGCCGCACCGTCCCCCCGCGGGCAGCACCGTACGGCCGTGCGCCGCCACCGTCCATCCACCGCACCGCGACGACCACCGCACCCGGGACACCCACCGCATCCGCGCGACCACCGCACCCGGGACGACCACCGCATCCGCGCGACCACCCTGCGCGACCACCCCACCGTACTGGTGAACCACCCCACCACCCCACCACCGAAGTGTGTCGCACTTGCGACAGTGCCCGATGTGGACAAGGCGATTCCGGCGGCTCGCGAGCATCCCCGCTTAGCATGAGCGGGGGCGCGAAATCGCAGGCCGCGGACGCCGGGTGACCCCTCACCCCCAAGGACGCGGCAGCCGAGAAGATCCGGGGGACAAGCCATGGACCGTCGTTCCGACGAGGACCCACCGCTGATCCAGGAGTTCCTGCGCGAGGCCCGCAGAAATTTCGTGGGCGAACCCGAGCCCATCACGGGCCACAACGGTTACCGCCCGCCGGGCCTGAGCCAGCACGCGGTCGCCCAGCGCCTGGGCATATCACCGCGCCTCTACCAGGACTGGGAGGGCTGCGGACGCCCCATCCCCGCCCACCGCCTCGACAGCCTCGCCAACGCGCTGCGGCTGGACTCGCGCAAGCGCGACGAGCTGTGGTTCATCGTCACCGGCGGCTACCCGCCGCGCGGCCCGGCGGAACCCGACCCCGAGGCCGTCACCGGCTGGACGTCGTACCTCCACGCGCTCCAGGTCCCCGCCCTCACCGTGGACGGCGCCTGGCGGATTCTGGAGACCAATCAGGCGTGGCGCCAGCTCTTCGAGCCCGCGGGCCAGCCGCCGCCCGCGAATCTGCTGCGCTTCGTGCTCTTCGCGCCGTACGCGCGGCAGTTGTGCGCCGAGTGGCGGACCGGCTGGGCGACGGCGTTCCTGCGCCAGCTCCGGCTCCAGGCGCAGACCGCGCACCACCAGCCGCAGACCGGGCCCGACCAGGAACTGCTCCGCGTCATCGCCGAACTGCGCGAGGACCCCGAACTGGCCCGGCTGTGGCAGGCGGAGAGCGAGTCCACCCGAGTCGCGCTGCACCATGACGGCCAGGTACGGCTGCTGCGGCCACCGGCAGGCGGTTATGTCCAGCGGGTGCGCATGCTCGTGTCGTCCCCGGCACACGATCCCCGGCGCCGAGTGCTGATGTTCATGCCCGCCGTGACGGCGCCCGGCCTGGCGGGGCCCGCCGGGACAGCACCCGGTACGGCGGCGTCCGCGACGACGGCGCCCGGCACGGCGGGCCCCGCCGTCCCGACGCTGCGCAGGACCGGCCCCTACTCGGGCGTGTTGTCGGGGCCGCCGAAGTCCGGGCTGGTGAAGTCGGGACTGCTGTAGCGCGGACCGGAGAAGCGCGGCGCGGCGGGCGGCAGCGGCGCGGCCGGGTCGGGCGCCGGACTGCTGAAGTCCGGGCGGGAGTAGCCCAGTCGCGGCATCCGGCTGAGGTCCTGCCCGGTGGCGGGGCCGGGCACCGGGCTCACCGCCGGGCCGTGCGGCGGCTCGTGGGCGCTGGTCGGGGCGAGCGCCGCGCCGGCTGCCGCGTCCTCCAGGAAGGGCAGCATCCCGCGCTCCAGCAGCGCCCGGTACCAGGCGTCGCGCGCGTCGGCGACCTCGGGCGGCAGCGCGTCGGGCGAGTCGTGTATGGCGGAGGAGCCGTCGCGCAGCGCCGTGAGCAGCAGTCCGACCGCGCCGAGCAGTATCGACGCGGCGGTGACGGCGGCGAACAGCCAGCCCGCGGTGCGCAGCGGCGACGCGATGGCGGGCTCGGGGGCCATCGCCCGCAGCGCGTAACCGATCAGCAGGAAGATCACGGCGGCGGCGCCCGCGAGCAGCGGCGTCAGGACGGCGAGGACGGCGATCAGGCCCGCGCCGGAGCCCGCGCCCTCCGCGACGCCCATCGCCGCGTAGCCGAAGGACCGGTTGTCGCGGGCGCGCGCCGACTCGCGGGCGGCCTCCCGCGACGCCTCCCGGACGCCGCGGTACGTCTCGTACTCGGCGGCCGCCGCGTCGGCGATGAGTTCGGCCGCGCCGAGCGCCAGGGTGCGCAACTGCTCGCTGTTCAGGGCGGAGTGACCGTTGGAGTGGTTCGTCCGCCGCGGGGCGGGGCGGCTCTCCGCCACGTCCCCGCCGTCCGGCCCGAGGGCCCGCTCACGGTCGGGTCCGTGATCCCGCAGGACCGTGCGCAGCGCCTCGTCCAGCGCGCGTTCAAAGTCCGGGCGGTCTTCGGTGAGCAGGTGTGGAGCGCTGGTCATGTGCATCCCCCGATGCTCCGACTCCCCGAGCGCGGCCGGTGTTCCCCGAGGGGAACCGGCCCGGTCGGCCGAGTACGCGGAGAGCGGCGTGCCTACGGATACAGCGATGGTAGAGCGGGGAGGCGAGACCGTGACAGGGTGCAACCAGGAAATCTGACGGCGCGAAATGTGCCGGACACCGACACGCCACCCCAAAGACGCCGCGCGGGAAGCCCCGGCGCGCTCCCCGCCCGTGCCTTCCGGAGCGGGCCGGTCCGTGAAACGCCGGGCCGGCACGGCGACGTGCCTGACCCGCCGGGCGACATGCCCGGCCCGCCGCGCGGAGCGCGACGGACCCGCTAACCCACCAGCGGCAGTTGGGCGACCAGCAGCCGTCCGTCCATCGTGACGCCGCCGTCCATCGCCACCGCCAGATTCTCCGCGTAGACCATCGGTCCGTTGACGGTGTGCACCCGTTCCTCGCCGTCGGCCGGATATTCGCCGCCGACCTCGCCGAGCAGGTACGGGATCGGGCTGTGCCCGTGCACGACGCGGTTGCCCCCGTAGGTGCCGAGCAGTTCGCGGGCGGCCCGCGGCCCGCCGTCGCCGCGGAAGGCGAACCGCTTGGTGAGCTTGCGGAACAGGTCCCAGCACTCGTCGGCGTCGCCGCGCTGGAGCACGCCGGTGACCGTGTCGTTCATCTCCTCGACGCTGCTGCCGTAGTCCAGATACGCGGTGGTGTCGGAGTGCACCAGCAGGTGGCCGTCGGTGACGTGGGCCGCGTCCAGCCGGGACATCCAGGTCAGATGGCGGTCCTCGAGACGGTCCATGTCGGTCGGCTGGCCGCCGTTGAGCCGCCAGGCGGCGAGGAAGGAGGCGGTGCCGCCCGTGGAGTTGACGGGGGTGTCGCCGAACCGGTGCGCGCCGAGCAGCAGCAGTTCGTGATTGCCCATCAGGGCACGGCAGTAGCCGCCCGCCGCCGCGGCCTCCGCCGAGAGCTGCATGACCAGTTCGATGACGCCGATGCCGTCGGGGCCGCGGTCGGTGAAGTCGCCGAGGAACCACAGCCGGGCGCTGCCCGCCGCCCAGTGGCCCTCCTCATCGACCAGGCCGCACTCGCCGAGCGCCGCCAGCAACTCGTCCAGATAGCCGTGCACATCGCCGACCACGTACAGCGGTCCCGGCCGGTCGCCCGCCGCGCCGTCCGCGGTGATCACCGGCAGGTCGTGGGCGGTCGGCGTGTACTCCGCGGGGACCGGGGGCGCGTCGGGTCGCGTCGGCTCGTACGCGGCGGGCCGCTGTGCGGGCGGCGCGCTGTCGTACGCGGGCGGCACCGGTGGTACGGCGGCGCGGGCCGGTTCGTACGCCGGTGCCACACCCGCCCCGCCGGTGGTCGCCGACGGCACGGGCGGTACGGGCGCGGCGGCCGGGACCGCCGATGCCGTGCCGGCCGGAGCCGGAGCCGAATCGATCAGCATGGGAGCCGGTTCCGTCGGAGCCGGAGCCGGAGCCGGAGCCGCGGCCCCGCCGTACCCGCCGGACGTCTCCCCGTAGCCGCCGCGCGGCTCGAATCCGACCGTCGGCTCAAACGCCGGAGCCGTGCCGAAACCGGCCGTCGGCTCGTGCCCGGACACGTACGCGGACGCCTCGGGACGCCAGCCTTCCGAAGTCCCGGGCTCGGGTCCCTGACCTGCCCCCTGAGTCATCGACCCCTCCACGATCGCGCCGCCATCCGCCCATCATAGGAATGACGCTGTCGCGTTGTGACATACCCAGGCACCTGGTTTTCGCAGGGCGCAGACAAACCATCCCTTAGCTCCCTCGTACGCCCGCACGATTCGTCTTCCGGCCGTCGGCGGGGGCTCGGTCACCCGTTCGGCCGATCACTCGCGGGGGTGCCCGGCGGAGCCCTCCGGCCGGACGGCCGCTCTTCCTCAGCCGCCCGCGGGCCCCCGCGGATGACTGACCGTCGTGCGGTGCGCGCGCCGTTGCGAAGAGGTGCGGACGATCAACTCGGTCGGCATCACCTGCTGTACGGGATGCGCGCCGCCGACGCCCTCGATGGCGTCGATGAGCAACTGCACGACCGCCGTACCGATCCGCCGCGGTTTCAGCGACAGCGTGGTGATCGGCGGTTCGGTGCTGGCGTAGACGGTGCTCTCGCTACAGCAGACCAGCAGCAGGTCGTCGGGCACGCGCAGGCCGTAACGGCGGGCGGCGGCCAGCAGATCGGTGCCGTTGGGGTCGAAGAGCCCGTAGACGGCGTCGGGGCGGTCGGGCCGCGCCAGTAAGCGGTCGGCGGCGACCGCGCCCGCCCGCGGGTCGTGCGCGGGATACGACTCGTAGACCGGCTCCTGGCCGACCCGCTCGCACCACTCCAGATACGCGGTGGTGGACAGCCGGGTGTACGTGTCGGTGGTGGTGCCGGTGAGCAGGCCGATCCGGCGGGCGCCCGCGGCGGCGAGGTGGTCGAGGATGCCGAGGACGGCGGCCTCGTGGTCGTTGTCGACCCAGGCGTGCACGGGCACGCTGCCCGCCGGGCGGCCGTCGCTGACCACCGGGACGCCCTGCCGGACCAGTTCGGCGACCAGCGGGTCGTGGTCGGAGGGATCGATGACGACGGTGCCGTCCAGCGCCACGTTCCCCCACACGTCGTGCCGGGAGGAGGCGGGCAGGATGACCAGGGCGTAGCCGCGGGCCAGGGCGGCGGAGGTGGCGGCCCTGGCCATCTCCGCGAAGTACGCGAATTCGGTGAAGGTGAACGGTTCTTCGCCGTAGGTCGTCACGGTCAGGCCGATCAGGCCCGATCTGCCGGTGCGCAGTGTGCGGGCGGCGGCGGACGGGCGGTAGCCCAGCCGGTCGGCGACCTCGCGCACATGGCGGCGGGTGGCGTCGGGCAGTCGGCCCTTGCCGTTGAGTGCGTCGGAGACAGTCGTGATCGAGACTCCGGCGGCGGCGGCGACGTCCCTGATGCCCGCCCGCTCAAGCCGGCGTCCGATGGGCCGGCTCGCCTGGTGGTTCCCTGCTGCTGTCATGGCCTGCCGATATTAGGACGGCGCTGGTCCGGTCGGCGCCTGCCGTTTCTACCCCCCAGAAGATAGGTTTCTGCAAGATCGAACCCCGTATGCAAGGTGGAATATGCAGGCGGCAGGGCGTGCCTTGTGGGTGATACCGGCGCGGGTGCGGCCGATGCCCGTCCATTGGTCCACCGATAGGAGTGACGTCAACTCACTCCTACGAGGGACGCGGGGTGCCTTTTTTTGGCCGCCTTCTCCCCTCCGGCGGCTTAGACCCGGTATCGACAGTCGATCGCGGGTACCGCACCTCCACAGGGGGCGCGGGCACTCGTAGGGTGTGGCCATGACCCCCAAGCTGCGCGCGGAACTGGACGGCATCCCCACGTACAAGCCCGGGCGACCCCCGGCCGTGGACGAGAGCGGTGCCCAGGCCGGGCCCGCCTTCAAGCTGTCCTCCAACGAGAACCCGTACCCTCCGCTGCCCGGTGTGCTGGAGGCGGCCACCGCCGCCGCGGCCACGTTCAACCGCTATCCCGACCTGGCCTGCTCGGCGCTGACCGCCGAGCTGGCGGGACGTTTCGGCGTGCCCGAGGCACACGTGGCGACCGGCACCGGCTCGGTCGGCGTGGCCCAGCAGTTGCTTCAGTCGACCTCGGGCCCCGGCGACGAGGTGATCTACGCCTGGCGGTCCTTCGAGGCGTATCCGATCATCACCCGGATCAGCGGCGCGCTGCCGGTGCAGGTGCCGCTGGACGCGGACGAGGTGCACGACCTGGACGCGATGGCGGCGGCGGTCACCGACCGCACGCGGCTGATCTTCGTCTGCAATCCCAACAATCCGACCGGCACGGTGGTGCGCCGGGCCGAGCTGGAACGATTCCTCGACCGGGTGCCGTCCGACATCCTGGTGGTGCTGGACGAGGCGTACCGCGAATTCATCACCGACCCCGATGTTCCCGATGGAATCGATCTGTACCGGGACCGTCCGAATGTGGCGGTGCTGCGGACCTTCTCCAAGGCGTACGGCCTGGCGGGCCTGCGGATCGGCTTCGCGGTGGCGCACGAGCCGGTGGCGTCGGCGCTGCGCAAGACGGCGGTGCCCTTCGGCGTGAGCCAGCTCGCGCAGGACGCGGCGGTCGCCAGCCTGCGCGCGGAGCCGGCGCTGCTGGAGCGGGTCGCGGGCCTGGTCACCGAGCGGACCCGGGTGGTCGAGGCGCTGACCGCGCAGGGCTGGACGGTGCCCGAGACGCAGGCCAACTTCGTCTGGCTGCGGCTGGGGGAGCGCACCACGGACTTCGCGGCGGCGGCCGAGCGGGCCGGCACCACCGTCCGACCCTTCGCGGGCGAGGGCGTACGGATCACCATCGGCGAGACCGAGGCCAACGATCTGCTGCTGCGGACCGCCGAAAGCTTCCGCAAGGAGCTGTGACGCGGCGGCGCGCCCGTCGGCGCGATCCCCCGAAACCCACTCCCACCTGCGCTTTCGCCCCTTGCGACCCCCCGGTTGCAGGGGGCGAACTGCTGTGCGTAATACTGAGCTTGTGAATGTATTCACGTTCACAAGCTGATCGGGTTGTAGGAGAAAAGGAGACGGATCGTGCAACTCGCAATGGGTCCACTGGACGTCGCCCGATGGCAGTTCGGCATCACGACCGTCTACCACTTCCTCTTCGTGCCGCTGACGATCTCGCTGTCCGCGCTCACGGCCGGACTCCAGACCGCGTGGGTGCGCAGCGGCAACGAGAAGTACCTGAGGGCCACCAAGTTCTGGGGCAAGCTCTTCCTGATCAACATCGCCATGGGCGTGGTGACGGGCATCGTCCAGGAGTTCCAGTTCGGCATGAACTGGTCGGACTACTCGCGCTTCGTCGGCGACATCTTCGGCGCCCCGCTCGCCTTCGAGGCACTGATCGCCTTCTTCTTCGAGTCCACCTTCATCGGCCTGTGGATCTTCGGCTGGGACAAGCTGCCGAAGAAGATCCACCTCGCCTGCATCTGGATGGTCTCGATCGGGACGATCCTGTCCGCGTACTTCATCCTGGCCGCCAACTCCTGGATGCAGCACCCGGTCGGCTACCGCTACAACCCGACGACCAAGCGCGCGGAACTCACCGACTTCTGGGCGGTGCTCACCCAGGACACCGCGCTGGCGCAGTTCTTCCACACCATGTCCGCCGCCTTCCTCACCGGCGCCGCGTTCATGATCGGGATCGCCGCCTACCACCTGGCCCGTAAGCAGCACATCTCCGTGATGCGCTCCTCGCTGCGCCTCGCCCTGGTCGTCGCCGTCGTCGCGGGCGCGCTCACCGCGATCAGCGGCGACACCCTCGGCAAGGTCATGTTCAAGCAGCAGCCGATGAAGATGGCCGCCGCCGAGGCGCTGTGGGACGGCCAGAAGGGCGCGCCCTTCTCGATCTTCGCGGTCGGCGACGTCAACAAGGGCCACAACAAGGTGGCCATAGACATTCCGAACCTGCTGTCCTTCCTGGCCACCGACAACTTCAACGCCTACGTGGGCGGCATCAACGACGTCAACAAGGAAGAGCAGGCGAAGTACGGCCCCGGCGACTACCGGCCCAACATCCCCGTCGCCTACTGGGGCTTCCGCTGGATGATCGGCTTCGGCGTCGTCTCGATCGGCGTCGGCGCGGCCGGCCTGTGGCTCACCCGCCGCAAGTTCTGGCTCGCGCCCGCGCACCGCACCGGCGACGACGAGGTCCCGCACCTGATGCTCACCAGGAACGGGCAGATCGGCCCCCGGCTCACGCGCTGGTACTGGTGGATCGCCCTGTGGACCATGGCCTTCCCGCTGATCGCCAACTCCTGGGGCTGGATCTTCACCGAGACCGGCCGCCAGCCCTGGGTGGTCTACGGCGTGCTGCGCACCCGCGACGCGGTCTCCCCCACGGTCTCCACCGGCGAGGTCTTCACCTCCCTGATCGTCTTCACCCTCCTCTACGCGGCTCTCGCCGTCGTCGAGGTGCGGCTGCTCCTGAAGTACGCCAAGGCGGGGCCGCCGGAGCTCACCGACGACGACCGCCGCTCCCCCACCCGGATCGGCGGCGACGACGACGGCGCGGACGCCGACCGCCCGATGGCCTTCTCGTACTGAGCGTCCGTACCGACTGTTCCGTACCGACTGTTCCGTACCGACTGATCCGTACCGACTGTTCCGTACCGACTGAGAGGAGTGCGACATGCATCTGCACGACGTCTGGTTCGTCCTCATCGCGGTCCTGTGGACCGGCTACTTCTTCCTTGAGGGCTTCGACTTCGGGATCGGCGTCCTGACCAAGCTGCTGGCCCGCGACCGTACCGAGAAGCGGGTCCTGATCAACACCATCGGCCCGGTCTGGGACGGCAACGAGGTGTGGCTGCTCACGGCGGGCGGCGCGACCTTCGCGGCCTTCCCCGATTGGTACGCCACCCTCTTCTCCGGCTTCTACCTGCCGCTGCTGATCATCCTGGTCTGCCTGATCGTGCGCGGCGTCGCCTTCGAGTACCGCGCCAAGCGCGACGACGAGCGCTGGCAGCGCAACTGGGAGAACGCGATCTTCTGGACCTCCCTGGTCCCGGCGCTGCTCTGGGGCGTCGCTTTCGCGAACATCGTGCGGGGCGTGAAGATCGACGCGAACAAGGAGTACGTCGGCAACTTCTGGGACCTGCTCAACGGGTACTCGATCCTCGGCGGACTCGTCACCCTGAGCCTCTTCACCTTCCACGGCGCCGTCTTCGCCTCGCTCAAGACCCTCGGCGACATCCGCGACCGGGCCCGCGCGCTGGCCACCCGCGTCGGCGTGCTCACCGCGCTCCTCGCGCTGGCCTTCCTGATCTGGACCCAGGCCGCGCACGGCGACGGCCGCAGCCTGCCCGCGTTGATCGTCGCCGTCGTCGCCCTGGCCGGGGCCCTCGGCGCCAATCTCGCGGGACGCGAGGGCTGGTCGTTCGCGCTGTCCGGCGTCACGGTCGCGGCGACCATCGCCATGTTCTTCCTGACGCTCTTCCCCGACGTCATGCCGTCCTCGCTGAACGACGCCTGGAGCCTGACCGTCACCAACGCCTCCTCCACGCCGTACACGCTGCGGATCATGACGTGGTGCGCGGGCATCGCCACGCCCCTCGTCCTGCTCTACCAGGGCTGGACGTACTGGGTCTTCCGCAAGCGCATCGGCACCCAGCACATCGCGGGCGCGGCGACCGGTCACTGACGCGACCGATCACTGACGCGACCGATCACTGAGGGCCGATCACTGACAGCCGGTCACTGACCGAAGGGAGATGTTCCACGTGAAACCTGTCGATCCGCGACTGCTGCGGTACGCGCGTACGACCCGGGTCTTCCTCGCCGGGGCGGTGCTGCTCGGGCTGGCCGGGGCGGGGCTGATCATCGCCCAGGCGGTGCTGATCGCCGATGTGGTGGTCGGCGGGTTCCGGGACGGGGAGGGTGTCGGGGAGCTGCGCGGGACGCTCGCGTGGCTGGTGGCGGTCGCCGTCGGGCGGGCGCTGGTCGGCTGGCTCACCGAGCTGTGCGCGCACCGGGCGGGGGCGGCGGTGAAGTCGCAGCTGCGCGGGCAGCTGCTGGAGCGGGCCACCGCGCTGGGCCCCGGCTGGCTGACCGGGCGGCGCAGCGGTGAGCTGACCACGCTCGCCACCCGCGGGATCGACGCGCTGGACGACTACTTCTCGCGGTATCTGCCGCAGCTCGGTCTCGCGGTGGTCGTGCCCGCGGTCGTGCTGGCCCGGATCGTCACCGCCGACTGGATCTCGGCCGCCACCATCGCGGTGACGCTGCCGCTGATCCCGCTGTTCATGGTGCTGGTCGGCTGGGCGACCCGCGAGCGGATGGACCGGCAGTGGAAGCTGCTGGCCCGGCTGTCCGGGCACTTCCTCGACGTCGTCGCGGGGCTGCCCACGCTCAAGGTCTTCGGCCGGGCCAAGGCGCAGGCCGACAACATCCGCGCCATCACCGGCGAGTACCGGCGGGCCACGCTCAAGACGCTGCGGATCGCGTTCCTGTCCTCCTTCGTCCTCGAACTGCTCGCCACCATCTCCGTCGCGCTGGTCGCGGTCGGGATCGGCATGCGGCTCGTCCACGGCGAGCTGTCCCTGCGGACGGGCCTGCTGGTGCTGATTCTCGCGCCCGAGGCGTATCTGCCGCTGCGGCAGGTGGGCGCGCAGTACCACGCGGCGGCCGAGGGGCTGGCGGCGGCGGAGCAGGTCTTCGAGGTGCTGGAGACCTCGCCGCGGACCGGGGCGGGTGCGGTACGGGAGCTGGCCGCCGCGCCGGATCCGCGGGATGCTGCGATCACGGTCGAGGGGCTGGTCGTACGGGAGGGCGGGTCGCTGGCCGCGACGACGTTCACCCTCGCGCCGGGTGAGACGGTGGCCGTCACCGGGCCCAGCGGGGCCGGGAAGACGACCCTGCTCAACGCGCTGCTCGGCTTCGTTCCCGCTGCCGAGGGGCGGATTCTGGTCGGCGACACCGACCTCGCCGCGATCGACCCGGCCGACTGGCACCGCTGGATCGCCTGGGTCCCCCAGCACCCGCACCTGTTCGCCGGGACCGTCGCCGACAACGTACGGCTCGCCCGGCCCGACGCCGACGACGCCGCCGTACGTACCGCGCTCGCCGACGCCGACGCGCTCTCCTTCGTCTCCCCCGCCACCGTCCTCACCGAGGACGGCGCGAACCTCTCCGCGGGTCAGCGCCAGCGCATCGCCCTGGCCCGCGCCTTCCTCGCCGACCGCCCCCTGCTTCTCCTCGACGAGCCCACCGCCAACCTCGACGGCGCCACCGAGGCCGAGATCGTCACGACCCTCCACCGCCTCGCCGCCACCCGCACCGTCCTCCTCATCGCCCACCGCCCCGCCCTCCTCCCCCTCGCCACGAAAGTCCTCTCCCTCCGGCCGCCCCGCATCTCCGCCGTCGACGGCGATCCGACCGCGGCGGGGGACGGGGCGTCTGCGGCGACGGGCCGGGTGCCTGGCGGCACGGTGGTCTCCGTGGGGGACGTCACCCCGTCCGAGCCCACGCCTGTCGCGGCGGCGGCTCGTGCGGCCGCGACGGCGGATGGCGGGGTTCTCTGGCGGGTGGGGCTGCGGGTGCGGCGGGCGGCTGTGGGGGTGGTGGGGCGGTCCGGGCCGGAGGCGCTTCGCGTTCGTGGTGGCGGCGCGCGGGGGCGGTTCGTGGGGGCCGTCGGGCTGGGGGCGGCGGCGTTGCTGTCGGCCGTGGGGCTCATGGCGACGTCGGGGTGGCTGATCAGCCGGGCGTCGCAGCAGCCGCCGGTGCTGTATCTGATGGTGGCCGTGACGGCGACGCGGGCGTTCGGGATCGGGCGGGCCGTGTTTCGTTACGGCGAGCGGCTGGTGGCGCACGACGCGGTGTTCCGGGCGCTGGCCGGGGTGCGGGTGGCGGTGTTCCGGCGGCTGGAGCGGCTGGCGCCCGCGGGACTCGGCGGGACGCGCCGCGGTGACCTGCTCTCGCGCCTGGTCGCGGACGTGGACGCCGTCCAGGACCACTACCTGCGGTGGCTGCTGCCCGCGCTGACCGGCGGCCTCGTGTCCGTGGCGACCGCGGCCTTCACCGGCTGGCTGCTGCCCGCCGCCGGGCTGATCCTGGCCTGCGGGCTGCTCGCCGCGGGCGTGGCCGTCCCCGCGCTGTCGGCCGCCGTCGCCCGCCGCACCGAGGCGCGCCTCGCGCCCGCCAGGGGCGAACTGTCCGCCCGCGTCCTCGGCCTGTTCACCGGCACCGCCGAACTGACCGTGGCGGGCGCCCTCCCGCGCCGCCGCGCCGACGCGGCGCGCGCCGACCGTACGCTCACCCGGATCGCGGCCCGTTCGGCCGCCGCGACCGCGCTCGGCGCCGGACTGACCGCGCTGGTCAGCGGGGTGACGGTGACGGCGTGCGCGTACGTCGGCGTCCGGGCCGTCAGCGGCCACCACCTCCAGGGCGTCGCGCTGGCCGTGCTCGTGCTGACGCCGCTGGCCGCCTTCGAGGCCGTCGCCGGGATGCCGCTCGCGGCCCAGCAACGGCAGCGGAGCCGGCGCTCGGCGGCGCGGGTGAGCGAGGTGCTGGACGCGCCGCTGCCCGTACGCGAGCCGGAGCGGCCCGCGACCCCGCCCTCGTCACCGTTCCCGCTGGTCGTACGGGAGGTGACGGCCCGCCACCCGGGCCAGGACGCACCGGCGCTGGACGGCGTCGGCCTCACCCTCACCGAGGGCCGCAGGATCGCGGTCGTCGGCGCCTCGGGCGCGGGCAAGACGACCCTCGCCCACGTACTGCTGCGGTTCCTGGACACCGAGTCGGGCACGTACACGCTGGCGGGGCAGGACGCGGCGGGCCTGGACGGCGACGACGTACGCCGCCTCGTCGGCCTGTGCGCCCAGGACGCGCACGTCTTCGACAGCACCGTCCGGGAGAATCTGCGGCTCGCCCGCCCCGGCGCGGACGACGGCGAACTCCGGGAGGCGCTGGCCGCCGCCCGGCTGGACATCGACCTGGACACCCTCGTCGGCGAACACGGCGCCCGGCTGTCCGGCGGCATGCGCCAGCGCCTGGCCCTGGCCCGCGCGCTGCTCGCCCGTTTCCCCGTCCTCGTCCTGGACGAGCCCGCGGAACACCTCGACCTGGCCACCGCCGACGCCCTGACCGCCGATCTGCTGGCTGCCACGCGCGGCCGTACGACGCTGCTGATCACCCACCGGCTGGCCGGTCTCGCGGGCGGCGCGGTCGACGAGATCGTGGTGCTGGAGCGGGGACGGGTCGTGCAGCGCGGCGGCTACGAGGAACTGGCGGCGGCCGAGGGGCCGTTCCGCCGCACCCTGGAGCGGGAACGGCTCGCGGACACGGCTCTGGCGGGGGCCACGGCCGCCGCCTCGGGACCGCGTTCGCTCGTGGGCACGGGCACCGCCTGACTTTCCCGGACATACGCCACCAAATAACCTCGGCTCATGGCCTCAGACAGTGAGACGCCCGGCGGGACGCCCGCGGAAGCGCGCCAGGAGACGGCCGGGGCGGCCCCGAACGACGAGGACGCCCCGGCATACGCCCCGGCCTACGGCGCGGCACCCCCCGCGGGACCGACCTCCTCCGGAGACGCTCCGGGCGACGGGGAGACCCCCGAGCCGACCACCCTCAGCTTCCAGGGCATCGCCTCCCAGATCACCGTCCGGCTGCCGGAACTGCTGGAAGCGGTCGTCTCGGTCGGCACCGGCATCGAGCTGCACACCACGCTGCGCCGCATCGTGGAGACGGCGGCCGAGCTGGCCGGGGCGCGTTACGCCGCGCTCGGCGTCCTCGACGCGGACGGCTCGGGACTCGCGGACTTCATCACGTACGGGATCAACGAGGCCGACGCCGAGCGGATGGGCGCGCTGCCCGACGGCCACACCGGGCTGCTCGGCGAGCTGATCCGGCACCCGGTGCCGCTGCGGCTGGCCCACCTGTCGGACGACGCCCGCGCGGTGGGCCTGCCGCCCGGCCATCCGCCGATGAGCAGCTTCCTGGGCGTCCCGATCCGCGTCCACACCGAGATCTTCGGCAATCTCTACCTCACCGAGAAGCGCGGCGGCCGTCCGTTCACCGACGAGGACACCGCCATGCTGCGCATCCTCGCCATGGAGGCCGGGATCGCGATCGGCAACGCCCGGCAGTACGAGGCCACCCGGCAGCGCGAGCACTGGATCAGCGGCGCCGCCGCCGTCACCACGGCCCTGCTCACCGGGGACGGCACCAGCGACGCGCTCGACGTCGTCGCGGTGTGGGCCCGCAAGCTCGCCGAGTCCGCCGCCGCGCTGGTCATGCTGCCGAGCCTCGACGAGAACGGGGCCGGGGACGGCGGCCTCGAGGTCGTCGCGGCCTCCGCCGCCGAGCCGGCCGGCATGGTCGGCACCGTCATCCCGCCGCAGAATCCGATCGCGGCCCAACTCCTCAACGGCGAGGCCGTCTTCGTGGCGGACGCCGCCTCCGACCCGCGCACCACCACGCGGCTGGCGGAACGCTTCGGGCCGACCATGATGCTCCCGTTGCGGAGCAACGACTGTGTCATCGGCATCCTCGCGCTGCCGCGCGAGCCCGGCGGCCGTCCGTTCACCGAGGCCGAACGCGTACTGGCCACCCAGTTCGCCGCCCAGGCCGCGCTCGCCCTCGTCCTGGCCGACGTGCAGCGCGACCGCGAACGCCTCGCCGTCTACAAGGACCGCGACCGTATCGCCCGCGACCTGCACGACCTCGTCATCCAGCGGCTCTTCGCCACCGGCATGATGCTGGAGGGCGCGGGGCGCAGGGCCCGTACGCCCGAGGTGCGCGAGGGCATCGGCCACGCCGTCGACGAACTCGACGCCACCATCCAGGAGGTGCGCACCGCCGTCTACGCCCTCCAGCAGGCGCCCGACGACGCCCCCTCAGGACTGCGCGCCCGCGTCCTGCGCGAGGTCGGCACCGCCGCCGTCCCGCTCGGCTTCCAGCCGTCCGTACGTTTCATCGGACCGGTCGACGCGCTGGTGGGCGAGCCCACCGCCAAGAACCTCGTCGCGGCGCTGCGCGAAGTCCTCTCCAACGCCTTCCGGCACGCCCGCGCCTCGCGCATCGACATCACCCTCGACGCCACCGCCACCCTTCCCGACGGCGGCGACGCGGTCCGCCTGACCGCCACCGACGACGGCGTCGGCATCCCCCCGGCCGGCCGCCGCAGCGGCCTGCGCAATCTCTCCCGCCGCGCCCAATCGCTGGGCGGATCGAGCCAGTTCGGGCCGGGCCCCGAGGGCGCGGGCACGACGGTGCGGTGGGAGGCGCCGCTGCGTACGGACTGACTGGGCGGAGCGGTGCGACTGGCCGTCCCCGTACGGGCTAGGGCCTGTCCGCGTGCCGGGCGGCGATGATCCGCTCGATGACGCGGGCGACCCCGTCGTCGTTGTTGGACTCGGTACGGTGCGTGGTCGTGGCCAGGACGCGGGGATGGGCGTTCGCGACGGCGTACGACGTACCGGCCCATCCGAGCATCGCGAGGTCGTTCGGCATGTCGCCGAAGGCGACGACCTCGGCGGCGGACACCCCGCGCTCGGCGCAACATCGCGCCAGCGTCGTGGCCTTGCTGACGCCCTCGCCGCTGATCTCCAGCAGCGCGCTGTCGCTGGACCGGGTGATCTCGCCGTGCTGCCCCGCCACGCTCAGCCCGATGGCGAGGAATTCGTCCGGGTCGATGGACGGGTGCTTGGCGAGCAGCTTCAGCAGCGGCTGGCGCGGGTCGCGCACGGCGAGCAGTTCCTCGATCGGGGCCGTGGGGCCGAAGTCCGGCTCGATGACGCGGGGGTAGTCCGGCTCGCGGTAGAAGGTGTCGGCGCGTTCGACGGCGAAGGTCGTGCCGGGCACGGCGGCGCGCAGCGCGTGCGCGACGGCGAGGGCGTCGTCCTCCGGCAGCGGGAACGCCTCGATCAACTCGCCTTTGTGCAGGTCCCAGACGGAGGCGCCGTTGGCCAGGATGGCCATGCCGTGCCCCGCGAGGTGGGCCGCGACGGTGTCCATCCAGCGTGCGGGGCGTCCGGTGACGAAGAAGACCTCGATGCCCGCGGCCTCGGCGTCGGCGAGCGCCGCGACCGTACGCGGGGACACCGTCTTGTCGTCGCGCAGCAGCGTGCCGTCCAGGTCGGTGGCGATCAGCCGCGGCGGAGGGGCGGTGTAGGAGGCGGCGGACGACACGTCCGCTGATCGATGCTGCCCGCTGGGCTCATTGGCTGAGGTCACGGGCCCATCCTTGCGCATCCTTGCCCCGCCCGCACAAAGGTGCGGATACCCGCTCAGCCGAGCCCGTTTCGGCCGCGATTCCGGCTTGATCCCATCGCTCCCGGGGGCGTCACAGGGGCGCGGGTCACGCGATCACGGCAGGGGTACGGGCTGACGGACTGGCAGCGGATACGGCTGACGGTACGACTGGCTGGTGCGGCCGCCGGCGCGGCTGCTGGTGCGGCTGCTGGTGCGACGAGGGTGAGCGCTGCGCTTGTGGGGCGCAGAAATCTGTGGGGTTGGTGCGGTGCTGGTCGTACAAGAAGCTTGTACGGAAGGGGAGTTCGTGCGGGGACTGCGTCCCGGGAAGTTCCTGCGGGATCTCCGTGCGGGATCTCCGTGCGGGGACCACGTACGGGATCTAGGTACGCGGTCCGGCTCAGCGGACGAGCACCGCTTCGTCCGCGGTGCTGGTCAGGGCGTGGTCCGCGAGGGCCGGACTGGCGGGGTACGGCAGGGCCTCGCCGGTGTCCGGAGCGATGCTGCGGGCGGAGGGGGAGGAGCCGTGCGCCTCGGCCCTGATGCGCTGCTTCATCGTGGGCGGCAGCGAGCGGCTGCTGGGGCGCGGGGCCGGCAGCAGTGCGGCGCAGGACGGTGTCCTGGTGGGGGTCGGCGTGGCGCGCGTACCGTTCGCCGCGGCGACGGCCGCGGCCGGGACGGTGGCGGCCGGGACGGCGGCGGCCTGGGCGGCGGCGGCCTGGGCGGCGGCGGTGTGGACGCGGGCGGTGCGGGCCGGAGTGGCGAAGCCGAGCCCGGCGACGAGCTTGAGGAGCACGCCGACGAAGGCGCTCCAGAAGGCGGTGACGTTCTTGAAGACGTTCATGACCTCTCGATTCCTTGGTGCGGAAATCTGACTTCTCCGATCATGAGGAAGACGGCACGGAATCGTGGGAGCCGCACCCCGGATTCGCGGATATACACATAAACGCCACTCATTCGGACCAAGGGGGTCCTGTGCCGCCCCGCACCGACGGGGCCGCGGCCGGTCCTGAGGCGCTGGATAAGGTGGCGGCGTGTCCCCTCCCGAGGAGCCGCCCCGGCGCGGCGAACAGGCCGAGGTCGCCGCGTTCCGCCAGGCCCTGGGCCTCGACGCCCTCATCGACGTGCACACCCACTTCATGCCCGAGCGCGTCATGGCCAAGGTGTGGGCGTACTTCGACGCGGCCGGTCCGCTCGTCGGCCGCGCCTGGCCGATCGCGTACCGCGAGGAGGAGCGGCGGCGTGTCGAGACCCTGCGCGGCTTCGGCGTACGGGCCTTCACCTCGATGCTCTATCCGCACAAGCCCGGCATGGCGCGTTGGCTGAACGACTGGGCCGCCGACTTCGCCGCCCGCACCCCGGACTGCCTGCACACCGCGACGTTCTTCGCCGAGCCCGGCGCCCCCGACGACGTACGCCGCGCCCTCGCCCAGGGTGCGCGCGTCTTCAAGTGCCACCTCCAGGTCGGCGGCTACGACCCCAACGACCCGCTGCTCGACGACGTCTGGGGCCTGCTCGCCGACACCGGCGTTCCCGTCGTCACCCACTGCGGCTCCGGCCCGGTCCCCGGCCCCTTCACCGGCCCCGCCCCCGTCGCCGCCCTGCTCGCCAGGCATCCGCGGCTGCGGCTCGTCGTCGCCCACCTGGGAATGCCGGAGTACGAGGACTTCCTCGGCCTCGCCGAGCGGCACGAGCGGGTCCTGCTCGACACCACCATGGCCTTCACCGACTTCAGCGAGTCGGCCGCCCCCTTCCCGCCCGCGGCCCTGCCCCGCCTGTCCGCCCTCGCCGACCGCGTCCTGCTCGGCACGGACTTCCCCAACATCCCCTATTCCTACGCCCACGCCCTCCACGCCCTGGAATCCACCGGCCTCGGCGCCGCCTGGCTCCGCGCCGTCTGCCACGACAACGCCGCCCGCCTCTTCGCCCTCCCGGCCCTCCCCTAGCGGGCGGAGTCGGGGTCAGGGGCCGGGTCCGGGGCGGAGTCGGGGTCCGGGGCGGAGTCCGGGTCGGGGTCCGGGCTCGGGTCTTGGGGGGTCAGCATCTGGAGGAGGAGGGTGCGGAGCTCGGCGTCGGGGAGGGCGGGGAGGCGGGTGAAGGCGCCGGAGCCGCGGGCCAGGACGACGCCGATGAAGGCGGCGGCGATGAGTTCGGCGCGCAGGGCGGGGTCGGGGGTGCCCTCTGCGAGCAGGCGCCGGTGGAGGGGGTCCACGACACGGCGGTGCAGCTCCGCGCGGGTGGCCTGCTGACCGGCCGGGTCCTCGTGGGGGCGGACGGCGACCTGGTAGACGGGGTTGGGGCCGTGGCGCCGGGTGCGGTCGAGGATGGTCGCCAGACGGTCGGGGTCGAGGAGGTCGACGATGTCGTCCGGGCCGTCGTTGGTGCGCAGCGTGGCGATGTAGAGCTGGGCCTTGCCGCCGAAGTAGCGGGCGATCATCGCCGGATCGACCCCGGCGCGGCTGCCGATGGCCCGCGCGGTGGTGCGGTCGTACCCGTGCTCGGCGAACAGCTCGCCCGCGGCCTTCAGCAGGCGATCGCGGCTGCCCGCCGCGTCGCGCCGGTGCTGGGCCGCCCCGGCGGGCCGTTCGTCGGCCGGTGTCGTTCCACTCATTCCGCGGCCGTTCCGTCCAGTTCGTGGAGGTCGTCGTGTTCGCCGGGCCGCGCCCGCACCCGGGGGCGCGCCTGGGCCGCCACCGCGGGCCGTGCCGACGAACCGGGCCGTGCCGACGGACCGGGCCGTGCCGACGAACCGCGTCGGCGCCACGGCACGGCCACCGCCACCACGGCGGCGGCGAGCCAGACGCCGCAGCTCAGCAGCCCCACCGCACTGTACCCACCGGACGTGGGGAACGCCGCGCCTTCCGCGGTGTGCGCTTCGAGCACGGCCGCGCTCAGCGCGCTGCCGACCGCGTAACCGATGTAGCGCAGCACCTGGTTGAAGCTCATGGCGCTGCCCGTCTCGTGCGCGGGCACCGCGCGGACGAGGAAGCCCGGCACGACCGCGAAGATGACCCCGACGCCGAGGCCCGCGACGAACATGACCGCCATGATCTGCGCCATGTTCCCGCGCCATGCGGTGAACAGGGCCATCGCGGCGAGCAGCACCAGGCAGCTCATCGGCAGGACCCGCTGGGGCGAGATCCGGCGGACCAGCACCGGGGTGAGCCGGTTGGCCAGGAAGCTGCCCAGGGAGAACGGCGTCAGGGCGAGACCGGCCACGACCACCGTCCGGCCCAGCCCGTACCCCGTGGTGGCGGGCGTCTGCACCAGCCTGGTGACGGTGGACAGCAGCAGGTACATGCCGACGCCCGCGAGCACCGCCGCGACGCTCGCGGTCAGCACCGCCCGGTCACGTACCAGCCGCAGTGTGACCAGCGGATGATCCGTACGCAGCTCCCACCACACCCAGCCCGCGAAGAGCAGGACGGACGCGGCGATCATGCCGTCCACGCGCGCCGAGGCCCAGCCCCAGCTCTCGCCCTCGCTGATCGCGACCAGCAGCGACGCGGTGGCCACGGCCAGCAGCACCGCGCCGACCCCGTCCAGCCGGACGCGGGCGCGATGCCGCGCGGCCGGGACGACCCACGCGGCGGCGGCCAGGCCGAGCACGCTGACGGCCACGCCGAACCAGTACGCCGCGCGGACGCCGCCGCCCTGCGCGATCAGACCGGTGAGCGGATAGCCCAGGCCCACCCCCGTCACGGCCGTGATCGACAGCAGGGCGATCACCGGAACGGCGCGGGCGGCGGGCAGTACGTCCCTGGCCACGGCGATGGTCAGCGGCGTGAGCCCGAGACCGATGCCCTGGAGGGCGCGGCCGACGAGCAGCGCGGCGAAGCCCAGGGGGAGCGCCGCCAGCACGCAGCCGACGACGACCAGCGCGAGGGTGCCGACGACGACGGTCCTGCGGTGCGGCCCGTCACCGAGCCGCCCCATCACGGGCGTGGCCACCGCCGCCACCAGCTGGGTGATCGTCAGCGACCACTGCGCGTCGGTCACGGACACGTGGTCCATCGAGGCGATGGACGGGATGAGCGGTGCCCCGAGGCTGCCGATCACGGCGGTGACCAGGCATATGAACGCCAGACAGGGCACCAGTGCCCGCGACCGTGCCGACTCCATCGTGCTCCTCGCGCCCGGGTCCTGAGGCACCGTGTGTTGCGTGCGCCCGACAGGGGCGGACCGATGCCTACAGCCGATGTCTACATGTGATGTCTACACCTGATGATAAGCAAAGGTGATCGGCGCGGTCAGCCCCGCCCCCGGGGTTCGGGGCCCGGGGGCGGGGGGCGGGGCGGGTGAGGCGCGGGCGGCGCGGGCCGGAGCGGACTTCCCGGTGCCGCCCGTCAGCCCACGGCTCCTGCTCCTGCTCCGGCTCCTGCTCCGGCTCCGGTTCCTGCTCCTGCGACGGGGCCGACCGGCGTGTCCCCGCTCAACGTGATGCGGTGCATGACGCGGTGCTGGTCGCCGTAGTCGCGGTTGGCGTAGTGGGCGGTGCTGCGGTTGTCCCACAGGGCCACGTCACCGGCGCTCCACCGGTGGCGTACGAGGTGCTCGGGCTTGGTGAGGTGGGCGTAGAGGATGTCGAGCAGCCCCCGGCTCTCGTGGTCCGACACCCCGAGAACGTGCGAGGTGAAGCCCGGGTTGACGAAGAGCCCCTTGCGCCCGCTCTCGGGGTGCACCCGCACCACGGGGTGCTCCACCGGCTTCAGCTCGGTGTACTCCTCTCCCTCCCACACGTTCCCGCGGCCCTTCCTGCGCTGGGCCAGGTAGTACCCGAACTCGCGGGTGCCGTCGTGCACCGCCGTCAGCGAGTCGGCCCACGCCCGCAGCCCCGGCGACAGCGACTCGTAGGCGAGCTGGCTGTCGGCCCATGTCGTGTCGCCGCCGTTGGGCGGCAGCAGCACCGCGCGCAGTACGGAGATCGCCGGCGGGCGCCGTACGAACGTCACGTCCGTGTGCCAGACGTCCGCGAAGCCGTTGTCCTGGCTGTCGACGGCGTACACCTCGGGGGCCACGTCGCCGGAGTCGTGGATCGGGTGCCCGGTGGTGACCTCGCCCAGGCGGCGGCCGAACTCGATCTGCGCCGCGTCGTCGATGTCCTGGCCCCGGACGAAGAGCACCTTGTGCTCCACGAGGGCCGCCCTGATCGCGGTGACCTGGTCGTCGTCCAGCCGGCCGAGGTCGATGCCGTGGATCTCCGCGCCGAAGCGCGGGCCGAGCGGGGTGATCGGCAGACGGGACGCCGTTGAGGACGGGGTCGCCCTCGGCGACGGGGACGGCGTTGACGGCGTTGACGAAGGGGACGGCCTTGACGACGTCGTCGGACGGTCGGCGTCGGTTACGGCGGGCTGCTCGCTGGTGATGCTCACCTGTGGTTCCTCCTCTGTCGCGGATGGTGTGGGTGTCGCGGGTGTCGCGGGTGTCGCGGGTGCCGCGGGTGCCGCGGGTATCGCGGATGTCGCGGATGTCGTCGATACGGAGCGCGGGTGTCGTGGACGGAGAGGTCGTGAGGACCGGGGACCAGGGATCAGGCCGCCGCGGCCTTCACGGTGTGCGCGACCCGGGCGCGCAGCTCGGCGAATTCCTCGCTGTCGCGCAGCGCGTCGGCGTCGATGTCGCCGCGCGGCAGCGGGATCGGCAGGTCGAGGGCCACGGTGCCCGGCCCCTTGGTCAGCACCACGATGCGGGTGCCGAGGAAGACCGCCTCGTCCGCCGAGTGCGTGACGAAGACGGTGGTCCGCCCGGTCTGCGCGGTCACCAGGCGTACGTCCTCCTGGAGCCGTTCGCGGGTCAGCGCGTCGAGCGCCGCGAACGGCTCGTCCAGCAGGAACAGCGGGTGGTCGGCGGCCAGGGCGCGGGCGATGGCGACACGCTGCTGCTGGCCGCCGGAGATCTCCCAGATCCGCCGCTTCTCGGTGCCCTCCAGGCCGACGCGTGCGAGGAGTTCCGCACGGCGCCGGGGCCACTGGTCCCGGTCGACCCCGGCGTAGCGCAGGGCCAGGTCGATGTTGCCCTTCACCGTGCGCCACGGGAAGAGCCGGGGCTGCTGGAACACCACGCCGGCCGCCTTGCCGGGCAGCGGCTCGACGCCCGACACCCGTACCGAGCCGTGGGCGGGCCGCTCGAATCCGGCGATCAGCCGCAGCAGCGTGCTCTTGCCGCAGCCGGACGCGCCGACGAGCACCAGGAACTCGCCCGCGGGCACGGTCAGATCGACCGGTCCCACGGCGGTGACCGCCTCCTCGCCCTTGCCGTACCGGTGGGTGACGCGGTCGAGCGCGATGACCCCGGCGGCGGGTGTGGCGTCGGCACGGTTGGTGTCGGAGCGGGGGGTGTCGGCAGCCGCGGCAGCCTCGGGCCCGGTGGTCTTGTCGGCCGTCCGGCCAACGGTCCCGCTCGCCGTCTCACTTGAGGACATCGGGCAGCCCCTTCAGATACAGCGCCTTGCCGACGACGTCCTCGGACGGCGCGGCGTCGATCTGCTTCTGGTCGGCCAGGAACCGGGCGGTGCCGGTGAGATACGTCGCGAGCTTGCCCGGCTGCCCCTCCGTACCCAGCCACGCGGCGGAGGCGACCTCGTCGGGGGTGAGGAACACGCCCTGCGCGAGCTGCTTCCTGGCGTCGTCCGCGCTGATGTCCAGCTCGGCGGAGACGGCCTTGACCGTGCCCTCGGGGTCGGACTTGAGCAGCCCGAGCGCCTGCGCCTGCGCCTTGCGCCACACGTCGATCGCGTGCGGGTCCTTGGCGATCAGCGCGTCCGAGACCACGGCCAGGTCCAGCGTCGGCTTGCCGCCCGCGCTGATCTCCTTGCTGCTGATCAACTGCGTTCCGGTCTTGCGCAGTTCGTCCAGGGTCGGCAGCCACACATACGCGGCGTCGATGTCCCCCCGCTGCCACGCGGCGAGGATCGCCTGCGGCTGGAGGTCGACGAGCTTGACGTCCGACGCCTTGAGGCCCGCCGCGTCCAGCGCCGCCAGCAGGCTGTAGTGCGAGGTGGAGGCGAACGGCGTCGCGACCGTCTTCCCCTTGAGACCGGCCACATCGGATATGCCGGTGCTCTTGCGGGCCACCAACGCCTCGTTCTCGCCCGCGACATCGAGGATGAACGCGGCCTTGTACGGGATCGGCGAGGAGCCGGAGATCCCGCGCGCGAAGGGGCTGGAGCCGAGGGCGCCGATGTCGAGGGACTTGCCCAGGAACGCCTGGTTGACGCTGGCGCCCGAGTCGAACTTGATCCAGGTGATCTTGTAGTCCGGCAGCGCCTTCTCCAGCAGCTTGTGGTTCTTCACGAGCAAGTCGCCGCTGGGGAAGGCGAAGTAGCCGATGCGCAGCCGCTTGGAACCGCCGGACGAGCTGCCGCCGTCCGAGCCGCAGGCGGTGAGGGCGACGGAGGCCGCGGCGGCCAGCGCACCGCCGAGCAGCAGGCGGCGCGAGGGTCCTTGGGCGGCGGTGCCGACGGGAACTCGGTGCTTCCAGGCAGACATGGGGAGCCGTTTCTGTGCGAGGAGGGGACGGGCGGGGCGAAGGGCGTACGGGGTACCGGTTGTGGGCTGCGGGCTGCGGGCTGCGGGCTGCGGGTTGCGGGTCGCGGGTCGCGGGTTGCGGGTTACGGGGGTCCGGAGCCGCGGGCTGCTCGCTGCGGGCTGCGAGGGACCGGGCCACGGACGGGGGGGGCGGGCGGTCGGCCGGGAACTAGGAACGGCCGCGCCACGGCACGACGCTGCGCTCCAGCCACAGCAGCAGACCGTCGATGACGAGTCCCGAGACGCCGATGGTGAAGATGCCGACGAGCACCACCGGCGTGTTGTTGTAGTTGGCGGCGTCCTTGACCATGCCGCCGATGCCGGGCAGCCCGTTGACCAGCTCGGCGGCGACGAGGGAGGAGTACGTGACCCCGACCGCCAGCCGGACGCCGGTGAGGATCTCCGGCAGCGCCGACGGGGCGATGACGTCCCGCATGACGTCCCACCGCGACCCGCCGAGCGCGTGGGCCGCTTCGACAAGGCCGCGCGGCGCGGCGGCGACGGCCGCGGTGGTCGACACCGCCACGGGCGGGAAGGCGGCGATGGCCAGCAGGGTGATCTTCGGTTCCTCGTTGATGCCCAGCCAGATGATCAGCAGGGAGAAGTACGCCAGCGGCGGCAGCGTCCGCAGGAAGGTGATCCAGGGCTCGAACAGCGAGCGCACCCAGCCGACCGTGCCCATGAGCAGGCCGAACAGCACTCCGAGGGCGATGCCGATACCGCCGCCGATCGCGATGCGGCGCAGGCTGATGGCCAAGTGGTCGATGAGAGTGGTGCCGTTGTAGCCCCGCACCCCGTCGTGCGTCGTGGACACGTCGATGAACGCGTCCCACACCTTGGCGGGGGGCGGCACCAGCGTCTCGCTCCACTTCCCGCTCGCCGCCAGCAGTTGCCACAGCACGAGGAAGAGCAGGAGCGAGCCGAGCGGCAGCGCGAGACGGCGTACGCGCGCCCAGACGCCCTTCGCGCGAGGACGGCCGCGCCCCGGCGGATCGGCCGGATCGGTCGGCTCGGTCGGCTCGTCGGATATCGCGGCGGGACCGGCTTCTGGCAGGCGTGAGGTGGCGGACAACGGACTGCCTCCATGGGGGTGCCAGGGCAGGCGCGGTCGACGTCAAGCGACAGCGGCGACTGTCCCCGAGCGAGAGCAGAAGGGGAAAAGGGCAGAGCCGAACGCCCCACGACGGGGTGGGCTCAACGAAGTTCGGGAAAGGGGCCGCGCCGGGTCGAGGACCGAACGGCGGGCGGCGTCAGAGACGCGTGATCAGCGACAACACGAAACCGGGCGTCGGCACAGGTCGATGACCAGGCGTCGCACCAAAAGATCGTGATTCATGGGTCATATTTGTACAGCAGACCCGTCCCCGCACCAAGAGTCCGTCCACCCTCTGGTACAAACCCCTCCGCCCCCGCCCCCCTGACGCGCCCGGCCTCGGGTTCGGGACCGCCTATACGTATGACCATCTGTCCTGGCGGAGCTTCCGGGACAAGCCGTGGTACGGCGCGGTGCCGACCCTGACCGCCGCCGCCGCGGTCACCGCCCGGATGCGCCTGGGCACCCTGGTGACGTCGGCCAAGCCGCCTTCATGCATCACGAGCTGACCTGCGGAAACGACGGTCAGAGGCTGATGAGCCTGACGTGCTCACCGCAGAGCCGGGTCATGTCGTCGACGTCGGAGGTGAGAATGGCGACCGGGCCGGTCTGCCGTAGGGCCGTTTCCGCGACGGTCGCGTCGATCGCGTATTTGTGCCCGTGAAGCCCGGCGGCCTTGAGCAGCTTCGCCGCCGCCTTGGCCGTCTGCTCGGTGACCGGCTCCACCTTGACCCTGGACAGGGCCCACTGCAGGCGGGGCATGTTCACGCGCGAGTGACTGACCTCCACGATGGTGTTCGCACTGATGACCAGATCCGCGCCCATCTCGTGGAACACCTTGAACAGGGTCAGGATCTTCCGGTCCTGGGCGATCCATGCGGACAGCCCTTCACTGTCCAGAACGACAGTCTCGATGTGCTGGTTCACGCGGCGCTCGCGCCACCCGCGGACTCCGCCGCGCCGAAAATCCGTTCGCGGGCCTCCATCACTTCTTCTTCACTGAAGGCCCCGTGCTCTTCTTCGTGGTTGCGCAGATCCGCGCCGAGCAGCTGATGCCGGATCTGTCGGGCCACTGCCTCGGCGACGTAACCGGAGACGTTGTCAGTGAGCTTCTTCAGCTCTGTCACCTGTTCAGTGGGCAGAGTCACGGTGATGCGCGTCGTATCAGCCATGGTCCGAGCATACTACGGTATGCGCATGGTGGGGCTCTGCGACAGCGTCCGTCCGCCGACGCGGTCAGGCCGTCTGCTTGTCAATGGATTCGCGCTCCACCGCCAGATAGGTGTCCGGCGTGGCGGCCTCGAGGTAGCCATTTGCGTCCGGGAGTACGAGTCGGGGTGACACGTCCGTCAGTTGCAGCCACGACGTTTCCTCCCATCGGCGAAGCCACGGCGCGCCGCTTGACCGAGCCTGCTCCGCTCCCGGTTGCGTGCCATGGTCAGGTATTCGGAGCGATCGCGTACTCGTCGCTCGTAGAGACTGTCGCTCAGAGCGATCTCACTGCGCCCCGGCCGGAGGCCCTCGATCGTGCGGAGTTCGGGAAATTTCTCCTGGGTGCGGCGGACCAAGGCCCGTTCTTCCTCGGCGATTGCGCGGCAGGCACCGTACAGTCGTCGCGACAGACCGAGCATGAGATCCGAGCCGGGAAGCCTCGCGATCAACATGTCCACGCCTTCGTGCCTGCGAATGCCCGCTTCGGTCATGGCGTCGGGTCCGAGTTGCCGCCGAAGCTCCGCGGTCCCGCTGTCGCGCTCCAGCAGTCGTACGAGCCCAGCTGCCGCCGTACTTCGTCGACCGCTTCCCGCTCCGACCGGAGCCAGCCGCAGCGCGGCGCGGGGTAGAGAGCTGAGTGCGAGGTAAGTGAGCAGTCTGGACCTGGCCAGGTCGAGCAACACGTCGTCATCCCTCCGCAAGGCCTCCTCATCGGCCTCGTCCACGCTGCTCGATGGCACGGCGGCTGCGGCTGCGGCTGCGGCATCGGCCCGGAGATCTTTTTCGATGTCGATCATCATGAAGAGCCGGCGCTCAAGGCTGGTTCCGCACAGGATCTTGCGGTACGGACTCGGCAGTACCGCCTCAACGGCCAACTGCCGCGCGCCCTTCTTTCGTGCGCTCACCGGGAGGCGACGGCCGCCCTTCGCCTCCACCAGCCAGAGTTCCGACGTCACCGGATGCGCTCCAAAGAGATCCGGGAGACTCTTCCGTTTCTTCCACTCCTCGGTGGCCCCCGGTGGCACAGCACTCTCCGCGTGAGTCGTCGGCCCCAGACCCATGAGACCGCGGCAGGCCCATTCGGCCATCGTCATGCCGATGTGGTAACCGAACGCCGAACGCGTTGAGTCTTCGGTTCCGTGCGTATAGACAACGCTGGGTACGATCTCCTGCCCGGAACCCTGACCCGGAGAACCGATGGTCCGCTGGCGGATCAAGTAGGCCGCTAGAGGATGCCTTCGAGAGGTGATCTCGTGACGCGCCAGGTGTGGCACGGCGGTCAGCCACGGGGCGATGTCCCTGCCCACTGTCGTGGCGGCGTCCAGGAGATCCCTCCAGGTCGTACGGACGAGATAGGCGCCGTCGAGTGCAATCCCTCCAGGGGTGGGCCAGGCACTGTGTACATGGCTGACTTGAACGGGATTGGGGCGAGGAGCCGGGGCCAGCGGTGAACTGTGCCGTACGAACAACGGAACGTCGAAACTGTCCGCGATCTGGATTTTCGAGTCGGCGGCTCCAGCGGGGGGTTCCATGCCGTCAACCCTGCCAGCTCGCGGACACAGTTCGACATAGGGTCGCTCATATGCGTCTGAGTGTTGTGATTCTGCCGATCTATCGTTGGGCCGCCGAGGGGCGGGAGGTGTGGCGGCGGGCCGAGGACCTGGGGTTCGGGACCGCCTATACGTATGACCATCTGTCCTGGCGGAGCTTCCGGGACAAGCCGTGGTACGGCGCGGTGCCGACCCTGACCGCCGCCGCCGCGGTCACCGGCCGGATGCGCCTGGGCACCCTGGTGACGTCGCCGAATTTCCGGCACCCGGTCACGCTCGCCAAGGACTTGATGACGCTCGACGACGTGAGCGAGGGGCGGGTGACGCTGGGGATTGGCGCCGGGGGGAGCGGGTTCGACGCGACGGCGCTGGGGCAGGAGCCGTGGTCGCCGCGGGAGCGGGCGGATCGGTTCGGGGAGTTCGTACGGCTGCTGGACCGGCTGTTGACGAACGGCCAGGTGTCGTACGAGGGGGAGTTCTACTCGGCGCACGAGGCGCGGACGATTCCGGGGTGTGTGCAGCGGCCGAGGATTCCGTTCGCGTTGGCGGCGACGGGACCGCGGGGGATGCGGCTGGCCGCGCGGTACGGGCAGGCGTGGGTGACGACGGGGGACCCGGCGCTGTACGAGACGGGGACGCCGGAGGAGTCGCTGGCGGCGGTACGCGGGCAGGTGGAACGGCTGGGCGCGGCGTGCGCGCAGGCCGGGCGGGACGTGCTGAAAGTGCCGAAGGTGATGCTCACCGGCTTCACGCCTGACCAGGGGCGCCCGCTGGAGTCAGTGGACGCCTTCGTGGACTTCGCGGGCCGCCACGCGGAGGCCGGGATCGACGAGATGGTCATCCACTGGCCCATCCCCGACAGCGACTTCGACACCGACCCCGCCGCCTTCGAGCGGATCGCCCTGGAGGCCCCCGCCCAACTGGCCTGATCCGCGCGCCGGGTGGTCAGTGCGTCGGGTCGGCGGGGCGCCGGTCGGTCAGGGCGTCCATGCGGCGGGCCGCGATCTCCCGGTCGGCGGCGGCCGTCACGAACTCCTGTACGTGGTCGGGCCCGACCAGCTCCCGGACCGCGGCGACCGTGGGCGCCGGGAGGGGCACCGGGACGTGCGAGGGCGGCTCGGCGGCCGGGCGCGGCGGCGGCGCGGGGAGCACGGCGTCGCCGAGGTGACGGCGTACGTGCTCGGTGGCGAGCATCCGCATGGCGCGTGCCAGCTCCGCGTCCACGGTCTGCTGGGCCAGCGGGCGCAGCCGCCGGACCAGGGCCGCCGCCTCCTCGGCCTCCTCGTCGGTCGGCGGGTGGCGCAGGAACCGCTCGAAGACGTACTCCGTGGTGAACTCCAGGAACCGCTCCGAGATGTGCTCGACCTGGACCCGCAGCTCCCGCAGATGGCCGGTGATCGCGGGCAGCGGCACACCGGCGGCGTGCAGCTCCGCGGCGACCGCCAGCTCCTGGGGGCTCGGTACGAGGAATTCCTCGTCGCTGCCCGGCACCGGCTCCAGGATGCCCAGTTGCAGGCCCTCCTCGACGGCCGTCAGATCCGCCGTCCCGCCGAACGCCTCGATCAGCTCGGCCAGGCTGATGCGCGCGGGCGTCTCGTCCGACCACGGCCGGTCCACCTCACCGACCAGGCCGAGCACTCCGCCGAGGCCGGTGCCCGCGTCCCACGCCGCCAGCAGCTCCTTGATGCTGGCCAGCGTGTAGCCGCGTTCCAGGAGATCGGCGATCTGCCGCAGCCGGGCCAGATGCGTGTCGTCGTACACATTGGCCCGGCCGCGGCGCTCCGGCTTCGGGAGCAGCCCGCGATCGGTGTAGGCGCGGATCGTACGGACCGTCGTCCCGCTCAGATGGGACAGGTCCTCGATCCGGTACGCGCGCTGCTCGGCGGCGGTGGTCACGCCCACACTCCTCCGTACTCCTCGGTGGTCAGGAGGCCGCGGTGCGGCCCGCCGGTCTTTCGCTGGCCCTGGCCGCGGGGGACATGGCCAGATACTCGACGGCCTTGCTCAGCGACCCCTCCTGTGACGGATGGTACGACCGGCGCAGGTACCTGGGCATCGCCCCGTTGAGCGCGGCCCAGGACGGCAGCAGGCCGCGGCGGGCGGCGGCGCGGTGGTTCCTGAACAGGTACTTGCCCTTGACCAGCCCCGGGTCGTGCCGCATCAGGTAGCGGGCCCCGACCACCCACAGATAGAACAGCGTCGGCCACGCGAACGCCATGCCCTCCGCGCGCCGCAGATACCGCCCCGCGCCGCCCCCGCCGACGTGCTGGTACATGTCGAACGCGACCGCCCGGTGCTCGACCTCCTCCGCGCCGTGCCAGCGCAGCAGGTCCAGCATCACCTCGTCGGTGTCCACCTCGTCCAGCGCGTCGGCGTCCAGGATCCAGTCGCCGAGGACGGCGGTGAAGTGCTCGATCGCCGCGATCAGCGACAGCCGGAACCGCAGCCACTCGCGCCGGGTGACCGGCGCGCCCCATGGCGGCTTCTCGCCGAGCAGCACGTCGAACATCCACTCCACGTGCTTGGTGTAGCCGCTGGTGTCGAGATTCTGCTCGGCCAGGTGCTCCAGCACATACGCGTGCTGCACGCTGTGGGTGGCCTCCTGGCCCATGAACCCCTTGACGTCCTTGAGCAGTTGCTCGTCGCTGACGTAGGGGAGCGCCTCCTTGAACACCTTCACGAACCACCGCTCCCCCGCGGGCAGCAGCAGATGCAGCACATTGATGACGTGCGTCGCGGTCGGCTCGCCCGGAATCCAGTGCAGAGGGGTCTGCTTCCAGTCGAACGTGACCCGGCGCGGCTTGATCGCGTAACTCATGGCGGTGCGTCCTCCTTCGGAGAAGATCGGCGGTGTCGGCGTGGGGATCGGTGCTGCCGGCCCGGTGCCGGTGGTGAGCCGGCGGCGGGCCTACAGCGGCGGGTCCACGCGGGCCAGCGCCCGCAGCGTCTTGGGGGAGAGCCGGGACAGCAGCCGCGCCCCGCGGGCCTCCGGCGTGACCGGGACGACCGCGGAGTCGCGCTCCACCGCCCGGACGATCGCGCGGGCGACCTTCTCCGGCGGGTAGTTGCGCAGCCCGTAGAGCCGGGCGGACCGCGCCCTGCGCCGCTCCTGCTCCTCCTCGCCGACCCCCGCGAACCGCGCGCTGCGGGTGATGGGCGTGTTGACCAGCCCCGGGCAGATCGCGCTCACCCCGATGCCGTGCGGCGCCAACTCAGCCCGCAGGCACTCGCTGAGCATCAGCACCGCCGCCTTCGACGTGCTGTACGCGGGCAGGGAGCGGGACGGCTGGAAGGCGGCGGCCGACGCGGTGTTGACGATGTGACCGCCCTGGCCGCGCTCCACCATCTGCCGGCCGAATAGGCGGCAGCCGTGGATGACGCCCCACAGATTGACGTCGAGCACCTGCTTCCAGTCCTCGGGGGTGGTGTCGAGGAAGGCGCCCGCCAGACCGATCCCCGCGTTGTTCACCACCACGTCGGGGACGCCGTGGAGGCCGGCCGTGCGCTCGGCCAGTTCCTCCATCGCCTCGGCGTCCGACACGTCGACGGTCTCGGGCCACGCGTCGGGCGCGCCGATCAGCCGGGCCAACTCGGCGGTTCTGGCGGCGCCTTCCGCGTCCCGGTCCACCGCGACGATCCGGGCACCCGCCTCCGCGAAGGCGAAGGCGGTGGCCCGGCCGATGCCGCTGGCCGCGCCGGTGACCAGCACCAGTTGGCCGCCGAACCGCTCCTTGGCGCCGGTCTCCGCCTTCCCGAGCACCGTCCCGCCCGCCCCGGTGACGGTCGAGGTCGCGGCCGGGACGGCGGGGCCGCCGTACTCGTGCGCCGTGACGAACTCGCCGATCCAGCGCGACAGTTGCTCGGGCCGGGAGCGCGGCACCCAGTGCTTGGCGGCCACGGTGCGCCGGGTCAGCCGGGGCACCCACTGCTCCAGGTCGTCGTAGAGCCGCTGCGACAAGAAGGCGTCGCCGGTCGGCGTGATGAGCTGCACGGGGACGTGGGCGTACGCGTCGGTGCGCGGACTGCCCAGCCTGCGGCGGACGTTGTCCCGGTACAGCCAGGCGCCGTGCGCCGCGTCCTCGGGGAGCGAGGCGGTCGGGTAGCCGTCGGACGGCAGCTTCTCGGCGCGGGAGAGCAGCTTGGGCCACTGCTTGCCGAGCGCTCCGCGCCAGGCCAGCTCCGGCAGCACCGGGGTGTGCAGCGCGTACACGTACCAGGACTTGGCCCCCTGGCCGAGCACTTGGGCGACCCGGCGCGGGGTGGGGCGGCGCACCCGGCGCTTGATCCAGTGGCCGAAGTGGTCGAGCGACGGGCCCGAGATCGAGGTGAAGGAGGAGATCCGGCCCTCGGTCCCGCCGACCGTGACGAATTCCCAGCCCTGCACCGAACCCCAGTCGTGCCCGACCAGGTGCACCGGGCGGTCCGGGCTGACCGCGTCCGCCACCGCCAGGAAGTCCTCGGTGAGCTTCTCCAGCGTGAAGCCGCCCTTGAGCCGCGCCGGGGCGCTCGACCTGCCGTGCCCGCGCACGTCGTAGAGCACCACGTGGAAGCGGTCGGCGAGCAGCCCGGCCACCTCCGACCACACCTCTTTGCTGTCCGGGTAGCCATGCACCAGCACCACCGTCGGCAGCGCCGCGTCCCCGTACTCGGCGACGCACAGCCGTACGCCGCCGCCCCCGGTCACGAACCGCTCCCGCGCCGCCGCGTCGGCCGCCCCGTCCCGCACCTCCCCGTCCCGTACCGCTTCGCCCGGGCTCTCGCCGCCCTCGCCCGGACCCGCGCCCTCGTCCCGGTCGTCCCGCTCTTCCCACTGGTCCCGCGTCATGCCGCCACCCCCGTCCCCGTCCCCGAACTCGATTCCGTGCCCGTCCCCATCCGTGACCTCGACATCGATCCCGTCCTCGTGTCCGCGTCCGTCTCCCGCCAGCGCCTGACGTGCGGGAGGTCGTCGTCCAGCCAGTAGGCGCCGGTCTCCGTGACCACGAGGATCTCCTCGAACTTCGCGCCGGTGCCGCGGAATCCCACATGTGGCTCCACCGCCCACAGACCGGGGTATGGGGGGTGGTCGGACATGCGGTGCGGACTCCACAGCGGTGACCAGCCCTCGCGGTGTCCGTGCAGCGCGTCGGAGGCCAGGCCCTTCAGGCTCCGCGTGCCGAATCCGGCGATCCGCGGCGACCAGCGGCGCTCGCGCACCCGGTCGACCTTGTGGGCGATCACGCCGAAGGGATACGCGCGATGCCGGTTGGCGTACCCCTGCCTGACCATCAGCCGGTCGACGTCCTGGTAGACGGTGCGCAGCGGGCGCCGCTCGCGCACCCCGCGCAGGATCAGCTCGCGGTGCTCGCGCAGATCCGCCATCAGCCGTTCCTGCACCGGATTGGGGCCGAGCGAACCGGAGTAGCCGACGTCGGCGGTACAGCCCGCGTATACAGGGGCCAGGTCGAGGATGAACGGCATGCCGGGTTCGAGCCGCCGCCCGGTCGGGAAGAACTGGAGCGGCACCTTGAAGCCGGTGAAGGCCGTACGGTCGCCGAACCAGGCGAAGGGCAGATGGAACCAGTCGCGGACCCCGCGCTCCCGCGCCCACACCCGCATCGCGTGCGCCGCGTCCCGCTCGGTCATCCCCGGCCGCAGCTCCGCCGCGACCGCCTCCGCGCACGCGTACGCCAGCCGCTGCACCTCACGGAACCCGTCGAGCCCGTCGACCTCACCGCGCCCGTCGAGTCCGTTGAGCCGATCGTGTCCACCGATCCCACCGAGCCCGTCGATCCCGTCGTGTCCACCGACCCCGTCGCGTCGACCGCGCACGTCACACCCGTCGCGCCCGCCGTCCCACCCCTCGCCCATGGCCGCTCACCCCAGACCCCGCGCCGACATTCGAAAGCTGACAGCAATCAATGTGACATCGGCTCGTGGCAAGGTCAAGAGCCCCGCGACCCCCTGTGGATAACTCCCCGAAACCCCCCGACCCCTACGGGTGGTCAGCCCGCAGGAGTACCCCGATCGCGGCGGATCCGATCCTCGGGACGGACGCGGGACTGTCTCGCCCGCCACTACGGTCGGACACGTGACTGTGATCGCTACCGAAAGCCTGAGCAAGCGGTACCCGAGGGTGACCGCTCTTGACCGGCTGACCGTCGACATCACCCCCGGTGTGACCGGGCTGGTGGGTGCCAATGGCGCCGGGAAATCGACCCTGATCAAGATCCTGCTGGGACTGTCCCCGGCGACCGAGGGTCGTGCCGCCGTGCTCGGACTCGACGTGGCCACCAACGGCGCCGAGATCCGCGGCCTCGTCGGCTACATGCCCGAGCACGACTGCCTGCCGCCCGACGTCTCGGCGACCGAATTCGTCGTCCACATGGCCCGGATGTCGGGGCTGCCGCCGACCGCCGCGCGCGAGCGGACCGCCGACACGCTGCGCCACGTCGGCCTCTACGAGGAGCGGTACCGCCCGATGGGCGGCTACTCGACGGGCATGAAGCAGCGCGTCAAACTCGCGCAGGCGCTGGTCCACGACCCGCAGCTCGTCCTGCTCGACGAGCCGACCAACGGCCTCGACCCGGCGGGCCGCGACGAGATGCTGGGCCTGATCCGCCGCGTGCACACCGACTTCGGCATCTCGGTGCTGGTCACCTCGCACCTGCTCGGCGAGCTGGAGCGCACCAGCGACCACATCGTCGTCATCGACGGCGGCACACTGCTGCGCGCCTCCTCCACCAGCGACTTCACGCAGGCCACGGCGTCGCTCGCGGTCGAGGTCACCGACCGTGAGAAGGAGCTGCTGGCCGCGCTGACCGGCGCCGGGCTCACCGCCCAGACCAAGGGTCACCTGCTGCACGTCGACATAGCGGACGACGCGACGTACGACACCGTCCGCGACGCCGTCGCCGCTCTCGGGGTCGGCCTGGTGCGCATGGAGCAGCGCCGCCACCGCATCGCCGAGCTGTTCACGGACGACGAGGACCTGACGTACGACGACCCGGACGACCCCGACCGCCCGGACCCCGACCCCCCGCACGACCCCGGCGGCACGAGCACCCGGCACGACCCCGGCACCCCGCCCGGCAAGAGCACCCCGAACACCCCGGACACCGCGACCCTGACCAAGGAAGGAGAAGGCCGTGACGCAGCCTGACACGGTGACGCCCGGCACGCCGAACCCCGGCCCCCCGGGTACCGGCACCGCCCCCGACGTCATCCACAACATCGGTTACCGCAAGTACACCGGCCCGCGCCTCGGCCGCGCCTACGCCCGGCGCTCCCTCTTCAGCCAGAGCCTGCGCGGCGCGTACGGCCTCGGCCGCAGCGCGAAGTCCAAGGTGCTGCCGATGATCCTGCTCGCCGCGATGTGCGCGCCCGCGCTGATCATGGTGGCGGTCGCGATCTTCACCAACATGACGAAGCTGCCGGTCGACTACACCCGTTACGCGGTGATCCTCCAGGCGGTCATCACCCTCTTCGTCGCCTCGCAGGCCCCGCAGTCGGTCTCCCGCGACCTGCGGTTCAAGACCACGCCGCTGTACTTCTCGCGGCCCATCGAACGCGTCGACTACGTGGCCGCCAAATACGCGGCGCTCGCCACGGCGCTGTTCCTGCTGACCGCGCTGCCCCTGCTCATCCTCTACATCGGCGCGCTGCTGGCGAAGCTCAGCTTCGGCACCCAGACCGCCGGGTTCGCGAAGGGTCTGGTGTCCGTACTCCTGCTGTCGCTGCTCTTCGCGGGCATCGCGCTCGTCATCGCCGCGATCACCCCGCGCCGCGGTTTCGGCGTCGCCGCGATCATCGCGGTGTTCGTCATCACCTACGGCGCGGTCTCCAGCGTCCAGGGCGTCGCCTCCGTGCAGGAGAACTACGAGGTGATCGGGTGGCTCGGCCTCTTCTCGCCGATCACGCTGATCGACGGCTTCCAGACCTGGTTCCTCGGCGCGAGCTCGGCCTTCCCGCACGCCTCGGGACCGCCGGACGCGCTGGCCGGCATCGTCTACCTGCTGGCCGTCCTCACCATCATCACCGGCAGCTTCGGCCTCCTGATGCGCCGCTACCAGAAGGTCGGTCTCTCGTGACGACGATCAGCATCGACAACGTCTCGCGCTGGTTCGGCAACGTGGTGGCGGTCAACGACATCACCATGACGATCGGCCCCGGCGTCACCGGCCTGCTCGGCCCCAACGGCGCCGGAAAATCCACCCTCATCAACATGATGGCGGGCTTCCTGGCCCCCTCCACCGGCACCGTCACCCTCGACGGGACGCCCATCTGGCGCAATGAGCAGTCGTACCGCGAGATCGGCATCGTGCCCGAGCGCGAGGCGATGTACGACTTCCTCACCGCCCGCGAATTCGTGGTCGCCAACGCGGAGCTGCACGGCCTGCCCGACCCGGACGCCGCCGCCCGCCGGGCGCTGGCCACGGTCGAGATGGAGTACGCCCAGGACCGGCAGATCGACACGTACAGCAAGGGCATGCGGCAGCGCGCCAAGATGGCGTCCGCGCTGGTCCACGACCCGTCGGTGCTGCTGCTCGACGAGCCGTTCAACGGCATGGACCCCCGGCAGCGGCTGCACCTGATGGAGCTGCTGCGGCGGATGGGCGCCGAGGGCAGGACCGTCCTGTTCTCCTCGCACATCCTGGAGGAGGTCGAGCAGCTCGCCCACCACATCGAGGTCGTGGTGGCGGGGCGCCACGCGGCCTCCGGCGACTTCCGCAAGATCCGCCGCCTGATGACCGACCGCCCGCACCGCTATCTCGTACGGTCGAGCGACGACCGGCTGCTCGCGTCCGTGCTGATCGCGCACGCGTCCACCGCCGCGATCGAGCTGGACTGGTCGGAGAAGGCGCTGCGCGTCCAGGCCATCGACTTCGCCGGATTCACCGAATTCCTGCCCCGGATCGCCCGCGACCACGGCATCCGGCTCTTCACCGTCTCGCCGTCCGACGAGTCCCTGGAGAGCGTCTTCTCCTACCTGGTCACGGCATAAGGAGCCGACACAGATGTCCGCCACACAGACCCCCGCGCCGCCGAGCGGCAGGGCCGCGGCCCCCGCCCGCTCAGGGCCCGCCGTGTTCCACCCCACCGTGGCCCGGCTCACCTACCGCGCGCTGCTCGGCCGCCGCCGCGCCCTGCTGCTCTTCGCGCTGCCGATGCTGCTGCTGATCATCTCCGTCGCGGTCCGCGCGCTGACCGGCGCGGACGACTCCACCGCCAACGACATCCTCCAGGGCTTCGCGCTCAGCGCGATGGTCCCGCTGGTCGGCGTCATCGCCGGCACCGGCGCCATCGGCCCGGAGATCGACGACGGCGCGATCGTCTACCTGCTGGCCAAGCCGATCAGACGGTCCACGATCGTGTCCACCAAGCTCATCGTGGCGATAGGCGTGGTCGCCGCCTTCTCCGCCATCCCCACCCTGCTCGCCGGATTCATCCTCAACGGCAACGGGCAGAACGTCGCGGTCGCCTTCGGGGTCGCCGCCGCCGTCGCGTCCGTCGCCTACGCGGCGATCTTCCTGATGCTCGGCGTCCTCACCCGGCACGCGGTGATCGTCGGCCTGGTCTACGCCCTGGTCTGGGAGTCCGTCATCGGCAATGTGGTGCCGGGCGCCAGGACCCTCAGCGTCCAGCAGTGGTCGCTCGCGGTCGCGCAGAAGCTGGGCCACGGCGGCATCGTCAGCTCCGACGTCGGTCTGCCGACGGCGATCGTGCTGCTCGCGGTGGTCACCGTCGGCACCACCTGGTTCGCCGGACACAAGCTGCGCACCCTCAAGCTCGCGGGTGAGGAGTAGGGACCGGGGTACGTCACCCGCAGGGAAGGGACCGGGGCCGAGGCACCGGCAGGGAAGGGACCGGGGCCGAGGCACCGGCAGGGAAAAGACCACCCGCAGGAACGGGAACACGGTGTGACGGCGGCGCAAGCTGTGAATGCGGTGTCAATGGAAGGGAGCGAGTCGCAGCCCGGCTGTGATCGGTGAAGACTGGTCGCGATGGCCCCGGCTCACGAGTCCTCCACCGCCGCCCGCGAGCGCCGCCGCGTCACCCCGCGTGACGCGCGGCGCTTCGCCGCGCAATGGATACGTGCCTCGCCCGGCACCCACATCTGGCTGCTGATCCTGATCATCACCAGCGGCATCGTCGCCGTCGTGTCGCCGCACGTCCGCTCGTATCTGCTGCACCACGTCAGCACCAACCTGGTCCAGCTGCGGCAGCACCCGCTGCGGGTGCTGTTCGCCAGCGCCCTGTGGATAGAGACGCCCTCGGGCCTCGTCCTCTACTTCTTCCTCTTCGAGCTGATCCACGCCCCGGCCGAACGCTGGCTCGGCACCTGGCGCTGGCTGGTCGTCGTCGCGACCGCGCACATCGGCGCGACGCTCGTCAGCGAGAAGGCCGTCATGTTCGGCATCAGGGACCAGCGGCTGCCGCGCTCCCTCGCGCACACCGTGGACATCGGGGTCAGCTACGGCCTCGCGGGCATCGTCGGCGTCCTCACGTATCTGGTGCCGCGCCCCTGGCGCTGGGGATATCTCCTCGGCGTGCTGGGCTTCTTCGGCTATCCGCTGCTCGGCGACGCGACCTACACCGACCTCGGCCACTTCACGGCCGCGCTGATCGGCCTGAGCTGTTACGCGATCACGCCGCCGGGGCGCGCCCGCGAGAAGACCGCCTGAGCGCCGCGACCCAGCCGCGACCCAGCCCCCACCCCGCCCCGACACGTTTCAGCCCCGCCCCGGCCTCCTGCGCACCCCCGGCACACCCGGCCGGGCCGTTCAGAACGGCCCGAAGAGCCGTTCCAGCACCACCGCGATGCCGTCCTCATCGTTCGACAGCGTCACCTCGTCGGCGACCCGCCGCAGCTCCGGATGGGCGTTGGCCATCGCCACGCCGTACCCCGCCCAGGCGAACATCGGCAGGTCGTTGGGCATGTCACCGAAGGCGATCGTCTCGGCGGCCGTCACGCCGAGCCGCCGCGCGGCCAGCGAGAGCCCGGTCGCCTTGGTGAGGCCGAGCGGCAGCAGCTCCACGATGCCCTCGCCCGCCATCGTCACGCCCACCAGGTCACCGGCCACCTCGCGGGCGGCCCGCGCCAGACCGTCGTCCCCCAGCTCCGGGTGCTGTATGTACAGCTTGTTGATGGGCGCGGACCACAGCTCGGCCGGGTCCGACATGAGGATGACCGGCAGCTCGGGGTTGTACCGGTACCCCTCGCCGATCAGGACGTCGCCGGCCAGGCCGTCGCGGCTGGCCGCGAGGAACAGCGGGCCCACCTCGGCCTCGATCTTGGCCAGTGCGAGCCCGGCGAGCTGCCGGTCGAGGGTGACCGAGGTCAGCAGCCGGTGCGCGCCCGCGTCGTAGAGCTGCGCGCCCTGGCCGCAGACCGCCAGGCCCTCGTACCCGAGGTCGTCCAGTACGTGCCGGGTCCACGGCACCGAGCGGCCGGTGACGATGATGTGCACCGCGCCCGCCGCCACCGTCGCGGCGAGCGCGTCCCTCGTCACCCGCGAGACGGTGTTGTCGCCGCGCAGCAGCGTCCCGTCCAGGTCGGTGGCGACCATCCGGTACGGAAGCCGCGCCGCGTCGGTCGCGTCGGCGGCCGGAGCCCTGTGCGCGGCTCTGTTCGTGGCTCTGTCCGCGGCTCCGGTGACGGTTCCGGCGCCGGTCACGGCTTCGGCTCTGTCCGCGGCCCCCGCACCCGGTCCCGTACCGGCGAGGGCCCCGGCCTCCGACTCGCTCACTTGGCGCTGGACGTGACGGGCTCCAACAGCTCCCGGCCGCCCAGGTACGGCCGCAGCACTTCCGGCACCCGTACGGAACCGTCCGCGAGCTGGTGGTTCTCCAGGATCGCCACGATCGTCCGCGGCACCGCGCACAGCGTGCCGTTCAGCGTGGCCAGCGGCCGGGTGCCCTTCTCGTCACGCAGCCGGATCGACAGGCGGCGGGACTGGTACTCGGTCGTGTTCGACGTCGAGGTCAGCTCGCGGTACTTGCCCTGCGTCGGGATCCACGCCTCGCAGTCGAACTTCCGCGACGCCGAGGAGCCCAGGTCGCCCGAGGCCAGCTCGATCACCTGGAACGGCAGCTCGAGCGCGGACAGCCACTGCTTCTCCCAGGCCAGCAGCCGCTGGTGCTCGGCCTCCGCGTCCTCCGGCGTGGTGTAGACGAACATCTCCACCTTGTCGAACTGGTGGACGCGGATGATGCCGCGGGTGTCCTTGCCGTACGAGCCCGCCTCGCGCCGGTAGCAGGGCGAGAAACCGGCGTAGCGCAGCGGCAGCTTGCCCGCGTCGATGATCTCGTCCATGTGGTACGCGGCGAGCGGGACCTCGGAGGTGCCGACCAGGTACAGGTCGTCCTTCTCCAGGTAGTAGACGTCGTCCTCGACCTGGCCGAGGTAGCCGGTGCCCGCCATCGCGGACGGCTTGACCAGGGTCGGGGTCAGGACGGGCGTGAAACCGGCGGCGGTGGCCTGCGCGACGGCCGCGTTGACCAGGGCCAGTTCGAGCAGGGCGCCGACACCGGTCAGGTAGTAGAAGCGCGAGCCGGACACCTTGGCACCGCGGTCGACGTCGATGGCGCCGAGCAGTTCGCCCAGCTCCAGGTGGTCCTTGGGGGTGAAGCCCTCGGCTGCGAAGTCGCGCGGCGCGCCGTGCTGTTCGAGGACGACGAAGTCCTCCTCGCCGCCGATCGGCGCGTCCGGGTGGACGAGGTTGCCGAGCTGGAGCAGGAGCCGCTGGGCCTCTTCCGCCGCCTCGTGCTGCTCGGCGTCGGCGGCCTTGACGGCGGCCGACAGCTCGCCGGTCCGCTTGAGCAGCTCGGCCTTCTCCTCGCCCTGCGCCTTCGGGATCAGCTTGCCGAGCTGCTTCTGCTCGGCGCGCAGCTCGTCGAAGCGGGTACTGGACGACCTGCGCCGCTCGTCGGCGGAGAGGAGGGAGTCGACGAGCGCGACGTCCTCTCCACGGGCGCGCTGCGAGGCGCGCACACGGTCGGGGTCCTCACGAAGCAGACGAAGGTCAATCACGCGACCAGGTTACCGGGGAGCGGGCATCGGCCGCGACAACTTACGGACTTTATGGTGTGCTTTGTCCGCTTCGGGGGTAAAGCGAGGAAATTCCGTAAAGGGGAGAAAGGGGGGACGGTCAACCAAATTCGCCGCGTCCCTCCCCCGGGTCATCGCGCCTGTGGAGAACCGGAGTTGATCATCGCCGCCGGGGCTCCGGCGGGGCCTTCGCGGGCCTCTCGGGGGCCGTCCGGCCGAAAGTTATCCACAGGCTGCTGGGGATTTCCATTCTTTGTCCACAGGGTGTGGGGAAGATCTGTGGAGAAGGAGGGAGATCTTTCGACCGGGCTCGATGCTCGGCTATGGATTCCCCCTTCAAACCCGTTCCACACTCACTTTCGAGTGAGAAGTGTTCCCTCGGGAGAGTTGGCCGGGGGAATTGGGGTGACGAGGGGTGACCTGCCCCGCTGTGGACAGCGATGGTGTCTGTGTACAGATTTGTCGACTAGGTCGGGTTGCTGTGTCGACATGTCCCCAGTTACCCACAGGCTGCGCTCGAAGCCTGTGGATAACTTTTCCCCACGGTGGAAGAACACGCCGTGCCCGGTTCAGACCTGCCCGGTTCAGTGCCGCCCGGTTCAGGCCCGCCCGCCTCAGGGCCGCCCGTCCAGCACCCGCCTCAGGCCCGCCCGTCCAGCGCCCGGTTCAGCCAGTCCGCCGCGTCCGTGAACTCCGAGTCCGTCGTTCCCCGCGCCACCCGCACCTCGACCTCGTCGGCCCGGGGGTACGAACCGAGGAAGCGGACGTTCAGGCAGCGGCGGCGCAGCCCCATCAGCGTCTCGCCGACCCGGCGGTCCGTGAGGTGACCCTCGGCGTCCACCGAGAAGCAGTACTGACCGAGGCCGCGACCGGTCGGCCGGGACTCGATCCGCATCAGGTTCACCCCGCGGATCGCGAACTCCTGGAGGAGTTCGAGCAGCGCGCCGGGGTGGTCGTCGCGCAGCCAGAACACCGCCGACGTCTTGTCCGCGCCGGTCGGCGCCGCCAGCCGCGCCGGACGCCCGACGAGCACGAAGCGCGTCGTCGCGTTCTGCGCGTCGCGGATGTCGGTGGCCAGCGGTTCGAGACCGTACGTCGGCGCCGCGAACTCGCCCGCGAAGGCGCCGTCGAAGCGGCCCTCCTGCACCAGCCGCGCGCCGTCCGCGTTCGACGCGGCCGACTCCCACACCGCGTCGGGCAGATTGCCCGACAGCCAGTTGCGCACCTGAGACTGCGCGGCCGGGTGCCCGGTCACCGTCTTCACGTCGGACAGCGCGGTGCCCGGCCTGACCAGCAGCGCGAAGGCGATCGGCAGCAGCACCTCGCGGTAGATCATCAGCGGGTCGCCGAACGCCAGCTCGTCGAGCGTGGCGGTGATGCCGCCCTCGACGGAGTTCTCGATCGGGACCAGCGCACCGCCCGCCTCGCCGTTGCGCACCGCGTCGAGCGCCGCGGGCACCGACACCATCGGTACCAGCTCGCGCGTGGCGGCCTCGGGCAGCAGCCGCAGCGCGGCCTCGGTGAACGTGCCTTCGGGACCCAGATAGGTATAACGGCTCGCTGGCGACATGCGTTCAGCCTAATGGCCCGCACCGACCCGGATTGCCGGTCTGTTCATCAGCCCGGAACGCCGCCACCAGATCGTGCGATCACCCTTCGAGTAGCCGCTGACCCACGTATTCTCCGGGTCCGCAGCCGCCCGGCACCGCGAAGAGTCCGCTCGCCTCGTGCCGCAGGAAGCGCGACAGGCCGTCGCCGCCGTCCAGCTTGCGCTGCACCGGCACGAAACCCTTGAGCGGGTCGGCCTGCCAGGCCACGAAGAGCAGCCCGGCGTCCGGAGTCCCGTCCGTCCCGATGCCGTCGTGGTACGAGAACGCCCGCCGCAGCATGGCGGCGCCGCCGTTGGAGGCCGGGGCCGCGACCCGGACGTGCGCGTCGCCCGCGATGGCCAGGGCGCCGTCCGCGCCGACCTTCGCCAGGTCGACCGGTGTGGTCTCGGTGCCGCCCGACAGCGGCGCCCCGTCCGACTTGCGGCGCCCGATCACCTTCTCCTGCCGGGCCACCGACAGATGGTCCCAGGAGTCCAGCAGCATCCGGATGCGGCGGACGACGGCGTACGAACCGCCCGCCATCCAGGCCGGGGAGCCGGAGTCGGCCGAGCCGCCCGCCGGTACGAAGATCCGCTGATCGAAATCGGCGTCGGTCGGCTTCGGATTGTTGGTCCCGTCGATCTGGCCCATCAGATTGCGCCCGGTCATCGGGTGCGCGGTCGCGCCCGGCGTCCGGTTGAACCCGTTCATCTGCCAGCGCACCCCGGCGGTGTCCCGCGCCGCCTTCTGGAGCACGCGCAGCGCGTGGAAGGCGACCAGCGCGTCGTCCGCGCCGATCTGCACCCACAGATCGCCGTTGCTCCGCTTCGGGTCGAGGGCGTCGCCCGCGAAGTCCGGCAGCGGCGCCAGCGCCCCGGGCAACCGCCCGGTCAGCCCCGTACGGCCGAAGAAGCTCCGGCCGAAACCGAAGGTGACCGTCAGCGAGGACGGCCCGGCGTCGTACGCAATCTGATCGTCGTACGACGAGGGCAGCGCGTCCCGGCCCCCAGGCGAGGTGCCGCTCCGCGTCCCCGGCCGCGTCCCCGGCTGTGTTCCCGGTCGCGTCATCGTCCGTACCGCGTCCGACCAGCGGCGCAGCAGCGCGGCGGCGGCCTTGCGGTCCGCGCCCGGTACCAGGTCGAAGGCGACGAGGTGGCCGACGGCCTGCGCGGGCCCGACGATTCCGGCCTGCCGCGCGCCCTCGAAGGGGACGTACGCGGAACCGACCGTGTTCAGCGCGACCGGTTCGTCCCGCACGGCCCGCGCGACGCCCGCACCGGCACCGCCGCCGACGACCAGTCCGGCCGCGCCCGCGGCCCCGGCCGTACCGAGCAGCCGCCGCCTGCTGAGCCCGGCGGGGGCCGCGTCCTCGGTCCGCACGGACTCCGCGGGCTTCACGTCTTCCGCCGAATCGGATGACTTCACGGGTTGACCTGCATGTTCCTCGTCTCCGTCACTTCGTCGATGTCCGAGGTGCGGACGGTGACGGCCACCTGCCAGGCGCCCGGCAGCGGCAGTTGGACGCCCGCCGCGGTCCAGTGGCCCACCGTCAGGTGCTGCAAGGGGACGTCGATGGGGCCGATCTTCTTGGCCGGCAGCGTGAACTGGAGGCGCACCTCCGGCACGTCCACCGAGCTTCCGGCGGGCGTGCTGAGGAAGAGGTGGACCTCGTTGGCGCCCGACCGGGCGGGGGAGACCGTCAGGCCCGCCGTGCCCTTGCCGTGGGGACCGCCGGTGTCGTACGGGATGGACAGGACGACCTCGGTCGGGGCCGTCGCGTTCCCGCCGCCGGTCGCCGCGGGCGGCGCCTTGAGGTCCTTCTGCTCCTCCGCGGCCCGGCCCGGCTGCGAGCCGGTCAGCATCGTGGTGACGGTCAGCAGGACGACGGCGATGCCGACCTCTATCAGGACCGAACGCCGGAGCCGGTTGCGCGCGGGATCCGCGTCGCGCACCTTCTTCGCCTTCGCCGAGTCCCGCGCGTCCTGCTGCCGCCGCAACTGCGCGGCCCGCGCCGGGTCCTCGGAGCCGGACCCCGTGCCCGCCCCGGCGGAATCCGAACCCGAACCCGAACCCGTACCGGAGCCCTTGCCCCTGGCGGAACCCGTACCGGACCCGGTACCGGACCTCGTACCCGACGCCGTACCGGCGGACGCGGCGGCCGGAGCCACCACCGTGGACGCCACCGCCTCCGTCCGCGCCACCGCCGTCACCCCCAGCTCCCGCGTCCAGCGCCGCGAGAACCAGGCCACGCCGACCAGCGCGCACACCAGCCAGATCTTGATGAAGAGCAGCTGCCCGTAGTGGGTGTCGAAGAAGGCCGCCCAACTGCCCATCTGCCGCCACGCCTGGTACGTGCCGGTGCCGATCAGGGTCGTCACGGCGGTGAGCGCGATGAGGGAGAAGCGGCGCACGGCGTACGGCTCGACCGTACCGGCGGTGGAGCGGGCGAACAGCGCGGTCAGCAGGGTGATGAGCCCGCCCAGCCAGACCGCCATGGACAGCAGGTGGACGATGTCGACCGGCATCGCGACCTGCCGCTGGATGCCGACGGAGGCGTGCTCGGCCATCGCCCAGGTGGCGGCGATGCCGATCGCGACGACCGTGCCGCCGATGCCCAGACCCCAGGCCAGGTCGGCGCGTTCCTCCGGGTCCTCGCGCTTGGCGTAGCTGCCGAAGAGCACGGCGAGGAAGACGGCCGCCGCCGCGAGCAGCAGCAGCCGGGAGACGAGCGCCGCGCCCGGCCGGGTCTCCAGCACCGCGCGCATCACATCGGGGTCGACCGCGTCGCCGAGCCCGGTGCCGTTGGCGTACGGGCCGCGCAGCATCAGCAGCGCGATGGTGGCCGCGACCAGCGTCGCCCAGCCGCCCGCCGCGATCCGCCGCATGGGACGCAGCAGGGCGCCGCGCGGCCAGCACACGGACAGGAACACCGCGCTGCCGACCAGCAGCGCGAAACCGGCGTAGGCGAAGTAGCGGGCGATCCCGTAGAGCGTGGACGCCGCGCCGCCGCCCGCCGCCGCCGCGCCCGACAGGTCGACGCTGGTCTTGGAGGCCGCGCCGACCGAGAAGGTGAACGCCCCGGCCACCGGGTGGCTGTCCTGCGACACCGCCTTCCACGCCACGGTGTACGTGCCGTTGCCGATGCCCGGCCGCAGCCCGACGGTGGCCGTGGACCCGGAGTCCTTGCCGCTGTCGTGCTGCGGCCTGCCGACCGCCACGTCCTTGCCCTGCGGGTCGAGCACGCGCAGCGAGTCCGCCGACAGCAGCACGCCCTCCGAGAAGGTGAGCACCACGCGCTGCGGCGCGCTCTGCACGACCGAGCCGTCGGCCGGGTCGGTACGGAGCAGCGCCGCGTGCGCGGACGCGGGCGCAGCGACGCCGAGCAGCAGCGCGAGCAGCCCGCCGAGGCAGGCCGCGAGCGCCGCCAGCCGCCGCCCGCCGGTCTGGCGACGCGGTGGCCTCAAACGTGGCAACCGGGCGTTCTTCTTCGCTGCGGGCGCTGTGCGCGCTGGCGTCGCTGGGTTCACTGCGGTCAGCCCTTCGGGTCCGGGCGGTACGTCGTCGCCTCGACGGGCACGGTGACCGTGACCGTGGCGGGCGTGGCGTGGGCGAAGTGGAGTCGCAGGGTGACTGTTTCACCGACCCGCGGCTTGTGGGTGAGGTTCTCCAGCATCATGTGGTCGCCCCCGGTGCCGAGGGTGAGGGTGCCGCCCGCCGGTACGGTCAGGGCCGTCACCTGGCGCATGGTGGTGCCGGTCGTGCTGTGCAGGGTGACGTGCGCGGCCAGCGGCGTGCTGACCGAGGTGAGTTCGGCGTCCCCGCCCCCGGCGTTGGCGACGGTGACGTACGCGGCGGCCTCGTCGGTCAGCAGCGGCTGCGGTATGTACCCGCCGCTCACCGACACTTTGCCGGGCCCGCTGCCGGATCCTTTGCCGGACGCGCTGCCGGACGCCTTGTCTGACCCCGCGCCGGACCCGGCGCCGGACCCGGACGATCCGTCGCTCAGCGCGACGCCCGCGCCGGTCGCCAGCGCCACCGCCGCGACACCGGCGACGGCGCCCAGCAGCGCGCGCCGCCTCACGGCGCCTCGCTCCTGACGATCTTCGGCAGGTCGGCCGCGAACTGCCCGGCCGTCGTCCCCGACATGTAGAGGACGTGCGCCTTGTCGTCCTTGGGCCAGAAGGCCAGCACCTCGGCGCCGTGCGTGACGGTGACGCTGCCGTCCTTCTCCTTGACCGGCGGGTCGATGCCGACGCCGACCGAGCGGGCCGCGGCCTGGATGGCGTCGAACTTACCGGTCAGTCCGATGAAGGACTTGTCCATCGCGCCGAGCCACGCCGTCAGCCGCGCAGGGGTGTCGCGCTCCGGGTCGGTGCTGACGAAGACGACCCGCAGCGCGTCCTGGTCGGCCTTCGGCAGCTTCGCCTTGGCCAGCGCCAGGTCGCTCATGGTCGTCGGGCAGACGTCGGGGCAGTGCGTGTAGCCGAAGAAGAGCAGCATCGGGTGGCCCGCGGTCTCCTTCACCAGGTCGTACGGCTTGCCCTGGTTGTCGGTCAGCACGAGCGCGGGCTTCGTGAACGGCGTGTCGAGCAGCGTGCCCGCCTTCTGCGGCGCTTCGGCGGACACCGCCGCCACATTGGCGTTCGCCGACGAGTCGCCGGAGCCGCCGCAGCCGGACAGCAGCAGCGCCCCCGCGACGGCGAGCGCGGCGGCCCCGGTCACGGCGGTGGTACGGGCACGGGTGCGGGTGCGCGTACGGGTCGTGCCGGACGTGCCGGACGTGCCGGACGTGCCGGACGTGCGCGGGGAAGCGGTCGTGCGGGTGGAGCGGGTGGTGCGCATGAAGGTGATGCCCCTTCAGTGGACGGGTGGTGCCGGGCGGCCACGGTTCGCGTGGCCGCCCAGCGGGCTGTTCGGGTCGAACGGGACCGCGAGCGGTCCGGTGGATCCGGTGGATCCGGTGGAGCAGGTGCTTCAGGTGCTTCAGGTGCTACAGGTGAATCCGGCGATCCGGCCGACACCGGTCGAGCGAGAACCGGCGCCGGCCGTCAGCCGGACCAGCAGTAGGTCGGACCAGCCGTCGGTCGGACCAGCCGTCGGCCGGAGCCGTCGGCCGGAGCCGTCGGCCGGACCGGCCGTCAGGCGTCCGGCGTCAGGCCGACGGGTTCCGGCGGCGACCGGCGAAGACGCCGTAGCCGATCCCGATCGCGCCGACCACGATTCCGGCGACGCCCAGCGCACGGGCGGTCCCGTCGCTCGTGTCGGACGAGGCCGCCTGCGTACCGGCGGACGAGCCGCCGGACTTGGCGTCGGCGGCCGGGGTCGCCGTCACGCTCGGCGTGGCCGATGAGCCGTCGGAGGCCGCCGCCGCCGTCAGCTTCAGGGTCGGCGCCGGGTGCTGCGGCTCGGCCTGGCCCTCCTTCGGCACGTCGATCCAGCGCACGATGTCACCGTTGTCGTACGTCTGGAGCGTCTTGAAGACCAGCGCGTCGGTGGTGGCGGGCAGCGGCCCGAACGACACGGGGAACTGCTGGAACTGGCCCGGCGCGATCTTCCCGCCGCTCCAGGTGATCTTCGTGACCGCCTCGTCGATGGTGCCGTCGTCCGACTTCAGCGGGGTCGCCAGCTTCGACTTCGTCACCTGCGCCGTCCAGCCGGGCACCGGCTGGATCGAGACCGAGGCGACCGGGTGGTCGGTGGGCAGATTGACCTCGACCTTCGTCGTGGACGCGCTGTCCTCCTCGTTCGGCACCTTGAAGGCGACCGTGCTGTAACTGCCCTGGGCCGCGCTGTTCGGCGTCACCGTGACATGCGCGAAGGCGGGCACGGCGGCCAGCAGGACGGTGGCACCGGCGAGGGCGGCGATGGTCGCGGCACGGCCGCGCATACGTGAGCTGCTCATTACGAGGGTGCTCCAGTTCTCCACAGGTCTGTGGGAAGTGGGCTGACGGTGGCATGGAACCGCGGACCACGGCGCGTCAGGCGCCCGCGGTCGGCGGAGGCGTGGGCGGACCCGCGCGCCACCGTCGCCGTGCTCCCTGGAAGGCGGCGTAAGTCCTATGGACCTATGCCGTATAAGTCCTATGGACCTACGTAGGACCGATGGACTCATCAGCCCAGTGAGGGCCTCTCAGGTCCGCAAGGACCTGCGAGTCCCCGGGGGCCTACGCCAAGGGGGAGTCGGCGGGGGTGCGTCGCGTCAGACCGCCGCGAGGCCGAACGGCGGCCCGCGCCTGGCCAGCGAGTGCCGCAGCAGCCACACCGTGCGGTGCCTGGCCGCCGTCGCGTCCGCGGCGCAGCGCCGCCGGGGCCGTACGCCCGCGGTCCCGGCCGCCTGCGCCGCGAGCGCGGACAGCAGCGCGTGGGCGCGGCGCAGTACGGCGGGCGAGAGCGCGGCCAACTCGGCGGCGCCGCGCACCGACAGCCGTATCAGCCGCCAGAGCGCCGCCTCGCCGCGCCGCAGCACCCAGCCCGCCACCACGGCGGCGAGCAGGTGGCCGAGGAACATCGGCAGGGAGCAGAAGGGCAGCGACATCACGGCGTGCGCGACGCTTCCCGTACCGCCCGCGGCCGTACCGCCGCTCATGTCCATGCCCGGGGTGTGCACGGGCGCGCCCATCGCGGACGGGTCGAGCCCCGCCTGCTGGACGACCCACTGCGCCTTCCGCGGGGTGAGCGGCGCCGCGGCCGTGCTCCCGCAGACCAGCCGGGCCGCGACGGCCAGCAGACCGCCGGAGCCGGACCCCGCGCCGCCGCCGTGCCCGGCGGCCGTCGTACTTGCGCACATCTGCCCGGCGTTGAAGACGCTGTGCAGCGCGAGCTGTCCGACAGCGAGGGCGGCGGCGATGCCGGGCAGGGTGCGTTCGCGCCCCGCGAGCGGCGCCACGACCGCGAAGACCGAGAGCCAGCCGACGACCAGCGCCCACACCGGCACCGTACGGCCGGACGCCATCGCGTGCCCGACCGCGGCCAGCACGACGCAGACCGCGGTGAACACCGCGGCCCGCAGCAGTCGCATTCCGGCGCCGGCGCGCACGGAGGGGACGGAGCCCCGCGTGGCAGTCATGACGGCGGTCATCTTCTCACCGCGCGCTCCGGGCGGATACGGCGGGTGTCCGGCTCGCGGGGGTGTGCGCGTGAAGTCCCCTTACACCCGTACGCCGGGCATGGGCATCCGCCGAATGAGCGATATCACGTCAACATCGCGCTTACGGGACGCTCTTCGCGGCAATACGTAACCTTATGTCGAGCCGCAGCCAGGAGGCTGGAGCATGAGCATCTGGTGGTCACTCCATTTGCGGCGCGAGGCTGCGAGCGTTCCGCTGGCCAGAAGGCTGCTGATCGGGACCATGGAGACGGCCGGAGTCGATCCGGACATCTCCTTCGACCTGGCGGTGGCCCTCTCGGAAGCGTGTGCCAACGCCGTCGAACACGCCGGATCCGGCACGGAGTACAGCGTCACCGCGCGGATCGACGGCGACCAGTGCCGTATCGAGGTCGCCGACTCCGGTCCCGGATTCCCCCGCGACCGCTTCCGCCACCCGGCCCGGCCGCTGAGCCCCAGGGGCCAGCAGGCCGAGCACGGACGCGGACTCTTCCTCATCGAGGCGCTGGTGGACCACGTCCACTTCCAGAACCGGCCGGGTCACGGCACGGTCGTCTCCTTCGACAAGGTGCTCAAGTGGCGTGACGACGCCCTGCTGAAGGCGTCGTAACGCCACTCGACTCCGGTTCCGGTGGGACCGGCCGGGGAGACCGGCCGGGACCGGCGGACCGGCTTGGGTCGGCGAGACCTGGTGGGATCGGCGGACCGGCTGGGCCCGGCGAGACCTGGTGGGGCCCGGCCGGGACCGGTGTTCAGCCGCGCAGCCCCGCCATCCACGCCTCGACCTCGTCCGAGCGCCGCGGCAGCGCGTCCGACAGATTGCGGTTGCCGTCGTCCGTCACCAGGATGTCGTCCTCGATCCGGACGCCGATGCCCCGGTACTCCTCGGGCACCGACAGGTCGTCCGCCTGGAAGTACAGGCCGGGCTCGACCGTCAGCACCATGCCGGGCTCCAGGGTGGAGTCCACGTACGCCTCGGTCCGCGCGTGCGCGCAGTCGTGGACGTCCATGCCGAGCATGTGGCCGGTGCCGTGCAGCGTCCAGCGGCGCTGGAGGGCCAGTTCGAGCACCCGGTCGACCGGGCCTTCGAGCAGCCCCCACTCGACCAGCTTCTCGGCCAGCACGCGCTGCGACGCCTCGTGGAAGTCACGGAAGGCCGCGCCCGGCTTCACCGCGTCGATACCGGCCTGCTGGGACTCGTAGACCGCGTCGTAGACCTTGCGCTGGACCGGCGAGAAGCTGCCGCTGATCGGGAGGGTGCGGGTGACGTCCGCGGTGTACAGGTGGTGGGTCTCCACGCCCGCGTCGAGCAGCAGCAGGTCGCCGGAGCGGACTGGGCCGTCGTTGCGCACCCAGTGCAGGGTGGTGGCGTGCGGGCCCGCGGCGCAGATCGAGCCGTAGCCGACGTCGTTGCCCTCGACACGGGCGCGCAGGAAGAACGTTCCCTCGATGTACCGCTCCGAGGTGGCCTCCGCCTTGTCCAGGACCTTGACGACGTCCTCGAAGCCGCGCGCCGTCGAGTCGCACGCCCGCTGCAACTCGGCGATCTCGAACTCGTCCTTCACCGCACGCAGCGCGGACAGGAATTCGGTCAGCTCGGCGTCGCGCTCGGCCGTCACCTTGTCGGTGAGCGCCGCCTCGATGCCCGCGTCGTGCCCGCGCACCACGCGGACCGGACCGGCCGCCTCGCGCAGCGTCTCCGCGGCCTTGCGGACGTCCCGGCACGGCATCCCGAGCAACTGCTCCGCCTCGGTGAGGCTGTGCCGCCGCCCGACCCACAGCTCGCCCTGGCCGTCCAGCCAGAATTCGCCGTTCTCCCGGTTGGAGCGCGGCAGCAGATACGCGGTCGCCGCGTGCCCGCCGCCCTTGCGCGGCTCCAGCACGAGGACGGCGTCCTGCGTCTGGTCACCGGTCAGATAGGCGTACTCGGTGGCCGCCCGGAAGGGGTACTCGGTGTCGTTGGAACGGGTACGGAGATTGCCCGCCGGTACGACGATCCGCTCGCCGGGGAAGCGCTCGGACAGCGCGGCGCGGCGCGCGGCGGCGTACGCGGCCTGCGGCAGCGGGGCCAGGCCGTGCAGCTCCGTGTCGGCCCAGTCGGCCTTCATCACGGCCGCCAGCTCGTCGGAGACAGCCGGGTAGAGGCGGTTCTTGCGCTGCTTGATCGGCTTGTCGTCGCCGTCCGCCGCGTCCGTGGCCGCCGCGTCGCCGTCCGCCGCGGCCGCCGCGTCGGTGGCCGCTTCGACTGCCGCGTCCGTGGCCGCCTCGGCCGCCTTCACGGCCGTCCCCGTCGTCTCAGGAGTCTCGGGCGTCTCCTGTCCGACCCGCTCGACCTGCTCGTCCGGCTGTGCCTGGGCCTCGGCCACGTCCTGTCCTCCTCGCTGTCGTCGCCATAGCTGCCTGGAGGTCCCGCCGGGACCCGCTATGGACCTCTACGCATCGTATGTGCGCGCGGAAGAGGGCGTGCGGGGGGCATAGGTCCTGAATCGCTCACGAATCAGGACCGGGCGGACCGAAGCGGACGCGGGTGACCGCGGCCCGTCTCTCGCAGGGGCCCGTCTCTCAGCCGCCCGTCTTCCGCAGTCGCCCGTCTCTCAGGGGCCCGTCTCTGTCCGCCTCAGTCGAAACGGACGGCGAGCAGGACGACGTCCTCCACGCCCTCTGACCGGTCGAGGCCGTCGGGCAGGACGGCGTGCAGGATGTGGTCGACGAGACGGTCGGGGTCGTCGCGGGCCGGGCGCGGGGCGCTCTGCGCGGCGGCGTGCAGCCGGGCGAGCGCCCGGTCGGCGGACTCCCCCGTACGGTGCAGCAGCCCGTCCGTGAACAGCACCAGGGTCTCGCCGGGACGCGCGTACAGCTCGACGCTGGGCGCCTCCCAGCAGCTGAGCATGTTCAGCGGCGCGGACAGCGACGTCTCGACGTACTCGCAGCGGCGGTCGCCGATCACCAGCGGCGGGCAGTGTCCCGCGCCCGCCAGGATCAGCTTGCGGCCGCCTGGGCCGCCCGCCGGGCGCGGGCCGCCGTTCGCCGCCTCCGCCTCCACGTACGCGAACAGCGCCGTCGCGGACCTGGCGGGCTCGGTGAGCCGCATCAGCAGTTCCAGGTCGGACAGGACCGCGACCGGGTCCTCGCCCTCCATCACCGCGTACGCGCGCAGGCTCGCGCGCAGCCGTCCCATCGCGGCCACCGCGCCGGGGCCGCGCCCCGTCACCCCGCCGACGGCCAGGCCGAGCGCGCCCTCGGGCAGCGGCAGCGCGTCGTACCAGTCGCCGCCGCCGCGCGGATTCGTCCGGTGCCTGACCGCCAGCCGTACGCCGGGGACGCGCGGCAGCCGTTCCGGCAGCAGTTCCGCGGCCAGCGCCGCCGTGGTGTCCCGTGCGCGCCGCAGGTCGAGCACGCGTGCGGTGTGCTCGGCGGCGAAGCGCAGATACAGGCCCATCAGGCGGCGCTGCCGGTCGTCGGGTTCCGCGGGTTCGTCGTAGAACCACACGGCCGTGCCCAGCCTGCCGGCCGACTGCGCCGTCAGCCGCAGCGCGTAGCTCGCGCCGAGGCCGAGCTGGACGGCGACCTCGCGGTGCCGCCGGTCGAGGCCGGGTTCGTGCAGCAGGTCGGCGTGGACGCGTTCGCCGTCCGCGTCCCGCGCCGCTGATCCGTCCTTCGCCGCTGATCCGTCCTCTGCCCCCGATCCGTCCCGCGCTCCTGACCCCTCCCGCGCTCCTGATCCGCTCGCGTCACTCGGCACGCCGGTGTCGGAGGCGGACGTACGGGGTACGGGCACGGTCTCGATCGTGCCGAGGTCGGCGTGGCCGAGGCCGAGGCCGACGGTGCGTTCGGGGCCGAGGCCGTCGGCCGGCTCCAGCGCGACCATGCCGCGGCGGGCGCCGACCAGGGTGGCCCCGGCGCGCAGCACCTCGTGCAGCGTGTCGTCCAGCGCGGTCGTCCGGGCCAGCCGCTCGGTCAGCTCGTGCACCAGGGACAGGTCGCACACCCAGGAGGCCAGCCGGTCCTGCACGGCGGGGGAGCCGTACCGGTCACCGGCCGCTTCCTCCGGCGCCCGGGGACGGCCCGCACCGGGTACGGTCACGGGCTTGGCCGCGGGTTCGGCGGCCTGGTCGGTCACGGGCACGGTCGCGGAACTGGTCGTGGAATCGGGTGCGGAACCGATCGTGGAATCGATCGTGGAATCGGCCGCCGGTTCCGTCGCCGGTACCGTCGCCGGTTCCGTCCTCGGTCCCGCCGGTTCCGTCGCGGGTGCGGGCGGAGCGGCGGGGGAGACGGCGGGGACCGCGGAGGCGGCCGTGACCTGCGCGGGGCCTCCCGCGGGGGACGCATTTTGCGCCGCCGCGGAAGGAGGTGGCTCTGTTCCGGCCACTTTTTTCATGTGAGCGGCGCTCATGGCCGGGGGCTTCCGGCCAGTCGCCAATGGATGGGGCATTCCGCGCTTTTCGTCCGCAAAGCGCGGCGCATCTGCATCAATAGCATCGCAAACCCCCATGTCGTGGCGCGTCGCTACCAAGGAACCCACTTGTACACGCACAATCGCGGGCATGTCCAGGATTGTCCTGGTAGACGGAGTGGCGTCGGGACGTGACCGGCGTCACGTGCCGTGGTGCGCTGGTGGCCTGGAGTAGCGGTCGGAGCGCCGCAGGTTGGCCAGAAAGAGCTACCCCCGTCTCATGCGCGCTGTCGACTGATCCCGGCCAACAGCGCGTCATATTTGCGGGTGATGGGTAGGAACCCGGAGTCCGGCTCAAGCGTCGTAGTACGTAAGCAATTGACAGCCGACCCCACCCCGAGTGGCGAGCGGGAGCTGCGCCCAACGGGATCCACGACTAGTGGCTCGCGATCGGGGCAAGTGAGCAAGCGCCATGCGCACGCCACCCACCGCCACGTTCCACGCTCGGCCGGCGGCGTGATGCGCTGCCTCGTGAACGGCGTGCTCGACAGATACGTGTGCAAGGGCAGATCCCTGGGCGTTAACGGAAAGGAACGAGCGCTGATGCGCGAGATCCTCGGAAGGCGACGCAAGCTCTCACTGCCGCGAAAGGGGCGGACCGCGTTGCGTGACGCGGCGCTCACCTATGCCGAGCAGTGGCAATGGCGTGTGGTGCCCGGTGTCGGATACGACAAACGCGGCACATGGCGGGCGACCGGTGCGCAGCCGTGCGCCTGCGCCCGCCCCAACTGCCCGGTGCCCGGCGCCCATCCGCACGAGCCGGGACTCCTGGCCGCCACCCGTGACCCGCGCATGGTGCGCTGGTGGTGGACGCGCAGGCCGGACGCGCCGGTGGTCCTCGCGACCGGCGACCGGGTGTCCGCGGCGAGCCTGCCCGCGGTGGCCGGCACGCGGGCGCTCGACGCGATCGAACGCCTCGGCGTACGGCTCGGCCCGGTGGTCGCCACCCCCACCCGGTACGTGATCCTCGTCGCGCCCTACTCGCTCGCCGAGCTGGGCGAACTCCTCGACAGCCAGGACTGGGTGCCGACATCGCTGCGCTACCACGGCGACGGCGGATACGTGGCGCTGCCGCCGTCGAGCAGCAGCGCGGGGCAGCTCCGCTGGGTGCGGCCCCCGGTGCCCGAGGCGACGGGACCCGACGCGCCGGTCGGGCTCGGCGGCGCCGCGCCGTGGCTGCCGCGGATCGGCGACCTCGTGGACGCCCTCGTCCGGGCGGGCCGGACCGCGCCGGACGGCGACCGGCTCACCTATTGATCCGCGTATTGATGCGCCGCGTTGACACCGCGCCTGTTCTGAACGCTGTTCAGGGCGGGCGCGGTGTCGTTCGCCGCGCGCTCTGTCACTCGTTCGGGTAGCCGAGGGCCCCGGCCCTGCGCTGAACGGCGCCTGATCGTTCCGAAGTCCCCGGTCCGCCCGCTACGTTCGGCGGACCGCAACCGTCGAGCGCAGGTGGGGTCGTGCCCGTGGAGCCGAAGTCACAGCCGCAGCCGCAGCCGCATTCGCAGGCCGTTCAGCAGGTCGCGCAGGACCATGTGTCGGGGCTGCGCATGGTGGCCCTCGCGAGCGTCGCCGCCCTGGCCGTCGTCCTGCCGCTGGCCGCCGCCACGGACGGCCCCTCGGAACACCCGGGCCACGGCGGCCACTCCGGCCACGCGGGCCTCGGCGCCCCGCACGCCAGGACCACGTCCGTGGACGGTTACGGAATGCTTCCGCCGCCTGCCGAAGGCACCTGAACCGCTACCGACCGGTACGACGAAAAGCGTCGCCGTCGTCTCCCTCGCATGGCGAAAAGCGCCGTCCGGCGCCCCGCGGGCATGGAAACGCCCGGTCGCTGGCGACGGGGGATGCACCAGCGACCGGGCTGACCAAACGGTAACAAGACTTCGTCCGTTAGCAAATTCCCCGACGCCGACGGGGCGCCGATTAGCCGCGATTCAACGGGAGTTGTGACCGGAATCACGGCCTCCCCCTCCGTGCCGCCCCCGCCCCCGCCGGCCGGTGTTCCGCGGACCTCCCGATCTGCCCCGCCGGGGCGGGCGGTGACGTCCGGGAGCGCCGTGGCTGGTGGCGCAGTTCCCCGCGCCCCTGAAAAGACCGGCCCCCCGCCCGGACGAAAGACGGTGCGCCCCGTGAGGGGCGCGGGGAACTGCGCGGCCCGCCCCTACCGGCGGGTGGTCCGGGGGCGACGGGATTGCCCCCGCTGGGGCGGGTGGTGAGGTGCGGGAGCGCTTCGGCTGAGCGCGCAGTTCCCCGCGCCCCTTAAAGGATCGGCTCGCCGCCTGGGCGAAGGTGGGTGCGCCCCGTGAGGGGCGCGGGGAACTGCGCGGGTAACCCTCCACCGGCGGGTGGTCCGGGGGCGACGGGATTGCCCCGTTGGGGCGGGTGGTGAGGTGCGGGAGTGTCGTGGCTGGTGGCGCAGTTCCGCGCGCCCCTGAAAAGCGGGCCGTCCGTCCGCCTGGGCGAAGGTGGGTGTGCCCCGTCAGGGGCGCTGGGGGCACCTCCCGGCCGAAGGTTGGGGGAGGAACTGCGCGGCCCGCCCCCACCGGCGGGTGGTCCGGGGGCGACCGGATTGCCCCGCTGGGGCGGGTGGTGACGTGCGGGAGCGCTTCGGCCGGGGTGACGGCCCCCCGTACGGCTGGAGGCCGTGGAATGGCTCGCCGCGAGGCGTAAGGCGGCTGGCGTCAGCTCAGGGTGATCTGGCGGTTGGTGAAGCCGCTGCGGGCGCGCCGCTCGTCGGCGGTGAGAGGGCCGGACTTGGCAAGCGTCTCGGCCAGACGCTCGTTGAAGGCGGCGGCGGGCTTCTCCACCTCGTCGGCGCCCATGCCGACCGGCAGGTCCCACACCGGCACCACGAGCCCGTGCGCGCGGAAGGAGCCGACCAGCCGCGTACCGTCACCCAGCGACGACACCCCGGCGGCGTGCAGCCGGGCCAATGCGTCGAGCAACTCCTCCTCGGGGTGCGGCATGACCCACCGCAGGTGGTTCTTCTCCGGCGTCTCGCACCAGTACGCGGCGTCCACGCCGGTCAGCCGTACGGTCGGGATCGCCGCCTGGTTGGCCCGCTCCAGCGAAGCGGCCACCTCGCCGGTCGCCGCGTCGGCGTCCTCCAGCCAGAACTCGAAGCCGCTGTGCACCTCGGGCGTGAAGGGCGCGTCGAGGTCCAGCACGTCCTGGAGGCGCGGCCCGTCCTGCGGCGGGCGGCGGCCGTCCACCGGATTGCCGGGCGCCGCGGTGAGCGCGCGCAGCAGCGTGTCGGCGAGGTCGCGGCTGACGTCACCGGACGCCGCCTCGTTCTGGAGGCCGAGCAGGACGGCCCCGGTGTCGCGGCGCAGTCCGGGCCACGCCATCGGCAGCACGGTGCCGAGCGTCACCGAAGGAACGCCGTCGGGCAGCGCGTCCTTGAGGGTGAGCGGGGCGGTCGCCGCCGGGACCAGCTCGCGCAGCGCGACCCAGTCGCACTCGCCGGGCAGCCCCTCGAACGGGCGGCGCACCAGCTCGGTCACCGCGTGCGACGCCTCGCGGCCGTGACACGCCTTGTACCGGCGGCCCGAGCCGCAGGGGCAGGGCTCGCGCGCGCCGACCACCGGGACCTCTCCGCTCGTCGGGACCTTCGTCTTCGTCGCGGTCGCGCGCTTCTTGGCCATGGCTCGGTCTCTCCCGTAACGGCGGTGTTCCGGCCGTGAGCCTAGCGCCCGGCGCGGTCGCCGCCGGACCACGGCGAGGCGTGCGGAGGGGGCTACCGGGGTGTCCTGCGTGCTGTAGTGCTGTGCCCCGCGCGGCCCGGTGCGGCTCTGTGCGGCCCGGCGCGCGGCCCTACGCCTGGACCCGCGACCTCAGCCGCGTTCGTCGACCGCGTCGAAAGCCGTGTTCAGCGACCCGAGCGCGTCGAACGCTTCGATCGATTCGGCCAGGTCCATCGACATGCCCATCGGCAGGCCGCCGCCCGCACCGACGATCGGACTGATGCCCGTACCGCCGATTCCGCCGATTCCGCCGAGTCCGGCCCGCTGGCCGCGCGTGCCGCCCGTACCGCCCGCGATCACCGGGTCGTCGCGGCGCGCGTGCCGGGCGCGTACCGGAAGGACCGCCCAGACCGTCACCTCGCCGGGCGCGTCGTCGCGCACGCCCCAGCGCAGCGACAGGCTCCCGACGATGCCGAGGCCCCGGCCGCCGTGCGCGCTCAGGGAGGGGGTGGAGGGGCGTGGCCTGGTGGGGCCGCCGCCGTCGGTCACCTCGACCGCGAGGAGTCCGTCCGTGCCTATCGCCCACGCGGCGCGTATCCCGCACTCGCCGCAGTCGGCGCGGTCGCTGTCGGTACGGCCGCTGTCGGTACGGCCGCCGTCCGTACGGCCGCTGCCCGTACGGCCGCCGTCCGTCCGTGGGCTGTCGTGACGGCCACCGGCCGTCCAGTCGTCGTTCACCGTACGGGGAGTGTCCCGGGCGGACCGTGCGCCATTGGCGTCACCGCCGCCCCCGGCCTCGTGCGTCTCCAAAGGACGCGCGTGCCGGAAGGAGTTGCTCAGCAGCTCCGACAGGATGAGGACGGCGTCGTCGATCACCGGCTCCGGCACGTCCTGCGCGCACAATTCGTTCCGCAGTTTCCGGCGCGCCACCGCGACGCCGGTCGGACCATGGGGCAGGGCCATGGTCGAGGACGTAGGCACCTCCTGCGCCACCATCAACGACACCCCCGAGACCTCCTTCACGCCCTTGCGCCACGGGATGGATGCCCTCTGCGACTCGGCCGGAAACAAGCCAACCGCGATCTATTGACGTACTCCGTACACATTCACGACGCACAATTGCAGCCCGAACACGATACGAACGCGCCGGGGTGCGCCCTGTGACGGCTGTCGCCTGGTGATGTCGGCTGCTCTGTGTTGACTCCTGCTGTGGCTTGCGGACATCTGTGAACTTCAACGACCCAGTTGGGACAGAACCGCACTCGGGCGGTTGGTGATGATGGAATCCACCCCGAGCCGTACGCACAACTCGACATCGGCGGGTTCGTCCACCGTCCAGACGTGGACGCGGTGCCCCGCCTGGCGCAAACGCGCCACGTATCCCGGATCGGCGCGCACGATCCGCATGCTCGGCCCCGCGATCCCGACGCCCGCCGGCAGCCACCCGCTCCAGCGCCGGGGGAGCGCGTGGCGCACCAGGAAGACGGTGGGGACCGCCGGCGCGGCCAGCCGTACCCGGCGCAGCGCCCCCGGCGAGAAGCTCATCACCCGCACCTGGGCGGGCTCCCCGCGCGCCGGGCGGTCCATACCGAAGTGCCGCAACAGGTCGAGCAGCCGCCGCTCGACCTGGCCCGACCACCGCGTCGGGTGCTTCGTCTCGATCGCCACCTCCAGGCGGCGGTCGGTGTCCGCGACCAGTTCCAGCAGGCGGCGCAGCGTGAGGACGCCGCTGCGTTCGCGTACGGCGTTTTCGTCCTCTTCTTTTACGCGTCCCGCGCGGGCACCTCTTATATGCGCGTCTTTCGCACGGGCGTCTCCTGGGTGACGGTCGCGGCTTCCGGCGCCGCCGGGTCCGCCGCGGCCGTCCTTCCACGAGCCGAAGTCCAGCGCGGCGAGGTCGGCCAGGGCGAGGGAGGAGACGGCGCCCCGGCCGTTCGACGTACGGTCCACCCGCCGGTCGTGGACACACACCAGCTCGCCGTCCGCGGTCAGCCGGACGTCGCAGTCCAGGGCGTCGGCCCCGTCCTCGATGGCTTTCCGGTACGCGGCGAGCGTATGTTCTGGTACGTCCGCGGAGGCGCCTCTATGGGCGACGACCTGGACAGGTCGCCCGTCCGGAAACGCCTCCGGGACCGCGCGCGCGTAAGTCACCGTGTCATGGTGCCACCGTCTCCCCGGCGGCCCGGTAACACGGCCGTACGACGGGTACGCGAAGATGCACAGCTACCGCTTACGGCGGTCCGACACGCCGTGGGAAATGCTGTGTTCGGCCCACCACCTTGTTCCGCACCCGGTTCGGAATCCTGTTCAGAACCTGTCTCGACCCTGAGGAGAATCGCTGTGAGCACCGAGAACGAAGCCGGCTCCGGCTCGGCTGCGGAGTCGGCAGCGCCCGCGCCCGACGGTGCCTCGGCGGCCCAGGCCCCCGTACCTCCTGCCGCTCCGCCGCTCGCCCCGCCGCCCGCTCCTCCGACGGCCCCTCCGGCCGCCCCGCCCGCGCCCGCCGCTCCCCCGGCGTCCGCGGACGGCGAGTCGCGTACGGAGATCCTGCCGGAGGTACGGGACGCGGCTCCGGTGCCGCCCGCGGATCCGTACCGGGCCCCGGCCGACCCGTACTCGTCGCCGTCCTCCTCCTCTTCTTCTTCCTCTTCGCCCGCGCCCGCGCCTTCGCCCGCGCCTTCGCCCTCGCCTTACGGTCCGCCGAGTGGGCCGCCTTCGCCGTACGGGACGCCGCCTGCCGCGGTGTTCGCGGCGGAGCAGCCGCCCGCGGGGCCGGGCGCGTTCGGTGCGTCGGGCGCGTCGGGTACGTCGGGTACGGAGCAGGGCGCGGGGTCGGGCCACGGCGGGTCGGGTCATGGCGGGTCGGGTCATGGCGGGTCCGGCCACGGTGGCGGGCCGCACGACCCGTTCGCCGCGCCGTCGTCCCCCTACGGCGCGGCGAACGCGCCCGGTACCGGCCAGCCCGGCGGCCCCGGCGGTCTGCCGCCGGCCTGGGGCACGCACGTTCCCCCGCCGCCGAACGACGGCCGCAAGCGCCGCGGCGGCATCGGCGGCATGGTCGCCGCCGTCCTGGTGGCCGCGCTGGTCGCGGGCGGCGTCGGCGGAGGCGTCGGCTACGCGATCGCCGACCACAACGACAAGTCGAGCTCCACCTCCTCGACCACCGTCTCCGACTCCGGCAGCCAGAAGGCGTTCAACCGCGCCCCCACCTCGGTGGCGGGCATCGCCAACAAGGCGCTGCCGAGCGTCGTCACCATCAAGGCCAGCGGCAGCCAGGAGAGCGGCACCGGCACCGGTTTCGTCTACGACACCGAGGGCCACATCCTCACCAACAACCACGTGGTCGCCCCGGCGGCCAGCGGCGGCAAGCTCACCGTCACCTTCTCCAACGGCAAGACGTACGACGCGGCCGTCATCGGCCGCGCCCAGGGGTACGACGTGGCCGTCATCAAGCTGAAGAACGCGAGCGGCGTCAAGCTCACCCCGCTGCCGCTCGGCAACTCCGACCAGGCGCAGGTCGGTGACGCCACCATCGCCATCGGCGCCCCCTTCGGCCTCTCCGGCACGGTCACCACCGGCATCGTCAGCGCCGTCCACCGCCCCGTCGCCTCCAGCGACGGCCAGGGCAGCAGCGCCTCCTACATGAGCGCGATCCAGACCGACGCCTCGATCAACCCCGGCAACTCCGGCGGCCCCCTCCTCAACGCCAACGGCGCCGTCATCGGCATCAACTCCGCCATCCAGCCCGCGGGCAACAGCGACCCCGGCACCCAGGGCGGCAGCGTCGGCCTCGGCTTCGCCATCCCCATCAACCAGGCCAAGCGCGTCGCCGACCAGCTCATCAAGACCGGCCAGCCCGTCTACCCGGTGATCGGCGTCAGCCTCGACACCCAGTACCAGGGCGACGGCGCCAAGATCTCCACCGACTCCAACACCGCCATCACCTCCGGCGGCCCCGGCGCCAACGCCGGCCTCAAGCCCGGTGACGTCATCACCCGCTTCGACGACACCCTCATCGACAGCGGCCAGACCCTCATCGGCGAGATCTGGCAGCACTCCCCCGGCGACAAGGCCACCATCACCTACACCCGCAACGGCACCTCCCACACCACCACCGTCACCCTCGGCCAGCGCACCGGCGACAGCAACTAGCCCCCACCCACTAAGCTGTCCCCGCGCCCCGCGCCAGGAGGCTTGCCCGAGCGGCCTAAGGGAACGGTCTTGAAAACCGTCGTGACAGCGATGCCACCGTGGGTTCAAATCCCACAGCCTCCGCCGAGGTCAGCGAAGTAGCACGTCAGATGGGGTGCCCCGAGATTCGGGGCACCCCATCTGACGTTGACTGTCTCACTCTGCGTCGCTCATATCCCGGCGTAGTTCGGTACGTGCGGGCCATGCACGGGCCAGATCCGGCGGTTACGCTCCGTCGTCTGTTCGGACATTCGCGCCGGTCAGAGCGCTTGCGATGAGAGCGTTGTTCTCGTCCTGGCGGTTCTTGATGACCTTGGCGTAGAAGCGAAAGAGCACGGCCACGCTGTGGCCCGCTCTCCTGGCCGCCTCCACCGGATCGACACCGGACCTGATCACGAGCGACAGGCCCGCTTGCCGAAGCGAGTACGGCACTTCGGCGAGCGGCGTCTCGACTTCTTCGGGCGACAGCACTGTTACACGTGCCGCTTGCCACAACTCGGCGTATTCGGTGGAGCGCACGCGACCGCCGTTGACCGCTCGGAACAGGCGACCGTCAGGCGCGGTGCCGTACTGCTTGAGGTGCGCACGCAGCATGCGAACGAACACCGGTGGGATGGGAACGGAGCGCGTGGTCTTCCGTGCTCGCCTTTTGAGGCCCCGCTTCTCGTAGGACAACCCATCGTTGGTCCACCCTGCGCCGACCTCAGGACGACTCTCGGACAGCAGCAGTGCGCCCCACGCATCCGGCTCGTCCTCCTCCGGCAGAACGATGGCGTCCTCGGCCAGCGCCGCCGCTTCGGACGGGCGCGTATAGGCGTAGTACATGCAGCCGAAAAACGCTTCGAGGTGCTCGCCGCGAGGTCCCTGTGCGGCCACGCCGCCGATGAGGGCGGCAGAGAGCCGTGGATCCGGCACGTACCGGAAGTCGATTTCGTCGTCCGTCTGTGGTGGGCTCCAGTCGACTCGCGTCAACGGATTCACATCGAGGACGTCACGCTCCACGGCGTACCGAAGTGCGTTGTTGAACACCGTGTACTTGCGGCGGGTAGTGTTCTCCGCCGCAGTGGCCCCGTCCAGCCGGTGCGACAGGGCGAACAACGCTGCGCGCAAGGCGTCCGAGTTTTTAAGGTCCGCGACCTTCATCGAGTGCTTGGCCACCCACGTGAGGACATCCGCGATATCCGGGGGGAGTTGATCGGTGTCCTTACGAGCCACAGGTCGACCGTCGTCATCGCGGACCGCCTTGCCGGTCGCACCCTTTCCTGCCTGGAAGGCATACGACTGGAGCGCCCGCCGCAATACTGCGGTCTCCGGCCGTTTGCTCTTCTCTTCATCAACCAGCACCGGGGTTACGGTGGCCAGCGCTTCGGCAATGCTCGCCCGGTGCTTGGCGGCGGCGGTCGGCCACTTCATCAGGGCGTACGTGCATGCGTGCTCGTACCAGGTCGGCGACTTCAGTTCGTGCAACTCAGACGTGGGCAGCCCAGTGTCGATGTCGAACTGTTTACGTCGCCGCAGGGCTTCGAGGAGCTGAGACTGTCGGCCTTCCGCCTGCGTCTTGAGTCGGAAACTTTGCGAGTGCGGGCGATCCCCTACGCGCCAGCGCAGTTCAAACGGCTTCCGCCGATTCTTGCGCTGGCGGATCGCCCAAAACTCCACCTCGTACGTGAGGCTCATTGGGTTCTCCAAACCGAAGCCGCCCCGGCCATGAACGCGCCGGGGCGGCTCCCTAGGGGGTGGTCAGTCGATGGACTGCTCGCAGGCACTCAGCCACGTGTCGAGGTCGCCGCGGCGCACGCGGATCTGGCCGTTCGGCAACTTGATGCACTTCGGCGCCTTGCCGCGCGCCCGCATGCGGTAGAAGGCGGACCGGGACATGCCGATCTCGTCCAGGACTTCGGGGAGTTTGAGGCTCGGGTGCCGCGTCGGCGGACGCGGGCGGCCCGGCGCGCGGCTGCCGCGCTGCGAGGGCGGCGAGTTGTGGGGCATGCTGGGGGCTCCTCCTGTGTCGTGTTCGGGATGGGAGGGCCGGGGCAGCGGGTGTTCTTGGCGGATTGGCCGCTGCCCCGGGCGGAGTCAGGTGTCGGTGGGGTCGTCGGTCGGCGTGGCCGGGGCGACCTTGACGCTGGCGATCAGGGAGACAGTGCCTTCGGGGTCGCCCTCGAAGAAGGTCTCCATCCACTCCCAGGCGGTGTCGGCGGTGAGCGGTGCGTAGCCGAGGGCACGCAGAGCGGCGGTACGGGCGCTGACGGTGGGGACACCGTCGCCGACCGGGAACGGGACGTGCGCCCAGCGGGATTCGTCGGGCTCGGCGACGAAGACCTCCCAGGCGGCGCCGTCCCAGGAGTGGATCATGTGGGCGTTCAGGGGGCGGGTGTAGGCCACGGTCAACCCGCCTGGAGGAAGCCGTGGGCGTCCGCGAAGCGGATGAGGTGCTGGAGGGTGCGCCCGGCGCGCTCGCCGTAGGCGTACGCCAGGTCGGCGACGGTGGTGGAGAACTCCGCTTCCCCGTGGGCTTCGGCGGCGTTCTGCGCCTGCTCGCTCTCGATGAGCAGGGCGCGGAGGTCGGCGAGTTCGTGGCTTCCGGCGTCGCTGGTGACGGACTGACTGACGTCGGGGATGCCGTCCGCGGTCACGGTGTAGTTGCCGTGGCGGTCGCGGGGGAGTTCGACGTGTCGGGGGCGCTCGCTGCGCAGGACGGCGGCGATGGCTGCGGCGGTGCCGTGCGCGTAGCCGAGCGCGGCGTTCTCGTACAACTCCTTCGTCTGGTGCTCCAGGACCATGTAGAGGTCGCTGAGCTGCCAGAGCGCTTCGTCGTGCGGGCGGACGGGTTCGGCGTCGGGGACGGTGAGGACACCGACGACGGGGACGATGCGTGCGGGGTCGGCGGTCCACGCGGTGTGGCGGGCGTGGCTGTGGGCGGTGCGCAGTTCACGGGCGGCTGCGCCGAGGGCGTACACGCTGTCGGTCAGGCTGAGGTGCCAGTCCGGGGCGATGTCGGGCATGGGGTTCCTCCGTTAGGCGGGCCGGGCGGGCTGTCCGGTCCTCCGCGCGTGCCCAACCCCCGTCTATGGATGAGGGGTTGGGCACGCACAGGGGATCGTCAGGCCTTCAGGCGAGGTGCGGGAGGACGGGGGCGCCGACGGAGGCGGCCTGGAGGACCGTGCGCAGGTCGCCGCCGACGGCCGCGAGCCGCTGCTCGATGGCCTGCCAGGACTCGGGGTCGATGGCCATGAGACCGGCGACGGCGGTGGGGCCCTGGCCGAGTTCGAGGGCGGTGAGGACGTCGCGGAGTTCGCTGATGGCCATCAGGGAGATGCGCGGCTGGGATGCCGCGAGTGCAGGCGTGCACATGAAGTTGCCTCCTTACGAGGACACTTGACGGCTACTTGCCGGAGTTGGGGATCGCGTCCCTGAGCGCGGACATGATCTGGTCGATCGAGGGCGCGGCGTTGCTGCGTGCGAGGTAGAAGCCGAAGAGCAGGGCGACGACGGCGGCCCCGGCGCCGACCGCGCGGTAGCGCATGAGCAGGGCCAGCAGGACGCCGAACAGCGCGAGGGCGGAAATGCTGAAGGCCATCAGCGGACCCCCTCGCGGTGCAGCCGGGCGGCCACGTTGTAGAGGTGACGTCCCACGCGGATCCGTTGGCCGTATCCACGGCAGCGACGGCACTCCCGGCCGCGCACGATCCGGCCGCGCCGGTTCTGCTTGACCTTGAAGCCGAATCCGCGGCACCTGCGGCAACTGCCGAGCGGACTCGCGGCGCACAATGCGGCGTAACAGAGTCCCGCGATGACGATGAGCGCTATAGCGCTGACGAGCGAAGGCATGAGAACCCCTTCCAGGGCGGAATCAGGGCATGCGTGAAGTGGGCCGCTAGCGGCTAGACGCCAGGTCAGAGGACCATTGGGGCGCTAGCGGGGGTGCTAGACCTAGCGGGGTGCGGTGCTAGCCGGAGTCGCTAAGCGGCGGCGCTGTCGCCGTCACGCTGCGCTATGGCGGCGAGCACGTCGGCGCGCCGAACCCCACGCCGATTCGCGCCCTTGCCGTCCTCCGTCGTGCCCCACACCTGCACGGTGCGGATGCCGTACGGCTTTACGGCGGAGGCCAGTTGCTCAGGGCTCCACTCGCTGTAGACGTCCGGCCGGAGTTCGGCGAGGCGGGCGATGATGTCCTCGCTCCAGGTCTTCGACGTCCCGGACGGGATGGCGGTGAGCAGATCGGCGAGCAGGTCGTACGAGGGGGAAGCTCCGCCCTCGGGTTCCTCGCCGAGGGCGTGCCCGGTGAGGCGACCCGCCGCCTTGCGCAGCTCGTACAGGCGCAGCGCGAGCGCGTCAGCCGTGGGCGCGTCGAGATAGACGGAGCGCACGATCCGTGCGTCCGAGCCTTCGCCGACGAACCACGCGATGCCCTTGTCGGCCCAGGCCAGCAGATTCGCGCGGATGCCGCGCTTGTACGAGCCAGTGCCGAGCACCATGTCGTTCTCGATCTGACCCATGACCTTCAGGCACCAACGCAGCGTGGCATTCGCTGAGATGCCGGTCGGCAGTGACTTGGAGTCGGGCCGCTGTGTGGCGAGCAGCAACGTCATCCCGAGTGCGGGGCCGCGCTTGACGAGGTCGGTGCAGTGCTCCTCGAACTCAGCGCCATACGTGGGGTGTTCGAACCACTTCTGGCACTCGTCCACGCCGACGATGATCGGATGCAGGCCGAGCTTCCTCATGTCCGCCAGCGTGGACGTGACCTTGGACTCGGGACAGAGATCCTTGGGCAGTTCGCGAAGGACCTTCGCCCGCCGCCTCAACTCGGCCCGCAGTTCACGGAGATCGGCGAGGGCGTAGGCGATGTCCTCGTCCTCCTCGCCCGCCCGGTAGCGGTGGGCGACGCGGCCGACCGTCGACAGGTCGCCCGTCCCCTTGAGGTCGTACGCGTGGATCTCCGCGCGCAGGTCCATGCACGCGATCAGGAGCAAGAGCCGTAGTAGGAAGGTCTTGCCCATTCTGGGCACGGCGCCGACGATCCCGGAGACGTACATCAACGACGTCAGCACCCACCGCCCGCGCTGATCGGTAGCGAACGGCTGCGCTTTGAAGAGGTCGAGCGGTTTGACGTCCAGAAGCGGCCACTTCGGTTGCCTCGTCTGCGACATGTCCTGATCGCCGACCCACAGCCGCAACCGCCCGGTGTGCTCGTCCGGCACCGCCTCCGGCCATACGCAGCCGAGCGGACGCCGCAGTCCGGACGCCAGCCGTTCGCGGCGGTCGATCACGTCCGTGACGGTGACGCCGTACGGGAGGTCGCCCTCGGCGAGCCAGCCGGGGCCGTCGCGGGTGATGGGCGCGGTGAAGGCGAAACCGGGACCGCCCTTGGCCTGAGCCTGGTTGATCGCGGGGATGCCGAGCGCTCCGAGGGCCCGCAGCACGATGTCACTCGTCAGCTTCGTGGCCTTGGGGATCTCCACAGCCCTGTGGATAACCGGATCATCTGCCGGTTGGCCGAGCCGTCCCAGAGCCGCGGTGGCCACCACACCTGACATCGCGACCAGCCAGCCCGGCGCCAGGACGTACGACCCGAGGGCGACGACCGGCCCGACGACCGAGGAGACGATGCCGACAACCGCACGCCACCGCACTCGCCGGTCACGCTGCCGCGAGAGCTTCAGGTACTCCTCGATGTCGCCGCGCGTGGCCGCTGCCTGCCGCAGCGGCTCGCCCTCGGCGTCGACCAGCCACCGCAGCGATCCGCCGACGAAACGGGCAGCACCGCGTGGCGCCCGAAGCGTAAGCCGCAGCACGTACCAGGGCGCTCGCACCACGTGATACGCACTGACGTGTCCGGCGTACACGGCGACGCCGTGCGCCGCCGACTCGAACTCACGTCGCGACCGCGCCCACGCCGGGACGACCGGCCGTCGCTTGGCGCCGCGTACGCGATCGATCAGCCCAGGGCCAGTCGGGCTGCGGGGCTTGTCGACTTCGATCGACCCGTCAGGGTCTGCCGTCTCTTCCGGGGCGAGCGCTAACGGCGCCCGCCCCGGGTCTTGCCTGTCGTGGTTCACTGGCGATTCCTTTCCTGGTTGGGAGGGAATGTCGGGGCCTGGCCCTACCCGCCAAAGCAGCGGCCGGGCCCCGGTGTTGAGAAGTGAGCGGCGAGCCGTCAAGGCTGCTTCGCCGTACGCGCTGATCCGGCCGGTCCGTTCACTGGACGGGGACCGCGTTCTGCGTCGAGCCGTACGAACACGCCGTGTACGTAGCTCGGCGCGCGTGTCGCCCGCCGCGCCGTTTCGCGGACGCTGAGACCGTCGGCCCAACCGCGCTCGATGGCCGCCATGGCCTCGGCGGTACCGAGCTTGGCGGGCGTGCGTTCAGGTGATCGGCCGCCGTCGTCCGGGTCATCCATCGGCGGAAGGTCGGTGAACAGCGTGCGCGGGTAACGGCGGATGTTCGCGGTGGCCCGTGCCATCTCGTCGCGTGTGTGCGCGGCGAGGGCGAACGCGGTGGGGTCCGGTGAACGTTCATCCCACGGCGACATCAATTCAACGGTCGCCAGCGCGGTTGCGTTCCGCCGCGCGGCGAGTTGGTCGAGCAGTACGCGGCGCTGCTCGCGGTCGTTGCCGACCGAGGACTTGGCGACCGCGACGGACAGGCGCCGCGCGATCCCGCGCCCGCGCCGCTTCCCACGGTCGGTGGGACTCATCTCGGCGAGGCGGGACGCGAGAGCGACCGCTCGTACGGTGGCCCGGTCGCGGGTGATCTGCGCCGCGTCCCGCTGCCGCTCGGCGATGCCGAGGCGAGAGAGGAGTCGTTCACGCAACTCCCTTGCGACCAGGGCGCCGAAGCCGTTGGACGATGCCTCGGGCTTGTGGTGCCGTAGCTCGATTCCCATGGCGAGGTGCCACAGCATCGCGGCCATCACCGGACCGACGAAGGCGCGTACGGTTCCGCCGACCAGGCCGGACTCGGCGTACGCCGGGATGATCTGCACCCCGGTGATGACCCACACCAGGACTCCGGGGACGCCCGGCGCCGCGTTAGGCCCGTTGAGGTTCTGCCGGGCCATCAACGCGGTTGCGAACAGGGCGAGTTCAGCGGCGCCGAACATCGCGGCGCGCTCGACCGTACCCGCCATGTCGAGGTAGTCGGCGGCGAAGCGCCAGGACGTATCCGCGCTGTAGGCGGTGCAGCCGATCGCCGCGAGGGCGGCGACCCGGACGGCGGGAGTACCCCGGCTGCGTTTTTGTCCGATGAGCCAGACGAGGGCGACGGCGACCAGGGCGACGGAGACGTACGCCGCGTCGAGCGTGCTGGCAACGGGTCGAGGCGGGGCCGCGATCACGCCGCCTCCCCCGCCCGACTCGGCCGCATGGTGTGGCGACTGCTCCTCAGCAGCGCGACGCCGCCGAGCCACAGTGCGCAGAGCGCGTCTTCCCTGGTGATGTGGTCGGACGCGCCCTCTTCCAGCAGCTCCGCGAGCACTTCGCGGGCCGCCTCCACACGGGCGGCGCGTTGTTCGTCCGACTCGTCCGGGGGACCGAGGAACAGTTCCCGGAAGTGGTCAGGGGCGTCCGCTAACTCACATTCGTCGTCGACGACGTCGCAGCGGCCTCCATACGTACACATGGCTCTCTCCTGAGGCTGAGGGGTGGGAGAGCCGACGGCGGTGTCTGCGATCTGACGACGGCTGTTGCTGCCACCGGCTCTGGGAGCGAGTGGTCATGACCTCCGGCACCGCAGCTCAGGGCCGCCGTGCCGGGATCAAAAGCACTCGTTCGTTCAGGCGCTCTATGGAGTTCTCAAGGGACCGGCGCTGCCTTCGGACCCGTGTCACGAGGTCCTCCGGGCGTCCTTCTCACGTCTCTCCTCAAGAGAACCTGTCCTCAAGTCCTCTTTAGGAGTGGAAACGACTATGAGGCATGGGTCACTCACTCGTCAAGACCTCTTGATGACTTGTATCCTGGGGCTGCTAACGGATCAGGACGGTGAGGCCCCATGGCCAAGGCATACGAGCGGATCGCTGACGATCTCCGCCAGCTCATCCGTGCAGGTGAACTGCATCCTGGTGACCAACTGCCCTCCGAGACCAAGCTCGTTGAGCAGTACGGGAAGAGCCTTCCGACCCTCCGGCAAGCGCTCAGCCTGCTTCAGGCCGAGGGCCTGATCGAGAAGGTGCACGGCCGCGGCAACTTCGTCCGCCGCCCCCGGACCCTCGTCCAGCGCACCAATGGCCGTCACCAGTGGGAGAAAGACCGCGCTCGCGAGCCCGAGCCCCAGCGGGCCCAGACTGGTTCGACCGAGCGCGACACCGGTCTCGAACTGAACGACCTCGTCTTCTACGCCGCGTACCGCGAGATCAAGGCGGAGGAGGAGATCGCCGAGGCGTTCGGTGTCCCGGTCGGGACCGCGCTTCTGGAGCGGACCTACCGCACTCGGTATCGGGCGGAGAGCGCGCCGTTCAATCTCGTACGGTCCTACCTCGTCCGGGACGTGGTCGCGGAGAACCCTGATCTCCTGGACGAGACCAAGGAGCCCTGGCCAGGGGGCACGCAGAGCCAGCTCTTCACCGTGGGGATCGAGCTGGGCCGGATCGAGGAGCGCATCACCGCCCGCCCGCCGACCGCTGAGGAAGCGGAGGAGCTGGGGCTGCCACCGGGGACTTCCGTCCTCGTCCTCCGCAAGACCTCGTACGACATCGAGGGCCGCCCGGTCGACATCTCCGACGTCACGTTGCCCGGTGACCGCACGGAACTGCTCTTCACCACCGACCTGGAAAGGTGGTGAACGCCGTGACCCGGCGCACCATCGACGTCATCACCGCCGTCCACGAACCGGCCGCGCCGTATCTCGCGGACGCGTACAAGTCGCTGGTCAGCCAGGAACTTCCGGACGGCTGGGACTGGCACTGGATCATCCAGGAGGACGGTAAGGGCGACGCGGTCGCCCCGTTCGTACCTGACGATCCGCGTGTGACTTTCGGCCAGGGGCGCCCTGGCGGCCCCGGCGTCGCGCGCATGATGGCGATGGCCCACGCGGGCGGCGACTACGTCAAAGTCCTCGACGCCGATGACCAGTTGACGCCGGGCGCCCTGGCCCGCGACCTGGCCCTCCTGGAAGCCGACCCCACCCTCGGCTGGACCACCTCCCGCGTCCTGGACCTCCTCCCCGACGGCTCCACCGCGGGCTTCGACCAGGACCCCGACGGCGGCCCCATCGAACGCGGCGCCGTCTTCGACCACTGGAAAGCCCACAACTTCCGCGCCCAGGTCCACCCCGCAACCCTCTTCGTCCGCCGCGACCTCCTACTGGCCCTGGGCGGCTGGATGGCCCTCCCCGCCTCGGAAGACACCGGCCTCCTCCTGGCCCTGAACGTCGTGAGCCGCGGCTACTTCACCCGTGAATACGGCCTGCTCTACCGCAAGTGGGAAGGCCAAGCAACGGCCCAGCCCACCCACACCGACGAGGCAGAGCGCGAAGCCCGCATGGCCGTCGTAGACGCTAGGACCAATGCGCTGTCGCATCAACAATGGAGCGTATAGCAGATAGCTATGGCAGACCATTTAGCTCAACTTGGGTAGTTCGTAAATTCACCGGAATCCTCAATATACAAGTCCTGTCGCTTGCAGATTTTTCTCAATTCTTTGAAAGAGAAGCTCTTCTCGTAGTCCTCAATGAGCTGGCCACTTGGGTCGACCAACTTGACAGCCAAAAGTTGTGCGATTACCAGCACGATTTTGCTGACAATAAGAGTTTGAGCTGGATCCGGAAACTCTCCACGATCGTAATGTTTAATGGTATTGTAGTTGTTAGCGATGGCTTTCGCTAGGCCGGTAATGGATGCGGAGACTCCTTCCCAGTCTAGACCCAGAGCGGCTAGGGCTCGGAAATTAAAAGTAGCTGTAGTGGGCCTTCTTCTGGTCGTGTGTGTCGATTCTTCTCCGTCGGCATGCCCGAGCAAATTTCCAGCCGCTTCGAGACTCATAGAGTTGTTCACTACGATATTCTCAATAAATGCTCCGGGTCGACTCAAGACGCTCACAGAGGGTTGGATGAAGCGCTTCCACTCTTCGTAGCTGTTATTCCATCGCCGCAGTCCATCTTCTCCGATTTGCGCCATGTGGACGATCGGTCGTCCGAGGTCCCTGGCGGTGGGCTTTGGATGGGCGGCGTCGCGAGTCGTTCGGTGACTGACTAGCTCGTAGAACGCCTCGCCCACGATTTTTCCAGCGAGTGTCTTATCTGTAAATCGAGCGTCTTTTATTTTGTGTCGACGAAAATAGATCGGTTTGCCGAACATCAACGTCAGAAGTGTTATCAACTTCTTCTGTTCGGCCAAGTGATGACTTACGGGTGTCGGGGTGGCAAATCTACTTTCGAGTGCTACCCACTCGATTATTTGGAATCCTAGTGCAGAGTCAGAGGTCGACCAGCTCGTTTCAAGAGTCATGGTAGCGGCACCTTGATTCCACGACAGTCGTTCGACGCTCTCTGCGGTCACTGTTATCCTACGTATGCGACTGTCCTCATCAGTCTCCCGCTCATGGCGAATAGCGCGAAAGTGAGTCCACTCTGAGAGGCCGTCAATCTCAGATGATAGTCGCGACACGAGAAGTTCATCGTTAAGATCGCCATCTCTAGCATTCAGGATTACCTCGCCTGGAGAAATATACCCTGTCGCGAAGCCCTGCCCAATGTTCATTGAATGCCCAGAATAGCGGCAGTTGAATAGTGACAATTGGCCGTCTTGGGTCATAAAGATAAGGTTCCTGGGGGGCGTCTCGGTGTCAAACCATCTTTCCGCAATCGCGAATTGCTCCGAATTTGCGTGGTGTGCATAAGGAACCTCAATGCGAACGCCTTGATTCTCAGTGTAAGTTAGTGTAGCTACGACAAACGGCGTCTCGTCGATACCGTCTACGAGTAGACCGGCAAGCGAATCGCCGAACTTGAGTGATTTAATTGGCATCGAATCCTCCAAGGTGTGTATTGTAAGTCTACTCCGCACTGCGACAGGACAGAGTTTCGAAAATGTGCCATGCCGGACATGCGCCTCGCTTATCGAAGTTCCCCCGATGATCTCGGCCAGGCTTCGACGTAGCCCGCCGAAGGTCACGGCTAGGACGCCGGATCGACGGCCGAAGTCCCAGTTCTCGTGGTGCGCCAGTTGTTCGACGAGCTACAGGATCGGGGTCGGCTCAGTTACGCCCTGACGTGGGGGGACCACTCCCGCCTGCACAGCGTGAGTCCAACGATCCGCCGCGAAATCTGAATCCAGGCGCGTGCGGTCACCGCACCGATCCCTCGCCTGTGTTCTGGGGCGGCACACTCGAAGGCGATATGACGATCATGCCAGCGGCCCAATTATGAATTCACAGGGACCTCGTAGACGATCTCGCACAAAGCGGCGGGCACCACGATGTCCGCCGTCTCTACCGGCTGGCCCTCGTCGCTGTAGTACGTGCGGCGGATGTGGGTCACCAGGGAGCCGCGTTGGATGCCGAGGAGGGTGGCCTCTTCGGTGGTGGCGACGCGGGGCTCGGGCCTTTCCACCGCGTGGCTGACCGTGATGTCGATTTCTGCCATGCGGGTCACGACTCCGGCGCCGGCGTGCGGGCCGCCCTCCGGGAGTACGACCAGCGTGCCGGCCGTCAGGGCGTAGGGCTCCCAACTGGTCGAGAGCTGGACGGGTTTGCTGTCCGCCAGGAATTCGTAGGCGGTGCGCACGGCCAGGTCCCCCTCGGCGATGCCGAGACGGGCCGCGATGTCAGCCGGTACCGGCACCTTGGCCTCGGTCCGGCTCTCCCACGTCCCACGCTTGCCGAGCGCGGACATGTCCGCGCGGAACGGCGATCCGCCAGCCTGCTCGCGGTAGGTCGCGCGCACGATGCGGACGCGTTCGCGCGGCGCGGCCACGTACGTCCCTGATCCCGCGCGCCCTTCGAGGATGCCGCGCGAGATCAGCAGCTCCTGAGCGCGCCGGATGACGTTCTCGCCGACGCCGTGCTCCTGGGCCAGCTCGCCGCGGGACGGCAGGCGGTCTCCGGGTGTCCACTCCTGGCTTTCGATGCGCTCGCGGAGCACGTCGGCGATGCGGAGATAGGGCGGCTGCTCAGGCATGTGGACAATCTAGTCCACTAGCTCTAATCTAGTTAACTAGCTTCACTGAGAGTGCTTCCGAGGTGACGGAGATGCGTTGTGCCCGAACCCGAAGCCCGCACCGAAGACATCCGCGCGGGCCTCGCCGCTGTAGGACTCACCCCGGCCGTGAAGGAGTACCGGGACCACACGCGGATTGAGGCGGCACTGCCCGCCGCGTTCCCCACCGAAGCGTGGGGCGAGGTGCTGGCGCTGCTCGCCACGGCGGACTGGTTCGGCCTCGCCGACAGTGGCGCACGCGGCCGTTCGTTATGGGCCGCCGTCACCAAGAACACCCCCACGTCTCCCGACGCCACCTGACGCCGAGGGGCACCACCATCAGCCGTAGGAGCTGACCAGCGTGTTCAACCACATCCGCCGCGTTACTACTTGGATAGCGCGACAGTTCGCCTCCGCTCCCGGGCGTCACCGACAACGCCCGTCCGTACAGGGCCCGTTCGCGACGCACGTGAGCCCGCAGACATGGCCTGTCTTACGTCGCCCGCAGCGCTCACAAGCCGCTGTGATCTGGCTCGCCGACGACACCCCGCTCGTCCGCCCGTACGTTCTGAGCCCTGAGGAACGGGCCTGGCGGCGTAACCCATCGCTGGCCGGGGAGGTGCTTGCCTCCCCATGACTTCCCGCCATCAGCATGTCGCCGACGACCTCCGCCGCCTCATCACTTCCGGTGCGCTGGCGGTCGGAGAGCGGCTGGCGCCGGAGACCCGGCTCGCCGCCCGCTATCACGTCAGTACGCCGACTCTCCGTGATGCCCTCGAACTCCTGCGCACGGAAGGGCTGATCGAGAAGTTCCAGGGGCGCGGCAACTTCGTCCGCCGACCGCCCCAACGCCTCGCTTACCCGGGTGCGGCCGTCGATGGCGATGATGGTCTCCAAGTGATCGTCAGCTCAGCGGACATCACCGCGACTGGAGACCTGGCCGCCCGGCTCCGCACACCGTCGGACGCGCCGATCACCCAATACGTCTGCCTGAGCCATCGCGACGACTCCCCGCAGGGGCTCGCGCACCTCTACATTCCCCACGCCGTCACCCGTGCGACCAGCGATGTCAGGAACCCCCCTGTCAGCGCGTCTCCTTGGGCTGACGACATCGTCCGCAGCCTCACCACTGCGACGGGCGAGCCCGTGGCGAACAGCACCGACCTGGTCACCGCCCGATTCCCCACGGGGGCGGAAGCACAGTCGCTGCGGATCGCCACCCGTACACCCGTCCTCTCGATCGAGCGCACCATCACCGCCGACGACGGCCAGGTGTTGGCGTACGTCCTTCTCGTACTCCCCGGCGATCGTGCGGAGGTCGCCTTCGTCACTCCGATCGACAAGAAGACCGACAAGAAGATCGACAAGAAAGCGGAGACGCGATGAGCGCACTGCCCTGTCCCGAGAGCGCCACGCTGGTCTGGGTGCGTCGGTGGTCTCGCAGCCCCCGGCGCGTCCAACAGGCGCGGCGCGAACTGCGAGATGTGCTGAATGCCTGGGGGCTGGGCGAGTTGGCTGAATCAGCCGAACTCGTCCTGTCCGAACTCCTCACCAACGCGGTTTGCCACGCGCGCCCTCCGTACGGTCGTGAGATCGAGACGCGATGCGAGCGCGAGGGTGGCGGAGTGCGGATCGAGGTGCATGACGCCAGCGAGAAGCGGCCGGTGCTGCGGAAGGTACCGACGGACGCGGAGGAAGGGCGTGGCCTGGCACTGGTCGAAGCGATCACGGGCGCGCAGTGGGGAGTGAGCAAGCGCGAAGGAGTCGGCAAGCTCGTGTGGGCGGTTGTCAGTGTCGACGGCAACGCCGAGTAGAGGGGGTCACGCCGTGAGTAGTAGCAACGCAGCGGATTCCCGTACGCGTGATGGGTCGGTGCCCGCGCTCGGGCCGGAGAAGAGGCCGGGCGAGGCCGCCGAAACGGGAGGCCGTACCTGGCGCATCACCACCACCTGTGGCTGCACCGCCTCGGGCTACTTGCCCGACTGGGCCGAGGCCGACCCGAGCGAGACGGGTGTACTCCTTGAGGAACTACCCACGCTGCTCGCCGACATGAACCACTGGGCTCGCTTCCTCGGCCAGCGTCTACCGGTCGCCTGCGATGGCGAAGAGGGGCAGGAGACTGAGGTCTTCCGGACGAGTATCGATTGCAACCCGTACGTCGGCGGCCCGCTGCCGAGGATGCCAGTGGTCAACATCAAGATCGTCGGCAACTACTGGATGCACGCCCTCTCCCCGCCCGCTCTTGCCGAGGTCGCAGCCAAGTTACGGGCTCACGCGGCGCTGTTGGACGACGAGGTACGGCCACGGCTCGTCGCCGCCCGCGAGGACTGGCTCGCCCGTCACGCGACATGATCCCGCAACCTGACGGGCACAGGTCCGGTGCTCCAATTCCCGGAGCGCCGGGCCTTGTTGGCGCTACGGCAGCGTCTCGGCGTCCACCTTGGAGAAAATAAGGTCGCTCTCGTCCGTGACGGGCCCCCGCCAGCGGACGGGTACGGCCGACGGGCCGCGTAGTGCGGACGGATACGTCGCTGCGGCGTATTCGTTGGCGAGCCGGTAGACGTGGAAGCCGTGCTCGCGCATTGAGTCCAGCAACTCCTCTACGGAGTCGCCGAGTTGGGTCATGCGCTCCGGGGTCACCTCGACCGTGATCTCCGCGTCCGGCCGGAGCTGGTCGAGCAGCGGCACCATGCCGCGTACGACGCTGCCCTCCGCGCCCTCGACGTCGATCTTGATGACGCGCGCCTTGGTGATCTCCTCCGCCTCAAGCACCTCGGGCAGCGGGAACGCCTCGATGTCGAACGTCGACTCCGCCGGACCGTCCCACGGCACGATGCTGTTCGCGCCCATGTTGGCGGAGCTGGCCAGTATGAAGGTGAGCGTCTGCTGCTTGTCGGAGACGGCGGTGTGGACGGCGCGGATGTTGGTGAGGTCGTTGAGCCGGGCGTTCTGCTCCAACCGGTCGTTGAAGGCCTGAGACGCTTCGATCGCCACGACCCGCCCCTCGGCGCCGACGAGTTGCGCGGCGAGCACGCTGAAATACCCCACATTGGCGCCGACATCGACGTACGTGTCCCCGGGCCGGAGCCGCCGCTGGAGCCACTGCGTCATCCGCGGCTCCCATACCCCGAACAGGTAGAGATATCGCTGGATGAGGTCTTGGGTATCGACAGCGAAACGGGCTCCGGTCGTGGATTCGATGACGCGCCGCCGCGGCTCGTCCCGTAGCCGCGGATTGAGGTAGCGACCCGCCAGCGGCGCCTTTCCGAAGGTTCCGGGCGCGTTGCGTACGTACCAGCGCCCGAGGGTGACCAGCGTCTCTGACGTGGGGTTGCTCATCGGATCACCTCTCCGCAGGGGCCAACGGGAACCGTAGCACTGCGGGTCCGCCGTCTCTCAGAGCTTCGCCGTGGGAGGTGCGGTCTCAGGCGTCGGCGGCTTTACGGTCTCGGTCGAACGGCAGGTCCAGCATCCGGATGGCGTTGCCGCGCAGCAGTTTGTATGTGACCTCGTCCGACAGCCCCGCCATGTGGTCGGCGGCGACCTGCTTGGTGTCGGGCCAGGTGGAGTCGACGTGGGGGTAGTCGGTCTCGAAGGTCGCGTTGTCGACGCCGATGGTGTCCAGGGACGCGACGCCGTGCTTGTCGCGGAAGAAGCAGCAGTAGATCTGCCTGCGGTAGTACGTGGACGGCGGCTCCGGTATCAGGTCCTTGACCCCGCCCCAGGCCCGGTGCTCGCGCCACACGTCGTCGGCCCGCTCCAGCGCGTAGGGCACCCAGCCCATCTGCCCCTCGCTGTACGCCAGGGTCAGCCGCGGGAACTTCACCAGCACCCCGGAGAAGAGGAAGTCCATCATCGAGGCCATGGCGTTGTTGAAGCTCAGGCTGGCCTGCACCGCCGGAGGCGCGTCGGGGGACGCGGCGGGCATCTGTGACGACGACCCGATGTGCATGTTCACCACCGTGCCGGTGTCCTCGCAGGCAGCGAAGAACGGGTCCCAGTAGCCGGAGTGGATCGACGGCAGCCCCAGGTAGGTGGGGATCTCGCTGAAGGTGACGGCGCGCACCCCCCGGGCAGCGTTTCGCTTGATCTCCGCCACCGCGAGGTCGACGTCCCACAAGGGGATCAGGCACAGCGGGATCAGCCGCCCGCCGCTGTCACCGCACCACTCCTCCACCATCCAGTCGTTGTAGGCCCGCACACACGCCAGGGCCACCTCCTTGTCGTGCGCCTCCGCGAACGTCTGCCCGCAAAAGCGCGGGAACGTCGGGAAGCACAGCGACCCCTCCACATGGTTGAGATCCATGTCCTTCAGCCGCTCGACCGGATCCCAGCACCCCCGCCGCATCTGCTCCCGCGTGATCCCGTCGAGCGTCATCTCGTCACGCGAGAACCCCACCGCCGCGATGATCCGCTTGTACGGGAAGAACTCGCCCTCGTACTGCCACCAGTCCGTGAGCTGGCCCTCAGGATCAGTGGTGAACCGGTACTTTCCCCCGACGTACGCCAACCCGCCGATCCCCGCGGTCAGCGGCTGCGGCCCCCGCTCGCGGTACTTCTCCGGCAGCCAGGTCGAGAAGAGATGCGCGGGCTCGATCACGTGATCGTCCACGCTGATGATCCTGGGCAGATCCGTGACTCCGGCGCCATCGGTGGTCATCTCGGCTGCCTCCCGCGCTCTTTATCTGACGATCCGTCAGATTCACGGTAGGTGCACACGGAGCCAGCGGCAAGAGCCGCAGCGTGCTCTGTCAGCGGGTGGTCACGCCGTACGCCCCCCAAGCGGTGCGATCCCCTCCTAAAATCCTCAAGACGTCTTTACGACTTGCGGGTGGGGGATGGGGACAGCTTGGGGACCTCCGAGCAACTGTTGACGATCGCGGCCGTCCTCCTGGGCGCGATGACCACGTACGTCACCAACTACTGGACCGAGCGGCAGCGTATCCGCCGTGAACAGCTCACCCGCTGGGACAGCAAGAAGCTCGACGCATACGAGAACTATGTCGACGCGGTCCGTGCCAGCGTCTTCCTTGCCGTCGAGCTGTACGAACACCGGGAGGGCATCCGCCGCAGCGATGACCCCGAGTCCCAGATGCTCGCCGACGTGGCCGCCGCTTCCCGTTCCCGGGGCCGCGCCTTCGAACGCATCATGCTTCTGGGCGGTGACGACGTCGTTGAGGCCGCCCACGACCTCAACGCCGCTGCCCTCGCCGTCGACTGGCAGGCCACCGGCAAGACCCCGGACACCCTGGAAGCCTGGCGCGACCGCAACCGCGCCACCTTCCGCGCCATCAACGCGTTCCACGAAACCGCCCGCGTCGACCTCGGCGTCAGCGGCACCGTCACGGGCGACACCCACCCGGACCGCGACCTCTTGCTCCCTCCGGCCAGGCGTGACGATGACGCTGGTGTTTGAGAGTGGTGAAGCGCTCTCCTGGTCTTGCTCTCTTGGCTGTTTCATCACCTATGGGTAAATCGATGCTATGACGATACGAAGGACCGCTACGCCACGGAGCCTGCGGCGCAGGACTACCTCACGCGTTTACACGCCCTCGGACGGGCGAAGCCGGGTCTTTTGCCAGTGGAGTTCGCCCTCGCAGAAGCGGCGGTCCTCGAAGAGTCGGGGGCAGCCGCTTCTGCGAGGGCCAGGGGTTAGGTGAGCGCCTAACTGAGTCACGACACCTCCGTACTGCGAGGGACAACCTCGGACGCTCGCCGACTGTCCCTGCCGCGCCTTACTAGCCAGAGGCCGGGGATGCTGGCTTTTCATTCCCGCCAACCTCCTGTTGACGAGGCAAGCTGAGCAGACACAGACGCTGGGGAGGAAACCTTCGTATTTTGATGTAGTCCATCTAGACGCCAGGACCACGTGCACTCCACAGGAGGTAGGGCCAGAGACCAACAGATGTGCTTGAGTTGTTGTTGTTCGGGTGAGTCGGGGCCGACATGATCGGGCGGAGAGTAGATGATGTGAGCTTGGCCGCACGACATACAGGAACATTAATTTACGCCATTGGAGGTCCCCATGGACTACAACTACGAGTCTCTGCTAGACGAACGCTTCCAAATGTTATGCCAGTCGCTCTTGGTTCAGGAGTACCCCGGCGTTCAATGCTTCCCTGTAGGAATGCCGGACGGCGGGCGAGATGCCACCGCTCCAGAATCTGGCGGGAGAATCATCTTCCAGGTCAAGTATGCACGTAATCCAGTTAGCATCGAAGACCCATTCAAGTGGATCGTTAGTGCCATTGACGGAGAAGTTGAGAAGGTAAAGCGACTTGCCGATCGAGGCGCAACTTCATTTGTCTTGATGACCAACGTTTCAGGAACTTCTCACCTAGACGTAGGGCGTATGGACAAAGTCCAGGCTCATTTGGAAAAGGTTATGCCAGTCGGCGCAGTTTGCTGGTGGAGAGACGACCTCGATCGGCGGCTAGACGTTAGCTTTGACCTTAAACTGAAGTACCCCAGCTTGTTGTCAGGCACGGATATGATTCGCATTCTGTGGGAAACGACAGGCAGCGGCCAGGATCGGCAGAGGAGGTCCAATGCTTTGGGATCCTACTTTGCAGATCAAAGTGACCGGGACTCTAAAGTCCGCTTCAAGCAGGCCGATCTATCTCCAAGTCCCCTCTTCGATCTATTCATTGACGTTCCAGCAATGCCGCGCCGAGTCAATGAAAAATCGGCTAAACGCGAAAATGTGGACTACCGACGCTCGGTAATTTCTGTGCTAAAAACTCGTGATAACGGGAATGAGGAAGAAAATTTCCTATTCGAAATGGAAGGCGCTTTTAATGATGAAAGTAGTCATCAACTGGCGGCTCTAGATGTCGGCCATGGTCTATCTGCGCAGCATTCTGTCGGTGCTGCGAGCTTGTTGTTGAGCCACGCCTTCAGCGCCTCAGTCTCGAGAATCGTACTTGAGGGCGCTCCTGGCCAAGGCAAATCAACCCTCGCCCAGTACATCGCTCAGGTCCACCGAGCGCGCATTCTCAGTTCAGACACGGTTTCTAGTTTGCCTTCACATGATGCCAGTAGCCCTCTCATGATGCCCTTCAAGATGGAACTTCGAGACCTCGCGACTTGGCTCAAAGGGATAGACCCGTGGGCTCCAGGTGAGAGCACTGAGCATGGGCGTCCGTGTTCTCTCGAAAGCGCTTTGGCTGCGCATATTGAGCGGTACTCCGGCGGGGTGCAATTCGATGTTGCGGACCTGCTTTTTGTTTTGCGAGGAACGGCAGTATTGATTATCCTTGACGCTCTGGACGAAGTGGCCGACTTGGACGATCGACAGCGAGTTGTAGACGAAGTGACTGCGGCTGCCATCCGCCTGGAAAGCCAAAACCCAGATGTGAAGCTAGTTATCACTAGCCGCCCAACAGCAGTGGCTGGTTCACCAACATTCGATAGTTCGAAGTTTTTCTACTTGACGCTCGCTGCGATTCACCCTCAGCTTGCTATGCAATACACCAGAAAATGGGCTAAGGCTCGTAACTTGGATGAGACGGACTTGGCGATGCTTCTAGCTACATTGGAGCAGAAGCTTGCAGCCCCACATATGGCAGAGCTTGCGAAGAATACGATGCAGCTCTCAATCCTACTGAGCCTTACTCACCTGCGTGGGTCAACTCTCCCGGACAAACGCACTGAGCTCTACGATGCATATATTGACGTCTTCCTGAATCGAGAAGCAGAAAAAGACAGGACGGTTCGTGAAAATCGAGAATTGCTGATTAACATTCATCGTTACTTGGGCTACTATTTGCACGCTCGGGCTGAGGTTGATGGTGCCACAGGCCGGATCAGTACTGAAGAGCTGCGTAGCGTTCTCACTGACTTTATGGAACGCGAGACTGCGAGTAGCCCCTCCATGCAACGTAAAGTGACTGAACTAATCGACTCGCTTCTTACAGGAGTGGTCGAGAGAGTCGTCGCTCTTGTGTCACGAGTAGAAGGAACCTACGAGTTCGAGGTACAACCTCTCCGCGAGTATTTCGCCGCCAAATATTTGTACGAGACTGCTCCTTATGCACCCGCTACAAGAAAACAGACCGGTACCAAGCCGGACCGCTTCGATGGAATCGCCCATAATCCCTATTGGATGAACGTAACCAGATTCTTCGCCGGATGCTTCTCTAAGGGCGAACTACTCGACCTAGCAGACCGAACAGCGCGGCTCATCGAAGAATCGGAAATCAGTGAATCAGAATACCCCAGAACATTGGCTCTATGCTTGCTGCAGGACTGGGTATTCACTCAGTCGAGTGCTTCTATGAAAAGGATCCTAGAGGCCGTCTTTGACAAGCCAGGGATCCGCTGGGCAGCAGCTAAGAACGTGAGTATGCCGAACGGTGCCTACGGCGCTGGCGTTTCCGTTGAATTGTCACCGTCTGCGGGTTATGAAGGTTTGGTAGACCATCTCTGGCCCATTGTTGTCGCACAAAAAGATCCAGCAGAATCGTTGACGGCAGTATGTTACCTTCTGCGCCAACAACCTGAGAATTCTCTCGTCGCCGATTTCTGGTATAGGGAAGCAATTGCGAAGAGCCAACAAGAGCTTCGCCAGTGGGTTACCGTAGGAAACTGGCTAGCTGTATTCAAACACCTTGACGTAACCCACTTCAGGCAAATTCTGCAGTCCATGGATCTCGCTGATAGCGACTGGGCGATCGCTGGATATTTGCACGGAGGGGGAAGCCCCGCAAAACTTTCAGCCGCTGAACGGCATCGAGGTATTACCGCGGTGCTAAATGGTGCTGGAGACAGGAAGTTCGTACGGCTAGGTGTCAGTAGTGAGATCTCGGTAGTTGGAGCGACAGAGCCAGTAATCTTCGCCAATTTGCTGCGCACTCCGGAATACGCTAGATACTGGATGGCTAATCTAGGGTTTGAGGAAGGAAGCTCAAATAACGATAATGACGCTTACTCCGATTTGTTGGGACATATCTCATCCTTGACTGGACCAGAATTCTCGCTTTCGTTCGACTACTGGCGAGGCCTTTTCGAGAAATTGCGCGCAGATTTCGGAAAAACTTGGCGCGAGAGCGCGCTTGCAAATATCGCCATAACGACTAAGGATCCCGCCGAAAGAGGCGCCGGTGCCAATTCTCTATTTGATGAAAGCCGGTCGATTCTGGATAGGCTGAGGAATGCAAGGCGACGACCTCGGCAGGTAGCTTGGTGGGAAGACCAGTACAGCCGTGCGAGCGACCCTATCGACCGCGGATTGTGGATCCTCGCAGCGTACTCATGGATGCATCCTGATTCTTTGGTTAATGTCGCCCAAACATTCAACCGGGCTGTTCAGGAGCTCGATGATGTGACGTTCGCCGCTGTCCTGGATGCATGCTCACTTTCCGGATTCTATGCGAAATATTCTCGCAGTTCTCTGGCTCTTCAAGGAGTCTCGATGTCGGAATTGCATTGGCGTACTATTGCGGTTCTGCATGGTCGATTTACAACGACTGAGCGTCGAGACACAGCGCTTTCCTTTCTGCGATCGAAGTCGAAGGATGAGTTGGCTGGCTCCGTATTTATGGACTACCTAACTTCCCAAGCCTTGACCGGGAGATTTGATCTGGATGAAAATATTCGCGTATTCTCCTCTGCTATCCGACGTGGCATTAGGTCAAGGCAAGAAATGAATCATGGGAGGGGTAGGTCTAAGGTATTCTTGAAAGACAGTCGCCAGATCTACAAGCAGTCATGGGAGCTGCCATCCAGTATCGTTGCGGCAGCTCACGCCATTCTGGATACTCGTCGTCGTTTCGTTCCAGTTATGGAGATTGCGGACAGTCAAAATTGGTTCGATGAATAGAGCCGCTGGTTCTCCAGTAGTGCCGCTCCTGCGCGTACGCCTCCGGAAGTGGTGCCAGCGCATCGCGGGTAGCTGACCAAGTCTGCACGCTTAGTCCACCTGTGATGGCCTGACTAATCGCCCACAGCGGAAGTACGGGACGGTGCAGTGCCTCACCGGTAGGACCTCGTGTCGGGCGCACGTTGCCCCGTCCAGGTCTTCACGGGCCATACACGGGCCACATCAGGCAAGTTCACGGCCAAGCGTAGGAACCGTGCAGGTGAGCCAACCGCATCACGTTTGAGGGCGACCCTCTTGGAAACCGTCGTGGCAGCGATGTCACCGTGGGTTCAAATCCCACAGCCTCCGCGGTAGGTAGTGAACATGCAGGTGGGGTCGGGTCTCGATGCGATCGGGAGCCGGCCCCACCTTTTGTGTGTCCCGCTCGCGTGCCACCGAATCCCACCGATGACCAGTGCGTGTGGTCAACCTGTGGTCAGGTTTCGCGACCCCTTCTGCGGACTACGCTCCGCTATCCCGTCTGGTCAGCGAGTGCTTGGATGATCAGCTCGTTGGCCCGGTCCTGCACGCCGCGAAGGATCTTCGCGTAGAAGCGGAAGAGCACGGCGACGCTGTGCCCGGCCCGCCGTGCGGCCTCCACCGGGTCGACGCCCGCCTTGATCCACAAGGAGATGCCGGCCTGCCGCAGGCAGTACGGCAGCTCGGCGAGCGGCGTCTCCAACTCCTCGGCGGAGAGCACCTTTCCCCGCGCCGCCTGCCGCATCTCGGTGTACTCGGTGGAGCGAACGCGTCCCCCGCCGACAGCGCGGAAGAGCCGACCGTCCGGAGCGGTGCCGTACGTCCTAATGTGCTCGCGGAACATGCGGACGAGGACCGGCGGAATCGGCACCGATCTGGTCGCCTTGCGTGCACGGCGCTTGAGTCCGCGCTTCTCGTACGGCTGCCCGTCGTCGGTCCAGCCCGATCCGGCTTCGGGCCGTGACTCGGAGAGGACGAGTTCGCCCCAGGCATCCTCGTCCTCCTCGTCGGGGAGGAGGCACCCTGTTTCGCCGAGTGCTGCGGCTTCGGAGGGTCGTGTCGAGGCGTAGTGGAGGCAGCCGAAGAACGCTTCGAGATGCTCGCCGACGTGGCCGCCGCTTCCCGTTCCCGGGGCCGCGCCTTCGAGCGCATCATGCTCCTCGGCGGTGACGACGTGGTCGAGGCAGCCCACGACCTCAACGCCGCTGCCCTCGCCGTCGACTGGCAGGCCACCGGCAAGACCCCGGACACCCTGGAAGCCTGGCGCGACCGCAACCGCGCCACCTTCCGCGCCATCAACGCGTTCCACGAGGCCGCCCGCGTGGACCTCGGAGTCTCGGGCAATGTCACCGGCGAAGCCCACCCCGCCCGTGATCTCCTCCTCCCCCGGCCCGCCGCGACAACAACGCCGGCACCTGAGGGCGATGCGGGGCTCTCCTTCCTTGCGTCCTCTCGGCCGTCCATGGTCCCTGGGTGGCCAATGGATGCTAAGGATGTCGTGGGGCTCGCTCCCCGCCTGCACGTTGCTGTGTCGAAGAGTGGGCAAGTCTTGCCCTGGTGGCGAAGTGCCTGAGTGTTGGCGGATTATTGCAATAAGGAATATATGTCCGAATCTCGGCAGGTGAGTAAAATTGGCCGTCGAACCGAATAAAGCCCCAGGTCATTTACTCTGCTCCCCGCCCGCGCGGGGCTGTTCCCGACGAACAGGCCGGAGACAACGGGGCCGACGACTGCTCCCCGCCCGCGCGGGGCTGTTCCCGGACAGGAGGCCCCACGAGGGTGTGACGTTCCTGCTCCCCGCCCGCGCGGGGCTGTTCCCCGGTCGCGGTCGCCATCATCTCGGCCGAGCCCCTGCTCCCCGCCCGCGCGGGGCTGTTCCCTCGGGCCACTCCGCCTCCGGCTCCTGTGCCACCTGCTCCCCGCCCGCGCGGGGCTGTTCCCGACCGCCGAACACGGCTCAGGCACCAGGCCATCTGCTCCCCGCCCGCGCGGGGCTGTTCCCTCCGCGAGACGGTCCTCCGATTCGCGGTAGTCCTGCTCCCCGCCCGCGCGGGGCTGTTCCCGGGTGGCAGTGGTGGAAGACCCCTGCCCGCGACTGCTCCCCGCCCGCGCGGGGCTGTTCCCTTCAAGTTGTCGCCAGGGGCCGCCGCATCGTGCTGCTCCCCGCCCGCGCGGGGCTGTTCCCAAGCGCACCGCAGCGACCCGCGTCATGACCGACTGCTCCCCGCCCGCGCGGGGCTGTTCCCCGGCGGATCGAACTCGCCGACCTCGGCGTGCCCTGCTCCCCGCCCGCGCGGGGCTGTTCCCGCGGGAGCGTCGATGCCCAGTACGCGCATGTTCTGCTCCCCGCCCGCGCGGGGCTGTTCCCGGCACCTTCACCGCGGCCGGGACCCTGTCCGTCTGCTCCCCGCCCGCGCGGGGCTGTTCCCGCCGGATTCGACACGGGGGCTGGCGCCCTGGCCTGCTCCCCGCCCGCGCGGGGCTGTTCCCCTGCTGGACCAGGCGCAGAATGCTTTCGGGCACTGCTCCCCGCCCGCGCGGGGCTGTTCCCGACGCCGCCAGCGAGGACAGCGGAATTTCCGGCTGCTCCCCGCCCGCGCGGGGCTGTTCCCTCGTGAGCGTGATCCAGCACCTGGTTGTACCGCTGCTCCCCGCCCGCGCGGGGCTGTTCCCGGTGACGGCAGCATCGACCGGGGACTGTGGCACTGCTCCCCGCCCGCGCGGGGCTGTTCCCTACGCGGTTCAGTCGACGGCGCGCGACATCTTCTGCTCCCCGCCCGCGCGGGGCTGTTCCCGACCCGTTCGGGCTGGTCCCGAAGAAGTACAAGCTGCTCCCCGCCCGCGCGGGGCTGTTCCCGGACGGTGCGTCGGCACCGGCTGGAGAGATCACCTGCTCCCCGCCCGCGCGGGGCTGTTCCCTGGCAGCACGGCAACAACGCCGGCGGCGACAACTGCTCCCCGCCCGCGCGGGGCTGTTCCCTACATCAACCCCGCGAGCGGCAACGCCCTCGCCTGCTCCCCGCCCGCGCGGGGCTGTTCCCGACATCTCCGCCTATACGGGAGTGGAGCGCCCCTGCTCCCCGCCCGCGCGGGGCTGTTCCCCGAGCAGCCGGACGCGGCCGGTTTTCGGGATCCTGCTCCCCGCCCGCGCGGGGCTGTTCCCTGCATGTCGCGGGCGGTGTACTTGCGGTCGACCTGCTCCCCGCCCGCGCGGGGCTGTTCCCTCGGCAGCGCTGTCGTTCAGGCGGGGACGACGCTGCTCCCCGCCCGCGCGGGGCTGTTCCCAAGGTGCGGGCGGCCGGAAACGCAGCCAGCGCCTGCTCCCCGCCCGCGCGGGGCTGTTCCCTCGGCGATCGGGATGCCGAGCGTGCGGGCGATCTGCTCCCCGCCCGCGCGGGGCTGTTCCCGGGCAGGCGCTGACACACGCGTGGAGGTAGACCTGCTCCCCGCCCGCGCGGGGCTGTTCCCGTCAGCTACGCGGCCGACGTGGAGTACGGCACCTGCTCCCCGCCCGCGCGGGGCTGTTCCCTACGAGCGCTGGGCCGCCGCTACCGGCTACGCCTGCTCCCCGCCCGCGCAGGGCTGTTCCCGCGCCGATGGTGTGGAGCACGATGGAGCGCACCTACTCCCCGCCCGCGCGGGGCTGTTCCCTGGTCGCGCTCCGCTCGCAGCCGCTCGACCTCCTGCTCCCCGCCCGCGCGGGGCTGTTCCCGACGCACGCCGCTGACGTCACGATCGTGGAGGCTGCTCCCCGCCCGCGCGGGGCTGTTCCCAACGAGCTGCGGATGTTGCTCCCCGACGGCTCCTGCTCCCCGCCCGCGCGGGGCTGTTCCCTGCTGGAGTGGATCAGCTTCCTGACCGCCTGGCTGCTCCCCGCCCGCGCGGGGCTGTTCCCATGCCGCGCTGTAGCGGCCGGTCGACCTTGGCCTGCTCCCCGCCCGCGCGGGGCTGTTCCCTCGTACGCGGTGTGCACGGTGAGGTTGCCGACCTGCTCCCCGCCCGCGCGGGGCTGTTCCCCTCAGCTTCGCGACGCCGCGCGCGGTGCAGGACTGCTCCCCGCCCGCGCGGGGCTGTTCCCGACTATCTCGTCTATATGGCGACGGTCAACACCTGCTCCCCGCCCGCGCGGGGCTGTTCCCGCGGTGCAGGTCGACGTCGAGGACGGCACCGCCTGCTCCCCGCCCGCGCGGGGCTGTTCCCCGTGCCGGGGTCGACGGCAGCCGGACCGTGGTCTGCTCCCCGCCCGCGCGGGGCTGTTCCCACCATGTACGACCACTGAGTGCGCGACCAGGTCTGCTCCCCGCCCGCGCGGGGCTGTTCCCGCTTACGATGGACGTGTGCTCCCCGCGCGCGGGGCTGAACCCCAGGTGCAGGCCGATCACGGCGAACCTCTTGTAGTGCTCCCCACACACGTGGGGTTATTCAGCCGGGTCGGTCTGCATCGAGAACTTCCGCTGTGTGGCGCAAACTTGGCTTGTCGGACTTGATGGCGGCAACTGGGCGGCGCCTCAGCCTGTCGACGCTCTACTCGGCGTCGGTCTTATGAGGGTTGCTCCGTAGGTCTGCATCTCGCGCACCGGCAGCGTGCGACAGGAGGTCGGGTCAAGACTCGCGTCCCTGTTGATTAGACCCTCGGCGTTGGCCCCTACCTGGGTCCGTGCCGGGATCCGTGCCCTGGGAGGCGTGCAGGCGGCACGGGCGTGGCTTCGCGTCGCGGTGCTCGTGTTCGTGTTCGTGTTCGTGATCCAGGTCATCCTGGTAATGCCGCGAGCATACCGATCATCCTGGTCGCCGGTGCGGTTCTAAGGACACCTTGTGTGTGCGGTGAGTAGCTTCGACTCACCGCGAACACGGCAAGTAACGGGTTCGATCAAACATCTACCATCGGACAGCCGTGGGTGAAGAATCGTTGGCACCGGTGATCACTATTGGTCAACTTGCGCAATGGTGTTGTCGGACGGGGATCGACGGTGTCGAATATGCCAATGGCTCAGCCTCGAATATCGCTCCTGAGGTCTGCCTTCTCCCTCTCTGTTGCGGCGCGGAGCGCGTGGGGGAAGCATGATCGGGACACCGATGGGTGGCTGCCGTTGTGGCGGCACATGGCGGACAGCGGGGCTGTGGCCTGCCGGTTGTGGGATGCGTGGCTGCCGGGGAATGTGAAGGCGCTGGTGGGGGAGGCGCTGCCCGGAGGGGTGGAGGACGGGCGGCGGTTGGTGGGGTGGCTGGCCGGGGTGCATGACATCGGGAAGGCCACGCCGGCCTTCGCGTGCCAGGTCGATCCGCTCGCGCAGGTCATGCGGGACCACGGTCTCGACATGCCGTCGTTCGAACGGCTCAGGGAGGACCGCAAGTTGGGCCCCCACGGGCTGGCCGGTCAGCTCTTGTTGAGTGAGTGGCTCAATGAGAGGCACGGGTGGTCCAACCGGGTCAGCGGACAGTTCGCCGTGGTGATCGGCGGCCACCATGGTGTGCCGCCAGGGCACCAGCGCATTCACGATCTCGCGCTGCATCCTGAGCTGATACGTACGCGGGGGAAGAACGAATCGCGCTGGAAGGCCGTGCAGTTCGAGCTGATGGCCGCCTGCGCGGAGGTGGCGGGCATCCGTGAGGACGACTTCAGCGCGTGGAAGTCGGTGAAGCTCTCCCAGCCGGTCCAGGTCACGCTGACCGCGATCGTGATTCTCGCGGACTGGATCGCCAGTTCGGCAGACCTGTTTCCGTACATCACGGCGGAGGGGACGCGGCGGTCGCAGTCGGAACGGTTGGAGGCGGCCTGGCTGGGCCTCGACCTTCCCGGCCCCTGGGAGCCGGACGAACCGGCGGGTACAGCAGCCGACTTGTTCGCCGCGCGCTTCGACCTACCGCAGGGCGCGTCCGTCCGCCCCGTGCAGGAACAGGCGGTCGGCATCGCGCGGGAAATGGAACCGCACGGCCTGTTGATCATCGAAGCACCCATGGGTGAGGGCAAGACGGAGGCGGCTCTCGCGGCGGCAGAAATTTTGGCCGCGCGCACCGGGGCGGGCGGTTGCATGATCGCATTGCCCACGCGGGCGACCGGCGACGCGATGTTCGCCCGGCTGATCGACTGGATCGGCCGACTGCCGTCCGACGGGCCGCAGTCCGTCTTTCTCGCCCATGCCAAGTCCGCGCTCAACGACACCTGGGCGGGCCTCGCCAGCCGCAGTGCCCGCACGGTCGCGGCGGTCGATCTCGACGGCGGGGACGAGTTCGACGGCCCCAACGCCCGGCAACGACGTCGTCCTTCCGGACTCCAGGCCCACCAGTGGCTACGTGGACGGAAGAAGGGGCTGCTCGCGTCCTTCGCGGTGGGGACGATCGACCAGGTGTTGTTCGGCTCGTTGAAGAGTCGCCACTTGGCCCTGCGCCACCTCGCATTGGCGGGCAAGGTCGTCGTGATCGACGAAGTCCACGCCTATGACGCCTACATGAGCACGTACCTGGAACGTGTGCTGGAATGGCTGGCCGCATACCGGGTTCCGGTCGTGCTGCTGTCGGCGACCCTGCCCGCCGGCCGCCGCCGGGCGCTCGCCGAAGCGTACGCAGGTCACCCTGTGTCCGAGGCCGACCGGTCCGGCGACACGTCCGCCGCAGCGTCCGCCGGGACGTATCCACTGCTGACCGCAGTCTCGCCCGGCGGCCCCACCGTGGTCCGGCAGCCTCCCGCCGCGTCCGGCCGCCGCACCGACGTCCATGTTCAGCCGCTCGACGACGACGTGACCATCCTGGTCGACCGCTTGGAGGACGAACTCAGCCAAGGCGGTTGCGCACTGGTGGTACGTAACACCGTCGACCGCGCGCAGGAAGCGGCGGGGCGGCTGCGGGAGCGCTTCGGTGAGGAGCGGGTCACGGTCGCCCACTCGCGCTTCGTCGCTGCCGACCGGGCCCGCAAAGATGTTGAGCTGCTCGACCGCTTCGGCCCCAGGAGCAGACGCCCCGAAGGCGCGCACATCGTCGTGGCGACCCAGGTTGTCGAGCAGTCCCTCGACCTCGACTTCGATCTCTTGGTCACCGACCTTGCCCCGGTCGACCTGATATTGCAGCGGATGGGTCGGCTCCACCGGCACGACCGACCGCGCCCCCCTCGCCTCCGGGACGCGCGCTGCCTGATCACCGGCATAGCCGACTGGGCACAGGATCCGCCGGAGATCGCCCGCGGCTCGGTCAAGGTCTACGACGGAGAACACCTGCTGCTGCGCTCGCTTGCCGTCCTCCGGCCGCACGTGGAAGGGCGCCGCTTACGTCTGCCCGAGGACATCAGCCCACTCGTACAGGCGGCGTATGGCGATGATCCGCTCGGCCCGGACAGTTGGGCCGCAAAGATGGCGCAGGCCAGAGTCGCCTACCGCGCGCTCCTGGCCGAGAAGTCCGACCGGGCCGAGGCATTCCGGCTCGGTCCCGTACGCCGCGCGGGTCGACCGATCATCGGCTGGATCGACGCCGGAGTCGGCGACGCCGACGACACCGCGGCAGGACGCGCCCAGGTACGCGACACCGACGACACGCTCGAAGTCCTCGTGATCCAGAGGCGAAGCGACGGAACGCTGACCACATTGCCGTGGCTGGACAAGGCAAGGGGCGGACTCGACCTGCCCGAGCACGCCGTACCGCAGGGGAGAGCGGCCCGCGCCGCCGCCGCGAGTGCGCTGAACCTCCCCTGGCACTTCTCCAAATCCTGGGTGATCGACCGGACGATCCGCGAGTTGGAGAAATTCTGTCCTGCGGCCTGGCAGGTGAAGGAAAGCCCTTGGTTGGCAGGGGAGTTGTTCCTGGTCCTCGACGAGGACCGCCGAGCCCGGCTGGTCGGTGCCGAGGTCCGCTACAGCCCGTCCGACGGGCTTCTCGTGGTGCCGGAAGGTGCCCACGACGTAAGGGTGGTAGACGGAGTGCCCTCATTCGACCTGGTGTCCCGGCCCTGGATTCCCGTGCAGCGACTGGACGGGACGACGGACGAGATGTCCCTGCGCGACGTCTTCGCAGAGGCTGCCGGGCTGCGGCGGATCGTCGGCGACGTACCGACGCAGGAGTTCGCCCTGATTCGACTACTGCTCGCCGTCCTGCACGACGCCGTGGACGGCCCGCGAGAGATCGAGGACTGGGGTGAACTGTGGGAGTCCGCCGAGCCCTTCACCGCGGTACCGGAGTATCTGGACCGGTATCGCGACCGATTCGATCTGCTCCATCCTCAGCAGCCGTTCCTCCAAGTCGCCGGTCTGCACACGGAGAAGAACGACATCGGTCCACTGAGCAGAATCGTCGCCGACGTTCCCAACGGCGATCTCTTCTTCAGCATGCGTCAACCCGGTCCCGATCGGCTCGGATTCGCCGAGGCGGCGCGCTGGCTCGTGCACACTCACGCTTTCGACACGTCTGGGATCAAGTCGGGAGCCGTTGACGATCCGAGGGTGAAAGGCGGCAAGGGCTACCCGTCAGGCGCTCTGGGCGTCGGTTGGGCCGGGAACCTCGGCGGCGTCTTCGCCGAAGGCGACACCCTCAAGGAAACCCTGCTGCTCAATCTGATCTCTGCGGACAACGACTTCCTCCAGGTCCACACGGACGACAGGCCCGTATGGCGCCGACCTCCCCTCGGCCCGCAGCCGATCGCGGCGGACCCCGACGACCCCCGCCCGTCCGGCCCTCGTGACCTCTACACCTGGCAGAGCCGACGCATCCGTCTGCACCACGGCGACGGCGAGGTGACGGGTGTCGTCCTCTGCTACGGCGACCCCTTCGCCGTGCGCAACCGGCATCGGCGCGAACCCATGACCGCCTGGCGCGACAGTCCGACTCAGGCGAAGAAGTGGGGCGAGCCTCAAGTCTTCATGCCGAGCCAGCACGACCCGAGCCGCGCGGCGTGGCGCGGTCTCGCCGCTCTTCTCGGTGACAAGGGCCGGGGGAGGGAAGGCGCCGAGCAGCGGCAGAGAGCAGAGCGCACTCTGCCGCCCGGAGTCGTCCAGTGGCTTGCCCGGCTCACGTACGAGGAGTATCTGCCGCGACTCGGCCTGCTGCGCACCCGGATCGTCGGGGCCAAGTACGGCACACAGCAGTCGGTCATCGACGAGATCACGGACGACGAGATCCTGCTCCCGGTCGTCGCGCTTCACGCGGAGCGACCCCTCTACGGGAAAGTCGCAGTCGCTGCCGTCGCCGACGCCGATGACGCGGTGAGGGCGCTGGGCCACCTCGCGGGCAACCTCGCCCAGGCAGCCGGTTCCGACCTGGGACCGGCCACGGCCACAGCCCGTGACCTCGGCTTCGCCGCGCTGGACAGCCCGTACCGGGCGTGGCTCAGCGGCCTGCGGAACATCTCCGACCCTGAGGAGTACCGCGGTCAGTGGCAGCGGACGGTCGGTACGACGATCCGCGCCCTGGGGCGAGAACTCCTCAACGACGCGGGGCCGGCGGCGGCCGAGGGACGGTACGTGGACCTGCCGGACGGCAATGGCCGACGCTGGCTGAATGACGCACAGGCCGAACTGTGGTTCCTGGTGAACCTGAGGAAAGTCCTGCCGTTGGCGCCGAGTCCGTCTGTCGCGCCCACCGGCGCCGCGATCGGCTCGGGCGGTGCGGAGTCCGGTGAGGAAACAGTGCTCGTCGCTCACTACGCGGCCGGCACACAAGACGCAGCAGACGCAGCAACGGAGCCCGCGTGATGACCACAACCGTCCCCAACCCGTCCGGCGCCCGCGGATACGACCTCATTGGCACAGCGACCGACCGCTGCATCCGCAGGCTCCAAGGCGGCTACCGAAACGACCGGCCGGCCGCGGTCGCGACCGTGGCCAGGCTGCGGCGCGGCGTCGGCCGTCCCGCCTACGACGTACAGGACCTATGGGGACTGACCGGCACGGAGGAACTCGCTCTCGTCATCGCCGAATCCGCGACCGGCACCGGACAACGGCCGGACGAGGAGCGAGCGGACGAGGCGCTGAACATGGCGGTCACCTTGTGGGCCCTGCACCAGCAGTCCCACCGCGACACCGACACACACGTCCCCGGTTACGGGCTCGGCCGGTCCGTGCGCCTGCTGATGGTGCCCGCGGCCGTCAGGACAGTGGGCGGTCCGGCCCCGGCATCACCGGTCCCTGTGCCTTCCGAACCGGAGATCGACGAGGTGATCCGCCGACGGTTCGTGCGGGTCGGCACCGCCACCACCCTCGATGTCCTCGCCCAGCGCCTGCGGGAGATCGTCCTGCTGCTTCGGAAGAACTCCATTCCGCTCGACTACGCGCTCCTGGCCGATCAGCTCTACCGCTGGCAGCGGCCCTCGGCCCAAGCCGACGTCCGCAGGACATGGGGCCGGGACTTCCACGCGGCGGGTGTGGTGCCCGGCCGCCGAACGCCAAAGGACTGAAAGCGCGCACGCCGGGCAACGCCGAACGCGCTGCTGGCTTCTGACGTTCCCTCAGACACTTATCCGCACTTCCATGCGACAGGACTCAGGACCGTGACCCGAACCATCATCGACGTGCACATTCTTCAGACCGTTCCGCCGAGCAACATCAACCGCGACGACACCGGATCGCCCAAGACCGCGGTCTACGGAGGTGTCCGTCGGGCCCGGGTCTCCAGCCAGGCCTGGAAGCGGGCCACACGAAAGGCGTTCGACGACCTCGTTGACCCTGCAGAATTGGGCGTGCGAACCAAGAAGGTCGCTGAAGCGGTCGCGGAGCGGATCCTCGCGCACGAGCCGGCCCTCGACCGTACGGCCGCGCTCGCGCTGGCCGCCGAGACGCTGCGTACCGCCACCGGTTCGAAGATCGATCCGCCCAAGCGCAAGGCCAAGGAGGGCGAGCCCGAACCAGCGCCGGAAGCGTCGTACTTGATGTTCCTCAGCGCCCGCCAGCTCGACGCGCTCGCGGAACTCGCCCTCAAGGGCAGCGAAGGCAAGGGCGATGTCGCCGTCCTCAAGGGCTTCTTCAAGAACAAGGACAACAAGGCGCTCGCCAAGCACCTGGTGGACACCCGCCACTCGGTCGACATCGCACTCTTCGGCCGAATGGTCGCCGACGATGCCGGACTCAACGTCGAGGCGGCCACCCAGGTCGCCCACGCCCTGAGCGTGCATGCCGTCGACAACGAATCGGACTACTACACGGCCGTGGACGACCGGAACACCGGCGCGGAACCCGGCGCGGGCATGATCGGCGTCATCGACTTCAACTCCGCGACGCTCTACCGTTATGCGGCTCTGGATGTCGACCGCCTGCATGCCAACCTCGGCGCGGGACTGCGCGAGGAAGAGCACGCGGCGGCTCCGACCCGTCGCGCCGTCGAGGCGTTTCTGGAGGGCTTCATCACGTCTCTGCCCAGCGGCAAGGTCAACACCTTCGGCAATCACACGCTGCCGAGCGTCGTCCTCGTCAAACTCCGTTCGAAACGGCCCGTCAGCTTTGTGGCGGCCTTCGAGCGAGCCGTCGCCCCGAAGCGCCGCGAGGACGGCTTCGTCGAGGAGGCGTGCCGCCGACTGGCCGCTCACGTACCGGAGTTGGAAGCGGCGTACGGCATCGCGGGCGACGAAGGAACCTGGCTTGTGCGGGTGGGCGAGGGAACCGGGCCGCTCGCCGCCCTTGGCGAGAGCATCAGCATTCCCGAACTGGTTTCGTCGATCGGCGAGTCGGTGGCTGAGCGGTTGATCCATGGCACGGCGGATTCCGCAGGGCGGGAGTCCGGCGCGTGAGCGTGCTCCTGCTGCGCCTGGCCGGTCCATTGCAGGCATGGGGCTCAGCCGCGCGATTCACCCGCCGCACCACCGAGAACGCCCCCACCAAGAGCGGCGTACTCGGCTTGCTGGCCGCTGCCGAGGGCAGGGAACGCGATGCCGACCTCAGCGATCTGACGGAGCTGCGCTACGGCGTCCGCATCGATCAACCCGGCACGCGTATCAGGGACTTCCAGACCGCCCACCACTTCGACACGGACAAGGCGATGCCGTTGTCGGAGCGCTTCTACCTGGCCGACGCCGTATTCGTGGCGGCGGTCGAGGGGGAACCCGCGCTGATCGGGCGCTTGAACGCGGCCGTACGGGCACCGGTGTGGCTGCCGTATCTGGGACGCCGCTCGTGCCCACCGTCCCAGCCGCTCGACCTGGGTGTGTGCGACGACGCGGACATTGTGACGGCGCTGGGAGAGGTGCCCTGGCAGGCATCGGGCTGGTACCGGCATCGTCACGGCACGCCGCGCGAGCTTGCGCTGCTGCTCGACTGCCCGCCCGGCACGTCCCCCGACCAGAGCTTCCGTGACGCGCCGATCAGCTTCGACCCGCGGCACCGGCGTTACGGGCTGCGCGGTGTGGTGGCGGACTGGGTTCCGAACCCGTCTGTCGAGCGCGCCTCTGTTCACGATCCGACGTCGGCCCTGGGAGCCGTGTGATGTTTATGACCCGGTTTCGCCTCAACACCGCCCGCCGTGACGGCCGCGCATTGCTCGGTTCGCCGCACCGGATGCACGCCGCCGTCGCGATGGCGTTCCCCGAACTGCCCGTCCGAGACGGCTCAGGGCCGCGTGTGCTCTGGCGCGTCGACCGCAACTCGGCCGCCGAAGTGGTGCTGTTCGTCGTCAGCCCCACCCGTCCTGACCTGACACATCTGGTGGAACAGGCCGGCTGGCCCGCCGCCTCGGACACACCGGGCTGGCAGACGTACGACTACGGGGCCTTCCTCGCCCGGCTGTCCGTCGGGAGTGCGTGGACCTTCCGGCTCACCGCCAACCCCGTGCACTCCATCCGTCGCACGGACGACGAGCAACGCAAGCGCACCGCGCACCTCACCGCCCGCCATCAGAAGGCGTGGCTGCTGGAGCGGCAGGCCTCATCGGGCTTCGCCGTCGTCGAAAAGCCGCCCGAGACAAGGCTGTTGGAGTACGGCGACGAACTCCAGCTCGTCCTCCGGGACAAGCGGGACCTGCGGTTCGCAAAAGCAGCCGAGCGCCGCACCGTCTCCCTCACCTCGATCACGTACGACGGCCGGCTCACGGTGACCGACCCGGACGCGCTGCGCCGCACCCTCACCCAGGGTCTGGGCAAGGCGAAGGCGTACGGGTGCGGGTTGATGACCCTTGCTCCGGTGGGCTGACCGATGAGCACGGTCGGCAGGCGCGGTGCCGCCACGCCGCGCGAACTCACCCGTATCGGGGACCGGTTGTCCTTCATCTACCTGGAGCGGTGCGTCGTCCACCGTGACGACAACGCCATCACGGCCGAGAGCGCCGACGGCGTGACACACATACCGTCCGCCACGATCGGCACGCTGCTGCTCGGTCCCGGCACGCGTATCACCCACCAGGCGATGAGCGTCCTCGGCGACTGCGGGGCGGGCGTCGTCTGGGTCGGGGAGCACGGCGTCCGCTTTTACGCGGGCGGGCGCGCTCTGACCCGCTCCTCCGGACTGGTCGAGGCCCAGGCTCTCGCGTGGGCGAATCCGCGGCGACGGCTGGACGTCGCCCGCGCGATGTACCGTCTGCGGTTCCCCGACGAAGACCCGGCGGGCAAGACGCGCCAGGAACTCCTCGGCATGGAGGGGCGCCGCCTGCGCCAGTGCTACCGCGCCGAATCCGAACGCACCGGCGTTCCGTGGCGCCGCCGTGAGTACAACCGGGACGACTTCGCGGCTGGTGACCCGCCCAACCAGGGTGTCACCGCTGCCGCTCAGTGCATGTACGGCATCGCGCACGCCGTCGTCGCCGCCCTCGGCTGCTCGCCGGGCCTCGGGTTCGTGCACCCGGGTCACGAACGCTCCTTCGTCCTCGATATCGCCGACCTCTACAAGACCTCGGTGGGCATTCCCGCGGCCTTCGACGCGGCGGCGGAAGGACCGGAAGACGTGGCGTCCCGAACGCGGCGGGCCGTCCGGGACCGGGTCAACAGAACGCGGCTGCTGGAGCGTTGCGTACAGGACATCAAAGACCTGCTGGGCTACGACGCCGTGCGGGAGGATTCGGACACCGCGGCAGGCGACCGCGTAAGTCTCCAGTCCGACCACGGCGTCGAAGTCGAGAGCGGCCGCAACTACGACTCCGAGATCGTTTGGTGAGGGCATCCCCGTGACCGTCATCATCCTCACCAACTGCCCGGCCGGTCTCCGTGGCTTCCTGACCCGCTGGCTCCTGGAGATCTCCCCGGGCGTCTTCCTCGGCACCCCGTCCGCCCGTCTTCGCGACGTCCTCTGGGCCGAGGTCCGCCAATACGCCAACCAGGGCCGTGCCCTCCTCGCCTACCAAACCGACACCGAGCAGGGCTACACCTTCAAGACCCACGACCACGCCTGGCACCCGGTCGACCACGAGGGCCTCACTCTCATCCACCGCCCCCACCCCGGCCGCCGCTCCGACTCCTCCCGCTCCTCCACCTCCCCACCCACCACCGGTTGGAGCAAGGCAGCGAAGCGCCGCCGCTTCGGCGGCGGAAGCTGAGGGGTGCGCGATGCGGTGGCGCGGAACCCGCGCCGCGCCGTGCGCGGCGCGGGAGCGACGGGGACATCGAGGCGATATGTCCGAATCTCTCAACTTAAGTAAAATCCGGTGCTGGCCGTTCCAAAACACCAGGCCAAACACTGTGCTCCCCGCGCCCGCGGGGCTGTTCCCCGCGCCCAGCTCGGCCTCGGCGCCAACCGCGCGTGCTCCCCGCGCCCGCGGGGCTGTTCCCATCCTCGAACCGGCGCATCAGACCGGTGGCGGGTGCTCCCCGCGCCCGCGGGGCTGTTCCCGAGAGCGCCGGGGCCTGACCCGTGTACTGCACGTGCTCCCCGCGCCCGCGGGGCTGTTCCCGCACAGGGGAGCTACCAGTTCCGCGGTGTCGAGTGCTCCCCGCGCCCGCGGGGCTGTTCCCTCGCGGCATCCGCAGGGGCGCTGGCCGTCGCTGTGCTCCCCGCGCCCGCGGGGCTGTTCCCCGGCGTACGGCGGTCGCCGTCCGGCTCTGGGAGTGCTCCCCGCGCCCGCGGGGCTGTTCCCCCCGACCGAATCCGGTCGGGGGCGCTTCCTGTGTGCTCCCCGCGCCCGCGGGGCTGTTCCCGGTGGCCGGATCCGCAAGGTCCAGGGACTCCAGTGCTCCCCGCGCCCGCGGGGCTGTTCCCGTCATGGACGCCGCGCCTGAGCTGCTGAGCCCGTGCTCCCCGCGCCCGCGGGGCTGTTCCCGCCCACATGCACAGCGTGTACGTTGCGCCTGGGTGCTCCCCGCGCCCGCGGGGCTGTTCCCGGCCCGGCCTTCGCGGGGCTGTTGGGGAAGTAGTGCTCCCCGCGCCCGCGGGGCTGTTCCCGTCTGCGGGATGCACTGCACCAGCGACCGTGAGTGCTCCCCGCGCCCGCGGGGCTGTTCCCTGCCCGACCACCAGATGATGGACAGGGAAACGGTGCTCCCCGCGCCCGCAGGGCTGTTCCCGCGATCTGCTGAAGGACATCGTCGTGTACGTGGTGCTCCCCGCGCCTGCGGGGCTGTTCCCGGGACCTTGGAGAACCGCTGGTGCGCCGCCTGGTGCTCCCCGCGCCCGCGGGGCTGTTCCCTGCACCCCCGCGCCGGAGCCACTACGGTGCGCGTGCTCCCCGCGCCCGCGGGGCTGTTCCCTCCCGGTCTAAGTCGGTCGTCGACCTGCCGGGGTGCTCCCCGCGCCCGCGGGGCTGTTCCCGACGCGACCGCGCGGGGGCCGGTGACTGGTCCGTGCTCCCCGCGCCGGTCTCTGTGCCGGGGGCGTCGGTGACGGAGACCGTCATGAGCTGGCCCGAGAACGCCTGGTGGTGGGTGATGTCGGCCAGTTCGGTGGCGAACCGCTGGGGCGGTACGTCGGTGGCGCTCGGGTCGTCTTCGGCCCATGCGGGCAGGTAGCCGGTCGCGGTGTAGCCGATGGTCGTGGTGATGGTCCACGTCGGCTGTCCGTCGCCCCGGCTCGTTGCGCCGGACCCCGCGCTCGTGCGTTCCGTCGTTGCTCCGTTCATGGGTCACCGTCCTTCCCCGGCCGGTCGGCCGGATGCGGGTAAGGCCGGCGCTTCGGGCGAGTGCTGCTCGATCGCCGCGGCGACCTTCTGCCAGGCCGTGAAGACGTTCATCACTTCGTGCTCGGGGGCGTGGGTGAGGTCCAGGAGGAAGCGGCGGATCAGGACTTCGTTGCTCAAGGTGTTCTGGATGCGGGCGATCGTCCACAGGCTGTGGGCAGCGGGTGCCGCTGTCGACGGCCGGCCGGGGGTCATGAGCCGTCCTTGGTGTGGGTGAGGTGGGCGGTCACGGTGTGGCCGTGCTGGTCGCCGCGGGTTTCGACGTGGTGGGCGAGGGCGGTGACCATGGCCAGGCCGCGGCCGTGGGTGTCCTCGGCGTCGGGGTGTTCGACGGTCGGTGCGCTTTTCGTCCCTCCGGAGTCGGTCACCGAGATGGAGACGACGGCGGGGGAGACGGCGAGGCTGACGTGGAACGCTCCCGTGCTCCCGCTGGCGGTGTGGAGCACGGCGTTCGCACTCAGCTCCGTGACGATGAGCGCCGCGTCGTCCGCGTAAGGAGAATCGCGCAGGACATCGCGGGTCCAGCGGCGTACGCGGCCAACTTCTTCGGGTGAACCTGGGCACGTCAGTCCCCAGACTCGCGGCCTACTCATATACTCGTGCATACAAGTTACTTTCTGCTGGTGGGCGGCCATGTGTAGATGGTGTGAGCTAGACGAGTTGCACGCCGTCGTGTGCGCGCACGGCAGGCGGGGACTTCGCGTCCAGGGCGTCGAGCACGCGGATCGCGTACGCCTCGTCCGCGAGTTCGGAGACTTCTTCCCGGGTGACCCAGCGCAGGGCGCTGGTCTCGGTGCCGGTGGAGGGCTCGCCGTCGATCGCCTCGCAGCGGAAGACGAGCGAGACGATCAGGCCGGTCATGTTCTTGTAGACACCCGTGAGGGTCGCGGGCACAGCGATTTTGACGCCGGTCTCCTCCAGGACTTCGCGCTGGAGCGCGTCGGGGATGGTCTCCCCCGCCTCCAGGACTCCGCCGGGCGGTTCCCAGTGACCGTTGTCGCGCCGCCTGATCAGCAAGGCGCGACCGGCGTCATCGACGATGACCCCGGCGACGCTCACGGAGTGGGGGCGCTCGATCGCCACGTGCCTCATCCTCTCGGGTGGCTAGGCTGCCCACCGTAGCAACAAAGGTCGGCCACTCGTCTAGATATCCAAAGGAGTACGCATGCCCGTTCTTCCCTCCGGCGTCCTGGGGGCGCTGGACCCGACGAGCGACCGCGCGGTGTTCCGCCAGATCGCCGACCAGTTGCGAGAAGCGATCGACAGGGGCAAGTTCGGCGAGGGCGACAAGCTGCCCTCCGAGACGGAGTTGGTCGAGCACTACGGCGTCTCGCGGATGACCGTACGGAACTCGCTGTCCGTCCTCCAGGGCGAGGGCCTGGTGGTGTCCGAGCACGGCAAGGGCGTCTTCGTACGGCCCCGCCCGCCCGTGCGGCGCCTCGCCTCGGACCGCTTCGCCCGCCGGCACCGCGAGCAGGGCAAGTCGGCGTTCATCGTGGAGGCTGACGGTGCGGGCAGTCACCCCACCGTGGATAGCCTGGAGATCAAGGAAGAACGGCCGAGCCAGGACATCGCCACCCGGCTCGGTGGCCCCCGTCGCGTACTGGCCCGGCGCCGCCGTTATCTCCTCGACGGCCGCCCGGTCGAGTTCGCGACGTCGTACCTCCCGTTGGACCTGGCCCGTGGGACTCCCATCGCCGAGCCGAACCCCGGTCCTGGTGGCATCTACGCCCGACTCGAAGAACTCGGCCACCGCCTCGACCACTTCGAGGAGGAGATCCGCGCCCGCATGCCCGCGCCGACTGAGGTGAAGACGCTCCAGCTCGCGTCCGGCGTGCCGGTGATCCATCTGGTCCGCACGGCGTTCGACACCGAAGGGCGTGCCGTGGAGGTCTGCGACACGGTGATGGCGGCGGACGCGTACGTGCTGGCGTATCAACTTCCGGCCACGTGACCTGGGCGGATGGTCTCGCGACACGGGCCGGGCCGGCCCAACTCCCGTGACTCGTACGCCTTCTCGGCAAACTCATATAGACGAGTAGTCAGGTCGTGCGGCACAGTGGTTCTCGTGCCCGGTTCTTCGGGTGCACTAGACGACACTTGTCTAGACGACTAGCTGTCATGAGTGAAGGGGAAAGCGTTGCGTTCCATCCGTGTGGAGACATCGGCGGCAACGATCCTGCTGACCGAAGCTCCGGAGGCGAGGATCAAGGACCGGCAGACCGGGGAGATCGCCACCGACGCGAACAGCGGTAAGCCGCTGATGACGGTCGGCGTGGTCTACATCGAGGACGGTGAGTCCTCGCTGCTCATGGTGACCATCCCGCAGAGCGGTGTGGGCGAGGGGCTGGCCCTCGGCGCGCCGGTCGCGCTGCCGGGACTGGTGGCCCGGCCGTGGGAGAGCACGTTCAACCCCCAGGTGGGGGTCTGAGTCCGATGTGGGGCCTGATGACGCTGGTGGAGGTGGGTGGTGCCGTCACGGCTGTTGGCGGGGGCACCGCCTACCTGCGGGTTGAGCAACCGGCCGCGTACTGGTCCACCTCCTGCTTCCGCCAGCCCGCCGTGACAACAACGTCAGCACCTGAGCGTGGTGCGCGGCCTTCCGTCCTTGCATCCCCTTGGCCGTTCGTGGCCCCAGGGGCGGCGATGGATGCTCAGGATGTTGTGGAGCCGTACCTCCAGCCTGCACATCGGCAGACTATTGCGATAAGGAAGGTATGTCCGAATCTCATCAAGTGAGTAAAATCGGCCGCCGAACCCGGTAAAGCCTCAGGTCATTTACCTGCTCCCCGCGCCCGCGGGGCTGTTCCCGGCAGGACCAAGCCCTGCGGGACCGGCGCGAGCTGCTCCCCGCGCCCGCGGGGCTGTTCCCGACATCACTACGCAGCGCGCCCGAGCTGGTGACTGCTCCCCGCGCCCGCGGGGCTGTTCCCGTCCTGGACGACGACGGCACGTGGTGGGTCGGGCTGCTCCCCGCGCCCGCGGGGCTGTTCCCCGTCAGGGTGAGCGTATGCCGCACTGCTGATCCTGCTCCCCGCGCCCGCGGGGCTGTTCCCCCCCGGCCCGCAGCAACTCGCCCTCCTCCGCCGCTGCTCCCCGCGCCCGCGGGGCTGTTCCCATCACCATCGTCATCCACGGCGCCCCCGCCCCCTGCTCCCCGCGCCCGCGGGGCTGTTCCCCGCCGCGTGGCTACAGGTTCTCCAGCTCCCTGCTGCTCCCCGCGCCCGCGGGGCTGTTCCCTCGCCGAACGCCACCGCGCGCGCGATGCCGTCCTGCTCCCCGCGCCCGCGGGGCTGTTCCCTCGCCGAACGCCACCGCGCGCGCGATGCCGTCCTGCTCCCCGCGCCCGCGGGGCTGTTCCCGCCCTCCAGCGGATCAACCCAGGCACTTCGTAGGAAGGAAGCGGGGCGAGTCTGTATGGCCGAGCGGTTTTGAAGGCCGTCGTGGCAGCGATGTCACCGTGGGTTCAAATCCCACAGCCTCCGCGGTAGGTAGTGAACATGCAGGTGGGGTCGGGTCTCGATGCGATCGGGAGCCGGCCCCACTTTTTGTGTGTCCGTCGCGCTCCCTGTGTCGTCGGTTTCCGGTGGTGACCGGAAAATGGCTGAAAAGGGGCAGGAACGTTTTGGCGCTTGGGGGGACTGGGGGGTGGAGGGGGTGGGGGGTGCGGGTGGTGGAAAGGTGGGGGATGGGGGGTTTGTCGACAGATCGTCACGCTTGCGGGGGAAAAGAGGGGGAGGGGCGGGTTCGGGAGGGGTGGGGTGGGCAACTCTGGTCTCGGCGACGCCGCTCGAAGAAGCAAGACGGCACCGCGGTCGGCCAACCGCGGTGCTCCGGATCGGACCGGGCTTCCACAAGTCCGGACAGTTCAACTAGTCCCGCAACATGTCCCCTTGGAGGGAACACCATGGCAAGCATCCGTACCGTCCGTGCCCTGGCCGCCGTTGCCGCACTGCCGCTGGCGGCCGTGCTGTTCGCCGGCACGGCCTCGGCAGACGACGGCGCGTTCGCGGGTGGCCACTCGAACGCGACGGTGGTGAGCAACTCCGGCGGCAACGTGGGGGGTGGCAACTTCGGCAATGTGACGACGACGCAGCAGGCGGCCACCGGGGCCGGGGCGTCGAACCAGAACAACACGGCGAGCGTGGCCGGTTCCGGCTTCACCGCCATCCACCAGGACAACGTCAGCATCCACTTCTCACAGCTCTGGTGACCCGCGCCGCGGGTTCGGCGGCGGCGTGAGGGGGCGCCCCGCCACTCCTGACCGGTGACGCGTACGCGCGGCGGCACGCCATGTGCCGCCGCGCGCACGCGTTCCACGGCAGGATGATCGAAGCGGGGAACGGCGAGGACGGTGAACGGTGGGCAGGAGTACGGCGGACGGCGTGACGCTGCTGGTGGTGGGGTCGGCCAACGCGGACCTGGTGGTCAGGGTCGACCGCCATCCCGCGCCCGGCGAGACGGTGCTCGGTACGTCGGGCGTGGCCGTGCACGCGGGCGGCAAGGGGGCCAACCAGGCCGTCGCAGCGGGCCGGTTGGGCGCGCGGGTGGGTTTCTGCGGGCGGGTCGGGGCGGACGCGTACGGGGAACGGCTCACCGCCGAACTGCGGTCCGCCGCCGTGGACACGACCGCGCTCGGCACCGAGAAGACGGTGCCCACCGGCATCGCGCTCATCACGGTCGCGGCCGACGGCGAGAACGCGATCGTGGTCGTACCGGGCGCCAACACCGCGCTCACGGCGGCCGAAGTGACCGCCGCGGTCGGGCCGGCCGTGCGCGTGGTGTCCGCGCAGTGCGAGGTCCCGATGGACGCGGTACGGGCCGCCGCCCGCGCGGCCGAGCGGCACGGCGCCCGCCTGGTGCTCAACCCCTCACCGCCCGAAGCCGTCAGGGACGATGCCGAGTCGGGTCAACTCCTGTCCTGCGCAGACCCGTTGGTGGTCAACGAGCACGAGATGCGCGTCCTGCTCGGCGCGGCTTCCGCCGCAGAGGCCGACCCGCATGACCTGCTCCGGCTCGGTGTCCGGTCCGCCGTCGTGACCTTGGGCGGCGCGGGCGTGACCGTCGTCGAGCGCCAGGACGTAAGCGAGGACGTAAGCGGGGGCGTACGCGAAGACGTGAGCGGGGACGTGCGTGCGGGCGTACGCGAAAACGTACGCGCGGACGCGGAGCCGCCCCGGGGGCGTACGACGCGGCTGCCCGCCGTCCCGGTCGAGGTGGTCGACACGACCGGTGCGGGTGACGCCTTCACCGGGGCGCTGGCCTGGCGGCTGGCGGAGGGGGACGGGCTGGTCGAGGCGGCGGGCTGGGCGGTACGCGTCGGGGCGGCGGCGGTCGGCGAATCCGGCGCCCAACTTTCGTCCACAGCCTGTGGAAAACTTCTGGCCGAGAGTGAGGGAGGTCGCGGGCCGGGCGGAAAACCCGCACAAGTCTCCGCCCCCGCCGCTGTCCCCGGACCCGCCTTCGACCCCGACCCCGCCTCCGGGCCCGCCCCCGATCCCGGCACGGAAGAGCCCCCGGCCTGAACCCGCCACCCCCGCACGCCCATTGACAACAGCCGCCCTCCCGACCGAATCTGACGGACAGTCAGATTGTCGAGGGAGGGCGGCGCCGCCATGGACGGATCGGACGGAACGGCAGAAAACGACCCGCTCCACGCCGAGTTGCGCCGCTACGAAGGCACCCCGGCCGCCACTGGCGGCATCGGCAAGGACCCCGTCAACGCCCCGATGATCCGCCACTGGTGCGAAGCCCTCGGCCACCCCGTACCCCCCGACGGCACCGCGCCCGCCACCATGCTCCAGGTGTGGACGATGGGCGGGCTGTCCGGCCACGAAGGACGCACTCCCGGCTACGACGACCTGCTCGGACGGCTGGACGAGGCCGGTTACGCGGCCGTCGTGGCGACCGACTGCGAGCAGGAGTACGTGGCACCGCTGCGGCCGGGTCAGCGGGTCACCTTCGACGCGGTCGTCGAATCCGTCTCGCCGCGCAAGTCCACCAAGCTCGGGGCCGGTTACTTCGTCACCACCCGCACCGAGGTCCGCGCCGACGGCGCCCTCGCGGGCACCCACCGCTTCCGCATCCTCAAGTACGCACCCGTGCAGGCAACTTCGGCGCGGGAGCCGGCCCCCGCTCCCGCCCCCGCACGTACGAAGTCCGCGACCCGCCCCCGCCCGGTCGTCAACCGCGACAACGCCGCTTACTGGCAGGCCATCCGCGAGGACCGCCGACTCCTCATCCAGCGCTGTACCGCCTGCGGCACCCTGCGCCTGCCGTGGCTCCCCGGCTGCAACGCCTGCGGCTCCCCCGACTGGGACACCGTTCCCGCCTCCGGCACCGGCACCGTCTTCTCGTACGTGGTGATGCACCACCCGCCGTTCCCGGCCTTCGATCCGCCGTACGCGGTCGCGCTCGTCGAACTGGCCGAGGGCGTAAGGCTGTTGGGGAACGTCATCGGCGTCCCGTACGACAAGGTCCGGATCGGCGCGCCCGTCCTGCTCGACTTCCTGGACGCGGACGACGACCTCACCGTGCCGGCCTTCCGCCCCGTCGACACGGAACCCGCCGATAGGGGACCTGCCGATACGGGACCTCTCGACGCGGGACCCGCCGACACGGAACCCTCCAGTACGGTCACCACCCCTGAAGCGGAGGCCCCCGCATGACCGCCGTCGGCGACACCCTCCCGCCCCGCCGTATCGACGTCACCCACACCCTCGTCGTCGCCGGGGCGCTGGCCACGCGCGACTTCCAGGACGTGCACCACGACCCCGAACTCGCCCGCGCCAAAGGCTCTCCCGACATCTTCATGAACATCCTCACCACCAACGGCCTGGTCGGCGGTTACGTGGCCGCGCACTTCGGCCCGGACGCGGTGACGACGGCGGTACGCATCCGGCTCGGCGCGCCCAACTACCCCGGAGACACGATGGAGTTGACGGGTACGGTCACGGCAGTCGCGGACCGGACGGCGACCGTCGAGGTGGTGGGCGTGAACGCGCTCGGCCGGCACGTCACCGGCACGGTCACCGTGCAGATCCCGCAACTCCCGGAGGCGTCATGAGTGTTCGGCGGCGGGACGCGCTCGGCGGGCGGGCGGCCGTCGTCGGGATCGGGGCGACGGAGTTCTCGAAGGACTCCGGGCGCAGTGAGTTGACGCTGGCCGTCGAGGCGGTGCGGGCGGCGCTGGACGACGCGGGGCTGACGCCCGGGGACGTCGACGGCATGGTGACGTTCACCATGGACACCAGCCCCGAGATCACGGTGGCGCAGGCGGCCGGAATCGGCGAGCTGTCCTTCTTCTCGCGCGTGCACTACGGCGGCGGCGCGGCGTGCGCGACGGTGCAGCAGGCCGCGATGGCGGTGGCGACCGGGATCGCGGAGGTGGTGGTCTGCTACCGGGCCTTCAACGAACGCTCCGGCCGCCGGTTCGGCTCCGGCGTCCTCGGGCGCGAGCCGTCGGCGGAAGGGGCGGCGCTCGGCGTCAACCTGCCCCCCGGTCTGCTCACCCCCGCCTCATGGGTGGCAATGTCGGCAAACCGATATTTGTCCGTCTACGGACTGGAACCGTCGGTTTTCGGCCATGTCGCGGTCGCCGACCGCAGGCACGCGGCGAACAACCCGGCCGCGTACTTCCACGGCCGCCCGATCACCCTCGCCGACCACGCGGCCTCGCGCTGGATCGTCGAGCCGCTGCGGCTGCTCGACTGCTGCCAGGAGACCGACGGCGGCCAGGCGATCGTCGTCACCTCCGCGGAGCGCGCCCGCGACCTGCGGCACGCACCCGCCGTCGTCACGGCCGCCGCGCAGGGCGCGGGGCGCGCGCAGGAGCAGATGACCAGCTACTACCGGGACGCCGACGACCTCGCCCGGCTGCCCGAAATGGGCGTGGTGGCACGGCAGTTGTGGCGCACGAGCGGCCTCGGTCCGGCCGTCGTCGACGTGGCGGTGCTCTACGACCACTTCACGCCGTTCGTGCTCATGCAGTTGGAGGAGTTCGGCTTCTGCGGTCCCGGCGAGGCGGCGGACTTCGCCGCGGACGGCGGCCTGGAGATCGACGGCCGCCTCCCGGTCAACACCCACGGCGGCCAGCTCGGGGAAGCGTATCTGCACGGCATGAACGGCATCGCGGAAGCCGTCCGCCAGGTACGCGGCAGCAGCGTCAACCAGGTCGCCTCCGTCGGCCACACCCTCGTCACGGCCGGCACCGGCGTCCCCACCTCGGGCCTGATCCTGTCGGCGGACGGGGCCTGAGGCGGGCGCGGGGTTCCGAAGGCCCGAAGGCCCGAAGGCCCGAAGGTCCGACGGTCCCGGGGCCCGGTGGGATCGGGGTCCCGGACCCCCGGAGGGAAGGGCGGCGGCCGACCGGCCCAGGCCGTCGGCAGCCGCCGGAATCGTGTCAGGCCGTCGGAATCGCGCGCGTCGGGCAGTAGTCGGGATTCGGCGCGTTGAACCAGGCGTCGCCGCTGAACGCGTTGTACCGACAGGACAGCTCGGCGTGCGGGCTGTAGCTGCACACCAGCCAGCCCTGCCCGTACGTCCACACGTACAGACCGTGCGCGCCGTCGTTGAGGAAGTAGGGGCACATGTACGGGGTGGGCGGCGTCGACGCCTGAGCGGACGGGGCGGTGCCTGCGACAAGCCCTGCGGCGGCCAGCGCCACGGCGGCGCCCGCGGCGGCGATACGAGCACGGAGCACGAGAAGGTCCTCCCTACTGGGCCACGCGGTCGACGCCGAAGCGGCCCCGCTCGCGTGGGTGCAAATAGCGACGGGGTGACCGTAGCAATCCGACGCCATCATGCAAATAACCCACGTACTACGGTAATTTGCGTATCGGGGCCGCGTGTCGTCGGCGTATCCGAGTGCCGGGAAGCGCGCACGCGCAGCCGAGCGCGGTAGCGGGTCAGCAGGTCCGGGAGGGGGGGAGGGACGGCCCCGACCTCGGGTCCGGCGCCAGGCCCGGCGGAGCCGACGCGGCGGCAGTGCCCGCCGCCCGAGCGGTTCGGGGCCCGTACGGCCCGACCCGGCGGCGTGTCTCCGCCCGTGCGGGCCGCCCGCCACGTTGACTCGGCGAATGACCGAAACAAGTAGGTTTATCCGTTACGCGCACCGCGTGCGCCGTACGCGCCGCACTCGTTACGTCCTCGCCGCCGCGCTGACGCTGACCGGTCTGCTGTTTCCCGCCGTGTCGGCCGTCGCCGACAGCGATGTCCCGGCGGCCAGCGCGGGCCCCGCGAGCGCGGGGGCAGCGGCGGCCGACGGGCACATCGACCCCGTCGACAACAGGACGGACCCCGCCGGCTGGATCGCGGACGCCGAAGCCCAAGCCGCGGCCGCCGAAGCCCAGGCGTCGGACGACGGCCAAGCCTCGGACGACGGCCAGGTTCCGGACGGCGCCCAGGCTCCCGACGACGCCCAGGCCCCCGACGAGACCGGATTCCCCGGCACCGACGACGCGTCCGACGACGCCGCCACCTTCCCCGAGGACGCCGCCGTCGCCCCGCGCGTCTTCAAGGGTCGCGGCTTCGACACCTGCCAGGCCCCCGACCTCGCCACGATGCGCGCCTGGCGCGCCTCCTCCCCGTACCGCGCCGTCGGCATCTACTTCGGCGGCCGGGCCCGCGCCTGCAAGACGCAGCGCAATCTGACGAACAACTGGGTACAGCAGACCACCGCGGCGGGCTGGAGCCTGCTGCCGATCTACGTCGGTTCGCAGAGCCCCTGCGTAAGAGGGTCTAACAAGAACCCGTTCCGCATCGACCCCCAGCGGGCGACGGCCCAGGGCACGAGCGAGGGCGCGGACGCGGCGAAGGCCGCGGGCGCGCTCGGCATGAAGCGCGGCAGCGCGCTCTACCTCGACATGGAGGCGTACGACCTCAGGAAGGCGAGCTGCGCGAACGCGACGCTGTCCTTCGTGCGCGCCTGGGACCGCCAGGTGCGGGCGCGCGGTTATGTGCCCGGCTTCTACAGCAGCGCCGACTCCGGCATCGCGCACATGGAGAAGGCCCGCAGGGCGGGTACGTCCGACCTCCCGGGCGCCATTTGGTACGCCCGCTGGGGCGTCGCCCCCACCCTCACCGCCGAACCGGTCCTGCGCCCCTCCGCCTGGGCCTCGCACAGCCGTATCCACCAGTACACGGGCGCCGTCACCGAGACGCACGGCGGTCACAAGCTGTCGATCGACCGCGACCTGATCGACGCGCCGGTCGCCAAGCTCTGAGCGCCCGCTCCTGAGCGCCCACCTCCTGAGCGCCCCAGTCGTGAGCGCCCCCTGCTGAGCGCCCACTCCTGAGCACCGGTCCGGGGCCGGTCCGAGGCCGGTCCGAGCTTCCAGGACGCTCGGACCGCGCTGATGTACGACCACGGGCTGACGCCGAGGTCGTACGGGGCTGACCCGGGGATGACACCGGGACCGCCCCGGGGCGGACGTCAGGGCCGACCCCGGCGCGGCCCGTGGCGGCGACGGCCGCACGCGTACGGCGATGCCCCCCCCGCGTACGGTGACGGCCCCCGCGTACGGCGGCAGCCCGCACACGTAAAGCGGCGGTCCGCCCGCACGGCCACCGGGGCAGCGCCCGTACGGCGGCCACGGGCCCGCTCAGGGACCGTGTCCGCCCCACCGGACCCCGCTCTTCTCCGGAGGAACCCCTGCGGGACCCCGACCCCCGGCTCCCCCCTCGGGGGGTGGGGACAACCCCCGTCCTACGACCTGAGAGTGATCCCGCTTCGGCACCTGCGGCCGATCCGCCACGGGCATGTCGGCTCCTAACGTGAAGCCATGACCACGCCTGTGTGCACCAGCGCCAATACGACGCAGTTCACGGCCTACGTCCGGACCAAGGGCCCGACGCTGCTGCGCACCGCGCGCTCCCTGACCCCCAACCCTTCCGACGCCGAGGACCTGCTCCAGACCGCCCTGACCAAGACCTATCTCGCCTGGGACCGGATCGACGACCACCGGGCCGTCGACGGATACGTCCGCCGTACGCTCGTCAACACGCGCACCTCGCAGTGGCGCAAGCGCAAGGTCGACGAGTTCAGCACCGACGAGGTGCCGGAGCCCGCCGCGACCGGCGCCCCCGACATCACCGAGCAGCAGGCCCAGCGGGACGCGCTGCTCCGCGCGGTCGGACGGCTGCCGCCGCGCCAGCGGGCCATGGTCGTCCTGCGGTACTACGAGGACATGAGCGAGGTGCAGACGGCGGAGGCGCTGGGCGTCTCGGTCGGCACGGTGAAGAGCGCGGTCTCGCGCGCCCTATGCAAGCTGCGCGACGATCCGGAGCTGGAGCTGTGCGTCGCCTAGGGCCTGCCCGGGCCCTGAGGCGGGCGTCGCACACATCCCCACGACACGTGCCACGCCGTCCGGCGGGCCGCGCCCCGGTCCCCCCGACCGCCGCGCCGCCCGGAACGAACCGGCGGCAATACCGCGCGGGGTAGTGACGTACCGATCGGTATGCACGCAGAATCGCGAGGACATTACCCTCGCGTAGCCGCCGGAGGCCCCCTGTGCTGAGCACGATGCAGGACGTACCGCTGACCGTCACCCGCATCCTGGTCCATGGGACGCTGGTCCACGGAAAATCGCAGGTCACGACCTGGACCGGGGAGGGTGAGCCGCAGCGCCGCTCCTTCCGCGAGGTCGGTCTGCGCGCCGTCCGGCTCGCCAACGCGCTGCGTGACGGGCTCGGGGTCGCCGAGGGCGACCGGGTCGGGACCCTCATGTGGAACAACGCCGAGCACCTTGAGGCGTACTTCGCGATCCCCGCCATGGGCTCGATCCTGCACACCCTGAACCTCCGGCTGCCCGTCGAGCAGCTCACCTGGATCATCAACCACGCCGCCGACCGCGTGATCCTCGTCAACGGCTCGCTGCTCCCGCTGCTCGCGCCCCTGCTGCCGCGGCTCGACTCGGTCGAGCACGTCGTCGTGGTCGGCCCCGGCGACCGCTCGGTGCTGGACGGCGTACGTCCCTCCGTGCACGACTACGAGGAGCTGCTGGACGGGCGGCCGACCACGTACGCCTGGCCCGAGCTGGACGAACGCAGCGCCGCGGCCATGTGCTACACCTCCGGCACCACCGGCGACCCCAAGGGCGTCGTCTTCTCGCACCGGTCGATCTACCTGCACTCGATGCAGGTCAACTCCACCGAATCGATGGGGCTCAGCTCGCACGACACCTCGCTGCCCGTGGTGCCGATGTTCCACGTCAACGCGTGGGGGCTGCCGCACGCCGCCTTCATGTCCGGCATCAACCTGCTGATGCCGGACCGTTTCCTCCAGCCCGGCCCGCTGGCCGAGATGATCGAGAGCGAGCGCCCCACGCACGCCGCCGCCGTCCCCACCATCTGGCAGGGGCTGCTCGCCGAGCTGACCGCCAAGCCGCGCGACATCACCTCGCTCAAGCAGGTCACCATCGGCGGCTCGGCCTGCCCGCCCGCCCTGATGAAGGCGTTCGACGAGCAGCTCGGCGTACGCCTGTGCCACGCGTGGGGCATGACGGAGACGTCGCCGCTCGGCACGGTCGCGCAGCCGCCCGCCGGGGTCACCCCCGAGGAGGAGTGGGCCTACCGGATCACCCAGGGCCGCTTCCCCGCCTCCGTCGAGGCCCGGCTCATCGGCCCGGACGGCTCCGTCCAGCCGTGGGACGGCGAGTCCGCCGGTGAGCTGGAGGTGCGCGGGCCCTGGATCGCCGCCGCGTACTACGGCGGCGTCGGCGAGGAACCGGTGCGGCCCGAGGACAAGTTCAGCCCCGACGGGTGGCTGCGCACCGGTGACGTCGGCGTCATCTCGGACGACGGTTTCCTCACGCTCACCGACCGGTCCAAGGACGTCATCAAGTCCGGTGGTGAGTGGATCTCCTCCGTCGACCTGGAGAACCACCTCATGGCCCACCCGGACGTCGCCGAGGCCGCCGTCGTCGCCGTCCCCGACGAGCGTTGGGGCGAGCGCCCGCTCGCCACCGTCGTCCTGCGCGAGGGCGCCACCGCCGACTACGCCGCCCTGCACGACTTCCTCGCCGGGCGCGTCGCGCGCTGGCAGATCCCCGAGCGCTGGGCGATCGTTCCGGCGGTGCCGAAGACGAGCGTCGGTAAATTCGACAAGAAGGTCATCCGCAAGGCGTTCGCCGAGGGCGAGTTGGACGTCACGCAGCTCTGACGGTGTCCCGGCCGGGGGGTGGTGAGCCCCCGGAGTGCGACCGCTTGGCGACGGGCGGCTCCTACGAAGTGACCGTCCTTCGTACGCCTGTCGCCACGGCGGGCCGTGCCGCTTCGCAAACTTTCCCGGTTGCGCAATGATCAGGTAAAACGATCTGCTGGTGCGGCGGGAAGAGCCTGGTCGGCTCGGCGGACGCCGCTTTCGACGCGCCCTCGGCCAGGACGGACACGGGTACTCCCATGACGCACCGATGATCAGCGACGGCGGGTCCGAGGGTGTGCCTGACGGCGGGTCCGGCGGTGTGCGCGGAGACGTATCCGGAGACGTCTCCGACGACGTATACGACGGCGGGTCCGATGGCACGTCGTACGCCGGGGGCGCCGCGCGCCCGTGGCTCGCCGCCGACGCCCGCAGGTGGCGGGCGGCCGGGCCCAGGGCGGCGTGGGTGCGGCCGACGCTGCCCGCCGTGGTCTTGGTGGTCGCCGTGTTCGCCGCGGTCCTGATGAGTCCCGACCCCACCTGCACTCCGCAGGCGCCCTGCGGCGAGGAATGGGTGGACAAGACCGGCACGATGCTCTTCCTGCCCCACCTCGTGTGCCTGTTCTTCCTGCCGGAACTGGCCGTCCTGACCGCCCCGCTGCTCCTGCTCTACCTGGCCCGGCCCGGCCAGTGGGAGGGCGGGGCCGGCGAGAAGGTCGCGGCCGCGGTGGTCGTCGCCGCGCTGTGCTGGGGCTGGCTGGCCGTGGCGCAACGGCTGCGGGCCCGCCGCCGCCAGCGCGCCCTCATCGCGGAGGCCGCCGGGGGCGTCACCGCGTCCGCTCCCATGCCGGACGGCATCGAGCCGGGGCAGCGGGGCCTGTTCCGTCGGGTCGCCGGGCTGCTCATGTGCGCGGTGGGCGCCGCCCTGATCGTGACCGTCGTCGTACAGGACCGGGCCGATGACCGTACCGCGCGGGTAGCCGTGGCCCGGGACGTTCCCGTCGTCGCCTACAACCCGGACGACTACCTGCTCACGGTGCGCATGCCGGACGGCTCCCGTCACCGCTTCGACGTGGACGGCGACTACCGGGACGTCGGCACCGTGACCGTACTGCTCCACGGCGACTGGGTACGGCTGGCGGGCGAGCCGTACCTCGACGACCTGTCCCACTTCCTCCGCCAGGCCGGCGGCATGGCCCTCGTAGGGCTCGGCCTCGCCTCGGCGCTCTCGGGGCAGCTCGCCCGCCGCCGCGTGGTCGCCCTCCGGCGCGGCCCCGTACCGGTCCTCCGGGCGCGCGCCCGGACGAGGGCGGACGGTTTCACCGAGATATACGGCGCCGATGGCCTCGGGCTCGAGCCCGTGTTGCACTACGAGCCGTTTCCGCACGCCCGTTCCGGCGTACACGACGTCATCCTCTACGGCGCGCTCAGCGAGGACGGCGCCCTCGTCCTGACGTCCGCCGAGAGCGGCCCTGCCGCGAAGCCGTCCGTCGAGGTGTCCCTGTCCCCGATACGCGGCGGGCCGGCCGTCGACCACGGCGACGCGGGCTCGACGGCCGGGCGACGGGATGCCGGACACCGTCAGGCCGCCGAGATCGACGTCCAGCGGGCCCTCGGCACCGTGGTGGCCGCCGCCGGGCCGGTGCGCTGGCACGCGGGGCCTGTCGCGCGCTGCGTCGGTGCGGTCATGCTCGTGACCGGAGCCGGAGCGGTGACGTCCGCCGCCGTCGGCGACTGGCCCTGGTCGCGCGTGCTCTGGTTCTCCTTCGTGGCCCTCACCTGGTTCTACGGCGGCTGGCGCCTCATGACCTGGCAGATCACCGCGGACAGCGGCGGCCTGCGCGTCCGCGGCCTCCTGTCCTCCCGCGCCCGCCACATCCCCTGGGACGCGGTCGGCCATGCCCGCTACGGTCGCGGCGGCGCCCTGACCATCACGTGCGTCGAGGCCGACCCCGAGGGTTCCGGTGCCCCGGGTGGCTGGGACGGGGGTTCCGGTGCCCCGGGTGGCCCCGGCCGTCACCGTGGCCTCGGCGGTTCCGAGGAGATCTCTCTCGGCGTGGTCGGCTGGCCCTTCGCCGAACGCCTCCTCAAGCGGCCCGGCCGTGCCGCCGTCGCCGCCGCCGAGATCACCGCCATGATCCGCCAGCCTGGCCTCCGGCCCGGCCCTCCCGAACACCTTCCCTGACCCACGCCGCGTCTGCCCTGCCGGGGCGGGTCGTGACGTGCGCGCACGTCGTGGTTGAGCGCGCAGTTCCCCGCGCCCCTAAATGCCCGTGCCTGGCCCCCGGCCGAGAGACGGTGCGGGCCCGTCAGGGGCGCGGCCAGCCGCCACCGGGCTGCCCCGCTGGGGCGGGTGGTGACGTGCGCGCACGTCGTGGTTGAGCGCGCAGTTCCCCGCGCCCCTAAAAGCCCGTGCCTGGCCCCGGACGAAAGACGGTGCGCCCCGTCAGGGGCGCGGGGAACTGCGCGGGCAACCCACCACCGGCCGGTGGTCCGGGAACAGCCGATCTGCCCCGCTGGGGCGGGTGGTGACGTGCGGGAGCGCCGTGGCTGAGCGCGCCGCCCGCGCGCGGCGGCGGCCGCAGATCAAGCACAGTCCGGTGCCCCTTGAAGGATCGGCTCGCCGCCCGGGGGAGGGAACCGCGCTGGGGCCGCGCCCCCAACGACGGGGGACCTCCCCGGAGGGGTCAGGCTCCGATTTTGGCGAGCAAGTCGACGATTCGGGCCTGGACGTCCGGGCTGGTGGAGCGCTCGGCGAGGAAGAGGACGGTCTCGCCGGAGGCGAGGCGGGGGAGCTCGGCGGGGTCGATGTCGGCGGAGGTGTAGACGACCAGGGGGGTGTTGTTGAGGCGGGCGTTGCCGCGCAGCCAGTCGACGATGCCCTGGCGGCGGCGCCGGATGAGCATGAGGTCCATGACGACCAGGTTGGGATGCATCTGGGCGGCCTTGGACATGGCGTCGGTCTCGGAATCGGCGTGCGAGACCTGCATGCCGCGCCGTTCGAGCGTGGCCGCGAACGCCTGGGCGATCGGCTCGTGGCTCTCCACGAGCAGAACCCGCGGGGGGTGCTGCTCGCTGTCGCGCGGGGCGAGCGCCTTGAGGAGTACGGCCGGGTCGGCGCCGTACGCGGCCTCGCGGGTGGCCTGCCCGAGACCGGCCGTGACCAGGACGGGCACGTCGGCCGCCGCGGCGGCCTGCCGTAGCGACTGGAGGGCCGTACGCGTGATGGGCCCGGTGAGCGGGTCCACGAAGAGCGCGGCGGGCGGCTCGGCGATCTGCGCGTCGACCTCCTCGCGGGAGCGCACGATCACCGGCCGGTAGCCGCGGTCGGTCAGGGCCTGGCGGGTGGAGGTGTCCGGCTCGGGCCACACCAGCAGGCGGCGCGGCTCGTCGAAGGACTCCTCCATGCGGTCGTCGGCGATGTCGGTGACGTCGACCGCGCCATTGGGGCCGTCCAGCGGTTCGGGGCCCTCGGCGGCGCCCTCCGCGGGCGCGCCTATGGCGTACGCCCGGCCGCCCGCCTCACGCGGCACCGGCGGCTGGGACTTCGGAACGGGATCGGCAGCCGGGACCGGCCGCAGCAGCGCCGTCTCGCGGTCGTCGTCCGGCGCCGGGGCCTGGCCGGGGATCGCGGACCGGCCCGCGCCGCGCTGCGGCTGGGGTTCGGGGCGGCGGATGGGGAGTTGACCGCTGTCCGGGTCGGCCTGCGGGTGCTGACGGGCCTGCGTCTCGCCGCCGGGACCGTGCTGTTGCTGTTGCTCGGTCCGGCCGTTCTGCTCGGGCTGGCCGTTCTGGACGGGCTGGCCGTTCTGCTCGGGCTGACCCGGTTGTACGGGCTGCGGCTGCTGCGGCGGGTTCAGCCTGCGGCGGCGGCCGGAACCGCTCGCCGTCACCTGCGCGGGCAGCCCCGACTGGGCCTGCACCGCCTGCGTCTGGGTCTGCGGATCGCCCGCCTGCTGCCCGAACGGCATGCCCTGCCCGAGCGTACGCACGCTTATGGCACGGCCGTGGCTGCTCTGCGACGGGTCCTGCTGCGGCGCCGGGCCGCCGCGCTGCGGGGACGGTCCCGCCGTACCCGGTCCGGCCGCCGACGCGGCCGGAGCCTGCGGCGGCTGACCCTGGCCGGGCGACGGCGGCTGCGAGGACGGCGCCTGCTGCTGCGACGGCAGCGAGGTCGACGGCTGCGGATTCTGCGGCGCCGCGGGCCACGCGGTCGGCTGCGGCTGCGGCGGCTGCTGCGACGGCGCGGGCCACGACCGCGGCGGTACGGGTCCTTCCGGCTCCTCGTCCGCCGCCTGACCCGCGCTCTGTCCGGGGCTCGGCCAGGTCTGCGGCTGCGGCTGCCGCGGCGGCTCGGGCACGTGGCCCTGCTGCTGCGGTACGACGGCGGCGCCGCTGTCCGGCGCGGCGGTCTCGATGGCGCGGCGCGCGCGACGGCCGGTGCCCGCCTCGGGAGCGGAAAGCCCGCGCGGGTCCTGGCCGGGGCTCTGCTGAACAGGCGGCTGGACGGGCGGTTGGACGGGCGGCAGGGCGTGCGGGACCTGGGCCTGCGGAATCTGCGGCTGCGGAAGGTGGGTCTGGGGGAGCGGGCTCTGCGGTAGCCCCGCCCGCGCCTGCGGAAGCGCGAACTGCCCCTGCGGAAGCGCGGACTGCCCCTGCGGGAGGGCGGGTTGACCCGCCGCGCCCCCGGCGGGTTGACCCGCCGCGCCCCCGCCTCGTTCCTGCTCCTGGTCGTCGGTCCTGGCCCGCCGCGCCCTGCGGCCGGTGGGCTGCGCCCCGTCGGCGGGCGCGATCTCGCGCCCCGCGCCGCCGTTGCCGCCCGCGCTCCCGCCGTCCGACTCGTCGCCGGGCCGACGCAGCGCGCGGCGCCGCCCGGTCGGGGCGGAGTCCTGGTCGGGCGCGGCCGGGATCGACCAGGGCGCGACCGCCGCCCCGCTGTCCTGCGGCGCCTGCCGCTGGTGCGGTGCCCGCCGTACGCCGCTCCCGGAGTCCGGCCCGGTGCCATTGCCCGCGCCCGGCGCCGCGTTCGACCCCTGCCCGGTGGTCCCGCGCATCGGCTCGGTCGGCAAGGGCATCACGGTGGTCTCGGACTCACGCGGCTGCTCCGACGCGTCGCCCGACCCCGACGTACCCGAGCCCGTACCCGCGGCCGTATCCGTACCTGATTCCGTACCGCTTTCCGTACGGCCACCCGTGGCCGATTCCGTACCCGTACCCGAGGCGTCGGAAGCGGCGGCCGAGCCGTTCTTCTGACGGGCGCGGCCGACCGGGACCTCCAGGACGTACGCGCTGCCGCCGGGCACCTCGTGGGTCTGGAGCACGCCGCCGTGCCGTTCCACGATGCCGCGGGCGAGCGGGAGATGGACGGGGTCGCCGCCCGCGTGCGGGCCGCGGACGTCGATCCTTATGACGTCGCCGCGCTGGGCCGCCGCGACCACGATCGTCGAGTCACCGGCGTACGCGATGGCGTTGCCCGCCGAGTCGACGCCCGCGACGTCGGCGACGAGGTGGGCGAGGGCCTGCGCCATCCGCTCGGCGTCCAGGGACGCCTCGATCGGCGGCGCGTGCACCGCGTACTGCGCGCGTCCCGGCCCGATCAGCTCGACCGCGCCCTCCACGGCCGCGGCCACCACCTTGTCGAGCCCGACCGTCTCGCGCCGCAGCTTGTCCTCGCCGCGGTCGAGCCGCTGGAAGGCCAGCACGTTGTCGATGAGGGTGGTGATGCGGGAGTAGCCGGCGGACAGGTGGTGCAGGATCTGGTTGGCCTCGGGCCAGAGCTGCCCGGCCGGGTCGGCGGCCAGCCCCGTCAGCTCGCCGCGCAGTTCGGCCAGCGGCCCGCGCAGCGAGGTGTCGAGCAGCGCGCCGAGTTGCAGCGCGCGGGCGGCGAGCGCGTCGTACGCCGTACGGTCGGTGAACGTCATCACCGCGCCGACGAGCTGGTCGCCGTCCCGTACCGGCGCCGTCGTCAGGTCCACCGGCACCGCGCGGCCGTCCTTGCGCCACAGCACCTGGCCGCGGACGCGGTGCTTGCGCCCGGAGCGCAGCGTGTCGGCGAGCGGGGTCTCCTCGTACGGCAGCGGAGAACCGTCCCTGCGCGAGTGGTGCACCAGCGGGTGCAGCTCCTTGCCGCCCAGGTCGGTCGCCCGGTGGCCGAGGATCTGCGCGGCCGACGGGTTGACGAGGACGACCTTGCCCGCGGTGTCCACACCGACCACGCCCTCGGCCGCCGCGCGCAGGATCATCTCCGTCTGGCGCTGCTGGCGGGCCAGTTCGGCCTCGGTGTCGAGCGTGCCGGTGAGGTCGCGGACCACCAGCATCAGCAGCTCGTCGCCGGTGTAGTGGGGCGGCTGGGGCTCACCGAAGTCGGCGTACGGGGTGCGCGGGTCCTCCAGATTGGCGCTGGTGACCTCGACCGGGAACTCCGTGCCGTCGGTCCGCCGCGCCACCATCCGGGTCGGCTTCGTGCGGGTGTCCTCCGCGGCCTCGCGCGGGCTGCGCATCGAGCCGGGAATCCGCTTGGAGTCGAAGGAGGGCAGCAGGTCGAGCAGGCCCCGCCCCACCAGCGCCGTACCCGGCGACTCGAACGTCTCGATCGCTATCGCGTTGGCGTTGACCACCGTGCCGTTGACGTCGACCAGCAGCAGCGCGTCGGGCAGGGCATCGAGTATCGAGGCGAGGCGAGCAGCGCCTCTGGATGGCCTGCTGCTCACGAGACGCGTCCTCCCTGTTACCGCACGTGCCGCACTGTCCTGCGCCGCCGTTTTCCCGCGCTGATGTCCGCTCTTGCTTGCGCTTTCGTTTCCGCTCTTGTGCTGCCAGCTCTCACGGGCGGGCGGCTTGTCACGGGCGGCCCATCTTGCCGCCACCCCCGGGACATGTCACTAGACCGAGTGTACGGGTCGGGCCCCCTCGCGCGGCCCCGGATGTCCATGTGCCCCTTGGGAGCGGGGTGTTCGGGCGCCGCGTTCGGCCGGGGGCGCGCGGGTGTGGCGTACGTCACGAACGTACGGTCGTGTCCGTCCGCGTACCTCCGGCGCTCGCGTCGGCGCTGTTCACCGCGTCGCTCGCGGTATTCGCGCCGTTCAGGCCGTTCGCGCCGTTCGCGGCCGGGAGCGCGGGCACCATCCGCTGCCAGCGCGACACCTCGCAGCCGTTCGTCCTGCTGTACTCCTCGTCGACCGTCCGGCCCCGCCACACGCCCGTCACGTGGGCCGTCTGCGGTCCCCCGTAGATCATCGAGCACATCTGCCCCGCGGGCACCGCACGCTCCGGTCCCCCGATCTCCACGAGATGCTCACACGCCGGGTCGGTCTCCTCCTTCGCCCCGGCGGGGCCGCAGTCGAGGGTGTACGTCCGCGGCTGGGCGTCGGGCGCCGCCGCGTACGTCACGGTCAGGCGGCTCTCCATCAGCCGCTCGACGGGGGTGGGGCGCGGGACGCCGACCGCCGCGGCGCCGCCGGCGGCCACGAGGGGCGCGGCGAGGGGCGCGGCCAGGGTGAGGAACGCGAGGACGGTACGGGTGCCCTGGGGCGCGCGGGTGCCCTTCGGGGCGCGGTTCCGCGTCGTACGGGGTGCGGTGGCTCGGGGGTTTCGCATGCGCCCCTCCCTACCCGTGCGGGCCCGCCCGCCCCCGCAACCCACTCCTTCGTGGGCGCGTCCCCGCACTACCCCTTTGCCCTGCCCACCGGCGGCCTTGTACCGTAGTCTGCGATTGGTCGCGGCCCGCACGGCTGTGTCATCATCTGCACACGCGCCCGCTCACCCGGGCACGTACCAGGAGGCGTCGCCTAGTCCGGTCTATGGCGCCGCACTGCTAATGCGGTTTGGGCTTTACCGTCCATCGAGGGTTCAAATCCCTCCGCCTCCGCCACATGACCAGGGAGTTCGTGCCAATCGGCACGGGCTCCCTGAGTCGTCTCCGGGGTCATCATTTGCCCCCGGATGGCACAGTGCTGGCACCAACGGCCTTGAGGCGGTTCTGGCGCGGGATGAACGCGGCGATGCGCTTCGTGGCGTCCGCGGCCATCTCCTCGGCCACAACCGCGTACACGTCTTTCGTGAAGGAACTGGACGCATGTCCGAGGACTTCGCTGACGAATTTGTCGTCCACCCCGGCCGCGATCAGCATCGTGGCGGCGCCGTGACGCAGATCGTGGAAGCGGATCGGCGGAAGCGCCAGCGTCAGCGCCACCTCGACGGCCGCCTCCGTCGTGCGGTGCTTCCGGGCGGTCCGCTCGATCGACCAGCCGTCCTTGAGCACCCGCGCCCGCAGGGCCGCGTACCGCTCGATCAGGATGCGCAGGCGGCTCGACAGGTACTCCGGCTTCAGCGCGGTCCCGTCCTCGTAGCAGAACACCCGGCCGGCGTCCTTGTACGCCTCGCCCCACTGCATCCGCTCTTCGAGCTTCCGCCTGTGCCAGACCTTCAGCACCCGGAGCGTTTCGTCATCGAGCGGGATCTGCCGGTAGCCGGCCTCGGTCTTGGTGTCGTCCAGCTCATCATCGGACTGCGACTGGAGGATGTGCAGGCGCCGCCGGGACAGGCTGAGATCCTGCTCGGCCGCGCCCACCAGCTCGCCGCGCCGCGGACCGTAGTACGCATCGAGATGGAACGCCGGGTACAGCCGCTCGTCGGCCGCCTCGGCGAAGTCGAGGAACGCGCCGCACTGGTCCGATGACCACACCATAACCTTCGCCGGGATGACCCCGGTCTTCTCCCACTGCTCGACCCGCTCGGCCGTCCACAGCAGCGGCTTGGCGCGGCCCTGCTTCCGCTTGCCGCCCTTGGTCCGCCACACGCCGTCTGCGGGGTTGTCCGGCCGGATCTTGGACAGCTTCACCGCGTCCACCAAGGCGCCGTGGAGAACGGCGTGCACGCGACGGATGCGGCTCTCGGAGATCGGGCGGGAGTGCAGCCGCTTCCCGTCCCTGGTGGCCCGCGCCTCCTTCAGCCGACGCAGCACCTCGGAGCGGTCGCCCTGCTCCTCGGGCCGGTTGAGCTTTCGCATGGCCGCGTACAGCTCACGGAAGTGCTCGTCGGTCAGGTCCACGACCTTGATGTGCCCGAGGCCCGGCGCGCCGTACAGGTCGATCGTCTCGCGCTCGGCGTCCAGGGTGGACTTCGCCAGGCCCTCGCCGGTCTCGGCCTCGGACTTCCGCCAGGTGTACCGCCGTTCGAGGTACTGGCCGAACGTCGTCTTCCGCTCGTCGTGCGCCTTCGGGCTGGCGGCGGTGCCGAGCACCTTGCCGAGTTCGACCTTGCACTCCCGCTCTGTGTCGAACGGGCCGACCCGCGGCTGCCGGCGCTTCCCGTTGGCGGAGGGGGGTGCCTCGTAGCGGGCGTACCAGGCGCCGTGCCCCTTTTTGGAGAGGTCCGGGCACTTCTTGCCGAGCAACCTCTTCGTCTCCGGATCGCGGCACGAACAGGCTCGGTAGGGCTTCACTCGTCCTCATCCGACTCAGGTTGCAGCGGCTCGCTGGGGATGTTGGCTAGGGCTGTTTGAGTGGTGAGCGCCAACAGGAGGTTGTCGGCTGTCCACCGGGTGATGAACTCGTCGTCTGGAGGCGTCATCCCGAGACTTCGCATCTGTGCCCGCACGAGATCGAGGTCTTCCTCGATGCGTCGCAGACGCTGCTCGTGCAGCTTGAACCTCATCAGGTCGGCGGCGTCCGGGTCGGCTTCGACCCGGAAGGGTCGGACTGCTTCGCTCTCGCCGCTGGACATGCTGAGCACGATGCGCCGAAGCGACGTCTGCTCCTGCGCCCACTCAGCGACCAGCCGTGCATGCTCCCGGGTGAGGACGATGGGCGCGGCCCCCTCCTGCCAACCCTCCTCCGGGTCGTCGTACCACTCGGGCAGACCGGTGTTGGGTTCGGTCTCGCCTCGGGGGATGCGCTCCGACGGGAAGCGCCCCTCACCGGTGAACCATTGCAGCGCGTCCCATGTGTCGACTGCTTCGCCGGGGAGCACTTCCACGGTCTCTTCTTGGCCGACAGGGAAGATGAATAGCAGCGGGGGCGCCTGGAGAATCCTGGCGAGGATCAGCAACTCGGCAACGCTCAAGGCTGGCCGGCGCCCCCCCTCGAAGTTCGCCAGGACCGAGCGCTTCATGGGCAGCCCGTACTCCTCGGTGCAAATGTCGGCGAGTCGTTGAACGCTCATACCTCGGGCTAGGCGGTAGCGGCGAACCTCCCGAGCCGCAGTTGAAGCGATCCGGGCCTTCCATGCCTCGGTCTGCGCGAGCCGCGCCTTCTGCTCTGCCTCGTCCATGGATCCCCTTCTACACCCGCGTGACCGTTTGCACAGATGACAATACGGCCCCACCTTGACACCTACAACCCCCTCATGCACCCTTGGCAGCGTGACAAACGATCCTGCCGCAAGGCGGCATCTGAGCAAACAATCAGACTGTGACCTGACGCGGGGGGAGTACGCCGCTCTCGCCCGGGTGCACCGAGACACAGTGAAGCGCTGGGCGCGGCAGGGCATCGGGCCCAGGCCACGCAAGATCGGCCCCCGCCTGGTGCGGTATAGCCGCACCGAGGTGCTGGCCTATCTCCGCGATGGCGAGAGCCAGGAGCCGGCCTGATGTCCGCCTGGACGCGCGAGGCGGTCGAAGCCCTCGGGCCGACCATCAACGTGCCGACCGTGGCAGCGATCCTCGGGGTGAACCCGGAGACGGTCTACGCCGCGATCCGCCGCGGCGAGTGGACGACCACCCGTGTTCTTCGCCTCGGGCGAGTGATCAAGCTGCCGACCCTCGATGTCGTCCGACTGCTTTACGCACCCGAAGCCGGGGTCGCCGCACCCATTCCGGCCGTGCCATCTCCGTGTCAGCACGTCGAGAGTGTGCAGCTCAAAGGCACTGAACCGCAGTCTCAATGCGGTTGCAGGGTGACCCTGGTCGGGGCGGTTCGACCCCTTCGCGAGGTCACGTAGGACACCCCGCCGCGTCGGCGATTCGAGCGCCGACGAGACGGGGCCAGGAATGACAGCCCACCCAACAGCGAAGCCCCGGGCTCATCGCTCGCCAGCGACCCAGGGCTACGCATTCAAGAACGGACCATCACCGTGGCTCATCATTTCACGGTCACCCGGGCGAAGACCACCGCACGGCAGGCGGTGCGGCCGTGACCGACCCCGACTTTGACGAGATCGCCGCCGATCTGGCTTCGCCGTCCTCGGCCTGGCTAGGCGCCGTCCAAGAGGCACGCGCCGAACTTCTCCGCGAGCACCCCGAAGGCGTCGGCCACATCCAGATCGGGCACCGCGCATGGCAGAAGATCACGCCGATCCAGCGGGCGCACGCTCTCGACCCCCTGTTCCACGCCTACGTCCTGCGGGTCTACGACGAGGAACGGGCCGCCCAGCTCGGGGCGGCCGTGGACGAAGGCCGGTCGTACATCGAGCCCGACGACGAACACCTCCTCGCCGAGTCCCTGCTGGACGTCGATTTCTCCGACCCCGACGCCCAGGTCGACGGCGTCCTCGCCTCGGCCCTGTCGAACGTCCTGTCCGAACTGGACCTCGTCCGGCACCGCTTGGCGATGGCGACCAAGGGACCACGGTGAACGGCCGGGACCGGGGCCGCCTGTACGTCGCCTCGGCACGGCCGGGCCCCGCGGTGCGCGCCGTCCTGGTGATCCGCCTCAACGTGGACAGCCACCGTACGGCGCGGCTCCCGCGCCGCTGGCTCGGGGCGTACCCCCTACCGGCGGGCACGAACTGCCGCATCGACGTCGGGTCCGCCCGCTACTACCTCTCGCTCTGGAACGAGCTTCCCGACCTCGTGCAGCACTGCGCGTCCGTCGAGGTCGTCGGAACCGAGCCCGAGGGGATCGAGGCCGTCCGCCGCGAACTGACCAAGGTCGCCAACGCAGGGAGCTGCCTCGCGTGACCGCCAACTCCGCTCGCCGCTGCTCCCGCCCGACCAGGGCGGGGGCCCCGGCGCTCCCTTCTGGAGAAACGCGCGTGCCCATGAGCACCACCGAACAGCCCAGCCTGTTCCCCTCGCACGATGCTCCCGTCGTGGCTCCCCGCGAAGTTCCGACTGGTGGCCTGCGGCCGGCGGCGGCCCGGCTCGTTGCGAGCCGCAGCCCCGACCGGCTCGACCCCGAGGGGCGAAGCCTGCTGTTCCTCGTCGTGGACTGCCCGTTCTGCGACCACCAGCACATGCACCCCGGCGGTTACGTCGGCGCGCCGCGGGTCTGCCCGCGACGCTCCCGCTGCATCGGCCGCCCCGGCGGCGCCTACTACTTCCCATTCCCACAGGGGGTGCCGCGGTGACGACCGCCTCACAACAGCGCCTCACCGCCGACCCGTTGGTCATGCACATGTGGCTGACGCACCTTTATGCGGACCGGCCCGGCTACCTGAGCATGTGCTCCGACGCCGATGGGTTCGGTGGCCGCCGCTTTGCCACGGACGAAGACGGCATCAAGGCCGCAGTGGCCTACGCCGTGCAGCTCGACAAGCGCCGACCGAAGGGCATCTACGTCCAGGTCACCCCTTTGCGGCAGCGGCCGACCGAGGGGCGCGGCGGCGAAGACCTCGCGCACGCCCTCACGCACCTGTGGGCAGACGGGGACTTCGGGACCATCGGCCACAAGCCCGGCCTCGATGACCTGCCGGCACCTCCGGACAAGGACGCGGTGGCGAAGGTCGTCGCCGAGTCGGGCCTGCCGAAGCCGAGCGACTGGGCCGAGTCCGGCGGGGGCTACAACCCGGTCTGGAAGCTCGCCGAGCCGCGCGTGATCGGAGACGAAGAGGACCGTGGCCGCGTCAAGGAAGTAACCATGGCGTGGCAGGCCATCCTCGCCGCGCAGGCATACCGCTGCGGCTGGTCGTGGGACAGCGAGGTCGGCAACCTCGACCGGCTGATGAAGCTGCCCGGCAGCGTCAACCGGAAGGAGGGACTGGAGCGGCCTACGGCTGTCGGTCCCCCCGGCGGCATCATGTACCGGTTCGAGGACCTGGCCGCCGTCGCCGCGCAGCTCGCCCCTGGAGCATACGAAACCCTGGCGCAAGCGAGCCTGGAGAAGCAGCAGCGCAAGAACACCCGCAGCGGCCAGAAGGTGCCCCCGCCCCGACCGCCCCGGGACGCAAGGGCCCAAGTGCGCTCCGGCGACGGTCCTCTCGACGTCCTCGCCGACACCATGGAGTTCCGGGACGTCCTGCTGCCCGCCGGGTGGACCTACCAGGGCCAGCACCGCGACGGCCGCGAGGCGTGGATGCGCCCGATGACGGGCGGCGACAAGCCGAGCAGCGACTACAGCCTCCTGTGTGACGACCACGTCGCTGTCAACTGGTCGGAGCGCTCCGACCTCCCCTGCGGGGCACAGCCGCCCGGCGGCAAACTGACGGTCGGGCGTCTCTACGCCCACCTCAGCTACGGCGGGAACACCAGCGAGGCAGCCCGCGACATCATGCGCGCGGCCGGCGGCCACCAGGCTGGCCCGGCAGCGCACCTCCCGCGGCCAGTGCTGGATGAGGTCAAGAGGCGCTGCCTCACTGCTCGCGACGACGCGGCCGAACTCCGGGCGCTGATCGCCCCGGACGATGCTCCGGCCGTCGACTGGAGCGACATCGACCACTCGTCCGGGGCGACTTCTGTCATTTCTGTCAGGCACCCCCAGGGGGGTGAAGATAACTGGGAAGAGCCCATCTCGATCGACCGCCCTCAGCTCACCCCGTTCCCGGTGAAGCTGCTCGGCGGCGACTTGGCGGAGATCGTAGAAGCGGTCACGGCGCAGGTGCAGGTCGCCCCGGACATCCCCGGGATGATCGCCCTGGTCGCCGTCTCGACGGCGGTTGGCGGCCGTGTGCAGATCCGCATCCGCCCCGGCTGGTCCGAGGCCCCGTCGCTGTGGACGGCGACCGTGGCCGGTGCCGGAGAGCGGAAGAGCGCGGCAGAGGGGCCGTTCAGCGACACCCTGCGCGGCATCGAGAGGGAGTTGCAGGCGAAGGCCATCCCCGAGATCGAGGAGGCGGAGCAGGAAGCGAAGATCGCCCAAGCCCGCCTGGAGGACGCGGAGAAAGCCGCCATCAAGGCCCGGTCCGATCAGCGCGCGCTCAAGATGGACGAGGCCCGGCTGGCCAAGCGCGAGCTGGACTCGCTTCCCCCTGTCCCCGCGCCGCCCCGACTGCTGTTCGGCGACATCACCCCGGCCGCCATGCCCCTCAAGGCCGCGCTGCAAGGCGGGCGAATGGCGGTCATCCACTCCGAGGGCACGCTTATCAAGCAGATGGGCGGCCTGTACAACAGCGGCGCGTCCGACACCGGATTCGCCCTCGACGCGTACGACGGCAAAGCGATGCCGGTCGATCGGATCGGCCGCGACTCCATCCAGATGGACAGCGCGTACCTGTCGATCGGCCTGCTCGTGCAGCCGATCATCTTGGAGCAGCTCGGCCGCAAGAAGGACGACGAAATGCTCCACAACGGCTTCGTCCAGCGGTTCCTCTACGGCTTCCCGTCCTCCCGCCTCGGCTACCAGAACCCGCGTGGCTCCGTCGCGATCCCCGGGGAACTCATCGAACGCCTCCGGGACCGGCTCCGCGCGCTTGTCCACGGTCTGTGGAGCAGCTCGATGGTCAACGTGATCTCGTTCACCGACGAAGCGAGCGAGGCCATGTACGTCTTCCAGGAGCAGATGCAAGACCGGCTGCGCCGCGGCGGAGACCTGCACCAGATGGCCTCGTGGGCCAGCAAGCTCCCCGGGAAGCTCGCGCGGATCGCCGCGCTCATCACCCTCTACGAAGACCCGGCCGCGAAGTACGTCACTGCGGAACGGCTGGCTGACGCCCTCGCGATGGCCCCGTATTTCATCACCCACGCCCGACTGTGCTTGGACCTGATGGGCGCCAACCGCGACGCCAAGCTCATGCCGGCCCGCGACGTCCTCGACTGGCTGTGCAGGCGCAAGGAGGACAAGCGGCAGGAGTCGTTCACCGTCCGGGACGCGCAGCGCGGTGTCGACGGCAACGCGTGGGGCCCAGACGGCGTCACGTCCGAGGCCGTACAGGACGCGATCCACGTACTGGCGGACCGCGGGTGGGTCGTGGCGCTGCCCACTCCGCCTCGCCTAGATGGGCAGCGAGGACGCGCCCCCAGCCCCCGCTACCTGGCCCACCCCCTGGTCTGGGATGAGACATGGAAGAAGAAGTAGGTATCAGAACCCCTTTAAGGAGTGCCTGACAGAAATGACAGAAACACCTATCGCACACAGCACCTACGCCTTCGGTGACCCCGAAGTTCTCGCCCGCATGATCACCGAATACCGCTGCGGACACTGCCCCGGACGCATCGAACAGCTCTCGACCAACACCACGACCGGCCAGCTCCACGCCACGATCCGGCACAGCGACAGCTGCCCCGTCCTCACCGGCGTCCTCCCCCAAGAACCCGACCTCGTCCGCGCCGCCGCCGCGATCCCCGACACCTTCCGACCCTGACCAACCCCCATCACTCCGCCAAGTGGCGAAGTGATGGAGACCAGCACGTGCACCCGGTTCCCACCCCCACCACGCGCGCAATGAGAACTCGCGCCGGCCCCCCAGGCAGACCTCCACACCAACAGACCCGACCGAACCCCGTCCACCAAAAACCAGCCCTCACCAGCACAAACACCAACCACCGCCAGAACGTTGAAGGTGAAACACAGTGACCAAAGCCAGTCGCGGCTACCGACGCGGAGGACCCACCCCCTACGTCCGCGTGCCCTTCCACATCAAGGCCACCGAGGGCATGGCCGTCCTCCAGTGCGTTGCCGCCGGGCAGTCGTTCCGCCAGGCGGCTGCGCACCTGGGCATGTCGGCCACGACCGCTTGGCGGCGCTACTGGTGGTTGAACGACTACGACCTGCCCGCCCGCTGGGGTGCGAAGGACGGCCCGTTGCCGCCGCAGCGCGGTACGAAGGCGTGCCCGAGGGGGCGCCCGTACCTCCCGACGCTCGACGGGCCGGGCGGACCGCTCGGGGGGCCGCGGTGAAGCGGGAAGCGAAGGCCCGCGCGCTGCTGTCCGTGGCTGGCGGCCGGTCTGACGCGGCGACCGCCCGGGAGGTCGGGGTGAGCCCGGCGACAGTCTCGGCCTGGAAGAAGGACCCCGCGTTCGCCGCGGAGGTGGACCGGCTGAAGGTGGCGGTACGCGTGCGCCCCCTCGACCCCGAGGCGTTGCTCGCCGCCGTCACGGAGTCGATGAACCGGGTGGAGAACCCGCCTCCGGTGAAGCCACCGAGGCCCCGGTCTGTGCCTTCCAATCCGTGCCCGGAGCAGCGGGCGCGGATCACCGCGCGGTACCACGTCCGGGGGGAGGCAGGCCCGTGGGACTCGTTGTGACGGCCGCGCGGCTGCGGCTTCAAGTGGCTGTGCGCGAGGCGCAGGCGGCACTGGTGGAGGTCGTGGATGCCGCTGCGGAGTTCGACGCGCTGCGCACGGCGGACGCGGAGGGCGGGTGGGAGGTCGATGGCGGGGTGCTCCTCGCGTGGCTGGCTTACCGGGTGGCGGTGGCCCGGTACGGGCCGGGGCACCGGCTGGTGGGGCACCTGCGGTACTTCGCGGGTCAGCGGTTCGTGGACGAGCGCCCGGACGGGCTGTTCGCCGGGGTGGCCCGGCCGGGCGAGCAGTCGCCGACCAGACCGCCGTGACAGCCCGGCGCAGCAACGTCGTACGCCGCGGGTCGTCCTGGCCAGCGGAGACCGGATCGAGAGACGAGGAACCAACGATGTTCACTGAGGATCAAATCACCGCGGCCGAAGCGGAAGCTGCGACCGCGGAACGGGCACTGGAGGCGGCGAAGGCGGCGCTTGATGCCGCCCCGTACTCGGATGTCGCGGCGGGTCACTTCGCCACGGCGGCGCAGGACGCGGCGCGGAAGTCGGCCAACGCCCGGGAACTGCGGGAGGCCCTCACCGAGCAGGCCGCGGCCGTGCAGCTCGCGGCGACGCGAGAGGAACGGGAGAAGGCGGCTGGGAAGCAGATCACGGCCGCCGGCCGGGAGCTGGAGGCGGGGCACAAGGAGGTCGTCAGGCGCGCGGAGGCCGCGCAGCAGGCTCTCGCCGAGCTGATGGCCGCGGCGACCGCGTACAGCGACCTGACGGAGGCGCACGGAGGCGCGCTGCTCGCGCAGGGGCTCGACCTCGGCGCCGGTCAGGCGGGCGCGCGGGAGAGCTACGAGGGGTGGGAGGTCCGGGTGAAGGGCCGGTCGTACTTGTCCGTCGATCCGGGGCAGGTCTCGGCGTACGTGCTACGCCGGGTAGGCGAGGCTCGTCTGTCGGATATGCACTGGCTGCTCCCGAGGCTGTGGGCGACGTGCGTGACCTTCGAGGACCGGGCGGACGGGATCGCCGCCAGCCTGTCGAAGCCGAGGGTGGTGGCCCACGTGCCGCTTCCGGGGATTGCGGCGGCGGCATCGTGACGGGAACCGAAGCGTCCGGCTGAGCGCACCCGGTTCCCCAAGTGGGCTACCAACATCCGGACGGCCAACATCCGCGCGCGCGACCGCCCCGGCACCTTGGTGCCGGGGCGGAGGTGAATGGCTAGTGGACTCAGAAGTCCTCTGCGGGATGCAAGCGCCCTCGCGTATGGGCGAAGTCCGCCAGTCGTATGGCAGCGCTCATCTTGACCCTCTTTGACGCCATGCCGCGGAAGTCGATCGACGCATGCGCCGGTGGGCTATCCGGAAGTTCCGCGTCATCGATGCTACGAGCATCGACGGCTTCGGTCTCGGCCACTGAAACAGCCCACGTGCCAGCCGACTGATATCCGTCCTTGACATGTGCCTCGAACGCCTGCTGTGCCGTCATGAGGCTGCCCTGACGAGTGGACAAGCGGTCCTCGTCTCTACTGGTAGGGCGGAACACTTCCCACGAGGGCGCCCCCTCGTCGACGAGTTGCTTGGGGGCGGCCTGGCGCAGCAGTATCTCCTCGGGGTCGTCGATGAGCCGCTCGCCTTCGACGAGGGCAGGAGCACTCCGGCTGTTCTGTAAGGTCACGCCCCACCCCTGACGAATTGCACAATCCGGTCTTCGTCCATTTCCCGCAGTTCCAGCTCGTGGTCTTCTCCGGTCTCGGTGTCGACGATGAGAACGTAGACCCCAAGGGTGTTCTCGATCTCCACCGTCGCTGACCGATTGCCGATCTTCGACTGAAGAGAGATCCCGCCCTCGGTGCGCGGGTAGATGCGCAGGTTTATACCTGTCTCTTCGAGGCGATGGGCTAGGAGCCGAGCGGTCGCCACAGCCCCGGTCTGCGGCTTGGGGGATTCGGTATGCGGTCCCAGCCATCCGTCGTCAAGGGATGCCAGTTCGCCCAGTCGCTCGTCGATGCGGGAGTTGCGCTCAACCGACGTGATGGCAACCATGCGAACGGGATGCTGGTTCTCGTCAACTTCCGCCAGACCGGTGACCCGGATCTTGGGCCCTTCGTTCAGCGCGAGAGCAGACCGGAAGAAGTCGAATTGATCTTCCTCGAAGGGGCATTCAACTTGACTGCCATCATCGAGGCGCAGAGCAGCCACTAAAGCATTGATGTCGATCTTCGTCACTCGCCCAACCAGTTCGGTCTCAGCGAGAAACCGATCCGAGCGCAGCGGCATGAGGCGCCGCCGCACCGTCGGCGTGTACTCGACTCCGGTGTCAGCGCCAGGCGCTCGCAGTTGGATCGAATCACCATCGTGCAACGTCCGACCGAACCGGCCGAAGTACGGCAGCGCGGTCGACGGGAAGTCCGCGGGAGTGCTGCGCCCCATGAATGCTGCTTCGACCGCACGTTCGACTGCCGCTTGGGCTTGGGTCAGGAAATCACCCTGTTGGAAGTCCGCCGCAGGCCTCTCCAGCACCGCGGTGACGCATCCGTCGCGTACCGCCCCCAGGGACAACTGGAGTTTGTCTGAGAATCTGGCGGGCACACGCTCGCGGTCCGGGTGGGAAGCCTTGAACAGCCCCTTGGCAACCTCTACCAGCAGGTCCTGGTAGGCGACGAGCTCGGACAGTGCCGCAAGCGGCATCTGATGGTGGCGAAACCGGTCACCGTATAGATGCAGCTCAACGAAGGGTTCGGTGCCTGTCATGGTCGCCCTTCTCTGCTCGAATTTAGTCGCTCGTGCGCATGCATGCTCCCATGCAAGTACTGCTGACGCAGCTTAGGGGCCGCCACTGTCACCCGCCCGCGATTGCCGTAGATGACCGGGTGCCGCTGATCAAGGCTGCCTGCATCGATGCTGCCAGGGCTTCGTCCCGTCCGGTGTCAGCGGTGGTCGTAGCCCGAGGGGATCCCATCCTTCGCTGACTGTGCAGCTGTGCGGCCCCGCGCCACGTCAGGGACAGATGAGGAAGTGGCCCGGTCGCCGCGCGACGGCAGCGGCTTCAAATGCGCCAGCGGATGACCGCCCAGCGTCTCCGGGACCACCACCGGCCGCGCAAGCGGGCCGGACTCCGGCTCGCGATGAGCCAGCTCGTCGATCCGCTCGATGTCCGCGTCGGTGAAGTACACGCGGCGGTTGCCGAGCTTCTTGTGCGGCAGTTCCTTGATGTGCCGCTGGAGCCAGGTGACGGTCACGCCCAGTTCGACAGCGGTGTCTGAGTAGCCCAATCGACGCCTTGTCATGCTCAAGGTTCTCCCCGGCGGTAGATGGTCGTGATGAGAGAACCGTCCCCCCCTGCAACTGGCGATGAAGCGTCTGAGGTAAGCAGGGGCATTTCAATCCACCCGTACGCGTGGAGATCCGCAGCGGACACATGGGCATGGTTACAGCACGCCGTGCGGGCGCTGTGCTTATGCCGAAGAACGGGAATCCGATGCCTAAGAAGACTGAGCGCATCGCCCCCCTCCCCGCCGGCCTGTTCCCCCTCCTCAGCCAGAAGCAGCTGGAGACCTACTACGGGGTCTCCGCGACTCAGGTCCTGAAGTGGCTCGACATGGGGATGCCGGAGGAGCCCTACGAGGGCCGCGGCCGGAAGTTCGACCTGAGTGTCGTGAAGGCGTGGCACGCGGAGCACTCCCGAGTCGCGGACCGTATCCCGACGCGTGAAGAAGCCCTCGCAGACGCCCGGCGCGCCCTTGTCGCCGCCGCCCGCGTCCAGGCCACCCAGACGCCCCGCGAGGCTGCGGAAGCCGCCTGGTACCCGGGCCACCGCCTCGGGACGGTCGAAGCGATCGAAGCCGTGATCATCCGCCGCCGCGTGAAGCACTGCGCCGGCTGCGCCGCGATCTACGGCCCGCAGGCCGACGCCGCCGAGGCCATCGCGTGACCCGCGAGGAGCGCCGCGCGGTCCTCGGCGACGACGTCATCGCGTACATCAACGACTGCGCTGACGCCGCGCCGGACCCGACGCCGGAGCTGATCGAAGAGCTTCGCCGGATCCTCACGAACCCCGCGGGCCGGCCCGTCTCCGACCGGAGGTAGCGCGCGTGGGGCGGTGACGTCTGGCGGGCGGCTGACTATCTACCAGGTTAACTTGCACCGCGTCGAGCAGGCGCCCTGGCCGCGGATGGCCGGGGCGCCTGTCTGTCTCTGCTGAGCCGACCCGGTCTGCGCCGCCTCCGACCAGCCGTGGCGGAAGTGCTGACCGCCGGACCCGTGCACGACAAAGCCCCCAGCCATCGAGATAGCTGAGGGCTGCTTGCTGCGTTGGCGCGGTCAGCAGGCCGGGCCGACGGCCGCCTGTACCTTCTTCGGGCGCTTCGCAGGGGTGGCGTCCGCGTCGTAGCCCGGGTTGTCGCTCACCCACGCTGCCTCCGTACAGAATCCGGGGCCGATCGGCGACTCGTCGGGGAGCGTGTCGAAGGTGTCCTTGCATGTCGCCTGGTTCCAGTTGCCCACGACCTGTGCGCTGTCTGGGATGCCTGGGACCTTCATCCAGATGATCACATCTCGGATCGGCCCGCACCCCGTCTGGGTCGGCTTCACCCTGGCCTTCGGCTTGGCGGACGCTGTCACGGCCGGGGCGGTCGCCTTTGGCGCGGGCCGGGTGGTCGTCGCCGTAGCGGCCGTTGTCTCGGTAGCTGCCGGCGTGACCGGCGCTGCAACGGTCGGACTGGCCGACGGTGAGGCTGCCGCGTTGGAAGGCTTGTCCTTCTTCGCCGGGCCGGCCACCGCGCCGATGATGAACATCAGCACCAGGATCCCGACGACGCCGCCCATCGACCAGAGGGCAATCCCCTTGCCCCTCGACATCCGCCGGCGTAGACCGGGCTCCGACTGGCCCGGCTGCTGATACGACATGTCGCCCCCTGGAACGGTGCTCGGTGAGACGGGGAGCATCGCAGGCCGGGCGGCGGGCGCGAGGAGCCGTTGCAGTGCCGTGACAAAGACGATCGAGGTGATCGCAAACGGTCAGAAACGATCATCTGTCACAACTCTGTCACGCCCTCCCGGGCCATCCGCCTCACCTGCCACGATCCCCCCAACACCGCACCAGGGGGGACCATGAATCACCGCACCACCGCTGGCCTGCTCGCCGCTACAACGCTCGCCCTCACGCTCGCAGCCTGCGGAGGGGATGAAAGCAGCAGCGACAAGGCCAGCGCCGCCAGCAGCACCGGCAGCACGGTCGCGACCGTCAAGGCTCAGCAGGACACTGACGCCAACGCCGTGTACCGCACCATCCACGCCGCGGTCACCACCACCAGCCTGACCGCCGTCGTCACTGAAACCAACGACGGCAACCACCTCATGGGCCGGCCCCACCAGTACACGTCCGCCCTGAAATTCGCGGACAGCCGCATCAAGGCAGCCGACGTCGACGGCCTGGAGAAGGACGACGTCACCCGCGGCGGCGGCATCGAGGTCTTCGTCAACCACAAGGATGCCCAGGCCCGCGCCGACTACATCCAGAAGGTCACCCAGGGACTGCCCGCCCTGTCGGAGTACGACTTCGTCCACGGCAGCACCGTCCTGCGGATCTCGCACATCCTCACGCTCACCCAGGCCAAGGAATACGACCAGGCCGGGGGCAAGCTGTGAGCCGCTACGTCGCACCCCTGATCGCCGCTGCGCTCCTTGCTCTGACCGCCTGCTCGTCCAGCAATGACGACCAGCCGGACCCGATCGACACCGCGCTCTCCGAAGACATCCTCGCTAGCGTCGGACCCAGCGCCAGCATCCCGCCCACGCCGACCGGCGCCCACGCCGCCGCTTACCTCTCGGCCGTGAGGAGCATCGATCCAGAGCTCGCCGATACCGAGATGTACAGCGACGGCAGCCTCATCCTCGGCGGCCTCGACGCCTGCCAAGCCGTAGCACTCAAGACCCCGGCCCAAGCTCAGACGGAGGTCGTGACCACCAGGCTCACCACCGCCGACTGGACCGCAACACCGGAACAGGCTGACCGGCTCATTGCCGCAGCGCGCAAGGACATCTGCCCAACCTATTGAGGGCGCTTGCGCCTCTGCCGCAGCTTGCGATGAAGATCTATGCGTCCTGTCACGGGTAGCCGTAACGCGGGCAGGATTAAAGGCACTCTGTCGCGTCCTGCGGTTGCGCAAATACCGTGCGGGCATCGGCACGACCGAACCGAGAGGGGACCGCTATGGCCCGCCGGCTGCGCATGATCGGCACCACGTCCGACGACGGCAACTGCCCGACCCTGTACGAAGACCTCGATACCGGAGAGATTCTTGTCCAGGGTGACACCGTCACCGATCCCGAGGACGTGGCCCAGCTCCGGGACGTCGCCCCGCACGAGGGCTTCGTCATCGTTCCGCGCGAGCTGCTGACGCGCTTCGCCCCGAAGGAGTAGCCGGCGTGCCCGACCTGGTGCCGTTCTCGGACATCGCCCACCTGTTCACCGACTTCGAGCAGACCGCCCGGCGGTTGGAGTCCCGCCGCGGGTACGCCGTCGACATCGGCACCCCGAAGTGGGAGCTGTGGAAGGTCGGCGGCGACCTCGGCTACAACCCGGGCCACCCCTGGCACGCCAACGTCCGCGCGCAGACCGGGCAGGGCAAACGGTTCGAGCGCGTACGGACCGTGGACTCACCACCCACCGAAGGACAGCGCTTCCTCATGGCCAGCGGGCGCGGGAACGTCGAGGCGGGGGAGGAGATCCGCCACCTGCCGCGCGCGGCGGCCGATCGCATGGGCCTGCCCGCTGAGGACTTCTGGCTGTTCGACAACCTGATCGTCGTCCGTATCGTCTTCGACGGCGACGACAACACCCTCGGCGTCGAGGTCCGCGACGACCACGCCACTGTTGCCGCAGCACGGCGCATCTGGGCCGCGGCCTGGTCTGGCGCAATCAACTCGGCGGAGTTCGCGGCGCGGGTACCTTCCAGCATGTGAGCACCGATTTCCAGCAGGCCCGGGTGGCGCTCGGCGTGCGGCTGCGGGAGCTGCGCGTCGACGCCGGGCTGTCCGGCCGGGAGCTGGCCGGGCGGTGCGGGTGGCTGCCCTCGAAGGTCTCGAAGCTGGAGAACGGCAAGCAGACCCCGAAGCCCGATGACCTCGCCGCGTGGGCGCAGGCGGTCGGCCGGCCCGCGAAGCTCGCCGAACTGAAAGGCCGGCTGACCGGGCTGGAGGTCACCTACCGGTCGTGGCGCCGCCAACTGGCCACCGGGCACCGGGCCCGCCAGGAGATCGCAGCCGCTGAGCACCTGAACAGCCGGGTGATCCGCGCCTATGAGGCCACCGTGATCCCGGGGATCTTCCAGACCGCGGACTACGCCCGGCACGTCCTCACCCACAATGCGGACCTGCGGCAGACTCCGCGCGACACCGAGGAAGCGGTGCGGGCGCGCATGAAGCGCCAGGCCAGCTTGTACGAGCCCGGCCGGGAGTTCCGGGCCCTGGTGTGGGAGGGGGCGCTGCGGGCCCGCGTGTGCCCGCCTGACGTCCTCGCGGCGCAACTGGACCGCATGGCCGGGCTGATCGGCCTGGACACCGTGCAGCTCGGCGTCGTGCCCTTCGAGGCCGCCCTGACGATCACCCCGCGCCACGGGTTCTGGATCTATGACGAGCGCCTGGTCATCGTGGAGACGCTGAACGCGGAGATGTGGCTCGATGATCCGGCGGACATCGCCCTGTACGGGAAAGCCTGGGAACGCCTCGACGCCGCCGCGGCATACGGGCGAACCGCACACTTCCTGATCGCCCGTGCACGTGCTGCCCTCGACACCGCGTGAGCAACCCCGTGCACCTGCCGCAGCCCTGCGAGCAATTCGGAGCAACCTCTCGATAGTGCAGCAATGTTGCGTCCTACGGTCCTGGTAACGACACCAGGGGGTGCCCGTGCAGGAACCCGCGTACGCCACCACGGCCGAGCAGCGCCGCGCCCACGACACCGTTACCCGACTCCGTCACCTGTTCGCCGAGCTCGGCCTGGCCGACGACCAAGTGCGGCAGATCCTCCCCGTCACCGACATGCAGCGCCGGGCGTATGTGCGCCTGGGGACGCTCACCGTGGACGGCGCCGAGAAGGTGGCCGATGCCATCGAGCGGGCCATGGAGCGGACCTCATGAGCACCGCCACCCGGACTCCAGCGGGCACGTGCGTGCGCTGCCAGGAACCCGTACCGGCCGGGCAGGGCGTGCTCGTCCAGGTTGACCAGGGCACCGCTGCGGCACCCGATGTGCTGATCCACAAGCGGTACTGCCAGCCGGCGCCCGTCCGCCGGAGCAACGGGTGAGCGGGCCCGGCGGGGTGTGGCTCGACACCGGGACGGGGCCGAAGCCGATCTCCGTGGCCGCCGTCATGGCCGAGGGCCGAGCGCGGACCGCCTACCAGGCGTACCTCGACCACAAGCCCAGGTGCCCGCAGTGCCGGCGGACCACCTTCCGGTGTGACCGCGCCGGAGCCCTGTGGCGGGATTACGTGGACGCCCGGGAGCCAGGCCACTAGACCGGGCCGTGGGCGGGACGGCAACTGCCGCTCGCGGCCCGCTGCCGTGCGGTACGGCACCCCCTCACCAGCCGTACGGCAGTAGACGGGCCCGCACCGGATAAGCCCCCCAGGCTTCCCCGGTGCGGGCCTCCCCACTCTGTACAGACGACGTATGGCAGGGGACACAGGGTCGTTTCGCGCCCTGCTGCTGAGCCTGCTAGGACGCAGACCACGGCCGCAGTTGAAATTAGTCCTTCTTATGGCCCGGTAGCCGCCAGCAGCGCTTGACCTTCGGGTCGCCGACAATCACGACTTCGGCCTTCTTCAAGAAGCCGTCCTCAGCGGTAGCCAGGGCCTCGGCAGCTGGGTGGCCACTCGACCAAGCGGGTTGCGAGCCAAGACTCAGCTGGTTCAGCTGTTCGGTGATCTCCAGCACGCTTGCCTGCACGGCCTCCGGCCCGAGGATGGCAATGTGCCGCCGCGCGCGACGAACATCTGCCCGGGTCGCAGTGACAGCGTCAAGCAGACCGCGTTCGGGATCGTCGTCGCGGCCACGCCGCCAAGCCTCACTAGCCATGTCGTGAGCATCCATGGCGGCTAGCAGCGACACATACGCCTCCTGTCGCTGTTCACGCAGCCAACGCCCGTCCTGGCGTCTTTGGACCCACCACGCTGTGAGGGCGGTCGCCGCGCCAGTCACAATTACATTCGCCGTTCCGAATGCCACGACGACGGTTTGAACGCCCATAGCTCCAGAGTGGGCGGCCTGGCGCTGCTGCGCAGCCACAGGTCGGCCGGACGGGCTATCCCCGTCCGGAGGGCGCCTACAGGATCGTCGGAGAGTTCTTGGTCGTGAACTGCTTGCCGTGCTTCGCGCGCCGTGCCCATGTGCGGGTGCGCCCTGCCCGGCACGGTCAGACGGGGCGCTGTTCGTACGTGCGTCAGCGTGTGCCGCGGTCGTTGGTGTGGCGCCAGGCGTTGAGGGCGCGGCGGCCCAGGCGGAGCCGGCCGGAGGGACGGAACGGGGCTGCGGCGCAGACGACGGCGTACACCGCGGCGGCCAGCAGCACGGCGGCGAGGCTAGCGAGGACGAGCACAGGGGATCTCCCGGGTTCGGGCTGATTCGGGGGTTGGGGCGGGGCCGCTGCTAGACGCTAGGTACCAGGTCAGCGGCCCCATGTGCTGCTAGCGGAGGTGCTAGACCTAGCGGGGACGGGTGCTAGGTCTAGCGGGGCTCACGCGGCCTTGCGGTCGGCGTCCCGGCGGGAGATCGCGGCCACCACATCGGCCCGCTGGATACCCCGGCGGGTGGTGCCCTTGCCGTCGTCGGTGGTGCCCCACACGTCGGCGGCGGTGACGCCCCACGGCTTCAGCGCGGTCGTCACGTTCGCCGCCTCCCACCCGGCGTAGACGTCCGGGCGCAGCTGCGCGAGGCGGGTCGCGACCCGCTCGTTCCACACCTTCTCCTCGTCGGCCGCCACCACCTTGAGGATGTCGCCCAGGAGGTCCATCCCCGGGGCTGCGGACGGGCCGAGGCCGGCGGCGTGGCCAGTGATGTTGCCGTACTCCTCCCGCATGACGCGGGCCCGCTCCACGACGCTCTCCGCGCCCACGGCGTCTACGAATGCCGACGACGCGATGACCGGGTCGTCACCCTCGCCGGACATCCAGCAGATGCCGCGGTCGGAGCGGGAGAACATGGTGGCCTTGATGCCCGACTTGTAGGCGCCGGTACCCAGCACCATGTCGTTGGCCTGGTGGTTCATCACCTTCAGGCAGAACCGCAGAACGGCGTTCGCGGAGATGCCGGGCGGCAGGGACTTGGCGTCGGGGCGCTGGGTGGCGAAGATCCCGGCGATGCCCAGCGCCGGCCCGCGCTTGGTGACGTCGACACAGATGGACTCGATCTCCGCGCCGTGCTCCGGGTCCTCGAACAGCACCTGGCACTCATCGACCCCGAGCACGATCGGGTGCAGGCCGAGCGCCTTGTCGCCTGCCAGGGCCGGGGTCACCTTGGACTCCGGGCACACCGACCTCGGCAGGGACTTGATGACCTTCGCCCGGCGGCGCAGCTCGGCCTTCAGCTCGCGCAGGGACTGCACGATGTACTCGATGTCCTCAGCGTCTTCCCCGGCCCGGTACCGGTGCGCGACGGGTTCGAGGGCGCCGAGGTCGCCGGTGCCCTTGAGGTCGAATCCCCACACCTCGGCCCGGGGGTCGAGGGCGGCGATGAGCAGCAGCAGGCGCAGCAGGAAGGTCTTGCCCATGCGGGGGATGCTGCCGATCACGACGGACGCGAACATCAGCGTCACGGTCATGTCCCGCATGCGCTGGTCGTTGCCGAACACGATCGGGCGGAACAGATCGACCTGTCCCTCCTTCAGCAGCGGCCAGGCGGGCTTGGTCGTCTCGTTCATCGGCTTGTCGCCGACCCACAAGACCAGGCTGCCCTCGTGCTCATCGCCAGGGCCGGGCCACACGCACCCGAGCTTGCGCCGCAGTCCGGACGCGAGGGCCTTGCGCTCCTCCATGATGTCGTCGGCGACGACACCCCACGGCAGGTCGAGGTCGGCGCGGTAGCCGGGGCCGTCCCGGGTGATCTCGGAGGTGAAGCGCAGCCCGTTCATGTCCCCGCCGCGCTTGATGGCCGCGCTGATCTTGGCGTTGCCGATGGCGTCCAGGGCGCGGAGCACGAGCGGACCGGTGAGCTTCTGGACCTCGGTGCGCATCACGGCCGGGCCGATGACGGGCGAGTCGACGGCCTGGCCGGCGTACCCGAGGGCGAGCACGGCAACCGCGCCGGCGAGGTACAGCCAGGTGTCGCCGAGGACGTACAGGGTGATGGCCAGGCCGATACCGCAGGTCAGGGCGACGACGGCGAGCAGGCCGCGGAGCCGTACCCGGTCGCCGCGGAGCTTGGCCAGGCGCATGTACTCGTCGTGGTCCTCGTCGCGTACCGCGGCGGACCGCAGCGGAGCGGCCTCGGCGTCCCACACCCAGCGGCGGCCCTCGGCGAGCAGCCGGGCGGCACCGCGCGGCGCCATGGTGGTGAGGCGCACGGTGTACCAGGGGGTGCGCAGCCCGTGGTAACGAGTGGCGTACCAGGCGCGGGAGCTGACCAGGACGGTGTTCGCACGGAAGTCCTTGGTACTGCTGAGCCACCCGGGCAGGATCGGCTTCCGCTTCTCCCGGAACACCCCGGTCCCGGGAAGCTTCGGGTTGTCGGCGGGTACGGGCGCGGTCTGCTCGTCGGGCTCGTCGGCCGGCGGCGCGGCAGGCTCGGTCACCAACTGGTCGGGTACGGGCGGGGCTTCTACCGCCGAGGCGATCGTGTCAGTCATGCTGTTCGTCCTGCTCTCTTCGGAGTGGCCTGGGGCCCGGGGCGGCCGGTCTGCTTGGCGGTGGACGGCCGCCCCGGGAGTTCAGCTATTTGGCCTGGTCGCGGCGTGCGCGGACCTTGGCGGCGATGCGGTCGATGCGGTCCTTCTGGCGGTCGGTGAGGACACCACCGCGGAGGGCGGCCAGGGCGACGATCCGCGCGATGTCCGCGGCCTCCCCGGCCGTGAGCGCCGGGTCGTCGGGTCGGATCTGGATCACTTCGGCCCCTTCCGGATGTCGCGCCAGATGGCGTAGATGACCAGGGCGACCAGCGCCAGGGACGCCGCGGCGATGGCGATAGCGACAGCGGCCAGGGCGACGGTCAGCATGAACACCGACGCGCCCGCGCCGATCGCCAGCCACTTCCCGACGTCGCTCTGCCGCTGCTGCACCACCGGAGCCGGCGCGGGCTGCTGCTGCGCCTGGATTACCTGCGCGGCCTGTATGGCGGCCAGCATCAGGGCGAACTGCTCACCCTGCTTCGCCGCCTCAACAGCGTCCTCGGACGCCTTGCGGATGTCGGTCATACCAGGGCCTTCTTCAGTTCGGTCTGGATGCGGGTGGCGCGGTCCTGGCCGATGCCGTAGCGGGTGCGCAGCGAGCGGATGGACGGGGTGGTGCCCTCCATCAGGTCGGCGAGGAAGTCGCGGCGGGCCTGCGCGGTGAGGGTGTCCTCGCCGGGCGGGGGCGGGGAGTCGTCGTCCGGCTCGGCTGCGGCCTTCTCTCCGGCGAACAGCGACTCGAAGACGTCGTCGCCGAACCGCTGCCGGAACTGCTGCTCGGTCGTCAGGGCTCCGTCGTCGGCAGGCTCGGGTACGCCTTCGGGTACAGCCTCGGGTGCAGGCGGCTCGATGGCCGGCGGGGCTTCGGGTACGGGTACGACCGGCTCGGGTACCCGCTCCAGCGGCGCCGCCGCAGGCTCCGGCTCGGCGGCAGTCGTGGGCGCATCCCCACGACTGGCCCACGGGGCGGGAAGCGCCATCGAGGCCAGCTGCGCGGCACCCCGGTACGCGGCGATGCGGTCCAGGAGTACGGCCCGCTGCGCTTCGAGTACACCCGCGTCCGTGCGGTCCACGGCCAACGCCAGGCGCCGCCGGGCACGGGCCAACCGTCCCACCCGCGTACCCGTTGCCGCCTCCAGGTCGGCCAGGTGCGCCGCCCGGCGGGTGGCAATGCGCGTCCACCGGTCGCGGGTGATCTGCGCGGCGTCCCTCCCGCGCTGCGCCAGGCCGAAGCGGGACAGCAGCCGCTCCCGCAGCTCCCTGACCAGCACAGCAGGCAGCGACTGCGAGGCCGCGTCCGGCTTGGCGTGCCGCAGCTCGATGCCCATGGCCAGGTGCCACAGCAGGGCGGCCAGCACCGGGCCGACGAACGCGCGGACGAACCCGCCGACGATGCCCGACTCGGAGAACGCGGGGACGACCTGTACCCCGGTGATCACCCACACCAGCACACCGGGCGTACCCGGGGCGCCGGTGGCGCGGAGGTTCTGCCGGGCCATCAGCGCCATCGAGAACAGGCCCAGCTCGGCCGCGGCGAACATGATGGAGCGTTCCCCGGCGCTGTTCATCCCGAGGTGATCGCGGGCGAAGTTCCACGACGTGTCACCGCTGTACGCGGTGCACAGCAGCGCCCCGAGGGCGGCCACGACAACGGCGGCCGGGGTACGGCCCCGGGTACGCCGTACCCGGGTCGCGGCGAACGCGAGTACACCCGCGAGTACGGCGAGTACGGGCACTGCGTGCACCGGAGCGCGCAGCCAGTCGGAGATCAGGGTGACGTTCATCGGAGGCTCCGGAAGAGTCGGCGGACATGCCGGGGACGGGCAACCGCGGCGGCCAGCAGCAGCCACACGACGGGCTGCGCCGTGGCCCACAGGGCGGCCGTGCCGAGCGGGGCGGCGCCCTGCTGCGCCAGGTGAGGGAACGCCCCGCACAGGCCCAGCAGGACACCGAGAACGATGTGCTTCACCGGCCACCGCCGAGGGCGTACTCGATGCGGAGGCAGGCGGCGATCCGCCGTACGGTGCCGGCGGCCTCCAAGAGGTCCGTCACCAGGCCCTCCAGCCCAGCGAAGTCGTACCCGAAGTGGTCGCCGTCCAGGAGGCGGGCGACCTGGTAGACCGTCGCGCCGTGCGGGCTGGCCGGGCTCGGGAACGGGTCCTGCCACAGCATGAGTTCGAGCAGGCGACGGGGGCCGCGGGCGGTGTTGACGGTGATGTCGAACGGTTCGCCCTGGTGGGCGATCTCCGCCCGGAGGTTCGGGACGTCGTGGCCGATGCCGATGCACCATGCGGGCTCGGGGATGGTGACGTCGCCGTGGTCGCTGGTGGGAACCGTGACGGTGCGGGGCGCGGTCACTGGTCGCCGCCGTCCGTGTCGGACTCTTCGGGAACCGGGGTGTAGGTGACCGGGGTGCGGGCGATGCCGGAGCGGATCGGGGCGACCGCGCACCCGGGCGTTGCGGTGCCGTCGAGGACGACGTCCAGGGCGCCGCAGATGACCGCGGCCCGGCGCATGACGAGGAACAGGCCGTCGTGGGCGTCGTCGCCCCTGGGGTAGGGCACGTCGAGGGCGTCGCGGATCGCGGCGAGCAGGTCGAGGACGTCGCTGGACAAGGTGGACGCGCCCGTCGGCGGCTGGTTGCCGTCTCGGGTGTCCTTCCCGGCGTTGTCGTCGGAGGTGAGCGCGTAGGGCGCGGGTGCGTCGGGGTCGGTCACGTTGACCGCGAGGGTCAACGGGGCGTCGTCAACGGGCTCGCCCTGGTCCCAGGCGGACCGCAGCGCGGACTCCAGAGGGTCGGGACGGTCGCTCATGCCTGCGCCTGCTTGTCCTGCTCGGCGAGGACGTCGCGCATGACGCGGAGCTTGGGGAGCAGCGCCTCCAGATCCGCGATGAGCTTGTTCGCGCCGTCGAGGTCGAGGTCGTCGTCGGCGGACGGCTCGGAGTACACGGACAGGCACATCGGGCCGTCCGGGTTGCCCTCCCACTCCGGGGCGAACAGGTACGCCTCGAGGATCGCGCCGCGCGCACCGCGCTCACCTCCGAGGGTGATGGCCGCGGCCTGCTCGGCGTCGGTCGGGGGGACGTACGCGAGCTGCTGCCGGGTGGGGAGTGCGGCCGTGGCCTTGAGGTTGTGGTCGATGGCGTCCGCGAGGTCTCGGACGTCGGCCGGGCGGGACCGGCGGGCCTCCGCCCACGCCGTGGCGAGGAAGCTGAGGACCGGGCCCTTGGCATCGGCCGCGAGGATGGCCATCTCGATGGCCTCGGCCTTCGCGTCCGGGTGGTCGGAGCCGAGGGGCGCGTCTCCGGCGAAGCACGGCGGGGTGATCAGCGCCGCAGCTTCCGGGCTGACGAAGAGGGAGATCGCCGTCTTGACCTGGTCGAGGTCGTGCACGGGCGGGAGCGCGACCTTCAGGGTGTCGCCGTACTGCTTGTAGAGCGCGGCGGTCCCTTCGCTGAGGTCCGCGATCTCGACCTCGGCGCGGGTGATGGGCTGGTCCTTCTCGCTGATGACCATGTCCAGGGCGGTCCGCAACCCGCGGGCCATAACGTCCTGGTTCTCGGTTGCACCCAAGGCGTCCGCCATGGCGTCGACCGCGCTGGAGAACCGGGAACTTGCGTACGCCTCCGTCTCCTCCTGACCGCCGACCTCGGCCAGGTGCCAGCCCTGGGCGTTGTCGATGGACCGGTGCAGCTGCTTGGACACGTCGTTCGGGTTGGTCTTGAGCCTGGCGAGCGAGGCCGTCACAGCCTGCGTGACCACCGAGGTGGCGCTGGCGACCAGCTCCGAAGGCGTGGCCGGGGCGGTACGGACGGCGTACGGCAGCTTGCCGTGGTTCGGTCCGGCGGAGGTGGGGATGAGGTCGGCGGCGCGAGTGTGCTCGGCGAGGTAGGCCAGGCCGGTGCTGCCGCGCCGGGCGTCGGCGTCGGTGAGGAGGCCGAGCAGCTGCTCGGGGTTGGTGTGGCCGGTGGCCGAGAAGGTGAGGCTGTTGGCGGGCAGGGGGCGCAGGGTCTGTACGGTGTCGGACACGGTTCGCTCCTGGTGGTTTCAGGTGGTGGATCACAGGCCCCGGCCGGAGGTGCGAACTCCGGCCGCGGGCCGTCTTGCTGCTGAGGGTCGGGTGAGGCGAGGGCTACGCGGCCAGTAGCGCGGCGGCGGCGCGGTACTCGGCCTTGCGCGGCTTGTACGCGGCGGCGAGCTGGACGACCTGCCCGCGGGTGAAGTGGTGCACGGTGCGCGTCTGGTGGGACCGGCCGCCGGCGAGGGTGCGGCGGGTGCGGGCGACCTCGGTCGGCTCGATGCCGATCCGCTTCGCCACCGTGCGGAGGGCGGTCGCCACGCCGGAGGCGGTGGTCCGGTCGACGCCGGACGCGATCAGGTGGGTGGCCAGCGAACGGGGCTGGCGGCGGACCGAGGCGGCCAGGCGGTTGCCGGCGGCGCGGGTCCGGAGGATCGAGCGGCGGGTGCGGGCGCTGGCCCTGCGGTCCCGGCGGGTGAGAAGCTTCTTCATGCGGGTCTCCTGCTTACTCAGGTGGTCCGAAGGCCCTGTTCGGTGGTGAGACACCGGGCGGGGCCGCCTTGCTTGTGGCTACAAACTACGGCTCTTGTAGCCACAAAACAAGAGGTTCGGCGAACTTTTTCGTAGCCACAAGAGTGAGACTGGCGTCTTGCTCGCTGTGGCTACAAGCGGTTACCCTCGCGGCATGACGCCCGAGCCAGATACCGACTACGACACCCCTCGCCGCTTCCGTGCTCCCGACGACGAATGGGAGCCGTTCGAAGCTGCGACGCGGGCCGTCCACCCGGTAGGACGTAGTCCCCGAGCCCGCGTCATCCGCGAGTTCATGCGCTGGTACATGCGCCGCCCCGGCGCCAAGCTCCCCGATCGGCCGGCGGCAGGCCCGTGGTCGGCCCCGGCGGCAGACAATCCCACCGACTGACCCGCACGGCCTGGCTCTCGATCCCCCGGAGTGCCCCCTACCTTGTCCATGTCGAAGGGGCAAAGTTCCAGGGCGTCCGAGCGCGGCCCGCACGCAGGCAGGTCCAGGTGCGCACCGACAACGAGGTGAGCCATGCCAGACCCCGAAGCCGATTACTGGACGGTGACCGAGGTCGCCGACTACCTCGGAGTCACCCCCGAGACAGTCCGTACGTACCGCTCCCGTAAGCGCGGCGAGCTGCCGCCCGAGGACAAGATGTTCGGCCGTTCCCCGGCCTGGAAGCCGGCCACCATCACCCGCTTCGACCGCCTCGGGCAGGGACACCGCAGCGACTTGGAATAGCCTCGCGGCCCTGGCGGTGACCTGCGGTTTCTGCCCTCGCCGATGGCACGCCGATGGCACCAAGAGGCACGGCCGCGCTTGGTCGGCGAGGGTCGGGACCGGATGGCGAACCTGCTCTGACCTGGACCTAAGCGTCTGCGGCGGTCGGCGGTCGTCTGCGCTGGGCGAGGGATAACACACTGCTAATGCGGTTTGGGCTTTACCGTCCATCGAGGGTTCAAATCCCTCCGCCTCCGCCACCACCCCGGAGCCCCGCCCGTCCTCCACCGACGGCGGGGCTCCTTCCGTTCCACCCCCCGGCCCCACCCCATTCCCGCAGGTCACCCCGCCTCCCGGTTATGGATTTCACCTCCCGCCACACCTCATGTAATGTTGTTCCCGCAACGCCGACCGGCCCAAAACCCCGCGAAGCGCTCGCACTCGTAGCTCAACGGATAGAGCATCTGACTACGGATCAGAAGGTTGCAGGTTCGAATCCTGCCGAGTGCACAGCAGATCAGAGGCCCTGTGCCCCTTCGGGGGTGCGGGGCTTCTGTCGTAATTTCTCACAATCGCCGAATGATCTTGCGTCAGCGCAACAGCTCGGCAGGCTTCTCCGAACCGGCCCGCAGTGACTGAGGGTCAGGGTGCACGTAAGTCCGCTTCGTGAACGACAGATCCGAGTGGCCCGCCCACGCCGACACGGAGGTTTCCGGGCACCGGGCGGCCAGCGGGCGGACCTCGAAGCTGGGCACCGGGTTGGCGTACTGATGGTGCTTCGGATCGAGGCTCACGACATCCTCGCTTGCAGGTCGCTCTGGATTCGGGTGGCTCGGAGCTGGCCGACGCCGTAGCGGTCCTTGAGTACGCGGATCGACGCCGCGCGGCCCTGCGGGTGGCAATCCGCGTCCACCGGTCACGGGTGATCTGCGCCGCGTCCCGCCCCCGCTGGGCCAGGCCGAACTGGGACAGCAGCCGCTCCCGCAGCTCCCCCCGGTCACCACCCACACCAGCACCCCTGGCGTACCCGGCACCCCGAGGGCGCCCAGGTTTTGCCGGGCCATCAGCGCCATGGAGAACAGCGCCACCTCGGCGGCGGCGAACATCACCCCCCGCTCCGTACCGGACGCTCATGGGGTGCTCCGAGGGGGGTCGGAAAGGCCCGCTACGGTGACAGCCATGGAAAAGCGGGGGGACGGGTCGCCGCTGAGCGCGATCAAGTGGGCGTTGGTCACCGGGGTGGTGCTGGCCGCGGGGGCGCTGGTGCCGATGCTGTGGGGCAACGCCACCTGGCCGCAGTCGCGGCACGCGCTCTGGGTCACCGTGCCGGTGCCGGTGGTGGCGGTGCTTGTCGTCAGGCTGGTGCTGCCCTGGCGCGAGCGGCGGGCGGCGCGGCGGGCGGCGGATCGGGCGGCGGATCGGGCTGCGTTCACTTCGTCCTCCGGATCGAATGACCAGTGATTCGCGGCCGGGCCAGCAGCCCGGCGACCAACGCCCACAGGACGGGCTGGCAGGCCACCCAGCGGGCGGCCGTGGCGGCGGGGTCGGCGCCTTGCCCGGCGGCCAGGTGCGGGAACGCCGGCGCCAGGCCGAGCAGGGCACCGAGGACGATGTGTCTCATGACGGCTCACCCGCCCGGACGGCGTCGAGGCGGCGGCCGGCCGGGACGATGCGCCGGGCGGCGTCCAAGGCGAGGAGCGCGGCACCGCGCTCGACCGCGTCGGCCAGCTCCCGCAGGTTGGTGGCGAACGCGACGGCGTCGGCGCGGTTGGTGGTCCGCAGCAGGTCGCGGCCGTCGTTGCCCTCCCAGATCACCAGGTGCGTGGTCCGGTCCTCCTCGGAACTGACGTTGACGACGAGCGTCGCGCCCGGCGTGGTGATGTCGGCGAAGGTCGCCTCACACACCCCTTCCTGGTGCCACACGCCGTCGCAGCCGGGGATGCGGTGCTGGTCGACGGTCTGGTCTCGTGTCGGCCGTGGCGTTCGCGTGGCGGTGTGAGGTGACGGTCCGGCAGATGTGAAGAGGGGTAAGCACAGTCGGGGGCGGCGGGGGGTGAGCGACGCGCCGGGGGATGTGGTCTGAACGGGGCAAAAATGGTGTGAAGGTGTGTGAATAAGTCACATTATTCGTATCTATGACTTCGTTGGGCACGTACGTCCCCCTTCTCGGGCCATCAGGGTCCGAGGGCGTGCCCTCGCGAAGGAGTCCCATGCGTTCCGCTCGTGCTCTCGCCGCTCTCGCCATCTCCAGCATTGCCCTCAGCGGCGGCGCTCTGGCGCTCTCCGCCCCGATGGCGTCCGCCGAGACGGGTCCCCACTCGGAGATCTGTGAGCAGGCCCAGGTCAAGACCCATGAAGCGCAGAAGGAGCTCGACCGGCTGGAGAAGCTGCCGAACAAGACGCCGGAGATCCGTAAGCAGATCGCCACGGCCGAGGAGATCCTGGAGCAGGCGCAGGTCGGCGAGCGGGACGCGTGCGCGAGCGTCACCGGTCCGGTGCACGCCGGTTCCGGCGGCCTGGCGGGCGGGATCAGCGGCACCGAGATGACCGCGGGCGCGGCTGTGCTCGCCGTCGCGGCCGCCGGTGGCGTCGTGATGATGCGCCGCCGTTCCGTCGAGGGCTGACCTCGGTTCCACCTCCGCCCCTTGTGGCCGCGCACCCCGCTCGAAGCGGAGCGCGCGACCGCAGGGGGCGTCATACGTCCGCAGCTCGTTCGGCACCAGGCACCAGGCACCAGGCACCAGGCGTCAGGTGCTAAGCGCCAGGCGTCAGGCGCTGATCGCTGGGCCCCGGCCAGAGGCGGACGGACGCAGACTTCGAGAAAGGCCCGCCCCGCATGCAGCACCCCCGCGCCGTCGACCGCCGCCGCCAGGCGGGCCTCGCACTGCTCCTGGCAGGCATGGCCGTGGGCGGCTTCCTCGTGGTCGACAGCGCCTCCGGCACCGGACTCACCCCGCCCAGGCCCTCGGCCGCCGACGCCTTCTCCGGCCCCGTCGCACCGGCCGTTCCGGCCCCCGCGGTGGATCCGCTGCCGCCGTCGCCGCCCACCCGCATCACGATCCCCGAGATCGGCGTCGACGCGCCGATGACCGGTCTCACCACGGACAAGGACCACACCCTGCAACCCCCGCCGCCGGACGACAAGAACCTCGCCGGGTGGTACCGGAACGGCCCCACGCCCGGCAGCACCGGCACCGCGGTCGTCGTCGGACACCTCGACACCCACAGCGGCCCCGCCGTCTTCTACCGCATCGGCCAGCTCCACAAGCAGAACACCCTCACCGTGCGGCGCCAGGACGGCCGCACCGCCGTCTTCACCGTCGACGCCGTCGAGCAGTACGAGAAGAGCGACTTCCCCAGCGAGAAGGTCTACCGGCAGGCCACCCGCCCCGAACTCCGCCTGATCACCTGCGCCGGCACCTACTCCCGGGCCACCAGCTACAGCGCCAACATCGTCGTCTACGCCCACCTCACGAAGGTCGGCCCGCCCGCTCCCGCCCCGGTGGCGTCTCCCGTGGCCACGGCGGCCTCGGCGCCTCCGGCCTCTCCCGCCGCTACGTGGACCGCGCCGTGGTGAACGGGAGGAGCTGAGCCGCGGTCTGCGGCGGCGACGCAGCCGCAGCCGCAGACGCAGCCGCAGCCTCGGCCTCGTCCGTGTCGACCACCTCGCCGCCGGGGTCGGCTGGAGCCGCGAGCGCCTGTGGACCCGCTTCCACGCCCAACTCGGCCTCCCGCCCGAACCGTTACGGCGCGGGCGCGGGCCGTCGCGGCGGGCGAGGGGATCCTCAGTGGCGGAGTCGAACCCGGCGCCCTCGTGGCCTCGTTGACCCGCCTCTCCTGCCCCCCGGCCTCTCCTGCCTCCCCGGCCTCGCCCCGGACGCCGCCCGGACGATCGCCCACCGCCTCGGCGCCCGGCCCCGGCGCGCCGCGCACCACCCGTAAAGCCCTCGCGCCCCGCCCGCCCGGGTCCGTAGCATCCGGCCCGTGCTGACGATCCCCAGTCGGGAACTGACCCCCGCCGACCACGAACTCATCGCGTACGCCCGCGCCATCGTCGACGAGAACACCGACGGCGACGGCGGCGTCCACACCATGGGCGCCGCCGTCCGTGACGCGGACGGACGCATGCACGGCGGCATCAACCTCTACCACTTCACCGGCGGGCCCTGCGCCGAACTCGTCGCCCTCGGCTGCGCCCGAGCCTGCGGGGCGCGGCAGTTGACCACCGTCGTGGCCGTCGGGAACCTCGGCCGCGGCCCCGTCGGCCCGTGCGGCCGCGACCGCCAGATCCTCTTCGACTACCACCCGTCCATCCGCGTCCTCCTGCCCACCCCGGACGGCGTCCGGAGCGCCCGCATCACCGACCTGATGCCCCTCGCCGCCCTCTGGACCCCGGACGAGGGCACCCAGCCCTACGACCCGGCGCTCTTCACCGACCCCGCGCCGGAGGATCCTCCACCTGGAAGGTGACCCCTTCTGCCTCGGCCGCGCCGCAGACGCGGAGCATGCGGTGTTGCGACGGGGTGCAGCGCACCGTCGTGCCCCGGGGGAGGCGGAGGGTGGTGCCTGCGCAGTGGGCGTCGAGGAAGGAGAGCGGGGTGAGGTCGAGGAGGGCGGGCGGGGGGTCGCTGGTGAAGGCGGCGCGGAGGGCGAGGTCGAAGTGGAGGCGGGTGGCGAGGTCGGCGGTGCCGGTGAGGCGGAGGCAGGAGCCGGTGCGGTCGGCGTGGAGGGTGTCGAGGGAGGGCAGGACGGCGAGCGGGTGCAGGGCGGCGATACGTGAGAGCAGGGGCGCCGGGACGGCGCCGTGGTCGTACTCGCAGATCGCGGTGAAGCCGGTCCTGGCCGAGAAGGGCGTCAACTCCGCTTCGTAGGAAGAGAGTTCGGACTCGGGGAGGCCGGAGTGCGCGGCGGCGGCCCACGTCATGTCGCCGACCACCCGCATGCCGGTGAAGCCGCGCCGCCGCGCGGTGCTGGTGCCCGCCGCCCAGAAGGCCGTACGGGCCGCCGGGTCGAAGGCGCCGGACGCGGGGTCGTAGCCGGGGGCTTCGGAGGAGAGCGCCAACTGCCCGGTGCGCGCGCAGCGTTCGGCGGGGACGCCGTGCGCGGAGAGATGGGCGAGGGCGTCAGGACCGGCGGTGTCCCCGCCGGTGAAGATCATGACGCGCTCACCGAGGGCGAGGCCCGCGACGGTGAAGGCGGCGCGCACCGCCCACCGGTCGTCGTCGCCGTGGATTCCGAGGCAGGCGTGGTCACCGGGGCCCATACGGTCGACCGCGACCGCCCGCGGTATCGCCTCGGCCACCGACGTACACCCGGCCCCGCTCCCGTCATGGCCGCCTGCCGCGACCGACCGGTCGCGCTCCGCGCCCACGGGGTCACCGCGGCCACCCCCGCCGCCCGCCATGCCACCTCCCATGGACCGAACGTACGCCGCCCGCACCAACCTTTCGGCCCGCGCATCGCATATCGGCCGCCGATGACGAAAAGTGCCCAGGAAGATGCCCAGAACGACCGCCGAACCGTCCACCTCCGACCGTTCACCCCCTGATCGTTCACCCCTTGATCGTTCTCCGCGCCGGAGTCGGCACCCGGTCCCGCGCGGCACCCGCCGCCGTACACACCGCCGTGCGCAACTCCGTACACACCGCCGTACGGCCCGCCGTGCGCAACTGCGTACGCACCGCCGTGCGCACCGCCGCAAACAACCCTCACCGCGATTCTCAGACGATTCACAGAATCGGCCAAGGCTCCTCTCATAGCGCGCGCACAGGGTGAACACCATGCCTTCCACATCGATGAGCACCGCCACCGCAGCCCCCGCGACCGCGCACGCGGCCACCACCGCCACCGCCACCGACCTCGCGCGCCCCGACGGCTCGCCGGTGCGCGTCCTCGTCGTCGACGACGAGGCGCCGCTCGCCGACCTGCTGTCGATGGCGCTGCGCTACGAGGGCTGGCAGGTACGCACCGAGGCCGACGGCGCGGGCGCGCTGCGGGCGGCCCGCGAGACCCGGCCCGACGCGGTCGTGCTCGACGTGATGCTGCCGGACATGGACGGCCTGGAGGTGCTGGCGAAGCTGCGCCGCGACACCCCGGACGTCCCTGTGCTGTTCCTGACCGCGAAGGACGCGGTCGAGGACCGGATCGCCGGGCTCACCGCGGGCGGCGACGACTACGTCACCAAGCCGTTCAGCCTGGAGGAGGTGGTGGCCAGGCTCCGCGGCCTGCTGCGCCGCTCGGGCGCCGCCGCCGTACGCAACGAGTCGCTGCTGGTCGTCGGCGACCTCGTACTGAACGAGGACAGCCACGAGGTCAGCCGCGGCGGCGACAACGTCCACCTCACCGCGACCGAGTTCGAGCTGCTGCGGTACCTGATGCGCAATCCGCGCCGGGTGCTGAGCAAGGCGCAGATCCTCGACCGCGTGTGGTCGTACGACTTCGGCGGTCAGGCCAACGTCGTGGAGCTGTACATCAGTTACCTGCGCCGCAAGCTCGACGCCGGCCGCGCGCCGATGATCCACACCCGGCGCGGCGCGGGCTACCTGATCAAGCCCGGCGAGCCCGCCGCCTGACGACCCCGGAAGCCGAGACGATGCCCCACGCCTCCCCGCCCCCCACTCCGCGCGCCGACCCGAAGCCCAACTCCCGTACCCGCAAGCGCCCCTGGTCCCGCCCCTGGTCCCTGCGCCGCAGGCTCGTCGCGTCCTGCGTGGCGCTCGTCGCCGTCGTGTGCGCGGTCATCGGCGCGGTCACCATATTCGCGCTGCACGACTTCCTGTACGGGCAGCTCGACGGCAAGGTGCAGGACGTGGCGGTACGGGCGGCGGGGCCGCACGGCGGCCCCGGGGACGGCCCGGAGGCCAACCGGGCGGCACGGCTCCCGCAGAGTCCGCTCACCGAGCGGCCGTTCGGATTCCTGGCGGGCGGCGGCCAGCCCGGCGAGACCGTCGGGGCGATCGTCGGCGCGAACGGCACGGTCACGCGGGCCGCGGTCAGCGCGACACCGTCCGGCGGCGGCCTGCTCGAAGCGGATCCGCTCACCGCGCGGCAGACCGCCGCCTTCGCCTCCGTACCGAGGGACGGCCAGGCCCACACCCTCAGCGTCCCCGGCCTCGGCACGTACCGCGTCGCGTCGGCGCAGCAGTCCTCGGACGGCAGCACCGTACTGGTCGGCCTGTCCACCAGCGGGATCGAGGACACCCTCAACACCCTGATCTGGGTGGAGTTCTCGGTCGCCGCCGCCGGTCTCGTCGCGGCGGGCCTCGCGGGCGCGGCGCTGATGCGGATCGCCCTGCAACCACTGCGCCGGGTCGCCGCGACCGCCACCCGCGTGTCCGAACTCCCGCTGCACAGCGGCGAGGTGGCGCTGCACGAACGCGTCCCCGACTCCGACACCGACCCGCGGACCGAGGTCGGCCAGGTCGGCGCGGCGCTCAACCGCATGCTGGGGCACGTGGGTTCGGCCCTGCACGCGCGGCAGGAGAGCGAGACACGGGTCAGGCAGTTCGTCGCGGACGCCAGCCACGAGCTGCGGACGCCACTGGCCTCGATCCGCGGCTACGCCGAACTCACCCGCCGGGGAAGGGAACCCGTCGGCCCCGACACCCGGCACGCGCTCGGCCGGATCGAGTCCGAGGCCGGACGGATGACGACCCTCGTCGAGGATCTGCTGCTGCTGGCCAGACTGGACGCGGGCCGCCCGCTCAGCTTCGCCGAGACCGACCTGTCCCCGCTGGTCGTGGACGCGGTCAGCGACGCCCGCGCGGCGGGCCGCGACCACGTCTGGCGGCTCGACCTGCCCGACGACCCGGCGACCGTGCACGGCGACGCGCAGCGCCTCCACCAGGTGCTGACCAATCTGCTGGCCAACGCCCGCACCCACACCCCGGCCGGTACGACGGTCACCGCCCGCGTCGTACGCGACGGGCCCGGCGTCCTGCTCCAGGTCCAGGACGACGGCCCCGGCATCCCCGCCGACCTGCGACGCCATGTCTTCGAGCGGTTCGCGCGCGGCGACGCCTCCCGTACCCGGACGGCCGCCGCCGCGCGGTCCGGCAGTACGGGGCTCGGCCTGGCGATCGTGCGCTCGGTGGTCACCGCGCACGGCGGCGAGGTGTCCGTGGACAGCGTGCCCGGGCGTACGGTCTTCACCGTCCGGCTGCGCGCCGCACACTCACAGCCGCCGCTCAGGCTCGCCACAACGTCGTGACAGCGCGCCCGCCGAGGGTCGGATCATGCGAACCCAACTCGGCAATCTGCCCGCCCGGCAGCACCTGCCGGCCGCGGGCACAGCTCCGGAACACCCGGCCGGGCCCGGTGCCCAGGCGGCCCCGGTCCTCGATGTCGTCATCCCCGTGTACAACGAGGAGAACGACCTGGAGCCCTGCGTCCGCCGCCTGCACGCGCATCTGTCGGGCACCTTCCCCTACCCGTTCCGGATCACCGTCGCCGACAACGCCAGTACGGACCTGACGTCCGCGGTGGCGAAGGCGCTGGCCGCGGAACTCCCCGAGGTCGAGTCCTTCAGGCTCGAACAGAAGGGCCGCGGAAGGGCGTTGAGGACGGTGTGGTCCGCCTCCGACGCGCCCGTGCTGGCGTACATGGACGTGGATCTGTCCACCGACCTCAACGCGCTGCTCCCGCTGGTCGCGCCGCTGATCTCCGGCCACTCCGACCTGGCGATCGGCTCGCGGCTCGCCCGCTCCTCGCGGGTGGTGCGCGGCGCGAAGCGGGAGTTCATCTCCCGCGCCTACAACCTGATACTGCGCGGTTCGCTGGCCGCGCGCTTCTCCGACGCGCAGTGCGGATTCAAGGCCATCAGGGGCGATGTCGCCCAGCGGCTGCTGCCGATGGTCGAGGACACCGGCTGGTTCTTCGACACCGAGATGCTGGTGCTCGCCGAACGCGCGGGCCTGCGCATCCACGAGGTGCCGGTCGACTGGGTCGACGACCCGGACAGCAGCGTCGACCTCGTCCGCACCGCCACCGACGACCTGCGCGGCGTGTGGCGGGTCGGCCGGGCCCTGGCCACCGGGCAGTTGGCGCTCGACCGGCTGCGGCGGCCCTTCGGGGACGACCCGCGCGACCGCGAACTCACCGGCGTGCCCGCCGGGTTGGCGCGGCAGCTCGTCGGCTTCTGCGTCGTCGGGGCGCTCAGCACGCTGGTCTACCTGGCGCTCTTCTCGCTCTTCCGGCTCGGCACCGGCTCCCAAGTGGCCAACGCACTTGCGCTGTTGCTCTCCGCCTTCGGCAACACCGCCGCCAACCGGCGGCTCACCTTCGGCGTACGCGGGCGCGACCAGGCCGTACGCCACCAGGCGCAGGGCCTCGTCGTCTTCGCCATCGGCCTCGCCCTGACCAGCGGTTCACTGGCCGCCCTGCACGCGGCGACCGCCCACCCGGACCACGGCACGGAGCTGGCCGTCCTGATCGCGGCGAACCTCGCGGCGACGGTGCTCAGATTCCTGCTCTTCCGGGCGTGGGTCTTCCCCGAGGGCGCGACCGGCGGCGCGGCCTTCCGCGAGGGCGCGACCGGCGGTGCGGCCTTCCGCGAGGGCGCGACCGGCGGCGCGGCCTTCCGCGACGGTGAGACGGTCACGGCGGCCTTCCGCGACGGTGAGACGGTCACCGGGGCCGGCCCCGTCTCGTACGAGGCCCGGTCCGCCGACCTCCCGGCCCACGAAACCCCTTCCCCCCGCGACGACTTGAGGAGGGCGCGATGAGCGCGCCGGGCAACACCACAGTGGACACGGACGTGTTCGGGCATCCGGTCGCGGAACCGGCGCCGCGACCAGCGGGGCACCGGGGAGGGCTCGCGCGGCGGACCTGGCGGGGCCGGGCGGAGGACGCCGCCTGGGTGCGCCCCGCGTTCTTCGCGCTGCTGCTCGGCACCCTGGTCCTCTACCTGTGGAATCTGAGCGCCGCCGGATACGCCAACTCCTTCTACTCCGCGGCCGTCCAGGCCGGGAGCCAGAGCTGGAAGGCGTTCTTCTTCGGCTCCTCCGACGCCGCGAATTCCATCACCGTCGACAAGCCGCCCGCCGCGCTGTGGCCGATGGCCCTGTCGGTGCGGCTGTTCGGCCTCGGCTCCTGGCAGATCCTCGTGCCGGAGGCGCTGATGGGCGTCGCCACGGTCGGCGTGCTGTACGCGGCCGTACGCCGCCGGTTCAGCGCGGGCGCGGGCCTGATCGCGGGCGCCGTCCTGGCGCTCACCCCCGTCGCGGCGCTGATGTTCCGCTTCAACAACCCCGACGCGCTGCTGGCGTTGCTGATGGTCGTCGCCGTCTACGGCGTGCTGCGCGCGCTGGAGGACGCCCGGACGAAGTGGCTGCTGATCGCGGGCGTCGCGCTCGGCTTCGCCTTCCTCACCAAGACCCTCCAGGCGTGGCTGATCGTGCCGCCGCTCGCGTTGGTCTACGCGGTCTGCGCGCCGACGACGCCGCGCCGCCGTATCGGCCAACTCCTCGCCGCGGGCGGTGCGATGGTGGTGTCCGGCGGCTGGTGGGTGACGATCGTCGAGTTGTGGCCGACGTCGTCCCGCCCGTACATCGGCGGCTCGCAGGACAACAGCTTCCTGTCGCTGACCTTCGGCTACAACGGCTTCGGCCGCATCACCGGCAACGAGACCGGCAGCGTCGGCGGAGGCGGCGGGGGCCGCGGTGGTGGCGGTGGCGGTGGCGGGATGTGGGGCGAGACAGGCATCGGGCGGCTCTTCAACTCCGAGATGGGCGGCCAGATCGCCTGGCTGCTGCCCGCGGCCTTCGTCCTGCTCGCCGCGGGACTGTGGCTGACCTGGCGCGCCAAGCGCACCGACACCGTCCGCGCGGCGTTCCTGGTGTGGGGCGGCGCGCTGCTGATCACCTTCGCGACCTTCAGCTTCATGTCCGGGATCTTCCACCAGTACTACAACATCGCCCTCGCCCCCTACATCGCCGCCGTCATCGGCATGGGCACGGCACTGCTGTGGGCCCGGCGCACCCACATCGCCGCCGCGGCCGTGCTCGCCGTGACCGTCGCGGGCACCGGCGTGTGGTCGTACGTACTCCTCGACCGTTCCTCCGACTGGCTCCCGTGGCTGCGCGGCGCGGTCCTGATCGGCGGTTTCGTCGCCGCCGCGGGGCTGCTCGCGGGTGCGATGCCCGGGGTACGGGTCGCCGCCCGGCTCGGCGTGATCGCCGCGTTCGTCGGCGTCGCCGCGGCGCTCGGCGGGCCCGTCGCGTACACCCTCAACACCGTGAACACCGGTCACTCCGGCTCCATCGTGACCGCGGGGCCCGCCGTCCAGGGCGGCATGGGCGGCTTCGGCGGCGGCGGACGTCCCGGCGGCGGTGGCGGTGGCCGCGGCGGCATGCCGCCCGGCATGGGCGGCGGCCCCACCAACGGTCAGGGCCAAGGTCAGGGCATGCCCGGCGGCCAGAACGGTCAGACCGGCCAGGGCGGCCCCTTCGGCGGCGGCCAGAACGGTCAGGCCGGCCAGAACGGCCAGACCATGCCCGGCACCGGCCGCACCGGCCAGGACGGCGCCCCCGGCGGCAACGGCGGCAACGGCGGCGGCATGGGCGGCCTGCTCAACGGCACCCAGGTCGGCTCCGCCATGAAGAAGCTGCTCCTCGCCGATTCCGGCGACTACACCTGGGTCGCCGCCGCGATCGGCTCCCAGAACCAGGCCAGCTACCAGCTCGCCACCGGAAAGCCGGTGATGTCCATCGGCGGCTTCAACGGCAGCGACCCCTCGCCCACCCTCGCCCAGTTCCAGAAGTACGTGACCGAGGGGAAGATCCACTACTTCCTCGGCGGCGGCCAGGGCGGCGGCGGTGGCATGGGCGGCAGCGGTACCGCGTCCGCCATCACCACCTGGGTCGAGGCCCACTACACGGCCAAGACCGTGGGCGGCACGACGGTCTACGACCTGACCGCGCCCACGTCCTGACGCTCTCGTCCCCCGACCGCGCCGCGGCGGCGCCCCGCACACCCGGGGGCGCCGCCGCGGCGCATTCCTTTACGGCTTCGCAATCCCCCCCATGTTTAGCTGAATCCGGCGCGACGGGTGCGACGGCCACGACGTACCCCCACGCACGCCGTACGCGGCACGCACGCCGTACGCCCCACGCACGCCGTACGCGGCACGCGTGCCGTGCACGACACGCGTGAGCGCGCCAGGACGTACGGAACAGCGGAACAGGCGGAAGCGAGGAAGCCATGCGGGTGCTCATCGTCGAGGACGAGGTGTTCCTGGCCGAAGCGATCCAGACCGGCCTGCGCCGGGAGAGCATCGCGGCCGACGTGGTGCACGACGGCGACACCGCCCTCGAACACGTCGCGGTCAACGACTACGACGTGGTCGTCCTCGACCGCGACGTCCCCGGCACGCACGGGGACGACGTCTGCGCGCGGATCGTCGCCGACCACCCCCGTACCCGCGTGCTGATGCTCACCGCGGCGCGGACCCTCGACGACAAGGTCACCGGCTTCGAGCGGGGGGCGGACGACTACGTCGCGAAGCCGTTCGACTTCCCCGAGCTGGTCCTGCGGCTGCGCGCCCTGGAGCGGCGCAATCAGCCCGCCGCGCCCCCGTCCCTGGAGGCGGCCGGGGTCGGCCTCGACCCGTACCGCCGCGAGGTGAGCAGGAACGGACGGCAGGTACGGCTCAGCCGCAAGGAATTCGCCGTCCTCGAACTGCTCATGCGGGCCGGCGGCGGTGTGCTCAGCGCCGAGCGGCTGCTGGAGAAGGCGTGGGACATGAACGCCGACCCGTTCACGAACACCATCCGCGTGACCATCTCCAACCTCCGCAAGAAGCTCGGCAAGCCGTGGGTGATCCAGACCGTCCCCGGCAGCGGCTACCGCTTCGGCGCCCCCGTACCCGACGCGACCGACCGGGACCGGCCGTGACCGACAGGACGTCCCCCCTCGGCATGCTGTCCTGGCGCCCGCGGATGACGATGCGCGCCCGCCTGACCCTCACCTACGCGACCCTTCTGACGGCCACCGGCGCGCTGATGCTGGGCACCGTGTACGTCTTCATGCGGTACGTGCCGACGTACGCGATCCTGCCGTCGAAACTGGAGGAGGGCATGTCCGTGCCGGGGGTGAAGGTCGTCCCGTCGCCGGTCAGCCCCACCAACGGTGACGCCGACACGGCCTCGGCCCTGCACCTGAGCAGCGCCTCCGACATCCTCAACACGCTGCTGATCGTCTCGGCCGTCGTGCTCGTCGTCCTCGCGGTGATCGGCGCGGTGATCGGCTGGGTCGTCGCGGGCCGGGTGCTGCGCCCGCTGGCGGCGATCAACTCGGCCGCGAAGCTCGCCGCGACGGGCGCGCTCGACCACCGCATCGGCATGCGCGGCCCCGGGGACGAGGTGCACGACCTCGCGGACACCTTCGACGACATGCTCGAAAAGCTCGACAGCTCCTTCCAGGCGCACCGCAGGTTCGCGGCCAACGCCTCCCACGAGCTGCGGACGCCCCTGGCGGCCAACCAGACGATGCTGGAGGTCGCGCTGGCCGACCGCGAGCCCGACCCCGAGGTCGGCTACCCCGAACTGCGCGAGGTCGCCGAGCGCGTCTACCGGACCAACCGGCGCAACATCGAGACCGTCGACTCGCTGCTGACCCTCGCCGAGATCGGCGCGCGCGGCGTCCGCCGGGACGGCCTCGACCTCGCCCGGATCGCGGCGGACGCGCTGCGCGACCTGCACGACGAACTCGACGCCTCGGGCGTCCGGGCCGGCCTCGACCTCCGCCCCGCCGCGGCCGTCGGCGATCCCGTGCTCCTGCACCGGGCGGTCGCCAATCTCCTCCAGAACGCGGTGCGGCACAACGTGGCGGGCGGCTCGCTCCAGGTGCGTACGGGACTGGCCCCGGAAGGCGGCGCCGAGGTGCGCGTGGTCAACACCGGACCCGTGGTGCCGGAAGGCACCGTCGCCTCCCTCACCGAGCCCTTCGTGCGCGGCACGGGACGTACGGCCGGGCGGTCTGAGGGGCGCGCCGGCGGGCAGCGGCATCACGGCCTCGGGCTGGCGATCGTCGCCGCCGTCGCCGACGTGCACGACGCGGCGCTCGGCATCGCCGCGAACCCCGGCGGCGGGCTCACCGTGACCTTCGCGCTGCCCGCGCGCGGTGTCATCAAAAGCTAAAAGAATCCCTTGACTCCCTCGCAACCGCGCGATCGATGGACTGTCCGGGACGAGCGGCACCACGGGGTGCCGCGCCGAAAGGACGACACCATGTTCCTTACTAAGCAGCGCCGGCGCCTGCTCGGGTCCGTGGCCGCGGTACCGCTGACGATCGTGCTCCTCGGGGCCTGCGGCGGCGGCACCGACGGCGGCGGCACGGCTGACACCGGCAAGCCCACCGCCAAGGCGAAGAGCTTCGAGGACTGGCAGCTCGCCTTCTCCACGTGCATGCGCGACGAGGGCATCGACTTCCCCGACCCGGGCAAGGGCGGCCTCGCCGTCACCGAGTCGCAGGACGCCTCGGAGATGGCCGCGCTGGAGAAGGCCAGTACGAAGTGCCGCGGGACGCTCGGCGACCCGCCGCCCGTACCCGGCATGGAGAACAAGACGGACGAGCAGTTGCAGGAGGACGCGCTCAAGAGCGCCAAGTGCTTCCGCGACAACGGCGTGGACGTCCCCGACCCCGGCAAGGGCGTCATCGGCCTGACCGTCCCGCAGGACGCGCCCAAGGACGTGGTCGCCAAGTGCGCGAGCGGCGGCAACGCGGACATGGGGGGCGTGCGCCCCAATGGCTAGGAAACGCTTCGCCGTGACCGGCGCCGCCCTCGCGGTCGTCCTCCTGCTCGGGGGCGGCGGCGCCGCCGGGATCTACGCGTACGGCAGTGACCGCTCGCCCGCGACCGCCAAGGAGACCCCGCACGTCGAGACCGCGCCGGTCGAGCGCGGCACGCTCACCGGTACGACCAAGAACTCCGGCACCCTCGCCTTCGCCGTCGCGCGCGACATCGCGGGCGGCCTGGACGGCGTGGTCACCCAACTGCCCGCCACCGGCACGCGGATCAGGCTCGGCCAGCGGCTCTTCGCGGTCGACAACGTGCCGGTGTTCCTCTTCCGCGGGCCGCTTCCCGCCTGGCGCGCCTTCCGCGCCGGGATGGACGACGGGCCCGACGTCAGGCAGTTGGAGCGCGGCCTCGCCAAGCTCGGGTACTTCGGCCTCGCACCCGACGAGAAGTTCACCGCGCGCACCGCGGAGGCGGTCCGCGCCTGGCAGAAGGCCACGGGCCAGCGCCGTACCGGCACCGTCGAACTCGGCCGCGTCGTCTTCGTGCCGGGGGACGTACGCGTCGCCGCCGTGAAGGTGTCCGTCGGCGACCGGCTCGGCGCGGGCGCGCCGGTTCTCGGCATCACGGGACTCGACAAGAAGGTGGACGTCGACCTCAAGCTCGCCGATCAGCAACTGGCCGTCGTGGGCGGCAAGGTGACCATCGACCTGCCCTCGGGCACGTCCACGAAGGGCACGATCACCGGTGTCGGGGTGCCCACGGAGAAGGAGGGCGGCACCGGCAAGGCCGTGGTGATCCCCGTCGTCGTCTCGCTGGTCGACCCCGCCGCGGTGGGCGCGCTCCAGCAGGCGACGGTGACCGTCAACTTCCCCTCGGCGAAGCGCGAGCACGTGCTGTCCGTACCCGTCGGCGCCCTCCAGGCCCTCGACGGCGACCGGTTCGGGGTCGAGGTCGTCGGACCCGACGGCAGGACCACGCGCGTCCCCGTGAGGACCGGCCTGTTCGCGGGCGGCCGGGTGGAGATCTCCGGCGACGGCGTCGCCGAGGGTCAGAGGGTCGTGGTGCCGGGACTGTGAGCGACACCAGGGAACTCAGCGGCGGCCGCGACGAGTTCGGCGGCGGCGACAGCGGCGACAGCGGCGACAGCGGCGACAGCGGCGACAGCGGTGACATCGTCGTACTGCGCGATGTCGAGCGCGGTTACGGCGAGCCTCCGGTACTCGCGTGCGCGGGAGTGAGCCTGACCGTGCGGAAGGGCGAACTGGTCGCGCTCGTCGGCCCCAGCGGCTCCGGCAAATCGACCCTCCTCAACCTGATCGGGACCCTCGACCGGCCCACCGCGGGCTCGGTCGCCATCGAAGGGGTGGATGTGAACGACCTCTCCGACCGTGCCCTGTCCGCCTTGCGCGCGCACCGGATCGGCTTCGTGTTCCAGCAGTTCCACCTGGCCGACGGCGTCACCGCGCTCGACAACGTGGCCGACGGGCTGCTCTATTCGGGCGTCCCCCGCTCCGAGCGGCGCGAGCGCGCGCGGGCCGTCCTCGACCGCGTCGGGCTCGCCCACCGCCACGACCACAAGTCGAACCAGCTCTCCGGCGGCGAGCGGCAGCGCGTCGCCATCGCACGCGCCGTGGTCGGCGACCCGCCGCTGCTCCTCGCGGACGAGCCGACCGGCAACCTCGACTCGGCCTCCGGCGCGGGGGTCGTCGAGCTCCTGCACGAGATCAACGCCCGGGGCACCACCGTCCTGGTCATCACCCACGACGCCGAGCTGGCCGCCCGCCTGCCCCGCCGGATCGCCATCCGCGACGGACGAGTCCTGTCGGACTCGGGCCCGGCCGGGGCGTCCACAGCGCCCCGGCCTGCCGGAGCGGCCGAAGCGGCCGTGTCTGCCGGAGCTGCCAAAGCGGCCGGAGCGGCCGGTGGTGCGGGAGCCGTTGGGGACAGCGGGCCCTCCGGGGGAGTGGCGCGAGGGGCGTCCTCTGTCGCCTCCGGCGAAAGGGCGTCGGCGTGAGCGCCCAGGCCACGGCGGCGGCCTCTCCACCGCGTCCGGGCCGGAGGCCGCCCCGCTCGCGCCTGCTCGGCCGCGACCTGCTGCGACTCGGCACGGTCGGGCTGCGCACCCGTCCCGCCCGCGCGCTCCTCTCGGCGCTGGGCATCGCGATCGGCATCGCCGCCATGATCGCCGTCGTCGGCATCTCCGCGTCGAGCCAGGCGAAGCTCAACGCCCAACTCGCCAAGCTCGGTACGAATCTGCTGACCGCGCAGGCGGGCAAGAGCCTCTTCGGGCAGGACACGAAGCTGCCGCAGGACACGATCGCGAAGGTCGGCCTCCTGGACGGCGTCGAGAGCACCAGCGGCTACGGCGACCTCAGCGTCCCGGTGTACCGCAGCCACTTGTCCGACAAGGACGCCACCGGCGGCATCACCGCCCGCGCGGCCGACCTCCGCCTGATCGGCACCGTGGGCGCCAGACTCGCGGCCGGATCGTGGCTCAACGCCGCCACCGCGAAGTTCCCCGCCGTCGTCCTCGGCTCGAAGACCGCCGAGCGGCTGGGAGTTGTCTCCCCCGGCTCCCAAGTGTGGCTGGGCGACCGGTACTTCACCGTGGTCGGCATCCTCGAAGCGGTGCCGCTCGCCCCGGAGCTGGACACCTCCGCACTGGTCGGCACCCCCGTCGCGCGCTCGCAGTTCGGCTACGACGGCAGCCCGACCGTGGTGTACGAGCGCTCGGCGGACGCGGCCGTGGACTCCGTACGCTCCCGCCTCGGCCGTACGGTCAACCCGCAGGCGCCCGACGAGGTCACCGTGTCCAGGCCCTCCGACGCGCTCGCCGCGAAGAACGCCGCCGACCAGGCGTTCACCGGGCTGCTCGTCGGGCTCGGCTCCGTGGCCCTCCTCGTCGGCGGCATCGGCGTGGCCAACACGATGATCATCTCCGTGCTGGAACGCCGCCGCGAGATCGGGCTGCGCCGCGCGCTGGGCGCCACCCGCCGCCATATCCGGGCGCAGTTCCTCGCGGAGGCCCTGCTGCTCTCGGCGCTCGGCGGCGTCCTCGGCTCGGCCCTCGGCGTCGCGGTGACGGCGGGCTTCGCCGTCATCAAGGGCTGGCCGCTGTCGGTGCCGCCGGTGACCCTGCTGATCGCGGTCGGCGCGACCTTGTTCATCGGCGCGGTGGCCGGGCTCTACCCGGCGATCCGCGCCGCCCGCACCCACCCGACCGCCGCCCTGAGCGGCTGAGGGCAACGACCGCTCGGGGCGCGGGAGTCGGAACCCCCGACGGGACGGGGAGTGCGCGCTACGCCAGCCGGGCCGGGAAGCCGCCGGTGGCGATGGGGCCCCACCGCTCCGGGGTGACGCGGATCAGGGACTTGCCCTGCCGCACCATCGCGGAGCGGTACTCGTCCCAGTCGGGGTGCTCGCCCGAGATGTTGCGGAAGTACTCGACCAGCGGCTCGACGGACTCGGGGCTGTCGATGACCTCGGCGGTGCCGTCGACCTGCACCCAGGGGCCGTTCCACTCGTCGGAGAGGATCACGACCGAGGCGCGCGGATCGCGGCGGGCGTTGCGCGTCTTGGCCCGCTCGGGGTAGGTCGACACGACGATCCGGCCGGAGTCGTCGACCCCGCAGGTGAGCGGGGACGCCTGCGGGCGGCCGTCGGAACGGGTGGTGAGCAGGATCGCGCGGTGCCGCGGGCGCACGAACTCCAGCAGCTCATCCAGCGTGACGGACGTATTCGTGGCGATGTTGGGAGCCATGCCAGCACCCTACGTCGGGCACCCGCGGATGCGGCCGCAGGCGCCTGCGGCCTTACGCCGAAACGGCGTCCGACGAGAGGGGGCGGGCCGCCGTGCCGTGACATCGGCTCCGGCGGCACGCCCTTCGTGCTGGGTCCCGGTGGACGGCCTCGGCCGTCCCCTGCTCCGGCCGTCCTCCGGGACCCGGTCCCGTCCGCCGCCCTGGACCTCTCCGCTGTGGGAACAGGACAGTCGGCCGGGAGTTCCTGCGGGCCGGGTGACCGGCCCTCCCGGTTACCGGGTCTGGTCGCCCGACCGGTCCCGGACGGCTTCCGCCTCGGGCGTACCCGTCTGGGTGGCGGCGATGTCCGCCGCGCCGGTCTCGGCCGCCGCCAGCTCCGCGACGGCGACTTCCGCCGCCCGGCCTGTACCCGCCTCAGCCTGCTGCAAACCGCTGCGGGTGCGCAGGGCGGTCTCCTTGACGAAGATCACCAGCAGGAAGGAGAGCAGGGCGAAGGGCGCGGCGTACAGGAAGACGTCGCCGATGCCGTGGCCGTACGCGCTCTCCACGATCCCCCTGACGGGGGCGGGCAGTTGCTCGACGTCCGGGATGCCGCCGCCGGTCCCGGCGCCGGTGATGTGGTGGTCGGCGAGGCCCGTGGTGACGAAGTGCGTGACGCGGTTGCCGAGCACCGCGCCGAGCGCGGTGACGCCGACCGCGCCGCCCAGCGAGCGGAAGAAGGTGACCAGGGAACTGGCCGAGCCGAGGTCCGCGACGGAGACCTGGTTCTGCACGGCGAGCACCAGATTCTGCATCATCATGCCGACGCCGAGGCCCAACAGGGCCATGTAGACGGCGACTTCCCAGTACGGGGTGTCGTTGCGGATCAGGCCGAGGGTCGCGGAGCCCGCGGTGAGCAGGACCGCGCCGGAGACCAGGAACGCCTTCCAGCGGCCGGTGCGGGTGATGATCTGGCCGGAGACGGTCGAGGCGATGAACAGGCCGCCGATCAGCGGGATCGTCATGATGCCGGACATCGTCGGGGTCTTGCCGCGGGCGAGCTGGAAGTACTGGCTCAGGAAGACCGTGCCGGCGAACATCGCGATACCGACGAAGAGGCTCGCGATCGAGGTGAGGGTGATCGTCTTGTTGCGGAACAGCCGCAGCGGGACGATCGGTTCGGCCGCGCGGGTCTCGGTGTAGACGAACAGCGCGCCGAGCACGAGGGACAGCGGCACCATCACGTAGCTCTGCCAGGACACCCACGCGTAGCTCTCGCCGGCGAGCGAGATCCACACCATGAGCAGCGAGACGGCCGCGGTGATCAGGAAGGCGCCGGTCCAGTCGATCCGCACCTTCCGCTTGACCACCGGCAGGTGCAGCGTCTTCTGGAGCACGACCAGCGCGGCGACGGCGAACGGCACACCGACGTAGAAGCACCAGCGCCAGCCGAGCGTGGAGTCGACGATGACACCGCCGATCAGCGGGCCGCCGACGGTCGCGATGGCGAAGGTCGCGCCGAGGTAGCCGCTGTAACGGCCGCGCTCCCGGGGCGAGATCATCGCGGCCATGATCACCTGCGACAGCGCGGACAGACCGCCCGCGCCGACGCCCTGGACCAGGCGGCAGGCGATCAGCATGCCGGGGTTGGTGGAGAAGCCGGCCACGATCGAGCCGACCACGTAGATCACCAGCGAGAGCTGGATCAGCAGCTTCTTGCTGAACAGGTCGGAGAGCTTGCCCCAGATCGGGGTGGTCGCGGTGACCGCGAGAAGCGAGGCGGTGACCACCCAGGTGTACGCGCTCTGCCCGCCGCCGATGTCGGCGAGTATGCGGGGCAGGGCGTTGGAGACGATCGTGGACGACAGGATCGCCACGAACAGACCGAGCAGCAGCCCGGACAGCGCCTCCATGATCTGCCGGTGCGACATGGGCGCGGATTCCTGGCCGCCGTGGCCCGGTTCCGGTGCCTGCCCGTCCCGCTTGCCGGCCTGGGTTGTTGTTGCCATCTTCAGTCCTCTTCAGCCCGTCTGGGCGCGCGATATGTGGTGGGCGCCGCCGCGCGAGGCGGCGGAGCGGCAGTCGCCGAAGCTGTCACGCAGCCGGGCGAGCAGTTCGGAGAGCCGGGCCACGTCGGCGTCCGGCCAGTCGGCCAGATGGTCGGCGACCACGGCGGCGGCCCGGTCGGACGAGGACCGCAGTGTCCGCGTGCCGTGTTCGGTGAGCCGCAGCAGCCGTGAGCGGCGGTCCAGCGGGTCGGGGGCCCGGTCGATCCAGCCGCGCTCGACGCCGAAGGCGACATGACGGCTCGTCACGGACATGTCGACGTCGAGGAGTTCGGCGAGCCTGCTCATCCGCAGCTCGCCGTGGCGGTCGAGGGCGCCGAGCACCATGACCGCCGTGAGCGGGGTCTCGGGCGGCAGCCCCCGGGCGATCTCGCGGCTGACGACGAAGGTGGTGCGGAGCTGGTGTGCGAGTTCCACGCACTGCTCGCGGTCCGCCATGCGACGGTCACCTGTCCTTCCGCTGCGGGAGCTGCCTGTGAGTCCGCTGTGATCTTTGGTTGCCTGAAGCAACTGTAAAGTAGTTGGTTGTGCCAGACAAATTCTTTGCCCGGAATCGCGGCAAAGATTCAGCAAAGGAAACGCCTGTATCCGCCCAAGAGGTACGTGTCCGGGTTGCCTGAACGGCTCGGGCCGGAGGCCGTGTGGCCGCCGGGCGGGCCGGGGGTGCGGGCCCTTCCGTCGAGACGCTAGGGTCAGGCGGCATGTCGAACCCTGAGAACAACTACGACCCGGCCGGCAACACCCAGATGTTCCGTGCCTTCGTCGACGAGCAGCCGCCCGCCGCCGAGGTGCAGCGGGCGCAGGGCCGCAGCAAGGTCGGCCTCGTGATCGGTGTGATCGTGGCGGTGGCCGTGGTCATCGGAGTGGTCGCGCTCGCGATGCGCTGACCGCCCGGCCTGCCCGTCCCTACGCAGCAGGATGTGCCAACGGGGGCATATCGCCACGGATGTCCGTGGACAGGTCGGTAGACAGGTCGGTGGGCAGGTCCGTGGACAGGTCTTGACGGGTCCGTTGTCGGGGCTGTCATGGGGTCCACGGGCGGATCGGGGGACAGACCGGGACCGGGTCGGCGCCAGGACGGCGCCGGTCAGGACAGCGTGACGTCCCTGGTCTCGATGTGCATGCCCAGCGGCACCCGCCAGGCGTCCACGCACAGGTCCCAGGAGGCGGTGCGCGACGCCCCGCCCGCCAGCGGCACCGGCACGGGCTTCGCCGTCTCCACGGTCGCCCAGTCGATGCCGAGCCCGCCGATGATGTGGGTGCCGAAGGTGACCGTGCCCGCCGTGACCGGCAGACCCCCGGCGTTGGTGAAGGTGACGGCGACCTTCTCGCACCAGCGGTCCGCGTCCGCCGTACGCGTGGGCGCGCTCACGGTCAGCCGCGCGGCCGTCGGCGGCACCGTCGTGGCCCCGCCGCCCGAGCCCGTACCGCCCGGTCCCGTACCCCCTGATCCCGTGCCGCCGCCCGTAGCCGAGCCCGGTCCCGTACCGGAGTCCGTACCGGAGTCCGTGCCGCCGCCCGCTTGGGCCGTCGAGCCGCTGGCCGGTCCGCCGGGGGTCGTGGGGGTCCCGTGGGGCGAGGAGGGTGTCCGGGGCGCTCCGGAGGAGGGTGTACGCGGCCCCGTGTCCGTGCCCGAGGGCGTACGGGACGGCTTCGCGGCGCCGGGGGCCGGGCCGTCGAGCGGGACCAGGACCACGTCGCCGTCCGGGGGGATGTCGGGAGCGCTCGGGGAGGGGCCGACGCCGCCGATCGCGACATGGCCGGTGGTGCCGCCGCCCGCGCAGCCGGTGGCCATGACGAGCAGGCCCAGCGCGGCGAGCGCCGGAGCCGTGGTGCGCAGCAGGGCTTGGGTCTTCCTCAACGCGACGTACGAGACCAACGCGACCATCACGTCAGTTTACTGACGGGGTGTCAGGTCGTCACCACCCCGTCAGTGCCACCTCATGCCTCTGCGGTGAGGCCGTCACGGAGCTGTGCGAGGGTGCGGGTCAGCAGCCGGGAGACGTGCATCTGGGAGATGCCGACCTCCTCGCCGATCTGCGACTGCGTCATGTTCGCGAAGAACCGCAGCATGATGATCTGCCGTTCGCGCGGCGGCAGTTGGGCCAGCAGCGGCTTGAGCGACTCGCGGTACTCGACGCCTTCGAGCGCGGTGTCCTCGTAGCCGAGGCGGTCCGCGAGGGTGCCCTCGCCGCCGTCGTCCTCGGGCGGCGGGGAGTCCAGCGAGCTGGCGGTGTACGCGTTGCCCACCGCGAGGCCGTCGACGACATCCTCCTCCGACACCCCGAGGCAGACCGCCAGTTCGGCGACCGTCGGCGACCTGTCCAGCTTCTGGGAGAGGTCGTCGCTGGCCTTGGTGAGCGCCAGCCGCAGTTCCTGGAGGCGGCGCGGGACCCGGACCGACCAGGAGGTGTCGCGGAAGAATCGCTTCACCTCACCGACGATCGTCGGCATCGCGAAGGTCGGGAACTCCACCCCGCGCTCGCAGTCGAAGCGGTCGATCGCCTTGATCAGGCCGATCGTGCCGACCTGGACGATGTCCTCCATCGGCTCGTTCCGACTGCGGAAGCGAGCGGCTGCGTACCGCACGAGTGGCAGATTCAGCTCGATGAGCGTGTCACGTACATAGGTGCGTTCCGGGCTGTCCACCGGCAGTTCCGCGAGGCGCAGGAACAGCGATCGGGACAGCGTGCGGGTGTCGATGGCCTCGCCGTGAAGAGCATCGTGCGGTGCGGTCGCCGTGTCGGGCTTGAGCACCTTGGGACTGCCCACCTGTACGGACATGCCACCCCCTTGAGGTCGCGGACGGGTGTCGCGAGCGACGGTTGTTCCTCCACTGGAATACCGGAGGCCGGCTCGCGACAAACGCGGTACCCGCAGAATGTCACATGTCGGCAACACGCTGTAGCGCCATGTCGACATATCTGTGCAGGTGACTTAATCCTCTTCAGCTACGCTTCGAGCTGGTTTGCGGACCTCAGCCGCGCGAAGCTCCGGGACAGCAGACGGGACACGTGCATCTGCGAAACCCCCAGTTCCGCACTGATCTGGGACTGCGTCAGGTTGCCGAAGTAGCGGAGCAACAGGATTCGCCGCTCCCGCTCGGGAAGCTGGACCAGAAGATGGCGGACGAGGTCGCGGTGCTCGACCCCGGACAGCGCCGGGTCCTCGTAGCCGAGCCGGTCGAGCAGCCCCGGCGCCCCGTCGCCCTCCTGCGCCGCCTCCAGTGAGGTCGCGTGGTAGGCGCGGCCCGCCTCCAGGCACGCCAGCACCTCCTCCTCGGCGAGCTTGAGCCGCTCGGCGATCTCGGCCGTCGTCGGCGACCTGCCGTGCAGCACGGTCAGGTCCTCGATCGCGCCGCTCACCTGGACCCACAGCTCGTGCAGGCGGCGCGGCACGTGCACGGTCCGCACGTTGTCCCTGAAGTAACGTTTGATCTCGCCGACGACGGTCGGCATCGCGAAGGTCGGGAACTGCACGCCGCGCTCCGGGTCGAACCGGTCGATCGCGTTGATCAGGCCGATCGTGCCGACCTGGACCACGTCCTCCATCGGTTCGTTGCGGCTCCTGAAGCGGGCCGCCGCGTAGCGCACCAGCGGCAGATTCACCTCGATCAGCGCGGCCCGCACCCGTGCGTGCTCGGGGGTGCCGGGCTCCAGCTTGGTGATCTGCTCGAAGAGCACCTGGGTGAGCGCTCTCGCGTCCGCCGCGTTGGCACTGGGCGTACGGGTTCTGCCTCGGGGATACGTTGTTGACGCCGTATGGGCCGACACCGGCACACCACACCCCTTATCGGTCCACTCATCCGGCAAAAGCGGTCATAGCATCACAATTCATGTCCGCTTTGTGCAAGCACCGCATATTGCCGTGTTGTACGAACCGGCGGCCCGGAAGTCCCCCGTCCGGCGGTGTGAATCCGGAGCGAAGGGTGCGCGGAGGTGGCGCGCGAGGGGGCTCAAAGGGCGCGAAAACGCCCCCCACCGGTCGGCGGGGGGCGCGCGAAGGCTCGTCGTGCGCTCGGCCGGGAGGTCAGATCTCCAGGTCCGCGATCACCCAGGTGGCGAACTCCGACCAGAGCGCGACGGCCGCCCGGTGCTCCGGGTGTTCGAGATACGCCGTCAGCGCCGCCGCGTCCGCGACGGTGGAATTGATGGCGAAGTCGTAGGCGATCGGGCGGTCCGTGATGTTCCAGCCGCACTCCCAGGAGAGCGTTTCGGGCACCTTCTCGCCGAGCTCGGCGAAGGCCCGCGCGCCCGCCTGGACACGCGGTTCGTCCTGCCGCACGCCCTCGTTGAGCCTGAACAGGACCAGATGCCGGATCATGGGACTCCCTCGCCGCCGGCATGCCGCCGCGTGCCGCTGGGTACTGGTGGTGCGCCGCCGGAGCGGCCGGGACGGCCCGCCGGTCAGTTGGCCAGGTCGTGCATGAACTTCCCGATGCTCTTCGCGGCGTTCGATATGCCCTGGAAGCCTACCTGGACGAGATCAGCGGCTCGGGCCGGCTGATTGATGATCGTGTAGAGGATGAAGATCACCAGTACGTACATGGTGATCTTCTTCGCCTGCGCCATGCGCCTTTGCCCTCCCCAGCCCGCAGCCCGCACCGACGGTCACAAGTGTGCAATCACGGAAGTCTATCCATCAGATGGCGTAATCAGACGGCCTGTTGTCCCAATCATCCTCTTAGAAGATGAAGGTCGGGCTCGGGTTCGTGGCAGGTCCGGAGCGTGGGATCGGCCTGTCGGCACCGCTTGCCGCCGCTTGCCGCGGCTTACCGCCCCTTGACCTCGCTTTGCCGTCGCTTTGTTTCCGCCCGCCCGCTGTCACGTCCTGCGGCGCCGGAGCAGCAGCAGCCATGTGCCGCCCGCCGCCGCCGGCAGCACCACCAGGGCGGACCCGCTGGCGATCTCCGTGCCGGTCAGCCGGGCGCCCGGCCCCGAGGCGGCGGGCGCGCCCGTACCCGGTCCCGCCGTCGTGGCGTCCGCGGCCGACGCCGCGCCCCTGCTCGTACCGCTGCTCGTACCCGTGGTCGTACCCCTGCTCGTACCGCTGCTGGTACCCGTGGTCGTACCGCTCGCCGTACCGCCCGACGCGCCTTCCGGGAGCGGGGTCCTGCGGCCGGGCGCCACCCGTACCGGCACGGTCTTCGCGACCGAGCCGTCCGCGTTCAGCAGCACCGCGCGCTGCTGGGGCCGGGCGAAGTCGAACATCGGGTCGAGCGGGTGCGCGGTCGCGTCGAAGGAGCCGTCGCCGATCCGGCCCGTCCCCCAGTTGTCCTCGATGAAGCGCAGGACGGACGACTGGGTGGTCAGCGCGTGCTCGACGTGATCGCGCCGGGTGTAAGGGGACACGACCAGCAGCGGCAGCCGCGGTCCCGGACCGCAGCGGTCGAGGTAGCCGCCCGCGGCGGGCGGGCCGTCGGCGCACATCGCGGTGTCCGCGCCCGCGTCGGTGGAGCCGTTGGTGATCGCGGCGGCGACCTGGTCGTACCAGCCGTCGGAGTCGTCGTACGCCACGATCACCGCCGTGCTCGCCCACTGCGGCGACCGCTGGACCGCGTTGATCTCGCGGACCAGGAAGTGCTGCTCGTCCAGCGGGTCGGAGTAGCCCGCGTGCCCGTCCTGGTACTCGGCCGCCTTCAGGAACGACACCGCGGGCAGATTCCCGGCCGCGAGCGCCGTGTCGAAGTCGGTCAGGTCGTACTGGTGGTTGGCCCGGTCCTGGCGGCCGATCATCGCGGCGGACGTCGGCGGCAGGTGGTGCGGGTTCGCCGTCGACTCGTAGTACTGGAACGGCTCGTGGTGCGGCGAGTAGTCCACCGACGCGTTGCCGCCGACATTGGCGTGGGTCGCGCCGCAGACCGCCGTGCCGCCCGGCGAGGACGTCGGCGCGAAGCCGCCCTGGAACCAGCCCCAGGTCACGCCCTTGTCGTTGAGCAGGTCCCCGACGTTGCGGCCGCGCATCGCGGTGAGCTGGCCGGTCGCGGTGTGGTTGTTGTCCGAGCAGTCGTCGTACGCCGGGTCCGGGTCGGTGACGACCGTGCCGACCCCGGTCGTGGGGTCGGGGCTGCGTACGGTCGTGGACCGCTCCACCGGGACCTGCTCACCGGTCTTCGGGTCGATCGAGACGCCGCCGTGCGTCTGCCCGGAGACCAGGCCGAGCGCGCCGGGCGTGGAGGGGCCGAAGACGTCGCCGAAGCTGTTGTCGCCCAGCGTGTAGTTCTGGGCGTAGTTCCACAGCGCGGTGACGGTGTTCCCGTCGAAGTAGTCCATCGTCAGGCCCGGACTCCCGTACAGCCCCGAGCACTTGTCGCTGCTCGTGTGCTGCACGAATTGGTCCATCGCGCCGTCGTCGTACGCCTGCTGCTCGGGCGTGTAGCTGTGGTTCTGGTCGCAGGTGAGCGCCTGCGACGGGCTCAGGCGGCGCGGCTGGTACTGGTTCGGGTTGTGCGTCAGCAGCCGGGAGCCGTCGCTGAGCAGATTCACCGGGGCCGGGGTGCCGGGGGCGGCCGTGAAGCGCGTGCCGTCGGTGTTCGCGGCCTGCGGATACGTACCGAAGTAGTGGTCGAAGGAGACGTTCTCGTCGAAGATGACCACGACGTGTTTGACCGGCGTGGCCGTCGCGGCCTCGGGTCCCGGAGCGCCGGACGCCCCGGACGCCCCGGACGCCCCTGGCGCCACGGCCAGCACGGCGGCGGCGGTCAGGGCCGTCGCGGCCAGCGCGATCCGCCCGCGGTGCGCGTGTCCCCGGTGCGCGTGTCCCTGGTGTACGTGTCCGCGCCGGACCCGCCCTCGGCTCCTCGTTCGCTCAGCCAGGTCCATGCTCCCGATCCCACCTTCGCTCTCGTGCCGCCCGCACCAGACATATCAGGACACACCGACCGTCGCGCCGCCTTCGCCGATCCGCCCTTCGGTGAACGCGACCCCGACTCCGTACGAACGTACGGAGTCCGCCCCCCAAGGGGAACGCCCCCGCCCGCCCCGGACGCCCCCCGCGCGACGAGATCAGGCCACGCTGGCCAGCCCCGCGAGGTAGGTCGCGTTGAGGGACGGTTTGACGTATTGACGAGATGATGGTGTCATTGCGTCATGTTGTATGAAACGCCTGGCCTGGACGACGTGGATGAGCGGGTCCTCGGTGAGATCGAGGGGATGCGCGACCGGCTCCGGCTCCACCTGCGGACGCCGCGCCGTTGGGAGGGGCAGCTCCGCCGCAATCTGACAGCGCGGGCGATCGCCGGCTCGAACACGATCGAGGGATACGCGGCGAGCGTCGCCGATGTCGAAGACATCATGCTCGGCGAGGCGCCGATCGAGGCCGACCAGACGGTCTCCGCCGAGATCGAGGGCTACCGGCAGGCCATGACGTACATCCAGCGACTGACGGACGCCGGGCCGGACTTCGCCTACGGCAAGGGTCTGCTCAACGGTCTGCACTTCATGATGCAAGGCCACCACCTGCTCAAACGTCCGGGCTGGTGGAGGTCCGGTGCGGTGTACGTGACCTCACCCGAGGACCCGACCATCGCGGCCTACACCGCGCCTGACGCCGACTCGGTGCCGGATCTCATCGCGGAACTGGTCGTCTGGCTCAACGAGGGCGACCTGGAAGCGCCCGCTCTGGTGCGAGCCGCGATGGCGCACCTCAATCTCGTCGCGATCCACCCCTGGGCGGACGGAAACGGCCGGATGTCCCGCGCGCTCCAGACCTTGGTCCTGGCGCGGGAAGGGATCGTCGCGCCGGAGTTCTCCAGTATTGAGGAGTGGCTGGGCCGGGCCCGCAACACCTATCGCTACTACGACGTACTGGCGGAGGTCGGCGGCCCGGTCTGGACGCCGGACCGGGACACCCGCGCCTGGGTCCGGTTCTGCCTGCGCGCCCACCATCAACAGGCCCAGGCCGTACAGCGGCAGGTCGAGACCACCCGCACGGTGTGGTCCGCGCTTGAGGAGGCCGTCGAGCGACAAGGGCTGCCCGAGCGCACGCTGTACGCCCTGTACCCGGCCCTGATGGGAAACCGGGTCCGGCGGGCGACGTACCAGGCGGACGCGGAGTTGAGCGAGCAGCAGGCCCAACGTGACATCCGTGAACTCGTCAGGGCGGGATGGCTGTCGGCCCACGGTGAAGCGCAGGGGCGCTACTACGCACAGGGCCCCGGGGTGCCGGAGGAGATCGTTCGCGGAGTACGTGATCCGCGACCGCTCATCGAGCCGTACTCCGCGACGTGAGGCCCGCGAGGTAGGTCGTGATCGCTTCGGGGGGCCAGGTGTGGGCTTCGCGGAGGCCCGCGGCGAGGTGGGCGAGGTAGGCGGGGGACGGGGCGACCGGCCGGGCGTCGGGGGCGTGCCAGGGGGCGGTGAAGGTGAGGAGGGGGTGGGTTTCGAGGTCGCCGAGGTGGAGGAGGGTTTCGTAGCGGCCGGGGCCGAGGCGGTCGCGGCCCTCGGCGAGGACCCGGGTGAGGTCGAGGTCGTGGCCGGGGGCGGCGTACATCTCCTGGGCGGCGATGTCCGAGAACTGACCGAGGGTCAGGAGGTGGGCGCGGGCCCAGGCGCGGCCGGGGGCCAGCGGGTCGTAGAAGGCGCGTCCGCCGTGCCAGACCGGCGACCAGGTGGCGAAGTACACCGTCCCCGGCAGCTCGATCCCCACCGAGCGCTCCGGCATCCGCGGGTCGCGGCAACCGGGATACGTACGCCCGCCGCCGTCCGCGGTGTCCTGGGCCGTGCCGCCCGTCAGGTAGCAACGCAGGCGCGCCAGCGACATGTTGGAGCCGTACGACACGTACCAGACCAGGCGTTCCGACGTGGCGGGCATCGGTTACGGGCCTGGGGTCGTCGGTTCCGTCGCGGGCAGGCCGCGCGGGAGGACGTCGGGGAAGAGGCCGAACCGCGGTACGCCGTCGCCGGGTTCGAGGGCCTGGGGATTGCGCCGGTGCGGGCGCGAGGCGCGGGCCGCGTCACCCGGCACCGCGAGGAATTCGTCGTGCGTCGACCACCCCGGCCACCGCGGCGCGCCCGGCGCCGCGCCTTCGCCGGTCGTGGCGTTCACGGGGGAGGGCATGGCTCCGATTCTACCGGGGGAGCGGGCCGGGTTTATTGAGTAACCGCTGGTCACTGAAGAGGTGAGGCTTGGGAGCAGTGATGTCCCAGCTTCCTACTGCTGTTGTCGATGACTCCGTTCGCGGAAACGGGTTCCGACTCAATCGCCGCGCGCGGAGCTCAGCAGTGGTCCTCGACGTAGAGCATGCGGCGTCCCGGCTCGGCGCGGAACTCGTGAGCCAGGTAGCGGCCGGTCGACCATGTTCCGCCGGGGCCCATGTACTCGTCTTTGATCCGGTCCCAGAGCAGGGGACGTTCGGCCGCCGTCGTGAGCCGGGGGCTCATACCGCCCATGTCTCCCCAGAAGACAAGTGTGGTGGCGTCCTTGACCAGCCGACGGACGATGCGCAGGTCAAGCCGATTGCGATGAAGAATCCAGCTCGTCCCTTCGTCGTCAAGGAGGGTCAGGGGTCCGCTCAGACTGTCGGGGCTGGCGGAAAAAGACTGCATACGTCGATTCTTCCATGCGCCTTCACCGCGGCGACGTCGGCGAAGGCCGCCAAGGCGTCTGGGAAGTCGAACCTGTCCAGGCTGCCACCGACGGCGGCGAGGAACTCGGCTCCGAGAGTCGTGCCGATGCCCGGGACGCTCAGCACGATGTCAGCGAGCTCGTGCTCGCGAAACCGGTCCTCGATGAGCTTGTCCAGCTCGACAACATGCTCGTTGAGAGCCATCGCCAGCCGAGTGACCCCGGCACGGCGGATCGCATGCGGAGTCTGGCAGCCCGTCAGCAGCCTGAGTGGGCCGGTGTTGGCCATGTCCAGGGCCCTCTCCAGGGCCGGGAACATGGACAGCGGAGTGCCGCGCAGGCGGTTGACCACGCGGGTGAGGACCTCCTGGCCGTGGCTGACCAGCAGCGCCAGCAGCAGCGCGGGCTCACCGCCGGTCACCCCTGGGCGACCCAACCCTACGAATGGCTCGATCAACCCGATCAAGAAGGTAGAGCCGTTTGGGGGGCGACAGGCGCGCGGCGCGGCTTGGGAGCCATGCGCTCATGGATCGTCGTTCTTCGGCCGGTCCCGGAACGCCGCAGGCCGGGGCAAGTCCGCCTTGGCGATGGCCGCGGTGGCATGCAGACTCGCAGGAGCAACCGCGTCAGTCGGTTGCAGGCGCTTCACTGGCTCGGGTGCCGGTTGAACCCACCGTACGGAGGAGTCGTGACCGAAGCAGCGGACCCGCAGGTCTACGCACGTATGCGGAAGATCGCGGAGGAGCTCTGGCCGCTGGCGGACCGCATGCAAGGTGCCTGGGCGATCGAGATCGGAGCTGCCGGGGTCGTCGTGATGATGAGCCCGGTCAACCGCCACGAGGCCATCGCCACCCGCGTCGTCCGCCAGTTGAACGCTCAGCTCCCGGCCACGCATCCGGACCGTGACATCGTCGCCCAGTCAGGTGCCGAAGTGGAGCACCCGGCGGTGGGGCGGATGCGCCGACCGGACGCCGTCGTCCTCCCGCTCGACATCCTGGAAGAGCCGAAACCGACAGTCGACCCCGCTGACCTGCTCGCGGTGGTCGAGGTGGTCTCCGAGTCCAACCCGGACAACGACTACGTCGAGAAGGCCGCCGACTACCCCGCGATGGGCATCCCGCTCTACCTGCTCATCGACCCTCGCAAGGGTCTCGTCTTCACCTACGCCGACCCCGCCCCCGGCTCCAGCGGCCCGCACTACTCCACCGTGCTCCCCTACGTCTTCGGCGACCAGGTCCCCTTCGGCCCCTGGACCATCGACACCAGCGACTTCAAGCGCTACGACGACGAGTAACGGCCACGAAGGGTTCCCCGGCGAACGGCCCTCCGACGAACACGTTGAGGGGCCCGACCGCAGTGCGGTCGGGCCCCTCAACTTCGCTGTTCATGGCGGTAGCGGTGGGATTTGAACCCACGGAGGAGTTGCCCCCTCACACGCTTTCGAGGCGTGCTCCTTAGGCCGCTCGGACACGCTACCGAGAGAGATCCTAGCCCACGCGGGGGGGTGGTCAGAAATCGGTTGTACGGAAGAAGCGGGTGAGGAGGGCGGCGGAGGGGGTGGGGAGGACATCGGGGATGACTTCGGGGCGGTGGTTGAGGCGGCGGTCGCGGACCACGTCCCAGAGGGAACCGGCGGCGCCCGCCTTGTCGTCGGCGGCGCCGTAGACGACGCGGTCGAGCCGGGAGAGGACGATCGCGCCCGCGCACATGGTGCACGGTTCGAGGGTGACCGCGAGGGTGCAGCCGGTCAGGCGCCAGCCGCCGACGGAGGCGGCGGCGCGGCGGATGGCGAGGACCTCGGCGTGGGCGGTCGGATCGCCGGTGGCCTCGCGCTCGTTGCGGGCACGGGACAGCACCGTGCCGTCGGGGGCCAGCACGACCGCGCCCACCGGTACGTCACCGGTGAGCGGGGCCTGTGCCGCCTCTTCCAGGGCCAGCCGCATCGCGGCGACCCAGGGGTCCTTCAGAGGGTCTGTCAGCGGACCGCCTCCAGCACGTCCCCGCACCCCAGCGCGTCGGCGATCTCGCCGAGCGCCTCACCGGTCAGCGCGCCGTCACCGCTGAGCGCCAGCAGTTCCCTGGTGCTCATGCCGAGATCCGTGAGGATGTCGGTTTCGCCGAGCGGACCGGTCGGCACATGGTCTTCCGAGGGGCCCGCCACGGCGTCCTCGGTCTCGTCGTCCTCGCCGTCCTCGGTGCCGTCGAGGTCCACGAGTTCGTCCAGGTCCTCGGGGTCGCGGCCCAGCACTTCGTCGGTGAGCAGGATCTCCCCGTACGAACTGCGGGCGGCGGCAGCCGCGTCGGACACGTAGATCCTGGGATCCTCTTCACCGTCCACACGGATGACGCCGAACCAGGCGTCCTCCTGTTCGATGAAGACCAGAACCGTTTCCTCCTCGTCGCCGGCCGCGCGGGCCAGATCGCTCAGATCGGCGAGGGTTTCCACATCGTCGAGATCGGGTTCGCTCGCTTGCCAACCGTCCTCGGTGCGCGCGAGCAGTGCGGCGAAGTACACCGTGACTCTCCCACAGGGTCTCAGGCCGTCCGGACCGGATGGGGGCCGCTTTCGACTTCCGTTGGCCCCACCCACTCGGCATCGTGGCAGAAACCGGGGCGTTGCGAAGGGTCTTCTGCACCGCGACGTGCCAGGTCTTCGTCACTTCTCTGGAAAGTCCGGCCATCGGGGGCCCGGAACGGTCACCCGTACGGTACTGATCCGTCACGCTGTGTACGCGGCGCGTACGCGGCGTATACGTGATCCGTACCCGGTCACGCGCGCGGCTCGGTCACCAACGGAAGGTGCGCATCCGCATTTGCTGACGGAGCCGGGCGACCCGGGCGCGTCGCGGCTGGACCCGCTCGCGCAGCTCCTTTGCTTCGTTCAGCTCCCGCAGGAACAGCGCGCGCTTGCGGCGCCGCTCGATGTCCGTGTCGCGGGCGGGGGAACGGCCGGGAGACCGGTCCGCGGACCGGTCAGCGGATCGGTCGGCAGTACGGTCCGCAGCGCCGGCGGGGGCGCCGTCGGTGGCGCGATCCGGGGTGCGATCGGTGCGATCCGCGTCACGGTCGATGGCTCGGTCGGTTGCTCGCTCGGCTGCTCGGTCGGGCTCCGGCATCTCGGGCACCATCCCTGGGGCTCGCTTCACCCGGAAGGCACACCGGGCGTATCTGGCCAGTTTCCCTCGTTCGCGCCGTTTACCCCACGCCAGGCGCAGAAGGTGCGCGGAGCCGGGCTGCTCATCGCACTGGCGACGCGCCCCCCACCCGGCGGATACAGTCATATTCATGCGTCTCCATGTTGTCGACCACCCGCTGGTCGCGCACAAGCTCACCACCCTGCGCGACGAGCGCACCGACTCGCCGACGTTCCGGCGGCTCGCCGACGAGCTGGTCACCCTGCTCGCCTACGAGGCCACCCGCGACGTGCGGACCGAGCAGGTCGACATCCGCACCCCGGTCGGCCCGACCACCGGGGTCAGGCTCTCCTACCCGCGCCCCCTCGTAGTGCCGATCCTGCGCGCCGGGCTCGGCATGCTCGACGGCATGGTGCGGCTGCTGCCCACCGCCGAGGTCGGCTTCCTCGGCATGGTCCGCGACGAGGAGACGCTGGAGGCGGCGACGTACGCCACCCGTATGCCGGAGGACCTGTCGGGACGGCAGGTGTACGTGGTCGACCCGATGCTGGCGACAGGCGGCACCCTGGTGGCGGCGATCGACCTGCTGATCGACCGCGGCGCCGACGACGTCACCGCGCTGTGCCTGCTGGCCGCGCCCGAGGGCGTCGAGTCGATGGAGCGCGCCCTGGCGGGCAAGCCGGTCACCGTGGTCACGGCCGCGGTCGACGAGCGGCTGAACGAGCGCGGCTACATCGTGCCCGGCCTCGGCGACGCGGGCGACCGGATGTACGGCACGGTGAGCTGACAATCGGCCCGGCCCGACCCGGCGTGTCGCGGACGCCCCGGAAGGGCTGAACGGTCAGGACGGGCAGGGCGGGCTGAACGGTCCGGACACCCTGAACGCTGTCCGGCCGCTGATCCGACAAGCGGAGGGGCGGGACCTGGCTCAGGTCCCGCCCCTCTCGCACGTACGCTGTCGGCCGCCACGAAGGCAGTCACCCGCGCCAAGCCACCCGCGCAAGCGCCCGCCACGGCGGCTAGTGCTTCGCCGGCGCGCCCGCCTTCGTCGTGGCCCCCGTCTTGCCGGGGGCGCCTCCCGACGCGCTCGGGCTCGGCGTCACGCACACCGGCTTCGGCGGCGGCGGGTTCGCCGCCACGATCCGGGCCTTCGCCACGTCGGTCGGACCGGAAAGCGCCGTGAAGGCCGTGCCGATCATCACATCGACGGTCTTGTCGGTCCGCTTGGGGTCGATCTTCACGGTCGAGCCCGCCACCTGGGTGCCCGCCGTGCGGGCCGCCGCCTCGCCCGCGGGCCCGGCGACGATCAGCGCGGACTCGCCGACCTTCTTGTCGTACGGGTCGGGCGCGTTGCCGAATTTGTTGACCTTGAAGCCGCGCTTGGCCAGCTCGTCGGCCGTGGTCTTGGCCAGACCGCCCTTGGCGGTGGCGTTGAAGACGTTCAGCGTGACGCCCGCGGGCTGGGGCAGCGGGGCCGGTTTACCCGTGGGGGCGGTGGGGGCCACGGTGACGCAGGGGCGGTTCTGCGGTGCCGCGTTCGCCTTCGTGTCGCCGTTGTCGTCCCCGCGGAAGACATGGACGAGTTGCAGCGCCCCGTAACCGAAGAGGCCGAGCACGACGACCGAGGCGAGCACGGCGGTGACGACACGGCCGCGGCGGCGCGGGCGGCGCATCCTCGGGTACTGCTTGCCGGTGACCCGGTACTTCCCGCCCATACCGGAGGGGGTCAGCATGCTCATGAGCGCAGCGTAAGCGGATTGTCAGTCCATCTCCAGGACCCGGGCGTGGAGCACCTGGCGCTGCTGGAGCGCGGCGCGTACCGCCCGGTGGAGTCCGTCCTCGAGATAGAGGTCGCCCCGCCATTTCACGACATGGGCGAAGAGGTCGCCGTAAAAGGTGGAATCCTCGGCAAGAAGTGTCTCCAGGTCGAGCTGTCCCTTGGTGGTCACCAACTGGTCCAGCCGCACGGGACGTGGGGCGACGTCGGCCCACTCGCGCGTACTCACCCGGCCGTGGTCCGGGTACGGCCGCCCGTTTCCGATGCGCTTGAAGATCACACGGAAAGCCTACCGGCCCGGCTTGTCCGGGCGCAGCACCGCTGCCGGGGTGCGATGGTGGCAAAAGCCTCATCGTCGTATGAATCGGGAGCATGTGATGACCGATCCCCAGCCGAATAGTTCCGCCGGTGAGGCCGTCACGGGTGAGGCGGCCGTGACACCGGGGTCGACTCCCGCACCGTCCGGGCCGACAGCCCCACCGTCCTGGCCGACTCCCGCGCCGTCCGGGCCATCAGCCGCGCCGTCCGGGCCATCAGCCCCACCATCCGGGCCGACACTGCCGTCCCCCGCCGCCGACATCGCCCGCGGCTACGCCTTCACCGGCCCCGCGCTGGACCTCGGCGCGCTGCTCTGGGAGGGCGAGTGCCACCCCGACGCGCCGGTCCGCATCCCGCTCGGCATGCTCAACCGGCACGGCCTGGTGGCGGGCGCCACCGGCACCGGCAAGACCAAGACGCTCCAGCTCATCGCGGAACAGCTCTCCGCGCAGGGCGTCCCGGTCTTCCTCGCGGACGTGAAAGGCGACATCTCCGGCGTGTCGGCGCCGGGCCAACCGGGTGAGAAGGTCCAGCGGCGGGCGGCGGAAGTCGGCCAGAACTGGACGGCCACCGGTTTTCCGGCCGAGTTCTACGCGCTGGGCGGCCTCGGCCCCGGCATCCCGGTACGGGCGACCGTCACCGCCTTCGGCCCCGTCCTGATGTCCAAGGTGCTCGGCCTGAACACCACGCAGGAGCAGTCGCTCGGCCTGATCTTCCACTACGCCGACACCAAGGGCCTCGAGCTGTACGACCTCAAGGACCTGCGGGCCGTCATCGCCTTTCTGACCTCCGACGCGGGCAAGCCGGAGCTGAAGGAGATCGGCGGGATCTCGTCGGCGACGGCCGGGGTGCTGATGCGGACGCTGACGGCCTTCGAGGCGCAGGGCGCCGCCGCGTTCTTCGGCGAGCCGGAATTCGACACGAGCGAGCTGCTGCGTACGGCGTCCGACGGGCGCGGGCTGGTCTCCGTGCTGGAGCTGCCCGCCGTGCAGGACAAGCCGCAGCTCTTCTCGACCTTCCTGATGTGGCTGCTCGCCGACCTCTTCCAGGACCTGCCCGAGGTCGGCGACCTCGACCGGCCGAAACTGGTCTTCTTCTTCGACGAGGCGCACCTGCTCTTCAACGGCGCCTCGAAGGCGTTCCTCGACGCGATCACCCAGACCGTACGGCTGATCCGCTCCAAGGGCGTCGGCGTCTTCTTCGTCACGCAGACGCCCAAGGACGTCCCCGGCGACGTGCTCGCCCAGCTCGGCAACCGTGTCCAGCACGCCCTGCGCGCCTTCACGCCCGATGACGCCAAGGCGCTGCGCGCCACCGTCTCCACCTTCCCCAACTCCGCTTACGACCTGGGCGAGTCGCTCACCTCGCTCGGCACCGGCGAGGCCGTCGTCACCGTCCTCAGCGAGAACGGCGCGCCGACGCCGGTGGCCGCCACCCGGCTGCGCGCCCCCGAGTCGCTGATGGGTCCCGTGGACGCGGCCGTGCTCGACTCCGCCGTCAAGTCCTCGCCGCTGTACGGGCGGTACGCCGAGGCGGTCGACCGCGAGTCCGCCTACGAGAAGCTGGCCGCCGCCGAAGCGGCTTCCGCCGCGCGGGCCGAAGCCGCCGAGAGCGCGCCCAAGGCCGCGCCGAAGAGCGGCCGTTCCTCCGCCAAGGGCGCCGCCGCCGACGCCGGAATCGTCGAACAGGTCGTCCACAGCGGCGCGTTCAAGTCTCTCGCCCGCTCCATGGGTACGCAGCTCGGCCGCGAGATCAGCCGCTCGCTGTTCGGCGTCCGCAAGCGGTAGCGACGCCAGCGGACATGGCGGCGGCGACGCTCACGGGCGCAGCGGGCGGCTCCATGCCTGGCGGGGGCCGTGGGTGTCGCCGAGGTAGGTCCACTCCCAGGCGCGCAGGGCGTGGACGGCGTCGGCGTCGGGCGCGGTGAGGACGGTGACGAGGGCCGCGTCGCTGCGCAGCAGGAGCTGGTCGAGCAGACCGGTCGCGATGCCCTGCCTGCGGTACGCGGGCACGACCATCAGCTCGGCGAGCGCGAAGACCTGGCCCGAGGCGGTGAGCTCCTCGATGTCCGTGCCGTCGGGCCCCGCGCCGTCGGTGCCCGCGACCGTGAAGTCCCGCCACCAGCCGTCGGCGCGGTCGAGGACGTAGCCGTACGCGACCCCGGTCAGCCGCCGCTCGCTGGCCACGATCATGTCGAAGCCGGGCCGCTGCGTGGCCTCGGCGAAGCGCCCCAGGAAATCCTCCCGGTCGTGGAATTCCTGGCCCGGCACGCCTCGGTACGCCTCGACGTAGACATCCGCGACGGCCTCGCGCTGCTGCTCCGCCTGCCATCTGGACATGCGGCGCGTGAAGACCTCGGCCACGTGTTCCCTCCCCCATCGGCCCCGTGTCCCGGCGGTCCGGAACGGTGACCTTCCATCATCGTCCCAGACACCCCGGACGGAGTAGGGTGAACGGACCGAGGGCATTCCGTACACCGGCACTCAAGTCGGCGTCGTTCGCGGTGAGCGACGGTGCCGGACCCGTTCCAGCGGGCCCGTGGACGGATTTGTTCCATGCTCTCCTCTCAGGATTCCGCACACCCCTCGGCGGTCCGTACGGTCCCGCGGCCCCCTCCCGCGCCCCCCGCGCCGCGGCTCTCGCTGTCGCCCGGCGTCAGCGCCCTGCGGATCGGTTCGGCCGAGCTGGGCCACGGACCGGGGCCGCTGGACGGCGCCTGGTGGCCCAAGTCCCGTGACCTCTCCCTCGAACTGCCGTCCCTGGTCGGCGCGTTGGACCTGTTGTGGGGACGGATCACCCGGGTCACCGTCAACCCCCTGTACTGGCCGACCGTGCCGAAGAAGGTGCCGGTCGCCGGGCACGTGGTGCATGTCGGCTGGTTCGTCGAGGAGCAGGACCCGCACAAGTTGCTGGTGCTCTCGTACCGTACGGGCCGCTGGGATCTGCTGATCGTCCCGCCGCAGACTCCGGCGGCGACGGCGGCCCGGCTGATGGCCGCGGCGGCGGATCCGGCCAATGTCCGTACCGCGAGCGAATTGATGGCCCAGGCCGACCCCGACCGCGGCGCGGACGCCGCCTGGGAGGCCGAGGGCGGTCCCGCGGGGCTGGCCCGGCCGGAGCGGGCGGCCTGATGTCCCCGCGCGAGAACGAGTCGGGTGAGCCGCGCGCGGCCGGTGCGGGGACGGGGGCCGATCCGCGCATGGCGGGTACGGCCGGGCCGCCGCGGGGCCGCGCCGGGGCAGGGCGCGACGACGCGGGGCGGGACGCGGCGGCGGCCACCGGCTCGGGCTCCGGCTCCGGCTCCGGCGGCGCGGAGCGGGCGCTGCCCGCGCCCGGCTTCGCCGAGGTCAGCATCGTGGCCGCGACCCCCGAGGCGGCCCGCAGGATCGCGCAGGTGCTGCGCTTCCGCTTCGCCGCGACCGAGCAGCCGCCCCCGGGCCGCCCGGTGGTGGACGAGGACGGCGGCACCCGGCTGCGGCTGACCGTGGACACCGTCCACTTCCCCGACGCGGGCCCCTTCCAGCTCCGCCTGGTCGGCGGCGAGGAGCGCGTACGGGACGGCACCGGGACGGCCGAGGTCACCGGCGTGACCGGCGTCACCGAGGCCGCCCAGGACGCGGACGCCGCCCAGGACCCGGACGCCGCCCAGGACGCGGACGCCACCCAGGACCCGGACGTCAGCCGAGGCACGGACGTCACCGAGGGGACCGCCGCCGCCGACGTACCGCCGCCCGTACGTCCGCCGTCGCCGCCCCGCCCGCCGCGGCCCGCCCCGAACACGCGCTTGGCACCACCCACCACCCCGGACGAACCGTCCGGAGACAGGCCGACACCATGACGATCACCACCGCGACCGAGACACCGCCGCCGCTGCCCGCCTGCGCCCTGCCGGTCTGGGACGGGCCGCCCGCCCGGCTGTCCCTGATCCACCCGGGCGGCAGCCCCGTACGGATCGACGGCGCCTGGTGGCCGCGGACCCGTGACGTGACCAAGGAACTGCCGCCGCTGCTCGCCGCGTTGAACGGCCGCTGGGGCCGGATCACCGACATCACCCTCGACGCGGCGAACTGGCTCGACGGGCCCTCCGCCCTGCTGCTCGGCGGCCACACCCTCCGTATCCACCGCTCCACCACCACCGGCCACCGCGACTCGGTGTGCCTGCTCTGCCGGGGCGTCGGCCGCTGCGACCTGCTCGTCGTCCCGCCCGAGACCCCGGAGCGCCAGGCCCGTCAGCTCCTCACCACCTCGACGGTCCCCGTACGCGGCTGACCGGGCCCGCCCCTAGACCGCTCGCGCGTACCCGTCCAGCGCCTCCCGTACATGGCGGGACATCGTGGCGCTGCCCTTGTGGCCCGCGTCGTCCACGACGGTGAGGGTGGCCTGCGGCCAGGCGGCGGCGAGGTGCCAGGCGGTGTCGAGCGGCGAGCTGAGGTCGAGGCGGCCGTGGAGCAGGGTGGCGGGGATGCCCCGCAGCAGGGGCGCGTCGCGCAGGAGGGCGCCCTCTTCGAGCCAGGCGCCGTGCGAGAAGTAGCGGGCGCAGATCCGGACCATGGCGAGCCGGGCGGCGGAGGGGCGGTCGCTGTACGGGCGGGCGGAGCCGCTGGGCTCCAGGGAGAGCACCGCGTCCTCCCACGCGCACCAGTCGGCGGTGGCCCTGGCCCGTACGGCCGGATCGGGGTCCTCGGTGAGGCGCGCGTACGCGGCGACGAGCCCGCCCGCGATGCCGCCCGCCGTATCGGACGCTATGCCGGGCGCCGTGCGTGACCCCGTGCCGTCGGACGCCGGGCCGGCCGCCGCGCGGAAGGCCGCCCACTGTTCGGGGAAGAAGCGGCCGACGCCCCGGTAGAGCCAGTCGATCTCCGCCCTGCGGGTGGTCGTGACGCCGTTGATGACGATCTCCGAGACCCGCTCGGGGTGCCGCTGCGCGTACGCCAGGATCAGCGTCGAGCCCCAGGAGCCGCCCGTCAGCAGCCAGCGGTCGATGCCGAGGTGGACGCGCAGGCGTTCCATGTCGGCGATCAGGTGGTCGGTGGTGTTGTGGGTGAGGTCGGTCGCCGGGTCGCTCGCGTGCGGCGTACTGCGCCCGCAGCCGCGCTGGTCGAACAGCACCGCCCGGTACCGCTCCGGGTCGAAGTCCTGCCGGTGCGACGGCCTGCACCCCGAGCCGGGGCCGCCGTGCACGACGAGCGCCGGCTTGCCCTCGGGGTTGCCGCAGGTCTCCCAGTACACGAGGTTCCCGTCGCCGACATCGAGCATGCCCCGGTCGTACGGCTCGATCGGCGGGTGGCTCCGCTGCGCCTCGGTCATGGCGGTCCGTTCCTCTCGACGGGCGCGACGCCTCAACCGTCGAAGCGCCGGGCGGCTAATCTAACAGCGCTGTTATATCAGCCCACGCCCCGCGCCCCCGGCCCCGCCGAGCCTCTCCGGACCCCGAATCCCCGGACCCCCGGACCCCGTAGGACCGGCCGCCGCGCGGCCCCTCCGCCGTCCCGATTCGCGGCCCCGCGACCCTGCGTGCACTGTGGAACAGGTGAACGCGGATGAGTCGCTGTGGCGCGCGCTGCTGGAGGGGACGGCGGCGGGTGTCGCCGTACTCGGCCCCGACCTGCGCTACCGGTACGTCAATCCGGCGCTCGCCCGGATGAACGGCGTCGAAGCGGCCGCGCACATCGGCAGGACCATCGCCGAGACGGTGCCGGGCGTGGACGTGGGCGAGGGCGTCCTGCGGATGGTGCTCGCCGACGGCACACCGCGCGAGCTGCTCTCCAGCGGCCAGACCCGGGCCGATTCGCCGCACACCACGCGCTACTGGCAGTGCACGTACCACCGGCTCCAGGGCCGGGACGGCGGGGTGGGCGGGATCGGCGCGGTGATCATCGAGGTCAGCGAGGACCACGAGGCGCAGCGCGAGCTGGAACGGGCCAAGGAGCGGCTGCTGCTGCTCGACGCGGCGGCCGTCCGGATCGGCTCCACGCTGGAGATGGACCCGACCTGCCAGGAACTGGCCGACCTGCTGGTCGAGGTGATCGCGGACACCGCCACCGTCGAGGTGCTGGACAGCGGCCCGCGCGCCCGCCGCCGCCCCCCGCCGGACGGCGCGCTGCGGCTGCGCAGGGCCGCGATGGCCGCGCGGCCCGCGCTGCGCGAGCGGGTGCGGATCTTCGGGACGCCGGGGGAGTACGTGGTCTACCAGCGCGGCTCGGCGATCCCGACCTGCCTGGAGACCGGGCGTCCCGTGGTGCAGAATCTGCCGCGCGACGAGGAGATCGCCCACTCCGCGCCGAACGCCGAGCGGGTCGCCGCCTACCGCGCCGCGGGCATCCACTCCGTGCTGGTCGTGCCGCTGAGCGCCCGCGGCGACCGGATCGGCACGGTCACGCTGATCAGGGCCGGGACCTCGCCCGGCTTCGACGACGAGGACACCGCCATCGCCCGCGCGCTGGCCGACCGGGCCGCGATCAGCCTCGACAACGCCCGCCGCTACACCCGCGAGCACGGCATCGCGGTGGAGTTGCAGCGCGCCCTGCTGGCCACGCCCGGCGCCCCGCACCCCGGGGTCGAGGTGGCCACCCGCTATCTCCCGGCGGGCGCAACCGACCTGGTCGGCGGCGACTGGTTCGACACCCTGGCGCTGCCCGGCGGCGTGACGCTGCTGGCCATGGGCGACGTGATGGGGCACGGCGTCGAGGCGGCCGTCGAGATGAGCCACTACCGCTCGATGCTGCGCGTGGTCGCGGGCGAGGGCGACGCGCCGGACCGCGTCCTGCGCCGGATGGACGCGCTGCTGGCCGCCGCGGGCGCCCAGCGGCCGGGCACCTGCCTGCTGGGCCTCGCCGACCCGGCGCGCGGCGGCTGCTTCTTCGCCAGCGCGGGCCACCTCCCGCCCGCCGTCGTCACCCCCGACGGCCGTGTCCGGCTGCTCGCCGTACCGCCGGGACCGCCGCTCGGCGCGGACCTGCGGGGCACGTACGAGACGGTGTACGTGCCGTGGCGCGCGGGGGAGACGCTGCTGCTCTACACCGACGGGCTGGTGGAACGCCGTACCGAGGACATCGACGCCTCGCTCGCCCGGCTGGCCTCGCTCGTCCTCCCGCCCGACGGTGAACCGCTGGACGCGCTCCTCGCCCGGATCGTGCACCGCCTGGCGCCCTCCGCCGCCGAGGACGACGTCGCCCTGCTGGCCGCGCGGGCGCGGCCGTAACCTGGTACGTACGCCACCCGCTGCGTGCGCCCACGTGAGGAGCGAGGTATGACCGACCGCAAACCCGCCGGTGTCTCCTTCGAGACGTGGGTGGACAAGCAGATCCGCGAGGCGGAGCAGCGCGGCGACTTCGCCGAACTGCCGGGCGCGGGAAAGCCGTTGGCCTCGCTGGACACCCCGTACGACGACTTGTGGTGGATCAAGGGCAAGATGCACCGCGAGGGCCTGTCCGCGCTGCCGCCGACGCTCGTGCTGCGCAAGGCGGCGGAGGACGCGACGGCCGCGATAGCGCGGGCGCGCTCCGAGCGGCAGGTGCGGCAGATCCTCACCGAGATCAACGACCGTCTCCGCGAGGCCCTGCGCCGTCCCCCGGAGGGACCGCCCCTCAACCTCGGCCTGTTCGACGTCGAGAAGGTCGTGGCGGACTGGCACGCGGCGCGGGCCGTCGGTACGGGCACGGACGACAGCGCGGATACGGATACGGGTACGGGTACGGCCGCCGATAGCGATAGCGATACCGAAACCGATACCGATTCCGGCAGGGGCGGGCGGCGGACGGGGTTCGGACGGCTGTTCCGCAGGGACCGTTCCGCCTGATAGGGATGGGCCGTGCGCTTTGACTCCGTGCCGATGCCGCCGACCGTCGAGATCAGGCCCCGCGACCCGCGCGGCTACCCGGTGCCCGCGATCACCCCGTGGCAGGACGACCAGCCGCAGTTCGCGCTGACCGACTACGACCGCAGCGCCAACTGCGCCCGGCAGCGGCTGTGTTCGGTGTGCGACACGCTGATGCCGCGCGGCCCGGTGTGGCGGGTGGTGGGCGGTTCCGAGAGCGCCGCGATCGGCGAGGCGCTGGCGGCCGGGCGCCCGTACCGCAATCTCGCGCCGACCCTCGAAGGGCCCGGCCACCGCGCCTGCATGCTCTACGCCTCGATGGTCTGCCCGTACCTGGCGCGGCCCAACGCGCGGCGCGGCCTGGACGCGCGGAACCCGGACGACATGACCGCTCATGTCGTCCGGGGCGCGGTGCGCGGCACGCTGGGCGCCGTCGTCGGTTTCGCCGACTACGAGTTCGCGGTCACCTCGTCACAGGTGCTGTTCCGCTTCGTCGACGTGGTGGAATTCCTGCCGCACGACACCGCCGACGCCCATCTGGACGCGCTGCGGGCCGAGTTGGCTCAGGCGCGGTAGGCCGGGAGCCCGACGTAGTCGGAGACCTTGACCGGCGCCTGCGAGCCGTCCACGGGCAGCCGCACGATGCCGTTGGGCGTACGGGCCACGACCGTCCTGCCGTTCGGCTCGAAGGCGGGCTCGGTGTAGTCGGTGGTCGCCCGCGGGGTCAGGTCCTTGTACACGGGCGCGCCGTCGTGGGGCGTCTCCAGGAACAGGTGGTCGTGGCCCCCGACGGACCGGACGAAGACGATGCCGTCGTCCTCGGTCGGCCCGATGGCGGGCTCGGACCCCGGGGTGAGCGCGTAGCCCTGCTGCCGCAGGTAGTCGTCGCGGATGTAGACGTTGCCGTCGCCGGTGTTGGCGTAGACGGCGGTGCCGTACTTCCCCGCCGAGCTGGGCCATACGTTGCCGGTCTGGGGCAGCGGCTTCACGTTCTCGTCCGACTCGTGGTTCAGGCTCAGCACCTTGGGCGTGCCGCCGTGCGCGGTGGCCGGGACGCCGTACAGCCGGGCGGTGCCGCCCCGGCGGCCGGCGAAGAGGATGTTGTCGAGGGCGGGAAGGCCGTTCTGCGGGTCCTTCGCGCGCACCTGCCAGGTCGGGTGCCACCAGTTCTGGTCGCCCGGGTTCCTGGCGACGATCACGCGCCCGCTGCCGTCGGGGTCGCTGACCGCCAGGTCGCCGTCGCCGTCGATGAAGGCGGCCTTCGCGCCGTTCGGCGACCAGGCCAGGTCGCGGACCTCGGTGCCGAAGTCCACCCGGGTGCCGTTCATGACGACATAGCGGGTGCCGTCGCTGATGGTCAGACCGGAGTGCGCGGTGCCGTTGAGCTTGGTGCTGCTGCCCACCGGGCTGGCCCCCGAGCCGTTGGCGCCGTCGTCCCCCGCGTTCCCCCCGGTGCCGCCGCTGCCGCCCTTCCCGCTGGGGGTGGGCTGACCGCTCGCGCCGCTCGTCGCCGAGGGCGCCGGGTCGGAGGCGGTGCCGTCCGCGGGGCCGCAGGCCGACAGGAGCAGGGCGGCACCCGCCGTGATCCCGGCGGTGAGCGCGATGGCGGCGGCGGTGCTGCGACGGCCACTGGCACGAACGGACATATCGGGTTCCCCCCAGGAACGGATGCGGTGCGGCGTTCTCCGGCCGCTCGCGGCGGTGTCCCGCTGTTCCGGCCGGCTCCGGCTGTTCGTGCCGGTGACACAAAGAGTGCTCCCGCAACGTCCGTCTCCTGTGCTGCCGTTGTCACGCCAGTGCAACAGCGGGGGCGCGCGCGGCGGGAGGGCCCGCGGTCCCGCGCCGACCAGGACCGGTACGGTCCGCGTGCCCTGCGGGCGGTTCGCGCGTTGTATCGATCATGAACGTAAGCCGAATCCTCACCACCGCCGCCGCCGGTTCCTTCCTGATCGCGGCGGGCGCCCCCGCCGCCATGGCCGCCGAGCAGTCCGCCGACCTGGGCTCCACCCTGAGCAGCACCGCGATCACCGCGAGCGCCGCGGGCGAGCAGGCCAAGGGCGCCACCGCCAGCGTGCTCGGCGACTACAAGGTCGACCAGAAGGTCCAGGACGTGAAGAACGTCGCCCAGGCGGGCACCGACGCGGTCACCGCCGCCAACGACCTGGTCCACTGACCCGAGCCGGACGCCGTACGCACGGGACGCGTGCGGGCGCGTAGGCACAGACCCACCACACGCAGGGGCGCCCCGCGGGACTTCTCCGGTCCGGCGGGGCGCCCCTGCGCGCGAGTGTCGGGCTCTAACCCTTGAGGGTGCCCACCGGCACCAGGCAGTGCGCGGCGGTGCCCAGGACGTCGGTGTCCCCGGCGAAGCCCTGGAGGGTCTCCTCGGTCACCGGGGTGCCCGGCTTGGCCTCGGGCCACGGGCGGGTGGCGAGGATGAAGTACACCGCGCCCCGGTCCTGCGCCGCGGCCACCCACTGCTCGGGCACCGGGCACGCGGCGTGCAGGTACGGCATCGTCAGCACGGCCTTGCCGCCCTCGACCAGCACCTTCACCGGGACGTTCGGCGCCTGCTTGACGTCGAGGATCGCGCCGCCGACCGGCAGCCCGACCTCCTCCGCGACGGCCAGCGCCGCCTCCTGCCCCGACTCCGGGCCGTCCGGCCCGTCACCGAGCGAATAGGCCATCAGGAACGGCATGTCGCGGCCGTCCTCGTGGTGTTCACCGGCCCACGGAATCACCACGAGGGTGCCGAGTCGGCGCTGGAGGGCGGAATTCAGGGCGGTATTGGTCTGGCTCATGCGCCGGACCCTAACCGCCGGGAGAGCCCGGCCGGGGCGGATATCACCTCCGCGGGCGACCCGAGGCTCCCGGATTCCTCCGTTAGGGGAGAAGTCGGCCGCGCGTACGCACCCTAACGGCCCATCAGGGTGATGTGGATCGGCAGCGGTTGAAAACAGGAAATCCGCAGTTCACACAGTTCGCGCCGCCACCCTCGTGGGCGGCGGCCATTCTCAGAAGTTGCGGTAATACCGTCTGCTTTTCACGGTGGTGGCGTAGCTGTTCACCACCGAAGGGAACTGTTTTCCATGCGTACCCACCGGATCACCGGCGTGGTCGTCGCCTCCGCGCTCGTCGCCACCATCGCCGGCGGCGCGCTCACGACGACCGCCGCTGCCGCCACTCCCGCAGACACCAAGCCCGCGGGCACCGTGACGGCACCGGCCGCGCCGGACGCGACCGCGCTGCTCGCGCAGGCCAAGTCACTGGGAGACGTGGCAGGCGTGCTCACCCCGGTCACGAAACTGGTCCAGGACGTGCTCGCCAAGCCCGGCACCGTCAAGCCCGAGACCATCACCGCCGACGCCGCCGGGGCCAAGTCGGCGATCGACGCGGCGAAGGCCGCCGCGCCGGCCGTCCCCGCCGCTCCCGCCGCCCCTGCGGCTCCCGCTGCCCCGGCGGCTCCCGCGGCTCCTGCCGCGCCGGCTCTTCCCGCCGCTCCCGCCGCCCCCGCGGTGCCGAGCCTCGGCAGCCCCTCGGGCAAGGTCGCCACGCAGCCGTCGGCCAAGCCGTCCGCCACGCGGGACCTGAAGGCCGACGCCCTCACCGCGCTCCAGACGGCCGTCGACAACCTGGTCAAGGCGTCCACGGCCGGTGACCCGGCGGGGCTGCTGACCGCCGCCACGGCCGTCGTCACCGGCCTGGTCAACGTCGTCGTCGCCACCGTCCTCGGCGGTGGCCTGCCGGCGCCGAACCTGCCCGGTCTGCCCGCCCTCCCGTCGCTGCCCGGCGGCCTCCCTTCGGCCCCCGGCCTCCCTTCGGCCCCCGGCCTGCCGCTCTGACCGAGCGCCGGGCGTAGCCGGAGCCGTGGTTCACAGGGTTCCTGAGCGGCGCTTCGAGCCGTGCTCCGGCCGGAGGTGACACCCGAAGGGGTGAGCGCGAACCGCGCTCACCCCTTCGGCCTATTTTGATACGCCGTCACCGATTCAGCCCAACATGCGTGACTATTCGTGATCTCCCCCCGTTGCGCACAGCGTCAACGCCGCAGGTATTTGCGGTTGGGTTTCGTCTCAGGGAGATCTTGATGTCGCGTATCGCAAAGGCGGCGGCCGTCACCGCCGCGGCGGGTGCCGTTCTGGCCGCCGGCGCCGGTATGGCTGTTGCCGACTCCGGCGCGCAGGGTGCCGCTGTCGGTTCGCCGGGTGTGCTGTCCGGCAACCTCATCCAGGTGCCCGTGCACGTCCCGGTCAACGTCTGCGGTAACACCGTCGACGTCATCGGCCTGCTGAACCCGGCGTTCGGCAACCAGTGCGCCAACGTCTCCGGGCACGACGGCGGCGAGTGGTAATTCCGCGCCACCGCGGCCTCCCGTCACCTTGTGTGCGGGAGGCCGTTTTCTTTTCCCTCGGCCCGTCACCCTCGGCCCGTCACCCTCGGCGCGAGCGCGTCAGCTCTCCTCGTAGCGGTAGAACGAGCGGTGGTCGAAGTAGTCCGACGGCTTCTCGTTCCACGGCGGCATCAGCTCGTTGCTGCTGATCACGCGGCCGTGCTCGGGGTCCTTGGCCGACAGCGGCATGGACGGCAGGTACGCCGACTTCGGGTGCAGCCGCTGCCAGCGGATCCACACCAGGTCGAGGAAGGCGTGGTGCATCCAGAACACCGGGTCGTTCGGCGAGGTGCCGCCGATCATGTGGCCGCCGACCCACTGGTGGACCCGGTTGTGCAGGTAGCCGCCCTTGGTGTCGCTGACCGTCCAGCCCTCGATCTTGTTCCTGAAGCCCTTGGTGGACGGGGCGGAGTTCCACGGCGCGACGTCGTAGACCGGCATCGCGAGCGCGTTGTCCAGCTCCGCCTTCGTCGGCAGCACGATCGGCCGGTCGGGCCGCCCCATGTTGCGGGTCAGGTACTTCTCCTGCGTGACCCCGTAATTGATCGGCCAGTCGCCGGTCTGGTACGCGAACGGGCCCGTCATCACCTGGCCGTCGCTGTCGCGGCCGTTGCCGCCCATGAAGTCCGGGCCCCACAGAGAAGAGCTCTGCGCGTTGTCGTACGTCCAGTCCCAGTACGGGATGGTGACGCCCGGGTCGAACATCTGGAGATCGGCCTCGAACTGGAGCAGGAACCGGCGGTGCCAGGGGAAGAAAGTCGGCGCCATGTGGGCGACCCGCAGCCCGCTCTCGCCGTCGGCGGCGAAGTACTTGCCGTGCGTGATGACGTACTTGTCGTAGCCGCCCACACGCTTGAGCTCCAGCACGGCCTCGACGAACCGGGAGCGTTGGCTGCTGGTCAGATGCCGCTGATTCATTCGCGTGTACACAGGAACTGACCCCTCGGCGGTCGTACGGCGCTCAGCCGTCAGTGGTGGCGCGTGGTGCCGCGCTCAGTGGTGGCGCTCAGTGCGGGCGCCCGTGGACGGCGCTCAGTGGTGGTGCTCCGCGGTCGTGGACAGCTGGGCGCGGCCGAGCACGTCGACCGCGCCGCGGGCCGTGCCGAGGGCGGTGGGGAAGGGCTGGTAGTGGTTGGCCATGCTGATGAAGCTGCCGTCCACACGCCGCATCACGTGCAGCGGGCGCCCGTCGATCCGGATGTCGACGCCGCTGTCCCGCGCGGAGCTGAACCCCTGGATGCGGCGCCCGCGGTAGACCTCGTCGAAGAGGGCGGCCCCCGCGCCCGGCACCGGAGCGGGCTCGTACCCGGCGGCGGCGGTGTCGTACCCGGCGGCGGGCTCGGCGACCGCGGTGTCCGACTGCCTCGCGGCCAGCATCGGACGCAGCGCCGCGGTGGTCCCCGATACGGCGGCCACGGTCGTGATGCCGCGCCTGATCAACCGCCGTCGCGTCGCCACCCGGGGTCGTGAGTGTTTTCCGCTGCCGTTCTCGATGGCTTCGCTCATGTCCGACACACTCCTCTCCTCCGGCCGTTTCCGCGGCTCATCATGCCGCCGTAGGGGTGAGTCACCCGGATAATCGGTGGGCGATGCAAGGAATTTCATCCGCCCGAGTGATATCGCGATCGGCCCGGTGCCGGTATTGACGGACCGCCAGGTTGTTTGAGGCCGGGTAGGAACTGTCGTGGGAACCGCTTTTGGTCTACGTCAGGGGGCGCGCTTATTACTCATACGTTATGACTGATCGTTAGGAGTCCGATTTCCGTGCGGTCGCACGGCGGTCACCGCACCACGCACCACGCACAGCGCACAGCGGACAGCGAACGAGGAGTGACCATGGCCAACCGACGCCAGTGGCTGACGGGTGCGGGCGTCGGGTTCGTGTCGGCCGCCTTGATCGTGTCAGGACTGTCCGGCATCGCGGGTGACCCGCCGGGCGCGGGCCGCCGCCTGGTCACCGCGCTCGCCGGTGCCGTCGGCGCGGAGGGCGCCACGGGACCGGGCGGCCCGGACGGCGTCAACGGGTCGAGCGGCGCCAGCGGATCGAACGGCCCTGACGGCCCTGACGGCCCTGACGGCCCTGACGGCCCTGACGGCCCTGACGGCTCGAACGGTCCCGCCGGTGCTTCCGGGTCCACGCCCACGCCCCCGCCGCGCGCCTCGTACGCCCCCATGGGTGCCTTCACCGACTCCGGCGCCGAGGGCGTAGCACGGATCGGCGCCCTGGAATCCTGGCTCGGCGGTACGGAGGCGACGGTCGGCCATACGTATCTGCCCGGTGACGACTGGTCCGGCATCGAGGGCAGCGGCGGGCTGCTCCAGCCGTGGGCCGCCTGGAAACGCGCGAAGCCCGACCGGCTCTTCGTCCTCAACGTGCCGATGCAGGAGCACAACGAGGACCGCGTCCCCGACCGCGACGTACGCGAACTGATCCAGGAGGGCGCGCGCGGCGACTTCGACGGCCACTTCACCCGGCTCGCCCACCGGCTGGTCGACCTCGGCGTGCCCGACACCGTGATCGTCCTCGGCTGGGAGATGAACGGCACCACGTACACCCACCGCTGCGGGCCCGACCCGTCCGGCTGGAAGACGTACTGGAACCGGATCGTCAAGGCCATGCGCGCCGTCCCCGGCCAGCGCTTCCGCTTCGACTTCACCCCCAACCGCGGCCAGGACGCCATCGGCTGGACCGAGTGCTACCCCGGTGACGCGACCGTCGACATCGTCGGCATGGACTCCTACGACCAGCCGCCCGGCGAGACCTTCTACGACCAGGTCAACGAGGCGTACGGGCTCCAGGCGCAGGTCGACTTCGCCGACCTGCACGGCAAGGAGATCTCGTACCCGGAGTGGGGTCTGTTCAGGAACGGCGACAACCCCGACTACATGCGGCAGATGCTCCAGTGGATCAACGACCACCAGCCGGTGTACCAGACCATCACCGACTACTGCCCGCACGGCGTGTGGCAGTGCACGGAGAACCCGAAGTCCTCGAAGGTGTATCGCAACGCGCTGTTCGACCTGAAGCCGGCGCCTGCTCCTTCAGAGACGCCGACGCCGACGGAGACGCCCACGCCTTCGGATACGCCGACGCCGACGGAGACCCCGACGCCGACCGGCACTCCGACTCCCACGGACACGCCGACCGTCACGCCGACGCCCACGGTGACGCCCACGGATACGCCTACGGTGACGCCGACGCCCACGGATACGCCCACGGGCACGCCTACGGATACGCCGACCCCCTCGGTCAGCCCGTCCGCGACGCCGACCGAGACCCCGACGCCTACGGACACGCCCACGGTGACGCCGACGCCGAGCGGCACGCTCACCCCGGAGCCGTCGCTGTCGCCGAGCCCGACTCCGACCGCGCCGACGACGCCCTCGGTGTCGCCGTCCCCCGACCTGTCGCCGAGCCCGGCGGTCAGCCCGAGCGCGAGCCCGACGCCCAGCGTGCTGCCGCCCGTGACGCCGACCCCGGCGCTCACACCCGTGGCCGTACCGACTCTGCTTCCGGCCGTCACGCCGGGCCCGACGCCGGTGCCGCAGGCCGGGCCCTCGCCGCTGCCGCCCGTGGTGGAGGCGTGCCTGCCGCTCCAGCTCAGCGAGGAGATGCAGAAGCAGTACGCCAGCGGTCAGGTCTGCATCAAGCTGCAACCGAAGGCGCCGGGGGAGCAGACGGCGACGCCGACCGCGTCGACACTCGGTTCGCCGACGCCGACGCCGACCGCGCCGACGTCCGAGTCGCCGACGCCTGAGGCGCCGACTCCGGCCGTGCCGACGACACCGACACCCACGTTGCCGCCGACGGCCACGTCCGCCGTGAAGCCGGAGTCGGTGCAGGAGGCCGCGCCCGCGACGAGCCCGACGCCGCCGGCCGGGTAGCCGCAGGGCGGCTCAGGCGCCGTGAGCCTTTCCGCCGCGCCTGGCGAGCCGGTCGTTCAGCCCGGCCCGCCAGGCGCGCAGCACCGGCAGGCGGCGCTTGGCGGTCGCGGCCAGGCGCGTGCGCGCGGCGGCCAGGGCGACGCGGCTGTGGAGGACGACGGCCAGCGGGCGGGTGGTCAGCAGCAGGCGGCGGTTGGCGAGGTGGTCGGGGCGCCAGTGGAATTTGTGCGGCTCCGCACCGCGCAGCAGGCTGAGGGCGGCCCGGCCGCCGTCCTGGGTCTGCCGGACGCCGTGCCGCATCAGCAGCGTCGTGACGTCGACCTTGGTGGTGCGCAGGTCCGGGTGGGCGCCGTAGAGATAGCCGCCCGCCAGGCTCGGGCAGAGCACGGTGAGATTCGCGGCCACCACCTCGCCGCCGAGGCTGAACTCGGTGACCGCCGCGTCGCCGTTCGCCACCATCAGCCGCGCGGCGCGGGTCAGGTGCTCGGCGAAGCGCGGGCGTACGTGCTCGGGGGTGACCCCTCGGCCCTGCCACTGGAGCAGGTGCAGCCGCAGCATCGTCTCGACGGCGGGCGCCACCTCGTGCGCGGGCACCGCGCGTTCCTCGACGCCCGCCGCGTCCAGCTTGCGCAACTGCGAGCGGATGCGCTGGCCGCGCGAGCTGCCGACCCTCGCGATCAGGCCGTCCATCGGCAGGCCAGGCAGCTCCAGGCAGACCGAGTCCTCCAGGTCCTTGCGCGGGCCGCGCCACGCGCCGTACACCCGCTCGGCCGCCGCGCCCGGCCGTACCTCGCGCAGGTCGATCACCGCCGTCCGCGCCAACCGCCGCAGCGCCCCGGTCAACGCCGCCGCGTACGCCGGATCCGCGTCGTCCACCAGCACGTCCGCGTAGTCCGTGATCGCCCCGCCGAGCGCCACCAGCACCGGCACCGGCCGGTACGTCACCATCAACGGCGCCGCCGCGACCAGCTCCTCGCCCCGCCGCACCACCACGACCCGCAGCCGCCCGCGCCTGCCGTACGACAGCCACCACGAATACAGCCACGCGTGACTCTGGAACGGCGTCGCCGCCCCGCACCGCCCGTACAACCGCCCCCACTGCGCGGCCATCCCCCCGAACGCCTCGCCGTCCCGGCACACCTCCACCCTGAGCCCGCCCCCGTCCCCGTCCGGAGCCCCGCCCCGGTCCGCGCGATCGGCGACTGCCCGCCGTGCCCGCGCCGACGCGGGCGGGGTCTCGCGCCCGTCCGGTGCGCCGATGTCGGCGCCGGGGGCAGTGCGTGGCTCGGATACGCGTCCGGCCGCGTTGCCGCCCGTGCTGCCGGTGGTCGCTCGCGGTGCCTGCGCTGGCGTGGGCGCAGCCATCGGGGTCGTCGCAGGCCCGGGGGCGGGCGGGGGCTTCGGGGGTGTCTCGGGCGTGGGTCGGGGGTGGGCGGCGGGGGTGGTCATACGGATTCCCTGGGGATCGCTGTCGGGGCGTGGCCCGGGGTGGGGGCCGGGAGGGAGGCGCCGTAGGCGGGCTCGCGGCGGGAGCGGGGGCGGACCAGGAGGAAGAGGGCGCCGAGGAGGCCGCCCGCGCTCGCGCCGACCGCCGCGGACAGGGCGGTGGAGGGCGAGGAGGGAGAGGTGGGGGCGGTGGCGGGGGAGAAGACCAGCAGGCGGACGCCGGTGCTGCCGGCGTTGCGGTTGCCGGTCGCGGCAAGCGAATCGGCCACGGCGTTGGCGACCTTCGCGGCGGTCGCCCCGCGCCGGGCCGTCCCCGTGATCGAGATCATCGGCGCGTCGGGCGAGGTCGCGGCCTGCACGCTGCCCTTGAGGTCGTCCACCGCCATCCCGGACGCGGCCTGCGCTCCCGCGAGCACCGCGGAACCGGTGACGACCCGCCCGTACGCCTGCGCGAAACCGGTGGTGGTCGTCGCATCGCCGTGCTGCGGCACCACGATGACGTAGCTGGTGGCGGCGTACTGCGGGGCCGCCGTCAGGCCGTAACCGAGGCCGCCCGCGAGGCCGATGCCCAGGCACAGGGGCAGCGGCAGCCAGCGCGGCGGCGTCCGCCACGAAGCGCGGCGCCCGCGCCCCTGCCTGCCCGCGGGGGCGCGGCCCTCGTCGCGGATCGCGGCCTTCTCCTGCACTGCGGTGTCCTGCATGAGCGGTCTCATTTCTTCTGTCCCGGCCCCACGCCGGATGCGGATGCGGATGTGGTTGCCGTTGCGTACAGCCGCATCACGCGGTCGGCGGTGTGGGCGATGTGGTAGCTGTCGACGGCGGCGGGCACCGGCAACCGCCGTACGCCCGCGCCCTGTTGGGCGTGGAGCGCGGAGACGAGGTCCCGCGGGCCGGTGCCGATCCGGCGGGCGCCGGGCGCGCTGTCCGGCGGCAGGTCCTCGATCGCGGGGCACGCGGTGTGCAGCACCGGCAGCCCGGCCGCCAGCGCCTCGACCATGGCGAGCCCGAAGGACTCCTCGCGCGACGCGGACACGAAGACGTCCATCGCGGCCAGCAGCGCGGGCATGTCGGGCATGACACCGCTGCCGTCCTCCCCGCCCGCCGCGCCCACCAGATGCACGCGCGGCGCGACGCCGGTCGAACGGGCCAGCCGCAGCAGGGCGTCGTGCTCGGGCCCGGTGCCCGCGACGAGGAGATGGGCGTCCGGGACACCGGCCAGCGCGCGGATGACGGTGTCGAAGTTCTTGCCAGGTACGAGCCTGCCGACCCCGCCGACGACGAACGCCCGCTCGGGCAGACCGAGTTGGGCCCGCGCGGCGGCGCGCACCGCCGGGTCGAAACGGAAGCGGGCCGGGTCGATGCCGTTGGGCACCAGGTGGATACGCGGGTCGGGCACGCCCCACTCGCGCAGCCTGCGCGCGACCGTCGCGGAGACGGCGACGGTGGCCACGCCCAGCCGTTCGGTGGCCCGGTACAGCGCGCGGGTGCCACGGGTGAGCGGGCGGCCCTCGATCTGGGAGTCGCCGAGCGAGTGCTCGGTGGCCACGACCGTACGCACCCCGGCCAGCCGCGCGGCGAGGCGGCCGTAGACGCAGGCGCGGTAGAGGTGGGTGTGCACGACGTCGTACCGGCCCGCCCTGATCTGCCGGGTGAGCCGGGGCAGCGCGGACAGGTCGCGGTTGCCGGTCATGCCCAGGTGCGTGACGCGTACGCCGTCGGCGCGCAGCGCGTCCGCGACCGGGCCGGGGTTGGTGAGGGTGATCACCTCGCTCTCGCAGGAGGCGGGCAGGTGGCGTACGAGCAGCCGCAGTTGCTGCTCCGCTCCGCCGATGCCCAGACCGGTGATGACGTGCAGGACCCTCACCTGGGCTCCTCCGGAGCGGCCGTCCCCCGGCCGGACCGCCCGCTGGCCTGCCCGCCGTCCCGAACGCTGGCCTGCCCGCCGTCCCGCCCGCCTGACTGCCCGCCGTCCCGCACGCCGGGCAGGACGCTGATCCCGTCTCCCGGCACGGGCGTCGGCGCGGGTGCGGCGGGCGGCCCTCCGGCGGCCGTCGCCGTCCGCAGCTTGTGCAGCAGCCGCTTGGCGTTCAGCCGTCCCGCCGCGTCCCGTTGGCCGACGTACGCGCGCGGCAGCGCGAACGTCCCGGCGAGCGGGCCGGGGTCGACCGAGCACGCGTAGCGGTAACCGGCGCTGCGGGCGGCGGCCACCGTGCGGGCGTCGGTCGCGCCGTACGGGTAGCAGAAGCCGTCGGGCTCGTGGCCGGTGATCTCCCGCAACAGCTCGCGGCTCTCGGTGAGTTCGACGGTCAGCTCGTCCTCGTCGACCGCGGTGAGGTCCAGGTGCAGCAGGCCGTGCGAGCCGACCTCCATCCCGGCCGCCGCCGCCGCGCGGATGCCGTCGGCGGTCAACAGCGGCTTGCGCGGGCCCTGTTCGTCCCAGGCGTTGACGCCGCCGAGCCTGCCGGGCAGCACGAAGACCGTCGCGGTGTGGCCGTACCGGAGCAGCAGCGGGACGGCGTACTCCAGGAAGTCGGCGTAGCCGTCGTCGAAGGTCAGCCCGACCATGCGGCTCGCGCGTCCGGCCGCGTGGGCGCGCATCAACTCGCCGACGCCGACGCCGGTCAGGCCCCTGCGGCGCAGCCACTCCAGTTGGCGGCCGAGCCTTTCGGGCGAGACGGTCACCAGATACGGGTCGTCCCGGCAGTCGCCCACCGAGTGGTACATCAGCGTCCACGGCAGCGCGGCCTGCCGCCTGCGGCTGCGCGCGGCGCTGTGCGCGCGGGCGCGGTCGGCGGCGCTGTCGGGCCGGGGACCTGGGACGGGTCCTGAGCCGGAGCGGGCGCCGGAGACGCGCACGGGCGACGGGCGGAACGCGGTCGTCCGCGCGGTGGTGCGTACCGAGGCCGGTCCGCTGGGGGACACGGGCGCGGATTCGGGGGCCGGGCCGGGGGACGGCCTGCGTACGGATCGGAGGACGGATTCCGGCGCGGAGCCGGGCATGGCGTTCGAACTAGGCATGGGACAGCCTTCGTTTCGCTGTGGCGAGCAGGTGCGGAACCTCCGGCACCCGCACCGCGGCGGCCGCCGCGGCGAAGGTGACGGGCACGGCGATGCAGCACACCGCCGTCGCGGCCAGCGGATCGGGGATCAGGGATCCGAGGCCCCAGCCGGCGACGGTGGCCACCGCCGCGGCAAGCGTGATCCGGCCTACGCCGGTGAGGAGTTGGCGTGCGCCGATCGCGATGGTGTGCGCCGCGAGGCCGCGGACCAGCAGTCCGGCGGTCACGGTGATCCCGGCGGCGTTGCCCGCCGCGATGCCGTACGCGCCCCACGCGCCGACCGTCGCCGCGTCGGCGCCGATCGTGACGAGCAGGCCCGCGGACATGGCGGCGGCCGGGTACCAGGTCGGCCGGGCGGCCGAGAAGTACGGCCTGATGAGCGCGCCCACCAGGCTCTGGCCGAGCAGCCCGAGCGCGTACACCCGCATCACGGCGGCCGTCGCCGCGGTGTCGGAGGCGTCGAACGCGCCGCGCTGGAAGAGCACCTGGATGATCTGCGGGGCGCAGCCGATGATGAAGGCGGTGCCGAGCAGCACCACGACGCACACCACCGTCAGGTCGCGCTGCACCTGCCGTCTGGCCCGCTCCCGGTCGCCGCGGGCGAGCGCCTGCGAGACGACGGGGAAGGTGACCGTGCAGATCATCACCGACAGCACCATCGGCATCTGCGCCACTTTCTGCGCGTAGTTGAGGTGCGAGATCGCGCCCGACGGCAGGGGCGCGGCGAAGAACCGCTCGATCAGCACCTGGGCCTGGCGGCTGACGGTGAAGAAGATGACGGGCGCGACCAGGGCGAGGCCGAGCCGGGACGCCTTGGGCCGCGTGGGGAGTTGGGGGCCGGTCCGGACGCGGGGGGCCCGGTGGGAGCGGGCTCCGGCGTTCGCTCGGCCGCCTGCCGGGGCGGATTCGCGTGCCAGGGACGGCGCTTCGGGCCCGGACCGGCCCGCGTTCCTCAACTGTCCCTCGCGCTGCGGCTGTTCGGGAATGGCCGCGGTCTTCGCCGGTACGGTCTGCCGCCCGGTGCGCAACTCGGCCAGAAACGCGGGCAGTTGGATGAGCACCATCAGCAGGCCGCCGACCGCGACACCGGCCGCTGCGGCCCGCGCGCCCCAGCGGGCGTGCAGCGCGAACAGCGTGCCGATGATGCCGACGTTGTACGCCACGTAGATCGCGGCGGGCGGCAGGAAGCGGCGGTGCGCGCGCAGCGCGGCGCTCAGGTACCCGGCGAGGCCGAAGGTGAAGACCGTCACGGCGGTCAGCCGCGTGCAGTCCACCGCGAGGCTGTGGTCGGTCAGTCCGGGCGCGAGCACGTCGACCACGAGGGGCGCGGCCACCGCGATGGCGGCTCCGACGGCGGCCAGCAGCAGCGTCAGCCGCGGCAGAGTGGCGGCCAGCAGGGCCCGTACGGGATCGCCCGTCCGCCCCGCCCGCCCGTCGGCCGCCCTTCCGTCCGCCCGCCTGCTGAGGGCGGCGGCGAAGGCCGGTACGAGCAGCAGCGCCATCGCGTCCTCGATCAGGACGGTCGCCGCCAGCTCCGGGACCGTCCACGACACGAGGAACGCGTCGCTGGCCGCCCCGGCTCCGAAGAGGTGGGCGATGGCCTGGTCGCGCACCAGCCCCAGCACGGAACCGGCCACCGACAGCACGGCGGTGACCAGGGCGGCCCGCGCGAGGCCCTTCGACCCCCGGTCGTCCCCGGAGCCGGAGCTCGGGCCGGATTCGACGCCGGTGTCGACGCCGCTTCTGGTGCCGCTTCCGGTGCCGGTGCCGCTTCCGTTGCCGTTGCCGTTGCCGTTGCCGTCGCCAGGAGCCGGGTCCGGGGCTCGGAGCGTACGGCCGGTCGGCGCGTCGTCCTCGTGGGCGGCGGTCGCCGCACTCGCGGTCATCGGCGGCGGCCGTCCGTGGCGTCGGCGCCGAGGTCAGCACCGGCAGCGGCGTCCGCCGCGGGCGACAGCGCCCACCAGGCCGTCAGGCCGAGCAGCACCGCGGTCAGCACGGTGGAGGGCCCGCCGATGTCCGCGTAGAGGAAGTCGACGCACTGCCAGATCAGCAGCCCGACGGCGGCGAGCCCGCTCGCGGCGGCGCCCGGTGCGCGGTTGCCCGCGCGGCGGGCGCGCAGCAGACGGTCGGTGCCGCGGGTGAGGAAGGCGGCCCAGCCGCCGACGAGGAGAGCGAAGCCGATCAGACCCTGCTCGCTGAGCGCGAGCAGATACATGTTGTGCGGCGACAGCAGCGGTTCACGGGTGAAGCGCTGCCCGGCCCCCGCCGTGTCGCTGCCCGACGACAGCGCGAGCGAGGCGTGCCCGTCGCGCTCGTCGGGGAAGCGCTTGAGGCCGACGCCGGTCGCCGGGTGCTGGCGCCACATGCTGACGGCGGCGGCCCACAGCGTGTACCGGTCGGTGACCGAGGGGTCCGGGTCCGCGGTGACCTGCGTGATGCTGCTGACCCGCTGCCCGATCATCTGCGAGCCCACGCCGAGCCCGCCGACCAACAGCACGGCGGAGGCGGTCAGTACGCCGAAGACGCGCAGCGCCTGACGCCGCCCCGACAGCACGATCATCGCCGCGCACGTGACGGCCGTGGCGATCCACGTACCGCGGCTGAAGGACACCGCCAGCGGTACGAGCAGCGCCGCCGCGCAGGCCAGCGCGGCGGGGCGCAGCCAGCGGGGCGCGCCCGCCGCGGCCGGTACGAGCGCGCAGCCGGTGGCGATGACCAGGCCGTACGCGACGACCGTCGCCATCCCCATGATGTCCGAGGGGCCGAAGGTGCCGACCGCCCTGATGTCCTCGCCCATGTAGGAGGCGCCGGTCGCGGTCGCGTACTGCCACACGCCGATCGCGCCCTGGACGAGGGCGACCGCGACGACGGCTCCCGCCACCACCGCGAAGTCCCGCCGGTCGCGCAGCAGCAGCACCAGCGAGGCCGGCACCAGCACGAACACCTGGGCGTAGCGCAGGAATCCGGCGAGCCCGGCCGCCGGGTCGACCGAGGTCATCGCGGACAGCGCGAAGCCGACGACGGGCGCGCCCAGCACCACCGCGGCGGTCGCGGTCAGCGGCCGTGCCCGGTCGCGCAGCAGCCGTACGGCGACGGTCAGGATGAGTACGGCGGAGGCGGCGTCGGCAGGGGTGACCTTGCCCGAGGTGCTGACGTCGCCCGTGCTGACCGGCGCCGCGAGCAGCAGCACGGTCGCCAGGGCGGGCAACAGCGGTGCCAGCCAGCGGTATCGGGCGAGGCCCGGGGGGATACGAGGGGCGCGTTCGGCTCTGTGCGCGGGCGCCGTGTTTCGCGCGGGCACGGGCGTGGCGATCGTGGCCATGATTCAGCTCCCACCGAACCGGAAGAGCGAAGTCGCCGTGCGGGCGAGGATTCTGACGTCCTGCCAGAGCGACCAGCTGTCGATGTAGTGGTTGTCGAACCGCGCGCGGTCGGCGATCGAGGTGTCGCCGCGCAGCCCGTGCACCTGGGCGAGCCCGGTGATGCCGACCGGCATCCGGTGCCGGTCCTGGTAGCCGGGGTGGGTCTGGCTGAACTGCTCGACGAAGTACGGGCGTTCGGGGCGCGGTCCGACCAGGCTCATGTCGCCGCGCAGCACGTTCCAGAACTGCGGCAGCTCGTCGAGCGAGGTGCGCCGCAGCAGTCGGCCGACCGGGCTCACCCGGCGGTCGTGCGCGATGCTCCAGCGTGTCGCGGACTCGCCGGGGTCGGCCGGCCGCAGCGTACGGAACTTCAGGAGCGTGAACGGGCGTCCGCCCAGGCCGATGCGCTCCTGCCGGAACAGCACACCGGGGCCGTCGGTCAGCCGTACCGCGAGGCCGCAGCCCGCGAGGACCGGCGCGAGCGCCAGCAGGGCGGCCGAGGCGAGCACGATGTCGAGGGCGCGCTTGCCCCAACGGCCGGGCGGCGCGGGCGGATACGGGTCGAGGCGGCGGCACGCGAAGCCCCACAGGTGGCCGGGGGCCGCCTGGCCGTCGCCGGGGCCGGGACCCGCGGTGACCTGCCAGACGCAGGCGCCCTGCGCGGCCAGCAGCCGTACCGTCGCGGTCGTACGCGCGTCGAGCGGCTGCGGTCCCGCGACGACCGCGTACCGCACCGAGTTCTGGATCACCGCGCGCGTGATGTCGCCGTGGCCGGTCAGCACCGGCAGGGGGAAGTCGTCGGGCGCGGTGCCGTGTCCGGGCCCCGGGCCCTGCTCCTGCCCCGGCACCTGGCCGGTGGCCGCGATGCCCACCGGGTGCATCCCGTACTCGGGATGCGCGTGCAGCACGGCGGCGACCTCGCGTACGGACCCGTCGCCGCCCACGATCAGCGTCGATCCGGGGTGCAGCCGCGCGTACCGGCGCCGCGCGCCGTGCACGACCCCGCGCAGCACCCATTGGCCGAGCACGGTCAGCACGAGCGCCGTCAGCAACTCGCTCCATCCGAGGGCGCTTTCGGGCGCGGTCGCCGCGGCCGTCACGGCCACCAGGCCCCACGCCAGCGTCGCGCACAGCGCCAGCGCCGGCACCTCGTCCGACGCCGTCGGCGCGAACCCCGGCCGGTACAGCCGCGCCCTGCGCAGCGCCGGGACCAGGCACCCGAGCAGCGGCGCCAGCAGCAGCGGCCCCACATCCGCCCGCACCGCGAACGCGCCCATCAGCGCCGCCGCGCAGTCCGCGGCCACCAGCGGCCCCGCCACCCGCTGCCGAAACGCCCGGTGCCGCGGTCGGGACACCGTCGCGGGCGTCTGCCGCGGTGCCGACGCGGGCGTCTGCCGCGACGCCAACACGGGAGCCCGCCCTCCGCCGTCACCGCCCTGCCCCACGACCACCCCGAGCACCCGCCCGGCCGAGGACGCCTCAGCCGCCTGCCCGTTGCCCCGCCCGGCTGAGCCGGTCCCGGGCCCCGTGTCCAGCGCGACACCGACCCCCCGGTCGACGGCCCGCCCGGGCGCCGGGCCCGCAGCGGCTTCCGGCTCCTGGCCGCGCGTGACGGCGCGGGGGCGTTCCGGGGTGCGGGTGGCAGTCGCGGGGGTCGTGGACTCGGGGCGTGGGCCGAGGGTGAAGCGGAGGCTGCGGTCGCCGCCCCACCTCGGGGGCGTGCTGGACGCGGTGTCGGAGGCCGGGGCGAGCGCGAAGCTGAGCCTGCGGTCGGCGGCGCGCGCGGGCGCCGGTTCGGGGCCGCCCCCTTGGGCGCGGTCACCGCCCTGGCCGGGCGTCGCCGTGGTGTTCTCCGCAGCCTGGCCGACGACGCCCAGCACGCGCTCGCCACGGCCCCCGCTCGCGGGCGCACGGTCGGCCGTACGGGCCGCGGGTGCGGGTGCACGGTCGGCCGTACGGGCCCCGGGTGTGGGTGCGGGTGCGCGGTCGGCGGGGCGGCTTCCCGACGCGGGCGCGCGGTCGGCCGTACCGCCTCCGGAAGCGGGTTCGCGGTCGGCCGTACGGGCCCCGGGTGCGGGTGCGCGGCTTCCCGACGTGGGTTCGCGGTCGGGCGTACGGCCCCCTGGCGCGGGTGCGCGGTCGGCGGGGCGGCCTCCTGAGGGGAGGGGGCGGCCGGTGGGGGTGGGCGGCGGCACGCGCGCGCTCTCCCACGTCATCGGGTGACCCTCTCGGTGGGGCGGCCCGGCTGGGGCAGCGCGAGGACGTCGCGGTAGAGGTCGGCGACGGCGGCAGCGGTTCTTCGTACGTCGTGCCGTTCGCGGACGTGCGCGAGCGCGCGGCGACCGGCGTCGGCGCGCCGTACCGGATCGGTGAGGAGCCTCAGCAAGGCGTCGGCGAGGGCGCGTTCGTCCTCGACCGGGACGACGGAACCGGCGGCGTCGGCGGGCGGCACGCTCTCGCGGGCGCCGCTGACGTCGGTCTGGACGACCGGCCGTCCGCAGGCCATCGCCTCCAGGGGCGCGAGCGCCATCCCCTCCCAGCGGGACGGCAGGACGACGACGTCGGCCGCGCGGTACCAGGGCGCGGTGTCCACGGTGCTCCCGGCGAACAGCACACCGGGCGGCGCGTCCCGCAGCAGCGGCCGCAGCGCCGGGCCTTCGCCGACGAGCACGAGACGGGCTTCCGGCAGCCGCTCGCTGACCCGGGGCCACGCCCTGAGCAGCACGTCCTGGCCCTTCTGCGTGCAGAGCCTGCCGACGCACACGACCAGCGGGGTGTCGGGCCCGAGGTCCGACAGCGCGGGCAGCGCGGCCCGCGCCGAACCGACGTCCGCGGTGGGCGTGAAGTGCGTGAGATCCACGCCGTTCGGCACGACCGCCCACGTACCCCGTACCCCCGCGTCCTGTCCCGCGCGCCGCTCCGCGTCGCTGACGCACAGCACCCGGTCGGCCCAGCGGGCGGCGTACCGCTCCCAGCGCAGCGCGGCCCGCGCGGTCGGTCCCGTGACGGCGTCGAACGACCAGGCGTGCGGCTGGAAGACGGTCGGCAGGCCGCCGCGTACGGCCAGCCGTACCGCGAGCCCGGCCTTGGCGCTGTGGACGTGCAGCAGGTCGGGGCGGACGGCACGGATCAGCCGGGCGACGGTACGGACCTCGCGCGGCAGGCCGGGCCCCGGCGAGCGGCCGGCCGGCCACCGTACGACGTGGCCGCCGGCCGCCGTGACGGCTTCGGGGAGCGCGCCGTGCGGCGGACAGGCCACCACCGCGCGCGTACCGCCGTCGAGCTGGGCCCGGACCAGGTCCGTGACGACGCGGGCGACTCCGCCCTCGACGGGCTGGGTCACATGGAGCACCGTCAGCCCGGCGAGTTCGTACTGGTGTTGCGGCATCGCGCGCCGTCTCTCTGTCCGTGACCATCTCCGTGACCGTCTCCGGTGGACCGACCGGGGCCGAGGAGAAGCCGATGGGTTTGCTGCGTGTCATGTGCGCGCCCGCGCGTTCGAGCGGGCTGCGTGGAGTCAACGAATCCCGTGCCTGTCAGGTAATCCTCGTGAAACAGGAATGCACGGTCGCAGACCTCGGCGCACGATTCACGTAAGGCGCGCGGCCCGCCGAGCAGGACGAATGTCTTATGACGATCACATGACCGGTGTTGACGAGACGTCAACCCACGTCACCGCCGTCACCCTTCCGATACGCCCTGGCGCCCGGCCTCCGGGGGTTCTATCCATTCGGGTGAAACATCATTACTAATCGCCTGGGAGCCGGTTGGTCAGTGCGACCCATGTAGACCCATGTACAGGGCAATCTCACCCAAGAAGGACCAACCGTGATCAAGAAGTTCCTCGCCACGGCCGCCGTCGCCGTCTCCATCGCGGGCGTCTCGGCGTCGGTGGCCCCCTCCGCGATGGCCATCGGTGACGACCACGGAACCACCACCGCCAACGGCAACGGTTCCGAGCAGAGCTACGGCAACACGTACACCAGCGGTTACATGAGCCCGTCGTTCGCGCTGGTCCAGGGCTCGCTCAACAAGCCCTGCCTCGCGCTGCCGCTCAAGGGCAACGTCGGCTCGCTGGTCGGCGTCGTGCCGGTCACCGTCCAGGACATCAACGTCCTGTCGTCGCCGCAGAACCAGCAGTGCACCGAGAACTCCACCCAGGCCAAGGGCGACGAGCCGCTGTCGCACATCCTGGACAACATCCCGGTGCTGTCCGGCAACGGTGCCGCCAACCACTGAGCCATTCTCCTGGCTCCGTACGGCCCCGGCCGTCGACTTTCCGTCGACGGCCGGGGCCGTACGCGTTTTCCGCGCCGGGATTCTGCTCCGGGCGGAAAAAGCCGAGCCATTCGAGTGGATGATGGAAGGCGCCGCACGCTGGGGAGTTGCTTACGGTCGGCACCCGTCGTTAGCCCGGTCGGTAGTGGTGTTCACGGACGCGGATTTCCTGTGTCCGGCCCGTACGAAGGACGTGCTGGTGCCAGACACCGCTCCGGAAAGGGAGCTCAACGTGAAGTACTCGAAGGTCGCGGCGGTCGCTGCCGGAACGCTCATGGCTGTGGGTGTCGCGGCCCCCGCGTTCGCCGACTCCGACGCCAGTGGCATCACCTCGCACTCCCCGGGCGTCCTGTCCGGCAACAGCATCCAGGTGCCGATTCACATCCCCGTGAACGTGTGCGGCAACACCGTCAACGTCATCGGTCTGCTGAACCCCGCGTTCGGCAACACCTGCGTCAACAAGTGACGAAGTGAAGTGACGTCGTCCTGTCAGGCCGTCAGGTTCTGATCCCGGACCGCCCCGGAGCGTGTGCGTCGCGCTCCGGGGCGGTCCGTCTTACGGGATGGGCACGGGACGGCCGCGGGACGTATTCGGCGCAGCCGAAGAACCGAGCGGAGAAAAGAAGTCGATGCGACACATCTTGAGCCGGAGCCTGCTCACCGTCGCCGCCGCCAGCAGCATCCTCGCGGCCACCGGGGGGTACGCGAACGCGGATTCCGACGCGCAGGGCGGTGCGTCCAACTCACCCGGCCTGCTGTCGGGCAACAGCGTCGAGGCACCGGTCGACGTCCCGCTGAACGCGTGCGGGAACAGCGTGAACGTCGTGGGAGCCGACAACGCCGCGCTGGGCAACCACTGCTCCAACGAATCGCATTCCCACCACCACACCGCTTCCGGCGCCCCCTCCTCCGCCCATTCGTCGGGCACCCAGGGCTCCGCGGGCGTGGCCTCAGGGAACTCGGTGCAAATTCCGGTCGACGTTCCGCTCAATGTGTGCGGAAACACCGTGGACCCCTTGGCGCTGCTGAATGCGGTGTCCGGGAATTCCTGCGACAACGACGGCACGGGCGCGCACGCGGTCACCGGCACCGACACCAGTTCGGTGCACACCGATCCGACGGTCGACGTCCGGAGGCTTCCGCCGGCTCCCGAGCCGAACCACGCGGTCCCCGCCGTCCTGGACGGGGTTGACCAGCGGTCGCTCGCCGAGACCGGCGTCGCCGGCGGCGAGTTCGGGGCGGCCGGGGCGACCAGCGCCGCGCTGCTGCTCGGCGGCGCCATGCTCTACCGCCGCGGGCGCGGACCGCGGGTCGCGCACGCCGCCGCCCACGGCGCGCACGCCGCGTCGGGCGCCCACGCGGCCTCCATGGCCCGTATTCGCCGCACGTATTCGTAACCCTGGGCAACGGAATTAATACGAGAATTGGGCGAGGCGGCTCTCACGTTCGGGTGATTGTCGAGAGGCCGGTTTACTCCTCGTTTCCGTTGCTATCCGCGGTCGTTGACCATGCCGACAGACACCGGCACTGAAAGGGTGGCAATGAAGTACTCGAAGGTCGCAGCAGTCGTGGCCGGATCGATGATGGCGGTCGGCGTCGCCGCGCCTGCCTTCGCCGACGGTATGACGGCGCCCGAGATGCCCACCGCGGCCACGATGCCCACCAGCATCAACGGCGGTGTCGAGCAGGCCCTGAACGAGCAGCCGCTGCAGCAGCTCAGTGACGGCCTCAAGGTCGACTCCGCGCTCCGGACGGTCAGCGCCGCCGCCGACCGCCTGCGCGGTGAGACCTCGACCGACGCGCTCCTCGGCCAGGCCACCTCCGCCACCAAGGATGCCGCCACCTCCACCGTGACCGGTGCGGTGCCCGGTGCCTCGCTGCTGGGCGGACTCCCGCTCGGCCGCTGACCCGGCCCCGGCTCCCCCACCTGCCGCGCGTCGGCTTCGGCCATCCTCGCGGCAGCACTCCGCCATCGGAGTGAATCGCCGGAACCAAACCCCACGTGAGCGGTTGATCAGATCGCTCCAGAACCGTGCAATCGAGCACCAAAAAGGGATTTCAGATGATCAAGAAGATGCTGGCCGGCGCTGCGCTCGCCGCCTCGGTTGTTGCTGTCGGCGTCACCGCCGCCCCGCAGGCCATGGCCCTCGGCGACGACCAGGGCACGACCACGGTGAACGGCAACGGCGCCGAGCAGAGCTACGGCAACACCCACACCGGCGGCACCCAGAGCCCGCAGATCGGCCTCGTCCAGGGCACCCTGAACAAGCCCTGCCTCGGCGTCCCGGTCAAGGCCAACGTCGGCTCCCTCGTGGGCCTCGTGCCGGTCACGGTCCAGGACATCAACGTCCTGGCCTCCCCGCAGAACCAGCAGTGCGCCGAGAACAGCAGCCAGATCAAGGGTGACGAGCCCGCCTCGCACATCCTGGACCAGATCCCGGTCCTGTCCGGCAACGGCGTGCACAACGGCTGATCCGCCCCCCACGGCTGATCTGCTCCACCGCACCGCACAGCGAACTGCCCGACCCGGCCGCACCGGCCGGATCGGGCAGTTCGTCGTTGAGAGGTGTTCCTAGCGCAGCGTGGACGCGTCACGGCGGCGGGTGACGCGGGTGACGTACCAGTGGACGAGCAGGCCGGTCGCCATGACGATCGTGACGATCTGGGACCACACGGCGAGCTTCTTGTCGTAGAACCAGACCGGCTCGTACATGTTGGGGAACGGGCCGTGCGCGCCGACGTTCACATAGCGGTAGAGCATCAGGGCGAAGAGGCCGCCCGCGGCGACCAGCCAGGCCAGGGCGGCGCTGAGCGGGCGGCGCCAGACCAGGATGAGCAGGGCCGCGAACGACGCCATGCCCGCCTCGATCCGGAAGAGGGTGCCCTGGCTGATGTCGGCGGACACCGCGTCGTACTGGTCGGCGAGCTTGGCGTGCACATAGGCGTCCACGGCGAGCCCGGCGGCGGCGACGAGGCGTGCCGCCAGGTCGAGCGCTCGGCCGGTGGAGCTGACCCCGGCTGACGGCATGACGGATCCTCGTTTCCTCGTACGGCGCGTACCGGTCGTACGGCCACGGTGGGGGGAGCGGAACGCGCGGTGATCCGACGGCGCGTCAGTTCACGGTGAGCGTGCCCTTCATGAACTGGTGGATCGTGCAGATGTAGTCGTACGTGCCCTTGGCCGAGGGGGCCTTGAAGGTCACCGTCTTGCCCGGCGCGATGTCGTTGGTGTTGAACTGGCCGCTCTTGACCGAGGTGACCGTGTGCGCCGTCGAGTCCTTGTTGGTGACCGTCACGGTGGCGCCGGCCGCGACCGTCAGCGACGCGGGCGTGAAGGCGAAGTTCTGGATGACGATGGTGTCCGCGCCACCGCCGCTGGAGGCCGACGCGGAACTCGACGCGGAACTCGACGCGGACGAGGACGCCGACGTGGCAGCCGCCGACGTACTCGTACCGCTACCGCCGCTCGAACCCGAGCTGGAGCAACCGGTCAGGGCCAGCGCGGCGCAGGCGGCGGCCAGCAACGGCGCACGGCGTACGCGTACGGGGACGCGCGAAGGCACGCGTACGGGGACGGGAGCGGTGCGTGCGTGGAGCCGGGTGACGATCAACTCGGGCTTTTCCCTTCGGAATTCGGGCGAGGCACGGGACGGCCCGTGTGGGGGTGCGGGCCGTCCCGTACAGGTGGGGTCAGACGGTGAGCAGGGTCGGGCTGGCCGCCTTGTCCACGGGCAGGAAGTCGTCGGGGACCGGGTACTGGCCCAGGACGAAGTTGAGGATCGCGGCGTGCTGCGCCTCGACCGGCGCGATGGTGGCGGCGGTCGCGATCCCGGCGGGGCTGGTGACGTTGTAGGTCGCGAAGAGATACGTCTGCGCGGCCTGGTCCTCCAGTTGCAGGGCCAGCTTGGCGACGGCGCCGTAGGTCTTCGCCTCGCCGAGCGCCTTGAGGGTGGCGGCCTGGTTGGACAGCGGCACATTGGTGATGGCGGGCTTGCCCGCACCCGTGAGTACCGCGTTCCACGCCTTCGCGTGGTCCGCGTGCTGAGCCATCGCGGTCGTCACGAAGGTGGCGACGGCCGGCGGCACCGTACCGAGCTTGCCCGCCTTGGCCGCCTCCAGCGTCGCCTTGTAGGCGCCGACGGCCTGGTTCTCCAGCGCCGTCGCCAGCGCGACGACCTTCAGGTCACCGGTGTACTGGCTGCTCCCGGACGCCGACGCCGAGGCGGTCGGCGAGCCGCCGGGCGCACCGGTCGCGGAGTCCGCGGAGGTCTTCTTGTCGCTGCTGGAGCACGCCGCGAGCGCGAACGCCGCCGCCACCCCGCCGGCGCCGAGCAGGAAACGCCGCCGGGAGGCGTCGGCCACCCCGCCGCGCCGGTCGCTTTGTGCCTTGTCGCGCTGTTCCGCTGCGAGGTCCGCGGCCGCCGCACGCATCGCGGGCAGCGTGTCGCGGTGGGCCTCTTCCATGTCCTGGGTGAGACGGGCGAGCTCGCGCTCGCTGATCTGCAGCTCCCAGCCGTCGCGTGCGGTGGTCACTTCACGGCCCCCTCAGAGATCGGTGAAGCGTTCTTGGTCGGGTAGAAGGCGTTGGGGAAGCCGACGCTGCCTGCCGCGGCGGGCAGCTTGGCGACGTCCGTCGGGATGGCGATCAGGTCGCCCATGTTCCCGGCGAGCAGCGCCTGTACGGCCAGCAGCGTCGCGCGGTGCTGGGCCTCGACGGGCGCGACGGAGGCGAAGAGCTTGCGCAGGTCGCCGTTGCTGACCTGGCTGACGTTCTTCGTGTACGTCTGGGCCGCGACGTCCTCCAGCGTGATCGCCAGCTTCACGACGTCCGCGGGGGTCTTGATCGACGGCAGCGCCTGCTTGACCACGGCCGCGTACTTCGGGTCCGGCTGGTCCTGCGCCTTGCCGCCCGCCTGGGTGGCGGCGGAGTTGAACGCCTTCGCGTGCGCCTGGTGCTGCGTGGTCGTCTTGGCGATGAACGCCGCGATCGTCTTGTTGCCGTCCTTGATGAACGGCAGTCCCGCGGCCGTCTGGTAGACGCTGATCGCCAGGTTCTCGATCGACGCCGCCGTCTGCAGCGCCATGATGTCGTCGCTGGAGGAGGCCGCGGCGACCCGCGAGGTGTGCAGCAGAGCGGCGGCGCCCGCCACTCCGGCGACCGCTCCGCCGCGGTGCCACCAGCGGCGCGAGGACGCCGGCGCGGGCTGTGCCGCCGCGCGGAAGTCGTCCAGCGCGCTCGCGGTGATCCGCAAGGCGTCACTGTTCAGGTCTTGTGACTGCTCCGTCAGTTCTTCGAGCAGCCGGGTGTCGATGCGCTCTACGCCCATCACGCCCCATCTCTCACGGTGCCCGCTCTTGTGAGGGCACTCCTGCGACAGGTTCGTGGCGGCGGCTCATCCGGATTGGTCCCGTCCTCCGTACGGGCACCGAGACCACTCTTCCGGGTGACGGCAGGGGGCCGTTCCGCCCAGTAAAAGCGTCTGTACGGTGCGTGGCGGTACCGCCAGGTGTCACATCGGGCCCGTCCGGCGGGTCACTGCCACGACGACGAGGTGACGGAGGTGGGTGGCCCGATGGACGAGTACGAGTTCCTGGCGGCGCGTTTCGAGGAGCAGCGCGGCCGGTTGCGCGCGGTGGCGTACCGGGTGCTCGGCTCCACCGGCGAGGCGGACGACGCGGTGCAGGAGACCTGGCTGCGGCTGAGCCGGATCGACGCCGACGAGGTCGACAACCTCGCCGGGTGGCTGACCACGGTGGTGGCCCGGGTGTCGCTGAGCATGCTGCGCTCGCGCGGCAGCCGCCGCGAGGAGCCGCTGGAGACGCCCTCGGGAGGCCCGGTCACGCGCGCCGCCGCGGCCGAGGACACCGACCCCGAGCAGCAGGCGCTGCTCGCCGATTCGGTCGGGCTCGCCCTGCTCGTCGTCCTCGACACGCTCGGTCCCGCGGAACGGCTCGCCTTCGTCCTGCACGACATGTTCGCCGTTCCCTTCGACGAGATCGCGCCGATCGTGGAGCGCTCGCCCGCCGCCACCCGTCAGCTCGCCAGTCGCGCCCGGCGCCGGGTGCAGGGGGTCGCCGTCGTCGACGAGGAGCGCTCCGCGGTACGGCGCCGCGCCGTGGTCGACGCCTTCCTCGCGGCCTCCCGCGGCGGGGACTTCGAGGCGCTCCTCGAACTCCTCGACCCCGATGTCGTGCTCCGGGCCGATCCCGCCGCCGCCCTGTCCGGCGCCACCTCCGTCCGCGGCGCCGCCGCCGTCGCCACCACCTTCCTCACCCGGGCCAAGGGGGCTCGCCGCGTCCTCGTCGACGGGGTCCCCCAGCTCGCCTGGATCCACGACGGCCGGGCCCGCGCCGTCTTCGCCCTCACCGTCAGCCCATCCGGGCGCGTCGCCGAAATTCACGTCCTCGCGGACGAGGCCCGCCTCTCGCTTCTGCGGGTCGTCGTCGTGGACGAGTGACCCTCCCCCGCGCCGCGAGGACGGTTCCTCTGCCGGGGGGGGCGCCGGTGGTTCTTGGGGCGCGGCCCCTGGGCGGTTCTTCTGCCGGGTGCCGGGGCCTAGCGGGCGCGGTAGGCGTCGATCGCCGCGAAGGTCGCCTCCGGCTGCTCGATCTGCGGGAGGTGGCCCGCCTTCGGGACGACCTCGAAGCGCGCGTCGGCGAAGGCGGCGGCGTACGCGGCCCCGTACCCCGGGGTGAAGACGCGGTCGCTCTCGCCCCAGAGGACGAGGGTCGGGACGCGGACGTCGGCGAGCCGTTCGCGCAGGCCGGGGGTGTGCATGTACGGGTCGCCCGCGATGATCCGCATGGTGGCCATGTTCGCCTGGCGCGCGGCCAGTTGACCGGCCGGGAGGGCGGCGGGGTCCACGAAGAAGCGGTCGGGGTCGTGGAAGGAGTGCTCGGCCACGCCCCGCGCGTCGAGCGCGAAGAAGTCCGTCATCGGCTCGCCCTCGACCAGCACTCCGGCCGCGTCGATCAGGACGAGCCCGGTGATCAGGCCCGCGCCGTCCCGTACCGCCATCTCGGCCGCGATCCAGCCGCCGAGCGAGGAGCCGATCACCAGGACGTCACGCAGCCCGCGCTCCCGAAGCAGCTCCAGGTACGCCACGGCGAGGTCGTCCACGCCGTCGTACGCCTCGGGCCGGGGCGTGCCGTCCCAGCCGGGGAGGGTCGGGGTGAGGACACGCGCGGTACGGGCGAGGTGGGCGCCGAGGCCCGCGACGGTGAAGGGGCCTCCGCCGCCGTGCAGCAGCAGTACGGGGCGGGCGGCGGCAACGGTCCCCGCGTCGGTGGGGCCGGTCTCGGCAACGGTGAGCTGCGATGGGGTCGTCATACCGTCGACTGTAACTAAGGATATTTATATAAGCAAGTTTAGTCGGAGTGTTAGGCTGTGCCCATGCCCGTTGAACTCCAACTCCTCGGACGAGCCGTCAAGCAGGCGCAGTACCGCCAGCACCGCGCCCTCGACAGTCGCCTGGCCACCGTCGGCACCACCCTCGCCCAGTGGGACGCCCTGCGCGCCGTCGCCCGCACCCCCGGCGCCTCGGCCCGCGACCTCGCCGCCGCGACCTTCCAGACCGAGCAGTCCTTCGGCACCCTCGCCACCCGCCTCGCCGACCGCCACCTCATCGACCGCCGCCCCGGCCGTGGCCGCCGCATCGAACACCACCTCACCCCCGCCGGCGAAGCCCTCCTCTCCGCCGGCCACCGCATCGCCGACGACGTCCTCTCCTCCGCCTTCTCCGCCCTCGACGACACCGAACGCGCCACTCTCCTCGCCCTGTTGCGCCGCATCGGCGAAGAACCGACGTGAGCCCGTGACCCTGTTACGGGTCACGGGCTCACAAGGCGCGGTCGCGTGGCGTCAACGACCCCTGCGGGTCAGTCCAGTTCGGTCAGCCGGGTCAGGGTGTAGCCGGCGATGCCCTGGCCGGCGGCGATAGCGTCGTCGTCCTTGACGCCCGCGGTGCCGTTGTTGGGACCGGCGATCGTCGTGTAGAGGTAGCGGTCGTGGACGGCGTGGGTCACCGCGCACGCGACCTTCTCGCAGAAGTTCGGGATACCCGACTTGTTGGTGAGCGGGATCAGTTCGCCCTTGAAGGCGCTGTTCACCGCGTTCGCCTCCTTGGCGCTGGGGAAGACCATCACGCCGACGGTCACCGACGACTTCGCCGAGGTGTAGGTGGCGAGCACGACCTGGGCGCACTTGTTCGGCCCGAGCGTCGGCCCGAGACCGCTGCGGGTGGCCTTCCAGCACGGCGCTTCGTGGCTGGTGGTCTTGCGCGTGAAGGTCTGGCCGTTGACCCGCGTGGACGTGTCGGAGAAGAGGTCCTTGCCCTGCATCGTGGGCGTCGAGGTGGCGCTCGGTGATCCGGTCGGTGATCCGCTCGGCGATCCGGTCGGTTCCGTGCTCGGCGAATCGCTGGCGACATCGCTCGGCTGGACGGCCGGCGCGGTCGTCTGCTTGTCCTTGTCGCCCTTGGCGACGGTGTCGCCGTCCTTCTTGGACCCGCCCATCAGGAACAGCGCGGCGCCGCCCGCCAGCGCGAGGACCACGACGGCGGAGACAGCGATGATCAGCATCCGCTTCTTGCGCGCCCGCTGCTCGGCCACGTGCTGGTCCGCGAGCGCCGACCAGTCGGGCTCGTTGGGGTTGGGCACATACGGCTGCGGATGCGGGATCTGCGGAACCCCGGGCCTGATCTCGTACGGAGAGCCCTGGTGGACCGGCTGCGAGAACTGGGTCGGGGGGAAGCCGTAGCCCGGTTGTGCCGGTCGCGCCGGTTGCGTCCGCTGCGCCGGTTGTACGGGCGGTGTCTGCCGCGCAGGTGGCGTCTGCTGCTGGTCGACCTGCGGTACGGCACCGTTCTGGTGCGGTATGCGAGGATCTTCCGGGGGCCCCGTGGGAGTACTCATGGCCGGAGGAGTTCGCCTTTCCCGTCACTCATTTCGGTGAATCATAGCGTCAGACATGTACGCGGGGTGTCTTCTCCCCTTATTGGGGTGCATCGGGAGTGACCGGCCACGGGCTCAGGGTGAGGGAATCAAGTCCCTTCCGGAATGCGGCCTTGGTCTGCGGATTGACGTCGAAGCGGTAGTCGTACTGGCCGCCTTCGTCCACGCTGTGCTGGAACCACACGAAGCCGATCACATTGGGCGTCCGCTTGATCCAGCGGAAGAGGTCGGCGGTCCAGCCGGGTTGCTGCGGTCCCGGTGAACTGCCGGTCTCGCTCAGCAGGATCGGCTTGTGCGAGAACTTCGTGATCTCGTCCACCGTGGGCTGGATCACCTCGGTGGCCGTCTTCTCGCCGAAGCCGTAGCCGTCGACACCGATCCAGTCGACGTAACTGTCGCCGGGGTAGAGCGGCTTGAGCGGGACGCCGCGGGCGCCGCGGAGCGCGTTCGGGCTCCAGACCCAGATCACCTCGGTCGCGCCCACGGCCTGGAAGAGGTCGTGGATGTGCCGCCACGCCTTCACGTAGTCGCCCCGCGAGTTGCCGCTGTTCTTCTCGGACCAGGGGTACCAGTCGCCGTTCATCTCGTGCGCGAAGCGCAGGGCGATCGGCTGTCCCGCCGCTTTGACCTGGCGCGCGAATCGGATCACATAGGGGTCGAACGACCCCGACGCGATCTTCTTCAGCGAGTACTCCGGCTGGTCGGCGGCCCGTGACTTGGCGAACGGCTCCCAGGTGAGCAAGGGCACCGCGCCCTGTTTGTAACTGAGTTCGGCGTCGGCGGCGGAGAAATCCTCGTTCCAGCCCTGGTAGTACTCCAGCATTCGCGGGTGACGCCCCGACGCCACGGTCACGGCCGCGGTGGTCGCCCATGCCGGCGCGTGGAATGTCGCGACGCCGAAATAGACGCCTTTCGGATGCAGATACTCCGCCTTGCTCAGGGTTTTGGTGCGCGTCACGGGGTCTGCGGCGGATGTTCCGGAAGGCGTGGACTGTGAGGGATTGCCGGAGTCGTCGATGCGCTCCTGGCCTCCGGAGGAGCACGCGGCCAGCGGCAGCAGCAGGGCGCCCACGAGCGCGCCTGCCAGGGCGTTCACCAGGAAGGGCCGCCGCCGCGTCCCTCGTGTGAGCACATTCATTCCCGGCCATTCTGCTCGGCGAACCGTCACGGGAAGCATCTCATCAGACGAACCTATGGTCGTCTCTAGGTGTGCGGGCGGTGCGGCCGTGGCCGGTTCCACGAGCCGGGCCTCCGGGTCCGCCGGGCAGTCGCGCACCGAACCGGTGCGACGGCCGGATGACCGCACGGGCGCGGAGGCGGGGAGGCGGGGAGGCGCGAAACGGGGAAACGCGGAGGCGCGAAACGGCGTCGGGACGGGGTGAGTCACGGGCGGGACGGCAGTGACAGCAGTCCGATGGACACAGGACCTACACGACTGTGACCGGGATTTCACCGCTCCGGTCGTTTGTCCAGGTAATTCGCCGCCGGGCGGAACGGACTTGTCATCGGGGTGTAACACAGCTCACGCGACAGGGCCGTTGTGTACGTGGCAGAGGCGTTACTCAAGGTGATCCTGTGAGGGACGCTAAGGTTCATATGATAAAAATCGTGTCACCACTTACGCTCTCTGCGGCACGCCGCCTTGTATGTGGCTCGGGGGAATCGGCGCGATAAGGAAGACATGCTGGCGTTCTTGCTGGAGATCCGTGAGTTGCGGCTCCAGGGGGTGGTGTACCCCTTCGCCGCCTTCATGGCGCTGATCTGGTTGCTGTGGCTGATCAAGGTCGTCCTCGCGCGTCGCTACAAGCCGTGGAAGCGCCCGTTCCAGACCACCACGTCCGTGATCATTCCGGTGGTGGACGAGCCCGAGGACCTCTTCCGCGAGGTCGTCGGCCGGATCATCGACCAGCGGCCGACCGAGATCATCGTGGTCATCAACGGCCGCCGCAACGAGGCACTTGAGCACATCTGCGACGACCTCGGCGTGTTCTGGCGGTGGACCCCCGTCCCCGGCAAGCGCAACGCGCTCAAGGTCGGCCTGGCCGAGTCCAGCGGCGAGATCGCCGTACTCGTCGACTCCGACACCATCTGGACCTCCAACACCCTCAGCGAACTGGTCAAGCCCTTCCGCGACCCCCAGGTCGGCGGGGTGACGACCCGTCAGCGCATCCTCCAGCCGAGCCGCACCGTGCTCACCCGCTGGGCGGACTGGCTGGAGAGCGTGCGCTGCCAGTACGCGATGCCCGCGATGAGCGTGCTCGGCACCGTCGGCTGCCTGCCCGGCCGCACCATCGCCTTCCGCAGCCACATCCTCTTCGACTGCATGGACGCCTTCCTCGGCGAGAAGTTCCTCGGCGTCTTCCTGGAGGTGAGCGACGACCGCACGCTCACCAACTACACGCTCAAGGCCGGGTACAAGACCGTCTACCAGTCCACGTCGCTCGTCTACACCGACGCCCCACTCCAGTTGAAGAAGCTGGCCAAGCAGCAGTACCGCTGGGCGCGCGGCTCGCAGTACAACACGCTGCGGATGATGCCGTGGATGCTGCGCAACGCGAAGATGCTCGCGCTGTTCTACTTCGCCGACGTCGCGGTCCCCTTCGTGCTGCTCGGCACCTTCGCCTCCTGGCTGATCGCCGCCTTCCACCGGGGCCGGCCCACCATCTACCAGGACCTGCCGCTGCCCGGCGACCCCACCAAGGCCCTGGTGCTGCTCCTCGCGCTGGCCGCCGTGATGTCGCTGTTCTCGCTGATGTTCCGCTTCGGGCGGCACTTCGCCTACCGGCCGCAGGACCTGCTCTTCCTGCCCACCTTCATGGTGATCAACACCCTGCTGCTGCTCCCCGTGCGCCTGCTCGGCTTCTTCCGCTGCGCGCACAACGCGAGTTGGGGCACCCGCGCCGACAGCTTCGCGGGCGAGAAGTCGCACAGCGCCCTGGTCCTGGTGCCGTACGTGATCGGCGGCCTCATGCTCGGGGGGTCGGTGATGATGAGTGTCTAGCCACAACGGGCCGGCCGCCAACCGGTCCGGCAGCCGGGCGGAGGCCAAGCGACGGCGCAAGAAGCCGTCGCACTGGTGGAGCCGCGGCACGGGCATCCGGCTGCGGATCTGGATGGCCGTCAACGCGGTCCTGCTCTCCGCGCTGTCCTACGGCGTCTACATGGCAGTCGTCTCCAACGCGGAGGGCACCGGCTACTCCGGTCTCGGCGGGGGCAGCAAGAGCAACCCGGGGCTGCTGGACCGGCTCAAGGGCAAGAGCGACCCGAGCGTGCCGACCAAGCAGCAGTTCATGAAGCCGGACGGCATCTACTTCGGCGCGGCCACCGTCAAGGCCCCCTACGACGCCAAGGAACTGGACGAGTTCACCACCGACGACGGCGGCATCCGGCCGACCATGGCCTCGTTCTTCCTCGACTGGGAGCACGAGTTCAACCCGTACTCGATGACGGCGGCCTACGAGCACGGCACGCTCCCCGTGCTGACCTGGGAGCCCTGGGCGGGCGGGGTGCAGAATCCGGCGGGCGGCGTCATCCTCGACACGAACACCGATCAGCCCAAGTTCCGGCTCGGCAACATCATCAGCGGCAAGTTCGACGCCTACATCACCCGTACGGCCACGGCCATCGCCGACGCCAAGTGGCCCCTGGTGCTGCGCCTCGCGCACGAGATGAACGGCGGCTGGTACCCCTGGTCGGAGGCGGTGAACGGCAACAAGCCCGGCGAGTACGTGCAGGCGTGGCGGCACGTGCACGACCTGTTCGACAAGGCCGGGGCCACCAATGTGATCTGGACCTGGTCGCCGAACATCATCCGTCCGAAGCCGAAGGTGAAACTCCAGCCGTACTACCCGGGCGACGACTACGTCGACTGGATCGGCATGACCGGCTACGGCGTGCGCGAGAAGACCCCCGCGATCACCTTCGGCGCGACGATCAAACAGGTGCGGACCTTCGCCGACAAGCCGCTGATCATCATGGAGACCGGCGCGCAGATCGACAAGCAGCAACTGAACTGGGTCCGGGCCTTCTTCCCCTGGCTCCAGGCCCATCCGGACATCGTCGGCTTCATCTGGATGCAGAAGGACCGGGACACCGGCGCCCGCGCCAACTGGCGCTTCACCTCAAGCAAGGCCGAACAGCAGGCGTTCCAGGCCGGTCTGGCCACACTGCGGCTGGCGACCGGGCAGACGAAGACGTCGTCCGGTCCTTCACCGGGCGCGCCGCCGAGCGGTTCACCCGGCACCTCCCCGTCTTCCGGGAGCACCCCATGAACGAGCGGGAAGTGCTGAATCCCCACCCCGATCACCCCGACACCATTCCCATCTCGATCATTCCGCAGCCGCGGAACTCCCATCACGGCCAGGGCGAGTGGGAGATCCAGGACGACAGCACCGGGGAACGCCCCGCCTCGGGGGGGCGCGCCTCGCGGCGGCGCCAGGAGGAGAAGCGGCGCGGGATGGGCCGCGCCGCGATCATGCTGCCGCCGATGCTGGTGACGCTCGTCGCGGGCGGGTACCGGGTGGGTGCGGCGCAGGTCAGGGAGGACGAGGCGGCGACGTGGTGGGCGGCGCATCTGTCGTGGTCGGACCTGGGGCGGCTGCTGGACAACACCGATGTGGTGCTGGCGCCGTACTACGTGCTGATGCACATCTGGGTCTCGGTCGCCGGGAGTTCGCCCGCGATGCTGCGGGTGCCGTCGGTGGTGGCGATGGCGGTGACGGCGGGACTGCTGGCGCTGCTCGGCCGCCGGATGTTCGACGCGCCGACCGGGCTGGTCGCGGGGCTGGTGTTCGCGGTGCTGCCGGTGACGACGCGATTCGCTCAGGAGGCACGGCCGTTCGCGCTGGCGGCGCTGTCGGTGGTGGCGGGGGCGCTGCTGCTGTACCGGGCGCTGGACCACGTGGGCGCGGACCGGTGGGGCGGATACGCGTTCGGGATGCTGTGCACGGGGCTGTTCCACCCGGTAGCGGCCACGGTCGTGGTGGCGTATCTGCTGATCACGCTGGCCACCGAACGCCAGCGCACCGGGGCGTGGTTGGCGGTGACGCTAGTGCCGGTCGCGCCGCTCTTCGCGGTGCTGATGCTGGCGCGCGGCCAGAACCACCAGGACCCGCAGGGCGGCACCGATGTGCACGCGCTGCTGCGGCTGCCGCAGGAGCTGATCGGCTCGCAGCACGCCGCCCTCGCGGTGGGCGGCCTCGCGCTGCTCGGGGTGCTGCTCGGCCGCAGGAACGGCGTACCGCTGCTGGTGTGGGCGGTGCTGCCGCCGGTCGCGCTGTTCGGACTGCGCTCTTACGGCAACCTGTTCACGCCGTCGTACTTCGTCTTCACCGTGCCCGCCGTCGCGCTGCTCGCGGGCGCCGGGGTGTGCGGTCTGGCCAAGCTGCTGCCGGGCAGGGAGGGCGGGGCGGCGACCCGGCAGATCGTGCTCGGCGCGGTCGCCGCCGTCGCCGTGGCCGCGGTCTCGCTGCCGGCCTTCAACGGCCTGCGCACCGACCCGCGGCCCGGACTCCCCGACTACCAGGCGGCGTCGGCCTGGCTGCGGACGCAGACGCGCGGCGGCGACGGGGTCGTCTACAGCGGTGAGCTGGACAAGGCGATGCGGGGCACCGCGTACCAACTGCGCGCCGTGGCCGACCCGCCGGACGCGGTGTACGTGACGGTGTCGCCGCAGCGGGACGGTACGTACACCGGACAGCCGTGCTCCGCGCCCGTGGTGTGCACCAAGGACGTCCAGCGGATCTGGCTGGTGGCCACCGCGCCGCGCACGCCGTACGCGGGGATGACGGCCGACGAGGGGAGATTCCTCCAGACCGAGTACAAGGCGGGCACCGCGAAGGACTTCGCGGGCGGCCTGCGGATTACGCTGTTCGACCGGCTGCCGCGGAAGTCGGCGCGGTAGCGGGCGCGTTGGGCGCGCCGACCGGGCCGGTCGCGGGCGGGGCCGGTCGCTGGCGTGGCCGGGCCCGAAGGGGGCGGGGCGCGCGGGGGCAGGGTGCGCGGGGCGTTCAGGGAATCGTCGGGGGAACGGGTGACGGAGGCGGGGGAGCATGCTCGGGGGAAGACGCGACCGGTGGACGCGCGGAGGTCCGCTCGTCAACTGGCCGGGGCGGCTGTCCAGCCCCTTCTACGGCCAGGTCTGGAGCCGGGCGAAGTACGTCGTGCCCGCCGCGGTCCTCGCGCTGCTGATCGGGGTCGCCGCGCTCGCCTGGGGTGACGGCGGGGACGGGGGTGGCGACCGTAGCGCGGGAGCCGACCGGGCGGCCGACAGCGGCGCGGGCGACAGCGGCGTGGGCGACGACGACGGGGTGTCGACCATCGCGCCGGGACCGCCGCGGACCGCCGTGCCCGGCAAGGACGCCATCCGCCGACCGCTCGCCGGGACCACGTACTTCGGCGTCGCCAAGCCCGACGCGCCCTGGAATTCGGCCGTCCTGGCCGGAGTCGGCCGCGACGCGGGCGGCGTCACGCCCAACATGGTGGAGTACTACGTCAATTGGACCCGCGGCTTCGACCCGGGCCCGGTCCGCGCCGCCTACGCCCAGCACGCCGTGCCCGTCGTCTCCTGGGAACCGTGGGCGGGCTCCGCGAAGGGCACCGAGCAGCCCTCGTACGCGCTGCGCACCATCATCGACGGTGCGCACGACCCGTACATCAGGTCCTTCGCCGAGGCCGTCAAAGCCAACCGCTTCCCGATCGCGCTGCGCTTCGCCCACGAGATGAACGGCCACTGGTACCCGTGGGCCGAGCCCAACGGCGGCAACAGACCCGGTGAGTACGTCGCCGCGTGGAAGCACGTCCACGACATCTTCCAGCAGGCCGGTGCCACCAATGTGATCTGGGTCTGGGCCCCGAACACGCTGCGCGGCGCGGACGACATCAGCCTGAAGTCCCTTTATCCGGGAGACGGTTACGTCGACTGGGTCGGCCTGGACGCCTACGGGGTCGCCGAGCGCACGGCGGGCGAACTCCTCAACCCGTCGGTGAACGCCCTGCGCGCGTTCACCGCGAAGCCGCTGCTCATCACCGAGACCGGCGCCCAGCCGGGCGGGCGCAAGGCCCCCTGGATCGCCAGCCTCTTCCCGTGGCTGGCGAGCCGCCATGACGTCATCGGCTTCATCTGGTTCCAGTACACCCACGCCGAAGGCGGCGGCTCCGACTGGACGTTCATGTCCAGCGCCGCGGCGCAGGAGTCCTTCAAGGCGGGAGCGAGGACGTTGCGGCTGGCACAAGTGCCGTAACGGGTACGGCTGTTGGTACGCGGGCCGCCCCCGGCGCGTGCACCGGGGGCGGCCTTTGATGCTTACGTGCTTACGTGCTTACGTGCTTACGTGCTTACGTGCTCACGTGCTCACGTGCTCACGTGCTCACGTGGTCCTGAGGTCCTGAGGGTCAGGTGCCGAGCACCTGGAACTCCCAGAGCGAGTAGCCGTACTGCGTGGCGCGCGCCGTCCCGTACATCCGCACGTACCGTCCGGTGCCGGTGACGTTCAGCGTCTGATTGCCGCCGGTGCCGGTGGTCGTGGAGTAGACGTCCGTCCAGGTGGTGCCGTTCGCGGAGGTCTGGATCCGGTACGCCGTCGCGTACGCGGCCTCCCAGTTGAGCTTGACCTGGCTGACGGTGTGGCTGGCGCCGAGGTCGACCTGGAGCCACTGCGGGTCGCTGAAGGTGCTGGACCAGCGGGTGCCGGGGTCGCCGTCCACCGCGCTCGCCGCCGTGAAGCTGCCGTTCTCACTGGACGAGGCCGTGGCCGTCTTCCCCTGCGACAGCAGGGTGGGTGTGCCGGGTCCGCCGGGGTCGCCGCCGCCGGACGTCGGTGTGCCGTACAGCGCCAACTCGTACAGCGAATCGCCGTATTGGGATGTTCTGGCGGTCGCGTAGACCCGCACGTAGCGGGCCGTGGCCGACAGTGCGGTGTCCTGGATGTCGGCCGGACTGTTGTTGTTGGAGTAGACCGTCGTCCAGGTCGTGCCGTTGGCCGACGTCTGTAGCTGGTAGGCGGATGCGGCCGCCGCCTCCCAGACCAGACTCGCGTGCGTGAGGTTGTAGGACTGGCCGAGGTCGACCTGGACCCACTGCGGGTCGCTGAAGCCGCTCGACCAGCGGGTGGTGACATCGCCGTCGGTCGCGTTCGACGCGGGGAACTGCGCGCTCTCGGTCGAGGAGGCCGTGGTCGGCTTGCCCTTGGCGATGTTGGTGCCGGTGCTGCCGGGCGCGGCCTTGTTGTAGACCGCCACGTAGTCGACGTTCAGCGAACCGCCGCTGACCGTGGCCGCGTTGGGGCCGCCACCGAAGGCGGCGGGGAAGCCGCCGCCGATCGCCAGGTCGAAGATGATGTAGAAGCTGTGGTCGACGGCGTTGGCCCACGCCGTGGCGTCCACCTGGTTGGAGCTGAGCGTGAAGTAGTTCGCGCCGTCCAGGTACCAGCGGATCTGCTCGGGTGACGTCGAGCGGTCGATCTCCACCGCGTACGTGTGATAGCCCGTCTGGCAGCCGGAGCAGGCCCGTTCACCGCTGCCGACGCCGCTGGACTCGTTGCACGCGCCGCCCGGATTCGTCCCGCAGTGCAGGGTGCCGAACACCGAGCTGCGGCCGTTGATGTCCTCCAGGATGTCGACCTCGCCGGAACCCGGCCACGGCACGCCCACGCGCAGCGGCGACCCCAGCATCCAGAACGCGGGCCAGTAGCCCGCGCCGTTGGCCGTGGTCACGTTCGGCTGCTGGATCGACGCCTGCATCCGGACCACGCCGCCCGGCTGCGCGCCGAAGCCGTCCGCCTGGGTCTCGACCCGTCCCGACGTCCAGCCGGTGTTCGGGTCCGTGCCCGAGTGCAGTGCCTTGAGCACCAGATGGCCGTTGCCGTCCTGGTAGACGTTGGCCGTGCTGTTCGTCATCGTCTCGATCTCGCCGGTCCCGAAGGTCCAGCCCTCACCGGCGTCGTAGCGCCATGTCCCGGTGTCCAAGCCGGTGTTGGCGGCGCCGTTGAAGTCGTCGCTCCAGGTGGTGGTGAAGCCGCTCGGGGCGGCGGGGACGGCGTTCGGCTGTACGGCGGCCGGTTGTGCGGCCTGTTGCGCCGCCGGTTGTGCGGCCGTTTGTGCCGCCGCGGTCCGGGTCGCCGTCTGTGGGGAGACGGTGCCCTTTCCCGCGGCCGACGCCGACGCGGACGCCGACGCCTGCGGCGAACCGGCCAGCGCCACCGCGGCCATCGCGCTGACGGCGACTAATCCGACGCCCAGCCGTTTCCGCAAGCGCTTGTCTCTCATCGACATGCCTGCTCCTTGTGTGGGGGGTTGCGTGAGAGCGCTCTCTCCACGCGAGAGTCGGCCTTGCCCCAGCCCCTGTCAAGGCTTCCGGCAACGTTTACGGAGCCGTCCGCGCGCCGTACGGGAAGAGGACGGTGCCCCGCCAGGGAGGTATGCGGCAGCGGTGTGCACCCAGTGCAATTCCGGGCCGTGGCCGTCCCCGTGGGGCGCGGGTCTGCGTAGCGTGGCAGCTCTGTCCGTCGAGGGGAGTGCGCGGTGTCGGGACGTCCGGAGAAGGAGATGGCGCCGGGCGACGACCCGGTACGCCAACTGGCGCGCGAACTGCGCGACTTGCGGGAGGCGGCGGGCAAGCCGACGTACCGGACGATGGCCAGGGGCGCGGGTTTCGGCGCGAGCACGCTGTCGCGGGCCGCCTCCGGCGAGACGCTGGCGACGCTGCCGGTGGTCCTGGCGTACGTCCGCGCGTGCGGCGGCGATCCGGCCGACTGGGAGCGGCGCTGGCGGGCGGCGGCCACGCGGGCCGCGGGGCCGCGGGACGCCGAGGACGGCGACGATCCGGCGCCCTACCGAGGTCTGGCCCGGTTCGAAGCGGGCGACGCCGACATCTTCTTCGGCCGCGACCGCCTCACCGACCGCCTGCTGGAACTCACCGCCCGCCGCCGCTTCACCGCCGTCTTCGGCCCCTCCGGCAGCGGCAAGTCCTCCCTCCTGCGCGCCGGCCTCATCCCCCGCCTCCAGCAAGTCGCCGACCCCGCCACCCGCCCCGCCGCCCTCCGCATCCTCACCCCCGGCGCCCATCCGCTCCGCGACCACGCCCCCCACCTGACGCCTGCGGCGAGCTCCACGTACGACCCTGCGGCCAGCACCGCGGGCGGTCCGGCCCCCGGCCCGGCGGGCGGTCGTGCGACGGGTACGACGGCCGATCCGGAGGGTGGTCCCGCGACGGCCTCGGCCGCGAGTGCGGCGACGGATTCGACCGACGGTCGGGCGGCTGCCCTGGGACCCGGCCCGGCTCCCAGGGGTGTGACGGATTCGAAGGGCGGTCGGGCGGCTGAGTCCGTGAGCGGTTCGGATCGCGGCCCGGCGGGCGGTCGTGCGACGGGCACGTCTGCCGGTCCGGAGCGAGGCCCGGAGGGTGGTCCCGCGACGGCCTCGGCCGCGAGTGCGGCGACGGATTCGACCGACGGTCGGGCGGCTGGGCACGCGTCCGGCCCGGAGCCTGGCGTGGCGGGTGGTCCGGCGACTGGGCACGTGATCGGCTCCGAGCCCAGCCCGGAGGGCGATCGCCCTGCCGGGCACGCGGCCGGTCCGGCGTCCGGCTTGGAGGGCGGTCGTGCGACGGGTATGACGGCCGAGCCGGAGGGTGGTCCCGCGACGGCCTCGGCCGCGAGTGCGGCGACGGATTCGACCGACGGTTGGGCGGCTGGGCACGCGTCCGGCCCGGAGCCTGGCGTGGCGGGCGGTCGTGCGACGGGCACCGCTGGTCCGGCGGCTGGGTACGCGGCTGACGCGGAGTCCGGCTCGACCGGCGGTCCGGCGGCTGGGCACGTGACCGGCTCCGAGTCCGGCTCCGAGTCCGGCCCGGAGGGCGCTGGCGCGGCTGGCTTCACGGCTGGTACGGCGATCGGCGCGACCGGCGGTCGGGGGGCTGGTCCGGGACTCGGGCCGGTGGGTGGTCGGGGGGTTGGTGCGGGGTCCGGTGCGGAGGGTGGCGGGGGGGATACGTGGCTGATTGTGGATCAGTTCGAGGAGCTGTTCACGCTGTGTGCCGACGCGGCGGAGCGGGAGGGGTTCATCGAGCGGCTGTTGGCCGCGGCGCATCCGGCGGGGCGGACGCGGGTGGTGATCGCGGTGCGGGCGGACTTTCTGGGGCGGTGTGCGGAGCATCCGCGGCTGATCGGGGCGTTGCAGGACGCGACGCTGCTGGCGGGGCCGATGGACCGGGACGAGTTGCGGGAGGCGGTGGTGCGGCCGGCGCAGGCCGCGGGGCTGATCGTGGAGCGGGCGCTGTCCGCCCGGGTGGTCGCGGAGGTCGTGGGGGAGCCGGGCGGGCTGCCGTTGATGTCGCACGCGCTGCTGGAGACGTGGCGGCGGCGTTCCGGCCGGGCGCTGACCGAGCGGGCGTACGACGAGGCCGGTGGTCTGCACGGCGCCATCTCCCGTACGGCGGAGGACCTTTACCACCGGCTCACCGCCGAGCAGGCGGCCCTCGCGCGCCGCGTGCTGCTCCGCCTGGTCATGCCGGGCGACGGCACCCCCGACACCCGCAGACCGGTGGCCCGCGCCGAACTCGCCCTGGGCGCGGACGACACCGCCGTCGTCCTGGACGAGCTGGCCGGGGCCCGGCTGATCACCGTGGACGACGGGACCGTCGACCTCGCCCATGAAGCCCTCATCCAGGCGTGGCCACGCCTGCGGTCCTGGATCGACGCCGAGCGGACCCGGCTGCGCGTGCACCGTCGGCTCACCGACGCGGCGGTGATGTGGCACGAACTCGACCGCGAGCCGGGCGCGTTGTACCGGGGCTCGCGGCTCGCGGCGGCCGAGGAGGCGTTCCCGGCCGAGGAGGCGTTCCCGGCGGCGGCGGACGGCGGACCCGACGAACTGACGCCCACCGAAAGGGCGTTCCTCGACGCGAGCACCGCCGCCCGCCGCCGCGAGGAGCAGGCCGCCGCCCGAACCACCCGCAGACTGCGGGCGTTGACGGCGACCCTGTCCGTACTCCTCGTCCTGGCCGTGGCGGCCGGGGCGACGGCGTGGACGCAGAGCCGCAGCAACGAGCGGCAGCGCAGGGCCGCCGACGCCGCCCGGCAGGTCGCGCTGTCGCGGCAGCTCGCCACCACCTCGGACGCGCTCGTCGGCTCCGACCCCGAACTCGCCTCGCTGCTGGCCGTCCAGGCGTACCGCGAGAGCCCCACCACCGAGGCGGTGGTCAGCCTCGAAGCCGCCGCCGCGCTGCCCCTCAAAGCCGTCCTGCGTCCGCCGGACCGCGAACACGACGTGGAATCCCTGGCGTTCAGTCCGGACGGCCGCACCCTCGCGACCGGCGACAGCGCGGGCACGGTGATCCAGTGGGACGCGGCGGGCGGCCGGGTCCGCTCGACGGTCGGCCACCCGAGCGCGGGCGCGACCGCGCTGGCGTACGGCGCGGACGGCCGCACCCTCGCGATCACCGGCTGGAAGGGGGAGTTGGACCTGCGCCCGGTGTCCGCCGAGGGCGGTCGGGCGGCCAGGACCGTGGCCCTCGGCCCTGAGCCGCCGCTGGACTGGGAACTCGGCCCCGACGCCCGCACCGCCGTCACCGCGGACCGCGGCGGCGCGATCAGGCTGTGGGACGTGGCGACCGGCCGCGACCGGCGGATCGTCACCAGCCGCGAGAAGATCCCGGGACCGATGGCGTTCTGCGCGGGCGGGCGCGTCGTGGCGATGTCCGACGCCGGGCGGATCCGCGAGTGGGACACCCGGACCGGCCGCCCGCTGGCCGACTTCGCTGCCAGGTCGCAGGCTCACGAAGTCCCGGACGACGGAGGGGACTTCCTCGACCTCGCGTGCGGCCCGGACGGCCGCAGCGTGGCCACGGGGGACTTCGCCGACGGCAAGGTGCGGATCCGGGACGCGGCGACCGGCCGCGTACGCGCGGTGCTGTCCGGGCACGCGGGCCAGGTCGGCGCGCTGGCGTTCAGCCCGGACGGCCGCACCCTCGCGACCGGCGGCGACGACCGGACGGTACGGATCTGGGACGTGGCCACGGGCAGGGCCCGTGCGGTGCTGTCCGGTCACACGGGCACCGTCCGCGCGCTCGCCTTCAGCCCCGACGGCCGCACCCTCGCGACGGCGGGCGCGGACCGCACCGTACGGCTGTGGGACGTGACGAACGGCCCCGCCGTCCTGCCCGGCGTCGCGGCGGCGGCCTTCGGCGGCGGTGGCGTCGTACTGGCCGGAACGGACGGCGGACTCCGGCTGCGCGACACGGCCACCGGACATGTGCGCGTCCTGGCCGGTCCGTCCTCGGGACCGCCGCCGGTCGCGGTCGCCGTCACCAAGGACGGTCGCGTGGTGGCCAGTTGGGACGGCGACGGCTCGGTGCGGCTGTGGGACACCGTGTCGGGGCAGGTCACCGCCACCCTTGCGGCGGCCGGGAACGCGGGCGGCCTGGCGTTCAGCCCCGACGGCCGTACGCTCGTCATCGCCGACTACGACGGCCGGTTGCGGCCGTGGGACGTGCGCGCGCACCGCTTCCGTACGACCTTCCGGGTGTGGATCGCACCCGGCACGGGACCCGTCTTCGGCCCGGACGGCCGGATCGTGGCCGCGCAGACCGTGGACGGCGCGGTCGCGCTCGTAGACCTGGGCACGGGGGAGACCCGGTCCATCCTCAACGGCGCTCCTGTGCACGGCAGTTCGGGCAGCATGCCCATGGTGGACTCGGGCGTCGCGCTCAGCTCGGACGGGCGCACGGCCGCCGTCGGCACCTGGGACGGCCACGTCCTGCTCGCCGACCTGACGACCGGCCGCACCCGCGCGCTGGCCACCGGCCGTACCGCGCCCGTGACGTCGGTGGCCTTCACCCCCGACCGCCGGACCGTCGCGGCGGGCGACTGGGACGGGCCCGTGCACCTCCTGGACGTGGCCACCGGACACGTGCGGGCCACCCTCACGGCGGCGCCCCGCTCCGCAACCGACCTCGCCTTCGGCCCCGACGCGCACACGCTCCTCGTTCTCGACCCGCAACAGACCGTGCGACTGTGGGCCGTTGACCTGCCGGACCCCGCGGCTGCCGTCACCGCCGTCTGCCGCGCGGTCGGCCGCGACCTCACCCGGCAGGAGCGCGGCACGTATCTCCCCGACGAACCGGCCCGCCCGGTCTGCGGCACCACCACGGACCGCTGAGGCCCGCCCGGTCTGCCGCACCACCGCCCGCTGAGGCCCGCGCCGCGCGGGCCCGGCATTGCGCTCTCGGTCAACTCCCTTGCGCACAGGGCCGATGACGGGCGGCTCGGCCCCCGGCAGACTCGGTGGCCCGGCGCACGGGGGAGGGTGCCCGGGGCCGGTGGGCCGAGAGCGCGGCGCGCGGTGCGGTTCGTCAGTGGCGACGACGATCGGGGAGGACGACCGCAGTGAGCCGCGATGGGGGCAGGGGTCGCGCCTCGGCCGACCGGTCGTGTGGGGCGGGGAGTTCGGGCGTACGGTCGCCCGCTCGGCGGGCGTGTGCGGGGGCGGTGTGGACGCTCACGCGCTCAACAGCCGCCTGCGGTAGGCGCCGGGCGCGACGCCATACTCCTTCTTGAAGGCACGGCCGAAGACCGCCGCGTCCGGGAAGCCCCACCGCGCGCAGATCCGGCTGACGCTGCGGTGCGCCATCCGAGGGTCGGCCAGATCGGCCCGGCAGCGGTCGAGCCGTTCGGCGCGGACGTGTCCGCCGACGGTACGGCCGCCGTCCTGGCGGAAGAGGTGGTGCAGGTAGCGCACCGAGATGTGGTGCGCGGAGGCGATGGCGGCGGGCGACAGCCAGGGCGCGGCGAGGTGGCGGTCAATGTACTCGCCTATGGCGCAACGGAGTTCGAGGGTGCGGGACGCGGGTACGGGCGCGGGTTCCGCGAGCTGGGCCAGGAAGGCCGTGGCCAGGCTCAGCGCCGCCGAGCCGAGGCGCGCGCCTTGCGGGGCGAGCACCGAACCGGCCGCCTGGTCGGCGAGCCCTTCGACGTAGTGCGCCAGCAGCGCGGCGGGTCCGGTGTCGGAGGAGAGCGGGCGCGCGACCAGGTGCCTCAGCGACCTGGCGGGCACCGGCACCGCCTCGCGCGGCAGGTGCAGCACGATCGCCCGCCCTCGCGGCGCGGCGGACTCAACCGCCCTGACGAGCAACGGCCGTGAGGGCTCCCACAGCCCCAGCTCGCCGGCCTCCAGCCGCGTACCGGCCCGGTCGCGCTCCGCGTCCCCGCCGAGGTCTCCGCCACCGGTCCGGCCGACGTTCGCGGCACCGTTCCCGGCAGCGCTCAGGTCCCCCCGGTCCACCCCGTCCGCCCGGCGCAGCGTCAGCGGCCCCTCCGACACCAGCGCCAGCCGCCAGTGGTCGACCCCCGGCCCATGCCCAGGCCCATGCCCAGGCCCCGGTCCACGTCCAGGCCCCTGCCCAAGCCCAAGCCCCGGCCCCGATCCCCGCCCCGGCCCCGGCCGTACGGTCAGCGGTCCCGGCGGGCGCACCACCGTCAGCCAGACCTGCCCCAACTCCCATGCGTACGGACGTGCTTCGTCCATCGGCGGTGCTGCCCTTCCGCGACGATTCCCGCGGACCCCGTATGCGACGCCCGTGAGATTGATTCCACGGCAGCGCGGATTGATGGGCAGCCCCCGGCCGCCGGGTGAATCAATTCCGTTCGGGGCGGCGGCCGTTCGCCGGGAACGTCTCGACCAGCTCTTGCGGCGCCGCCTGCTGCCACGAGTCGAGCAGGATGTCGTACAGCTCGCCCTCGTCCTCGAGCGCCGCCAGCCGCGCCCGTACCCACGACGAGTGGGCCTCGTGCGCGGGCACCCAGAACTTCTCCGGCTCCGAGGCGATCAGCTCCGCGCGCTCGTGCCGCGGACAGCGCACCGCGAACGACGTCCCGTCGTCGGGCACCGTCACATACATCCGGCGGCCGACATGGAACGTGGGATGTCCCCACAACTCCTTCTCGACGGTCCCGGGCAGCCCGAGCGCCACGCGCCGCACATCCCCGCTCCCCAGCACTGCCCGCCGCCCCACGACTCTTCCCATCCCGGCTCCGTCCGCGTGCCCGCGCGCCCGCCTCGCTTGAACGCACCCAATTCCACCACGGCGGGGCGCGCGTGCGGGGGAGGCCGCCGCCCGGCGCCGCGGGCGGGCCTACGGGTGCAGCACGATCTTCCCCACGTGCCCCCTGCGGGCCAGCTCCTCCTGCGCCCGCGCGGCCCGCACGAGCGGGAACGTCGCCGCGACGACCGGCCGGACAGCGCCCTCGCGCGCCAGGTCCATGAGGAGCCCGAAGTGCGCGGGCGTGTGCATCGAGGAGCCGATCACCCGCGCGTTGTGCAGATACAGACGGCGTACGTCCAAGGTGACGCCGTAACCGCCGAGCGCCCCCGCGACCACCCACCGGCCGCCCTCGCGCAGCAGCGGCAGGCACGCGCTCACCAACTCCCCTGCGACGACGTCGAGTCCGATGTCGATGCCGTCCGGGGCGGCGGCGCGGATCTGCCCGGCGACGTCCCGCGCGCGGTCGATGACGACGTGCGCGCCCGCCGCGCGGACCGCGTCGGCCTTGGAACCGCTGCTGACGGCGAGCACCTTCGCGCCGCGCGCGCGGGCGAGTTGGGTCAGGGCGAGGCCGACGCCGCCGGACGCGCCGGAGACCAGGGCGGTTTCGCCGTCCCGCAGCCCGCCGCGCTCGATCATGCCGAGCGCCGTGCCGTACGCGGTCGGCAGCGACGCCAACTGGTCGTCCGTGAGCGGGGATTCGGTCATGTCGTGCACGCGGCCGACCGGCGCGGTCACGTATTCGGCGTAGCCGCCGTCGCGTTCGCTGCCCATGAGGCCGATGGGATTCGCGTCCTGGCGGTCGGAGTCGTAGACGGCCGGGTCGATGACGACGCGGCGGCCGAGGAGGCCCGCGTACGGGTTCGGCTCCGCGGCCGCGCCCCGGGCCGCCGCCTCGACGGCCTTCCCGGCGACCGCCCGGGCCGTATCCCCGGCGACCGCCCGCGCCGTATCCCGGTCAAGCACAGCGCTCCCGTCGAGGCCAGTGCCCCCTTCGAAGCCAGCGCCCCCGTCGGCGGAGACGTCCTCCCGTGGCCCGACCGCCACGACCCGCCCGGCCACGTCGGCCCCCTGGATCCGCGGAAAGTCGATCGGCCCGCGCCAGCCCGACAGCGCCGTCGCGTCCTGCGGGCTCCCGTACGCGCCCTCGCGGGTCCACAGGTCGGTGTTGTTGAGCGCGACGGCGGCGACCTCGACCAGCACCTCGCCCGCCCCCGGGGCGGGCACGGCCACCTCCACCGCCTCCAGCACCTCCGGCCCGCCGTGACCGGCGATCCGTACCGCACGCATGGTCCCGGGCACGCTCATCGCTCCACCGTCCTCCTGAGTACACTGATCTGTGAACATCAACCCACGGTACACCGATCAGTGAAGGGGGGCCCGATGCCGGAGCTCCAGGAGACGGAAGCGGGCGACGTACGGCCCATGACCGCCGCGGGCCGCCGTATCGCGGCGGCTGCCGAGGAGCTGTTCTACGGGCGCGGGATCACGGCGGTGGGCGTGGACCTGATCGCCGAGCACTCGGGCGTGACCAAGCGGACGCTGTACAACCAGTTCGGCTCGAAGGACCGGCTCGTGGCGGTCTACCTCGGCGAGCGCGACCGGCGCTGGCGGGCCCTCGTCCGCGCCGCCGTCGACGCCTGCGGCGACCCCGTCGAGGCCGTCACCGCGCCCTTCGAGGCGCTGCGGACCTGGAGCGCGACCAACACCCGCGGATGCGCGTTCATCAACGCCCTGGCCGAACTCCCCGACCCCGCGCACCCCGCGCACCGCGTCGCCGCGGACCAGAAGCTCTGGCTGCTCGGGCTCTTCGAGTGCCTCGCCACCGCGGCGGCCTGCGCGTCCCCCGCCGCCCTGGCCACCCGGCTCCTCCTGCTGCACGAGGGCGCGCTCGCCACCCAGCCGCTGCCGCTCGACACGCTCGCGGAAAGCGTCGCTCTGGCACGGGAGTTGGTACGGGCGAGCGCGCCGTCCTCCGGCGCGGCCTGAGCGCCGACGGGTGAAGTCGGCTGCTAGCCAGGGGCCTTGGGCGTGAAACCGTCCGGGTCCTGCGCCAGCAGCCCGTGCACCCGGCCGACGAGGCTGCTGTCCTCGGACGGGCTCAGTCCCTCGCGCGCGGTGCGGAGCACGGCTTCCACCAGGTGCCAGCGCTCCTCCAGGCGGTCGTACGCGCCGGAGGGGATGGCCGAGGCGGCGTCGATGTCGCGCTTGCGGGCCGTGAGGTCGCGCAGCTCCTCGGCGGCGTCGGGGCGGCCGACGTCCTCGAACTGCTCCGGGCGTACGCCGACGACATGCGCCATCCGGGCCAGCGTCTCGTCACGGCCGCGGACGGGGACCGGTGTCCCGTCGACCGACTGGTAACCGCTGACGATCTGCCGCCACCGCGTGTCGCTCATGCCGGCTCGCCGCGAGGCCTCCCGCTGGGAAAGGCCGGACGCCGCGAGCGCGACCTTGATCAGCTCCCCCTCGGGCGGCGCGTCCGGGCGCTCAGTCATGCGGCGAGCTTCGCACAACTACGCATTATGCGTCCAGTGATACGGCGAAGAGGGGCGGGTATCGGCCGGTCTGGCCTGCGCATATGCGCGGCGGCAACGTGCGCAGGTGTGCGTAGTTCCCGATAAATACTTGTGCTACGCGCTACTACGCGCTAGTTTTTGCCCATGTCGCACCGCACCCGGCCGAGCAGGCTCCATCAGGAGCCCGAGGCCGTCACCTGGGCGCGGGAGAAGTCCGGGCTGACCAAGCGGGCGCTCGCCGACCAGGTCGGCATTTCGGAGCAGCTCATGGGTGAGATCGAGTCGGGCTGGCGCAGCGCCACCCCCGCCAATCTCATCAAGATCGCCGATGCGCTGAACTGCCCGCTCGTCGTCCTGGAGCGCAAGCGCCACGCGGGCGCGGTCCGTACCGCCGCTCCTGAAGGCGCGGCCGAATGAGGCCGGGGGGCGCACGCCGTGGCCGGATGAGGCCGGGGCGCGCACGCCGTGGCCGGATGAGGCCGGGGCGCGCACGCGAAGGAACGCTCGACGCGTGGATTGGCATATGCCAAAGTCGTGCGACTCGCGGCCCGCGGGGCCGGGGCGGCACATCATGAGATGAGTACGCGGAGGCCGCCGCCGCATCCCACGAAGACGGCCCCCGCCCAGCCGGATTACCGGTCGTTGACGTGCTGATGGATCCAGACGGCAATCTGGACGAGCCACCAGCCCATGCGTAATCGATCGGTAGTCCGCAGCCTCTTCGGCCTGCGGTGACGCGCCACTGCACTGCTCCTCTCTCCGTACACCGCCGAATGCGATGTACGGAGAGGGCACCAGAGTCCAGGCGCCCGGCTGACGGTCAGGTTACGCGGCCGTACTCTCCGTGTCCGGCGGTCGGTGAATTGCCCCGCTTGACCGTTTCTGCCGGTGTCGTCGCTTGTCTTCCGGTGCCGCCGCTTGTTGTCCTCCGGTGGCGCCGCCTGTCCTCCGGTGCTGCCGCTTGACCTCCGGTGGTGCCACTTGTCCTCGGTGGCGCCGCCCCCGTCCGCGTACGGCTTCGGGCGCGGCTCCGCGTAAGGCTCCCGGTACGACGCTGCCCGCCGTCCCCGGCCGGGTGCGGAACCGGGGGTGGCGGGCAGTGGGGCGATCCGGAAAGGGGAAGGGGCAGGTCAGGCGGTGGCCCCGGCCTCGCTGTGGACCAGCAGGACCGACACGGGAGACGACTTCGCGACGGCGCGGCTGACGCTCGGGTGCAGAAGCGCGGAGATGCCGCTGTAGTGGCCGGGGCCGACGGCGATGAGGTCGCTGCCGAGGGCTTCGGCGCGCTCGACGAGTATCGCGGCCAGGTCCTCGGTCAGGCCCTCGTCCACCTCGCCGTCGGCGGTGATGCCGTCCGCGCGCAGCCGCGCGAGCGCGTCGTCCACGACCTTGCGGCTCTCGGCGCTCTCCTCCACCGGCACCACTGTGCTGGTGATCCCCCCGGAGATCACCTGCGACGGCCGGATGTGGATGACCTGCACCGTCCCGCCGGTCAGCTTGGCGAGCGCCGACACCGCGTCGAGGACGGCACTGCCGTGGGCCGAACCGTCGACAGCGGCGAGGATCTTCTTGTACATGGGGTCAACTTCCTTGTCCGAAGGGGTCTCACGGGAGGTGCGGCCTCCGTACTCCCTCAGCCTCCGGCCGCCGGGCGCGCATTCCCGGATCGGTGGTGACCATGGCCACTTCGTACGTTTCCGCTCTCCGTCGCCCGTCACCGTTCCCTCGCCGTGCGGGGAGCGCGAGGACTGACTAGCGTGGAGACGTACGTAAGTGACGTACGTCACATTCGTTGGGACGGAGTCGCGGGTCATGACTGATTTCCCGGAAGGCGCACCGTGCTGGGTGGACGCCATGTTCGTGGACCTGGAAGGGGCCAAGCGTTTCTACGCCGACGTGCTGGGCTGGACGTTCGGGGAGAGCGCGAGCGAATTCGGCGATTACGCGCAGGCGTTCTCGGACGGGGAGGCCGTCGCGGGCGTGGTCCCGCCGATGCCGGGAGAAGAGGGGAAGTCGGCCTGGAACCTGTACTTCGCCACCCCGGACGCGGCGGCGACCGCGGAGAAGGTGAAGGCGGCGGGCGGCGAACTGCTCATGGAGCCCATGCAGGTGGGCCGGCTCGGCACGATGGCGCTGGCCAAGGAGCCGACCGGCGCGGCCTTCGGGCTCTGGCAGCCGGATCAGCACAAGGGCTTCGCGAAGGTGGGCGAGCCGGGCGCCTTCTGCTGGGCCGAGTTCTTCACGCGCGAGCCCGACGTCACGGACGCCTTCCTGACGAAGGCGTTCACATACTCCGCGCAGCAAATGACCGACGCCGGGGTGGACTTCAAGGTCTTCAAGGTCGGCGGCAGCCCGAATCCGGTGCTCGGCCGCATGACCATGGGTGACGAATTCCCGCCGGAGGTACCGGCGTACGTGAACGTCTACTTCGCGGTCGGCGACTGCGACGCCGCCGTACAGAAGGCCGTCGACCTCGGCGCCACCCTCCGCTTCGGCCCGATGGACAGCCCCTACGGCCGGTTCGCCGCCGTCACCGATCCGCAGGGCGCGAACTTCTCGGTCATCGACACCGCGCGGACGGTGGGGGAGATGCCGGCGCCGGCGCAGGCGTAGGGGTTTCGTCGCCGCTTGCCCGCCGGGCCAGGGTGGCACGGGCGGGGCGGGGCCGGACCGGTCCCGGGGGCGTACGGGCGGCAGGTCGGCGCGGGCGCGGGGCCGGGGTTTCGGCGGGCGGCCACGTACGCTCGATGGGGGACGGGGCTGGGATCGGGAGGTGTGCGGTGCGGCGTACGTACCTGCTGTGGGCGACCGCGGCCGTCGGGCTCGTGGTGGACCAGACCACGAAGGCCGTCGCGGCGGTCGTGGTCGAGGGGCACGAGGCCAGCCACGCGTTCGGCGGCGCTGTGACCTTCACCGCCATCCGCAACTCCGGCGCGGCCGGTTCCTTCGCACCCCGCGCCACCCTCGTCTTCACCTTCCTCGCCCTCTGCGTCCTCGTCTTCATCGCCCGCGTCGCCCCCGCCGTCCGCTCCACCGGCTGGGCCCTCGGCCTCGGCTTCCTCTTCGCGGGCGCGGGCGGCAACCTCGCCGACCGGCTCTTCCGCACCCCCGCCTTCGGCCGCGGCGCCGTCCTCGACTTCATCCAGGTCGGCAACGGCGGCATCTTCAACCTCGCCGACCAGTGCGTCACGGCCGGCGCCCTCTTCGTCCTCGTCCAGGCCTTCCGCGGCGTTCCGATGCGCGCCGCCAAATCTCCTGCCGGAGAGCCGGACGCGGTGGGCAGCGCGTAGCCCCCTGGCGGGTCGCCGTCTTGACGCGCGTCCCGGTCTGGACGCGGGGCCGTCCTTTTGCGGCCTCTTGGCGCGGCCTCGCCTTGACGCGGCCCCGTCCTTTTGCGGCCTCTTGGCGCGGCCTCTCCTTTACGTGCCACGTATGTCCTGGTCAGGGACCAGGGAGCAGGGGGTCAGGGAGTCAGACGGCGCTGTCTCCGCGCGCCCCGGTGTGCCTCCGCCCGCGTGTCGCGGAGGCGGGGAATCGGACTGGCGTGCCATGGGTGAATATGCGCGGATCGGGATGTGCCGGAGGCCAAGTGCCAGGACTCTGTGAGGTGTTGATCCAATTGCGGTGACGGTGACGGCCGGGGGCACCTGTGACGGTGGAGCGAGACAGCGGCACTTCGGTCGTATGGGACACCGGAGTCCGCGTGGGCAGACAGCCGCGACGGGCCACGTCACTGACCCCGGCCCCGCGGCACGTCGCGTGTGTGATGGACGGGAACGGCCGCTGGGCGGAGAGCCGTTCGCTGCCGCGGACGGCGGGCCACCGCGCGGCGGAGACGACGGTGATCGACGTCATCGAGGCGGCGCGCGGAGCCGGGGTGGAGTGGCTGAGCCTGTACGCGTTCTCCACCGAGAACTGGAGCCGCCCGAGCAACGAGGTCGACTACCTGATGCGCCTGGTGCGCCGCGTCGTACGCAAACACGCGGCACTGCTGCACGCGCGCGGCATCCGCTGCCGCTTCCTCGGCGTCGCCGACCCGAGAATCCCGGCCCCGCTGGCCCGCGACTTCGCCGACCTGATGACACTCACCCGCACGAACCGCCGCATGACCCTGACCGTCGCGTTCGACCACGGCGGACGCGGCGACATCGTCGAGGCGGCCCGCTCCCTGATCCGCAGCGGGGTGTCCGCCGACGCCGTGGACGAGAGCCACTTCGCCGCACACCTGCCCTTCCCCGACACACCCGACGTCGACCTCGTGATCCGGACCTCCGGTGAACAGCGCATCTCCAACTTCATGCTCTGGCAAGTCGCTTACGCGGAATGGACCTTCCCCTCGGTGCTCTGGCCCGACTTCCGCGCGCCGCACTTCCTGGAGTGCCTGCACACGTACCAGCAACGCAAGCGCCGCTTCGGCGGCGTGCCGCCGCACGCGAACGGAGAGTCCCGCACGTGACGGAGACAGGCAGTAGCAGCAGCATCAACCGGCCTTCCAAGCGCGTGCGTTCGCGGGCGGCCGGGGCGACCGGCGTGACTGGGGCGGCCGGGGCGACCGGGGCGGCCGAGGCGGTCGGCACCGTGAAGCCGGACGCGGCGAAGCGGAAAGCGGTGAAGACGCGGGCCGCGAAGCCGGACGTCGTCGAACCGCGGGCCGTCAAACCGAGGGCCGTGAAGCCGAAGCCGGTGCAACCGGTGAAGCAGGTGAAGCCGGTGAAGCCGAGAGCGTCGAAGCCGGACGCCGTAGCACCGGACGCCGTAGGACCCGACCCCGTAGCGCCCGCCGCCGTAGCACCCGACCCCGTAGCACCGGACCCGGTCAAGCCGCCCGCAGGGCCACCTCCGGCGGCGCCCGCCCCGCGGATCGAATCCCTCTTCGGCCCCGACTCCCAGTTCCACCGCTTCTTCAACGACCCCCGCTGGGGCCTGGCGGTGATCAGGGCGACGGTCCTGGAGGCGGCGCACCCGCAGATCGGCGCGGCCCTGGCCGACAACTCCACCTTCGTCGCGCACCCGTGGCGGCGGCTGCGCAACACCCTCGTGAGCCTCCAGCGGATGTTCGGCGCGGACGACGCGGTACGGCAGCGGGAGGCGGCGCGCCTCAACCGCCTGCACGCGCGGCTCAACGGCGCCGACGCCCGGCACCGTCCGTACGACGCGATGGACCCCGAGGTCCGCGCGTGGGTGGTCGCGACGCTCTTCGAGAGTTCGGTCACGATGTGCCGGCTGAGCGGGCAGCCGCTCGACCAGACGACGATGGAGCAGCTCTACGCCGAATTCCAGGCGTTCCTCGGTGCCTTGGGGGACCCGACGGGTCAACTGCCCGCCACACTTCCGGAGTTCTGGCAGTACTTCGACCGCATGGTCGAGGAGAAGCTGGAGAACACCGAGGCGCTGCGCATCATCCTCTACAAGCTCTTCGACCACCTCCCCGCGCCGCCCCTGCTGGACGGCCTGCCCACCGTCTGGGCGGCGGGCCGCGCGCTCGCCGGGCCCGTCATCGGGCAGATCACCGTCGCGTCCCTCCCCGAGCCCTTCCGCCGCCGCGCCGGTCTGCCCGAGATCCCCGGCGCCCAGACGCTGATGCAGGGCGCCTACATGGCCGCCGGCCTGGCCCGCTTCCTCCCCGAGGGCTGGATCAGGACCGAGACCCTCACCAACCTGATGGCCCTCACCTCCGACAGCGACGACCCCGCCTACGCCACGGTCACCGCCGTGCGCGACCGTATGAAGCAGGCGGGCGCCTTCATCCGCCTCGTCACGCCCTTCCCCGCCCAGCGCGAGTCCGCCGACGACGGCCCCACCGCCACCGGCGCCTCCGCCACGGGCGGATCGCGGCGCAGCGCCGACGAGTTCTTCACCGAAGTCCTCGACCAGACCGGCGACGGCTTCCTCGACTGGCCCGATCTCGCCGCCATGGCCCGCGAGTTGTCCTCCCGCCTCGACCTCGACGAGCCCCAGGAGACCAAGCTCTACAACGCCTACGCCGACTGGTGGCGCGAACTCCAGTCCGCCCTCGACACCGACGGCGACGGCCGCGTCAGCAGAGCCGAATACACCGCCGCCGCCCCCACCCTCGCGGGCCCCGCCCTCATCCGCGTCGCCGAAGTCCTCTTCGACGTCACCGACAAGGACGGCAACCAGACCATCGACGCCACCGAATACCGCGCCCTCTTCCGCACCGCCTTCACCCGCACCGTCCCGGCCACCGCCTCCACCTACACCCGCTCCGCCTTCATCACCGACTTCCTCACCTTCATGTCCGCCCGCCACCGCTCCACCCCCTACGACCCCCTCCTCGCCGACGCCTGACATCCCCCACGCGGGGAACCGTTCGACGCCCGCTTACATCTGTCGCGTTCCGGGAGTAGAACCTTCTGTGACGCCACGGCCCCGGTCCGTGATCGCATGTACAGGTTCGTCGGTTCGAGGGAAGGTCCCCGTGCTGCCAGCGGAGCCGTGGCGCGACGTCATGAGCCAAGGGACGACACGGCGGTTTCGCCCGCGCAGCGTGATGCTGCGGCAGGGCGATCCCGGGACACATCTTCTGGCTCTCACCACCGGAATCGCGAAGGTTGTGAGCCGGGACCATCAGGGGGTCACGACACTGCTCGCCTTCCGCGGACCGGGTGACCTGCTGGGCGAGGTGTCGGTCTTTGACGGCAGGACGCGGATCGCCGATGTGATCGCGCTCAGCCCGTGCACGGCGGTGGTCCTGGAGGCCGAGCGCTTCCGTGCCTACGTCGAGCGGCATGGGCTGGTGATCGACCTGATGCGCCAAGCCATGCACCGGCTGCGTGAATCGGATCTGCTGCGCGCCGAGTTGCTCACCCTTCCCCTGGTGACCCGCCTCGCGCGCACGTTGGTGCGACTGGTCGAACTGGCGGGCTCGGGCCACGGTCGACCGATATCAGTACCGGCCACGGCACAGCCGGACTTGCCGGTCCGGTTGACCGGCCTCACGCAGGAAGAACTCGCCCAGTCCATCGGAGTGACCAGGAACGCCGTGGGCGTGGCGCTGCGCACCTTACGTGACGCCGGCGCAGTGGAGACGGCGCGACGGTCGATCGTGATCAAGGACCTGGACGGGTTACGGACGTGGGCCGATACGGCCTGACGTCCCGTCGGCCCGCTCTGCGGTCAGCCCTTGAAGGAGACGTGTCCGCTGTGACCGCGGTCACTCGCGGAGTGCCCTGCGCTGTGCAGAACGGCTCAAGACGTACGCGAATGCTGGGAGTCGGCCGCCAACCGGCAGTTGCACCGTCCAGAGCATCCGTCCGACGTCAGGAGCACACCTGTGAGCGTGACCGTTCCCGCCCCCTGGTCGCAGAGCCGACCGTTGCCTCCCTACCGCGCCCTCCTCGCGGTCGACGCGAAGGACTTCACCGGACTTCCGTCCGTTCTGCACGCCCCGGTGAGTGAGCTGATTCCCGAACTCGTCGATCGCGCACTGGAAAAGGCGGAGCTCAAGGACTTGAGGGACGCGAAGCGATTCCCGGCGAGTACGGGCGACGGCATCGTCTTCGGCTTCGACCCGATACATCTGCCCTATGTTCTCTGGCCGTTCCTGCCCGTACTCGACGAGATTCTCGGTCAGTACAACAGCTCCGAGGTGGGGCCGCGGATCAGGCTGCGGGCCAGCGTGCACGTCGGTCCGGTGCCGGACGCGGACGCCCCGGGCGACGGCAACGGCACCCCTCGCAACGACACACACAGGTTGCTGGACTCCCGGCAGGTCAAGGCGATGCTCGCCAATGCCAGCGAGCAGACCACGCACGTTGTCGCGATCCTCTCCAACCGTGTCTATGAGGATGCCGTAATCGGGGGATACACACAGTTGCACCCGGACCGCTGCACGGAGGTGCCCGCGACAGTGGACGGCAAGAACTTCGCCCAGCGGGCTTGGCTCTATGTCCCTTCGCCATCCGGGAACCTGCTCAGTGCGGGAGTTCCGGCGAGGGAGGAGCTCAAAGAGGCCCCCTCTGCCGACAGCGCTGACGCAGCGGTTGGTGCCCCGGCCGCTTCGGCAACGCCGGGTGTGCCACCGGCGGCCACGTATCACCGCAACAGCCAGGAAGTGGGAGACGGCAGCGCCGCGCTCATGGGGGGTGTGGGCGGGGACTTCAACTTCACGGGTCGGTCCACAACCCATCGCGCAGCCAACCAGCACTGGGGCAGCGGCGACAACGTCTCCGGCTCCAAGCACGTCGGCGGCGGTGCCGAGGACGACCGGTGACCGCGGAAACCGCAGACGCGCACGAAGTGCGCGGCGAGTGGGACATACCGCACCCTCGGGCCGAGGACGGCTCCGACCCGGCGCCCCAGCCCGCCGGGTCGGCTTCGTACCAGGGCAATCGGCAGCAGGTGGGCGCCGGTGCCGCAGCTCACATGGGCAATGTGGGACGAGACCTGAATCTTCTCATCTTCCGCGACGGCGAAGAAGCAGCCGAGAACATCCTCACCCCACGGCTACGCGAAGGCGCATACTCCGCAGCGGAGATCGAGGACCGGCTGCGCGGTTTTGTCGAGCCCCCGTCGTATCCCCGATGCCGTGCGGTGCTGGAGGACCGCGTTCTCCTGTTGCGGGGCGCCCGCGGCGCTGGTGCGGCCACCGCGGCGTTCGCCCTGCTCCGTGAGCGGTTCGGCGCCGACGGCATCACCGGCCTCGATGCCGGACAGGACCTGGCCCGCTGGCGTCCGTCCGCACCGCGTGGCTACATCCTCGCGGGCGCCACACCGCAGACCGTCGACGCGCTCAACGATGTCGTGCTGAGCGCGATGGCCGGTCATCTGGTCCACGCCGGAGCCGCTTTGGTGATCGTGGTGGACGACGATCTCGCCCAGTCGGTGAAAGCGCGAAATCGGCTGGTGGACCATGTGCGTCCGCGGGCGTACGACGTCGCCGCAGGACACCTGAAGTCCGCCGTGGAATCGGGTGAGTTGTCGCCGGATCACCTCTCCTCCGCCTGGTCGTACCTCGATGACCCGGTGTTCGCCGGATACCTCGACGCGGACCAACTTCCGCAGTCCGGGGTGGATGTCGCCGAGGAACTGCGAGCCGTGGCGGCCGGCGCCCAATCAGTGGAGGAGGCTGTCACCAACCTGAGTCAGGGCGGCGCGGACGAGGTGTGCCAATCTCTGGACCAGGTGGCCGGTAAGCCGGACGAACTGGCACTGCTCGCGGCGGTCGCCCTTCTGCACGGGGAGGACCGCCAGTCGGTACAGACGTACGCGGCGGCGCTGCGCGAGCGCCTCGGTAGGTGGGACACCACGCATGACCGAGCCGTCGACCTCGACGGCGACCGTACGCGTGTCCGCGATGTGCTTGTGCCCGATGTCCACGGCGCCCGGCCGCCGAACGTGCTGGGACCAAGCTTCGAAAGTCGGCTGGCGTGTGTGGAGGCGCGACTCCTGCCACGCCGACTGGTCCCCGGCGACAGTTCCAACTACTGGTCCCAAGCTGTCGACTTCCCGGCCAGGCACCGTGCGGACCAGGTGCTGCGGCAACTCTGGTGGGATCGGGCGGGCATGGAAACCCACCTTTGCGCGGTCCTTCTCAGCCGGGAGTACCAGCCCGGATACGACCTGACCGCCGGGCGGTCGATCGGGCGGGTTCTCTGCCATGCCACCGGTACCAGGCCGCTCCAGCCGCTCCAGGCGTTCGCGAAGTCGGGCCTGCGCTGGCACCGCCGGCTGGCGGCATACGCCCTCGGCGAGGCGGCGCAGAACGAACAGATGGTCGGCAGGGTGACGTCACAGGTGCGGGACTGGAGTCGGGTCGTCGATGTCAATCTCCGCTGCACAGTGGCGGAGACCTGCGCGGGCAGCTTTGGCCTGGGTCGCCCGGGTACCGCCCTGCAACTGCTGCACAAGGTGCTCGACGGCCCCGTCGAGCAGGAGACCGTCAGGAGACTCTACGCGGCCGTGTCCTTCGCGCTGAGGGCCCTGCTGACGGAGTCGGCAAACCGGGATCCGGTACTGCGTCGACTGGCCGAATGGTCCACCGCGCAGGTCGGCACCGGCCACCATGCCTACGCCGTGTACGTAATGGAACAACTCGGCCGCAGCGCCGTCGACGGTGGTCAGCGCACCGGCGCTCTCAAGCTGCGGCTCTCCGAACTGGTCGTGGAGCAGCCGGAGGCATTGGTTCCCCTGGTGATGGCGGCGTTGGAGAGTCCGGGCACGGACACAGTGATGTCAGCGGCGCTGACGGCCGTCGGTGAATCGCCCGACAGTCGCCACCGCGTCGCGCTGGCCGCCTTGCTCGAAACTCTCGCCGCCGAATCCACCGGGCGGCCGGGTGTTGTCGCCTTTCTCCTCACTTGGTACCACGCCCACTCTGCCGTCGGTCCTGCCGAATGGAGTCGCACATGAACGAGTCGCAGGTCTACGAGCCGCTGGTCGAAATGCCCACCTCCTCAGCGCTGTCGTGCCTGATCGCACTCCGGTGGAGTCGCGCCGTCCAGGCCCGCGCACTCGTGCTGTTGGACCCGAACGGGGAGGACCTCGTCGCCTACCCGAAGGACCGCGCGCCGGTGGGCTGGCACCCTCGGCTCGGCCTGATGAGCGCCTGGCGAGCGCCTGCGAGCGACGCGCGATGGGTGTCGCTGCGAGTACGCGAGTGCCAGGTGGAACCGCGGACTCGCGGTCGGGATTCGGGCGGCGAGTCCGGCCGAACGTATCCCCAGGGCCTGGCATGGTGGGTGAGCGATCCCGCCGTGGTCGCCCGACTCGCCCTCACCGAGGACGAGATGGTCCGGCGGATCGTCGAAAGCGCCTCGCTCAGTGGCGTCTGGCCCGGCCTGTCCGACGCGAGCCCTTCCCCCTTCAGTTCGGGGCGCCATGATCCCGGTAAGCCCTACCGCCTGGATCCATTGGGCGTCTCCTTCCGCTTCCGGCCGGGGCGCCCGGCCCTGTCGCCGCCACCGGCCCCGCCCGCGCTGCCGTCGCTGTGGGGGGCGGACCAGCACGAGGCGTACCGGTTCTATCGCGACGTTGTGGGCGGGGGTCCCCACGGCCTGGCGGCTCTGTGGCTGCTTTACCACCCGGACCAAGCCAAGGACGTCCTGCAATGGACTGTGGATCACCAGGGGTTGCTCGATGCCTCGGACAGTTGGGAGCACTCCTTGGCGTCGATGCTCCGAGAACTGACGGGAACTCATCGAGCCTTCATCGGCGTCAAGTTCGCGGAGATCCTCAGTGCGACTGGTGTGCCGCACGGCGAGGAGACGTTGGACCGAGTTCGCCGCGCGCAGGCCGCGGCGCCCGTGGACGCTCCAGGAGACTCGGCGTGGAGGTCGTAGGACCCGTCAGGCGGACTTGGCACTCTGGGCACGGCCCCATCACTCGCCCCTGTCGGGCAGTCGGCTCAGCCACTCGTCGAGCGCCGCGAAGTCCGTGGCCGTGAGGCCGTGGTGGGGGTCGACGCGGTGGAGCAGGGTGGGGGCGGGTCTTCCCGTGGAGGCCGGGGATGTCGTGGCTTTCGGAGGGGTCGGGCCAGGAGACGAAGGGGAGCTGGGGGAGGCCGAGGAGCGGGGAGAGGGAGATGTTGGCCTCGGATTCCCAGGTGGTGGCCCACACCAGCTCGCACGGCAGGGCGCTCAGGCGGGCGCCCAGGGCGGGGTTGACCCGTGCCGGCAGGGGGTTGGCGTCGGGCCCGAGCTGGCTCGTGTAGGTCGGGTAGCCGTCCGGGAGCTGCTTACGCGTCGCGCCGAAGGGGATGAGCGGTCCGTCGACGTCGAGGAAGAGCAGCGGGCGGGGGTGCGGGGCGGCGGCGGTCATGGCTGCACGGTAGGCGGTGGAGGTGGGGGGATGGGTGGGGGTGTCAGGGTTTCAAATACGTTTCAATTGGGTGGGGTTGATGCTTTGTGTTGGGGCTCTTGACCCTTCGGTGGGTGGCCGCTTAGGTTCGCGGCCACGGACTTGAAACGATTTTTTCGTGGGCGACGCGTAGGGTCGACGCATGGGGAGATCGTGCCGAAGCAGAGATGCAGAGGAGACCCCGGTGATCGTGCGTGTGGTGACGGCGGTGCTGAGCTTGGTGGTCGTGGGGGTGGCGCCCGCGCAGGCCGGTGGGGCCGGGCACGGCGGCGGGGGCGGCGGGGTGCGGGCCGGGGGGTTGACGGTGGAGCATCAGACCGAGCCGCTCGGGGTGGACGAGGCCAAGCCGCGGCTCGGGTGGACGCTGAGCGCGAACGGCGGCGCGCACGGCGCCAGGCAGACGGCGTACGAGATCGCGGTGTCGAGCACGCGCGACGGCCGCGTGGATGTGTGGGACAGCGGCGAGGTGCGCTCGGCGCAGTCCTTCGATGTCGAGTACGCGGGACGGCAACTGCGGTCGCAGACGCGGTACTTCTGGCGCGTGCGGGTCTGGGACGGGGCGCACAAGGTGTCGCGGTGGAGCCAACCGGCCTCGTTCGAGACGGCGTTCCTCAATCCGGGCCAGTTCAAGGGCGGTTGGATCGGCTCGCCGACGAAACCGGCGACCACGACGCTCACCGGCGCGGACTGGATCTGGTACCCGGAGGGCAAACCGGCCGACTCGGCGCCCGCGGCCACGCGGTACTTCCGCCGCACCGTCGACCTCCCCGCCAACGCCGCCGTCACGGCGGCCCCGTTCGAGCTGACGGCCGACGACAGCTTCGTCCTCTACGTCAACGGCAAGGAGATCGCGCGCTCGCCGCAGGTCAGCAACTCCTGGAGCACGGCCACCGTCACGGACATCGCGGCCGACCTGCGGCCCGGCCGTAACGTCATCGCGGTCCAGGCCGTCAACACCTTCCCCGGCCCGGCCGGGGTGATCGGCACGCTGCACATCGACGGCTCGGCGGGCGTCCCGCCCGACCTCGTCACCGACGCCGCCTGGAAGGCGAGCGACACCGCGCCGACCGGCTGGCAGCAGCCGGACTTCGACGACGCGGCCTGGCCCGCGGCCCTGGAGGCCGCGCATTACGGCGACGCGCCCTGGTACAGCTCGGTCAGCGTCCCGAGCCCGCCCGAGCCGCTGCTGCGCAAGGACTTCACCACCGGCGGCGCGAAGGGCAAGGCCCAGCGCCCCAAGAAGGTCGCGTCCGCCCGCGCCTACGTCGCCGGGCTCGGCTACTACAAGCTCTACCTCAACGGACAGCGCGTCGGCGACCACGAACTCGACCCGGCCTTCACCGTCTACGACAAGACGGTGCTGTACGCGACGTATGACGTCACCAAGTCCCTGCGCGGCGGCGGCAACACGCTCGGCGTGAGCCTCGGCCGCGGGTACTACGCGATGACGAACCCCGACGAGTGGAACGCCTCGCCCTGGCACAGCGAGCCGAAGCTGAAGCTCGAACTCGACATCACCTACACCGACGGCAGCACCCAACAGGTGACCAGCGACGGCAGTTGGCAGGCCGCCGACGGCCCGACGCGCACCGAATCCGTCCTGTACGGCGAGACGTACGACGCGCGGCTCGAACAACCCGGCTGGAACAAGCCGGGGTTCGACGCCACCGCCTGGAAGCCCGCGCTCCCCGTCACCGCCCCGGGCGGCACCCTCCGCGCGCAGGCGTTCCCGCCGATCAAGGTGACCGGCACCCTCCCGGTCAAGCAGGTCACCACGCCCAGGAGCGACGCGACGAGCACCGTCAAAGTGTACGACTTCGCCTCGCCCACGGCGGGTTGGGCGGACACCGCGCTCCGCGGCCCCGCCGGATCCGTCGTCACGATCACGTACGGCGAGAAGCTGCTCGCCGACGGCACGGTCGACAACGCCGGGCTCCAGACGTACACGTACACGCTCAAGGGCGCGGCGAGCGGCGAGAGTTACCGCCCCAGCTACAGCTACGACGGCTTCCGCTACGTACAGGTCGCCGCGCCCGCGGGCGTCACCGTCACCTCCGTCAAGGGCGAGCGGGTGCACACGGCGGTCACCGCCACCGGCGACTTCAGCAGTTCGAGCGACCTGCTCAACCGCTTCCAGGACGCCCAGGCGAACACGACGCTGAACAACCTGCACTCGATCCCGACCGACACCCCGATGTACGAGAAGCGGCCGTACGACGCGGACGCGCACCTCACCGCCGACTCCGCCATCGCCAACTTCGACATGGAGAACTTCTACGAGAACTGGATGCGCGCCCACCGCGACGACCAGAACGCGGACGGCACGCTCGGCCACACCGTGCCCGGCACCGTCGGCGCCAAGGGCGTGAACGACCCGGTCTGGTCGGCGAGTTTCGTGCTGATCAACTGGGATCTGTACTGGTACTACGGCGACATCCGCCCGCTGGCGGACAACTACGCCGCGATGAAGCTGTGGCTCGACCACTACGAGCAGACCGTCGCGAAGACGGGCAACGTCTACACCGGTTTCAGCTACGGCGACTGGGTCGCGCCCGGCGCCGCGTTCCCGCCGGAGGGCACCCGGCTCTCGGGCACCGCGTACATCCACCAGACGGCCACCATGATGGCCAGGATCGCCCGCGTCCTCGGACACGGCGCCGACGCCGCGCACTTCGACGCCTTCGCGACGACGACGGCGAACGCCATCAACGCGAACTTCTACGACGCCAAGGCGAAGGCGTACTACGACAACAAGGACGCGGGCTACCGGCAGACGTCCAACCTGCTGCCGCTCAGCCTCGGCATCGTCCCCGCGTCCGAGCGCGCGGCCGTCGTCGCCAACCTCACGAACGACATCAGGACCCGTGGCCGCCACCTCAACACCGGTGCGCTCGGCACCAAGTTGATCCTCCCCGTCCTCACCGACACCGGCAACGGCGACCTCGCCTACGATGTCGCCACCAACCCCACCTACCCCGGCTGGGGTTACTGGTTCCAGGGCCTCGGCGCCACGACCATGTGGGAGGAGTGGCAGGACACGTCACGCTCCCACGACCACGCCTTCCTCGGCACGGTCGACGACTGGCTCTACCAGCGCGTCGCGGGCATCGAGCCCGCCGCGCCCGGCTACACCCGGGTCACGATCCGGCCCCACCCGGTCGGCGACCTCACCGAAGCCTCCGCTCACGTCGAGTCCCCGCTCGGCCGCGTGGCCTCCTCCTGGACCTTCGGCCACGGCCGCTTCACGCTCCGCGCGACCGTCCCCGTGGGCGCCACGGCCCAGATCCTGGTCCCCGCCCGCACCCGCGCCGCCGTCCACGCCCCCTCCGACGCCCGGTTCACCGGCCTGAAGGACGGCTACGCCGCCTACGAGGTCGGGTCCGGCGACTACGTCTTCCGCGTCGCCGGCTGACGGCGGAGCGGCGGGGCGGCGCGACTGCGGGGCGGCGCGACGGCGGAGCGGCCCGGCGGCACCGGCTTGCCGCCGAGGCGGCGATATCCGGCCACGGCGGCAGGGGCCGGTGAGGGGGCCGCGCGAGGTGGTTCCCGTGGGGAAAGTGGGGCCAGGGCCGGGGGCGGGAGAAATGGATTTCCCGTGCGTGGCGGGGCGCCGCCCTACATGTGTATGCGGCATGGCGCATGCCAAAACACCGTCCCGCGGAATCTGTCGACCGTGTGACGGGCGGGGTGGATGTTTTGGCTGAGGCCGGTTGGGGCCCGTTGGGGCCGGGCTGAGGGAAAAGGGAATTCGGCGGGCGGAAATTCACCGACGGGCAAATTCCGTCCGCATATTCCGTCCGGCAGGGCCTGGGGTGCCGGGGGTGCCGGGGGTGCCGGTGGACCCCGGGGAGCCGGTGGACCCGACGCGGCGGATGGAGCAGGTGGAGCAGGTAGAGCAGGTGGAGCGGATGGAGCCGGTGGGGCTCAGACCTCCAGGCCGTTCTCGACCTGCTTGAGCACGTGCCGCGCCAGGGCGAGGTTGGCCCGGCTCCGGTCGAGCGCGAGGTAGAGGAAGAGCGAGCCGGTGCTGCTGCCGAGCAGGCGGATCAGGTGGTACTGGGTGCCCAGCGTGATGAGGATGTCCTCGATCGTGTCGTCGATGGCGAGCATCGACAGCGTGCGGACCTTGGCGCGTACGACCTCGGTGTTGCCCGCCGCCGCCACCTCCAGGTCCAGGCCCCGGCCGCCGCCGAGCGTGCCGAGCGCCATGCCGCTCTCGTAGTCGACGAGCGCGACCCCGATGGCGCCTTCGACGGACATCGCTTCTTTGAGTGCCGACTCAATGTTCACGGGAATTCCCTTGGTTGTGCAGGTCCATGGGTGTCGCGGACCGTACGGGCGAGGATCGGCGTGAGCGGAAAACAGCTATGCGCGATCACAGGTGAAAGAGTTCGGCGTTAAAGTACTCTGCCAGGTGTTCGAAAGTGAAGGGGTGCCTGTGGACGCGCTGGAGTCGGTGCTCGGCGAAGTCCTTTCCGCTGCCGGGACGTCAGGGACTGCTGGGACCTCGGGTGCGTCCGGGACGTCCGGTGCGGCCCTGGTCGACGCGGTGACCGGTCTCACATACGCCGAGAGCGGGGACTGCGCGGTGGCCGGAAACGGACCTGAGGTCTGCCGTCTGCTGAGCCTCATCGAGGACGGGCTGCACGAGGCGGGAGCGGAGGGCGAGTTGGAGAGCGTGGTGGTGACCGGGCGGCGGACGTACCACGTCGTGCGGGTCGTGGCCCGGCAGGGCGACCCGGTGCTGATCTCCACGGTGCTCGACCGCGCCGACACCAATCTGGCGCTGGCCGCCCGGCACATCGCCACGGCCGCCGAGGGCCTGTTCGCATGACGGCTGACAGCGGGACCGAGCCCGACGACGTGTCCGTGTCCGTGTCCGTGTCCGAGCCCAAGTCCGAGCCCTGGGCAGGGTCCGAGCGGGAGATTCCGTCCCCCGCCCCCGCGCGCTCCGACGCCCCGGTCCTCGACCACCCCGACGCCGAGCCCGATCCCTCGCCCGACTCCGACTCCGACCCCGAGCTGCGCGTGCCCCGGAACGTCCCCGCCCTCCTCGCCCAGCTCCGCCAGGAGCGCTTCACCGGAGCCGTCACCGTCGAAGGCGGCCCCGGCGGCACCCTCTTCCTCCGCGAAGGACTGGTCGGCGCCGTCGAGACACCCGCCGCCCCCTCCGCCCGGTCGCTGCTGCTGAAGTCCGGGCGGATCGACGAGCGGGAGTGGGAGGCCGCGCTGGCCGCGCTCCCCGAAAACGGCGAACTGGGCGCGGTGTTGACCGCACGCGGATCGGTTACGGCGGCGGAGCTGTTCGTCGTCTGCACCGCCGCGCTCTTCGACGGCGCCTTCGCGATGGCCCTGCAACCGGTGACCGGCTGGCGCACCGACCCGGAACGCGGCCCGGGACACGGTCCCGCACGCGGCCCCGAACTGGCCGCCTGGCCCGGCCAGGAGCCCGCCCGCCTGACCGAGGAGACGGCGCTGCGGCTGCGGACGCTGCGCGAAATAGTGCCGTCCGTAGGGGAGTTCGCGCGCGGCGCGGTCCGCGCGGAGGCCAGGTCCGACGCGGACCGTATCGGCGAGCGCGGCCGTACGCTGCTGCTCGCCGCCAACGGCCGCCGCACACCGCGTGATCTCGCGTTCGCGCTGGGGCGCGGGGTGTACCCGGTGATGCTCGACCTGGCCAGGATCGCGACCCGCAGGGCCGCCGCGCGCGACGACGACCCGCTCGCGCCGCGCCCGCTGCTGACCGCGCGGGCCGCCGACCGGCAGTCACCGCCGCCGCCGGGCGCCGACGACAGGCCGCTTCCGCGCCGCCAGCCCGGCGGCCAACTGCCGTCCACACGACCGCCGTCGGAGCGCAAGCCGCCCGGTCACCCCCATCACTCGTCACCGAACCACCCGTCACAGAACAACCTGTTGCCGTGAGCGGGACAGCGACCGGCCTGCCCGAGGAGAGTGCACCATGACCAGTGCCGCCCCTTACGAAGCGCTCGTCGCTTCGCTCAAGTCCCTGCGTGAACGCGTGATGGGCGTCAACGAAACGGTGATCTCCACCTCGGACGGGCTGCTCGTGGCCGCCGACACCGCGACCGTGCAGCCCGAGTCGGTGGCGGCGCTCGCCGCCGCGAGCCTCGGCGTCGGCCGCCGCACGGCGGCGGAGGTCGGTCTCGGCGGGCTGCGCGACGTCGTCGTCCGCTGCAACGGCGGCTACATCGTCGTCCTGTCCGTAGGCGAGCACGCCCTGTTGGTGATCCTCGCCGACGAGGGACTCGATCTGCCGGGCCTCCACCGCGAGTCCCCGGCGACGGTCGACCACCTCGTCTCCCTCCTCAGCGCCGCCTGACGCCTTCGGCCCGGCCGACATCCAGGCCCGACACCGCCCGACACGGTCCGACACCGCCCGACACGGTCCGGACACCGACACGGTCCTGACACCGGCCCCGACACCGACACGGACGCGGCTCCGACATCGCCCCGCATCGGAAGCGGGGCGGAAGCGCCCGGCGGGTACCCGCGGAAGCGCCCGCCGCGGTCGACTGAGGTGTGCGCGGCCGGCCGGGCCGACGCCTCGGGCGGGACGGGGACGGGCAGATGGGCGGGTACAGCCGGTCGTACGGTACGGGCTCGGGGACGCGTACGGCTACGGCTACGGCCACGGCCACGGTCGCGGCGACGACCACGCACCCGCCGTCACTCGGCCAGGTCCGCCCCCGCGAAGGGCTCCGCGATCTTCTCCGCGCGCCCCGCAACAGCCCCCTCCGTGACCCTCTCCACCACCGGCCGCCCACCCGGCTCCGCCACCGCCTCCCCGTACCGCTCCTCGAACCGCCGCTCCACCGGCGACAGATCCGTCCTGCCCAGGTCCTCGGGCCTGATGACGATCCGCAACTCCGGTGTCAGCGCCGCGTATCGACGGCACGCGCCGATGAACGAGTCGACGATCAGGGCCGCGAGCTGACCGCGGTCGAGGTCGGTGACGCGCGCGAGTCCGGAGCCGATGAGCGGGACGGCCAGCGGCTTGAACAGGCCGTGCACGGCCACCGACGCCCAGAGGCTGTCCAGGCTGGCCCGCAGGTCGTCATGGCCGGAGTGCGCGACGAGGTCGTTGCCGATCCGCGAATACGCCGTCGCGAAGACCCGCCGTCCGTCCACCGGTACGGCGACGGTCGTGCCCACCGGGTACCGCACGCGCCGGCCGCGCGGTTTGGCGCGGCTGCTCTCCGTCCCGACGGCGGGCACCGCGCGCAGCCCGGCCCGCAGCTTCTCGTCCAGCAGGCGGCGCTGGCCGGCGAAGAGCCGGTCCACGAGCTGGCCCTGGACGCTGCCGCGGCTGATGACGACGTCCTCGTCGGTCGCGGTGTCGAAGGTGTCGGTGAAGCCGACCACCAGATTGGCGTCCGTCTGGTCGAACAGGTCGCCCTGCACGAGCACGACGTCCACTTGTCGGCCGGGCAACGGCACCGCGTGGCGCAGCAGTTCGGCGCCGTGCCGCGCGCGCAGGGCGGTCCGCAGGGCTTCGAGCGTGCGGACCGCGTCCGGGTCGCCGGGATGCTCGCGGGCGATCAACTCGGCCACCGGCAGAGCGAGATCGGGGCGGCCGAGTTCGGTGCGGGAGCGGACCAGGCCGCGCCGGGCGGAGTCCTGGAGCGCGGTGAGCCGCCGGACGAAGTCGACGGCGAACGCCTCCCCGTTGACCTCGGCAAGCGGCCGTCCGCGCACCATGCCCAACGCCTCGGCCAGCCGGTGGGCCGCGGTCGCGGGCGGCGCGAGCAGCGCCTCGCCGACGACCGCCGTGAACCGCGCGCTGTCCAACTCCTCGGCGCGCGGCACCAGTCGGTACGCGGTCTCCGCGCCGCCCACGGTGACCTGCTGCTCGGTCCGCAGCAGCCGGGCGGCCGTGCCGTCCTGACCCGGGTCGAGGGCGCGCCGCAACTCCAGGACACGCTTTTGCACCTCGTTGCGATTGCGCTGTGCCTGATGCCGCGGCTCGTCGGCCAGCCCCCAGACGTCGCGGCGCAGTTGACGTACGGGAACGGCCTCGCCCTCGGCGGCCACCAGCCGGACCAGCAGCCGGGTCGTGAGCGGTGTCAGCCGTACCGGAAGACCGTCGACTTCGAGCAGTACGGGCCCCAGCACATTTATCCGAACGTGCGTCATTGCTTTCCCCACCCGTTTCCGCCTCCCTCGACGCAAACCCCCGGAGGCGAATGCCAGATTATCAAGCCGCCTTGGAAAAACCATGAGTTCCGCTGATCCCACAGGCCCGGTTCCGGCCCTCCCGCCGACAGGGGTGCGGCGCAGGATGCGCGTGCGCGCGCGGTTACGCGTGCGGTTACGGCGCGGATCGCCTACCGGGCCGCGTTCCCCGTCGCTTCCCCCGCCGCGTTCTCCGTCGCGTTCTCCGTCGCGTTCCGTGTTACGGACTCGGCTCCGCGCTCGCTTACGGTTGCGTGTGGCGCGGCGCGCCCGGCAGATCTTCGTGCGCAATGCCATTGCGGCATTCGGCGGAATATCCGCGGTCCTCCAGTTCGTGGGGCAGCTCTTTCCCCAGAGCTTTCCCGATCCGGCCCCGGTGACCGCGGCATCGGTGGCGGCCTGCGTGCTGTGGGGCATCGGCAGGGCCCGGCCGGTCACGCGCGTGCGGCAGGAGTTCCGGCGCCCCGACATGACGGTGGTGGTCGAGGAGGGCGACCTGTTCGAGCAGGCCGCGCACCTCGTGATCGGCTTCACCGACACCTTCGACACCGCCCCCGAGGGCGGCCTGGTCATCAACGAGGCGAGCGTCCAGGGGCAGTTGCTCGCCCGCTGCTACGACGACGACCTCCCGCGCCTGGACGCCGAGTTGGACGCGGCCCTCGGCGCGGTGACGCCCGTCGCGCGCGAGGACCGGGTGCGCAAGCCGCTGGGCAAGCTGGACCGCTACCCGATCGGCACGGTGGCGGTCCTCGGCACCCGCCCGCGGCTGACGTTCGCGGCGGCGTACAGCCGTATCGGCAACGACTACGTGGCCGCGTCCAGCGTGGAGGACCTCTGGTTCAGCCTCAACCGGCTCTGGGACACGGTGAGTCGGTACGTGCGCCTGGAGGCGGTGGCGATGCCGCTGGTCGGTTCGGGGCTGTCCCGTCTCGACTACCTCGACCAGGACAGCCTGTTGCGGCTGATCCTGATGTCGTTCATCGCCAGGTCCCGCGAGGGCGCGGTCTGCCGTGAGCTGCGGGTGGTGGTCCGGTCCGCGGACCTGGAGCGCGTCAACATGCCGGAAGTGGCCGCTTTCCTGCGGACGTTGGCGTCGGGCGTCGACCGCGCGTAAGGCGGACGCCGGATGGCGCGTGCGGACCGTACGACAAGGGGCGGCCGGTCTCCGGCCGCCCCCTGCTTCGTCCTGCGTGCGGTGCGTGTCCGGCGGGCCGCGTGTCAGGCGAGCCGCCGATAGGCCGACAGATTCTCGAAGTACGACGTGTCGCGCCAGTCGGAACGGCTGTCGTCCACCGGGCACTCGGCCACCTTCAGCCGGGCGACGACCTTCTCCAGCGACGACTGCGAACCGTCGAAGCGGATGACGTTGAGGCCCTCGATGTCGGTGGCGTGCCGCAGCCGGCCCACCTCGACGATGACCGTGCGCGCGCGGTACGCCATCAGCACCATCCCCAGCTCGATCAGCACGTTCTGCCGGGGCTGCCCGGTGTACTGCACCTCGTCCACCCGCTCGTAGTCACCGAGGAGTTCGGGGTGCAGCTTGGCGGTGTCGTCCGGGGTGAGCAGCACGAGCGCGGCCTGCGCGAGCGACGGCGCGTTCGCGATCACCTCACCGATGTAGGGCGAGGTCTTGCCGGTCGCCCGCACCAACTCCTCCCACTCCAACGGGCGCAGGTCGAGCCGCCGCAGCAGCCCGAACATCGCGAGCCGCGCCTGTTCGTCCCGGCCGTGCACGACGAAGACGTTGCGGCTGCGGAGGCCGTCGTACGGCGTCGGCGCCGGGGAGTCCGGCCGCGCGGTCCCGGTGGCGGCCGGCTCCTGCGCGGCGGCCAGAACAGGACGGTATTCGTACCCGAAGTGCTCATTTCCGGAACCGGAAACGGTCATGCGCTTGTCCTGGTGATCCATTTCGTCGCCCATGCCGCTCAATCCCCTTGGCCGTTCGCGGTTCCGCCGTTGCCCGGCGCGTACTCGTAGCCGAAATTCCTGTTGTTGTCGCCGGAGACGTGCATGCTCTTGTCCTCGTAGTTGAGGATGTTGTTCTGCGCCCTGTCGTGGTCGGTGAGATCCACATTGTGGTCGTTCAGGAACGTCCGGATGATTTCCAGCAGACGGCGCTCGACGATCTGCGTGTACTTCACGGCGTCGGACTTCTGGAAGAAGGCGTGGTAGTAGTCGTTCGTCGCCAACTCGCGCACGCTGGTCAGCGCGCCGCAGTTGACCGACTTGGTCACGTAACGCCCCAGGCGGAATTCGCTGCTGTCGACCGAGGTCACGCTCGTGCCGATCCGGATGGAACTGGGGCCGCGGCGGCCGGGCCGGACCAGGGAGCGCAGCGGTGACGGCAGGAAGCGCTCGGGCAGCAGCCGCAGCGGCGAGAGCAGCAGGCTGAACCCCCAGCGCGGCGTCGCCTTGACCATGTCCCAGGCCACCCGCACCGCCAGCCGCCCGTCGAAGGCGTCCGGCAGCCGGTCGACCAGGTGGAAGTCCTCCACGAGCGGCCCGAGGACGTACGGGTAGAACTCGGTGTGGAGAGTGTTCCCCTTGAGGTCGAAGCCGACGAAGATCGAGGTCACCAACTCCTCGTTCCACGAGCCGATCCGCACGCACAGGTACTCGCGCGCCGAGTCGTAGTCCTCGCGCCAGTGCAGGTCCGGCAGATCGCCGATGCCCGGCAGCCGGGACCAACCCTCGCCGCTGGTGCGGTCGTTGGTCCGGATCGCCGTGGTGAAGCGGCGCCGCTCGACGGCCAGGCCCTCGATGCGCTCGCCCGGCTTCGCGCCGTCGCGCAGTTCGGCGGCCATCCGCTCGCCGACGTATGCGGTGATCTTGTCCACGGTGAACGGCAGGAGCGGCTTGCGCTCGTCGGTGTCGAGCCCCGGCGCCGTCCCCTCGACGTCCCGCTTCCCCTCGTGGTCCCTCGACTTCAGGCGCAGCTTCCGCGCTCCGATGAGGAGTTGGGCGTTCGCCCAGTCGCGCAGCGGTTCGCCCGCGCCGACGAACGGCCGGAAGCCGCCGTAGAAGACCAGGCTGTCGCTGGCGGACTGCTCCCGGTCGATCTTGCGGATCAGGGTCTCGGTCAGGCGCGCGTTCGCCGGGTACGCCCCGTCGAAACCGCCGTCGGTGCCGGTCTCCTTCAGCCGCGTCATCAGGATGTTCAGGGTCACGATCCGGCGCAGGTACGCCAGCGCCCACAGCGCCCAGAACACCAGCAGGACGGCGATGACGGGATTGACCGCACCGCTCGCGGTCAGGATCAGCGCGGCGACGACCGAACCGGCGCCCAACCACCGTTGCAGACGCCGCAGTCGGCGGGCGGCGAGGGCGTGCGCGAGGACGGACACGTTGTCGTAGCCGTAGGACGGCGCGACCACGCGGAAGCGGTTGCGCAGCAACTCCCTGATGACGGTGCCGCGGTAGACGGGGTCGAGGTACGTGCCCGCCGACAGCAGACGGGTCGCCTTCGTACGGGCGTACGCGCGGGACACCGGCGGCGCCTGCGGGGGCTCGGCGGTGTGCGGGAGCACGGTCCGGGTGACGGTCATGGCGGCTCAGCGCTCCGCTCTCAACAGGTCGTCGGCGGCGGGGCGGTGTGCGGGCGCGCCGTGGGCGGAGCTGACGCCGGTGCGCGCACCGGAGGTGAGGCCGCTCGTCGGTTGCAGCGCCGAGCCGGCGACGAGGGCGATCAGCGCGATCAGCAGCAGGGGCGCGGCGGCGACGACCAGCCCCCACCCGCGCGCGGGCCCGGCGCTCGGAATCAGGCCCACGTGCCGGTACGGCGTCGGACCGGGCGCGGTCACGTGCATGGGGAACTGCGCCGGTACGGAGGCCGGTTCGGAGGCCCGTACGGGTACGGGTACGGGTGTGGACGGCGGTGTGGACGGCGGCGCCGATGGCGGCACCGGCAGGTCGGCGGATCTGGGATACGGGTACGGATTCGGGTCGGGGGACGGGAGGCCGGGGTCGCTCATGGACCACTCCAACGGTCGGTGCGGTGTGCGCCCGATCCCGCTCGGCACGCTGGCGTACGCGCCTGCGCGGAAGGGCTGTTGACACCTCAGATGCGACCAGTGCCGCCGCTTCCCCGGCCAGAACCGGACCGCTTCCGATCTGCTTCCGCCGCCCGTTCCGGCTGGACGCCGCCCGCTCCGGCTGGACGTCAGCCATTCCGCCCGGACGCGGCCCGTTCCGGGGCGCGTGGCAGCGTGTCCGGATGTGGCCGGAGCCGTCGGCGTCAACCTGGAGGACTCCCTCGCGCCGGGCGGCGTACGCCGAAGCCCGGCGCCGACAGGATCTTCGTCCCCGGCCTCGTCGACCTGCCCGCCGTGGTGGCCCTCGTCCGCGACAGCCCGCTGCCCGTCGACGTCATGGCCGGTCCCGGCTCGCCGTCAGGGGCCGACTTCTCCGCCGTCGGCGTCCGTCGGATCAGCGTCGGCACCGCCCTGGTCCAGGCCGCCTGCGGTGCAGCTCAGCGGGCTGCCGCGGAACTCCTCGGCGAGGAAAGGCACTTCGGGATGGCGCACGGCGCGGACTTCGGCGCGCTCAACGCCGTCGTCAACAGGGCTGCCGGGAGCGGGCGTTCGTACTCGGCCCGGTCCGCCCGTCCGGGTCGCGGGGCGGGCCGCCGCCCGGAGGAGGTCCGCAAGGAGCCGGGCCGAGGGGAGGGGGGACGGGGGAAGCGCGGTGTGGACGGTGCGGCGGGGGAACGGGGGCGCCAGGGGGCGGAGGGCGAGGTCGGGCGGGACGGCCCACAGCGCGAGGGAGGGCACGAGGGCGACGCCGAGCCCGGCGGCGACGTAGCCGAATTTCCCGCTCCACTCCGCGACGCGGATCAGCTTGCGCGGCGCGAAGCCCGCCTGCGCGCAGGCGTCGAGCAGGAGGGCCGGGTGCCCTCCGGCGGGCGCGTCCTGAATCCAGGACTCGTCGCGCAGGTCGCCGAGGCGGACCGCATCCGCGCTCGCGGCCAGCCGGTGGTCGCGCGGCAGACCCACGTACAGCTCGTCCGCCAGCAGCGCGTCCGTCGTGACGCCCTCGGCCGACGGCAGGCCCGACGGGTAGTCGCTGACCACGGCGATGTCGAGCGCGCCGTCCGCGAGGCGCTGGACCAGCGCGTCGCTGCGGCCCTCGACCGCGACGATCTCGACGTCGGGACGCGTGCGGGTGAAGGCACGCAGCGCGGCCGGTACGAGGGCGATGTTCGCGGTGGCGAAGGCGCCGACGCGCAGGGTGCCGCCCCGGCCCGCGTGAATGGCGGCCAACTCGGCTTCCGCGCGGGCCAGTCGGTCCAGCACCTCGGTGGCGTGCCGGTGCAGGGCCGCTCCTGCGGGCGTCAGCCGTACGCCTCGCGGCAGACGGACGAACAGCGGTCCGCCCGCCTGCCGTTCGAGCGCGGCGGCGCGGCGGGAGACGGCGGACTGTGTGTAGGCGAGCCGCTGCGCGGCGGCGGTGAAGGAGCCGGTGTCCGCGACGGCGAGCAGCAGCCGCAGCGCGTCCGTACCGAAGGTGTCGCGCACGCCATTCCCTCTCTGCATGGGTCACATGAAATGTAGTCGCTGGTGGAATGGGGTGGGGGTTCCTACCGTCGAAGGGACCGAACGGGGCCTGGTCCGACCGGACCTGAGCCCGTTCCCTCTGACGCGGGAGTCGCCATGGCGCAGCCGAAGTCCGAACCCCCTATCTCCTTGCGGGAGATGCTGTCCGACGTTGAGGAGCTGGTCGTCTGCGAGTCCTTCTCCGCCGACCACGTCGCACTCGCGCGCAGCGCCGACGTGGTCGGCGCGCTGGGCGCCCGCCTGCTCGGCGCCGCGCCGGAGACCGTCGTGAGCGACGGCGTACCGCACCTGCGGTGGGCCTTCGGCACTCCGCGCGTCCTGCTCGTCGGGCACCACGACACCGTCTGGCCGGCCGGCACGCTCGCCACCCACCCCTGGTCGGTGACGGACGGGATCGCGCGCGGCCCCGGCGTCCTGGACATGAAGGCCGGGCTGGTGCAGATGTTCCACGCGCTCGCCTCGCTGCCGTCCCTCGACGGCGTCTGCGTGCTGGTCAACGGTGACGAGGAGGTCGGCTCCCCGACCTCCCGCGCGCTGATCGAGGAGACCGCGCGGGGGTGCGCGGCGGCCTTCGTCCTCGAGGCGTCGGCGGACGGGACCGGCGCGCTCAAGACGGCGCGCAAAGGGACGTCACGCTACGAGGTGGTGGTGCACGGCCGCGCCGCGCACGCGGGACTGGAGCCGGAGAAGGGGGTCAACGCGGCGGTCGAGGCCGCTCACCAGGTGCTGGAGCTGGCCGAATTGGCGTCGCGGGAATCGGAGTTGGGCACATCGACCGTCACCCCCACCCTGCTGTCGGCGGGCAGCACCCGTAACACCGTTCCGGCCCAGGCCGTCGTCTCCGTCGACGTCCGCGCGCCGACGCGTGCCGCGCAGGACCGTATCGACGTCCTCATGCGCGGCCTCACCGCCCGTACCCCCGGCGCCCGGCTCTCCCTTCGCGGCGGCCCCCGCCGCCCCCCGATGGAACCCGCCTCCTCCGCCGACCTCTTCGCGCTCGCCGCCGCCCTCACCGCCGCCTCGGGCCGCCCCCCATTGCGCGGCCTCCCCGTCGGCGGCGCCTCAGACGGCAACTACACGGCCGCCGTCGGCTGCCCCACGCTCGACGGTCTGGGCGCCGTCGGCACCGGCGCCCACGCCTCCACCGAACACGTCCTCACCTGCGAAATCATCCCCCGCACCCGCCTCCTCGCCGCCCTCGTCACCCGCACCCTCCACCCCTGACCCCGGCGCCGCCGTCCCGCGCGGCCTCCACGGACGGCCCACCGCCCCCCGCCCGGCTGCTCTCGGTTCGCGCGGGGAGGCTGCTACCAACTGCCCGCGTTGCGTTGGGCGATCGCCAGATTGCGGGCGACGTCCTCGCGGAGCGGATGGCTCGGGGGGAGGCGTTGGGCGGAGGCGTGGGCTCGGCGGAGGAGGGTGAGGCCGTCGGAGCGGGCACCGGCGGTGAAGAGCGTGGCGCCGAGGGTGTTGGCGGTGGTCAGGGTGTCCTCGTGGGCGTCGCCGAGGCGGCGGACGCGGCGCTGGAGGGTGTCGTCGAGGACGGATACGGCGTCGGAGGTGCGGCCCTGGACGGCCAGGGCCGCACCGTAGTTGTGGGCGTAACCGAGCGTGGCGGGGTCGTCGGACCCGAGGACGCGGGCGGCGCGGGCCATGGCCTCGCCGTGCAGGGCGGCGGAGGCGCCGAGCTTGCCCTGCTGGTAGAGGACGGAGCCCAGCAGATTGCGGAGGCCGATCGACTCGCGGTGGTCGCCGCCGAAGGCGTCGTCGCAGTCGGGCATGAGGCTGCGGAGCAGGGCTTCGGCCTCTTCGAGGGCGCCCTCGTCGAACAGGGCGCGGGCCGTACGGACCTGCCGGTGCAGCCGCCTGCGGGTCGAGCCGTTCCCCATGGCTGCCCCCTCCCTCGCCGCGCGGGCGTGACCAACAAGCCTAACCGCCGGGCGGTTCGGTGGCACGATGGAAGCACCTGGCCACGCCGCGGAAGGAAGCCGATGATCGAATCCCTGGCGACGCTTGCCGCAGCCGCGTCCACGACGCTGGTCGCCGCGATGGCCACGGACGCGTGGCAGACGGCGCGTACGGGAATCCTGCGGGTGCTGCGTCGCGGCGGTGAGCACGAACCGGCCGCGCTGGCGGCGCAGTTGGACAGCGAGGCCGCGCTGGTGGTGGCGGCGGACGACGCGGGGGCGGCCAGGGAGAGCTTGCAGCCGGGCTGGCGGCTGCGCCTGGAGCAGTTCCTGCGGGACAACCCCGAGGCGGCCGAGGCCATCCGGGAGTTGACGGTACGGCTGGAGGCCGAGCTGCCGGGTTCCGAGCAGCAGTGGGTGCGGTACCACCAGAACGTCGAGGCACACGACAACGCCCGCGCCTTCGGCGTCCAGAACGGCAACGTGATCATCCACGAGGCCCCGGCGGCAGGCCCCGTCACCCCGAGCGCCGGAGGCGTGGCCCCGAGCCCCGTCACCCCGAGCACCGACCCCGTCACCCCGACGCCCCATGCCGACGCGCCCGACGCCCCAGCGCCCGACGGCCAGGCACCCGGTGCCCGCCGCGACGGCGGACCCATGACGTGACCAGCCAGAATGTCACCGCGGTCGGCGGCTTCGCCTACGGCGCCATCGGCGCGGACATCCACGTCTTCGGCGACGGCACCCCCCTCTACCTCCTCAGGCAGTGGTCCCCGGCCCCGGAGCCCGCGGCTGAGTGGCTGGCCCAGCAGCCCAGCCGGATGCTCAACGCCCGTTACGCCGTGGCCCCCTTCACCGGCCGCGACACCGAACTGGCCTCCCTGCACGCCTGGTGCGCGGACGGCCCGCGGCGCGCGGCCCGCTGGCTGCACGCGCCCGGCGGCCAGGGCAAGACCCGCCTCGCCCAGCAGCTCGCGGGGCAACTCGCCGATCAGGGCTGGAAAGTGGTCACCGCGGTCGAGGGACCGGGCACCGTACTGCCGCCGCAGGGCAGCCAGGATCTGCGGCTGGACGACGCGGCGGGACTGCTGCTCCTGGTCGACTACGCCGACCGCTGGGCGCTGACCAGCCTGACGTGGCTGTTCAGCAACGCGCTGCTGCACCGGCCGGACGTCCCGACCCGCGTCCTGCTCCTGGCGCGGAGCACCGACCCCTGGCCCGCGCTGCGCGCCGCTCTGAGCAATGAGCAAGTCGACGTCTCCACGCAGGCGTTGGGCCCGCTGGACATGGAGGAGGGCTTCCGGCGACGGGCCGGTGACCCGCGCCGCGACGACCGCGGCCCGATGTTCCGCGCGGCGCGCGACGGCTTCGCCGCCCGATACGGCATCCCCCCGCCGGACCGCCAACCCGACTTACGGCCGCCCGACTTCGGCCTCACACTCGCCGTCCACATGGCCGCGCTCGTGGCGGTGGACGCCGAGGCCACCGGCCGCCGCGCCCCGGAGGACCTGGCCGGACTGACCGTCTACCTCCTCGACCGCGAGCAGTTGGGCTGGACGCTGCTGCACGGGACACCGGGCCGCGTCACCGTCCCGCCCGCCGTGATGAACCAGGTGGTCTTCGCCGCCTCGCTGGGCGGCGCGCAGCCCACCGCCCGCGGCACGCTCCTGGTGGACGAGTTACGCCTCGGCCACCCGCCGCCGACCGTCCTCGCCGATCACGCGGTGTGCTACCCGCCGCCCGAGGAAGCGGCCGACACCGTACTCGAACCGCTCTATCCCGACCGCCTGGCAGAGGACTTCGTCGCCCTCACCCTGCCGGGCCACCCGGCCGACTACCCCGCGCAGCCCTGGGCCCCGGAAACGGCGGCGACCGTACTGCGCCGCTGCGGCGGTCCCGCCCGGCCGGTCACAGCGCTCGCCACGGCCGCGGGCCGCTGGCCGCACGTCGGACGCACGTGCCTCTACCCGCTGTTGGCCGCCGAGCCCGCGCTCGGCGTCGCGGCCGGGGGCGCCGCGCTCACCGCCCTGGCAGGTCTGCCGGACATCGGGCCCGACCTCCTCGAAGACGTCGCCGCCGAGCTGCCGGAACCGGTGCCCGCGGACCTGACGGTGGGTCGGGCGGCGCTGCTGGTACGGCTTTTCGAGCACCGGCTGGCGGCGGCGGACGACGTGGACGCGCGAGCCGGGCTGCACGTCAACCACGGCAACAACCTGGACGACCTGGGCCGTACGGAGGAGGCGCTGCGGGCCACGCGGCGCGGCGCGGACCTCTTCGCCGAGCTGGCCGCGACCGACCCCCGGCGGTACGAGGAGCACGTCGGCCGCGCCCTGACCAATGTCGCCAACCACCTCGTCTCGCTGGGCCGGTTGGAGGAGTCGCTGAGCACCCAGCAGCGGGTCGTGGACCTCTTCGAGCGGCTGGTCGCCGAGGACCGGCCCGACGACGCGTCGTCCGGTCCGGTGACGGACTACGTGTCCGCGTACACCCCCCACCTGGCCACCGCGCTGGCCAATCTCAGTACGCGGCTGGAGGCGGCCGGTCGCTGGGAGGACGCGTACCGCGCCAACGAGCGGGCCACGCGCACGTATCGGACCGTCGCCGCGCGCGATCCGTCGTACCGCAGGGGGCTGGCCATCGCCCTGGTCAACGGCGCGACGCTGACCTTCCGTCCCCCGGCAGGCGCCGACGCGCTGCGCGAAGGGGTCGCCCTGAGCCGGGAGTTGGTGGCCGAGGGCGAGCAGGTCGAGGACACGCCGCTCGGCAGGTCGCTGTCCCTGCTGGGACGGCAACTGACCGCCGAGGGACGGCACGACGAGGCCGTCGAGGTGGCGGAGGAGGTGGCCGCGATCAACCGCCGCCTCGCCCGGGCCAACTCCCGGCACTACGAGGAGGCTTGTGTCACCGCGCTGAGGCTGCTGCACTCCGCCCTCCTCGACGCGCGCCGCCCCCGCGAGGCCATGGAGGTGGGCGAGGAGGCGATCGCGATCCTGCGGCGGCTCGTCGAAAAGGCGCCCGCCACGTACGAGATGGAGCTCGTGGGCGCGTTGCACGCGCAGAACGACGCGCGGCGGTCGGCGGGCCTGGCGCAGGACCCGGAGGCCGACGCCCGCTCCCGGCGCGTCGAGCTGAGGGATACGTACACGGTCCCGGCCGCCACCGTCACCGTCCACGGCTGGCAGCCGGAGTTCCTGCCCCGGCCGTCCCCGCCAGCCGCCGCATTCGGCGCGGAGGCGGCGCGGCTCGCGGACGCGCGGGACTGGCCCGCGTACTGGGAACGGATCTGCGCCGCGCCCCTGGCCGAGGCGGTACGGCTCGCGCGCCGCGTTCCCCGGCGCGGCTGGCTGCCCGCGTCCCGCTCGGACCAGGAACTGCTGGCCTGGCTGCGCGAGACCTCGCCCCGCAAGGCCGAGGCGCTGATCGCCGAGGCCGCGAAGGCCGCCACCCGCCCGCTGCCCGACGACCTGATCTTCTTCTCGCCCTCGTTCTCCGCCTTCTCCCACGGCGGCGACGTGCTGGCCCTGGTCCCGATCGACTACGTGCCGGAGCGGGGGGACGCGGAGGCGACCGAGCGGATCGAGACCCTCGACCTCGGCTCGGGACGGAAGCACCTCGGCTCGGGGCCGGAGCACCTCGCCTCAGGGCCGGAGCACCTCGGCTCGGGACGGAAGCACCTCGGCTCGGGACCGGAGTCCGGCCCGGAGGCGGGACTCGACCCCGCCCGGCGGACCGTCCTGTACGAAGGCCCCGCCTGCCACAGCACCCTGGCCTGCCTGAGCGCCACCGAGGTGATCGCGGTCCGGCGGCGGGCCGGACGCGACGCGGGCACGGAACTCGTCCGCCACGGCCCGGACGGCACGACGGTCCTCGCGCAGGGCGCCCAACTCCTGGGAACGCGGCTGGCTTCCACCGCCCGCGGCTGCGTGGCCACCCTCGCGCTCCATCCCGCGGCGCTCACGCTCGGCCCCAACGGGCGGCTCGAACAGGTCAACCTGGAGGCGTGGGGCCTCGGTTACGACAACCGGATGGCGGTGACGCCCCGCGGCGACCGCCTCGTCCTGTCCGACGGCGGCCGGATCATCGCCACCGACGCCACGCTCAGCAGGGTGCTGGCCGTGGGCGCCGTGCCCCGGTACCACGCGCCGGTGTCGGAGCTGGTCTTCGCCGACGACGACCTGCTCATGACGGCGGGTCACCAAGGCGGCCTGATGCTCTGGCAGTTGGACGGCACCGAGCTGACGCCGGTCGCCCACCGCGACACCGTACGGCTGTCCGGACTCTTCGCCGTGCCGCAGTGGGGCGTGGCCGGCGGCCAGGCGGGCTCCGAGGACCGCGTGCACTTCTTCGACCCGGCCGACGGTCTCGCACCGGTCGCCGCCCCGGCCGCCTTCGTCGGCGACCCCGGCCACCTCAAGGCCGTGATCACCTCACCCGGCGGGCGCCACGTCGTCTACTACGGCCAGCTCGATGTCACGGCCCTGGCGCGCCGCCGCTCCTTCGACTGGATCAGCAGAGTCCACGACCTCCAGCACCCCGGCGCGCTCCTCCAGCGCCCCCTCGCCGCCCTCGACGCCCCGCAGCTCGACGTCCTCGCCCGCGCGACCGCCGCCGACCCCCGCCACCGCGACCTCCTCCGCCTCGCCCACACCCTCGGCGCCCGGCCCCGCCCCGGAATCATCTAGCGCCGAATGGGCTCTGACCAGCGCGAACACCGAACGGACGGAGACGCGTCATCGCGGACAGAAGCTGACCGCAACGGCTCCTAGGGTGGTGATCAACGGGGGACCGAGGAGCACTGCGAAGGGCGTGGATCATGAGCGAGACCATGACGGTGAACGCGGCGGAGAGCACGGCGGCGAAGGCTGCGGAGGAGGCCGCCGGGGCCGTCACCGATGAGCGGGCGGACCTGCTGGCGATGCTCGCCCAGCACCGGTACTTCCTGCGCGTCACCACGCGGGGCCTCACGGACGAGCAGGCGCGGCAGCGGACGACCGTCAGCGAGCTGTGTCTGGGCGGCCTGATCAAGCACCTGACCGGAGGCGAACGGGCCTGGACGGACTTCATCGTGGCGGGCCCGTCGGCGATCGGGGACGCGACGGCCATGACCGAGGCCGACTGGCAGCGGCGGACCGACGAATTCCGTCTGCTGCCCGGCGAGACACTGGCCGGGGTGCTGGAGGAGTACGAGGAGCAGGCCCGCATGACCGACGAACTGGTCGCGGCACTGCCCGACTTGGACGCCTCCCAACCGCTCCCGAAGGCACCCTGGTTCGAGCCGGGCGCTCTCTGGTCGGCGCGGCGGGTGCTGCTGCACCTCATCGCCGAGACCGCGCAGCACGCCGGTCACGCGGACATCATCCGCGAGTCGTTGGACGGCGCCAAGACCATGGGCTGAGTGGCGTACGCGGTACGGGGACACGGGAGTACGCGGACAACGGGAGTACGGGGCCGTGCGCGGTACGGGGGTTCGGGCCGTGGGGGTCTGCCTCGGGGCCGGCCGCCCCGGCTTCGCGCTCGGCGCAACCGCACCGCCCCCAAATCTGTTGTCCGCCGTGCGGACCTGGGACAGCATGCCGTAGATGGGATCCCTCCTCCGCACCGAAGCCGCAGCCCGCGCCGCCCTGCTCGACGTCCGGTCGTACGCCGTGGCCCTGGACGTCACGCGCGGCGACCGTCTCTTCCGCAGTACGACCACGATCCGGTTCGGCTGCGCGGAGCCGGGCGCGTCGACCTTCGTGGAGATCCAGCCGGAGACGCTGCTGCGCGCCGAGTTGAACGGCAGGCCGCTCGACCTCGCGCGACACGTCGACAACCGGCTGGAGTTGGCGGACCTGGCGGCGGACAACGAGCTGCTGGTCGAGGCCGACATGGCGTACTCGCGTACGGCGGAAGGGCTGCACCGCTTCACCGACCCGGCGGACGGTGCCGTCTACGTGTACTCGGCGTGCGCGCCCGACCTGGCCTCGAAGCTCTTCGCCTGCTTCGACCAGCCGGACCTGAAGGCGCCGTTCACCTTCACCGTGACCGCGCCCGAGGGCTGGACGGTGGTCGGCAACGGCGCGTCGTCCCAACTCAAGGACGGCCGCTGGGAGATCGCGCCGGTCGGCCCGATCTCCTGCTACCTGGTCGCCGTGGCCGCCGGGCCGCTGTACGCGGTCCGCGCCGAACACGACGGCATCCCGCTCGGCTTGTACGCGCGCCGCTCGCTCGCCGCCGAACTCGACCGCGAGGCGGCGGACTTGTTCGCGGTGACCCGAGCGAGCTTCGACCGGCTGCACGGGTTCTTCGAGGAGCGCTACCCCTTCGGCGGCTACGACCAGGTGTTCATGCCCGAGCTCAACTGGGCCGCGATGGAGAATCCGGCCTGTGTCCTCTTCCAGGACGAGATGCTGTTCCGGTCCGCGCCGACCGACACGCAGCGCGCGCTGCGGGCCGTCGTGGTGTGCCACGAGATGTCCCACATGTGGTTCGGCAACCTCGTCACCCTGGCCTGGTGGGAGGACGTATGGCTCAACGAGTCCTTCGCCGAGGTGCTCGGCTACCGCATCGCCGCGGAGTCCACCCGCTACGACAGCGCCTGGACGCTCTTCTCCCGCCGCAAGAGCTGGGGTTACGACGCCGACGAGCGCCCCACCACCCACCCGGTCGCCGCCACCGGAGCGGAGTCCGCGGCCGAGGCGCTGTCCGCCTTCGACGGCATCTCGTACGCCAAGGGCGCGTCCGCACTGCACCAACTCGTGCACTGGATGGGCGACGAGGCGTTCTTCGCCGGGCTCAACAGGTACTTCGCCGCGCACCGTTGGGGCAACGCGGATCTCCGGGACTTCCTCGCCGCGCTCGCCCTCCCCGCCGGCCCGGCGGGCGCACAGGGACCGGACGTGTCCGGCTGGGCCGACGACTGGCTGCGGACGACCGGCGTGGACACGCTGCGCATCGAGGTCGAGGCCGAGGCCGATGTCAAGGCCGAGGCCGACGTCGAGCCTGAGGCTGAGGCCGACGTGGATACGGTGCCCGGCGCGGTGCCCGGCGTCCTGACCTCCGCCGTCCTCGTCAACGACGGAACCCGCCCGCACCGCGTACGCGTCGGCGTGTACGACCGGGACGGCGCGGCGGTCGTCCCGCGCCGACAGTTGGACGTCGAGGTCGCGCCGGGCGGCCGTACGCCGCTGTCCGAACTGGCAGGCGCCCCGCGCCCCGCCCTGCTGCTGCCCAACGACGGCGACTTCACCTGGGCGCGGCTGCGCCTGGACGCGCACTCCGCGGCCACCGTCGCCGCCTCGCTGTCGGCCGTCACGGACGAACTGGCCCGCGCGGTCCTGTGGGAACACCTCCGCGACCTGACGCGCGGCGCCGAGACATCGGCCGCCGCGTATCTGGACCTGGTCGCCGCGCACCTGCCGGGCGAGACCTCGGACTGCGTCGTCGAGGCGGTGCTGGCCTTCGCCGCCGACCACGTCATCGGCCGCTATCTCGCCCCCGCCGACCGGCCCGCCGCGCTCGCCCGGCTCGGCGACACCGCCCGTACCGTCCTGGCCCGCCCGGCCGCGGCCACGGGCAGGGGTCTGCGGCTGGCCGCCCTGCGCACCGCCGTCGCCACCGCGTCCGGCGACGCGCAACTCAGCGAGCTTGAGGGCTGGTTGGCGGGTGACGACGTGCCGGACGGCATCGCCTTCGACGCCGATCTGCGCTGGTCGGCGCTGGCCCGGCTGGCGGTGGCAGGGGCGGCCGACGAGGAGCGGATCGCGGCCGAGCTGGCGGCCGACCCCGGCAACGTCAGCGAGGTGGGCGCGGCCCGGGCCCGCGCCGCGCTCCCGGACGACGCCGCCAAGGAACGCGCCTGGCACCTGCTCTTCGCCCCGGGCGAGCTGACCATTCATCAGCTCGTCGCGACCGCCGAGGGCTTCTGGCGCTCGGGCACGCCGGAGGTCCAACGGGCTTATGTACAGGCGTACTTCGAGCGGCTTCCGGCGGCCGGTGAGCGCGGCGGCGCGGTGGTCCAGGCGCTGAGCCGGGCGCTGTTCCCGGCCGGTGCGGCCGACGCCGACACCGTACGCGCGGCCGAGGAATGCCTCGCCCGTACCGATCTGGTCCCGTCCATGCGCCGCCAGCTCGCCGACGGCCTGGACGACCTCCGCCGCGCCCTCGCGCACCGGGTCTGAGCGCGGCCCTGCCGAGCGCGGCCCGCCCCTGACCTGAGGGCGGCGTTCCGCTTCCCCCTTTAACGGCGCCTTTTCTCATTTTTTCTAACGATGCAAAGAGCCGCGAGGTGCACGGAGACGGCCTCCGGCGGGGAAGGTGCCGGGCCGGAGGACCCCGGTGCGGCCCTCGTGTGCCCGCGCGCCTTCGCAGTCCGCACCCCCCGTGCCTCCCCTGTGCCCCATGTGGTGAGTCATGCCTGGTGTGATCGGGCCGCTCGATTTTTCACAAACTTTGCGCGGAGGGTGGACGGCGCTGAAGCCTGCTGGTTTCATGCTCCCGGTCCAGATTTCTAACGTTGGAAAGTCGGCAGGGCCCCCAAGGCGCTGTCGTGGAGCCGCACGTCCTCACCCGCTTCCTGGACGCCGAGTTCTCTTACGGAGAGGTGTATCCGCAGTGAGATCAGGCATATCCCGCACAACGAACAGCCGCCGAGCGGCGGGCACGACCGGGTCGTCCCGGCTGTCCCGGACGGCCCGGCTGACCGCACTGGTGCCGCTGATACTGGGCGCGGCGCTGCTGACCCCGGCCGCGGCGGGCGCGGCCCCGGCCGCCGCACCGGCCTCGTCCACCGCCGGGGCGTCCGCCGCTCCGGCCGACACCGCTCAAGGTCTGCGCGGCGACTACTACCTGAGTACCGACGCCACCTCGCTCGACTTCGCGCAGTACAGCAGCACCGCGGTCGAGCCGTCCTTGAACGTGCCCGACCTGATCCCCACGCTGCGCGGCTACGCGGGCTCGACGGAGAACGTCGCCGTGCACTGGACGGGCCAGCTCGACGTCCCGGCCGACGGCACGTACACCTTCTACATCAAGGGTGACAACGGCTTCCGGATGTCGCTCGACGGGTCGAGCGTGATCGACCACTGGACGACCGACTGGGACGTGCAGACGACGTCCGAGCCGGTCACCTTGACCGCCGGCGCCCATCAGTTGGCGTTCGACTACAACCAGGGCAACGGCGGCGCGTACATCAAGACGGAGTGGTCGGGTCCCGGCATCGCCCGCCAGGCGATCCCGGACGCGGCGCTGCATCTGCCGGTCGGCTACACGCCGTCCGACGTGAACGCCGTGGTCGCCCCCTCGGGGAAGACCGCCACGGTGCAGTTGGCGGGCCCGGTCACCGCGGTGCCGTCCGACATCACCAAGCACCTCGCGGTGATCGCGGGCGCGGGCCGGTGGACGCCGGGCGTCTCCGTGAACCCGGCGAACAGCTCCCAACTCCTGCTCACGGCGGGGGAGTCGGACACGCCGGTCTCCCTGCACTCCGATGTGCGGATCAGCTACGACGGCCTCGGCGGCCTGACGACGTCCGCCGGTCCCGTACCGCTCTTCTCGGGTCTGGCGACCAACAACTCCACCTGGTACTTCGCCAGCAAGTACGCCAAGGACGTCGACCCGTCCCACGTGCTCCCGGACTACCCCCGGCCGCAGTTGACGCGGGACAAGTGGCAGAACCTCAACGGGACGTGGCAGTTCCAGGGCACCTCGGAGAGCGCGCCGCTGCCCACGTCGAAACTGAGCGGCAAGATCCTGGTGCCGTACCCGATGGAGGCGCCGCTGTCCGGCGTCGCCGAGCACCACGACTGGTCGCTGTACCAGCGCACCTTCTCCGTACCCGCCAACTGGCGGATCGGCTCGGGCCAGCGCCTGCACCTGAACTTCGGCGCCGTCGACTACGAGACGTGGGTGTACGTCAACGGCCGCCAGGTCGCCCACCACGTGGGCGGATACGAGGCGTTCACTGCCGACGTCACCGACGCGCTCACCCGCGGCGGGCCGCAGACCGTCCTGCTGAAGGTGAAGGACACCACCGACGACGGCACGCCCGTCGGCAAGCAGTCGCGCAGCCCCAGCGGCATCTGGTACACCCCGACCTCCGGAATCTGGCAGACGGTGTGGCTGGAGCCGGTGGCCGCCGCGAGCATCGACTCCCTCGTCCTGACGCCGAACGTGAAGGACGGCACGCTGTCCGTCACGGTGCGTCCCGCGGCCGGTACGTCGTCCTCCTCGCTGGTGGCCGCCGTCGCGTACGCGGGCCACAAGCCCGTCGGCGCGGCCGTCGGCCGCGCGGGCGCCGAACTGCGGCTGCGCATACCGCACCCGGAGCTGTGGAGCCCCGACCACCCGTACCTGTACAACCTCCAGGTCACGCTCACCAACGGCCGCTCGATCGACACCGTCGGCTCCTACTTCGGCATGCGGTCGATCTCGGTCGGCAAGGTCGGCGGCGTGAACAAGATCGAGCTCAACGGGAAGCCGACGTTCGTCCTGGCCACCCTCGACCAGGGGTTCTGGCCCGACGGCATCTACACCGCGCCGACCGACGCGGCCCTCAAGTCCGACCTCGAACTGCACAAGCAGCTCGGCTTCAACGCGGTGCGCAAGCACATCAAGGTCGAACCCGCCCGCTGGTACTACTGGGCGGACAAGCTCGGCCTGATGGTCTGGCAGGACATGCCGAGCCGCAACACCGGCCCGGACTCCACCCCGGCCAGCGACGCGGCCTTCACCAGCCAGGTCCACGAGATCGTCGACCAGCACATCAGCAGCCCGTCCATCGTCATCTGGACCATGACGAACGAGGGTTGGGGCGAGAAGACCAAGGAAGCCACCGGCACCCTCGCCGACTCGGTCAAGCAACAGGACCCGAGCCGCCTGGTCGACCCCGCCTCCGGCGTCAACTGCTGCGCCTCAAAGGGCGATTCGGGCCGAGGTGACCTGATCGACTACCACCTCTACCACGGTCCCGCCTCCCCGGCCCCCGACGCCACCCGCGCCGCCGTCGACGGCGAGCACGGCGGCTACTCCCTCACCGTGCCCGGCCACATCCTCGGCGTCTCCGGCGGCCAGAACTACGGTGACGTCCCCACCATCGAGGAGCTCACCAAGGCGTACGTCGCCAACACCGCTCTTCTCGTCCCCGACGCCTCCACCGACCTCTCCGGCTCGGTCTACACCCAGATCAGCGACGTCGAGGGCGAGTTGAACGGCCTCATCACGTACGACCGCGAAGTCCTCAAGGTCCAACCGGGCCCCGTCCGGGACATCAACCGCAGGCTCATCGCCGCCGGCGCCGCGGCAGGCACCACCGGCTGACCCCGCTCCCTCCCCGAGCCCTCGCTGGCGGCCCGCACCCCGGGTCGCCCGCGAGGGCTCTTTCACAGGCGGCGGGCCGCTTCCGCGAGCGACCTCAGGCGTGGCGGCCCCACTGGCCGCGGTGGACGACCTCTCGGGGGTCGCGGCGGCGGTCGCGGGTGCGGGGGCTCTGCGGGGGAAGGTCGTCGGCGCGGTAGCCGATGGTGATGCCGCCGAGCGGCGCGTACGCGTCGGGGACGCCGAACTCGTCCCGGAACGGCTGGAGATGCTCGGGCATGATGCCGAAGAAGCAGGCGCCCAGGCCCTCGTCCACGGCGCTCAGCAGCATGAGCAGCGAGGCCATCCCCGTGTCGATGTACCAGTACGGCGCGGGCCAGCGCGCCTCGGCGCGGTCCTCCCAGCCCTTGTCCGGCTCCGCGTACCGTTCGAGGTACGTCGCCTTGTGGGCCAGGGGCACCACGACCAGGGGCGCGTCCTGCATGGTCGGCGTGTTCTCGACCCGCGTGGGCACGAAGGGCCAGAACCGCGCACGGTCGGCCGCGTCGGTCAGCGCGAGGAACGCCCACCCCTGCGAGAAACCGGCCGAGGGCGCCCGTAGCGCCGACGCCAGAATCCGCTCGGTCACCTCGGGGGCCAACGGCTTGTCGGAGTAGTGCCGGATCATGCGTCGACGGCGGACGACCTCGGAGAATTCCATACCCCCAGATGCTGCCACGCCGCCCCCGCCCCGCGGCACCCGCGGCACCCGCGGCGCCCGTCCGCCCCCGCCCCGCGGCACCCGCGGCACCCGTCCGCCCCCGGCCGTGGTCACCGGGAGGAGCTGGCCCGCCATTCCAGCGCCTCGGGCTCCTCGGTGAACTCCACCAGGTGCTGTCCCGCGTAGCGTTGGAGGGCGTCCCGCACCTCGGCGGGGGTGACCGGAAAAGTCCCGGCATTGTGACCTTGTCGTAATTGGTGGGGATGAGCCCGCCCCGACGCCCGGGCGCGCACCGCGGCCGAGGGCGGAGCCACGCGGTCACGTCCGGGGCTTGGGGTGGGATGGCGGGGAAAGGGCGGGAAACGGGTACTTGTGGTGGGGGATGGGGGCGTGGTGCCCTGGGGGACTGCGGGGCAACTGGTTCTGAGGAGGTGGGTGAGTCTCATGATCACGCGAATAGTCGCTGTGGCGGCGCTGATTCCGGCCATGGTGGGCACCGCGTCCGGGGTCGCTTCGGCGCAGGCCGAACCGAAGGCGGCGACGGCGGTCGTCACCTTGACCTATGACGCCAGCCAGGCGGGGCAGTGGGCGGCGGCGATCACGCAGGGGGTGCAGAACTGGAACAGCGCGGTGCACAACGTGCGGCTGCAAGCGGCCAGTTCAGCGGGCTCGGCGAACTTCGTGTACAAGGCGACCAGCGGGTGGCCGCAGACGACGTTGGGGCCGATCGTGCCGGGAGGCAGCAGGGGACAGGTGCAGTTGGGGCAGGAGGCGGTCAACGAGGGGTACGACGTGACCCGGATCGCCGCGCACGAGACGGGACACATCCTCGGGCTCCTCGACCACTACAGCGGCCCGTGCTCGGAGTTGATGTCGGGGCACGGCCCCGGCACGGCGTGCCTCAACGCCAAGCCGAACGCGGCGGAGGCGGCCCAGGTCGACCGCAACTACGCGGGCCGCGCGGCGGCGGTCCGCCCCGAGCGGCAGCAGATCGTGATCGACATCTGGTCCCCCTCGGCGTCCACCGCTCAGCGCTGACCGACGTGCAGCGCTACCGGCGTTCAGCGCTGACCTGCCACCGGACGCGCGGTACGGGCACGGGCTCCGTACCGCGCGTCCGGCCCCAAGGCACGCGCGGCCGGAAGGTTGTAGGAGCCCAGGGACCGAATCGGGCACGGTACGGCCACCGCGGGGACAAGGCGCCGTGACGGATCGGCGGGCCGCCCCAATACGATGGCCCGCTGTCACAGCCGTGCCCTATCGTGCTCATGGTCAGCGCCGCGAGCAGGCCGGGTCCGCATCGGAACCCGCGCTCGGCGGCGCGCCCGCATCGTGCCGGAGGACGTCCGGCCCCGCACGTGTTCCTGGGGGGAACCCACTTTGCTCACCCGTCATGTGGCGGGCGGGACGGCTCTGTCCGTCCTGCTCGCGACCGCGTCCCTGCTCGGGGTCGCGGCCGAACCGGCCGCCGCCGACAGCGCGGCCACCCTGCCGATCACCTCGTACTCCGACATGGTGGTCGACGGCGCGCACCGGCGCGTCTTCATCAGCACGACCGACAACAAGGTCGTCGTCGCCGACTACAACGGCAAGACGGTCGCCCAGATCACCTCAGAGCCGGGCGCTGCCGGGCTCGTGCTGTCCGCGGACTCCTCGACGGTGTACGTGGCGCTCCCGAAGGCCGACGCGATCTCGGCGATCGACACGGCCACCCTGCGCGAGACGGCCCGCTACCCGCTCGGTGTCGCCCCGCGCCACCTGGCGATGACCAGGCACACGATCTGGTTCGGATACGCGGCGGACGGGTCCGCCGACCTCGGCTCCCTGGACCTCGACCCGGAGACCGACCCGACGACCCCGCCGACGACTCCACCGCCGACGACCCCGCCCACGACTCCTCCGACGGACGCCCCGACTCCGACCCCGACGGACACCACGGCCCCGAGCCCCAGCCCGTCGGACACACCGTCGGACACGCCGACCGATACCCCGACCGACACCCCGTCCGACACGCCAACGGACTCGCCCTCGGACCCGCCGGTCACCACCTCCCCGACCCCGGACGCCACCACCCCGGCGCCCCCCGCCCCCTTCGCCGCCGACACCCCCACCCGGACCACCAACGGCGCCGTCGTCACCCTCGGCCAGGGCGGCCCCCACACCTGGAGCACCGCCCCGATGCTCGCCTCCTCGCCCGGTAACCCGGACGTGGTGGCGGCCGGGACACCCGTCCAGAGCCCGATGGAGCTCCAGGTCTACAACGTGTCGTCGGGGCACGCCGAGCCCCAGGCGTACCGGTGGAACGCCAACAACGCGGGGAACATGCAGGACATCGCGCTGTCCGCGGACGGCAAGCAGGTGCTGGTCGCCAGCGGCGCCCCGTACTTCCAACAGGCGTACCGGACATCCGACTTGGCCGACGACGGCCGCTACACCACCGAGGCGTACCCGAACGCGGTGGCGGTCGCCCCCGACGGGACGATCGCGGCGGGCATCGACGGCGCCTACGAGCCGGACGTCTACATCTTCCGCCCGCGCTCCGACCACCGCGTCCGCACCTACGACTTCGGCGTCGTCGGAAACCCCGGCACCGCCTCCGCCCTGGTGGCGGGCGGCCTCGCGTGGGCGCCCGACAGCAGCCGCCTGTTCGCGGTCACGGCCGACGTCTACGGCCAGCACCCGACCCTGCGCGTGCTGACCGACCCCACCAAGTCGGTCACCGCCGTCACGGTCAGCGCCCCGTCGACCGCCAAGCGCGCCACGAAGATCACGGTCAGCGGCAAGCTGACCGCCACCACGGCGTTCCCCGCGGGCGCCAAGGTCACGGTGACGCGTACCGACCTCACCTCCCCCAAGGGCACGTCCCTCGGCGCCAAGTCGGTCGCGGCCAACGGCACGTTCAGCTTCACCGACACCCCGACCACCGGCGGCGGCGTCACGTACACCGCCACGTACGCGGGCGACGCCACGCACACCGCCGGCTCCGGCAAGCGCGTCGTCCAGGTCTCGCGCCTGGCCACCGCGGCGAGCGTGAAGACCAACCGCGCCACGTACGCCTACGGGTCCACCGCCACCGTCACCGGGCACCTGGGCAAGACCGGCAAGAGCCGCGTGCTCTCGATCTGGGCCCAACCGGCGGGCGGGCAGAAGAAGTTGGTGAAGTCCGCGAAGGTCAACGCGGCGGGCGACCTGAAGGTGACCTACCGGCTCAGCCGCAACACCACCTTCTGGGCCTCGTTCGCCGGTGACGCCGTCTCCGCGCCGAAGTCGGTGGCCCGCTCGGTCGGCACGCAGGTCAGTGTCTCGCTGGCCGTGTCCGGCAACTACGGCAAGGGCAAGGTCGGTTCGACCTCGTACTACTGGTTCCACAAGAAGAAGTCCGCGCTGTTCACCACGCACATGACGTACGCCAACGGCCGCTCGCAGCGCCTGGACCTCCAGGTCTACTACAAGGGCCGCTGGTACTCCTCCGGCAGCGAGTACTTCCGGCTGGCGATCACCGGCACCTCGCGGGTGGGGCTCGCGGGACCCGGCGAGTCCGGCATCCGGGCCCGCGTCCGCGCGGTGTACGTCAAGGGCTCCTCGGGCGACCGCCTGAACACCACGACGTCCACGGGGTGGAAGTACCTGTACTACACCAACTGACGGCGCCCGCCCGCGCCGTACGGACGAAGGCCCCGCTCACCGGAGACGGCGAGCGGGGCCTTTTCGTCAGCGCCCCTTCGTCAGGGGGCCTCTTGATCAGCGGGCCCTTTCGTCAAGGGCTCTCGTCGAACTGGCGCGTCAGCGCTTGAAGGCGTAGTCCATCAGCTTCTTGGCGTCCGTCGCCCGCTGGTTCACCGAGCTGGACGACAGGACGGTCCCGATCACGGTGCGGTTGCCGCGGGTGGCGGCGAAGACGAGGCAGTAGCCGGCCTGCGGGCCCGAGCCCGTCTTGAGGCCGATCGCGCCGCTGTAACTGCCCAGCAGCGTATTGGTGTTGGTCCAGGTGTAGTAGCGGTAGCCGTTGCTCTTGGTGGTGGCCTTGGTCTTGATGGAGCGGGTCTTCACCACCGAGCGGAAGTCGGCGCTCTTCATGGCGGTGCTCGCGAGCTTCGTCAGGTCGCGCGGCGTCGAGTAGTTGTTCCCGTTGCCGATTCCGTCGAAGGAGTCGAAGTGGGTGTTCTTCAGGCCCAGCGCCTTGGCGGTGGAGTTCATCTGGCCGACGAACTGCTTGACCCGCGCGGCGCGCGTGGAGCCCACGCCGTACTTGTCGGCCAGCGCGTACGCCGCGTCGCAGCCGGACGGCAGCATCATCCCGTACAGGAGCTGCCGCACGGTGACCTTGTCGCCGACGATCAGGCGCGCCGAGGAGGCGTTCTTGCTGACGATGTAGTCGCTGTACGCCTTCTGGACGGTGACCTTGGCGTTCAGGTTGAGCTTCTTCTGCCGCAGCACCACCTCGAAGGTCATGATCTTCGTGGTGGAGCCGGTGGACCGCTTGGTGTCGGCGGTCTTGGTGTAGTAGGTCGTGCCCGTCGAGTTGTTCATCACGTAGCCGCCCTTGGCCACGATCGGGGGCGGCGCGGGCGTCGCCGCCTGGGCCGTGGAGCCGAGCGCTCCGACGGTCAGTACGGCGCCCGCGGTGACGGCCACCACGGACGTACGACGAATGGCCTTGCTGCCGGTTATCACGTTGATTGCTCCAAATGCCCCTGCGGCGCGGTCACACGAGAGTGTGCGGCTCGAAGGTGAGACGCGCCACCCGGCCGGATGGATGTGGTGCCCGGCCGGTTCTCACCGAGTCGTTATCCACCGGAGATGTGGCGCCCGGTCCGACTCCCCTCACGGCTCCCCTCCAACTCCCGTCCCACACCCCTTGGTGTCGGCCGGTCATGGGGCCGGTCCGCTCCGGCCGACGGGCCACCGGCCGCATGAGTCGCGCCCACGCCCCGGCCCGTGCGCCCGGAGCGCACCTTCTGTGCGGATTCCGTTCGTCCCCCGTACGCCTTTCCCGTGTCTGATGGTGGACGTCCGTGGGCGCTTGCGGGAATACTCCGGCGTGTCCACCGCCATCTCACTCTGCACGCTCCAGTGTTGGGTTGACAACGTTGTCGTCCCGGGGTCGTGCGTGCGTTCCGCGACTCCGGAGAGGCCACATGCCCATCAGATCCCACGCCCCGACGCCGCGCGTGACGCCACCGGGAGCCGCCCGCGGGCACCACGGCCGCCTGCGCGCCACGGTCGCGGCGCTGCTCACCGGGTCGCTCGCCTTCGCCGCGCTGGCGGGCGCCGGTACGGCCACGGCGGCACCCTCGGCCAAAGCGTCCAACACGTCCCACACGTCCGGCACGTCCGGTGCGTCGAGCGGCACCGACTACACCAAGCTCGTCGACCCCTTCGTCTCCACCGCGGGTGACGACGGCAACGACCTGCCGGGCGCCGAGGCGCCGCACAGCCTCGCCAAGGTCAACCCGCTGACCACACCGGGCCGCAACCACACCGGGTACGACTACAACGAGAGCCGCATCGCCGGGTTCACCGCGACGAATCTCGACGGCGTCGGCGGCTCGGGCGGCGGCGGTGACCTGCTGGTCGTCCCGACGTCCGTGCGCTACGACAAGCGCCCGGCGCCCAGCACGTACGCGCACCCGTACAGCCACAACGACGAGACGGCGACGCCCGGTTACTACCAGGTGGGGCTCGGGTCGGTCTCCGGGACCGCCTCGGCGGTGACGCGGGACGCCGGGACCGTCAAGGCCGAGATGACGGCGACGACGCGTACGGCCCTGGAGCGCTACAGCTTCCCGGACGGCGCCGAGCCCCAACTCGTCCTCGACCTCGCGAACAACTTCACCAGCCGCACCCGCACGACGATGAAGGCGACGACGCTCCCGAACGGGACGACCTCGATCACCGGCCTCATCGCGGGTTCGTTCAACGGCGCCTCGTACCAGCTCTATTACGCCGCCACGACCAATGTCCCGGTGACCTCGCTGAAGAGCTGGGGCAACGACGGCACGCTGGGCGACGCGACCACGCGGGACGGCTCCGACGCCGGAGCGGTCCTCGGATTCGACACGGCGGACGGGCGCGACGTCGAACTGCGCGTCACGCTCTCGCCGATCAGCGCGGACCAGGCCGTGACCGACCAGCGCAACGAGGTCGGCGGCCTCACCTTCGACCAGGCGCGCGCACGGACGAAGGCGGAGTGGAACAGCACGCTCGGCGCGGTCGCCGTCAGCGCCTCCGCGACGTCCGACCCCGGGTCGACGCTCACCAAGGAGTTCTACACGCACCTGTACCGGATGTACGGGCTGCCGGTGAACGCCACCAGCACCAGCGGGACCTACCGCGGCGCGGACGGCGCGGTGCACACCGCGAACGGCTTCACGTACTACGACGGCTGGTCCACCTGGGACGACTTCAGGAAGTACTCGGTCGAGGCGTACATCGACCCGGCCACGTACCGGGACCTGGTGCAGTCGCTCATCGTGCTCTTCGCCGACGCGCACGCCTCGGGCAAGAGCCTCGGCAGCCTCACCCACTCGGTGCCGACCGTGCGGTGGGAGCGCTCGGCGGTGGTGATCGCCGACGCGCTGTCGAAGGGCTACAAGAACTTCGACCGGCTGGACGAGGCGTATCCGGCGCTGCTGTCGTACTCGGGGTTCTACACGGGCGCGCAGTTGCGCCAGGGATACGTCACCGGTGATCCCGGTACGACGGTCCAACGCGGTTACGACCAGTGGGCGTTGTCCGTCATCGCGGGCGCGCTCGGCAAGGACGCGGACGCCGCCAAGCTGCGCACGCAGTCGACGATGGCGATCGACAACCTGGTGAAGTCCGGTGCCTGGACGGCCGGTGACGGCACCAAGGTCGGTCTGCTGACGCCGCGCGCGTCCGGCGGCGACTGGCAGAGCGCCGACTACGAGAAGTTCGAGGCGGCCGGTCTCTACCAGGGCACGCTCTGGCAGTACCACTGGTACGACGCCTACGACATGGGCGGCCTCATCAAGGCCATGGGCGGCGCCAAGGCCGGAAAGGCCGCCGTCGACCACATGTTCGGCGAGGACTCCGCCCTCGACAACGGCTCGACCATGCTGCACTCCAACGCGAACGAGATCGACCTCCAGGCCCCGTACCTCTTCAACTACGTCGGCGAGCCCAGCCTGACGCAGAAGTGGGTGCGCGCCATCTACACCGGCTCGACCTGGAACCGGTACATCGCGACGGGCTCCACCAACGAAGCCCCCAGCGGCGGCGGCGAGTTCACCCCGCCGGTCAAGACGCAGGTCTACAAGCTCGCCCCGAACGGCTTCCTGCCGACCATGGACAACGACGCGGGCACCATGTCGACCATGTTCGTCGCGGCGGCCCTCGGCCTGTTCCCGGTGACCGCGGGCTCCAGCCAGTTCCAGATCGGCAGCCCGTTCTTCGACTCCACGACGATCACGTACGCCAACGGCTCGCGCTTCACGGTGAAGGCCGGCGGCGTCTCGCCGACCAACTACTACGTGCAGAGCGCGACCCTCAACGGCAAGCGTTTCGGCGACACTTGGCTGGACTACTCGCGGATCATCGCCGGCGGGACCCTCGACTTCACCATGGGCGCCAAGCCCTCCCGGTGGGGCGTCGACACCAAGCCCGCGTATTCGCTGGACACCGACACCGGCCACGGCGGCACAGGAACGGGCAGCACAGGCACCGTCATGTCCGCCCGCCCGGACACCGTCGCCACCGCCGCCGACGGCACCGTCCACGGCAGCGTGAAGCTCACCCTGTCGGGACCCGCGTCCTTCGCCGCCCGCAGCGGCACCAGCCTCACCAAGTCCGGCGCGGCGAGCGTGACCGGCCTGCCCGGCGGTGTCACGGCCGACCTCCGCGTGACCGGCTCGCGTACGGCGACGCTGTCGCTCACCGGCGCCACGAAGGTCGACGCGCGCTACGGCATCACCTTCCGCGACGCGGCCTTCGCCCACGGCGTGCGCGCCTCCACGGTGAGCGGCACGGGCATCTCGGCGACCGACCCGCTGACCGTCTCCGCCGCCGCGGTGTACCGCGCCTCGCTCAGCGCGCTCGTCGACCAGGCGTCCCTGGTGCGCGGCGGCAACTACTCCGACGGCTCCTGGACGCTGTTCCGTTCGGCGCTGGAGCGCGCGCGGACCGTCCTCGCGGACACCGCCGCCAGGACGGGCACGCTCATGGCGGCGCAGGACGCGCTGCGTTCGGCCGCCGACGCGCTCACCATCGACGAGGGCGGCTACGCCGTACTCCAGGCCGAGGCCCCCGACCAGATGGAGGGCCCCAGCCTCGTGAAGGAGGCGTACTACTCCGACGGCGACCTCGGCGGGGTCACCGAGGGCGCCTGGGAGCGGTACAACAAGCTGGACTTCGGCGGGGTCGCCCCGCGCAGCGTCGCGGTCCGCTACGCCAACTCGCAGGCCACGAGCGCGAAGCCGAGCAGCGTGGACGTGCACGCGGGCGCCGCGGACGGTCCCGTCGTCGCCACCGTCTCCCTGCCCGGCACGGGCAGTTGGCAGACCTACACCACCGTGCGGGCGGCCGTCACCGACCCGGACGCGCTGCTGGCCGCGTCCGGTGCGACGTTCGTCTTCCACGCGCCGTCCGGCCAGCAGTGGGTGTCGAACTTCGACTGGTACCAGTTCTCGCCCGATGCGGTCTCCTCGTCGCCCTCGACCACGCTCGCCACGCTGACGGCGGCCAACAGCACGACGACCGGCGGCGGTTCGCTGCCGCTCAGTCTCGGCAACGGCATCTTCGAGAACACCACGAACGGCGCGTGGGCCCAGTGGAAGGCCACCGACCTCAAGGACGGCGCCGACACCGTCACCGTCAGCTACGACAAGCCGCAGTCGCGCGCCGCGTCCGACTCGCACCTCGAACTGCACCTCGGCTCGAAGGACGGCGAGAAGGCCGTCGACATCCCGCTCGACTACACCGGCTCCGGCTGGGGAACCCTCGCCACCGCGACCGTCCAGCTCGACCCGGCGGTCTTCACCGGCGTCCAGGACGTGTACGCCGACTTCGTCTCCAGCACCCAGTCGTCCTCGCAGCCGTACGTGGCCAACGTCTACTCGCTGACCCTGACGCGCACCGCCGACGCCCCGGTGGGCTTCGACGCGACCGCGTTCGACTCCAACAGCGGCGGCGGCCTCAAGAGCGAGCCGGTCGGCTGGACCGGTTCCGGCTCCACCACCGACCTCGGCGGTACGTACAACGGTGCCTGGGCCGGCTACGGCGCCGTCGACTTCGGGTCCGCCCCGAAGAACACCGTCACCTTCACCTACGTCAACAACTCCGCGCGCTGCGGCACCGGTTCCGCCGTCCAGCTCTACCTGGACTCCTTCGACGCGGCCGATCCGGGGACGCCGTACGCGACCGTCCCGCTGCCGGTCACCGGAAGCGCGTGGTCGTCGGGAGGCACGACGAGCCTGACGCTGCCCACGCCGGTCACGGGCACCCACACCGTCCACCTGCGGCTGCTGACGACGCCGGACTCCTCGCACCCGTACGTCGCGAATCTGGGCCGGATCACCTTCAGTCATGTCGACACGCCCACCGCGACGGACAAGACCGCGCTGCGCGAGGCGATCGACCGGTACGCGGGACTGTCCGGTGACGCGGCGCGCTACGACACGATCGACTTCGGCGTGTTCCGGCGTGAACTCGCCTCCACGCAAGCTCTGTTGGCCGCCGACGACGTGGCCCAGCTCGAAGTCGACACGCAGACCCGCAGTCTCACCCTCGCCGCCGACCAGCTGATTCCGCTGCCCCGGCTGCGACTTGAGAACCTGGTCGGCACGGCGTCGGCCCTCGACAACGCGCGCTACACGGACGCGTCGTGGAAGGCGTTCACCACCGCGCTCGCCGCGGCCAAGGCGGCCGTCGCGGACGACAAGGCGACGGACACGACGCTCACCGCGCGCTACCAGGCCCTCGACCGCGCGATGTCCGCGCTCAGGACGAAGCCCAAGACCGTTCCGGCCGCGCCCGGCGCGGTGTCGGCGACCTCGTCCGGCGTGAGTGTGACCGTCGCCTGGGCCGCGCCGCAGGACACCGGCGGCTCGCCCGTCACCGGCTACCGGATCAGCCTCGGCGACGGCCACCAGGTCGAGATCCGCGACCCGAACAGCCGCGGCACGGTGTTCACCTCGCTGCCCGCGGGCCGCTCGTACACCGCGCGCGTCCAGGCGCTGAACGCCGTCGGCGCCTCGCGGCAGAGCGCCGCCACCGCGCCCGTGGTGACCGGCGGCGGCAAGCCGCAGAAGCCCCACGTGACGGGGGTGACCACGGACGGCAGCCACGTCCGGGTGACCTGGCGGGCGGCCGGAGACGGCGGATTCCCGGTCATCGGCTACACCGTGACCCTCGACGACGGTTCCACCGCGCACCTTCCCGCCACGACCGGCACGGCGCTGCTCACGGTCTCGGGCAATTCGGCGGCCAAGTCCGAGGGCAACACGGAGGGCAGGGCGGCGGGCAAGTCCGAGGGCAAGGCGGCGGGCACGACGGCGGGCACGACGGCGGGCAAGTCCGAGGGCAAGGAGGAGGGCATTTCGGCGGGCAATTCGGCGGCCAAGGCCAAGGCCCACTCGGCGACCGTCACCGCGGTGACGCTGGCCGGGACCTCGGACGACCCGGCCGCCGCTCAGGACGCGGCGGCCCCGGCGTACACCCCGTCCCCGTTCCCCGACGAGACGCTGAAGGCGAGCTACGCGTCGGACAAGTGGCCCGCGACCGGCGACGGTTCCGACTACTTCACCAATCTCCTCAGCGGTTTCGACCACCTCCCCTCCAGCGTCCTCGGCGCCAACTCCAAGGTCGCGAAGGGCGCGTCGCTCACCGCGGAGAACGACGAGATCGCGGTGCGCGTCAACAACGCGGCCACGCAGAAGGAGGTGGACAGGGCCGAGGTCGACGCGACGCACAGCGCCACCGTCACCCTGGCGGACGGCCTCGGGTCCCGGCTCGGCGCGATCTACAGCGACGCGCTGAGCGGCGGCCAACTGCCCAAGACCAACGCCCTGTTCGGCCGGGTCACCCAGGGTCTCGACACCCACGACGCGGCCAAGGACCACTACGGCTACCTGCGCCCGTACGTCCGGCTCGGCTTCGTCGGCGACGGCGGGGACGTCTACGAGTCGCAGGACGGCTCGTACAGCGGCCTCGCCACCAGCGGCTCGTACCCGAGCGGTCACACGTACGGCGGATACGAGGCCGGGACCGTACTGGCCACGCTCCTGCCGGAGTTGGCGCCGTCGATCCTCGCCCGCACCTCGGAGTACGGCGACAACCGGGTCATCCTCGGCTTCCACTACCCGCTCGACGTCATGGGCGGGCGCATCACCGGACAGGCCACCGTGGCCCACCGGTGGGCCGACCCCGACTTCGCGCAACTGCTCACACAGGCCCACACCGAGATCGAGAACGTGCTGCTCGCACAGTGCGAGAAGCGGGGATACGGCGACACGCTCGCCGCCTGCGCGGGCGACTCCTACGGCGGCCTCACCACGGCGCAGGACATCGACGTCTACACGCAGCGCCTGACCTACGGCTTCTCCCGTACGGGCAAGGCCGGTCAGCCCCTCACGGCGCCGGCCGACGCGGCGGCCCTGCTGGTCACCGCGTTCCCCGACCTCACCGCCGGGCAGCGCACCCAGATCCTCCAGCAGACCGCCACCGACTCGGGCTACCCGCTCGACCTCACGGCGGACGGCGCACCGAGCTGGGAGCGGATCAATCTGGCCGCCGCGATGGCCGCGCGCGTCGTGGTCAACCACGACGGCTCGGTCACCGTCACCAACCACGCCGACGCCACGAAGGCGAGCGTCGCCGACGCGAGTGCCCTCAAGGTCGGGGGAGTCGCCGTCGACGGCTTCGACCCCGAGGTCTCCACGTATGTCGTCGACCTCCCCGCCAACGGCAAGGTCCCGGCCGTCACCGCCGTCCCGGCCCAGCCCGGCACCCGGGTCAAGGTCACCGACGGAAGCGCGGTCGTCTCCTCGACCGCGCCGCGCTCCACCACCCGCACCGTCACCCTGACCTCACCCAACGGCTCGGTGACCCGTACCTACACCGTCGCCTTCCACCGGTCCGCGCGGGGCAACGGGCACTGACCGCGTCCCGATCCGCCTAGCCCCGCGGGGCCCGACCGCATCCTGGCCGGGCCCCGCGGTGTGTTGCGCGGCTCGCGGGCGCAACACCCCTGCGCGGCCTACCGGTTCGAGGTGGCGGGACCGTCCGAGGAACGGTCCGTCGGGCGGGCCGTGGTGGGGGTCGGAGTGGGCGAGGGGGAGGCGGATTTGGAGGGCGGTCCGGTCCGCGTGGCGGCGCTCGGGGACGGGGCCTGGGCCGTGGGCCGGGTCTTCGCTGTGGCGGGGGCGTCGGTCGGCGCGGGGCGCGGCGTCGGGGTGGTGGCGGCGGGCCTGGCCGCGGGGCCGCTCGCGGGCGGCGTGCCGAGCGGGATCGCGGGCGCGGCGGGCGACTGCGGTCCCGCCATGCGCAGCGGCAGCGCGACGAGGACGGCGACGGCACCGGACAGGCCGGCCCCGACGGCGATCCGGAGCAGGCGGCGGCGGGCCGCGCCCCGGCGGATCTTCTCGTACCGGCCGGGCGGCAGCCCGAGATGGTCGGGGGCGGGCCGCAGGATGACCGTCAGCGGGTCCTCGGGGTCAAAGTCCTGACCGTCGTCAGACTGTGTGATCAAGGCTTCTCCTCAAGTGGGCGCGCAGCAGTTCCCTGGCGGTGTGGAGGTCGGACATGACCGTCCCCTCCTTGCGGCCGGTGAGCAGGGCTATCTCCCGGATCGGGAGGTCGGCGTAGTAGTGCAGCAGGATCGGCACGCGCAGGCGTTCCGGCAGCGACTGCACCAGCATGCGCAGCGACGGGTCGGTCTGCTCGGCCGGCGGCCGTACCGCGGCTTCCACGGTGGCCCGGCGTACGGCCCTGCGCTCGCGCTCCAGCTTGCGCCAATGATCCCGTACGAGATTGGTCGCGGTGACGTACAGGAAGCCGCGCGGCTCGGCCACCGCCGTCCAGCGCGCCCAGAGCCGGGTGAACGCCTCCGAGGCGATCTCGTGGGCCGTCTCGTCGTCGTCGACCAGGCGGCGGCACCAGCCGGCGAGGCGCGGGTAGAAGGCGGCGAACAGCTCGGACGCTGCCTTCTCGCGGGACCGTTTCAACGCTCTCCATGTCGGGGGCAGGGTGGTGCTGTCGCGGACTTCGTGCGGGTCGTGCGGGTCGTCGCCGACTCTCGCGGTCTTTTTGGTTTCTTACGGTTCCTTATGTTTTCTTATGGTTCCTCGCGGTCCTGTGCGGTCGCTCGGGGAGGGTCCCGGGCCGCCGACGTACGGGGATCGGCGGCGGCCCGGGACTCGGGGAAGGCGTCAGGAGACCGCCTTGGCTGTGGTTCGTCGTGACGCGCCCGCTACGGGATCAGCGAGGCGAAGACGATGACGTTGTCGCGGTAGCCGGTGCCTTCGCGCGGGCCGCCGCACGTGATGAGCCGCAGCTCGGGACGGTTCACGTCGCCGTAGACCGCGTCCGTCGGGAAGTCCGACTTGGCGACCGTACGGACGTCGGTGACGGCGAATCGCGCCGCCTCGCCGTTCTTCAGGCGTGCCACGATCCGGTCGCCCGCGCGCAGCCGCGCGAGGTGACGGAAGACCCCGTCCCCGTACGCGCCGACCGTGACGTGGGCGAGGATCACCGAGGGGCCGGTCTGACCCGGTGTCGGTGAGCCCCGGTACCAGCCCGCGCGGTCGTGCGCCGTGATCGGCGGGACCTCCACGGTGCCGTCCGGGGCCAACCCCAGTTCCATGACCGGGGTGTTGACCCCGATGGCCGGGACCTCCAGCCGCACCGGGACCGAACGCGCCAGCGCGCGTACCGACTTCGCGGCGGGCCGCGAAGAGGGCGGTGCGCCGGTGGGACGTTCGGTCACGGCGGTACGGCGCGAGGTGTCACCCGAGGCGTCACCCGCTGCGTGGCCCGCGGCTTGATGGCCGCCGCAGCCGGTGAGCAGGAGGGCGGCCGTCACCGCGGTGACGAAGGCGCGCCGGGGGCCGGTGAGTCGGAAGCCCGCGGTCCGGTCGCCCGCGCCGCGGTCGCTCACGTCTCGGAATCCCTCACCGTGGTCGCCCGCGCTCCGGTCGCCCGTGCGGCCGGAGGTCACGCCCCGGTCGCCCGCCGGCGGCGTACGAGGAGGACCGCCCCGCCGCCGAGCGCGAGCACCGCGGCCGCGCCTCCGCCGATCAGGCCGCCGTCGTTTCCGCCGTGCGAGGCCACCGGCGCCTCACCGGTGTTCGGCGCTCCCTTCGGCACCGCGGGGACCTGGCCCGACGTCGCCTTGGTCGGCGCGGGGGACGCGGAGGGCCGCGCGGACGAGGTGGCGTCCGAAGGCCCGGTCGACGGCGCGGCCGACTGCGTCTTCACGCTGGTCGGGGTGGGGGTCGGGGACGCCCCGTCGGCGAACGCGGGCACACCGCTCGCCAGCACGGCAGTGCACGCGAGTGCCACGGCGCTCAGAACAGTTCGGCGCATGAATCGCTCTCTTTCGTCGGCCCGCCCGCGCGGTCACGCGCGGGCTGAGGTGCGGATCGACTGAAAAGACGAGACGCGGGCGGAACGGATTGTAAAGAGCTGGCAAAGCCGCCGAACGGTGCTTCAGGCGCCCTGCCCGGCGTCGCGGTCGACCGCGCTCATGTCGCCGGTACCGGGGACGCCGTCGGCGCGCGCGTACCGCAGGTGCACGGTGCCCTTCGGGCTGGCCACGGGCGGTGCGAGCAGGGTGACGTTCGTGGGGACCGCGCCGCCGTCGAACACCTTCTTCCCGACGCCCAGCATGATCGGGTGCACCCAGAGGTCCAGCCGGTCGAACAGCTTCTCGCGCAGCAGCGTCTGCACCAGGTTCAGGCTCCCGACCACCTTGATGTGCTCGTGCCGCTCCCGCACCTCGCGCACCGCCGCCACCAGACCCGGCCCCAGGTGCGTCGACCCCGCCCACGACAGATCGGGCGTACCCCGCGAGGCCACGTACTTCGGCACGCTGTTGAAGAGCGTGGCGAACCCCCCGTTGTCCCCGTCCTTCTGATGCGGCCAGTACCCGGCGAAGATGTCGTACGTCCGCCGCCCGAGCAGCAGCGCGTCCGTCCCCTCGTACGCCGCGTCCACCTGCGCCCCGGCCACCTCGTCCAGCATCGGCACCTGCCACCCCCCGTACGAGAACCCCTCCGGATCCTCCTCCGGCCCCCCGGGCGCCTGCCCCACCAGGTCCAGCGTCGTGAACAGCTCGATGTGAATGAGACCCATGACGTACTCCCGATCGGTGTCTTTTCCCCGTCCAAGAGGTAGACCCCCACCACCCCCCCGAACTCATCGCCCGGATTCGGGCCGCTGCCGGCTGACCGGGTCCGGTCCGGGGGCCTTCTCTCGGCGTGGAGCCGCCCTGCCCGGGGGTGTCCGCGCGGCCCCGGGCAGGGCGGGTGGGTCGGGTCGGGTTGGGTCAGGTGGCGGGGCAGGGGTCGGTGGAGGTGAGGAGGGCGGCGGTGCTCTGGGCGATCGTGACGTGGACGCCGGTGAGGAGGGTCAGGGAGAGGGCGGTGACGGTGATGCCCTTGCCTCCGGCGACGGTCGTCTGCTGGTTGATGACGAGGGAGCCGACGAGCGGCAGGGCGATGGTGGTGTTGGGCGCGGCGTTGGCGGCGACGGTGACACCGGCGACGCGGAGGTTGGTCAGGACGGTCGAGCCGGTCGAGGAGACCGGTCCCGGCCCGGTGTCGGTGAGGGACTGCCGTGCCCGGGCCGAGGTGCCGACGAGGTCGGCGGTGATCAGGCCGCCGAGGAGATTGACGCCGGTGGTCTGGGCGTGGGCCGCGGCCGTACGGGTCCCGTCGGTGTCGACGGTCCCCGAGGCGTCGGTGGTCAGGACACCGAGGTTGCCGACGGTGCCGAGCCCGGCGCTCACCACGGAGTGGCTGTCGCTGCCGGGCAGCGGCGTGCAGGAGTGGGCGGACGGTGCCAGCGGGCCGATGTCGAGCAGCGGCGAGGTGAGCCGTACGCCGTGCGCGCGGGCGTCGAAGACGGGCGCGGTGAAGGTCACCGAGGCGCAGCCCGGCAGGTCGACGCCGACCGGGGCGGTGATCGACGAGCCGCAGATCTGGTACGTGCCACCGTCGTTGGAGGTGAGCTTGACGGTGGCGGTGCAGGACTGCTGACCGGCGGCGAGGTCACCGCTCACGGTCACCGTGCCGTCCGCCGCGTTCGCGGTGGCCGTTCCCGTACCGCAGTCGGTGGTCGCGCTGCTGCCGTCCAGCCGCAGCCCGTCGGGGAGTTGGGCGCCGAAGGACCAGCCGCTCTTGGCGGCCAGCTCACTGGTGTTGGTGACGGTGAAGGTCAGGGTGGTGGGCGCGCCCACGGGCAGGTGCGCCGGTGCGAAGCCCTGGTCGAGCTGCGGAGTGGCGTCCAGCAGACGGACGTTGTCGATCGCGCCGTCGTTGCCGTTGCCGCTGGCCTGCTCGTTGACCAGCCGGATACCGGCCGAGTCGCCGCTGAACAGCACCGAGCCGTTGCTGGCGTACGTACCCACCGAGGTGCCGCCGATCACCGAACCGGGGTTCTGGCACGGGTCGATGGGGGAGGTGAACGCGGCGCGCGCGGTGCCGCCGTCGAGCAGGTAGAAGGCGAGCAGGGGGTGGCTGGCGAAGCAGTTCTGGGCCGCCGCGTCCACCGAGAAGGTCAGGAACCGGTGGTTCGCGCTCAGCGGGATAGGCCGTACGGTCTCCAACTCGGTGCGCCCGGCGCCCGGATCGCCCGAGGTGTAGGCGGTGAGCGAGTGGTTGGTGGACGCGTTGCCGCCCGCCCACGTGCCCAGCGCGACGGCCATCTGCTTGTTCGCGTTCCAGAAGCCGCCGCAGTTGACGCCCGGCGGGGGACTCGCGGGGCCCTGCTGCGAGACGAGCAGACCGTTGCAGGAGGTCAGCCACGCCGGATCGGCGGTGTACGTCTCCGCCAGCGGCGCCGCGCCCGTGTAGTCCGGCAGCGTCGTCACCGCCGGGCCCTGACCGTTCTCGAAGTCCTCCGTGAACACGCTCGTCGGCGCGCTCGGCGTACCGGGCTGACCGGGCGTGTTCGCCTGCGCCGGGCCGCCCGCGACCAGCGATCCCGTGGCCAGCACGGTCACCCCTAACAGCGCCGTGGCCACCCGCCTGCGCCACCGCCGGTCCGCCCGGCCACTGGCCCCGCCGCTCCCTTCGCCGCGCCGTCTTCCGTCGATACCGGTATCTGCCAGGCCGAAGCCTCTCATCGACAATCTCCTTCGTACGGGCACGCCGGTGCGCCGTCCGATCGCTCGTCAACAGGCCCGCCGTGCCGACGCGTTGCGCGTCTGCGGTCACCCTCCCCGCCCCCCGCCCCTGCGCACATCGGCGCGCGCCGCCCCGCTTGATGCACACGAGGTCCCGTACGCCGCACAAGCCGGTGCGTACTGCCGCAAGCCCCCGGTCTGTGCCCGGCCGACCGATTCGGGAGGTTTGCCGAGCCGTTTCCCGGCGATCACGCGGTCCGCCGGACGGCACAGGCGGGGGCGGCACCTCCGCCAATCCGCCCGACCGGCACCGCGCGTCCCGGATACCACCCGGCCGACCGCGCGACACGTTCGGTCAGCGCGGACCAACGCGGCGGGACCGGGCCGCCGCCCGGCACCGGCCGACGCCGGTCGCCCCGTGGATCGGCCTCTCCAACGCCCGGCCCCGTGTTCCGCGAGCGGTCAGTCGCCGAAGTGCTGGGGCAGGTCTCCGGCATCCCAGAGCGCGTCGAGCTTGGCGAAGAGCGATTCCAAGTCCTTCAGGAGGATGTCGCGCGCCGCTTCGGGGAGTTGGAGGAGCGGGTCATCGAAGCTCGGCCCGGCGTCGGGGCCCGTCCATCCCTTGTGGCGCCGACAGGACGCGCACCACATGTAGGTGATGCGTACGGTGCGGTGGGGTCCCACCCGCCGGTAGACGTACGTCCGCACCGCGACGGCTCCGCATGCCGGGCAGGCGCGCTCACCGGGTTCATCGACGAATCTCGGGCCGGCCAGTAGCTGCTGGACCTGCTCCGCATCGAATTCCCGCACCGCTCGCCCCTCGTCAGCCTGTCCTGGACTTGAACAGCGACAGCATACGTTGGCCGTATTCCTCCGCCGCGTCCTCCGTGCCGCCCCAGATATGACTGGGCGCGACGGTCTCGCCCCACAGCGGCTTCGAATTGAGCGACAGCCGGAACTGCTGATGGTGGTAGATCTCGTGGAAGACGGTGGCGACGCCCTCGTCCATGCTGCGCAGACCCAGGTCGGAGATCTGGATCAACGGCAGCCCCCGGGGCCCGAGTTGGGGCGTGCCGGACACCAGGTGCGGGCTGTTGCCGAAACCGAGTCCGGTCGGCGTGTGGATCTCGGGAACGTGCACGATGTCGTAGTGGCTCACGGACATGTCCGCCTTGCCCAGCGCCATGCGCAACTGCCGGATGCTGATGGGCGTACCGAGCTGGCCGCCGGGAAGGCCCTGCGACGGGCCCCGGAACACGTTGATCAACGAGGAACAGGGTGAGAGGCCGAGCGGATCGGCCAGGACCGTGGGGTTGATGACATCGGCGTAGTCGTCGGGCCCCGGAGCCAGACCGAGCGGATCGGGGCTCAGGTAGCGTCCGGTCTCGGGGTCGAAGTAGCGGTGGTAGTTGTAGTCGAGGCCGGTCTCGGGGTCGTGGTAGCGGCCCGGACTGCGCAGCGGGCAGTCGACCGGGTCCCCGGCGGCCGTCTCCGACGCGGCAGCCGCGGTTTCCTCTTCCGCCGTCCGCGTGGTCTCCGGCAGCCACGGATGACCGCGTCGCCGCCAGGCGACGGCGCCTTCAGGACCGACGAGTTCGGTGGGAGCACCGGCCAGGTCCGTGATGACGGCGAGGAACCGGCGGTCGATCTCTTCCTGCGGCAGGTCCGCCACCGCCTCGGCCGTACGCCTGCTGTGCACCTGCGCGACCGCGCGCGGGCCCTCTCCCAGCAGGCACTCCCAGGTGGTGACCGCTTCCTGGGACCCGGTGACCACGGTGTCCGCCGCCGCGGCCGGGACGCGCACCTGCTCCGCGAGGACCTCTCCGTCCCAGGCGAACCGGACTTCCCCGGCCGCACTGCCGTCCGCCGTCACCAGCTTCTTGGACGTACGGCGTCCCAGCGCGTCGTAGGCGTACGCGGCGACACTGCCGTCCGGGTTGGTGACCGACCGGAGCCGGTCCTCCGCGTCCCACCCGAAGGTCCAGCGCAGCCGACCGCCGGACAGCAGCATCCGGGTCTTGACGGCGACGCGGCCCCGCTCGTCGTACGTGTAGCGGACGCGGCCGGAACGCAGCACCCGCGATCCCGACACCTCAGGAAGCGGCGGACGCCGGTCGTCCGGCCCGGCACCGCGGGGATCACCGGTGTCGACGTCAGTGATCCGCCCGGCGGCATCGAGCGTGAACCGGTGCGTGCCGCCGACGAGTTCGGCGATCTCCGTCGGATATCCGTCGGGCCGGTAGCGGTACCTGCGCTCCTGGACCGGGCGCCCGCTCGCCTCGTCCACAAGGGACTGGACCGTCAGACGGCCGACCGGGTCCCAGCTCTGCCGCAGCCGGGCCGCCTGCCCCAACCGCCGCTCGGTCTCCCGGCCGTCGCGGTCGTAGGTGAACTGGAGCGACTGGTCACCCATCCGCAGGCCCACCGGTCGGTTGCCCTCGTCGTAGGTCCACGCACTCTCGACACCCGAGGGAGTCCGGCGGCCGATCCGGCGTCCCATCGCGTCGTAGCGGCTGGTCATGACCAGCCCGTCGCAGCTCTCGGCGACGAGCCGACCGCCCTCGTCGTAGGTGAACTCCACGACGGCGGAGGCGTTTTCGGCGCGCAGCATGCGACCGGTGGCCGAGTAGGCGAAGACCGCGTCGCCGTCGGGCGTGACCATCCTGGTCACTCGTCCGCCCGAGTCCCGCTCGTAGCCGGTCGTCCCCCCGTAGGCGTCGACACTGCCGATGAGCTGCCGCGCGGCGTCGTAACGGTGCGTGCGCGTACGCCCGTTGAAGTCGGTCTCACTGACCAGGTTGCCCACGGCGTCGTAGGTGTACGACCAGGTCAGGCCGTCCTCGTCGCGCACCTCGGTCAGCCGCAGCTCGGTGTCGTAGGTGTAGCGCAGACGTGATCCGTCGGGTGCGGTCCGCTCGGCCGGGAGACCGAAGTGCGTCATCGTGAAGCGGTGCACACCGCCCGCCGGATCGCGGTAGGCGACAAGGTCGCCCTCGGCGTCGTACTCCCACTCCTCCGCCGAACCGTCCGGCCGCCTCCGCCACAGCGGCCGGCCCTCGGACGACCAGCCGGTCCTGACGGACTGTCCCGTGTGATCGGTGACCTCCGCGACACGGCCGAAGGCGTCACGGACGTACGCGGATTCCCCGCCGTCGGGGTCCACGACCGCCACGGGCAGCCCGGTCGCGTCGGTCCGTATGCGCCGGGTCGCGCCGAGAGCGTCGGTGACCGACGTGAGCGCGCCGCGGTCGTCGTACGTGTACGCGGTCGTCGCACCGGCCGCGTCCGTGGTGTCCAGCAGATTCCCGTGCGCGTCGAACCGCTGGCCGACCCGCGCCCCGTCCGGATCGACGGCCCGTACGGGAAATCCGAGGCCGTCGTACTCGATCCGTGCGACGGCGCCGTCCGGATAGGTGATGCCGGTGCAGTGGCCCAGGCCGTCGTACGTGTAGCGCGTCGTGCGTCCCAGCGGATCCGTACGGCTCAGCAGCCGGTCGTAGCGGTCCCACGCCGATGTCGTGCTGTGCCCGAAGTGATCGGTCTGCCGGATCAGTTGGCGAGCGACGTTGAACTCGTAGGTCGTCGTGGCGCCGACCGAATCGGTGGCCACCGTCGTCCCCGGCGCGCTGTCGTAGACATAGCTGTAGGCGAGGACGCCGTCGGTTCCCCCGGTGCGGACGCAGCGGCCCCGGTCGTCGTAGGCGTACGTGTACCAGGTGTCGTTGCGGTCCTGCCAGCGGGTGATGCGGCCCCGGTCGTCGTAGCCGAAGGTCAGGGGTACGCCGGAGGAGTCGGTGACGGCGGTGAGGTGGCCGTCGGTGTAGCCGAACGCGCACAGGGCGGGCCGGTCATCGGCGGAAGCCAGGTGGAGGGCGGTGATCCGGCCGTCCGCGGTGCTGACGGCGACGCGGTAGCCGCCGCTGTGGGTGACGTCGACGGGGGCGCCGAGGTCGTCGTACGTGATCACGATCCTGTTGGCATTGCGGTCGGTGATCTCCGCCAGGGCCAGCCCCCCGCGCGGCTGCGCGCGGAAGCGCAGGGTTCGACCGGTGTCGGGCTGGGCGACGGTCATGGTGCTGCCGGGGGTGCCGTCCCAGGTCAGGGGCCAGCGCGGGCCCTCGACGGGGAGCAGTGGGTGGCCGGGCTCAGGTACCGGGTAGTGCAGGACCATGCCGTCGGCGGTGGTGAACCGCACGCCCTGGTCGTCCAGGACCAGCCGCTGGTCCAGCGTGGACGCCCAGGTCGGCCCGAACCACCGGCCGCCGCGGAACCCGGTGCGATGGGCGCGCTCCAGCAACAGCGGGAGGATGCCGGGCAGATGCACGTCGGTGGCGGACATGACCATCTCACCGGTGGCCATGTCGATGGGGTCGCCCGAGGTGAACAGGCCCTTGATGGTGCGGCCGGCGTCCCGTATCGCTTCCGCGCCTTTGCGGATGCTGTTGGCGATGTTCTCCAGGGCCTTGCCTGATTTGAGGAGGGCGGGGAGTTCGCGGGCCATCTTCAACAGGCCGCCGGCGGTGGTGAGGCCCTTGAACATCGGGATGCAGTCCAGGGCCGCGAACAGGACGTCCCAGAGGCTGGCTTTGCCTTTGAGGTATTTCATGACGGTGTCGGCCAGGACCAGGACGGCGGCGGCCAGGACCAGCCAGGCCAGGGGGCCGCCGATGATCAGGACGACGATGCCCAGGACCGCGACGATGACCTTGCAGACCGCGATGATGTCGTCCCAGTGGTCCGCGACCCAGTCGACCGCCTTCTCCCACCAGTGCTTGTTCCTGATCCCCGCATCCGACGCCTCATGCAGCGCGTGCTGGGCGGTGGAGGCGGCGTCGTCCCTGAGCTGGGCCGCGTCGGCCGCGAGCTGCTTGGCCGCGTCCAGCTTCGCCTGCGCGCTGTGGACGGCGGTGGAGGCGGTGGTGTGGGCGCTGTTAGCGTCCGTGGCATTACGGGCCGCCGCCCGGACCTCCTCCGCTGACGGCGGCGGCACGTCCGGCTTCGGGTCCTCCTGGTAGGACTTCGACTTGTCCTGCGCCCGCTTCACCCACGCATCGGCGTTCGTCAACTGGCTTTGCGCGGTGTCCAGTTCCTGGCGGGCGGTGCGCCCCTGGGCCAGCGCCCGGTCCGCGTCACCCTGCGCGGTCTCCAGCTTCGGCCAGTAGTCGTCCAGGGCCCCGGACGCGAGGCGGTAGGACCGCTCCAGCTTGTCCAGCTCACCGGGAAGGTCCCCGAACTGCTGCCGGTACGCGTCACCCGACAGCCCCGCCCACTCCTGCACCACGGAGTCACCGCTCAGACCCCGCACCGACCGCAGCGCCGAGGCGACATCATCAGCGAAATCCCCCAGCTTCCGCGCGAGTTCCTTCACCTCGAACGGATCACCCGGCACCGGATCCCGGTCCAGATCCAGCACATCCCAATCCGTCGGACGCCCCGTCACCCCGCCAGCACCCCCATCGTCGGCTTCGGCGAACGCCCCCATCCTTCCAACGGCCCACAGCCCTCGAAAGACGCCCCTGCTCACTCCGACGTCCCACGGGCAACTCATAGTTCCCGGCGCCCCGGCCCGAGCCGGTCGCTCCGTAGCATGGGGCAGGGGTGGTGGCCCCGGTATCGGCGGGGCCACCACCCCTGTGACGATCTGTCAGGTCACCCCGCGCAGAGGGTCAGATTGACGGTGTCGCCCTTGTGGACGACGGTCGGGGCGTGCGGGGAGACGGCGATGACGGTGCCCGGCTTGCAGCCGGGGGAGGCCGTCTTGATGACCCGGCCGATCTTGAGCTGGGCCTTGTCCACCAGGACGGGCCTGGCCAAGTCGAGCGTGAAGCCCGCCAGTTGGATGGGGATCTCGCCGTACTGCACGGTGGTGCGGTTCTTGTCGGTCGTGGCGGACGTGTGGGCGGCGGGCCGCGAGTCGTGCGAGCCGCCGGTGGTGCCGATGGCCAGGGCGGTGCCGGTGCCGGCCACGACGAGGGCGGTGGCGATACCGGCGATGGCCGTGGCCCGCTTGCGACGGGCCCCGCGCGCGATGGCCGCGGTGTCGAAGTGCGGCGCCTCTGCGCCGTTGACGAAGTCGTTCATGGAGTTCACCAGTTCCTGCTCGAAGGGTGTGTAACCCGTGCAGCCGGAAGGCCGCGAACCGTGTGACGTCATCGTGTTCCTTCCGTGGGCTGCGGCGGCGAAGGGGCGGAGGGCGCGGGGAACCGGCCTCTGAGCTTGTCGATTCCGCGAGTGAGCTGGGACCGTACGGTGCTCACCGAGATCCCCAGATCGGCCGCGATCTGGGCGTCCGACAGGTCGTGGAAATACCGCAGCACCACGACCGTCCGCATGCGCATCGGCAGACCCTGAAGAGCGCGGACCAACTGGTCCCGGGTGTCCACCTGTCCGTACTGGTCCCCCGGAGCGGCCCTGTCGACGCCGTCCTGATACGGGACCGTACGGCGGAATCTGCGCCATCTGTCGTTGGCCAGATTCACCATGATCCGCCGTACGTACGCGTCCGGGGAGTCCTTGGCGGCGATGGTGCGCCACTTGCGGCACGCCCGTTCCAGAGTCTCCTGGACCAGGTCCTCCGCCGTCTGCCGGTCTCCCGTCAAGACGAGCGCGCCGTGGAACAGTACGGCCGACCGGGCGACGACGAAGGCGTGGAAGTCGTTCTCCACCGGCTCGGGCCCGCTCAGTTCCGTACGCGGTATCCGCTCGGTTGCCAGTTCCAGATCCACACGCTCCTCCCTTCCTGTCACCCCTCCTTGACGTGGAAGCGGCCCCGTCTGCTGCACGGCCCCGGTGTGACCTGGATCACAGGCGTGTGGGTCCTACGTGGTGGGGGTGCCGGCGTCGAGGGTGCTCGTGTGGCGTTCGGTGAGGGGGCCGACGCGGAGGTCCTCGCGCATGAGTTTGCGCATGTCGGCGGCGGCTTTGCCGCGTGCTTCCCAGCGGGCGCGGTCTTCGGTGCTGCCGAGGGCGGTGCCGGCGGCGTAGCCGTCGCAGATGCGGCGCAGGCAGTGGAAGACGTTGTTGGAGGCTTTGACGACGGGTTCGGGTGCGATGAGCCACATGCGTTCCGAGGCGGTGGCGATGCCTGACTCCCGGAAGGCTTCGCGCAGCGCGAACGCCCGTGCGTCGTCGGAGGAGTGGTCCCGTCCGGCCAGGGCCCGCAGGGTCTCGCCGAGCACTTTCACGGTGCTGGTGTACTGCGTGTAGATGTCCAGCCGCAGCCGGAGGGCTTCTTTGTCGTCCTCGCGCCTCCAGCGGTTCCGGTCGGCTATGAGGGTGGCGACGATGCCGATCGCGGCGCCGGCCAGGGTGGAGAGCAGTGGCAACCAGTCCATGCGGGCCACCTTGGGCCATCGCGTGACGGCGGCGCCAGAGGACGCCGGGACCGGACTCGTTGGCCGTCCGTAACGCGCCGCCGTCCGTATCGCGCCTGTCGTACGGGGAGTTGACGGCCCGTCACTCCACAGTGGCCGCCGCCGTGTGGAAGGCGTGGCGGACGGCGGTGATGCCGTCGGCGGTGCGGGAGGGGTGGACGCGGTTGGTGAGGAGGACGGCGTAGCGGGCGGTGGCGGGGTCGATCCAGAGGCTGGTGCCGGTGAAGCCGGTGTGGCCGAAGGAGTCGGGGCCGGGGGAGGGGCCTACGGGGGAGCCGACCGGGTCCTGGCCCTGCCAGGCGAGGCCGCGGCGCAGGGCGAGGTGGTCGGTGTGGGGGGCCGTCATCTCGGCGAAGGTCTCGGGGCGCAGCAGTTCGCGCGCGCCGCCCGCGAGCGACCGGCCGAGCCGTTCCACGTCCGCGAGAGGGGCGAACAGCCCGGCGTGGCCGCCGACTCCGCCCATGACCACGGCGTTCTCGTCGTGCACCTCGCCCGCCACCACGCGTCCGCGCCAGGGGCAGTCCTCGGTGGCGACGGCCCGCGCGCGGCCCGCCTCGTCCGGGTTGAAGCCGGTGTCCTTCAACCCGAGCGGCGCGCAGACCAGTTGGTCCACGAGTGCGTCCAGCGGTTCGCCCGCCGCGCTCTCGGCGATGAGGCCGAGCAGGATGAAGCCCTGGGAGGAGTACTCGACCCGGGTGTCGGGCGCCGAGCGCGGCGGCAGGAGGCGCAGCGCCTCCAACAGGGCCTCGCCCGTGGGGTGTTCGCGGAAGAGCTGGACCTGGCCCGGCAACCCCGAGGTGTGCGTGAGCAGTTGCCGTACGGTGAGATCCGCCTTGTCGCCGCCCCGGTAGGCCGGAAGATACCGTCCGACGGTGCCCGCGAGGTCCAGCGCGCCGCGGTCGACCAGGGCCATCACGGCGAGGCCGACGACGGGTTTCGTCACCGACGCCAGGTCCCACAATTCGTCGCCGTTGAGGGCGGGTCCGTCCCAGGCGCGGGTGCCGGTCCAGCCGCGGTCCAGCGGACCCGCCGCCGTACCGACGGACCAGGCGGCGCCCGAGTACGCGCGGCGCGTACGCCCGGCGGCGACGATCTCCCCGAGCGCGCTCCCGACGCCAGCCCCGAGCGCGCTCCCGACCCCAGCCCCGCTCCCGACTCCGGCGTCAGCCCCGCCCCCGAACTCGTCCCCGACCCCGCTCACGCCAGCTCACCCGCCTCGGTGTCCACCACAAGAAACGGCGTCGCGGGCACGCTGCCCAAGATGCCTCCCGCCGCGCCGACCGGGCCCCTGCCCGACACACCGCCCGAGCCGCCCACGCGACCCGGGCCGCCCACACCGCCCAGCCCCCCCGACACCGTCCGCGCCGCCGCCCGCACCATCGGACCGAACATCTCCACACTCCGCTCGTCCAGCGTGAAGGTCAGGCCGCGCACGCCGATCGCGCCCACCACCCGCCCCTCGCCGTCGAGGACCGGCGCGGCCACCGACCGTACGTCCGGCTCGTCGTACTCGTCGTCCACGGCGTAACCGGTGCTCGCCGCGTCCCGCAGCAGCGCGCGCAGCTCCGCGGCCTCGGTGAGGGTGCGCGGGGTGCGCGCGGCCAGCGGTCCGGCGTCCAGCAGCGCCGCCGTCTCGTGCGGCGGCAGCGCGGAGAGCATCGCGAGCCCCACCCCGCTGCTGTGCAGCGGGACCCGGCCGCCCGGCCGCCCGCTCATCCGGTACTCGCTGGCGGGCTCGGACTCCGCCAGCAGGACGGCCTCGTCGCCGTGGCGTACGGCGTACTGCGCGAGCAGTCCGGTGCGCCGCCGCAGGTCGGCCAGGACCGGGCGGGCGAGCGCGAGGTCGCGGCTGTCGTGCAGCGCGGCGGCGGCGAGCCCGAGCAGCCGGGGTCCGGCGCGGTAGCTGCCGCCCTCGGCGGGCTGGGCGAAGCCGTACTCGGCCAGCGTTCTCAGATGGCGGTGGACGGTCGGTTTGGTCAGTCCTGTGCGTCGTGCGAGATCGCCCAACCGGTGCGGGCCACCGGTCTGTACGAGCGCTTCGAGCACCTCCATCGCCTTGTCGACGGGACCCTTCGCGGGCTCTTGCTCGCTGGCTCGGGTGTTGACCGCTTTCGACATGTCGCTTAGCTTAACCCAACCGCATTCCATCTGCCGGAACGGATGTGTTGTTCAATGGAACGAATACGTCAAGGGCGGGCCGTGGACCGCAGCCGTCCGCGCCGCCGCGACGTCCTGCGCCTCGGCGGCCTGCTCGTGCCGGCCATCGCCGCGCCCGGGCTGCTGACGGGATGCGGCGCCAACCCGGCGAGCGGCGCGGGCAACGTCCTGCGGGTCTCGCAGCCGGGGGACCCGGTGACCATGGACCCGCAGAAGCAGGGCGACATGGTCTCGATGAACGCCCTGATCAACATGTTCGACACCCTCACCACCCGCGGGCAGGACAACACCCTCCACCCGCGGCTCGCGCTGACGTGGACGGCGCGCGACGAGCGCACCTGGCGGTTCACGCTCCGCCCCGGCGTGACGTTCCACAACGGCGAGGTGTGCGACGCGGCGGCGGTCAAGTTCTCCATCGAGCGGCTGCTCGACCCCAAGACCAAGTCACCGATCGTCGAACTGCGGTACGTGAAGAGCGTCTCGGTGGTCGACCCGCTCACCATCGACGTCCACACCACGCTGCACGACCCGATCCTGCCCGACAAACTCTCCCTGTTCGGCGGCGTCGTCGTGCCGCCGCGCTACCTCGCGGAGGTCGGCGACCGGGGCTTCGCGGCCCACCCCGTCGGCACCGGGCCCTTCACGTTCGTCAGTTGGCAGCGCGACCACGAACTGCGCATGCGGGCCTACCCGAAGCACTGGTCAGGCCGCCCGCACGTGGACGAACTGGTCTTCCGCCCGGCGCCCAACGCCTCGTCCTCGCTCGCCGCCCTCCAGAGCGGCGGCGTCGACCTCGTCGCCGGACTCACCCCCGACGCCGCGCAGCAGCTCGACGGCTACCCCGGCGTCACCCTGGACGCCTACACCGGCATCCGCACCTCGTACCTGTCCCTGAACACCCTGGAGAAGGGGCCGCTCAGCGACCGGCGGGTGCGCCAGGCCCTCAACCACGCCATCGACGTACCCCTGTTGATCAAGGCGGTGCTCGGCGGCAAGGCGCGCGAGGTGCCCGCGATGATCCCGCACGGCGCCTTCGGCTTCGACCCCTCGGTCAAGCCGTTCACCCGCTCGGTGGAGACCGCCCGCGCGCTGCTCGCCGACGCCGGATACCCGCACGGCTTCAGCACCACGCTCACCGCCTCCAACAACGACTCCAACGTCGCCGAGGCGCTGTCCGGACTCCTCTCCAAGGCCGGTGTACGCGCCAAGGTCAGCCTTCTCGACCCCGGCACGTACGCCAGCCGGCTCACCTCCACCAACCACTCGGCGCTCGGCCCGATGTACCTGGCCGCCAGCACCATCTGGACGCTGGACGGCGAGAGCATGATCCAGTCGAACGTCCGCAGCGACCGCAGGCAGAGCCGCTGGCACTCGAAGGAGGCGGACCGCCTCGTCGACATCGAGGAACTCTCCGTCGATCCCGCCAAGCGCACCCAGGCGTTCGCCGACCTGCAACGGCTGATGCAGCAAGAAGCGCCGTTCGTCTTCCTCTACCAGCTCGACAACATCTACGCCCGCAACCGACGGCCGCGTTGGAAGCCGGGCCCCGCAGGCGTCCTCGACATGTCGAGCGCGGAGGTCTCCCGATGACCGACATCTCCCTCCAGCGGGGGCCGTCCGCCGCCGACGGCGAGCCGCGGGAACGCACCCGCGACCGCGCGGGACTGCGGCTGCTGCGCACCGTCCTGCTCAGGCTCGGCACCGCGCTGCTGGTCCTGCTCTGCACGGCGACCGTCTCGTTCTTCCTCGTCCGGCTCTCCGGCGACCCCGTCAAGCTGCTGCTGCCGCCCGACGCGACGGCCCAGCAAGAAGCCGTACTGCGCGGGTCGTTGGGCCTGGACCGGCCGCTGTTCACCCAGTACCTCGACTTCCTGTGGGGGCTGCCGCGCCTGGACTTCGGCAACTCCCTCTTCTACAACGAGCCGGTACGCACCGTGCTCGCCGACCGGCTGCCCGCCACGCTCCAACTGGCCGCCGCCGCACTGGTGGTGACGCTCGTCGTCGCGGTCCCCGCGGGCATCTTCGCGGCGATGCGCCGCGGCCGGGCCTCCGACCGCACCGTGATGACCGGCGTGCTGCTCGGCCAGTCGACCCCGCCGTTCTGGGTCGGCATCCTGCTGATCCTGGTCTTCGCCGTCGGACTGCACGCGCTGCCCGCCTCCGGCTACGGCACGTTCGCCAACCTCGTGCTGCCCGCGGTCACCCTCGCCGTGTACTCCGTCGCCGTCGTCGCGCGGCTGCTGCGCTCCTCGCTGATCGACGTCCTGTCCTCCGACCACATCCGCACCGCCCGCGCCAAGGGCTTCGGCCCGGTCAAGGTGGTGCTCACCCACGGCTTGCGCAACGCGTCGCTGCCGGTGGTGACCGTGGTCGGCCTGGAGGTCGGCAGCCTGCTGGGCGGCGCGATCCTCACCGAACAGGTCTTCTCCTGGCCCGGCGTCGGACAGCTGACGATCGAGGCCATCTCGCACCGCGACTTCCCGCTCGTCCAGGCCACCGTGCTGTTCTTCGCCGCCACCTTCGTCGTGGTGAACCTGCTCGTCGACCTCTCCTACAGCTTCCTCGACCCGAGGGTGAGGACGTCCCGATGACCGTCACATCACCGGCCGTCGCCGCACCGGCGACGGCGGCGGGGCCCGGCCCGCGCGCCGCCGCCCTGCGGACCCTGCTGCGCAACAAGCTCGCCGTCGTCGCGCTCGCCGTACTCACGGTCATGCTGGTCTTCGCGGTCTTCGCACCGCTGATCGCCCCGCACGACCCCAACGCCCAGGACCTGCTGCTCCGGCTGAAGCCGCCCGCCTGGCAGTCCGGGGGCAGCGGCGCCCATCTGCTCGGCACCGACCAGCTCGGCCGCGACATGCTCTCCCGCGTCATCTACGGCACCCGGATCTCGCTGCTGGTCGGCGCGGGCGCGGCGCTGCTCGCCGGAGTGATCGGCACCGCCGTCGGACTCGCCTCCGGCTACTTCGGCGGCTGGCTCGACCGGGTGCTCATGCGGCTCGCCGACGTCCAACTGGCCTTCCCCTCCATCCTGCTGGCCCTGGCCGTCGTCGGTTTCCTCGGCTCCGGGCTCTGGTACGTGATCCTCGTGCTCGGCTTCACCGGCTGGGTCTCGTACGCCCGCGTCGTGCGCTCCGAGGTGATGTCGCTGCGCTCGCGCGACTTCATCACCGAGGCCCGCGCGATCGGTGTCACCGACGGCGCGATCATGCGCCGCCACCTGCTGCCCAACGTGATGGCGCCGCTGGCCACCATCGGCACGCTGCACATCGCGGCGGCCATCGTCGCCGAGGCGTCGCTGAGCTATCTCGGACTCGGCGTGCCCAAGGAGACCGTCACCTGGGGCTCGATGCTCGCCGACGGCCAGCTCTACCTCGGCACCTCCTGGTGGGTCGCGGTGTTCCCGGGCATCGGCCTGATGGTCACCTCGCTCGCCGTCAACATCACCGGCGACGCCCTGCGCGACGTCGCGGACCCGAAGGCGTACCGCCGATGACAACCGACCGCACGAGGCCGAGCGACCCTACGAAGCCGACCGACCGCAGGAAGCCGACCGACCCTACGAGGCCGACCGACCGTACGACACGGGCCGGGGCCGCACCCGCCCGCCCCGAACCCGTACTCGACATCACCGATCTCAGCGTCGACTTCAGGCTCGACAGCTCCACCGTGCACGCCGTCCAGGGCGTCAGCCTCCAGGTCGGCGCGGGCGAAACCCTCGCCGTGGTGGGGGAGTCGGGCAGCGGCAAGACGGCCACCGCGCTGTCGGTGCTCCGCCTCAACCCCGAGCCGCCGTGCGTGTACGCGGGCGGCGAGATCCGCTTCGGGGGACGCGACCTGCTCGCCGTGAGCGAGAAGGAACTCCGCGCGGTCCGCGGCCACGACATCGCCATGATCTTCCAGGACCCGATGACCAGCCTCGACCCGCTCCAGCGGGTCGGCGCCCAGGTCGCCGAAGTGCTCAGGCACCACAGGGGCGTCTCCCGCGCCGAGGCCAAGGAGGCGGCCGTCGCCGCGCTGGACGAGGTCGGCATCCCCGACCCCGAGCGGCGCTACCGGCAGTATCCGCACGAGATGTCCGGCGGCCTGCGCCAGCGCGTGATGATCGCGACGGCGCTGGTCGGACGGCCGCGCGTGCTCATCGCCGACGAGCCGACCACCGCGCTCGACGTGACCGTGCAGCGGCAGATCCTCGACCTGCTCGTCGCACTCCAGGAACAGCACGGCATGGCCGTCGTGCTGATCACCCACGACCTCGGAGTCGTCGCGGAGACGGCCGACCGGGTCGTGGTCATGAACGCGGGCCGGGTCGTGGAGAGCGGGGACGTCATGGACGTCTTCGACCACCCCGCCGAGGACTACACACGGCGGCTGCTGGACGCCACCCCACGATTGGAGTCGGCATGACGCTGCTCGAACTCGACGGACTGCGCAAGGAGTTCGGCGGCAGGCCGGTCCATGTGGCGGTCGACGACGTGTCCTTGACCGTGACCGAGGGCGAAACCCTCGCCCTGGTGGGCGAGTCGGGCTGCGGCAAGACCACCCTGACCCGGCTGCTGCTCCGGCTGATGGAGCCGACCGCCGGAAGCGTCCGGTTCGACGGCCAGGATCTCGCCGCCCTCTCCCCGGCCCAACTGCGGTCCGTACGGCGCCAGATGCAGGTCGTCCTCCAGGACCCGTACTCCAGCATGAACCCGCGCATGCGGATCTCCGACATCGTCGCCGAACCGCTGATCACCCACGATCCGGACGCCCGCGGCAGACGCGGCCGGGCACGTACCCGCGAACGCGTGGGCGAGCTGCTGGAGTCGGTGGGCCTGCCCGCGACGATCCAGGACCGCTACCCGCACGAGTTCTCCGGCGGCCAGCGCCAGCGCGTGTCGATCGCCCGCGCGCTCGCCCTCGAACCGAGGCTCGTGGTGCTCGACGAACCCACCAGCGCGCTCGACGTCTCCGTGCAGGCGCAGGTGCTTGACCTCCTGGCGGAGCTGCAACAGCGCCTCGGCCTCACCTATGTCTTCGTCTCGCACAACCTCGCCGTCGTCCGGCAGGTGGCCGACCGGGTCGCCGTCATGCGGCACGGCAAGCTGGTGGAGGTCGGCGCCGCGGCCGATGTCTTCGGCGATCCGCGGCACCCGTACACCCGGCAGCTGCTGGACGCCGTGCCCGTACCCGACCCGCGCCGCGCCCGCCGTACGCGGTCCCGCCCCCGTACGGAGGCGGTCTAGAGGTGGGGTCCGAAGCGGGACCTGAGGTGCGGCGTGTGGTGCGTCCGGAGGCGGGTTCGGCGACGGGGCCGGGCCTAGAGGTGGGAGAGCACCAGCCCCGCGCCGCCCAGCAGCGCCACATCGTCCACGGCCGCGCCGCTCACCAGCACCTGCGGCAGCTCGGCCCCCGCGGAGGCTCCGGCCGAGGCGACGTCGGAGCGCAGCCGTTCCTCGATCAGCGTCCGGAACCGTTCACCGCCCTCGCGCGCCTCGCCGTGCAGGACGAACAGCCCGGGCGCGAACAAGTGCTGGACGTTGATCAGCCCCAGGGCGACGTTCTCCGCGTACTCCTCGACCGTCCGGCGGGCCGCCTCGTCGTCGCGCTCCACCAGCGCGGCGAGGGTGGCGCCGTCGCCGAGCCCGGCCGCCCGCGCGCGCTCGCGCAGCCAGCGCGTGGTGGCCACCGTCTTCCAGCAGCCGCGCCCGCCGCAGGTGCACGCCTCGCCGCTGGCCGACACCGTCATATGGGCGCCGCTGCGCCCGCCGGCCGGGGCCAGCACCTGGCCGTCGTACAGGATGCCGACGCCCAGCACCTCACCGGTGGACACCGACGCGAACGTACGGCGGCCACGCCCGGCGCCGAACCACCGGTCGCCGAGCACCTGGAGCCTGGCCCGGTGCTCGACCCGTACCGGGGCGCCGGTCAGCGCCGCGAGCCGGGCGGTCACCGGATAGCCGTGCAGCGCCGGTACGTCGTTGACCTCGGTGATCAGACCGGCGCCGGGATCGACGATCCCGGCCGCCGCCACGCCGACCCCGACCGGTTCGTACCCGGCGAAGACCTCGGCGGCCAGCGCGAGCGCCGCGTCGATGTCGGCGGGCAGGGCCGTGGCGGCGTCGTACGACGCCTCGGCCCGGCGCAGCACCGCGCCGGACATCGTCAGCACCGCCGCCCGGACCCGTCCGGGCACCAGTTCGACAGCTCCGAGCGTCCGCGGCGGCCGGGGCGCGACCGTCCCCGGCGCGGGCTCGGGCACCAGCCGCAACGGAGAACCTTCATGGACCATGCGCCGACTCTGCCACGACACGGTTTCCGGGAGGTAGCGCTGTGAGAGATCTGACCCGGCTGACCTGGCGCGAAGTCCGCGGGGCCGGGGCGACCGGAATCGCCCTGCTGCCCATCGGATCGCAGGAGCAGCACGCCGCCCACCTGCCGATGGGCACCGACACGCTCCTCGCCGAGGCCGTCCTCGACGCCGCCGCCGCGCTGCTCGACCGGGACCCGACGCCCTCGGAGCTCGTACGGCTGCCCGCCCTCCCGTTCGGCCACAGCCCGCACCACCTGTTCGCCGCCGCCGTCTCGCTGTCCGCCGCCACGCTCGGCGCCGTACTCGACGACGTCCTGGACTCCCTGGTGACCAGCGGTTACCGGCGGATCATGGTCGTCAACGGGCACGGCGGCAACGACGAGATCATGCGGCTGGCCGTGAAGCGCTTCGCGCTGCGCGCCGACGTCACCGTCGCGGCCTGCTCGTACTGGACGGTCACGTCCGGTGACGGCGAGCCCGACGGGGGCAGGCCCGAGGTGACTCCGGGGCACGCGGGCTGGTTCGAGACCTCCCTGATGCTCGCCGCCCACCCGGAGCTCGTCCGTACCCCGGTCGCCGCCCGCGCCCCGGTCGATCCGCCGCCGCTCTTCGACAACCCGCCGTATCCGGGCCTGACCGTGGAGCGCCACGGCGAGTGGGCGCGGGTCGGCGGATCGACCGACGACGCCTCCGGCGCGGACGCGGGGGCCGGGCGCCGGCTGCTGGCCGACCGGGCGGTGGGGCTCGCGCGGGCGATCAGGGCTTTTGACGAGGCGACGGCGGGGGTTTTTGACGAGGCGACCGCGGGGCCTTTTGACGCGGTCACCGTACCCGCGGCCGACGACGTGACCACTGTCCCCGCGGCCGACGCGGCCACCGCTGTCCCCGACGCGGCCACCATCCGAGCTGAGGAGAAGAATGAAGATCACTGACGTCGACGTATGGGTGGTCAATCTGCCCCTGCTCAACCCGTTCACCAGCTCCTTCGAGACCAAGACCGGGGAGACCAGGACGGTCGTGCGGATTCGCACCGACGACGGTGTCGAGGGCTGGGGCGAGACGATGTGGGGCCGGCCCGTCGCGGCGATCGTCCGGGCGATGGCCGACGATCTGATCGGCACCAGCCCGTTCGCCCTGGAGAGCTTCCACCGCAAGCAGCACATGGTGCCCTTCTTCCACGGCTACCTCGGGTACGCGGCGATCGCCGCCCTCGACGTGGCCTGCTGGGACGCCATGGGCCAGGCCACCGGCCAGTCGCTCACCGACCTGCTGGGCGGTCCCGTACGCGACGAGGTGCCGATCACCGCCCTGGTGACCCGCGCCGACGCGCCCGGCGCGAGCGCCGCCGCCCTGCCGGGACAGCTCGCCGAGCACGCGACGCGGGTGGTCGAGGAGGGCGGCTTCAGCGCCGTCAAACTCAAGGGCACCACCGATGTCGCGGGCGACGTGGCCATCCTGCGGGCGCTGCGCACCGCCCTGCCCGGCATCAATCTGCGGGTGGACCCGAACGCGGCCTGGTCCGTCCCGGACTCGGTACGCGCCGGGATCGCCCTCGAGGAGCTGGACCTCGAATACCTGGAGGACCCCTGCGTCGGCATCGAGGGCATGAGCCAGGTGAAGGCGAAGGTCCGGATACCGCTGTGCACCAACATGTGTGTCGTACGGTTCGAGGACTTCGCCCCCGCGATGCGGCTCAACGCGGTCGACGTCATCCACGGCGATGTCTACAAGTGGGGCGGTATCGCCGCCACCAAGGCGCTCGCCGCCCACTGCGAGACGTTCGGGCTCGGCATGAACCTGCACAGCGGCGGTGAGCTGGGCATCGCGACGGCCGCGCATCTCGCGGTCGTCTCCAGCACCCCCGTGCTCTCCCGCGCGATCGACAGCATGTACTACCTGCACGCCGATGACATCATCGAGCCGCTGCACCTCGCGGACGGCCGTCTGCGAGTACCCACAGGGCCCGGCCTGGGAGTCAGCGTGGACGAGGACAAGCTGCGCCACTTCGCCGAGGCCAACGAGCGGGACGGGGATCTGACCGGATGACCAAGGAAGCGGTACACACCGCCCACGCGCCCCAGCCCGCGGGCGCCTACAGCCAGGGCGTCGTCGCCGGCGGCTTCCTCTACACGGCCGGCTTCGGCCCCAAGGACCCCCTCACCGGCGAGGTCCCCGAACTCGTCGGCGACCAGACCCGCCAGGTCCTCCGCAACCTCACCGCCGTCCTCGCCGAGCGCGGCCTCACCCTCGACGACGTCGTCAAGGTCACGGTCCACCTCCAGCACCTCCACCGCGACTTTGCCGCCTTCGACGCCGCCTACCGCCCCTTCTTCACCGCCCCCTACCCCGTCCGCACCACCGTCGGCTCCGACCTCATGAACATCCTCGTGGAAATCGACGTCGTCGCCCTCCTCCCGACCGCCTGAGCCGCCCGCTCCGACGGTTCTCCGCGGTCCGTCGCGGCCTGTACGGGGATCCCTCCCCCGGCCGCGGCGGAACCGTCCGGGGCGCCGGCGGCCGAAGCCGTACGCGTCGCGCTGAGCGGTGGTCCGCGTGAAGAGCGACGCGGGGTTCGACTCCCCACCGGACAGCGCAGCTCAGCACCGCGTACAGGTACCGGCGTACGTCGCCCAGCACATCACCACCGTGCAGATCCGAGACCGCGAGGGCGGGTTCGGGGCTTTCCCCCTCACCTCACCAGGGGCCCCGCTGCCCAACTCACCGGCGCCGTCCTCCCGGGAACGCCATCCGGACTCGTCGCCCCCCCGGCCCGCCACGCCCACCGTCGGACCCGCCCCAACCTCTCGGGAGGGCCTTCGCCCCGAGGCGAAGACCCTCGCGGTCGGTCAGAAGGCGCCGCTGTCCAAGCCCCACCAACTGGCGTTGTACCGCTCGGCGGCGCGCAGACCGCCCGTGCCCAGCCCTCGGTATTGGACCAGCCAGTCGCCGCTCGTCGCGAGAAGGTCGGCACGACCATCAGCCGACCAGTCGCCGACAGCGATGAGAGAACTCATCGCGTTCCAGCCGCCGGTGCCGATCAGCACACGCGACCCGACAGACCCGGTCCTGCCGGGGTAGAGCCACAACTTGCCGGTGGACGCCTCACGGGCGATCAGGTCGGGGCGGCCGTCACCGTTCATGTCACCGGCACCGACCAGGGCGTTCACGCTGTTCCAGCCGCCGGTGCCGATGAGCTTGCGCGTGCCGAGCCCGCCGGCGCTGGTGCCGGGGTAGAGCCACAACTTGCCGGTGGACTTCTCCACGGCGACAAGGTCGGCCCGGCCGTCCCCGGAGAGATCACCGAAGGCGGTGATCTTGGTCATGCTGTTCCAGCCGCCGGTGCCGATCAGTTTGCGCGTGCCGAGCCCGCCGGTGCCGGTGCCGGGGTAGAGCCACAGCTTGCCGGTGGACGCCTCACGGGCGATCACGTCCTCGCGCCCGTCCCGGCTGAAGTCACCGTGCCGGGTCAGGGCGTTCATGCTGTTCCAGCCACCGGAGCCGACCAGGCGCCCAGTGTCGTCACCAGGCAGAAACCACAGGCGTCCGACGGGATCACGGACCAGGAGGTCCGACTTCCGGTCGGCATTCATGTCCCCGAATCCGGACAGCTTCGGCGCCGTCGCCGCGTCCCAGTACGGATAGGCGGGGCCCTCGCACTCCCGCAGCGTGCGGACGAGCTTCAACGAGCTGATGTAGGGGCGCATGCCCGTGGGGTAGCTCTGTCGGGGCGCCCAGAATCCGTAGCCGTGCGCGACACCGTAGTTCGGGTCGTCGAACGTGCAGGCGATCAGGGCCGAGCGGTTGATGACCAGGGCGAAACTGTTGTTCCAGGTGCCCAGCGTCGCTTTGCTCGTGTTCGTCTTGAACATCGGCCCTGTGCCCCTGTCGTCCTTCCAGGCACAGAAGTACCCCGAGGGGCAGTCGCCGACCGCGGCTTGTGCGGGCGCGGCGCCCGCCGTCACCAGGCCGAGTGTGGAAAGCCCCAGCGCAACGGCCGCAGAAGCCGCCCGGCGAAGCAGTGTGGTGCGCATTCGTTCCCTCCCCTGTCGCGGCCCGCACAGGTTCTTCCCGGCAAGCCGCGAAGATGACCGTATCCGCGCCCTGCCTCACCGCGCCAAATGATGGAGCCGGTCGCGGTCGAAGGCGGCCGTTGTCGCTGACCGAGGGGGCCGGACGGCTGAGCTTCGGCTCCTACGAGGCTTACGCCGGCGGCAGCTCGGCGTGGCCCGTCGGCAGTCGGGCTCCTTCGCCCGTCATGGCTTTCCTCGCCGCTGTGAGGAATTCGGCGCGGGCCTGGCGGGGGTCGGCGCCGCCGAGGAGCAAGTCGGTGAATTCGGCGAGGGGCCAGGTGACGAGGACGCCGTGGCGGGCGAAGTAGAAGGCGACGCTGCGGATGCGATAGCGGTCGGCGGTGTCGAGCCAGGCGTAGCAGAGGAGTTGCCACAGCCAGCGGGAGGAACGGTCCGGCCGGTCGGTCTTGACCACGGTCTTGACGTCGATCAGGGTGGCACCGTCAGGGCCGGATATCAGCAGGTCGCCATCGGCCCAGTGGTTGACGAGAACCGGACCCGCTATGCCCAACGGCCGTCCAGGGGCTGGATTTCCGGCGAGTCGACGTAACTCGGCCAGAGCGCCGTAACTCTGCGTCTGCTCTGCCAGCCGCGCCAACTCCTCGACCACCTGCTCACTCGCGGCTGCCCGCATCACCTCGATCGTGGGGACGCCGGGCCGGAAGACCCGGTGCATCGACTCCTCCACCGCCCCGGAGCGGTAGACGCTCTCGAATATCTCCAACAGCCAGTAGCTCCGGGCGAGTCCGGCCTCGGCGCCGGGGGTGCCGAGCTGACCGGGCGGGGCGTACCGCTCGGCATAGGCCCGGGTCCGCTCCAGGAAGTCGGCCAGGACCGGTTCGGCGGGCAGAGGGACGTCCGTCCCGAGCCGGATGCCCATGTGGCCGCTGATGATCGCGTCCAGCTCGCTGCGCCGCGTCGAGGGCCGCGCACCGGGCGCCAGGTCCAGCCAGCCCGTGGTGGTCGGACGTATGTCCAGCGCCTTCGCCCGCTGCGAGGCGCCGAGCCCGGCGTGCGTCGGATAGCGGGCCGCCTGCTGGTCTGCCCACTCCCGGCGGACCAGTCCGGCCGCCACGAGTCCGTGCAGCGCGTAGTACGGCGGAGCGGGCTGCACCAGAGTGGCCAGGCGTGCGCCGAACGCCCCGCCGACCGCCGCCCAGTGGCGGCCGTCGACCTGACCGCGGGGAAACAGCACCCGCCGCCCGCGCACCGCCTTCGGTAACGATGCGGCGACCTCCGCCGTACCGGTCAACCGGTGTGCGCACCAGCGGCCGATTTCCCCGCCCTGTAGTTGGGATGTCAACGACACCGGCTCCGCCCCCGCACTCGTATCCTCGCGAACGGATGACAGAAAACCACGGGCTGAGGCTAATCATCACCCGGTCCGCCGGACTCGGCGCCGCCGTCAGTCACCGAGCGCAACTGGTCCCACGCGCTGTCGATCGCTTCTCGCAGCACGTCATGCTGCGGACCGAGCCTGAACTGCCCCTCACTCCACCGATCTTTCGGACACAGCCGCACCGGAGCACCCACGGCATCGGCCGACTCCCGGTCGAACCGCCGCCACAGATGCGCATGGACTGGCCCTTGGTACCCGGGATCTCGAAGTTGACCCACCGGAAAGCCGCGTCCAGCCGCCGACAGGCGCGGTCGACCGAACCGATCGTGTTGCCGCGCGTGCCGGTGGGGGTTCGTGCGCTTGCCGTCACCGCTGCCGCGCGGGTCGGCGATCGGGCTGAACTGCACTGCCGCCAGACGCAGTTGGCTGTCCCCGCCGTTACCGCTTGCGTCACGGTCGGCGAGGACGGCGACGACGGTGACGCGGAAGTCGCCCCCGGCGCGTTGGCCGCGGTGCGCGCAGTCGTGGCGGGCGTGGCCGATTCCGATCACGGTGTCCCCGTGTACGCGGATGGAGTCGAGCGTCCAGCCGAACGCGTACGTCACGAGGTCGCCGCCGCCGTAGCGATCGAGCCACTGCCCGCGGTCGAGGACGAAGCCGAACGGTCCGACCATCGTGAGGTCATCGGTGACGAGCGCGGCCAGGGCGTCGGCGTCGCCGGTACGTTCGACGTCGGCTCAGCGGTCGGTGAGTTCGGTGAGCGACGCGGCGGGGTCGCCCGTTGCGGTCGTCATGACACTCTCCTTCGTACGGGTACGGGTACGGGTACGGGTACGGGCGCGGGCGCGGCGTCGACGGGTCGGTGACGGACGCCGTCAGAGCCAGTACGTGTCGTGACTGCGCATGAACTCGTCGCGCTCCGCGTCGCCCATCGGGTCCTCGGCCAGGGTGGCCAGCCGCTCGAAGTACTCCTCGCGCGGAGCGCCCGGTGAGAACAGCAGCAGCATCGAGGCGGCCTCGCCGGAGTCGTTGCGGAAGCCGCGGACGCCGCCGGGCGGGATGAGGATCTCTAAGCGTTGGATATCAAACGATTAGGTCAGCAAGGATCCGTTGTAGACTCGCGGCCATGCCAGCGCCGCAGGGCCCGCCGTTCGGGACGCATCTCACCCGGGTGGCGAAGGTCGTCTCAGGACAGTTCGACGCGGCGCTCACCGCTGCCGGTGGGTCGCTGCCGGTGTGGCTGATCCTGATGTCGCTGGAGACGACACGGTTCGGCAACCAGCGCGGTCTCGCCGCCGCCATCGGCATCCACGGCGCGACCCTGACCCACCACCTCAACGCGATGGAACGCGACGGCCTCCTCACCCGTCGACGTGCCGACGACAACCGCCGCGTCCACGTCGTCGAACTCACCGAGACCGGCCACGCGCTCTTCCTCAAACTCCGCGACGCCGCCGTCGACTTCGACCGCCGCCTCCGACTCGGCTTCACCCCCGCCGAACTCGCCGCCGTCTCCGCGGCCCTCGACCGCCTCGCCTCGAACGTCACCGACTGACCACCCGCCGCGCGGTTCCGCTGCCCTCCGCGGCCATGACGGGCCGACGCCGTATTGCCCGGTGAGTTGCTGAGGACACGAGATCCGAACTCGTGGAGTGCTGCCCCCGCACGCTTTCCCACGGGCCACGGCGTCGTTCACGAGGAAGCACGGGGGTTCCGACCTGCGGCGGGTGCTGGGTGGAGCGACGGCCGAGCAGACGTTACCTGCCGAGCGGACGGCCGCCCGCGACAACGGCGAACGGGGCATCGGGGTCCGACGAGGGCGCGTCGCCTGCGAGTGCGTGGCCGATCCGTAAGCCTCTACCCGAGATCCGGTACGGCGCTGGCGTGGGCGGCCAGGACGCGCCAGGTGCCGTCAACGTGGATCCAGGTGCGGGTGTAGCGAAGGCGCGCCTTGAACGGATGTCCGCCGGCGGTGCCTTCAAGCCCGGCCAGTACGCGGGTGATCCCGGTGGAGTCCACCACGGTCACGTCCAGGTCCTGCTGCTCGAAGACCTCGACGGCCAAGGTCCCGGACCTGTGCGCCCCCAGGTCCTCCTCCTTCGTCACGGTGCTGCCGTCCGGCCCCGTGTAGACGACACGGTCGTCCAGGAGCACGTCCAATGCCCGCGCATCACCTGATCGAACCGCGGCCTGCAACCTCTGCTCGGCATCGTGAAGAGCGGCTTCAAGAGCCACCTGATCCATCCCCATCCCCATCCCCATCCTCCTCGCCCTGCCGACCTGTGAATCCTCGGCCGATCGCGACGGTACCCACCTCGCCGGATTCAGCGGTCCCAGCATCGAGGGGCTGGCGGAGACTGCTGGAACGGTCACCGCCGCCGTACGAGATCCGCCCCAGCCTGATCCCGGTCGATTCGCGTCGTGGCCGGCGAGCCTTCTGGAGGATATGGGTTTCGAACCGGTGAGGGGTTGCCTTCAACACGCTCTCCGACGTTCTGCTTTGGTGTGCGCCGGGACGTGGATGGTCTGAGCTGGGCCGGGGTGGTGGCTCCAGGGCTTGCTGGACGCTCGTGGACGGGGGCGAACGCCCCCGACCTGCAACCTTCGGGGGTGCGGGCGCTGGCCCTGTCAAGCCGGTGTGTCGGGTGGTGCGCTGGGTTCAGCAATCTGGGTCTGGGCGAGGCGTGGGTCTCATCCCTGCTGCTTCTGCCGGCTGCGCTCGTGGGTTAGCCGTCTGGAAGTTGGTGCGGCCAGGGCGGCCAGGTTCGCGTAGCCGGGCCCCTCTCGGTGGCCGTAGACTGGGCGACTGCATGTCGGCGCGAGGGTGGAAATACATGTTTTGCGGCTTTCTCTGAAGTTGGTCCTGTGCGGCCTGCGTCCACGCAATGACTGCAGGTCAGGCAGCCTGCTCCCCGCGCGAGCGGGGATGGACCCCGATCTGGAGTTTCCGCCAGGCAACGGCGACGCTGCTCCCGCGCCCGCGGGGATGGGCCCGCCACCTCCCTGCACAGCACGGTGATCAAATACCGCTCCCCGCGCCCGCGGGGAAGAGCAGCCCGATCTCCGGCGTGCCGTTGACCAGCAGCAACTCCTCGTTGTGCGCGGTGGAGCCCTGCATCGGCACGAAACCGCAGATCTTCGCGGACTCGCTCTCCAGGTGGTCGCCGACGCGGGTGAAGGCAATGGAACGGGTCAGGCCCCGCATCCGCAGCGGCACCACCAGGCGACCGCCGGGCATGAGTTGGTCGATCCACGTCGGCGGGACGTCCCAGGCGTCGACGGTCACCATCAGGACGTCGACCTTCCCCAGGCCGGGGATGAGCTGGGCGGCGTCGGCCGTGACGACGGTGACCCGCCCGGAGCCGTGTACGTCCAGCGGCAGGCGGGCCCGGTCGGTCACGACGGGATCGATGTCCACCGTGGTGACCTGGCCGTCGGCACCGCCGCGTACGGCTCGTACGCCTTCCTCACGCTCACCTCGGGGGTGAACGCGTTCCGGGAGACGGCGCGCATCACGGCCTCGACCTCGGGAGTGGTGATCCACCCCTCCGCACAGAGGGTGTCCGTGACGAAGCCGGACCCCGGCTCCGCGCGATGCTCCACACGCGAGAGGAATGGGCATTGGCCGCGCTGGGCAGGACAGCGGCGTTCAACCGGGCTACGGAGCAAGCTCGGCACGTGCTTGCAGCCGCCGGTCTCGACGAGCCGTACTGGATCGGCTACTTCGATCAAGCGGAACTCGCCGGTGTCACCGGCGGTCGCTTGCTGGAACTCGCCCGGCGCGACCCTCGGCTCCACGTCGGGCATGCCGAGGAACAGAGCCGCACCGCGCTCACCCGTCGGGGTCCGGAGGCCGGGAGATCACACGCGTTGGACCGCCTCGGCCTGGCCGAGGTCTATTTCCTCTCCGGCGACCTCATTGCAGCCGTTGCCGAGACCCACGCAGCCTGCGATGTCGCCGAGTGCGTCCACTCCGGACGCGTGCGAGAGGGCATGGCCGAGCTGTACGCCTACACGGTGGGTCACGGAACGTCGGCACCCGTACGAGAAGCGCGCGCTAGGCTCCGCGAGCAACTCGCCGACTGACAAGGAACGCTGTGACCATCCTCGCCGTGACCGGCCACATGGACCTCACCGATGCTTCTGTCCCCCTGGTTCGCGCAGCCCTCGGCGAGTTGATGAGTGACGTGGCGGACGGTGAACTGGTCGGCGTCTCCTGTATCGCCGCCGGGGCGGACTCCTTGTTCGCCGAAGCCGTCCTCGACGCCGGCGGAAGCCTCGTCGCCGTGATCCCTTCCCGCGACTACCGCGAGACGAAGGTCAAGAATGCGCACGCCGCCCAATTCGACCGGCTGCTGGCCGCAGCCACCGAGGCGGTGGTGATGGACCACGCCACCGCGGGTCGCGAAGCATACGAAGCCGCTAACAGCGAACTGCTCCGCCGGGCCGACCGTCTTGTCGCCGTCTGGAACGGCATGCCGCCCGGCACCGAAGGCGGCGGCACCGCCGACGTCGTCGAAGAGGCCCGCGCCCTCGGCATCCCCGTCACCGTCATCTGGCCGACGGGAGCCGCACGGCGTATCGCGTGACCTCAACGCGTCCCTACTGTCGCTCCCAGCACGCGAGTTGCGAGTGGCGGGGCTACTCGGTTCGCCACCAGCTGTGTCCCGTGTGCCAGTCAGTCGCCCAGGTCAGGAAGTCGCCTGCTTGCTGATCATGTGGTGCATCGGCGTAGGGCGCGGCGCATCCGTCTCTGAGCCACCACACCTGGCCGCGTTGCGGCCCGGCCACCACCAGGGTCCAGTACGCGCCTGGTCTGCCTTTGCCCAGCAGCGCCGAGCCGTGCAGGTAGGTCTCGTGGAGCAGTGACGAGTGGAGGGTGTCGTCGGAGTAGTCGTACTCCCATTGCCACTCCTTGGTGAGGGGGAAGGCGATGCCGGGCACCCGTGCGGCGGTGCCGTCGAACGGCTCGGGGCTCATCCAGCCGTCCGCCTCCCAGACGAACCAGCTGCCACCGGTCTCAGACGACCAGCCTGCGGGGCACTTACCCCCACCCGGCGCACCGTCAACCGAGCCCTCGCCCAGGCACGTACCCCCGTCGAACGCGGCATCGCACGGCTAAAGTCCCCTTCCGCTATAAAGCTCAGCGTTACCTCAACGCTGTTAAGCCCGCAGATCCGCGGGTGGTGAAATGTGCTTGTCCCAAGGCGCCTTGGGAGAAATCCCGCGGATCCAGCAGATTCGCGTGAGGCAACGACTCCGAGCCCAGGGAGGAATTCAGTGGAAGGTTCTAGCGCAGTCGAACGGACCGAGGGGTCGGCTCCCAGACCTCGAACGCGGCGCGCGCCACGTGGGCGGTGGGGAGCAGCGGCGGTAAGCGTGTTCGCCGCAATCGCCTTCATCCTGGCCCTTTCGGCGCCCGCGCAGGCCAATGTGATCAACAAAATGCCGCAGAACGCAGACGGCACGGAGCAGGCATTCTCTCCCGCCTATGACTACGACGGGGACGGCTGCTACGCGACAGCGGCGATCAGCTCTGACGGATACGTCAATCCGGGACTGAAGCCGGGCGGCGCCACAAATGGGCACTGCCACGACTACGGTCAACTCGACCAGTCCAACACCTATTCGCGCAAGTGGTGCAACCACGGATGGTGCGCGATCATGTACGCCAGCTACTTCGAGAAGGACCAGGTCTCGGCATGCGTTTCCGGCGCCTGCGCTGGCCACCGTCATGACTTCGAGCACGTCATCGTCTGGGTCCAGAACAACCAGATCCAGTACGTCTCGGTCTCGCAGCACAAGGGCTGGGAGACCCACGACCGCAGTCAGGTTCGCTTCGACCCCGGCGGTCACCCGAAAGTCGTCTACCACAAGGACGGCGGCTCAACGCACTGCTTCCGATTCGCCAACAGCGGTGACGACGCGGTCGAGAACGTCACGGGCAACTGGTTCTTCCCGCGCCTGGTCGGCTGGAACGGCTATCCCAGCGTCGCTTTCCGGAACAAGTTCATCTATCACACGAGTTTCGGCAGCGCCACGATCAAGCTCGGTACCGGCACATTCGGCGACCAGCTCAACCAGGCCAGGGGAAACCGGTACATCCCCCTCGACCTCCAGGGCGCATGACGCCTGCCGCCCACGCGGAAGCGCCCCGTTAACCACGGTGCGCTCCAGAGTGGTCACCCCGGCCAGCCCTGACTACCACGACGCCCCCGCCGACGCGGGGGCGTCGTGCGTGTCGGTCCGTTGTCGAACCCGCTGGCGGCGCGGATACCGGAACCGCCGCTCCCACTTGGGCAACAGCGGCTCGATCCGCTCCCACGGCGCATCCGATACGACTCACGGCGAGGCTCCCCCGACCAGCCCAACGCCGAACTCGGAGGCCGGACTTAGGCAGCCGCAGAGGTGGCGCATATGTGCGGTCAGCCATACGAGGTGACCTATCCTGCCAGACCACGGGACAGGGCGGGACATCGGAGCGCGGGGGATAGGCATGGGCGGACAAGACGTCGTTCTGCGGAATCGGTATCGGTTAGTGCGGTACGTCGGTTCGGGGGCGATGGGTGAGGTGTGGCGCGCACGGGATCTTGTGCTGGGACGCGAGGTCGCCGTCAAACTTCTTCACTCAGGCCTAATGAACAGTCCCCGGTTCTCCGAGCGTTTCCGGGACGAGGCGCGCATTCTGGCGAGCCTGAAGCATCACGGCGTCGTGACCGTCCACGACTTCGGCGAGAGCGACGACCCGCGTGCCGCCTTCCTCGTGATGGACCTGCTCGACGGGCGTCCCCTGAGCGAACTCACGGACTTGGCCGAGCCGCTGGGCGTCGTCCGCACGCTGACGATCGTCGTGCAGGTCCTCGACGCCCTTCGGGCAGTGCACGAGCGCGGGATCACGCACCGGGACCTGAAGCCGGCGAACCTGATGCTCGGTGACGGTGACAAGGTGATTGTCACCGACTTCGGCGTGGCCCGGGCGGTGGGAGCGGCCCGGCTGACCTCCCACGGCATGGTCATGGGCACCCCTCAGTACAGCGCCCCGGAACAGGCCGGGCCGGGCGAGGTCACGGCGTCAGCCGACTTGTACGCGGTCGGGGTCATCGCGTACGAGTGTCTGTGCGGTCAGCCGCCCTTCTACGCGGAGGACCCGGAGTCCTACGTCGCCCTGCACGCCTCGGCCCCGGTACCGGACATGCCCGAGGGGATCCCGGACGCCGTGCGGAAGCTGGTGCTGCGCGCGCTGTCCAAGGCTCCGGAGGACCGGTTCGCCGACGCGGCGGAGATGGCGGACGCCGTTCAGGCCGCTCTGGTCGGCCTCGGCGCCGATGGCGTATCGCGGTGGCGAAAGGGGGATGGCACTGCGGACCGGGCCTCCCGCACCGCGCCCGGTCGCCTCGCCGCCGTACTGCGGAACAGGGCCCAGGCCGGCCGGGGCGGCACGTCGGTGCCCAAACAGCGCCCCTGGCCCACCCCGTCGGTGTCCTTGGGCGCGGAGCCGGGTCGCCGCAGCGTGCGCGCGATTGTGCTCACGGCGGCCGCGGTGGTGCTCTGCGTCGGCGTGACGGCAGTCCTGACGACGCCCCAGCACCACCGAGCGCGTCCGAGTGCGTCCGGCCCGCCCTCGCTCCCCGCTTCTGCGAACTCGGCCCCCACGGCCGGGGGCCCGCTGTCCACCGCGCCCCATCCGTCCCGTTCGCCGCGCCCGACGCACCACGGCGCGGCGGGCGGCCCCGCCGTCGGACCCGGTACGGAGGCCACGGGCGGCCCTCCCACGGGGGGCCCTGCCACGACCGACCCTGCCACGACCGACCCCACCACGCCGTCGACGGTGCCCACCCGGGCCCCGACCACTCCGGCGGGCGGCCCGTATTCCATCACCGCTTCTGTCACCTGCGACTCGGGAAAGCCGGTGGACGACGGCCTCTACGTGCAGGCGGACACGGGGAGGGGGGAGGCCACCAAGGTCGTCTCGGGCGGTGTGACGACGTGGCGGCGCACGCTTCCCAAGAGCGAGTACTACACGATGCACATCGGCTGCGGCACCGACGCGAACCGTGAATGGGAACCCCTGATGTCGGACGGGACGCGAGGTCTGCACACCGAATGGGTGACCGGCACCTACCACGCCTTCGCCTGTCACGACGTCCAAGGGGCCGCGGGATACGGCAAGTGCGAGGAGCGTCCCGGGGCGTAGCCCGGCATGGGGGCATCTCCAGCGAGGCCGGGACGCCGACGGGCGTCACGGCGCCGGTGCGGACCGACGGGCCGGGGCTGCGGTGCGAGGCGGACGGCGTGCGGAGCAGGTCCAGCGGCAGGTGACGCGCGGACGCTCGCACACGGGGCTCGTCCACCGACGCAGGGCGCTCCCGAACCGGTGCTCCGTCTCTCGGTCGTCGGGGGTGAGCGCCGCGAGGTGCTCGCCGATCCGGTCGGCCCCCTTCGGCCATCGCCCCCTGACGTTCTTTTGGAGCCGGAGGAGGGACTGGAGGATCTCGATCCGGTCATCGGTGTTGCGGAAGGCGAGCATCCCGTGGATTCCCGCCGCGCGGTCGAGGTCCCGCAGAGCGGGGCCGTACCGGTCAAGGTGGGTCAGCGTCCCGCATCGGGCCACCAGGATGTCGGCGAAGCTGGTGCGGTAGGTGTCGGGGAACCGTGCGGCGAGGTCCTCGCGGAGCCGGACGGCTCTGTCGAACGCCTCCAGAGCCTCCTCGGATCTCGACAGTGCGGTCAGGCACCGCCCCTGAATACTGAGCATCTTCGCCAGGCTGGCCCGGGTGTCGGGGAGGACGTCGCGGAACTGCTCCTGGATGCCGATTGCGCTGCCGATCGAGGCAAGGGCCTCCGGGTGCCGTTTGAGCCCGTGGAGGTACGCTGCCCGGTTGCGGAGGGCGGACGCCAACTCTGCCTGCCCGTCAGGGCTAGAGTCGGCCAGCTTCCTGTGGATCGCGATAGCGTGATCGATGACACGGAGTGCTTTCCGCCGTCGGCGCACGCAGTTCAACAGCGTCGCGCGGGTCCTGAGCACCGAGGCGTACAGGGACCTCTCCTCATCTGTGGCCCTGGCCCGCGTCAGTCGTTCGAGCCTTTTCTCGGCCCGGTCGGCGTACGCGAGACCGTCACAATACCGACCCGCGTCGAACAGCCTGAACGCGACCTCGCTCTCAGCCCGTGCCAGGTCCGCGAGACGTGTGCGGCGCTGAAGCGAACGGATCGAGCCGTGGCGACTGTACGATCGGCGGCGGTCGGACACCTGGCGGAGCGCCGCGGACAGGGCCAGTTCGGCGAGCATTTGCGTGCTCTGGGGAATTGCCTCAAGAAGAGCCGTCACGGCCCGGGCGTCGGTGAAGGATTCCATCCGCACCTCCCGGAGGGCCTCGGACAGGACGCGGCTCGTCCGGGAACGGAGCGCCACCTGGACAGCCGGTCGGGCGAGCCGCTCCGCGTGCTCGGCGATCAGCTCCCGGACAGGGCCTTCGAGGAGCGGAGTCTCGTCGGCCAGCGGGCCGAGGATTCCCAGGGCGCGCCTTGCCTGCCGGTCGCTGACGGCGGGAAGGACTCTGGACAGCAGGGCGCGCCCGTCGAGCTCCTCGGTGAGCGCCTTTTTCAACCAGTGTTCCGCGAGGCTGTCCGGTTGCAGGCTGCCCCAGTACCCCTGCCCTCCGGAGGACGGGTACAGGTCGCTGATCGTGGCGGCGAGGCGGCGGCGATCGGCTGTGGCGGCGGGGCTCGGTCCGGTGTCCTCCAAGGCGGCAAGGGTGCGTTCGGCCTCGTCCCTGTCTGCGGCCCCCACCAGGAGGGCGGCGGTCAGCGCGGTCACGGGCGGCTCGTGACCGAGACCCCGGGACTCGGCCATAGACGCCCAGTAACGAGTCTCGTGGGCCAGGATGACGTCCATGGGCGCTTTCCCGCCAGTGGTTCTCCCGTCGACCGACGCCGCTTCAAGCACGGCGGCCAGCGCGGCGTTGTGGAGCGTCAGCGGATGACCGTCACGCAGCACATCCGGGGAGGGGGCGTCGAGCGGCAGGGGATCGAGGTCGGTGTGTGCGTAGCCCTCGACGCTCCGCAGTGCCGCCGCGAAGCACTTCACGGCCTCGGCGTAGGTCTCGGCGCGGTCCGCTTCCGCGAGCGGGCCCAGTTCGAGGGGCGGGTGCGAGAGGACCTGGTATTTGTCCTCTTGCTGAAGTTTCTGCCACCATTCCCCGTCGCTGCGAGCCAGCATGAGGACACGGACCTGGCTCAGCGGTGTGTCGAGGGCGAGGGTGTTGATCAGCGCCCGCATCGCGGTGACGTTCTTCTCGGCGTAGTCCACGACCAGCAATACCTTGGAGGTGGTGCGGGCGACTGCCTCCGCGACGTCACGCGACCCTGCCTCAGCGGGTGCGGCGCAGGCGGCCGCGTGCTCCGGGGTGCGGAGACGGCCGACGGTCCAGCCCTCGCTCAGAAGTTCCGCCGCCAGCTCGCGGGCCAGCCGGGTTTTCCCCTGGCCGCCTTTCCCGATCACCAGGCGTCCCGAGAGGGCTCCGTCGGCCGCGCACCACTCCCTCAGCTCGACGAGTTCCGCGCGCGACCGGAAAGGCACCGTCTCGTATTCCGGTCGGAGCAGGCAGGCCGGGGTCCTCGGGCGGATGTCGAGGTGCCAGGGGGCGAGGTATCCCTGGAGCTCGGCGGATTCCAGCATGAGGGGGCGCCCGGTCGCCTCCTCCACGAGCGCGCGGAATTCCGCACTGCGGGCCATGACGTACACCGGCAGCACACTCAGCCGTCTGCTTCCGAAGTTCTTCCGATCCTCGATGACGATGCCGCACACCAGGCGGCCGCAGGTCACCGCGGCCCCTGACATGCCGGCCCATCCCGAGCCGCCGGACGGGTCCCGGTCCGGGGCGATGACCAAACCCAACTGATATCGCTCCGCGCGTTGCCCGGCGAGGGGGCCGATGGACCCCTCGACCTGATCGGAATCACCGCCGCTGTCGGGATGACGGCGCACACTCGCGGGCAGCCCAACCGCGCTGACACGTACGGGTGAACTCCCGCTCAGCACACCCCACCTCAGCTCGGCGGTGACATCGGGCGGCCGCCAAGCGCTGTCGGCGGATTCCACGACCCGCAGCACAGCGGCGTCAAGGTCGCCGTCCCCCAGCCAGGCGACGGCGGCGCGGACGAGGCCGGGGCGGTTCAGGAAACGCACCGCGACGGTTTCCAGATGTCGCTCCTCGTCCAGCAGTACGTGCCGGGCAGTGAGGATCAGGTTTCCCCCGATCCACGTCCCGGTCCCGATCCGCACCTCGCCGCGCGGCAGGGGCTCCGCGAAGACCTCCATCACGCGACTTGTTCCACTGCTTTTCATGGCGTCCCTTCCGTCGGCTCGGCCTAGAACTCCGGGATCGCGGGGAGGGTGCCGTTCACCAGGATGTCGTGGCCGCGATCGTCCAGCGGGGAGAGCGTCAGCTTCAGGCGGTGCGTCACGGTCGAGGTCCGGTCCACCTTCCCGCTGAGCACGTAGACCTTGGCCCCGGCCCCGCCCGACCGGACCACGGACACGTCGAATTCGAGTTCCACCGGCCCGACCCTGAACCGCAGGTCCTGCCCCGCGCCCTCAGCCATCGCCGCCTGGAGTTCGGCGCGCACCCCGAGCACCGCCGCCGCGAGGCCCACGCTCGCGTCAGTGTCCACGAATGTGCTCCCAGGCAGGGAAGCCATGTCCATGGAGCGGTGCGGCCACACCGCGGGGGAGGGCCGGAGCCGCATCGAACTTCGAGATGTTCGAGTCGTTGCAGGCGCACAGTGACGCGACTCCCAGCAGGAAGATCGCGCAGCCCAGAGCGCCCCTGCGCCTGGTGTTCCCCGGTCCGCGGCTTTTCTTCTTGTTCATGTCCTCGGCAGCTCTCTCTTCGGCGAGGGGGCCCGATCAGTGCGTGTCCCCCCGTGGTTTCCTGCGGTGCTGGCCGCGCCGGAACCGGCCACTTCGAGCAGCCCCCGACGTGGCAGTGTTGCGTTCCCAGCTCACCACGACATGACCGCGGGGCACCTCCCGCGTTGAGCTGACGATGAGCTTCGGCGTGGTGTTGACTGACCGTCATGAAGGTGTTGCTCACAGGTCCCGTCCGTCGGCACAGGGAGATGGTGATCCTCCTGCAGCCAATGGGGTTCGCCCTTCTCACGGTGCCGCGGATCGACCAGCTGGCGCTGGCGGGCCACTGGCCGGACGTCGTTCTGCTGGAGTGCGACACGATCAACAATCCGGTTCTGGGAAAGTGCGGACGGCTGCGTGCCGCCTGCGGCGCCCCGATCGTCGCCATCACCCGGCACGCCGACACGGATGCCTGGAAAGCCGGGCGCGAGGCGGGGATCGACGAATTCCTCGTGGAGCCGTTCAGCCTGGATGAACTGGTCGCACGGCTGCGCATCGCGGGACACCCGGCCCCCGCCGTCACGACGGGAAACAGCAGCTCCCACATCGCCTACGGACCGCTCCGGATCTCCCAGGAGTCCAGGAGGGTGACCGTGCGCGGGACCGAAGTGGAACTGCGGCCGACAGAATACGAGTTGCTCGTGACGCTGGCCCGTCGGGCCGGCCAGGCGCTGAGCCGGGACCATCTCGTCAACTGCCTGTCACGCAACGGTGCGAAGGACCCGGAACGGGCGCTCGAAGTGCATATCCACGAACTGCGGTCGAAACTGGCCGTCCCCGGCCTCATCGCGACGGTGCGCAACGTCGGATACCGCCTCATCACTCAGGAGAGTTACCGGCGCCTGGAGGGGAACTGAACACGGTCGGTGTCCCACAGGGAGTGGCCGCAGAGCCACGGCCGCCGAGATCGCCGGACTGGTGGCGATCATCCAGCACCACCCGGTGACCAGCGCGACCCGCTCGGCCACTCGCGTCCGCCGGGGACCACCAAGGCGCGCTTCGTTCTGTGGCCGACGCCCGCCTGATCGCGGAGCGCATCGACGGGAGTCAGGCCGCCGACACGTGGTTCGGCCACCCGCTCCAGAAACACCACGTCCACTTCTCGCAGGCGTTCACCCTCATGGGGCGTAGGCGCGAGGCCTACGCCGAGCAGGAGGCGGCGCTGGATCTCACCGCATCACCGCCCGTGATGACACGGGCGATGCTGGGATAGGGACGCCGCCACTTCTCTGAAGTTGGTTCTGTGCGGCTCGCGTCCACGCAATCACTGCAGGTCAGTCAGACTGCTCCCCGCGCGAGCGGGGATGAACCAAAGCCCGCGCCGCGCAGGAAGCTGCGACCGCCCTGCTCCCCGCGCGAGCGGGGATGGACCCCGCGCGAAGTCGAAGAGCGGGCACATGGTCGGCTGCTCCCCGCGCGAGCGGGGATGACCGGTCAGTAGCTGTGTCTGCCCTCCAGTTCACTCGCCCCGGAGCCGGATGGCCATGACGGTTCCATCGGCGCGGACGGACACTGCGTTCCACTGCTTCGACGTGCTGTGGTCCGGCCACTGCCCGCGCAAGTCGTGTACCTCGCGTCGGTATTCGTTGACGCGCCCATGGTGGAGGTGCAGGTACAGGCTCCTCCGGAGGCCGGAGAACGCCTCTACTCGGGTGCCGTTGAGGCGATAGATGTGATCGGTGCCGACGAAGTCGATGCCGTGGATGGTGTGCTCTGCGTCGCGCAGCCTGGCCGTGTTGGCGTAGGCGTCGTGCTGGAAGTGGCGTTTGCCTTGTTCCTTGGTCAGATACTGGACAGTGGGCTTGCCGCCTCCAGTGAAGGCCATGAGGACGGCTGCTTCCGTCCGTGCCAGCACGGAGCTGAACCAGGCGAAGGAGTCGGGCATTATCTGGAATCCGGGGACGGTCGTCTCTCCATGACCCGCGGGCCGTACGGTGTCGGCCGCGCGGTTCTCCTGTTCCAGGTAGAGGTCGAGATCGGGCGCCGATGGCTTCCCGGGCGGGCGGAGAGCGGTGGCGCCCGGCACCTCCAAAACGTGCACGGCGAGGCTTTCCTTTGTGGGGATCTCGGTGCCGATGAGCAGGTACGGGACTGTGCCGTACGGTCCGATGTGCACGGACTCCACGTGGGCGCTGGCCGTGCTGAGCTGCTTGTGCACCTGACGAACGCTGCTGTGTCTGCCCTTGGATGCGAGCAGGAGGACGTGGGACGGCTGCCCCGGTTGCCAGGCTTCGACGAAGAAGTGGGGCCGTCGCTGTAGCGCCTCCGGGCGGCCGTCGGTACCGGAACTGCGCAGAGTCCAGCCGGCCTTGAGGGCGACATCCGCCGGGATCACAGAGACCGAGTGGTCGGGGTACCGGGACCTGACGATGTTCTCGGCCAGCAGCGAAGCGAAGCCGGTGCCGATTTCCCCGGATTGCGTGGCCTTGTAGAAGCGCAGGAGATCGCGTCCCTCGGACGATAGCTGCAGGTAACGGCCCCGGTTGGCTTCCATGGCCTGGCTGTAGCGGAGGCTGCCCCAGCGCTCGGCGAGCCCTCGCCCCGCGCCCTGGCGGGCCGCGGCGGCACCGAGGCCGATGGCGTGGATGACCTGCCACGGCGTGAGTGCCAACGATTGCGGAGCTGTCCGAACGGCTCGGTAGTCGGTGCGGCGGCGCAGCGGACCCCGCCCGTCCTCCAACCGTTTCTTGTCCTCCTCCGCTGCTGCCTTGCTGACCTGGTCGGCGAGTTCGGCGGATGAGCGGACCTGGACATGGGAGGTGGTGCTCAGCTCTTCGAGGATCTCGGCGATGGCTTTGGACTCGTCCTCGTTCACCGACAGCCCTTCCGTTGATGTCATATGACGTGAGCCGGAGGGCGGTAGGAGGAGGCGGGGGAGCGCAAGCAAGTGCGCATAGGTCGGCGCAGGTTGGTATTCGGCCAGACTGTGGCTCTGTCAGTGACCGCCGGGCGGGGACCGCTAACTGCCGTGCAACCACATCGCAACAGCGGCGAGGTCCGTGTCGGTGAGGCCGTGGCGGTGGTCGACGCGGTGGAGAAGGGTTCGTGCGGGGTGGTGCGCCTGCGCCCACGTGCGGTCGGCGTCGGAGATCTCGTCGTCGAGCCAGGCGAAGGGGCGCTCGGCAGCCCAGTCGAGAAGAGTGCGCGTTTTCCAGTGCAGCCCGGACGGATTGCGTTCCTCTGAGGGTTCCGGCCAGGTGACCACGGGGAGTTGCGCCAGCCCCAGGAGCGGCGCGAGGCACTCGTTGGCCTCGGCTTCCCACGTGGTCGCCCACACCAGATTGCAGGGCAGCGCCAGCAACTTGCGCCCGAGAGCCGGATCGACCCTGGCAAGCAGCGGATTCGCACCGGCTTCCTGCGGCACGTACGTCGGATATCCGTCCGGGTACTCCTCCCGTGTCGCCCCGAAGGGAATGAGTGGTCCGTCGACGTCGAGAAAGAGGAGGGGCCGGGGCGGGGGAGCGAGCACACCTGCACCGTACGGGCAGACAGGTTGTCCCGGAAGCGGATCGCCGACTGTGCCACGTGGTGTGCGCGCCGTTCGCGTGATGCGCCCGCCAGGTGCCTCGCTTGCCGTCCGTATTCTGTTTGCTGGACGACTAGGTGTCGGCCCATGGGAAAAATATTCTTTTTGCGGCTTTCATTGAAGTTGGTTCTGCGCGGCCGACATCCACGGAACGACCGCAGGTCAAGCAGACTGCTCCCCGCGCCCGCGGGGATGGACCCTCCCACATCGGCGATGTCCACGGCGTGGTCGTCTGCTCCCCGCGCCCGCGGGGATGGACCATATCAACTGGGGCCGACACTCTGACCTGGCCAGGGTGAGGGTCAACTTACGTGTTCATCAAACCGCCGGGCGGTCCGCTGAGTCCGAACACGGACTACCACGACTGGAAACGGCCCTTGGTGGGAGCCGGGCACGTCTGCCAGCATGCGGGCGCGGTACCTGCATGTGCCGGAGCCATGCTCAAGGACGTGGCGCGGAAGATCGCCGGTGCCATCTGGGGCCACCCGGGAACGCCCGCTGTGGGCAAAGACCCGGACAACGGGGGCTGGGAAGACTCCGATGGCCCCCACCGCGAACGGTGAGGGCCATCGGCATATTGCCCGGTGAGAGCAATGGCGGAGGATACGAGATTCGAACTCGTGAGGGGTTGCCCCCAACACGCTTTCCAACGGGTCACGTTGTCGACCGCCGATGGACGGGTGCATACCGACCTGCGGTGGACTGGTCGGCAGACGGGCGGCCGGACGCCGCTGGACGCCGGCGAATGAGACCAGAACTGAGACCAGTAGCCATCAGGCGGCGTGCGCGATGAAGGCGACGGTGGAGGTATCGCCGTCGAGAGCGATGTTGAGTGAGGCGTCGAGGGCTTCGGCGAGCCGGGCGAGGAGCGGAAGGGTGGGGACGGTGCCGCCGAGTTCGAGTTTCGACACCTGGGGCTGTGTCATGCGGGCTCGCTTGGCGAGTTCGGTCTGGGAGATCCCCAGTTCGGTCCGGCGGTCGTACACCGCTTGTCCGAGGTCGAAGGCCATCTGAATCTCGGTGCGCATCGCTGCCACCTCGGGAGGCTCGTGACCCACTCGACCAGGGTATGAGGCAGGCCAAGTGCGGCAGAATAGGGAACCAACAGCGCTCCTGCACCATCGGGTTGAGACGTCGAACACCTCACTCAACGGCACGGGAGCCCTGACCGTTGCGGCCCCGCCCTCACGCCGCTCCGGTCACCCGATCGGTGACACGCTGAAAAGGCTCACTGGATTCATCTGTACTGCTAGCATCTCGCCATGGCTGTGTCATCGACCTTCAAGCAGTTCGATTTTGGGTATGCGGACTCAGGAAGTGAGTTCAGCATCGCCCCAAGGCTGCTTCGCGATGGATATTACGACCTCGATGGAATTGAGGAGAAGGTTGTAGATTCACATGAATTCCTTCTTCTTGGATATAAGGGATCCGGTAAATCGGCCATTGGTGCACGGCTGCAGGTTCGGGCGGAAGGGGCGCCCAGCCAGTTTGCTGCACATGACCCAATCTTGGTAGACAGTCTCCCGCTCAAAGAATTCAAGGGAATCGTACCAGATTCAATCGATGCTCACTTGAGGCACCGTTTTGCGTGGATGCTTCAGTTGATGGTCCAGATCACTTCTGGGATCAATGATGATGGTCAGGCCGATGCCAAGTCTAGAAAGCGGATCGCGGCCGCGTGCAGGCAACTTGCTAAGCACGGTGTGACGGCCCAGAATCCTGCGACTATGAAGAAATTCCGTGCCGAGAAGGTGACTGCCACTGCTGGCCTTCCGGAGGGTGCAATCGGGCTTCCAGCCAATATTAAGGCAGAGTTCCAGCGCAATACCGATGCGAGTCGCATTAGCGACTGGGTCGACTACCTTCAGACGGAGACTGCCGGGTTTAAGAGTCAAAGACGTCACTACTTCTTCGTTGATGGCCTGGATGATCTTTCATTGATCCAGGAGGGACGTAAAGAGATGCTAGGGGGGCTGATCCAGGCTGTCGTCGATCTTAATAAGATGTACCGTGAAGCGGGTGCACCCATCAAGGTTGTCATCTGCTGCCGGACAGATCTCTACGCCCGGCTAGAACTCACGCGGGGCGGAAAGATCCAGAGTGACTATGGTCTAGACCTCAATTGGTACCAAAATCCGCGCGACTTTCGCGTCAGTCATCTGGTGAAGCTTGCGAATATGCGAGCTCGGCTGGCGGACCGCAGCTCATCAAATGTCTTTGATGAGTACTTCGAACCTCGAATTGACTCAGATGCGGCAATCGATTTTATTCTCAAGCAAACCCGACACACTCCCCGAGATCTTTTGCAGCTTTTGAAGATCATCCAGAAACACGTGGGAGCCTCAGGAGTGATTCCGAACGACTCGACCAAGGCTGGAATTGCGGAGTATTCGCAGACGTATTTCATTGGTGAAATGCGTGATGCGCTTAGTGCATATTTTGACCAAGATCAAATCACGGCTATCGCTACGCTCCTGGGCACCTTGCGGCGTCGGCAGGTTTCCTATGGAGAGCTCGAGGCTAAGATGGAGTCCGATCCGCGCTTCAGGGAGCGATTTGATCTCCACAAGGCTATCGCCGCACTGTTTGACAACAGCTTCATTGGCAATCTAACAGAGGGAGGGCCGGTGAGCGCCTACGATCAGTACTACAGGTTTAAGTTCCGCAATCCGCATGCGGCCCTCGCAGTCGAGGACAAACTGGTCGTGCATCCTGGGCTTTGGAAAGCATTCAGTATTGCTTGAGTATTCGACGAAGTGATGCGACTGGAGCACCGCACACGTTAAGCGACCGGTCTTGTTCGACTGGTGCGCGAGCGGGGTCATCTTCCAGGCGCAGAGAACGAGGGATCCTGGATCGAACTCAAACTCTGGCTCTTCGATCAGGGCGGGCGGCAGGGGCTGTTCACCGCCATGGCCACCATGGAATCCCGCGCCCTGGTTCGTCGGCGCTCTCTACGTTCGATGCCAAGGACCCCGAACTCCAACACATCGTTCGCCGGATGGTCAACCGCTCGTTCCGCGTGTTTGTGGGCAAAGCCGCCAAGGGTCTCCCGATCATTGCCGTCGTGGTGTCGACTGGCACCAACGCCTACGTGATCGGGGATTTTGCGAAGCAGGCGCGCCTCTACGCACAGACGATTTTCCTTGCAGAGAACTACGACCTTGTACTGCCCCCAAACCTCACGAAGGTTGCCGACTTGGATGATGAGCCCTGCGACGATGAGGGCAAAGCATCGTTCGGAATCAGCTGATACGGCATACGGTCATGGCCTCGTCGGCGAACTCGTCGATCGCTCCGAAGCGCAGGTTCTCGATGGACCTGGGGGCCTGGAGGATCTGGTCGCCGCAGATATAGCAGGGGTGCGCTCTGGCACGATCGACGAAGAGGTATCGAGTACCTCGAACCCGCACACTCTGGGTTGCACAGTATGGCAAAATGCGACGCCTCGGTCGGGTATATCCGGCTGTTACGGCCATCTCTGGGGGATTCATGCGTTGTTGCACCGCCCTGTCTGCGTTAGCTGCCGTTCGTGCGAGGGGGGAGGCTCAGTGCGCATGAACTGGCGTGTCCCGCTCCCTGGCCCGTTCTCGATCAGCGGCCACGTCGGCGGTAGGTCACGCCGCCGCGGGACAAGCAACAGCGGGGGGCAGGGCTGCATCGCAGGCGGGTTCAAGTTGTTTGGATACCTACTGCTATGCGAACTGTGGCTGTGTTGGTGGGCCGTCAAACCCATCTATATCGCTGGGGTACTGGTGCATCGAAAGGTGGCGGGTCGGCACACGCCGATTTGGCGTTCCCGTAACGGCTGGTGGTAACGCTTGGACTGCGGCGGTTCCGTTCGAACGGGGCCGGATGGGAGCCAATGAGACCGGGGCCGGGACCAGGCCCGTGTTTCGCGAGGATGTCGGGTGGGGCTCCGCGGTTACCGAGGGCGCCGTTTCGGTGGTATCGGCCCGGGAATGACGTCGAGGTTCATGTGCTCCTTGAATAGGTGCACCAAGTTCGCTCCGTCGAGGAGTTCGAGCCGTCCATGCTCGTTGGCGAACGCCTCGCTGGCCCGGCCGAACCAGGATGTGGTCACCAGGATGCCCTTGGCCGCTCGCTTGTGTTCGACGACGCCAGCGAGTGCGGAGACGGTCTCGAAGGGGACCACGTTCTTCGTGCGCTTTGCCTGGATGATGCACAGGCCCTTCATGACTGGGTCGGTGTTCATCGCGACTGCGTCGACGCCCTCGTCTTTCGAGGGCTGGGTGTTCACGCTGTCGAGGCCGATGGCTTCGAACAGTTGTCGGATGAGGTGTTCGAACTCCGTGGGCTTCAGGTCCATCAGCACGGGGCGGCTGTCGAGGCCGGCCACGACATCCAAGCTGTCCATGAGCCGGTACTTGGAGAGGTCGAAGGTGACGAGCGGGCGTACCGGTTCGAGCTCGTACGGGTTCGGTGAGATGAGCGAACGCAGCCGCTTCAAGCAGGCCCGTGGGTCGACATGGGTCAGTACCAGTTGGTTGAACTCGGTGCGTTCCGCCTGAAGTGTGATCAAGCACGGATGTACTTTTCGTCCTGTGGCCCGGTCGATGGTGGCCACGTGTCCGTTCAGTGCGATCGATTGGATCACGCTGTCGGTGTCGGCTACGAAGAGTTCATGCACCGTGCGCAGGGCCGTCTGCGCCAGGACCGATGCGTACAGCTCCTTCCGCTCTTTCTCGGGGCGTGGGACAGACACCACCTCGTCGCGCGCCTTTACGTAGCGGTAGGCGCGAGCGGCCGGGACCACGTCTTCCAACGGGAGGTCGATCTCAACGAGGAGGTCGCCCGTATCGGCCTGAAATGAGACCTGATGAGCCTTCGGGAAACCGTGGGGGTACGTGGAAGCGGCAAGGACTTGGTCGATGAACCACTCGACCGCTTCGACATCCCGGTCACGATAGGCGCTGCGACGCTGCTCAAGCGCGTCATTCCACGCCTTGATCCGAGCGGCCTCGTCCTGGTTCTGCTCCGCGTGCTGAGCGCGGGCCCTCTGTAGCTTCTCACCGCGCTTCTTCTCATCGCGCGCGTGATCCCGCAGCGCATTGTCGAAGCGCTCGTGTGCCGCTTCGACCTCCGCCTCATACCCACGCCGCCCGAAGCCGAGTGCCCCACGCAGACCGCGTGGCGGCTCCGGTTCGTATTCTTCCCAACGAGGCGTTGCTGCGGCTTTGGTACGTCCGACGGGCGGGATGAACGGAGCGGGGACGAACTCCTGCCGCAATCCGTCGAAGGTCAGCGGACGTCCGTCTATCACCGCCGTGCGCAACAGCGTCGATAACAGTTCGATGTCGTGCTCGGTCACGCTGGTGCGGTCGACCGCTTCCTGCGCGCGGACTGTCTCGTACGCTAGCTTCTCCTCACGTGCCTTCCGTTTGGCCTCGGCCTCGGCCGCCTTCCGGGCCTTCTCCTGCTCCCTGGCCTGCCGTGCGAGTTCCCGTGCGTATGGGTCGTTCGCCCCCGCCACCGCTTCCCCTCAGCTCTGTGCTCGATCCTTAAATCGGAGCCATTCCGTAGTATCCCGCAGCAAGTCGATCGCGTCAGTAGGCCCTCGTCGAGGAGCTCGCTAGTCACGAACAGCCCTGATGGAGAGGCAACTGGACGCCGAGCTGTCTTCCTCGGGGGCGGGTCGGCGGCCCGCTTGACCAGTGGTGGGGCAGTCGTTCAACTGCCCCGTCAGCGTCCACCGTTGCTAGCTCCTGACTGCCTGAGAGGCTGGCTTCTGGGGTCTCGACAGCGTCTGAAGCCGGACAGCGACTGCGCTGGCCTCGCTGCGTGACTTCGAGATATCCCTCCACCCTTAATTTTTCCTGTGATATTTTTACGCCTGTGATTAAGCCCGAAGTCGCGCTCATCCGCGACGCCACAGCAGAGCTCTGTGAGCCGTTTCACGACGCCTTCGCTTGGGCGCACCAGCGCCAGCGCAAGCAACTGCCGGAACTTCTCAGCCCGCAGTACGGCTGGTTGAGGACCCACCTGATCCGAGGACTTGCCCACAGCCGACTGTGCAAGCTCGGTCTCGGAGCGTGGACGCTGAGCGGGAACCACGCTCGTAACGGTGAGCTATGGCTGACTGGCGGAGACTACCGAGTGCGCCTTCTTCACGGCTTCCGGGACGATCACGTCCCCGCCCCGGGCCTGAACCACGAGCGAAGGGCCTACTACTACAACCCGCGGCTGCCTGCGGTGCAGCAGGAACCCCTGTCGGGGCCGACGCACGACAAGCTGCTCATCCTCTGGCGCATTGATCACAAGGGCGCCCCACTCTTCCGGGTCGTTCGAACGACAAGGCCGTGGGCCTTCGGGAAGATGGCGGAAGTCGATCTAGACTTCCCCCTGCTTGCCACTGCTGAGGACCTCCGTGGGCTGCGGTTCGAGCCGCAGGACGAAGGTCTGGAACTCCAACTTCCCAACGAGGAGACACTCGATGCCGACCGCGCTGGAGGCTTCCCCCGGTGAGCGGCTCCGTACCCTTCGAGACCTCCTCGGACTGACAGGTGCCAGCCTGACTGCGATGTCCGGAGTCAGCCAGAGCTGGATCTCTCAAGTAGAGACGGGGGCACGAGAGCCTTCTGAGGATCGTCTGCGCTTGATCGCTGAAGCCACGGACACCCCGATGTCGTTTTTCCTCGCTCAGCCCTCTTCGGTCCCGCTGGACTCTCTCCGGTTCCGGAAGATGGCGTCAGCGAGCCGCACACTCACCCGGCGCATCAGTGCGTTTTACGGTGAAAGTTTTCGTGTCACGGAAGAGGTCACGACCCGATCAGGCTATCCAGCTCCGCCACTGCCTTTCGCCACCAATGCGGAAGTGAGCCGTAGCGACATCGAAGAGCTGGCCGCCCAGACGCGGGTTGCCCTACGTTTGGCGCCGGACAAGCCGATTCCCCACCTGACCCGTGCTCTGGAACGGGCTGGTGTAGCTGTCGCACCCATCGTCCTCCCAGACCCCAACGGGGAGACATCAAGCACGACGAACAAGCACTTTGGGGTGTCCTATTGGGCGGGTATCGGCGAAACTGCCCTCATCGCCTACTTCCCAGGTCAGCAGGGTGATCGTGATCGCTTCACTCTGGCCCACGAACTTGGACACATGGTCCTGCACTCATTCCGGCCCAAGGCAGCTGACCCTGAGACCGAGGCCAACTGGTTCGCTGGCAGTCTCTTGGTCCCGGAGGGCCGTGCTGAGCAAGAGATCACCGATCGACTGACGCTTGAAGGCTACGCCCGGTTGAAGGCTACTTGGGGAGTCTCGATCCAGGCTCTGATCATGCGAGGGGCTGCGGTAGGCACCATCGACGAGAGTCGCAAGCGGTCTCTCTACGTGCAGGTAACCCAGCGAGGATGGCGCAAGAACGAGCCCGTGACAGTGGGCCACGAGTCACCTCTGCTGCTCTGGAAGCTGCTGTCCAAGCAGTTCGGCGACAAGCCGTATCTTCCAGCAGCGGAAGCGCTGGCAATCCAGCCGGCGGTGCTTCGCTCCATCGCACCCCAACCAGATTCGCGACCCTCGTCCGCCGACCAACCCCCGGCGGGACGGGTTGTCGCATTCCGCCCTCGCCCAGCTCCCTCCTTCGATGACGGCTCCGACGCTCAGGCGCGTTGAAGCTCACCCCAAGCTCGGGCCACCCGAAGAGGCAGGGGCTTACGATTTTCAGAAGGGCGGCTCTGCTCCATTAGTCGTTTCTTTGCGCTGACTGAGAGTCGTTGTTAGTTCGACCGTAGCCAGATACCACCAGAAGATCCAGTCGAGGAAGGCGGGATCGTAATCATCCTGCTGTGATGCGTCTCGATGGCGGATCTCGAACTTGTTGGCGATCATGAAGAGCGCGCCGTCATCAGGTTTTCCAAGCTCTGTCCGGATCAGTTCGCGTCGTTCCTCAAGAATTCCTGCCAGGACGATGATCGCAGATCGCTTTTCTTCGGTAGCGGCCCCGCGACTGCGGTAGAGGGCAATGGCGTGCTCCGTCCGCTGTTTGATGTCGGGATCGGTAACTGCCAAGGCGCGATGTACGAGGACCGTCCGTGCCTCATCCGTGATCGCCACCAGCCGTCCCTGGTCCTCGCCCTCATCGGCCAACCGATAGCGGACGCCGGCACCCATGAGCAATCGGTTCACCCTCCATCGATACAGGACTCGTGCCGGGCCGGAGTGGAACTCACGGTGATGCCAACCACATTGGTCCCATGAGTGAAAGGTTCGGTTTCGCGGGCGTGATACCAAGTCGTGAAAGACCTCTATCAGACCGAAAAAGGTGTCTTCGTCCCATCGTTGCGGTTTGAGGGGCCAGAGGTCCTCAGAGCCTAGTCGCAGCTCCAGGATCTCGGCGGCGTTCGGCAGCTCCTCATCGACATCGACGCATTCCTCGCCGAAGTGTTCAGCAAGATAGCCGCAACTCTGCATTTCCCGGATGAGCCGTGCGAAGCCGAGCCGCAATGACTCAGGGTCTGTCGGCCCTTTGATGCCAGCATTCCCTTTGCGGTGCGGCCAGTAGGGACGGGGCTCCGTGAACTGCCGTAGCTCCTGGGCGCGCTTTATCAACTCCTGGAACCAGATCCGCTGTGTGAGCACGGGGGGTAGGTCCCAGGAGGCCACGACTTCCGTACTCCAGGGATCGTCGGCTTTCGGGGCTGAGGCTGGCACACTCTCGAAATCAGAGCAGGCGCTGCCTCCATGAAATGCCTCGGTGAGCAGCCACTCGGCCCTTGATGCCCAGTCACGCTTGCCGGACATAGATATGTGGCTGGCTTCGGCAACGAACAGCGTTACGGGCCAGGTCAGTTCGTAGTTGCTGAGATCGATCACCAGGGACCTCCCACGGCTGCTGGTGACAGAGTTGCCAGGGGCAGGGCGACCAAGCGTCACGCCAGTCACCACTGTCGTGACGATACCTCTGAGGCTGAACACGCACAGCGAGTTGCCACAGCCGCTCCGTAACGTCCCTCTTGTCTCGAACTGGCAGGGTCGTTCTACGTGCTGCCCCTGGCAGCGCTGACTGTTCACATAAGCGCCGCTTCGGCGGTATCCATGGTGGCTGCAAGGTCGGCGTAGAGGCCATCCGGGAGAGAGCCCGTTCCGAGGGCACAGGATCGGACCAGATTTCGGCAGCCCTGGACTTGGCTGTCCCTGGTGAGCCTGGCTGTACAGGGGTGCGCCAGGAGTTCGCGGGCAGCGTATCCATCGCGGTCATCTGTGGTGCGGCGGATGATGTTCTCGACGAGATTGTGCGCTTCGGGGTGCTCGGGGGTGCTTATGGCGTCGAGGGCGGTGAGGCCGAGGCGGATGTCGAAGACGGTCAGGCCCGGTCTGGCTACGTGGCTCAGATAGAGGTTGAGTAGGTCTGCGATATGGCTGTCGGCTGCTTGGTCGGCGTCACGGCGGCAGATCACCGTCAGGCAGGTGGTGACGGCCTGCTCCCATGGCTCGCCCGGTGTTGTGGTGGTGAGTAGTTCTGTGGCGCGGCCCGTGTCGCCGGTGGTGAGCGCGGCGATGACGGCGACTTGGCGGCCGTCGAGCATGCGGGTGCCGATGCCGTGGTGTTGCTCGATGTGGGCGAGGGCTTCCTGCCAGCGGCCGGTGGTGGTGAGGGTGCGGGTGCCGTCGGCGAGGAGGACGCGCCAGAGCCACGCGTGGACTTCGCGTCGGTCCTCGTCGGTGTGGGTGAGGTTGGCCGGGACGGTGATGCCCTCGAAGGTGACGGGGGTGCCGGTGCCGACGGCTTCGTAGAGGTCGAGGAGGCGTTGGCGGGCGTTGTCGGGGTGGCCGGCGCGGATCTGTAAGCGGGCGAGGTTGATCAGGGGTTCCAGGCCGCGGATGGTGCTCATGGCGGGCAGCGGGCCTGCGGTCAGGTATGCCTGGGCGTGGCGGTGGCACATCTGGCGGGCGAGGTCGGGGAGGCCGATGTCGGAGGCGAGGAGGGCGGCCTGGTTGAAGACGGTGGAGGCCAGGCCCTGGTCGTTCTGCTCCGCGGCCCGGCTGGCCAGGTCCGCCAGCGCCTGCACGCGGTCGGGCAGGGGCAGACAGGCGGGGCGGAAGCGGGCGACGAGGGGGAAGCGTTTTGCTATCGGGCCGTGCGGGTCCATGGGGCCGCCTGTCGGTGACGGTGTGGGTAGGGACCGGAGGAGCCCGCCAGCTGCGCGTGCGGGCTCCCCCAAACGTGAGCTGGCGTTATCGCCAGTCGATGATGATGCGGTTCAGCGGGGTGTCGATGGCGAACAGGCCCGGCCGTTGTTCGATCGGCGGGGCGTCGAGGCGCTGGATCTCGAAGGACGCCTCGCGGCCCCGGTAATCGCGGTCCCAGGTGCGGATCGCGTCGGCGACCTTAGCGGCCAGTTCGGCGCTGCCGGGGCCGTGGCCGATGACGCCGAACTCCCAGAGTTTGCCGCCCCCGGAGGTCTTCTCATCTGACAGGCGGCGGGCGAGGTAGGTGACGGCGCCGCCGTCGACGGCTGCGGTGGAGGACGGATAGGGGTCCTCGGTGAGCAGCGTGCCCTTGGCGCCGGCCGGGAACAGCATCCGGATCAGGCCGGAGGGCAGGGAGCAGGAGACGAATAGCTCCATCCACTCCGGCGACTCCATCGCGCGAATCATCATGCCGGTCCACTCCTCGGCGCGCGGCTGGTCCAGCACGCCAGTCAGGGCCTCGGCGTCGATGGGCTGGCCGGCGGGGGCCTGGAGCCGCACGGTGCCGTCGGCGCTGAGGGGGATGACGCGGCGGTCGTCGTCGGCGATGCCGCGGCGCAGGGGCATGAAGGTGTTCATCTTGCTGCTGACGCTGGTCCAGCGCCCGTCGTGCTGCCCGTAGGCGATGGAGCGGGACACGCTGCCCTTGAGTCGCTGGGGGACGACGAGGCGTCCGCCCGGTGCGAGCTGGTCGAGCCAGGCGTGCGGGACGCCGTGTGCGCCGACAGTGGCGATGATCCGGTCGTATGGTGCGCCTGCAGCGTTGCCGACGGCGCCGTCGCGGGTCAGGGCCTCCACGTTGCTGAACCCGGCGGTGACAAGGTGGGCGCGGGCGCCTTCCACGAGGTCGTCGTCGACGTCGATCGTGGTGACGTGGCCCTTCTCGCCGACGAGGTGGGCGAGGAGTGCGGCGTTGTAGCCGGTACCGGCGCCCAGTTCGAGGATGCGTTCGCCGGGGCGGGCGTCGAGCTGGTCGAGCATGAGGGCGACAACGCCGGGCTGAGAGGCGCAGGAGATCGAGGTGCCGTCGGTGTCGTACTTGATGTTGACCGGGCTGTTGGCGTAGGCGTCTTCGAGTGGAGCGTCAGGTACGAACAGGTGGCGGGGCACAGTGCGCAGCGCGGCCTCGACGGCGGGCGTGCGGGCATATCCGGAGGCGCGGATCTGGTCGACCAGGGCGTTGCGGAGCCGAGCGGCCTCGGCCCCGTTGGGGGCGATCGTGTCGGTGGTCACTGCCTTGACGCTAGTGGTCTCGGGCGTGGCCTCGGCGGATGACGCGGTGGTGTCACTCGATCCCATGACTGCCTCTCGTGCGGTGGTGAACAGGGCGCTTTGGTCCTCCGGGAGGAGGCCGGCGCGGTTGGCGTGGAAGATCACGTGGTGGGCGATGACGGCGCGCAGGCCACGCGAGAGGCCGCTCCCGGTGGCGAGGTAGGCCAGCGTCGTTCCGGCCTGCTCGAAGGCGGCCACCCACTCGGCGCGCCCGTCGAGCGGGTGGTCCGGACGGCACAGGCTGCGGGCGTCAACGGTCATCAGCGTGCGCATCGCCGGTATCAGGGCGGCGGCCCGTTCCGAGGTGAAGTCGGTGGCCGGTCGCAGTGCGGCGGCCTTCGTCCACACGTCGCCCTGCTCGAACCAATCCAGATTGGCGGCGCGCATCAGGGTGCTGATCAACAGGACAGCGGTCTCCCGGCGGCCCAGCTGTCCGGGCCCGGGGCGGTAGGTGAGCAGGTGCCGGCTGTCCTCGTGGAAGAGGTTGTGGGCGGCGTCCATCGCAAGGGCTCCGCCGAAGGCGGTGGATTCCGGTTCGTAGATGCCGGGCAGCCAGGACTTCGCCGATCCGCTGTCGACGAGTTCGCTCAGGACCGACTGGACCAGCGACGACGGCCGCGCGGCGCGGTACCGAAGTGGCCAGGGCTGCTTGTTCATGAACCACCAGCCGTCGAGCTGCCCGGCTTCCTCGGCCGCGAGGAGGGTGGGGCCGAGGCGTTCGGCGATGGCGCGCTGGCCGCTCTTGCGGTCGGTGAAGACGACGTTGTGCTGGTACCAGCGGTCCGGGTCCATGGGCAGGGGTCCTTCGATCGGCGGGATCAGTCAGGCGAGGAGCAGGCAGGAGTCCCAGGCGGATAGGGGCGGGCTGGTGGTGGCGGAGGAAAGGAGCGCCAGGGCTATACCGGCGGCGCCGTCGAGGAACCCGGGCCCGGCCTTCTCGTCCTGTACCAGGGCCGCGGCGGCGGTGGCGGGATCAATGCCCGGTGAGCACACCGTGCTCAGAAGCGCTGGGATTGCGGCGCGGAGCTGCCCGGCAGTCGAAGGGCGGGCGTCGGCGGCGATGCGGGCCGCGACGTGGGCGAGCCCGGCGTAACCGTGGCACAGGCCGTCGTCCGTGGTGGCCTTGAGCTGTGCGGGATCGGTGAGGGCGACCACGAGGGCAGCCTCCGCCTCGACTTGGCGGCGTGCGTCGCCGAGGGTGAGGGCGGCGAGTTGCTGGGCGCGAGCGAGGCCGGCTGTGCCATAGCACCATGAGGGGCGGCGCGGTGCGGAAGGGGAGGGACACCCTTCGCGGAGGTCGGCACGGGTGACCCAGTAGGGCCAGGCAACGCCGGTGCCGGTTTCTTGCTGCCAGCGGTCCAGCCACGCCAGGATCGTTCGGATCGCGTCAAGGTGGCCCACGACGGTGTTGCCGTGCCGGACAGCGAGGGCCAGCAGCGCGAGCACTCCGCCGATGCCGTGCGCCATGCCGCTGTTGGCGTGCCCGCCGGGGAACCGCTCGTCCGGGCGGCCGGAGGGCCCGGAGGTTGTCCACCAGCCGGGCAGGGTCTCGCCGTCGTCGCTGATCGGTTCGGTGAGGCGGACGCAGTAGTCGAGGACCCTGCTTAGGGTGGAGCTGAGCGGGTCGCGGTGCAGTAGGTAGGCGCCGTAGCCGGCGAGTCCTCGGATCGTGTCGAACTCGGCCAGCTCAGGCAGGCCGCCGGCGTCGATGCGGCAGTGTGCGGCGTCGAGCCGCCGATGGACATCGCGGTCGATCTGCGCGTCGAGGTGGAGAAGGGCGCGCTGGTAAGGGCCGGGCTGGTGCTCGGTTGCGCAGGCCACGGTGTGGGCGAGGGCCGGGGCGCCGTAGAAAGGATGGCTGTCGGGTCCGCTGGTGAACGGCTGGTGGGTGGCGGCGGCGAGCCAGGTGTGGGCGCGCTGCCATGGGCCCATACCGGCCGCGGCGCGTTCGATGTGCAGCAGCGCGATCCCCAGGGGCCCGTACGCGAGTTGCTGCCGGTCGGTGGTTGTGGTGCGCGGACGCACCGGGGCGGTGTCGGGGTCGGCCAGGAGGTCGGCGACGGCGTCCGCCACCTTCAGCGCGAGAGGATCGGTCACCGTGCCCTCCGGGAGAGCCAGGCGAGGGCGGCGGCGCGGGTGAGGTAGAGGCAGACCTCTTCCTCCGGGAAGGCGACCGCGACGTGGCGCACGAAGTGGACGTGCAGCAGTGAGGACAGGACGTCGTCCAGGCGGATGCCTTGGGTGTCAGGGCCGGGGAGGTGGGTTCGGTAGGCGGCAAGCGCGGCGTCCCGGTCGGCCCACGCTTCCACGATGGCGGGCCCACCGGTTACGTCGCGCAGCGCCGCCCAGTCGTTGGACGGGTCGGCCAGCCGTACGGTATCGGTGAACTGCGGACGTGGCACGGGGGCGGGCGCGGTGGAGGGGATATGGGTGATCAGCCAGCGCATCGCGGCCTCGGTGCCGCCGAGAAACGCGGTGGCAACGGCGATGGTGTGCGCGGCCACCAGTGCACGCTGCGACGGACGTTGGCGCTGGGCGAGTTGGGTGACGACGGCCCGCGAGTCGGCACGGAACACCTCCTCGGCGGCGTCCCAGGCCCTGCCGGAGCCCCAACGGCCCATCTCTCGGTAGGAGGTGGGGAAGCGCAGGTCCGACAGCAGTCCGGCTGCGCGCAGTTCGTTGGCCCAGGTGGCGACGGTACGTGCGGTCTCGGCGAAGGCGTCGGGATCAGGCAGCGCGATGCGCAGCCGCAGGTGGTGGTCGGGGTCGCGGAAGCGGATGAACCACCAGGGCCGGCCGCCGAGCCGGCCCAGCAGGTCAGGGATGTGCTCGGCGAGGAGAACGTCCTGGCGGCGCAGGTCGCCGTAGAGGGTGGCCAGCAGCAGCGAGGAGAGGCCGGGCGTCTGGATCTGTGCCGGAGAGAAGGTCCGGGCCGGGGTGGGGGTCGGCAGCGCGGGCCAGGCCGGGGGCCGGGTCGCCTTGAGCGGTAAGACGACCTCGTGCGCGCGGCCGTCACACCAGCCGTAGGCATCGGCGTCCGGGGCTTCCACGAGGACCGCCGACGGGGTGCGGTTCAGATGCTGGTGCAGCAGAGTTCGGTGCGCGGCATGGCCAAGGTCGAGAAGCAGGCGCCGATCGCCTTCGGTCAGGTGGACTCGCTGCGGCATCCGCCGCCGGGTCCGCCAGTCCTCAAGTGCGGTGTCCCACTGGGCTTGCGGGCGGTCGCGGCCGGGCAGCTCGGCGGCTTCCAGGCGCCATCGGGCCGGGGCGAGCACCGTACGGCCGTAGCGCAGCCGAGGCAGGAACGGCATCGCGTTCGCGGCGCCCCAGTCGAGCAGGGTGACCTGGGCGCACTGGGCGCGGGCCAGCTCGGTGAGGAACCGGACCAGTGGCGGTGTGTGCTCCTTGAGGTTCAGCGCGTGCATGCCCACGGCCTCGATCCGCTGCCCGCGTGCGGGCGCGGCCAGGTACATACGGCGACCGTCGCAGGCCACCGCCAAGTCGGCCGGGGTGAGTACGTCGCCGGTCGGAACACGGTGCTCCTGGACACTGATCACGGTGGGCAGGACCTGCGGAGCGCGGGTGACGTGTGCGCTGGCGGGGTGCAGCGGCGGGAAGGACAACTGGGCGGCGACGGTGCCGGCGTAGGCGGCCGGGAGGTCGGCCAGCTCTGCTGCCAGCCGCTCGCGGTCCTCGGGAGCCAGCACGCTGAGGAACCGGCCTATGGTGACGCCGACGCCGCGGGACACGCTCGCCACTTCCAGCCGGAACCGGCCGCTTTGCAGTTCCTCGGCGCTGCCAGCGTGCACCCGAACGCCGACTTCCAGATGCGGCGGCACCCTGGGGTGCTCAGGCCCCAGCTCCATCGCGGCGATCAGCTCGTCGGTGAGGACCACTTCGTCGAGGCCGTCGAGGGCGGCAGCCGTACCAACGTGTCGTCGCGAACGGAGAGACGGGAGCGCCGCCCGTCGGCAAGGGCCCCCGGGTACCCGTCAGGGAAGCCGGTGCCGCTGTCGGCGACGACCTCGGCGAGCGGCACCATCGTGCCGATGCCGTACTTCTCGTAGAACCGGCGCTGGTACGCCTTCCACGCCTCGGTCCCGTACGGCGCGGCGCTGATCCGGGTCAGGACGAAGGCGGCCCGTTCGATCTCGCGGGCGACCTCCTCGGGCAGCTCCACCTCGGCATTCAGGTGCACGTCGAGTGCGAGGGGGCGGCGGCGCAGACTCGGGACAACAGCCCGCATCCGTGCTGCGGCACGGGCTCGGCTACTGGGGGAGTTGCAGTTGCGCAGGTCGGCCCGTAGGGAACGCAGTTCGCGGATGGTGTCGGCGACCGGAGCGACCGTGTCGGCGTTGACGGCGTCGAGCTGGCCCAGCAGGTAGTCCAAGGCGTCGGTCTCGGTGCTCGGTGCGTGCAGGCTGGTGATCAACACGTGGTTGTGGATCAGTCCTTGCACGAGTCGCTGTGCCCGTCCCGGACCTGCCTCGGCGAAGCCCTCGGCCAGCTTGTCGGCCAGGACGCCCGCGCAGATGGGTTCGCGGGCTGCTGCATCCAGGATCACTCGCACCGGTTCGGTCAATGCAATGGATGCCTCAACCGCACGCCGCCGGTCGCTGTGGATGTCGGACTCGTACGGCACGACCAGCAGTTCACCGCGCACCTGGGCGGTGTTGTTGAGGATCACCGGAAGTCGCTCCAGCAGCTCGGGACATGACTCAAGCCGTTCGACGACGGCCGTCAGCCACTCCGCGCTCGCCCGCGCGATGACCGTATGGTCCGCACCCCACGTCGCCCCTGCTCCTGTCCCGATGGTGGCTGCGGTTACGCCGGCGAACAAGCCGAAGGGAGTTGCCCGCTGCTCGGCACGCAACACGTAGCGGGCCATCGAGGCGGCGGCGCGCCGCACATCACGGTCGGAGGGATCGCCGGACGAACACAGGGCCCGTACCTGGGAGGCGAGGACCGGGCTGGCGTGCTCCAGCGCCTCGGCAACGTCCTCCTCGGACCAGACCTCCCGTAGCCACGCCAGCCGGAGAGCCGCACCGTGGGGGGAAGCGTCGTTGAGGTCAGGAACCGGGGGGACAGGGAGTTTCGGCCGAGCGACCGCACGGATGAGCGCGGTCCTACCGGCGCGGAACGCGCTGCTCGAAGCCATCACTACCTCCTGGTCAAGGCGGGCGGCCGGTGCCTTCGCCCTACGGGGTGACGAAGACACCAGCCTGGACTTGCGTGTGCCTACGGTCAGGCCACGTTGGTGGTGCAGGCGCCGCAGGTCTCGCCGCAGCCGTCATCCGTCAGGCTGATCAGGCCAGCGACGTCGCCGACCTCGACCAAGGTGACGTCCAGGTCGAAGCCGTCGGTGGTGGCAGCGTCTGTGACCACGGGGTTCGCGCTCGTGGTGTGCACGATGTTGGGACTCATGCCAACTCTCCTTTTGGGGATGGGAATTACGGGGTGGTGCTTCGGGTAACCGCTGGTTTGCGGAGGGCGTGAGGGCGACTACGCGTCTGCCGCTTGCCAGCTACCGGTCGGGGTCATGTCGTCCAGTGAGCGGGGCTCAGCGGTATCCCCCGAGCCGGAAACCTCGTGATCCGGACGGTGAGCGGCCCAGTCGCTGCGGGCGCGTTCGAGAGCCGGAGCTACGTCCTTCTCGAAGTAGTCGGCTTGGGAGCGGAGTTTGGCGGCGAGGGTGACGACGTCGGCGGGCGTGAGGTGGTTGATCCAGAGGTCACCGACCACGCGGACGTCGGCGTACGGGGTGCGTTCCCGTATATCTTCGCTGTGGGGGTAACAGGTGATGTTGCCGCTGAAGACGCTGTCCTCGGCCTCGCCGGCCCGGTTGTCGTCGTCCGCGTGGGCGGGGTTGTGGATGCGTACCGGCTGCCCGTCGAAAGGGCTCCAGTGCGCCACATCGATCAGTTCGGTGAGAAGTCTTTGGGGGAGGACATCCGCTTTGCTGGGATCTTCGGCGGCCCAGGAGGGCAGGTAGCCGGCGACGGTGATGCCATTCCTGGTGCTGATCGACCAGGTGCTGCTCCGTATGAGGGCTCCGGCCATGGACGGCTGCCGGGTGGGCGACGCGGCGGCGACGGGCCTTGCGACCGTTGAGGCAATGGTCATGGCTTCTGCTCCGTTTCTACGGGCGGCGGTTGGGTGACGGCTCCTTGGCGCTCGCCTCTGGAGAGGGTGATCGAGGCCGCCGTCAGAACGACTCGATTGACGCGGAGTCGAGGTGGTAGCTGTGCCCACCTGGATGGTCGGCGAACTCGCAGCAGGGCTCGCGTGAATCCGGATCGATCGACGGGCAGTCCGGGAGCACTTTGAGGTCGATGGGACGAGTGCCCTCCGTCCAGCGAGCCCACAGCGCTCCGCTGGTTACACCGGGAAAGCTCAGTACGAGCGCGAAGTGATCGTCGGCGCCGTGAACTTGGAGATGGCACCGTAAGTCCTGCTCAAGATCGGCGTCCTCCGGTGTCCGGTGCGGCCCGGCGAGGCGGAGGGCCTGCCGGACGAGGGACACCGGGAGCCGGGTGGTCTCGCCGCAGATGGGGAAGAGCGTCATGGCGGGTGGGTTTCCTTGCGGGTGCGGGCTGCCGTTGTGCGTCGATTCCGAAGCGGGCCGCCATATCAACTGGCACGGGCGCTGGCCGATATCGGTCGGTGGCGAGTACAGGCCAGGCGGCTGACGACGGCTCGCGTGGCCTGTCCGGAGCGCAGCACGAGTCGGCGCCGGGTGAGCGGCTGCTCGGGGATTGCGATCGCGGCCCAGACGCGTTTGCCGCGCTTCGTGGGCTCCGCGCCGCTCGCGGTTGCCAGTTGATTGATGAGCCACATTCCCCGGCCGTCCTCCGCGTCGTCCGCGGCCGAGAGCGTTCGCGGCAAGGCGGAGGAGTCGTCGTGGACCTCGATGAGGATGCGACGGTTGTCAGGGCTGGCCCTCACCTTGACGGTGAATTGCCGTCCCCCACTGTGCTGGAGTGCGTTGGTGACCATCTCGGAGACGACCGTGGCCAGCGCGAGGGTGCTGTCCTCGTCCAGGCGCAGGCCCCACTCGGTGGTCAGCTCTTCGATTCGTCGCCGAGCGGCAGGCACGGACGAGGGATCGCTGACCATGGAGAAGTTGCTGGAGTGGGCGCGCATGACGAGGGACCCTTCGACCGGGGGCAAGCCGTGATGGAGGAGTGGGATCGGTGCGCGAAGGGGAAGACGTAGTCGTCCGATTGCGTACCGTTGCTGTCGTTCGAGCCCTCAGTCAACTGCTGGCTGTGCATGATTGCGGGTGCCGGCGGGGGGTGCGTTTTTCACCGGGGGGCCGCTTTGGGGGGCCAGGATCCGTTGCCGGACTTTGAGACACTGGGGAGGCGGGCATGATGGCACCAGATGGCATCGGCGCCATGCTGCGGACGGCGCGCGAGTCCGCAGGGCGCACCCGCGAGGAACAGGCGCTGGTCCTGCAAGAGGCGCAGGGCGGCCGTTGGTTCGACCGGGAGAACCTCAAACGCTGGGAAGCCGAACGTCGCTTACCGGTCCCCGCCTGCCACCCGCTTCTGGCCGAGGCGTACGGGCTGCCGGTGGAGAAGATCGTCCGGGCGGTCGGCGAGTAAGCAGTGGCGCAGACTCCAGAATCGCCCGGATAGTGGTGAGGGGGGAGAGGAGGGCACGGAGGTGGACCGACGACGGTTTCTTGGCGTGGCAGCAGCGGCGGCAACGGGAACAGTGGCTCTGCCCGGCATCGCGGAAGCACGCCAGGGCATCAACGCGGCGCTGACCGGCTCTGATGCCGGCGACCTCGCGTACCTCGACGGCGCCTTCGAGCGGCATCGCGGCGGCTATCGCGGCCGTCCTCCCACCGTCGTCCTGACGCAGATGCGCGACGACCTCGACCTGCTGCGCGACGTCCTCAGCCGTCCGCACGCGGCTGCCGCGCGAGCCGGCCTTGCCCGAACAGCCGCTGGCATCACCGGGCTTGTGGCGATCATCCAGCACGACCGCAGCGACCAGCGGGACTCCCACGGCTGGTTCACCACCGCCGAGCAGGCCGCCCGCGAGTCCGGCGACCGGCAGATGCTCGCCTGGGCGCTGGCCCGTCACGCGATGGTCCCCCTCAACTACGGTGCCCCAAAGGCCGCCGCCGATCTCGCCGGCCGGGCCCGAGTCGAGGCCGGGCCGAACCCGTCCGCCGCTGCGGCCTTGGCGGCGGCCGTCAACGCCCGCGCCCTCGCCGCCGTCGGAGACCAGCAGGGAGCACTCCGCTCGGTCGCCGACGCCCGCCTCATCGCGGAACACCTGGACGGCACCCAGGCCGCCGACACCTGGTTCGGCTACCCGTTCCAGAAGCACCACGTCCACCTCTCCCAGGCGTTCACCCTCCTCGGCCGCACACGGGAGGCGTACGCCGAGCAGGAGGCCGCCCTCGCCCTGACCGGCTCGCCGTCCGTCATGACCCGCGCCCTGCTGGAGATGGACGCCGCGATCTGCCTCCACACCGACGGCGACCCGACCGCGGCCGCCGACAAGGCGGTCGCCGTCTGGGAGCGGCTGCCGGAGGCGTACCGCGACGGACTCGTACGAGCTCGGGCGGAGACCTTGCACCAAGTGCTTCCGGGAGCTGCCCACGCCAGGCTCGGCGAGGCTCTCGCGAGCTGACTCCGGTGCGGCGGGCGGCTCGGTAAGGCAGCTGCCTTTCCTGATGCCGGGATCGTCCGATGATGACTGTCCGAGCCACAACGTGCCCGCGTCCTTGGGGGCAAGCGACATCGATGGAGCCAACAATGACCTACCGCGGCCTCATCCTCGAATTCGGCGGCGTCCTCACCATCCGGATGCGGCTCAACGGCGAAGCCTTCGAACGCAGCGAAGGGCTCGCCCCCGGCACCTACACCCGCGCCCTGAACGCGCACCCCGACGGCGTGGCGATCTACAAGGCGCTGGAAGTCGGCGAGGCCACCCAGGAACAGTGGAACCGGGTCATCGGCGGCATCCTCGGCATCGACCCCACCGACCTCATGCGCCGCGCCCTGGCCAACCTCCACCTCGAACCCCGCATGGTCGACGCCGCCCGCCGCGCCCGCGCCGCCGGCATCAAAGTCGCCATGCTCTCCAACAGCTTCGGCCTGACCCCCTTCAACCCCTACGAAGCCCTGGGTATGTGGGACGGCCAGTGGGACGCGATCGTCCTGTCCGAACAGCTCGGCGTACGCAAACCCGATCCCGGCATCTACCTCCACACCCTGGAACAGCTCCAACTAGCGGGTGAGGAATGTGTCTTCGTGGACGACCACGCGGTCAACCGCCGCCGGCCGCTGCCTTGGGGATCCGTACGATCCACCACACGGACGCTGCCGAGACGGTGGCGCGGTTGGATGCACTCCTGGATTACGCGGTGGCAGCGGAATGACGTGATGAGCCGTCCAGCCTTGACTCGCCAACGACTGGAGTGCGGCGAATCGTACGGCTCTCCGCTGATCTCGCCAGATGCACGCTCGACGCGTCTCCGGGGCGCGCATTGTCGGAAGTCGCACGAAGCCTGAACGCTAGGCTCTGCGAGTAACTCGCCTACTGACAAGGTTTGTTGTGACTCCATCGCCGTGACCGGCCACATGGACCTCACTTCTTCTTCTGTCCCCCTGGTTCGCGCAGCCCTCGGCGAGTTGATGCGTGGCGTGGCGGACGGGGAACTGGTCGGCGTCTCCTGCATCGCAGTCGGGGCGGATTCCTTGTTCGCCGAAGCTGTCCTCGACGTCGGTGGGACCCTTGTCGCCGTGATCCCTTCCCGCGACTACCGCGAGACGAAGGTCAAAGATGCGCATGCCGCCCGATTCGACCGGTTGCTGGCGGCTGCCGGCGAAGTTGTCGTGATGGACCATGCCACCGCCGGTCGCGAAGCGTACGAAGCCGCCAACAGCGAATTGCTGCGCCGGGCCGACCGTCTCGTCGCCATCTGGAACGGCATGCCGCCCGGCACCAAGGGTGGCGGCACCGCCGACGTCGTCGTGGAAGCTCGCACCCTTGGCCTCCCGGTCACCGTCGTCTGGCCGACGGGTGCCGCACGGCGTATCGAGTGACCTCAACGCATCCTTTTTGTCGCTTTCTCTGGAGTTGGTTCGATCCGGCTTCGCCCCCAAGAGAACACGCAGGTCAGTCGTCAGACTGCTCCCCGCACCCGCGGGGATGGACCCAACGCGGCCAACAAGACGCGGTCGGCGGCCACCTGCTCCCCGCACCCGCGGGGATGGACCCTTCGTGGGCCTGGAGAACGACGCCCGCGCAGACTGCTCCCCGCACCCGCAGGGATGGACCCTCCAGTTACGCCGGGACGGCCGGGACCGTCAGCTGCTCCCCGCACCCGCGGGGATGGACCCAGCCCGTGGTCGCTCACGTCGAACGGCCCGAACTGCTCCCCGCACCCGCGGGGATGGACCCCGTGTCACCCAAGCTCTGGAGATGCTCGCCCCCTGCTCCCGCGGGGATGGACCCGAGGCGTCGACGCGACGGGTGCCGACGCCGCGCTGCTCCCCGCGCCTGCGGGGGTGGACACCCGAGGACCGGATCAAGAACGCGTCCCAGCGCGCGCTGCGAGTGGAGGTGCTACTCGGCCTGCCACCAGCCTCGTCCAGTGTGCCAGTCGGTCGCCCAGGTCAGGAAGTCGCCTGCTTGCTGATCAGGTTGTGCATCGGCGTAGGGTGCGGCGCATCCGTCTCTGAGCGACCACACCTGGCCGCGTTGCGGCCCGGCCACTACCAAGGTCCAGAACGCGCCTGGTCTTCCTTTGCCCAGTAGCACCGAGCCGTGCAGGTAGGTCTCGTGGAGTAGAGACGAGTGGAGGGTGTCGTCGGAGTAGTCGTACTCCCACTGCCACTCTTTGGAGAGGGGGAAGGCGATACCGGGCACGCGTGCGGCGGTGCCGTCGAAGGGTTCCGGGCTCCTCCAGTAGTCGGACTCCCACTCGGACCAGGTGTCCGGGTTCTCTCCCAGGCGCAGCAGACCACCTTCGACGGGTGGACCGTCATCGGTGCCGTTCGCGATCTCGGCCACGAAGGTGCGGTACGGCTCGGGAAGTGACAGATCCCCTGCTGCGGGAGACGGCCGAGAAGGTCGACTCGCTCCTTTGGCAGAATCCTGAGCGAGATCGAGGCTCCACGTAGGCACCATCCCCCCGAATCAGAGGCAGGGCGTCCTGACTTACTCCGCAAGCAGGACGCCCCGCCTTCGTCGTGCCTGAGATGCCAACCAGAGCGCTGACAGCTCGTTAGGCGGTTGAGCCGAAGCTACCGGGTCCAGTTTGCGAGGCCAGGAATGCGGCCACGCGCAATGCATAGTCAGCGGTGTTTCGAACCTGTTCGTCTTCAGCGTGGTCAGCGTGGTCTCGGAGAATGGGAACGACCGCCGAGTGGGTGGGCCACATGAAAGCCAGGACCTGAACGGCCTTGATCCGTACCTCAGCGCTAGCGTCGGTGATGGCGGCCAGGCAGGGACCCGGCTCGTGCAGGGACAGTCTGCCCCACGTGTAGACCGCAGCGATTCTGGCTTCAGCCGCGTCGTCTTGCGTGGCGCGGTCGGTCAGCAGCGCGCGAGTGTCCTCGTCGGGCCAGTGTTCAACCAGCGCACCCAGGGCCGTCTGGCGGGGCCACTCATGTGGGTCGTTGACGGCGCGGTCGGTCAGCAGCGCGCGAGTGTCCTCGTCGGGCCAGTGTTCAGCCAGCGCACCCACGGCTATCTGGCGGGGTCGCTCGTGGGGGTCTTGCGTGGCGCGGTCGGTCAGCAGCGCGCGGCTATCCTCGTCCACGTTTGCGGCCAGTACACGCAGGGCTATCTGGCGGGGCCACTCGTGGGGGTCTTGCGTGGCGCGGTCGGTCAGCAGCGCGCGGCTGGCCTCGTCGGGCCAGTGTTCAACCAGCGCACCCAGGGCCGTCTGGCGGGGCCACTCATGCGGGTCGTTGACGGCGCGGTCGGTCAGCAGCGCGCGAGTGTCCTCGTCGGGCCAGTGTTCAACCAGCGCACCCAGGGCCGTCTGGCGGGGCCACTCATGTGGGTCGTTGACGGCGCGGTCGGTCAGCAGCGCGCGAGTGTCCTCGTCGGGCCAGTGTTCAGCCAGCGCACCCACGGCTATCTGGCGGGGTCGCTCGTGGGGGTCTTGCGTGGCGCGGTCGGTCAGCAGCGCGCGGCTATCCTCATCCACGTTTGCGGCCAGTACACGCAGGGCTATCTGGCGGGGCCACTCATGTGGGTCGTTGACGGCGCGGTCGGTCAGCAGCGCGCGAGTGTCCTCGTCGGGCCAATGTGCGGCCAGTGCACCCAAGGCGATTCCGCGGGTTCGCTCGTCGAGGTCATGGAGGGCGCGGTCGGTCAGCAGCGCCTGACTCTCCCCGTCCGCCCAGAGCCTAGCGAGCGCACGTAGAACCGTGCGGCGAGGGTTCTCGTGGGGGTCGTGGAGAGCGCGGTCGGCCAACAGTGCCCGACTCTCATCAGGCCAGTGTCTGGCCAAGTCACCCACAGCCGTCCTTCGGGGCCACTCGTGTGGGTCGTTGACGGCGCGGTCGGTCAGCAGCGCGCGAGTGAGCTCGTCGGGCCAGTGTTCGGCCAACGCACCCACGGCTACATGGCGGGGCCACTCGTGTGGGTCGTTGACGGCGCGGTCGGTCAGCAGCGCGCGAGTGAGCTCGTCGGGCCAGTGTTCGGCCAACCCAAGCAGGGCTGTATGACGGGGCCACTCGTCAGGATCGTTGACGGCGCGGTCGGTCAGCAGCGTCCGAGTGGCCTCGTCCGGCCAATGTTCAATCAGCAGCTTCAGGGCCGTTTGGCGAGGATCCTCATGAGTGTCTTCCATTGCACACACAGCGATGAGGGAATGGACGCCGTTGGAATCCGGCCATCGAGACCCAAGGGCGGCCACCGCCGATGATCTCAGCACAGGGTCTGGCGATTCATGGGCGAAGAAGAGAGGAATAGCTGGCGCGGGGTAAAGGGCGCCAGCGACAGCACATGCCATCGCCGAATTCGGCAGGTGTTGGCCGTGCGCGTGAAACCAGCGCAGATAACGCTGGCGGCCAGTCCAATATTCGGTGAATGATTCCAGCGCGGGCGTAATCTCGGGCCAGTCCGGTTCGATAGCAAACTCTTCGCTATCATAGCCAACCATTTCAATGATGGCGTCGACGACCGCGTTGCTCTGCGGTTGGAGTTTTGCGATCTTCTTTACTTCTGTGAGTGCCTGGACAGCGAGGTCCAGCATCCGATGGTCGAGATCGCCGATACGGTGTGCGTGGAGATCAAGGAGGCGGTCGATGACTCGAGCAGCATCAGATTCGCTGAGCTGTCCCAAAGTCAGCAGTAGAACTTCGTGCCAGGCGGGGTCGTGCGCGCGGCGGGCGAATATGTCCTCGACGAGCTCCTCCGGGGTCCATTCGCGATCCCACGTGTAGCGATGCACGATGTCGGCTGCGGCGAGGTACTCGAGGAAGGTGCGGTGGACGAAGCCATAGACCTCGCCTCCATAGAGGCTGAGGATGAAATTGCGCTCCCGTAGTTGGTTGATCATTGCCCGGGTGGCTGCGGCGATCTGGACAGGCGGCAACTCGTACTGCTGGAAGTATTCACGGAAGACTGCTTCGAGTTCGGTGGCGTGGATGTGGTTGCCGGCGATACCGCTCTGGCCGTCTTGCATGCGGCGGGCGAGGAGACGCAGAAGTTCGTGGCGGTCGTCGTCGTCGAGAATCTGTAGTGCTTCGGGAGCGCCGTGGTTGACAAGGTGTTTGGCGTCTTGGTCCCAGTGGGCAATCAGGACGGTGACGGCGTGCCGATAGACGCCCTGACGGTCACGGGGAAGGGTCTGACGCCTGCCAATGATGGCCAAGATGGTGAGCAGAAGCGGATTCCCGGCCAGTTCCCGCACTGGGCGGGAATGGTCGACTGCGGAGGTGATCCGCTGGACCAACTGCCCGGCCAATACCGGATCGCCCGGACAAGCGACGGTGTACCAGCGGCGTGCGAACTCGCCGATCTCGCGCTCAGTGAGATCTTGGAGCATGTAGTGGGTGAAGTCTGCGCCGTCCAGAGGGCCTCGTTGATATCCGATCACCCGTGAGGTGACCATCACGCGCGCTGCCTGGTATCGGGAGGCGAAGCCAGCAATCCTGCGGGCGGTTTCCGCTCGCACCGCGGGATCGAACAACTCGTCCAGCCCGTCGAAGACGACGAACGCTCGTCCCGCCGCCAGCAGGCTCTCCATTACTGCACGAGGCGGGGCCATTCCTTCGGTCTGGTGCAGATGCTCCAAGAAGTCCTCGAAGGTGCGCTCCCGCCACCGCTCCTCGGCGTAGCTGCGCACCTCCACCACCACGGGGACGATATCCCCCAGCGTGGCCAGGGGGCCCGCCGCACCTGGCTGGGTCAACGTCAGGGCGAGATAGCGTGCGAGCGTCGACTTGCCGCCACCTGGGTCTCCCAAGACGACCAATCGCCGTCCCGACGTACCGGCCACGACATCAAGAACGGGGACAGCGGGGCGTTCTCGATAGGCGCTGCCTCGCTTCAGCGCGTCGGGCCCCACTCCAGGCGGTAGCTCTTGGTGGCCACTAGGCAGTTCACCGTGCTCGATCAACCTTTTCAGCAGTTCACGGGGCAGATCCACCGGAGGAGGATCCGAACGCACGTGAGGTGGGACGAACACCTCACGCAGCTCCACCACAGGATGCTCGCTCTGCTCCGAGAGCGGAGTGAGGACTTCCAAGTCGAGACGTCCGTAGGCTTCCCGTACTCGTGCTCCGTAGGCAGTAAGGGCCCGCTCTACCTCTTCAACGCTCGGCGGAAGTGGGTGCGCAGGCGAAGTGATGTTGATGACGGTGCTGTGCTGTCCGATTGCGTTTCCCTGCATATCACCGCTTGCAGCGAGCGCCCCACGACCGCGTGCCTCAACGCGCGGTCCTGGCAGCGGAAGGGCGTTGTCCGCGCCATCCTTCTGTCCCTTGTTCTGCCGCACGGGGTCGGTCATCCCAGTTCGCTCTCGTCGCCAATCGCGTTACCGGTTACGTCCTGGCCGGCGGCCAGAGCCTGGTCGCCGGTCGCCTCGACGTTCCTGCCGATTGCGCCTGTGGCAGACGCAGGGTGGGTGAGAGCATTGGCTACTCGGCTGCGTGCCCCTACGGCATTGCCCGTGATGCTGCCGCCCGCAGCAATCGCACGTGCTCCGTCGGCGCGCACACCGTTGGCACTGCCTGCCCCAAGGACTTGGTAAGTCGTCGCAACCGTGCCGACAAGAGCTACCACCGCCCCCACGACGCTTGCAGCACGGTCGGCTGTGTCTAGGTTCACGGCTATAGCCACAGCCATCAGACCTGCGCATGCGGCAGCGCACAGTACGGCGGTCGACCACATCACTATCCGACGTAATCCCGTCACGGCTCCCCTTCCGTTGTCGGCCCAAGGGCCGGACAGACAGAGCGAAACCGTAGCCCCTGCCAACTGTGCGCTGTGGCGATATCGCCACAATGCGGTGTGACTGAGACCAGAACTGAGACCGCGTACGACGTCGGCCCCGACTGCGGGGCAGTCGGGGCCGACGTTGCGGCTGGTGAGCCGGTGCGGAGGATACGAGATTCGAACTCGTGAGGGGTTGCCCCCAACACGCTTTCCAACTGTCCGCACGGTTGTACGAGGACGTTCGTGGGCGTTCGCGGTGCAGGTCAGAGGGTCAACGCGTACGGGGCTGAACACCGATGTACGGCGGCGCACTGGACAAAAACCAGGACAACAGGGGCTGCGCAGAGGCGTAGGTCAGAGCTTGGGTACCACGGGTTCGGGCAGGGCGGCGGACCACGACCGGAGTACTTCGGCTGCCTGCTCACCGAGGGGGCCGCTAGCCACGTCCTCCCGTAGTGAACGGCGTTCCGTCGGGTAGGTCATCTCGCGGTAGAGCTGCAAGTCTTCGAAACCGTTCACGGCAACATCATGGCTTGTGGCACCGAAGACGATGCGAGGCAACCGGGCCCAGTAGCAGGCGACCAGGCACATCGGGCATGGCTCGCTGCTGGCGTACATCACGCCGTCCTCAAACAGGTGTCGGCCTAGGCTCTTACCCGCGTTGCGAAGGGCCATCACCTCAGCGTGTGCGGTCGGGTCGGCGAGTTCAACGACGCTACTTGTTCCCTCGCTTACGATTTCTCCGCCGATCACTACGATTGCTCCGAATGGTGTTTTGCCTTCGTCTTCGAGCGCGTGACGAGAAAGATCGATCGCACGGGCTAGGAATTCCTGGTCTGCGTCCGATAGTGCGGTCTTCACTATGTTCCCTTCGGCTGCTTCAGGACCTGGAGCTTGTCTTCTTCCGCCAGGGCTTGAGCGGGGTGACGAATCTTAGTTCCGTGCGATCGGCCGGGTACTCCGCGTCGGAGATCTCAACTGTTCGGTTATCCGCGTCCAGTGAGATTCTGCGACAGAGAAGGAGCGGAACGCCGTCGGGAAGTCCCCACTGCTGGGCCTCCACGGTGGTGGGCATCCTTCCCGTGACTTGGTCAACCATGCACATGACCTCGACTCCGACGGTCGAGAGTTGGTGCTGTGTACCACCGGGCCACGGCTCGTTTTTTTCGTCCAATAGGTCTGAATTGGACTCAACGAGAGCGAGCGGCATATACGAAGTGCTGAACGACAACAGATGACCGGTGCGAGAGTCGTTTGAGACGTATCTTCGCCTCAATAGTTCGTCACCCAGAGAGATCCCAAAGACTTCGGCCAGATCTTCAGTCGCTGGGATTCGGTCGTATGTGGATTTGAAAACTTGATCCACGATTGACATATTGAGATTGGTTTCAGCTTCCCCTATAGCCCCCCGTTCCTTCTCCGGCCGCCGAGCCAAGTCTTTTTCCGCCTGATGACGCTCGGAGGACCGGACGACCTTCCCCGGCGGGATGCGAACGACCGGGGCTTTGCCCCGTCCTGCTGTGATGAGCCCCTGAGCCTTGAGCAGGGCCACGGCTGACCGAGCGCTGTTCATGGAGCAGGCGTAGAGGTCGCAGATGTCGGCCAGCGTCGGCAGCGAGTCGCCGGGGGCCAGGTCGCCCCGCTCGATCTGCATCCGCAGGTCATCTGCGATGCGGAGATGGATCGGTGCTTGCACGGCTGTTGGCTGAGGTTCCATGCCCCCAGCATCCCGGATCGTGGGTTTGTGGGCAAACCCCTTGCGCGGCCCCACGATGCGGGCTACCGTCATTCTCACTTCGCAGGTTTGCCCACAAACCCACGAACTGGCCGGAGGGGATCGAGGGTCTGTGCTGTCTGCACGGCTCAACGGACCGAAGTGACCGATGTTCCTTGAAAACTCAACAGAGTGATGTGATCGACGGGGGTTGACCCCGTCCCCGTGACGGCCGGGTGATGTCCGTCGGCCCCGGTGACCAGCCGTGAAGGGCGCGGAATCGACTTCCGTCCGGGGCTACTCGGCCCGCCGCTTCGTGCGGTGTTGGCCTTTGATCTCCGGTCGCGGCGGCACTCCCGGACAAGGACAGCCCGCCGCGCCGGATCTCCCGCATCCCGACTCAATGAGGAGATCTCGCCCGATGCACGCTGCCACGTTCGCCGCTGTGTTCATTGCCCTGTACGTCGCCCACAGTGTGGGTGACCACTGGGTTCAGACTTCGCACCAGTCCGCGCAGAAAGGGCGCCCCGGTTGGGTCGGCCGTCTTGCGGACGCCCGGCACGTCGCCACGTTGACGCTCACCAAGCTGGCCGTGCTCATCCCGGCCGCCGCGCTACTGGGGCTGCACCTGTCGGTGCCCGCCGTCGTCGCCGGTCTCGGCGTCGACGCGGTCACCCACTGGTGGGCTGACCGGCGCAGCACGCTCGCGTGGCTTGCCCGCGTGACCGGCAAGGCGCAGTTCTACCGGCTCGGTGCCCCGCGCGCCGACCACGACGACAACCCGCACATCGGTACCGGCGCGTACGCGCTTGACCAGTCATTCCACTACCTGTGGCTGCTGGTTGCCGCGCTGATCATCGCCACCGTCTGACCCCCGCTCTTCGCGGGGCGGTCGCACTCCCGGACAGGACAGCCGACCGCCCCGCGCTCATCCCGACGTTCAAGGAGATCCACCATGCGAATGCGTACGTTCGTCGCCGGTCAGGAAGCGCACGGCGACTTTGAGTTCGTGGAACTGGCGCTCGGTATCGACGTCGACCTGTTCCGGGGGCCGCTGGAGTTCGAGGCGGATGAGGACCGCGCCGCGCGTGAGGCGGCGGCCCGTGACGTGCTCGCTGATCTGCGGGCGGACGCGGAGACCGGTGACGAGATCGCCGGTTGGGACGCGCTGTACGCCGACGCGCTGACTCGTACGGTGCCGTTCCTGCGGCGCGCCGCTCGCGGCTACCGGCCGGGGACGGGGGAAGCGGCATGAGTGAGGCGCTGACTCTGGAAGAGATGGCGCCCGCGTTGCGGGCGTTGCGGTTCATCGCTGTCGAGTGCGCCCATCTGCCTGCGCCGTTCGTGCACCTGTCGCCCGTTGACGGGGCGCGCGTGGAGCTCTCGCTCCACGACGTGGACCTGAGCGGCGACACCTTCAACGTGTTCGAGATGTGGCGGGAAGCGCTCGGCATGGCGTCCGGCGCGGTGACCTTCCGCGTCCAGGCCAACGGCCGGACCCGCGTCCTGCGGGTGACGGGTCCGTACGGCGGTGCCGAGGTCATGCTGACCGCCTACGCGACCGACCCGGCCGCCGCCGTGACCATGGCGGGGGGTGCGGCATGAACGAGACCCGTAAGCCTCTGACGAAGCTTCAGATCGGTGTTCTGGCTGCCGCGTTCGTGCCGATGCTGGCCACGGGTGTGGTCGGCGGGATCGGCACATACAGCAACATCGGGCACGCCTACGGCACGGGGACCGCGCTCGGCGCGCTCGGCGCCGGGGAGGGTGCCACGGCCGTTCTCGCCCTGGTTCTGCTGGGACTGACCATGCTGGGGCAGTCCTCGCCGCGCATCGTACGGATGGGGCTGTGGGCGTTGCCGACGGCCGCCGCCGTGATGGGCGCGATGGCTGCGCCGGACCCCGGCCGGACCGTGATCTACGCGCTCACTCCGATGGGCATGTCGGTGTCGGCGGAGGGCATGGCGTTCCTCGCCCGCCGGATCGTGGTCCACACCGACGGCCGGGACGCGGAGAACGAGCGGCGTACGGCCGACATCGTTCAGGCGCTCGCGTACCACCGGGCGCGGGCGGCTCACCACCCGGTCGACCGTGTCAGGAAGCGGTCGGATCGGGCGTCGTGGCGGCTGGCCCGCAAGGTCGGTGCCGGTGACGCGGCGCTCGGATCGAGGCTGCTGGAAGTCCAGCGTGACCGGATCACGGACGGCGCGAATGCCGCGCTCGCCTCGATGTTCGGCGGCTCGGACCCGGCTCCCGCACCGGTTGTGAATGCGGAGGAATCTACCGAGATCATGAGGAATCGGTCTACGGCTGACCTGCGGGAATCGACCCCGGCCGCGTCGTTGCCACTGCCCCGGTTCTCGGTGCCCGATCCCGTGACGGTCGACTTCCTCAAGCCGGTCATCCCGCTCAAGCCGGTGCGTGCGATCGCCCCGGCTCCCGCCCCTGTCATGGCCGATCCGGCGCCGTCCGTACGGCGGGACGTGGCGGCCGATTCCCCCCGATCCCGTCGGGCGACCGGCCGGGTTCCGGACGTGGCCCGGTCGCCCCGGCCGAAGCGCACCCCGGCACAGTTGCTCGATCAGGCCCGTACCGTCACGGCGGACTGGGCCGACGCCCGGATCACGGCGGAGGGCATTCGCCGTGAACTCCACACCTCACCGGCCAACGCCCGGACGCTGCGGGACACGCTCCTTGCGGAACGGGCCGGTCAGGGCGGTAGGGCCGCGTGAGTCGGCTGACACTGGCCGACTGCGTCGACCCCGCCGGGGAACGCTTCGGGATTCCCACCTTCCCGTGGCGTTGCGCCCCCGACGGCATGGCCACCCGCCGCCAGTTGCGAAGCCGCGGCTTGCGGCCGGGCGGTCAGGACATCGCGGCACAGATCCTCCGGCCTCGCCGTCGGCGGGAGCCGCTGACCGCGTACCTGTACCGGGTCGACCTCGCGCGGCCGGTGCGGGCGATGACGCCGGGCCGGTGGCGGGCGCACGAAGCGATGATGCGCGCCCGCCGCCGTTGCCCCGAGTGTCACCGCGACGCCGGATACGTCATCCCCACCTCGCTCAGGGCCTGTGTGACCTGCGCCTTTCCCGAAAAACAGCGCGCCGCCTGACCGTTCGCATCCTGGGCCCGGCCGCCCACCTTCCACAGCAACCGGCCGGGCCCCTCGACTCCCGAAGGAGTGCGTACATCGTGACGGAAACACCTGTGTTCACGCCCCCGGACGATCCGGAGGGCATCGAGCGGCCGACGGCGGACGTGCTGCCGTTCCCGCTGAAGAAGAAGACCGCCCCCGCCGTGGCCGCCCCGGATGAGGGCGGGTCCAAGCCGGGGGAGTGGGAGGCCGAACTCCCCGACGCCGACGACCCGGAGGCCGATGGCCTCACCGATGGGGCGCCGGTGGACCCGCCGCGTGAGGCATACCCGGCCTCGGTCGCGGAGTGGATGGAGGCCAAGGACAAGGCCCGGCTTCCGGTGCTGCCGGACTGGGTGAAGCTCCCTGACCAGCGCCGGGCCGTTCGCAAGTGGGCGGTGCGGCACTACTCGGCGGTTGCCGGGTATCACGCGGTGCGCCTCCCGGTGGTCTACACGCCGAAGATCTGCCTGTACGCGCCGCGCGGTGCGTGGCGGTGGTCGACCGCCACCGGTCGGTGGGTGTTCGACACGGAAGGCAAGTCGCTGCGGTTGGCGTCGGTGGCGAACGAGGACGCGGCGGAGTACCTGAAGCTGTCTCGGCAGCGCAACGACCGCGTCCGGTTCCGGGGGATCGTGGCCGCGATCGGCGGTTTCATCGGTCTGGCCGCCGCCCTGACCCTGTACGTCATGGCGCCGTCGTGGCTGTTGCTGCTGTCGGTCGCCGCGCTCACCACGACGCTCGGAGTCGTGGGGGCCCCGGCCGACCGGCCGCTCATCGACATGGCCAAGGTGTCGTTCCGCAAGCGCAAGCTGTCCTCCGACATCGTCATCCGGGCACACGAGGTCGCCGGGCTGACCAGCCGTGACCAGACGATCGGCTTCCCGCGCCCGATCGGGCGGGACGGCGACGGATGGCGGGTCGTGGTCGATCTGCCCTACGGCAAGACATTCGAGGACGCGATGAAGGCGCATGCCCGGTTGGCGTCCGGTATGGACATCGCCCCGACTCAGCTCTTCCTCGACAAGGACGAGACGAGCGGGCGGCGGGTGTCGTACTGGATCGCCGACCGTGACCCGCTTGCCGTGCCGTCGGGCAAGTCCCCGCTTCTGGGCGCGACGCGGGTCGACTTCTGGAAGCCGTTCCCGTGGGGCGTGGACGAACGCGGCAACCCGGTCATGGCGTCCATGCTGTGGCTGTCGTTGCTGGTGGGCGCCGTGCCGCGTCAGGGCAAGACGTTCTCTGCCCGCACGATCGCGCTGGCCGCCGCACTGGACCCGTACGTTCGGTTGTACGTGTTCGACGGCAAGGCGTCGCCGGACTGGCGCAACTTCGCCAAGGTCGCCCACCGGATCGGGTTCGGCATCGTGCCCAAGAACGGGTTCGACCCCGTTGCGCACCTGCTGACCTCGCTGCGGGAGCTGAAGGCGGACGTTGAGGACCGGTACCACCGGCTGTCGGAGCTGCCGCTGCACATCTGCCCGGAGGGCAAGCTGACCCCGGAGATCAGCCGGGACAAGAAGCTGAACATGCCGCTGACCCTGTTCGTGGTCGATGAGGTGCAGGAATACCTCACCCATCCCGAGCACGGGAAAGAGATCCTGTCTCTGATGGTCTACCTCGCCCGCGTCGCCCCGGCGGTCGGTGTGTCGGTGATGACCGCGACGCAGAAGCCGGACGACAAGGCGTGCCCGTCGGAGCTGCGTGACCAGCACCAAGCGCGGTTCGCGCTGCGGGTCGGCGCCTATCAGGTCTCGGACACCATCCTCGGCGCCGGTTCGTACTCCGAGGGTCTGGACGCGTCCAAGCTGCTGAAGTCCCACAAGGGTGTTGGCCTGCTCAAGGGCATGTCGGACGACTCCGGGATCGTGCGCACGTACCTCGCCGACGGCCGGGACGCCGACCGCGTCCTGACCCGCGCCGCCGCGCTGCGGGAGGCGGAGGGCACGCTGTCCGGCGACGCGGCCGGACAGGCACCCGCCCCGGAAACCTCAGTGACGGTTCTGGACGACGTCGCGGCCGTGCTCGGCAAGGGTGAGGCCAAGGTGTGGTCCGAGACGGTCGTTGACCGTCTCGCCGACCTGCGCCCGGACGTGTACGGCCCGTGGGCGGCACTGGAGCCCAAGCCCAAGGCGGAAGCGCTCACCGCCGCGCTCAAGCCGTATGGCGTCGGTACCGAACAGATCGGCCGCCGCGTCGAGGGTAAGACCGTCAACAAGCGCGGCATCAAGCGCGACGACGTCGCCACGGCGATTACAGAGCGCAACAGCAGCAGGGATGCCGGATAGGTCTCCGGGGTCGCTAGCGCTAGCGGTAACCGTCGCTAGCGCTAGCGACCCTGCTAGCGACCCGAACCACCCCTGATCAGCCCGCTAGCGGCTAGCGGGCGACCTGCGGAAACCCTCCAAAACCCGCCTGAGAGGCACCTCATGGCCCTCGTCATGCTCGCTTTCGCCTGCCTCATGCTCATCACTCTCGGTTATATCGTTCGGTGCTGGCTGAGCCCGTTCGGGGACTGCCACCGCTGCGGCGGCATGGGCCACGCCTTCACCACCAACCGCAAGGGCAAGACCAAGCGCGGCAAGGACTGCCGCCGCTGCGACGCGACCGGCAAGCGCATACGCGTCGGCCGCTGGATCTACAACCGCGCCGCGCGCACCTACCGCGCTGGCACCCGCTAACCCGCCGGGAGACACCGCATGGTCCTCACCATCCCGCTCGTTCTGCTGCTGGCCGTCGTCGCCGGGCTGCTGCTGCGGTTCAAGGCCGTCGGCGCCGGGGCATTCGTCGCCGTCGCCCTGTTCGGGTTCTACCTCGCCCACACCGGAGCCGCCGACACCGTCAACCAGCTCGTCAACGCCGTCACCGACGCCCTTCCCGGCGTCACCCGCTGACCCGAACGGAGACCAGCCATCGTGAACCACCCCACCCCGTACAGGCGTCCGACTCACTTCGAGACGGCCCCCGCCGCCGTCCACACCCCCGGCCCGCTCGCCACCGGCCACGCCGCACCGCTCGTGCCCGTGCAACCGGGCACCGACCCGGCCGTGACCACCATCCTCCTGCCCGACGGCCGCGTCATCACCGGCTACGCCATCGAACCCGCCAAGCCCGAACCGGCCGTCCACAAGCCGCAGGTCTCGCGTGCAGCGGTCAACGTCGCACTCGGGGGCATCGGGTTCCTCGCCGTGTGCGGCGGACTGCTCATGCTGACCACCTTCATCGCGGCCCTGACCGCGCTGGTGACCCAGCTCGTCATCCTCGCCGCCGTCCTCGTCGGCGGATTCGTCGCCGTGCAGCTCTTCACCGGCCGCGACACCGGCCGGGGCACGACGGTCAACATCCGCAAGGCCGTCATCAAGCGCAACAAGTTCTACGGCTGACGAAGGAGACCCGCCCTATGCGAGTGCGCATCGAACGCACCAACTTCCCGCGGCCGGGCTTGTACCTGACCGATTCCCCACGGCCGCGCTGCGGTGACTGCGACGGTCAGGGAATCCACGAGTGGGACTACGGCGACGACACGGGCGAGTACGCCGGTACCGACTGGGCCTACTGCCCGTGCTGGAACCCCGACGGCCGGTGGTTGTTGCTGCCCCTGCCGCACCGGCCCCGGTGGCTCCCGCGACGCGGCACCGGCCGCGACCCGTGGGGCCCCGGCGACTACAGCAACGAACCGCCCTTCTAGCTCCGCCCGTGGGCGGCGGCACTCCCGGACAAGGACAGCCCGCCGCCCACGGTCTCCGTATCCCGACATTGCAGAACAGGAGACGTCCAGCATGACACCTGACTGCCAACCCCCACATCTCACCGACGCGAATCAGCCGGACGGGAACCACCTGCGCACAGCTCTCGCCCTTGCGGCGGCCGGTATCCCGGTCCTGCCGCTACGGGCGGGCAAGGTGCCGTTCGGCAACTGCCCCGCGTGCAAGGGCAACGCGTGCGGCGGGCGGCCGAACATGAAGACCCCCGGCCCGTGCCAGTGCTCGCGCCCCTGCCACGGTTGGGCCGCCGCCTCCACTGACGCGGACACCCTGCGTTCCGCCGCACGGGCGTCCGCGTGGCGGGACGCGGCGGCCGTCGCCTACCACCCCGGCGGCGCCGGTCTCACCGTCGTGGACCTCGACGACGCCGACGCCATCACCTGGGCCCGCACCGTTCTGCCCGCCACGCGGACCGTGCGCACCACGCGGGGTGAGCACTGGCTCTACCGGGGCGTCATGCCGTCGGCGAACTCGGTCCGGCCGGGCGTCGACATCAAATCCACGATGTCCTATGCCCGTTGGCTCGGGCCCGGCACCGGCACTCTCGCCGTTCTGCCGGACGTGGTGCGCGCCCTGGTGGTCAAGGTGCCTTCCCCGGTCCGGCCGGTGACCGCACCTATGCCGGGAGGTGGCGGGGCGTGCCGTCACCGCACCCCGACGTACCTGGAACGCGGTATCACCATGGCGGAACAGACCATCAACGCCGCGTCCAGCGGGGTCCACACCACGGTCTACCGGACGTTCCTCGCCGTGCTCTCCGCGCACGGCCGGTGCGGGTGCCTCACCGAGGCGCACATGGCGCGGCTGTTCGCCGCCGCTCAGGCCAAAGGCGAAAGCGTCCGGCACTGCACCGACGCGTGGACCAATGCCCGTACCCGGCTGGGGGTGTAGCCGTGTCCGAGGACGACAAGACTCCCGGCCGCGAGATCATCACCGACTACGCGCAAGCGAACTTCCGGTACTTCCGCACCGCCGACGGAACCGTCTACGCACAGAAGAACGGCCACCCCGTGGCCCGGCCGATCCGCTCCCAGGGGACCACCGGCAGCCACCGCCAGGAACTCATGGTCGGCCTGTTCCGCGACGGACGTGGCGTCTTCAACGGCACCGCCCTCAAAGAGGCGTTGGACCTGATCGAGGCGCTTGCGCTGACTGAGGACGTGCAGCCGGTGAACATCCGCGTCGCCCCCGGATTCGACGGTGCGACGTGGCTGGACCTTGGCCGCGACGACGGACGGTCGGTCCGTATCCATCCCACCGGGTGGGAGATCCTGGTTCCTGACCCGCGTGAGGTGTGCTGGCGCCGCACGCAACTCACCGGGGAACTCCCCCTGCCGGTCAAGGACACCGACGGCAAGGGAATCGATCTGCTGCTGAGGCTGTGCAACTTCGCCACCGCTGAGACTGAGTGCCTGGCCATTGCGTGGCTGATCGGCTGTCTCGGGCCGTCGGTTCCCGTTCCCGCGCCGTTCCTCACCGGGCCCCAAGGGGCGGGCAAGTCCACCGGGGGGCGGATGCTCATCCGGATCATTGAGGGCATGAGCGGGGACCTGCGCCGGGCCCCGAAGGATGAAGAGAACCTGATTGCCGCCGTCGCGGCCGGGTGGGTCACCGCGCTGGACAACCTCTCTTACATGACGCCGGACCTGTCCGACGCCATGTGCTGCATCGTCACCGGAGCCGAGTCTGTCAAGCGCGCTCTGTTCACCGACGGGGACGTCCACCGGTCCCGCTACCGCCGCCCCCTGCTCCTGACCGGCATCGACGTCGGAGTCATCCGCCCGGACCTTGCGGAGCGGCTGCTGCCTCTGCGGCTGGAACGCCCCACGGTCCGGCGCACCGAGGCGGAGCTGTGGGCGGAGTACGCCGAAGCGCTGCCGGTCGTGCTCGGGTCTCTGCTGGATCTGACGGTCAAGGTCCGGGCGGTCACGGCGGAGACACCGACGGATCTGCGGATGGCGGACTTCGCCCACCTGTGCGCGCAACTTGACGCGGCAACCGGCCTCGGAGCTCTGCGCGCCTACCGGGCCAGTCTGGACGACCTCAACGACGACGTCATTGAGGGGGACTTGCTCGCGCAGACCGTCCTTCAACACGCCGAGAGCATCGCTCCGGGCACTGAGGAGCGGATGACGTCCACCGAGTGGTTAGCGTGCCTGAGCCGCCTCTACGCGAGTGAGGAACTGCGCCCGATGCCTAAAGGGTGGCCAACCACCGGGAAAGTCCTCTCAGACCGCCTCAAACGCCTTCAGCCCACCCTTGCCGCCCGTGGCGTCCTCATCGATTCCGGCCGCACCCGAGAGGGCCGCTATCTCGAAATGACCCGGCCCGCACCGCCGCCCCCGCCCGAGCAACAGCGGGCGTTCTGACCGGCGTTCGCCCGGACAAGCAAGAAGAGCACCACGGCCCCGGGTGCTCCTCTTGCTGTTCGGCGCAGCGCGCGCCCCAAGGTCGCGCCGCGAAGCGGCTCCTTAAATCACGCCTGAAGGCGCACCCAAGCACTACAGGCACCCCATCTTTTGTCCTAAGAGAGGAACCTCTGCGTCACTGCGTCACCAGTAGACCGAAAACCGGTCCTGGCCTGCCGAAACGGGCGTGACGCAGACGGAAATCTCTGCGTCATCCTGCGTCACCTGCGTCACTCGGTGACGAAGCCTGTGACGCAGGGATGACGCACACCCGCACCCCTGCGTCACCCAAACCCACAGGTCACAGCTTCGTATGACGCACGTGACGCGGTGACGCAGAAATCTCCACCTCGGACAGACACAGCCACCCCGAAGAGCGTTGAGACGAAAGGTGCTGTGCGTGGACATCACTCCGCTCAGCGAAGCAATCGACACCACTCTCGTTCTCCTCACGGTCGAGGAAGCCGCCCGCCGACTGCGTATCGGCCGCACCACCTGCTACGCACTCATCCGTACTGGAGAACTCGAATCCGTACCCGTCGGCCGTCTCCGTCGCGTCCCCGTCGACGCACCGGCCGCCTACGTCACCCGACTCCGCACCGCCCACCGCACAGCTTGACCACCCCGGGGCGGCGGCACTCCCGGACAGGACAGCCCGCCGCCCCGGCTCCATCCCGACACGCAAGAGACAGGAGCCTGCCCATGGCAGAGGACAAGAAGAAAGGCACCCGCCGCGCCAACGGCGAATCCGCGATCTACCTCGGAGCGGACGGCCGTTGGCACGCCCGCGTGCCGATGGGCTACAAGGACAACGGGGAGCCGTACCGACGCCACATCACCCGCAAGACGCGCCCCGTCCTGGTGGACGCTGTCAAGAAACTGGAGAGGCAGCGCGACGCGGGATCGGCACAACAGCCCGGCAAGCCATGGACGGTTGGGAAGTGGCTCGAACACTGGGTGGAGAACATCGCCAAACCGAGGGTCAGCGAGAACACGTACGACGGATACGAGGTCGCCGTACGCGTCCACCTCGTTCCCGGCATCGGCAAGCACCGCCTTGACCGTTTGCAGCCCGAGCACCTTGAGAGCCTGTACCGCCGAATGCAGGCGAGCGGGGAACGGAAGGCTAGTACGGCTCACCAGGCACACCGGACCGCCCATACGGCGTTGGGAGAGGCGGCGCGGCGCGGCTATGCGGCGAAGAACGCGGCCAGTCTGGCGAAGCCGCCACGGATGGAAGAGGACGAATCCGAGGTCGAGCCCTACTCAGTGGAAGAGGTCCAGCGCCTGTTGTTGGAAGCCAACAAGCGCCGGAACAGCGCCCGTTGGATGCTGGCGTTGGCGCTCGGACTCCGCCAGGGCGAAACGCTCGGACTGCGATGGTCTGACGTGGATCTGGAGAACGAGTATTTGAAGCTGCGGCGGAACCGACTGCGTCCCCGGTACAAGCACGGATGCCCGGAAACCTCGCCGTGCGGCCGGAAAGCGGGCTACTGCCCGCGTCGGGTGCAGACCCGTCGGGAGACGAAGAACACCAAGTCACGCGCTGGTCGCCGCGCCGTGCCCCTTCCGGGCCCGTTGGTGTCGATGCTCCGTGCGCACGCGGCGACTCAAGCGCGGGAGCGGAAGGCGGCCGGGAACCTGTGGACGGAGTCGGAGTACGTGTTCACCAAACCGCTGGGAGGCCCGCTGAGTCCGAACACGGATTATCACGACTGGAAACGCCTCTTGGCAGACGCGGGGGTCCGGGACGGGCGACTGCACGACGCACGGCACACCGCCGCGACGGTCCTCATGCTGCTTGGCGTCCCCGCCCGCGTCATTGATCAGATCATGGGGTGGGAGCCGGGCACGTCCGCGAGCATGCGTGCGCGCTACCTGCACGTGCCCGACGCCATGCTCAAGGACGTCGCACGGAAGATCGCCGAAGCCATCTGGGGTCGCCCCGCCGCACCCCCTGTGGACAAAAACCAGGACAACGGCGGCTGAGCGGACAACGAAGCGGCCCCGCTGTGATCAGCGGGGCCGCTTCGTTTTGCCTGTTCAGGCAAGTGCGGAGGATACGAGATTCGAACTCGTGAGGGGTTGCCCCCAACACGCTTTCCAAGCGTGCGCCCTAGGCCACTAGGCGAATCCTCCGGGAGGAACAGTACAGGGCGTGGGGGGGTGGTTGCGAACTCGATGGGGGGGTGGGGGATCGGGTAGAGTGGGCGGCAGCCCCTCACGTGGCGCTATCTCGCTGAACTCCCCCAGGGCCGGAAGGCAGCAAGGGTAGGTGGGCTCTGGCGGGTGCGTGGGGGGTCTTTGCGTGGGCCGGCGGGGATGACGGGGCCGGATGTCGGTGGGCCCGGATAACCTCGTAGGCGTGTCCCTTGCTCTGTACCGCCGCTACCGTCCCGAGTCCTTCGCCGAGGTCATCGGACAGGAGCACGTCACTGACCCGTTGCAGCAGGCGCTGCGGAACAACCGGGTCAATCACGCGTATCTGTTCAGCGGGCCGCGAGGCTGCGGGAAGACGACGAGCGCGCGGATCCTGGCACGGTGCCTGAACTGCGAGCAGGGGCCGACGCCGACGCCGTGCGGGGTGTGCCAGTCGTGCGTGGACCTGGCGCGGGGCGGCGCGGGGTCGATCGACGTGATCGAGATCGACGCGGCGTCGCACGGCGGTGTGGACGACGCCCGTGATCTGCGGGAGAAGGCGTTCTTCAGCCCGGCCAGCAGTCGGTACAAGATCTACATCATCGACGAGGCCCACATGGTCAGCCCGCAGGGCTTCAACGCCCTGCTGAAGGTGGTCGAGGAGCCCCCGGAGCACCTGAAGTTCATCTTTGCGACCACCGAGCCGGAGAAGGTCATCGGCACGATCCGGTCGCGTACGCACCACTATCCGTTCCGGCTGGTGCCGCCCGGCACGCTGCGCGACTACCTGGCGCAGGTGTGCGAGCGCGAGGCCATCGCCGTGGAGGACGGGGTGTATCCGCTGGTCGTACGGGCCGGGGCCGGGTCGGTACGTGACTCGATGTCGGTCATGGACCAGTTGCTGGCGGGCGCGGCGGCGGACGGCGTGACGTACGCCATGGCGACCGCGCTGCTCGGCTACACGGACGCCGCGCTGCTCGACGAGGTGGTGGACGGGATCGCCGCGGGGGACGGGGCGGCGGTCTTCGAGATCGTCGACCGGGTGATCGAGGGCGGGCACGACCCGCGCCGTTTCGTCGCCGACCTGCTGGAACGGCTACGGGACCTGGTGATCATCGCGGCCGTCCCGGACGCCGTGGACAAGGGCCTCATCGACGCGCCGCGCGACGTGGTGGAGCGGATGCAGGCGCAAGCCTCCGTGCTGGGCGCCGCCGAGCTGAGCCGCGCCGCCGACCTGGTCAATACGGGGTTGACGGAGATGCGCGGCGCCACCTCGCCCCGCCTCCAACTGGAGCTGATCTGCGCCCGCGTGCTGCTGCCCGCCGCCTACGAGGACGAGCGCTCGTTGCAGGCCCGCCTGGAACGGCTGGAGCGCGGCGTCGCCGCCGGGGTCTCCGCCGGATTCGCCCAGGGCGGCGGCCCGTCCAGCGGCACGGGTACGGGCACGGGTACGGGTACGGGTCCGGCTGCGGGCGCGCCGCAGGCCGTCGGACCCGCCGCCGCCAGAGCCGCACTCGGCGGCGGCCGTACCTCGGGCGAGAACGGTACGGCGTACGCCCCCGCCCAGGCACCGCCCCCGCACCAGGTCCAACCGCAGGCCCAGCCCCCGGCCCCCGCCGTACCCGCGTACGTACCCTCCGAGGCACCCGGCGCCGAGGCCGCCGCGCCCGCCGCACCGCCCGTGCCGCCGCCCCCCGCTCAGGCGCCCCCGGCCCAGGTGCCGCCCGCCCAGGCACCCCCCGCCCAGCGCCCCGGCGCCTGGCCGTCCGCCGCCTCGCCCGGCCAGCCGCAGAACCGGACCCCGGCGCAGCCCCCGGCTCAGGCGCCCCCGCCCGCCGCGCCGCAGACCCCACCGGCCCAGGCCCAGACCCAGTCGCAGGCCCCCGCCCCGACCGCCTCGCTCGGCGACCCCAGCCGGGTGCGCCAGATGTGGCCGGACATCCTGGAGGCGGTCAAGAACCGCCGCCGCCTGACCTGGATGCTGCTGTTCAACAACGCCCAGGTGGCGGGCTTCGACGGGGAGACCCTCCAGGTCGGCTTCGACAACCCCGGCGCCCGCAACAGCTTCGCGAACAGCGGCAGCGAGGACGTACTCAAGGCCGCCATCAGCGACGCGCTCGGCGTGCAGTGGAAGATCGAGGCGATCGTGGCCCCGAACGGGGGCGGCGGCGCCGGGAGCGCGGGCGGGCAGGGCGGAGGCGGCGGTTACGGAGGCGGCGGTGGCGCCCCCCGCCCCTCGGGCCCGCCGCAGCCGCCGGCCGGTCGCCAGGGGCAGGACCGGCCCCAGGGCGCCCCGAGACCGGACTTCCAGGCCGGACCCCCTTTGTCCCAGGGCCAGGGACAGGGATACGGGCACGACCAGGGGCCGGGCCAAGGCCAGTACCAGTCCCACTCCTCGTCCCAGGCACCGTCCGCGTCCTACCAGTCCGGGCCGCCCCCCATGGACGACATGCCGCCTCCGCTGGAGGACGACGTCCCCGAGGACGACGACCCGGATCTCGTCGACTCCGCGCTCAGCGGCCACGACCTCTTCGTGCGGGAGCTGGGCGCCACGGTCATAGAGGAGATCGCGCACGACTGAGGGCGCGGCGCACAGGGCACGGCGCGGGGCCCGACCGCGTCCGCGGCACAGGACCCGGCACAGGACTCGGCCCACGACTCGGCCCGGTCCCCGGCCGAGTTCACCACCGGATTCGGGCACCCCACCCCTGGTGGACGCGTTGTACTCCCGTCGGGTGGTCTCCGCCCGGTTCCGATCCTCCGTACGGCGTAGGGCGCTGGGCCGTACGAACACGTAGGCTCGCCCTGTCACGAAAAAGGTGGCACCGCACCGCAGACGCCAGTCAGGAGTGAAACCGTGATTCCCGGTGGTCAGCCGAACATGCAGGCGCTGCTCCAGCAGGCCCAGAAGATGCAGCAGGACCTCGCCACGGCCCAGCAGGAGCTGGCCGAGACCGAGGTCGAGGGCTCCGCGGGCGGCGGCCTGGTCACCGCGAAGGTGACCGGCGCCGGTGAGCTGCGCGGCCTGGTCATCGACCCCAAGGCGGTCGACCCCGACGACACCGAGACGCTCGCCGATCTGGTGGTCGCCGCGGTGCACAACGCGAACGAGGCGGCGCAGGCGATCCAGCAGGCCAAGCTCGGCCCGCTCGCCCAGGGGCTGGGCGGCATGCCCGGCCTCCCGTTCTGACCCCTCCGGAAACCCCACCGGAGAACCGCGGAAACCGTGAGGAAGGCTCGTCGGCGTGTACGAAGGCGTGGTCCAGGACCTGATCGACGAACTGGGCAGGCTGCCCGGCGTGGGTCCCAAGAGCGCCCAGCGGATCGCCTTCCACATCCTTCAGGCCGATCCGGCGGACGTACGGCGCCTCGCGCACGTGCTGTCCGAGGTGAAGGCGAAGGTGCGGTTCTGCGGGGTGTGCGGCAATGTCGCGCAGGACGAGCAGTGCCGGGTCTGCCGTGACCCGCGCCGCGACCCCTCGGTGATCTGTGTGGTCGAGGAGCCGAAGGACGTGGTGGCGGTCGAGCGGACCCGCGAGTTCCGCGGGAAGTACCACGTGCTCGGCGGCGCGATCAGCCCGATCGAGGGCGTCGGCCCCGACGACCTGCGGATAAGGGAGCTGCTGAGCCGTCTCGCGGACGGCACCGTCACCGAGCTGATCCTCGCGACGGACCCGAATCTGGAGGGCGAGGCGACAGCGACGTACCTGGCCCGGATGGTGAAGCCCATGGGACTGCGGGTCACGCGACTGGCCAGCGGCCTCCCTGTGGGCGGTGACTTGGAGTACGCGGACGAGGTCACGCTGGGGCGGGCCTTCGAAGGGAGGCGGTTGCTGGATGTCTGAGACCGTGACGAAGAAGCAGGACCAGGACCAGGGCCAGAAGCAGGCCCAGGCGCAGGGCCAGAGGCAGGACCGGAAGCAGAAGCAGGACCAGATGCGGGGTCGGGCACAGGACGTGGCGGGCAAGGAGCAGGAACCGGACGAGTTCGCCGTACAGATCGCGGACCAGATCGAGAGCTTCATCCTCTCGGTCCGCGAGGTCGCCAAGGGCGACGATCCGGACAGCGCGGTCCCGTACCTGCTGCTGGAGGTCTCGCAGCTCCTGCTGGCCGGCGGCCGGCTCGGCGCGCACGAGGACATCGTCCCGGACGAGCGGTACGAGCCGGACGTCGGTCCCGAGCCGGACGAGGACGACCTGCGGCAGCGGCTCGCGGCGCTCCTCGAACCGATCGACGTCTACTCCGAGGTCTTCGACCCGTACGTGCCGCGGTCGACGCCGGTGGCCTGCCGTATCTCCGACGACATGGCCGATGTCGTGGCCGATCTCACACACGGCCTCGCGCACTTCAGGGCCGGGAGGATCTCCGAGGCGCTGTGGTGGTGGCAGTTCTCGTATCTGTCCAACTGGGGCTCCACGGCCAGTGCCAGCCTGCGCGCGCTCCAGTCGCTCGTGGCCCACGTACGGCTGGACAGCCCGCTGGACGAGCTGGACGGCCTGGACACCGGCGGCGACGGGGACGACGAGGAGGAGCTGGCCGAGGAGGCGGGCAAGGTCATGGAGGCCGAGCTGGGGACGCTGGGGCTGCGCCCGGCGACGTAGGACGCCCCCGCGCCTCCGGCCGTAAAACTTGCGGCTGATCACGCCTCGGGCGACGTATCTCACCATGCGATACGTGCGGGGCGGATCGTGCCTGCTCGTTAAACTGGGCCGACCGCACAACCCCTGGAAATCCCCCGGCACCCCCTGGGAATCCCTGAGCGAGGAGCGCACGTGGGCCTTGTCGTGCAGAAGTACGGCGGCTCCTCCGTCGCCGATGCCGAAGGCATCAAGCGCGTCGCCCGACGGATCGTCGACACCAAGAAGGCGGGCCACCAAGTGGTCGTCGTGGTGTCCGCGATGGGCGACACGACGGACGAGCTGATCGATCTCGCGGAGCAGGTGTCACCGATTCCCGCGGGGCGCGAGTTCGACATGCTGCTGACCGCCGGTGAGCGCATCTCGATGGCGCTGCTGGCGATGGCGATCAAGAACCTCGGGCACGAGGCGCAGTCGTTCACCGGCAGCCAGGCCGGGGTGATCACCGACTCGGTGCACAACAAGGCGCGGATCATCGACGTCACGCCCGGCCGTATCCGTACGGCGCTGGACGAGGGCAACATCGCGATCGTCGCCGGATTCCAGGGCGTCTCGCAGGACAAGAAGGACATCACCACGCTCGGGCGCGGCGGCTCGGACACCACCGCGGTGGCGCTGGCGGCGGCGCTGGACGCCGAGGTGTGCGAGATCTACACGGACGTCGACGGCGTCTTCACGGCCGACCCGCGGGTGGTCAAGAAGGCCCGCAAGATGGACTGGATCGCCTTCGAGGACATGCTGGAGCTGGCCAGTTCCGGCTCCAAGGTGCTGCTGCACCGGTGTGTGGAGTACGCGCGCCGCTACAACATCCCGATCCACGTACGGTCGTCGTTCTCCGGGCTGCCCGGCACCTGGGTGAGCAGCGAACGGCCCGCGAACCTTCCGCGACCGCAGCAAGCGCGTGCCGCGTACGAGTCAGCACAGGGAGACAGTCCGATGGAGCAGGCGATCATCTCCGGCGTCTCGCACGACACGTCCGAGGCCAAGATCACGGTGGTCGGTGTGCCGGACAAGCCGGGCGAGGCGGCGACGATCTTCCGGGCCATCGCGGACGCCGAGATCAACATCGACATGATCGTCCAGAACGTGTCGGCCGCGGCCACCGCGCTCACCGACATCTCCTTCACGCTCCCCAAGGCCGAGGGCCAGAAGGCGATGGCGGCGCTGACCAAGGCGCAGACGGTCATCGCCTTCGACTCGCTGCGCTACGACGACCAGATCGGCAAGATCTCGCTGGTCGGCGCGGGCATGAAGACCAACCCCGGTGTCACGGCGACCTTCTTCGAGGCGCTGTCCAACGCGGGCGTCAACATCGAGCTGATCTCGACATCCGAGATCCGTATCTCGGTGGTGACCCGGGTCGACGACGTGAAGCCCGCCGTGCAGGCCGTGCACTCGGCGTTCGGCCTGGACAGCGACAGCGACGAAGCGGTCGTCTACGGAGGGACCGGGCGATGAGCGCCGCGCCGCGACCGTCGCTCGCCGTGGTGGGGGCGACGGGAGCGGTCGGCACGGTGGTGCGCGAACTCCTCAGCACGCGCCAGGACGTGTGGGGGGAGATCCGGCTGGTCGCGTCCGCGCGCTCGGCCGGGCGGCTGCTGCCGGTGCGCGGTACCGAGGCGGAGGTCGTCGCGCTCGACGAGGCGGCCTTCGACGGGATCGACGTCGCGCTCTTCGACGTGCCCGACGAGGTGGCCGCGCGGTGGGCGCCGATCGCGGCGGCCAAGGGCGTGGTCGTGGTGGACAATTCGGGCGCCTTCCGGATGGACGACGAGGTGCCGCTGGTGGTGCCCGAGGTCAACGCGCACGCGGTACGGATGCGCCCGCGCGGCATCGTCGCCAATCCCAACTGCACGACGCTGTCGATGATCGTGGCGGTCGGCGCGCTGCACGCCGAGTTCGGGCTGACCGAGCTGATCGTCTCGTCGTACCAGGCGGCCTCGGGCGCCGGGCAGGCCGGGATCGCGGCGCTGCGCGACCAGATGACGAAGGTCGCGGGGACGGACGCGGGCACGCAGGCGGGCGATCTGCGCCGCACGGTGGGCGACTTCGGGCCGTTCGCGGCGCCGCTTGCGCTCAATGTGGTGCCGTGGGCGGGCTCGCTCGCGGGCGACGACGGCTGGTCGTCGGAGGAGATGAAGGTACGCAACGAGTCGCGCAAGATCCTCGGGCTGCCCCGTCTGCGGGCCACGGCGACCTGCGTACGGGTCCCGGTGATCACGACCCACTCGCTGTCGGTGCACGCGCGGTTCGAGAACGAGGTGACGGTCGCGCGGGCGCACGAGATCCTGCGGAACGCGCCGGGTGTCGTGGTCTCCGACGACCCGGGGCAGGGTGAGTTCCCGACGCCCGCGGACGCGGTCGGCACCGATCCCACGTGGGTGGGGCGCGTACGGCGCTCGCTCGACGACCCGTGCGCCCTCGAACTGTTCGTCTGCGGCGACAACCTGCGCAAGGGCGCGGCGCTGAACGCCGTCCAGATCGCCGAGGTGGTGGCGGCGGACATCGCCGTCTGAGGCCGCTCGGGCGCGTCCTCGGCAATGTGCACGGGGACGAAGTTGCTGGTCTGGACCACTTGAACTCATGTACCCGAACGTTGGAGACTTTGCATTCCCCCGCGGGAACCGACTCGCTCGGGGGAGCGTCTTTGTGTCAGCGCACTGCCCTATGGTCTGGTCCCTAAGGTGCTGCACACCGAGCGTGGTCCGGGGGGAAGCGTCGGTGCAAACAGGGCGTTGAGGAAGAGCTGGTACGCATGGGGATATTTGACGCTCCGTCGAGCGGCGTGTCTTGCGCGTACAACCCTGAGGGGGGGATGCGTGTCCAACAGTCGTGGCGGAGGCACTGGGTATCGAGACGGCATTCGGACGGCACGGGACGATCACGCCGCCCCGGCTGCCGCGTCCACGCGCGTCGGCGTCCGGTGCGCTCTCCGGTGGCATCCCGGTGATCGCGCCCTGGCCGGTCGTGCGGGTCACGGCCGCGGAAGGCGAGGACTCTGACTCGGCGATGGCAGTAGGCACCACGGTCGACCACCTCACCGAGACCTACCGCGCGCACTACCGTTCACTGCTCGGCCTCGCCGCGCTGCTGCTGGACGACACGGCCTCGTGCGAGGACGTGGTCCAGGAGGCGTTCATCCGGGTGCACTCCGCCCGCAGCCGGGTCCGCGAGCCGGAGAAGACCCTGGCCTATCTGCGCCAGACGGTCGTCAACCTCTCCCGCTCCGCCCTGCGCCGCCGCATCCTGGGCCTGAAGCTGCTCTCCAAGCCGATGCCCGACATGGCGAGCGCGGAGGAGGGCGCGTACGAGATCCTGGAGCGCGACCAGCTCAAGGCCGCGATGCGTACGCTTCAGCGCAGGCAGCGCGAGGTGCTGGTGCTGCGATACTTCGCCGACATGACCGAGGCGCAGGTCGCCGAGACCCTGGGTATCTCCCTGGGCTCGGTGAAGGCGTACGGTTCGCGAGGCATCGCGGCGCTGCGCGTCGCGATGGAGGCGACGGCATGACCACCCCCGACGACGCGCACGGTATGGAAGACCAGAACAAGAACCAGGATCAGGACCAGGGCAAGGGCGCGGACCACGGCGAGGGCCGGGGCCGCGACCTGGGCTTCGGCTCCCCCGACGCCGCTGACGCCTCTGGCTCGGACGGCGCTTCCGCCTCGGGCTCCGGCTCCGACCGCACTTCCGCCTCGGGCTCCGACAGTGCGTCCGGCTACGGCTCCGGTGCCGACGGCCTCTTCGGCCTCGACGGCGGCTTCGACTTCGCCAGTCTCGAACTCGACCTCGACAGTGCCGACGGCGTCGAGCACACCCCGGAGGAGGCGGCGCTGCGGGCGCTGCTGCACAACGCCGTCCAGGGCATAGAGGCGTCCCCGGAGGCGCTCGACCACCTGCGGCGCGCGGTCCCGGCCCGCAGGCAGCACCGTCGGCAGGCGCTGGCCGGTGCCGCCGCGGCCGTGGTCCTGGCCGGCATGGCGGTGCCCGCGCTGATCCACGCCGCCGACACCTCCAGCAGCACCAACGCCCTCCCGGCGAACGTCTCCAGCACCCACGCCTCCGCCCCCGGCCAGGACGGCCACACCAACTACTGGGCGGGCGGCCCCTCCTCGGGCCAGGCGGCCACCGGCACCGGCGGCGCGGGCACCTCGACGAAGAGCCCCACCGACGATCCGCCGCCCGCGACCACCACCCCCTCGGACTCGGCGGCGGTCTCCGCACCCGACTGCTCCAGCGTCCAGCTCGGCCAGGGCACCAGCTCCGCCGACTCCCCGGACTCCTCCGGCCGCGTCTACGGCTGGTTCCGCGTCGCCAACGTCTCCGGCGTCCCCTGTACGGTCCCCGGCAGCGGGCAGGTGCAGGTCCTCGCCGAGGGCTCGGCCGACCCCTCCCGTATCCAGGTCGTCGGCCACACCCCGGGCGACCCGGCGAGCAGGCTGCCCTCCGGCGTCGACGGACCCGTGGTGCTCGCACCGGGCGACACCTACGAGGTGCAGTTCGCGTGGATCCCCGCGGGCAACGGCACCGGCGGTTGCCCCACGACGCCCACCACGCCGCCGACCACCCCGACACCCACGCCGACGTCGAGCGACCCCGCGACCACCGGCGGCCCCACCGGCTCCGACCCGGGCACCGGCACGGGCAGTGGCAGCGGCAGCAACGGCGCCTCCACCCAGCTGGGCAGCGGTGACCCGCCGACCAGCCCGCCCCCCGGCAGCGTCGCCCTCAACCACACCCCGGCCGCGGGCGCCCCCGTCGTCGACGGCCCCGTCATCCAGAACGCCTGCGCGGGCACCCTCTACACGACGGCCGCGCTCCCCGGCACCACCAGCGGCAACACCACCCCCGGTACGGGGACGAGCGGCGGCACCGGAACCGACTCGGGAGCGACCGGCTCCGGCTCGTAGGGCCTCCGGGCACTGCGGGTACTTCGGCGACTTCGGGTACTTCGGGGAACTCTCCCCGGACCCCCTCCCCGCACCTCGCGGGACCAGGACCGGCGCTCCTGGTCACCGGGGGCCGAGCCCTGCGCCTGGCCGCGCGCCCGGCGTCGGCTCCGGGCCGGTGCGGGTCCCCGGTTGCGGGGCCGCGAACGGCCCCCCGTACCGTTGTGGTGTGTACCGGTTCCTGCTCACCCCGCGCTGGCTGGCGGTCAGCGTGCTGTCGCTGCTCGCCGTGCCGTTCTGCGTCTTCATGGGCAGTTGGCAGTTGAGCCGGTTCGAGCTGCGGGTCGACTCCCACAAGAGCGCCGAGCACGCCCAGGGCAAGGCCGTCGCCGAGGCGGCGGTGCCGTTGGCGACACTGCTGCCGCAGCCGCGCACCCAGGTGCCCGACGGCGCCTCAGGGCGCTCGGTGAGCGCGACCGGCCGCTATGACTCCTCCCATCAGCTCCTGGTCCCCGGCCGCACCCTCGACGGCCACGACGGCTACTACGTACTGACCCCCCTGCGGGTCGGCGCGGACGGCGCCGCCCTGCCCGTCGTCCGCGGCTGGCTGCCGGGCGACGCCTCCGCCGCCGCGCGTACCGGTGCCGTACCGGCCGCGCCGACCGGCGAGGTCACCGTGACCGGCGCCCTCCAGTACCCGGAGAGCACCGGCACCGACGGCGTGCAGTCCAACGGCGCGCTGCCCTCCGGACAGCTCGGCATGATCAGCGCCGCCTCGCTGGTCAATGTGCTGCCCTACCCCGTCTACAGCGGCTGGATCACCGCGAGCGACCCCGCCGCGCCGCTGAAGGCGGTGCCCCCGGCGGCGGCCCCCAACAGCGGTCTGGACATCAAGGCGTTCCAGAACCTCGGCTACACCGGTGAGTGGTTCGTCTTCGCCGGCTTCGTCGTCTTCATGTGGTTCCGACTGGCCCGCCGCGAGGCCGAGACACGCGCCGACGCCGCGCTGGGTCTCATCCCCGACGACGGTGACGACGAGCCGGGGTCCGCGCCGAAGGCGGAATCAGAGCCGGACGCCTCCGGCGCGGGCCGGGCGGACGCTGTGGTCACCGCGTCGGCGTCTGCCGACGCCTAGGGCCGGACGCTTCCGGCGCGGGCCGGGCGGACGCTGTGGTCACCGCGTCTGCGTCCGCCGACGCCCAGGGCCGGACGCCGAGGCGCACCCTGGCCGCACGTCCAGCCGTGCGCTGGCCCGGCTGACTGTCCGGATGCCTTTCGTCCGCCGAGGCGCGTGTCCAGCTGTCCGGCCGTACGCGCATCCGCCCGGCCGGAGGCCCGGGGCTGGCCCGGGGTCGGACCCGCGCTGGTCCAACCCCGGTCGGCCACCGGCCCTGCCGCCTACCCGCCCGCGTGTTTCAGCGCGAAGGCCAGTTCCAGACGGACCTGCTTGATCCGCTCCTCCACGACCAGCGAACCGTGCCCCGCGTCGTACCGGTACACCTCGTGCGGCTTGTCCAGCTCCCGCAGCCGCTCGACGTAGTTGTCGATCTGGCGTATCGGGCAGCGCGGGTCGTTCATGCCCGCGCTGATGTAGACGGGGGCGGCGACCCGCTCGACGTAGGTGAGCGGGGAGGACGCCTCGAAGCGGTCGGGGACCTCCTCGGGGGAGCCGCCGAAGAAGGTGCGGTCCAGGGACTTGAGGGCCTCCATCTCGTCGGCGTAGGCGGCCACGTAGTCGGCGACCGGGACCGCCGCTATGCCCACCGTCCACGCCTCCGGCTGGGTGCCGAGGCCCAGCAGGGTCAGATAGCCGCCCCAGGAGCCGCCGGACAGCACCAGCCGCCGCGGGTCGGCGAGGCCCGAGGACACGGCCCACTCGCGGACCGCCGCGATGTCCTCCAGCTCGATCAGGCCGACGCGGTGCTTGAGCGCGTCCGTCCACTCCCGGCCGTAGCCGGTCGAACCGCGGTAGTTGACCCGGACCACCGCGAAGCCGTGGTCGACCCAGGCCGCGGGACCCGCCGCGAAGGAGTCCGAGTCGTGCCAGGTGGGACCGCCGTGGATCTCGAACACGGTCGGGAACGGCCCCTCGCCGACCGGCTTCTGGACCAGCGCGTGGATCCGGCCGCCGGGACCCTCCACCCACGCGTCCTCCACCGGCACCGACTCCGGCGCCCGCAGCCCCGGCGCCTCCAGCACGACGGCGCCGGTCGTGGACCGCACCGCGGGCGGGCGCTGCGCCGACGACCACAGGTACTCCACCGTCCCGTCGGGCCGGGCGGTGGCGCCGCTGACCGAACCCGGCGGGGTGTCGAGCCGCGCCAGGGTGCCGGCCGCCAGGTCGTACCGGAACATCTCGCCGCGCGCCTGGTAGTCGTGGACGACCAGCAGCGCCGAGCCGTCCGGATACCACTCGGCGTGCACGTCACCGGGCAGGTCTATGGCCAGCCGCGTCTCCACGCCGGTCGCGGTGTCCCAGATCATCGGCAGCCAGCGGCCGGACCGCTGGTGTCCGACCAGGAGGCGGGTGTCGCCGACGACGGGGGCGAATCCCCGGCAGTCCAGGCCCAGCTCGGCCCGGCCGCCGTCGGTGTCGTCCAGCTCCGCGACCGTCGAGCCGTCCGCGACCGACAGCACCCGCAGCGCGCTGTGCATCGCGTCGCCGTGCTCGGTGTGCTCGATCACGACCAGCGTGCCGTCCTCCGAGAGGTCGCCGACGCTCGCCGACTCCGCGTGCCGGTAGACCTCGACCGGCTCGCTGTCCGGCCGCACCACGTACACCGACGTGCCCTCGTCGTCGGTGGACCGCCCGACCACGGCCAGGCCGCCGGGGCCCAGCGCGAGACCGGCCGGGTAGGACGCCTCCAGGCCGGGCGCCGCCGGTACGTCCTCACCGCCCGCGAAGGGCTGCCGCATCCATATCCCGAACTCGTCCCCGTCCGTGTCCGAGAACCACCACACCCACGCGCCGTCCCGGCTCAGCGTGCCGTCCGTCGTCCCGTTCGGCCGGTCGGTGACCTGCCGTCGCCCGCCCGTCGTCCGGTCCCAGGCGTACAGCTCGTACGTCCCTGTCACGTTCGACACGAACAGGCTGCGGTCCGGGGCGTCCTCGGCCCACTCGGGCAGCCCGACCCGCGGCGCCCGAAAGCGCTTCTCCCACTCCGGCATGGACCCCGCCGGGGATCCGGTGATCTCGTTCATGCCCCCATGATGCTCCGCCCCGACCACATTCGGGCACCCACTCTTCACAGCCTGTGGATAACTCCGTGCCCCGGCCGCCGCGGATCACCGCCCCGCTGCTACGACGCGCCGCCCGCGGGGGCCGTGCCCGCCGTGCCGCGTACGACCACGACAGGGCACGAGGCGTGCACGGTGACCGTGTGGCTGACCGAGCCGAGGAGGGTGGAGCGGAAGGTGCCGTGGCCGCGCACGCCCACCACGATCAGGTCGGCGCCCTCACCGCTGTCGAGGATGGCCTGGGCCGGGTTGCCGAGCACGGTACGGCGGGTGACGGTCGTTGCCTGTTCCGGCGTGAGGGCCGCCTCGACGGCCCGCGCCAGGATCTGGTCCGCGTTGGCCTCCAGATCGACGTCGTCGGGCAGCCCCGGCAGCCCGGCCCAGCCGTACGCCGACGGCATCTCCCACGCGATGACCGCTTCCAGCGCGGCGCCGGTCAGGGCCGCCTGCCGCGCGGCCCAGCGCAGCGCCTTGAGCGACGGTTCCGAGCCGTCGACCCCGACGACGATCCTGCCTGCGGCCGTGCCCGTACCGGAGCCGATACCGGAGCCGGTACCGGAGCCCTCGCCGGAGCCCGTGCCGGGATCGGCGCCTGATCCTGTGCCCGAGCCTTTGGCGGAGCCCGCGTCCGAGCCCGTGCCCGCGCCTGATCCCGCGTCCGAGCCCGCGCCCGCTGCCGTGCCCGTCCCCGTGTTCCGCGCCGCCTCGCCCATGGCCGTCTCCCTCGCCTCGCTTGCCCGTCCGACCCCGGAAACGGTCGGCCCACACGCCAAGCGTGCGTGACAAGCAGTGCGTGGCGGGGCATTTCGGGCGGTCGCCGGTCCGCGTCGGATACGCGTCCGGTTTCCGGGCCGGGTCGGCGCGCGGCTCCGCGCCGTCGTGGAAGCGGAGGGGCCGGGCCTTCGCGCCTTCGCTGGATACGGAGTTGGCGCCCGCGCGGCTCACCGCTGCGGCCGTGGGAAACGGCTACTGGCGCAGGTAGCGGTCGCGCACCAGGGTGAACCGCATTGCCCACTCGGTCAGTTCGGCCAGGCTGCGGCTGGACACGCGGCCGGTGCGGATGGTGCCGTTCGTCAGGACGACGGCCATCCGGAAGACGGATTCGTGGTCCTCCACGACGCACTCGGCGAAACGGATCATCGGCCAGGGGAGGTCGACGGTCTGGCCGTTCTCGCCGAGGGAGATGCCGTAATCGTCCGCAAGTAGTGCGTTCTTCCGGTCCATCGCCAGGAATTCGGGGACGTCGTCCTCCGGCGACCAGGCCGGGACGCCCGGGACCGGGGCGGGCGAATGCGCCGGGTAGGCCGTGGCCAGCGAGGTCGACGGCGGGTTCGACGGCGGGTTCGACGGCGGGATCGACGGACCGGGGACGCCGGGCGCGTACGGGGGAGGCGGCGGAACGGCCCCTGAGGCGTACGGGTTGGCGGCGGCCGGAGGAGGCGGGGGTACGGGAGTCCGCGGGTCCGAGGGGCGGGGGGCCGCGTCCCCGGTGCGGTGCGGGGCGTCGCCCGTACCCGCCTCGGCCGTACCCGAATCGCCGAACCAGTCGAGGAGTTGGTCCGTGCTCGGGCGGTGGGAGGGCTCCTTCGTGAGGCAGGCCGCGACCATCGGGCGGATCGCCTCCGGGACGGCGGAGACGTCGGCCTCGTGGTGCACGGAGCGGTACATCAGGGCGACCGGCGTGCCGCCGCCGAAGGCGCTGCCGCCCGCGGCGGCCACCAGGACCGCGCCGAGCGCGAAGATGTCGGCGGCGCCGTCCACGTCACGGCCCTCGGCCTGCTCGGGGGCGAGGAAGCCGGGGGTGCCGAAGGAGGTGCCCGTGGTGGTGATCCGGGTGTTCTCGACGGCGCGTGAGATGCCGAAGTCCAGTACGCGCGGGCCGTCTTCGGCCATGATGATGTTGCCTGGTTTGAGATCGCGATGCACCAGACCGCAGCGGTGGATCGCCTCCAGCGCCTCGGCGAGCGCGGCGCCCAGCGCCTTGAGCTGTTCCTCGCCCATCGGGCCCCGCGCGGCGAGCAGTTGGCCGAGCGTCGGACCTTGCACGTACGCCGTCGCCAGCCACGGGGCCTCCGCGTCCGGGTCCGCGTCCACCACCGGCGCCGTGTGGAAACCGCCCACCATGCGCGCCGCGGCGACCTCGGCGCGGAAGCGCTCCCTGAAGGACGGGTCCGCGGCCAGTTCCGGCCGCGCCACCTTTACCGCCACGTGGCGGCCTCCCCGCGAACGGGCCAGGTACACCAGGCCCATTCCGCCTTCGCCGAGCTTGCGAACGACGACGTAGCTTCCGATGCGGGTCGCTTTCGCGTCGGCGCCTGTCGCTGTGCTGTTGGAGCCGTTGGAGCCGTTGGAGCCGTTGGAGCCGTGCGAGGCGCTCGTATCGCCCGTGCCGCTCGTATCGCTCGTGTCGTTCGGGCCTTGCACGCCCAGCCGCCTCCTCGCGTCCCCCGTCTGGCCAGGCGCCCAGTATGACGGTCCCTCTGCGGGGTGCGGTCCCTCATTTCGCGCGGGTGCGGGCCCCGCCCTACGACAGCAGGGAGCGGATTGCGGCGCGGTCGACGGTGGTGAGGGCGCGGACGAGGGGCGGGGTGAGGAAGACGAGGAGGAGGCCGAGGAGGGAGGCGCCGGCGATCTGGAGGGGGGAGGAGAGGTAGTAGGCGTGGTGGACGCCGCCGGAGGTGTACTCGAAGAGGCGGTAACCGGGCCAGTCGACGTAACGGGGGAAGACCCAGGCGTAGGCGGGGTAGAAGGCGACGGTCCAGCCGGTGACGAGGAAGGTCAGGGTGAGGACGAAACTCGCGACGCGCCAGGGGAACATGAGGACCTGGAAGAGGAGGGCCTTCCAGGCCGAGGCGTCGCGGAGCCTGGCGGTCATGGCGGCCCAGCGGCCGGGGGTACGGGGCGCGGGTACGGGGGCGGGCTCGCCGACGCGGTGGGAGAGCAGGCTCCCGGCGCGGGCGCGTTCGGCGCCGCCGAGCGCGCGGGCCCCGGTCAGCATCGCGGCCAGGACGGGCACCCCGATCGCGGTGAGGGCGAGGCTGGTGCCGACGGCGAACATCGTGACGGCGAAGACGAATCCGGCGATGGCGATCGGCAGCGACGTGAGCGCGTAACCGACCTCGCGGAAGGTGACGGCGGAGAAGGGCGCGCGCCAGAAGCCGGGCGGGACGCGGCCGGGTCCTGGACCCTTCGCGGGCGAACCGTACGCGGGATGCCCGGCGTCCGGAGCCGCCAGCAGGCCGGGCCGGGCCTGCGACGCGGCGGCGGGAGGAGAGGAGTGCGGCTGCGCGGTGGACGCCTGAGCGGTGGACGCCTGAGCGGCGGCGCTCTGAGTGGCGTGGGGGAATGTGCTGGCGGTCATCGCTGGCCTCGAATCATCGCGGTGGGGACCGTTCCGTCCTGATACCTAGACGATCCCGCTCGGCACCCCTCTCGCGGCATCCGGCAGCCCGGCCGGTCGGGGGTGGGGCCAGCCCCACCCCCTGCCATTCTTGAACGGTGCGCGAAACAGGAGACGTCCCGCCCGAATCCGGCCCATCCGGCCTGTCAGACCCCGCGGCCCCCGCCGCCCCCGTCGTCATGAGCGGTACGCCCGGCTCCTTCGCCAGGAGCGTGCTGGCCGACCGCCACCCGGCGTTGATCAGGCAGGTCGCGGACGCCTTCCCGTACCCGCCCGAGCAGCGCCGCGCACTCGACGCGCTCGCGGAGGAGACGGCCGCGCCCGCCTCGGCCGACGCGACCTCGGGCCCGCCGATCGGCCCGCTGTCGACCCGCACCCGCACCGGCACCGACACCCGCACCGACGACGTCCGACGGTGGGCCGAATGGGGCGCGGAGGCGTACGTCGGTCGTGCGTCGTGGTACGAGGTGCCCTTCCTGTGGGCCGAGAGCTACTTCTACCGCAGGCTGCTGGACGCGGTCGGCTACTTCGGGCCGGGGCCGTGGCAGGGCGTCGACCCCTTCGCGCCGTTCAAGCGGGCCGAGTTGACCGGGCCCGAGGTCGCCGACGAACTGGCCGCCCTCGACGCGCTCGACGACCTCGCCCCCGACGACCGGGACCGCGCCGTCCTCCAAGGCGCCCTGTGGGGCAACCGCGCGGACCTCGGCTTCCGCATCTCCGCGAACGGGCCTACGGCGCACGGGTCTACGGCGGAAGCGTCCTCCACGAAAGCGCCCTCGGCAGAAGCTCCTACGGCGGAAGCGTCCTCTACGAACGCGTCCTCCGCGAACGCGTCCTCCACGAACACGTCCTCCGCGCACGCGTCCCCCACCCCCGCCCCCACAAGCACCCCCTCCGACGACCTCCTCGCCGACGACAGCGCGGCCCTCTGGCGGCACCTCGCCGCCGCCCCGCCCGGCACCGCGGCGGTGACCGTGATCGCCGACAACGCGGGCCGCGAGCTGATCCCCGACCTGATCCTGATCGACCATCTCCTGCACACCGGCCGCGCCGCCACCGCGGTCCTGCACGTGAAGCCGTACCCGTACTTCGTCTCGGACGCGACGACCTCGGACGTCGTCGACTGCCTGCGCCGGATCGGGCAGGCGCCGGGCCGCAGAGCGCGGGAGACGGGCGCGCGGCTGTGGTCGGCGCTGGGCACCGGCCGACTCGTCGTCCGCGCGCACCCGTTCGCCTGCGCGCCGCTGCCGTACGCCGACATGCCCGCCGATCTGCGGGCGGAACTGGGCCGCGCCACACTGACGGTGCTCAAGGGCGACCTCAACTACCGCCGCCTGGTGGGCGACCGCCTGTGGTCCCCGACGACCGAGTTCTCCCTGCCCACCGGCTACTTCCCGAGTCCGCTGGCCGCCCTGCGCACCCTCAAGTCCGATGTCATCGTCGGCCTCGACGCCGGTACGGTCACCGCGCTCGACGCCAACAGCGCGGCGAACGGCGGGGCTTGGCGTACGAGCGGGACGTACGCCGTCGTCCAGGTGCGTACGGTCTGAACCTCCGGCCCCGCGGGGAAGGACCGTCTCCGCCCTCTTCCCCGGCACGCCCGGACACACCGGGCCGCACCCTCTAGGCTGCAACCGCCGTACGCGCATGATCAGTTGATCAGACGCGTGCGGTGCAGCGCGCACCGACAACGTGAGACGACACAGGACGACGACGTGAAGGGCGGACAGGGCGATGGGTGTGGCGATCCGGAGGGCCGGGGCGGACGACCGGGAGGTCGTGGTCGGGGTGCTGGACAAGGTGTTCAGGAACGACCCCGTGAGTAGCTGGGTCTTCCCCGACCCTGAGCACCGGCTGCGCAAGCACGCGTCGTTGATGGGCGCCTTCGCCGACCAGGTACTCGCCGACGGCTACGTCGACATGACGGAGGACGGCAAGGCGGTCGCCCTGTGGATGTCGATACCCGCGACCACCGACGCTCCCGAGGACGCCCAGGCGCACGCGGACGACGACGACCCCGCCGCCTTCCGCGAGGCGGTCGACCCGGACAACGAGCGCGTCGAGCAGATCGCCCGCATCCTCGGCGAGGGCCACCCCACGGGCCCCGCCCACGAATACCTGCTGCTCATCGCCGTGGACGCGGAGTTGCAGGGCCAGAGCCGCGGCACCGAACTGATCTCCGCCGTCCTCGAACGCTGCGACCGCGACGGCCTGTCCGCGTATCTGGAGGCCAGCAGCGAGCGCAGCCGCGGCCTGTACGAGCGGCTCGGCTTCGTCTTCACCGGCCGCACGATCGACCTCCCGGACGGGCCTCACATGTGGCCGATGTGGCGCGAGCCGCGCGCCGCGGCCGTATAGGCGTACGCGTAGCCGTACAGGCAGCCGTACCTCCTAGGTGGAGGTACGGCACCCCCGCCCGCGGGTAAGGAGCAGGAGAGGCACGGCCGTTGGTACGCGGCCGCGCGCGGGGGAGAGGCGGCGGGGCGATGACGGACACGGGAGCGGCAGCCGGTACGAATACGGGTACGGGTACGGATACGGGCGGCGGTTCGCGGGACGCGGCGGGGACGAACGGCCCGGCCACCCTGCGCGAAGTCGCCCGACTCGCCCAACGGCACGGCTTCGGCGAGTCCCGCGCCGTCCACGCGCTCGGCGGCGGTGACGTCGGCTGCGTCGCCTTCGGCCTCGCGGTCGTCCTGCTCGCGCCCGGCATCGGCCTGGTCCTCCACCCGAACAACCCGGTGGTCACCTCGATCGGCGTCACCTTCCTCGTCCTCGCCCTCGCGCTGCCGATCACCGCGTTCCGTTACGAGAAGCGCCGCGACAACCGCATCCCGCGGCTGCACGTCTTCGACGGCGGCATCGTCATCACCCGCCCGGCCCGGATCGACGTCCACCCCTGGCCGGACATCCGCGTCGTCGAGCGCGAGGACTCCGTCGCCATCGGCCAGGGCGGCACGACGCGTCAGGTCCACCGCCTCGAACTGCACGCGATAGACGGCGACGTGCTGTGCTCCCTGGGCGACGCCTTCGACACCGTCACCGTCGTCAGAGCCGCGATCGCGGGCGGCGCGCATACGTCATAACGGCGCGCGACCGAGAGCGCGCAGGGCCGTCAACTCGGCACCCCTCTAGCACCGTTCGCACACCCGCGCCCGCCGTCACGAAGCCCGGCCCCCGACGGCGGCCTCACGGTCGCTCAGCCACTCCAGCTACCAGCTGCGGAAGTTCGCAGCGGCACACGTGATCCCGCCGTCGGGCAGGGCAGGGCAGGGCGGGGCAGGGGTGTGGGGCATGGGGGGCATCGTGGCGGATGGGCGGGGTGGCGGGCTTGTGGTTTTTTGAGGGCGGGGGTGGGGCTAGGCCGTGTATCGGAAGTGGATCGTGCGCATAGGGTGTCGGCATGTCACTGGGTCGCATAGTCCTGTTGTCCGGTCGATCGATCCGGCTTACCGAGCTACGGATGTCTTCGACCTACGGGGGGATGCTGGAGGGCTACCCGTGCAAGCGCATCAACGACCGGAAGGTCAGCTGGGTCCAGCGGCAGGCCGAGCTTGCGTTTCCCTCCATGCCGGTCTATCTCGTTCCGCCCTCGCGCGAGTACCCGGACGAGACCGGCGGCGCCTTCGGTCCCGTTGAAGTGCTGCCTTCTGTGGCCTGCGTCGGCGTCTTCAACTCCACGGCGCTCGACCCGGCAATGGACGGCTCCACCCTCATCATCGCCTGGTTTCAGCCAGCACCGGCGGTACCGGCGGGTGAGGATGCTGACCTTGCGCTTCGCAGCATTCGCTGGGAGGAACTGGCCCAGGACTACGAGCTGTAGCAACGTGCGCTGATCACAGCCACTCGTTGATGGCCGCGACGGGGACTGTGGCCTCGGAGCGGACCGCGAGCTTGTCGTAGCGGGTGGCCACCGCCCGGTGGCGCTTGAGGCGGTTGATTCCACACTCGAGGGCGTGACGCTCGCGGTAGTCGACCGGGTCGAAATGCGGCGGCCGCCCGCCGCGGGAGCCGGGCTTTCGGCGGTTGAGGGCCTGGTCGGCCTTGTCGGGGATGGTGCAGAGGATTCCACGGCGGCGTAGGTAGGCGCGGTTCTTGCGGGAGGCGTAGGCATTATCGGCCCGCACGCGATCGGGGCGGACGCGTGGCCGGCCCGGTCCGATGCGGGGCACACCGTGGAGTCGACATTCAGGTCCCATGTGATCGCCCCCTTCGCGTCGGCCAGGGACGGGAGCCGGGTGACGATCCGGTGCCAGGTGCCGTTCCGCTGCCATCGGTGGAACAGGTCGTAGGCCCGGCCCCACGGCCCGTACTCGACGGGCATGTCCCGCCACGGCACACCGGTTCGGACCCGGAACCGTATGCCGTCGATCAGCTGCCGGCGAGGCCAGACGGGCGGCCGACCTGCCTTCGTCCCCCTCGGCAACAACGGCTCTAGCACTGCCCACTGCTCGTCTGTGAGATCTCCCCGCCCCATAAACCGTGATCATTCACCACTCAAGATCCACTTTCGACACACGGCCTAGGAGGGGAGGCGCTCTTGGAGGTGGACCGTGACGGTGTCGCCCTCTTGTTTGCTGATGGCTTTGCGCAGCTCGGCCGTGACGGGGAGTTTGTGGGTGCCGTCGCCGAGGGCCATGAAGGAGCTCTGGAAGGGGTGGCCGTCGATCGTGCCGCGGACCTTGACGAGGCCGCGGGTGCCGAAGAAGGCGGCGGACTCGGGCCAGACGACGTAGGTCCAGCCGCCCTTGTTCGGGCTTTTCAGCAGGGTCGCGGTGAATCGCTTGTCCATCGTGGATACCGCCTGTTCAGCAGCTTTCGGTGGCGCGCCCCGGCCGGGGACGTCCGCGGGCGTTCACCAGGTAGGACCGGCGGCGAGGCGGAAACTCATCGCGGGCCGCGAAGGCTGACGTGCGGGCGGCGGGGGCTCATCTACAGTGCTGCGGTCAGTGCCTGTCAGCCGGTGATGTGAGAAGGAACAGCGGACCATGCCGACCGAGACGTTCGAGTTCCAGGTGGAAGCGCGTCAGCTTCTGCAGATGATGATCCACTCGATCTACTCCAACAAGGACGTGTTCCTGCGCGAGTTGGTGTCCAACGCCTCGGACGCGTTGGACAAGCTGCGGCTCGAAGCGCTGCGGGACAGCGAGTTGGACGTGGACGTGTCGGACCTGCACATCGGGCTGGAGGTGGACCGGGAGGCCCGCACGCTCACCGTGCGGGACAACGGGATCGGGATGTCCCGGGAGGAAGTGGTCCAGCTCATCGGGACGATCGCCAACTCGGGGACGGCGAAGTTCCTGCGGGAGCTGAAGGAGGCCGAGGGCGCGGGCGCCGCAGAGGGCCTGATCGGGCAGTTCGGGGTCGGGTTCTACGCGAGCTTCATGGTGGCGGACGAGGTCACGCTGCTGACGCGGCGCGCGGGGGAGACCGAGGGCACGCGGTGGACGTCCAGCGGTGAGGGGACGTACACCGTGGAGACCGTCGAGGACGCCCCGCAGGGGACGGCGATCGTGCTGCGGCTGAAGCCGGAGGATGCCGAGGACCGGCTGTACGACTACACCTCGCCGTGGAAGATCAAGGAAATCGTCAAGCGGTACTCGGACTTCATCACCTGGCCGATCAGGATGGCCGCGGAGCCCGCGCCCGGAGGCGACACCGACGCCGACACCGGCGCCGGCGCCGACACCGACACCGACACCGAAGGCGACGCCGAGGACGGTACTGACGCGGCGGCTCCCAAGCCCGAGCCCCGGCTCGAAACGCTGAACTCCATGAAGGCCCTGTGGGCCCGCTCCCGCGACGAGGTCAGCGACGCCGACTACCACGAGCTGTACAAGCACATCAGCCACGACTGGAACGACCCGCTCGAGATCATCCGCCTCCACGCGGAAGGCACCTTCGAGTACCAGGCGCTGCTGTTCATCCCGGCGCACGCGCCGCAGGACCTGTTCATGCGCGACTACAAGCGCGGCGTCCAGCTCTACGTGAAGCGCGTCTTCATCATGGACGACTGCGAAGCGCTGATGCCGCCGTACCTCCGCTTCGTCAAGGGAGTCGTCGACGCGCAGGACCTCTCGCTGAACGTGTCGCGCGAGATCCTCCAGCAGGACCGCCAGATCGAGCTGATGCACCGGCGACTGGCGAAGAAGGTGCTGTCGACGGTCAAGGACATGATGGCCGCGCGGCCCGAGCAATACGCCACATTCTGGCGGGAGTTCGGCCGCGTCCTGAAGGAGGGGCTGCTCGGCGACTTCGAGAACCGTGACGCGATCCTCGGCGTCAGCTCCTTCGCCAGCACGCACGACAAGGACGCGCCGACGACGCTCGCGCAGTACGTCGAGCGGATGAAGGACGGCCAGGAGCACATCTTCTACGTCACCGGCGAATCGCGGCAGGCCGTCGAGAACTCCCCGCACATGGAGGCGTTCCAGGCCCGCGGCATCGAGGTGCTGCTGCTGACCGATCCCGTGGACGAGGTCTGGGTCGACACGGCACCGGAGTTCGGCGGCAAGCAGTTCCGCTCCGTCGCCAAGGGCGAGGTCGACCTCGGCACGGAGGAGGAGAAGCAGGAGGCGGGGACCGAACGGGAGAAGCAGCAGGAGGAGTTCGCGGGCCTGCTCGCCCGTATGACGCAACTGCTGAGCGAGCAGGTCAAGGACGTACGCCTCTCCTCGCGGCTCACCGTCTCGCCTGCCTGCGTCGTCTCGGACACCAACGACGTGTCACCGGCGCTGGAGAACATCTACCGCGCCATGGGCCAGGAGATCCCGCACGCCAAGCGGATTCTCGAACTCAACCCCAAGCACCCGCTGGTCGTCGGCCTCAACCGCACCCACGCCGAGCGTCCCGACGACCCGGCCCTCGAAGAGACCACCGAACTCGTCCACCAGCTCGCCCTGTTGGCCGAGGGCGCCGAACTCCCAGACCCCTCCCGCTTCGTGAAGCTGGTCGCGGACCGCCTCGAACGCACCTTGTGAGACGGGGTTCTTGAGGGCGCTGGGGCCGGGGGCCGTACGGATCGCCGTACGGCCCCCGGCTCTCCGCGTGAGCCCCGGTACGCGTGGACCCCTGTACATGAGCCGCCGCACGCGCGCCCCCCCGCACACGAACCCCCGTACGCGCGCCCTCTATACGTGCGGCGTCGCCGCGACCGCCTGCTCCGCCGTCCACCGGTCCATCCGCTCCCACTGCCCGAGCAGCCACTCGCTGCGCGCCGCGTCCCCGACCGGGACCTCGGCCGCCGGTATCCGCCACCAGTGGACCCGCACCGGGCGGCGGAACGGCAGGAAGTCCCAGGCGGCGCGCGCGGACGCGATGACGTCGAGGCCGGAGTGGACGACGAAGACCACCTCGGCGGTGGGCGCGGCGGCCAGTACGGCGAGGCTTCCGGCGTCCCGCGGCGGCAGCACGTACCGCAGCCGGGCCGCGCGGGCCGCGCGCCGGTACTGGCCGAGGCGGCGCAGGCTGGCGATGGCGCGGCGGTGGCGGCGCGGGGTGAAGTTGCCCCCCTCGGGGAAGATCACGAGCGCGTCGCGCGACCGCAGCCCCGCCGCCAGTTCGGTGATCGCGTCCTCGGCGGTGCCGTGCGCGGGGGGCAGGAAGCAGTGCGGGACCCGGCCGAGCAGGACGTCGAGGCACGGATCGGCGCGCAGGACGCCCTTCAGCACGGTGTGCGGCAGCAGGCGTACGTCGGTGAGCAGCGTCTGGAGGAGCAGGAACGAATCGCCGACACCCGCGTGCCGGACTAACACCACGAGCGGTACGTCCGGCGGCCGCTCGCCCACGGGCAGCGCGGGCGTCATCTCCACCTCCAGCCGGAACAGCCGGTCCGCCACCTTGCGCAGTACGGCCAGCAGCCGCGCGAGGAGCGCGAACGCCTCGGCCGCCCGCCGGTCCCGGTCCGCCCGGGGGTGGTGCAGGAAGAGCGCGGAGGCCGCCAGCACTCCCGTGAGGTCCACGACGAGGTAGACGAGCAGGAATCCGGCCATACGCGTCGGCCGCCACGCGCCGCGCGACGGGATCGACACGGGCGCGCTGAGCACGGTCACGGTGATGAGGAGCGCCGCGGCCACCGGTATCAGCGCGACCACGAGCGCGGTGGTGACCGTACGCCGGGCGGCCGTGACCAGCGCGGCGCCCGCGGCAGCGGCGGCGGTGCCGGTACGGGTACGGGTACGGGTCGACGGCCGGACCCGCGCGGCCGGGTCGGCGCTCGCGAGCGCGTCCGTACCTGCACCCGCCGGGCCCGTACTCGCTGGACCCGTAGCTGGACCCGTGCCTGAACCCGCCGGACCCGGCCCCGCGTTCAGGCCCGAGTCGAGGCCCGTCACGCCGGACCCTCGGCGGAGTGCGGGTCCTCGGCGCCGGAGCCCTCCGGAACAAGGGACTTGGGGGAGGCCCCGTCGAGCGCGCTCTCCAGATACCGCGACGACGCGGCGTAGGCCCGCTCGATACGGTCCGCCGTCTGCCCGAAGGCCCGGTGCCGCAACTGGCCCAGCGCCCCGGCTGCTTCACCGGACGCCGCCCCGCTGGGCAGTACGTGCACAGTCACGTCCGACGGCAGGTCGGCCATGTCGCGGGCGAACCGGTGCCTGCGGGCGATCTCGAAGGCGACCATGGCGACGTCCCACGGCAACTTCGGTGGCGTCAGCGGCCGTTCGATGCGGCCGACCTGGAGGACGTAGATCTCGCGCGCGCCCAGGGCGACGGCCCTGCCCACCGGGATGCTGTTGACGAGGCCGCCGTCCACGAAGTGCTCGCCGTCGACGTCGACCGGCGGCAGCAGTCCGGGCACGGCCGACGAGGCGAGCACCGCCTCGATCAGCGGACCGCGGTCGAACCAGTGCTCGGCGGCGTTCTCGATGCTCGCCGCCACGCACTGGAAGGGCACCTCCAACTCCTCGATGAGCGCGACCTGTACGTGCTCACGCAGGAGGTCGACCAGCGGCGCCGGGGTGTAGAGGTGCGTACGGCTCCGCACGGCGGTGCTCACGCGGCCCATCAGCGAACCGGCGAACACCCCGGCCTTGCCCAGCCCCGTCCACAGCTCGATCAGCCGGCCGACGGCGGTCTGCGACGGCTCGGCGGCCACGGCGGCCCCGTTGATCGCTCCGACGGAGGTCCCGAGCACCATCCCCGGCTTCACCCCCTGCGCGAACAGGGCCTTGAGCATGCCCACTTCGTACGCCCCGAGGGCCCCGCCGCCCCCCAGCACGAACGCCGGTCCCCCCGATTCACCCGCACTGTGGTCCATGCCAGAACGCGTGCCCCCGCTCCTTCCCCCCAATCAGCCGCCCGAACTCGCCACAGGCGCGGTGCCGCCTCGGCGGCCGGGCGCTTTCGCGGCGGACGGCGCGGGCCGTAGCGGACCGGCGTACGCCGTCGAGGCGGCGGCTGCGTCCTTGCGCCGACCGGGGCTTCGCGAGCGGGGGGTGGCGGCGGGGCGGTTGGAGCAGACTGGTGGGCCGCGTCGCGTCGGCGCGAGCCGGGCGGGCCGAGCCGGTGCCTTCGTCCTCCTTCCGCCGAGCCGGTCCGGTGCCGACCGCCACGTCACGGCGAAGGGCGTACACCGATGACCGAACCCCCGACGACCGAAGAGCCTCCGACGACCGGCCAGCCCCCCACGGCCACGGCGCGCACCGCTGCTGCCAGCGACGACGAAAAGGCCGTACCCGACGAGGAGCTGCGCCTGACGTTTCCTGGCGACCGCAGCGAGGAGGCCGGTTACGCGATCACGCTGCGCGCCATGGCCCGCCGACTGCCCCAACTGGTGCGCCGGGCGCTCGGCATGGCCTGGCACGTGGACCGCAAGGCGGTCACCGCGCTGCTCGCCTGCCAGGTCCTGTCCGGCGTGCTGGAAGCGCTCGGCCTGCTGGCGGTGACCGGCACGATCACGGCCGTCATCGCGTCGGGCCACATCGACGAACGGCTCCGCCAAGCCGCGCCCTCCCTGGCCCTGTTGGCCTCGGCGGCGGGCGTACGGGCGGTACTCGGCATCGCGATCACCGGTCTGTCCACGCGCCTGGCCCCGCGGATCTCGCGGGAGGCGGAGCTGCGGCTGCTGGACGCGGCGACCCACGCGGAGCTGACCGCGTACGACCACCCCGGCTACAACGACCGCTGGGACGCGGCCGACCGGGGCGTCGAGGTCTCGCAGGACATGCTCAACCAGTCCCAGAACATCCTCGCCGCCGCCGCATCGTTGATCGCCGCCGCGGCCGTACTGACCAGCGTCCACCCGGTGTTGCTGCCGCTGCTCGTCCTGGCCGCGCTGCCGCAGGCCATCGCGGGCGTACGGGGGGCCCGGCTGAACTACCTCGCGTCGCTGGAGACGATGAAGGACCGCCGCCTGCTGGGCGTCCTGCGGTGGAATCTGGTCGACAAGCAGCACGCCGACCAGATCCGTTCCGGCACGATGGCCGACTTCCTGCTCGGCAAGTACCGGGCGGCCGGGGCGCGGGTGGACGCCGCGACCGACCGGGCCGCCTGGCGCGCGGCGAAGATGTCGCTCGTCGGGAGCCTGGCCGGGGGAGTCGCGGCCGGAGCGGTCTGGGCGGCGCTGCTCTTCCTGATCAGCACCGGCCGCGTGTCCGTCGCGTCCGCGGGCACGGCGACGTTCGCACTGCGCACGGTCGCTTCAGGACTGCGCGGCATCATCGGCTACGGCGCCATCATCTTCCGTACGGGGATGTACCTTGACGACTGGTCAGATTTCCTGGACGAGGCCGGTGGCCACCGGATTGCCCGCGGCGAGACCGTACCGATCGGCCCGGCCGTCGTACGCGCCGACCGCCTCACGTACACCTACCCGCACGCCGACCGGCCCGCCCTGCTCGATGTCAGCCTCAACGTGCGGCGCGGCGAAGTCCTCGCCCTGGTCGGCGAGAACGGCTCGGGCAAGACCACCCTCAGCAAACTCCTGTCCGCCCTCTACCTCCCCGACCGCGGCGCCGTCGTCTGGGACGGCGCCGACACCCGCACCCTGGACGCGCACGCCGCCTGGTCACGCGTCGCCGTCGTACCCCAGGAGTACGCGAAGTGGCCGCTGACCGCCCGCGACAACATCACCCTGGGCCAGCCCCGAACCGACCACCCGCACAGGGCGGTTGATACGGCCGCCCACGCCTCCGGCGCCGACGAGGTCGTCACGTCCCTGCGCTCGGGCCTGGACACCCTCCTGGCCCGCGAGTGGTGGGGCGGCCAGGAACTCTCCGGCGGCCAGTGGCAACGCGTCGCCCTCGCCCGCGCCTTCCACCGCGACGCCGGTCTCCTCGTCCTCGACGAACCCACCGCCGCCCTCGACCCCCGCGCCGAACACCGCATCTTCACCGGCCTGCGCACCCTCGCCGCCGACCGCGCGGTCGTCCTGGTCACCCACCGCCTCACCAATGTCACCGTCGCCGACAAGATCGCCGTCCTCGACCAGGGCCGCCTCGTCCAGTACGGCACCTTCGCCCAACTCCGCGACACACCCGGCCTCTTCCACGACCTGTGGCTCCTCCAGAACGACCGCGCGCCCGGTATCCCCGCCCAGCCCTCCGGCCCCGTGGAGCAGCAGCAGACGGCCGACCTCTGAGGCCGAGAGACGACTACGGAGGCGCCGGAATCTCCGACGCGCCGCCGGTCCGGCCGCACTTCGCCCCGGCCGACGCCCCCTGCCGCTTCGTAGCGGAGCGTCCTATGATCGTCGCGCTACGTGGGAGGGGGTGGGTCATGGCGGCGGGGGGATCGGCTTCGCGGCGGGCTCAAGAGGCGCGTCGGCAGGAGCGGTTGCTGCGGGAGCAGTGGCAGGCGGCGCGGCGCCAGGCGCGGCAGTGGGAGAGCGCGAGCGAGGGCGAACAGCGCGTCAGCGCACAGTTGTTGGTGCTGACCGAGCGCGGCTGGCGGCTTCTGGTGGACCGGCGGTGGCCGGGTACGCGGTCCGCGAACGTGGACATGCTGCTGGTCGGGCCCGGCCGGTGTCTTCGTCGTGGACGTCAAGAACTGGCGCGCCGACCCGGAGGTCGAGGACGGCCGGCTCCTCGCGGGCGGTGAGGTGAGGGACGAGCACGCGCGCAAGCTCTCGGCGGTGACCAAGGCCGCCGAGACGGCGGTCGCCTCGTTGGGGATGTCCCCGGTCGCGGTCCGGCCGCTGATGGTCTTCGCCGACAAGCGCGTGGACACCGCGCTGGGGAGAATCCGGCTCCTGGGGGAGCGGGAGGTCGGTCCGTATCTGCTGGCGGAGCGTCACCGGCTCAACGCCGCCTCGGTGCGCGTCATAGCCGACCACCTGGGGCGGGTGTTCCCCGAGTACGAGGGATCGTCCGTCACCGAGCCGGTTACAGAGCCCGTCACCGAGCCCGCCACAGCGTCGACCATGGCGCCGTCCACCGTGCCGCGCTCCGGACGCCAAGAACAGCCCGCCGCAGGGCTGTTCGACCTCGACGGCATGCGCGAGGCCGCACTTGACGCCGCCATGCGGGCACCGATCGAGCAGTGGATGACCTTCCTCGCCCAGGACCAGGTGGCCCTCGTCCGCCGCAACTGGTCCGGCCCCGCCCGTATCAGCGGACCCGCCGGTACGGGCAAGACCGTCGTCGGTCTGCACCGCGCGTCCTACCTCGCCCAACGCACCACGGGACGCGTCCTGTACGTGACCTTCGCCAGCAACCTCCCGCGCGTGCAGGAGACGTTCCTGCACGCGATGTCCCCCGCGGTCGCCGACCGGGTGGAGTTCCGCAGCCTGCACTCGTGGGCGCAGCAGTACACGCAGGACCGCGGTGTGCCGGTGAATCTGAACGGGGACAAGGCCGAGACGGCCTTCAGCCTCGCCTGGACGCACGCGGGACGCGACAGCCCGCTGACCGAACTCGACCCGTTGCCGCGCTACTGGAAGGACGAGATCGACTACGTCATCAAGGGCCGCGGGATCACCTCCTTCGAGGAATACGCCGTCCTGCCGCGCCGCCGCCGTCGGGTGGGCCTGCGAAGGCCCCACCGGCAGGCGGTCTGGGGACTCTACGAGGCGTACGAGTCGCTGCGCGTCCAACGCGGTGTGCACGACTTCAACGACGTGCTGACCCTCGCGCTCGCCGAGGCGAGCAGTTCCACCGAGGCCGCGCCGTACGCGGCCGTCATCGTCGACGAGGTCCAGGACCTGACCCTCGTCGGGGTCAAGCTGCTGCACGCCCTGATCGGCGACGCTCCCAACGGCCTGCTGCTCGTCGGGGACGGGCAGCAGGCCGTCTACCCCGGCGGATTCCGGCTCTCCGACGCGGGCATCGACATCCGCGGCGAGCGCGGGCAGGTGCTCAGCACCAACTACCGCAACAGCAAGAACATCCTCGACGCGGCCCTCGCGGTGGTCGCCGACGACGCCTTCGAGGACATCGACGGCGTACGCAGCTCCGGCGCCAGGGAAGTCGACCTGACCTACCACGACGGCCAGGTGCGGCGCGTGGACCGGCCGACCGTCGAGGACCACGACCGGGCCCTTCTGGAAGCGCTGTTGGCCCTGACCCCCGCCGAGCGGGCCGACTCCGCCGTGCTCTGCCCCTCCGTGCGGGCCATCGGCCGCTACCGGGACCTCCTCACGGCTTCCGGCCTCCCGGTCTGCCCGCTGGAGCGCTACGCCGGTCACGCCGTCGAGGGCGTCAAGCTCGGAAGCTACCGGCGTGCCAAGGGACTTGAGTTCAAACGCGTCTACCTTCCGCGGTACGACACCTCCCTGCTGACCGGCGCCGAAGGGCTCTCCGAGACCGAGCGCGAGCGCCGCGAACTCGGCCGCAGCCAGCTCTTCGTCGCCATGACCCGCGCCCGCGACACCCTCTGGCTGGGCAGCGTCACTCCCGCCGCCCAGGCGTGACGCGTCTACGGACGCTCGGCGCGCAGCCTCCGCAGGAGGTCACGGCTCGCGACGGTGAAGGGGTGGTCCTGGCCGAGGCTCTGGGCGCGGCGCGCGACGACGTCGTCCATGAGCGCGATGCCTTCGCCGGTGTGACCGAGCGCGGTGCGGGTGCGGGCCTGGAGCTGGCGGGCGGCGAGGGCGATGGGGTAGTCGGGGCCGAAGCGGTGCAGATAGGTCTCGGTCACCTCGCCGATCTCGCTGTCGGCTTCCTCGAGGCGGCCCAACTGGAAGAGCGCCCAGGCGTGGTTGTGGCGGGCCCCCACGGAGACGGTGTGGTCGACGCCGAGGTGTTCCGCGCACTGCCCCGGCAGCGACAGCAGGCCCGTGCGTCCGTCCTCCGCGGTCAGTTCCGCGGCGCCGAGCGCGGCCAGGATGCTGGACCGGGAGCGCAGCGTCAGCGGATGCCACGGCCCCAGCGCGGCCTGGCGGCCCGCGGCCGTGGCGTACAGGAGCGTCAGCGACTCCTCGGCGTGGCCGAGATTGCGCAGGACGAGTTGGAGCCCGTGCGCGCTGTCGAGGCTGTCCGGGTCGTCGGCTCCGAACCGCTGCCGCTGGGCGGTGAGCGTGCGCCGCAGCGACTCCTCGGCCTCGGTGTAGCGGCCCAGCCGGAACAGGACCCGTCCGGCGCGTGAGCGTGCCGCGAGTACGGCCCGGTGTCCGTCGCCGAGCGTCCGCGCCGCGATGTCCGCCGCCGCGCCGACGGTCTCCCACGCCGACGGGTAGTCGCCGGTGCGGTGCATCGCGGTGGCCAGCCGGGTGGCCACCTCCAACACCTCGGCGACGGCGGCGGGTTCGCCCGTCCGCCGGAGCAGTGCGCGTACGTGGGGCGCCAGGAGCCGCAGCCGGGGATCGTACGGGCCCGCGTCGGGCACCTCCGGCAGCGCGGCGCCGAGCAGGCGGCCGGCCGTCGCGTCCAGCACAGGGGCCTGCGCCGCCGGGGTGGCGGCCACGACACTGTCGAGCAGTACGCCGTGGCCGAGAACGCAGCGCAGCCCCGCGTTGTCGCCGACGTCGACCCGTTCGACGAGCGAGTGGTCGAGCAGGGCGCGCAGCGCCGACTCGGCGCGACCGCGGGGCAATACGGCGCTGATGCCGTCGTCGTTGAGGACCGACAGCGGCAGCGGCTCGGGGGCCAGCCGGGCGATCAGACGCAACAGGTCGACCGCTTCGGGCAGTCCGCGCGCCGCGAAGGCGTCGAGCGTCAACTGCCAGGTCTGTCCCACCAGATGGCGGGGGTCCGCATCACTCAAGGCATCGGCCCCTCGGTCGAGCAACTGGACTGGGAGTTCTTCCTCCAGATGGCGTCCGTACACATCCATCGTCCAGGGCTCTATGACCTGGTGGGAGAGGAAGCCGCCCGCGAGGGTGAGCGCGAGCGGGAGGCGGCCCAGGCGGTCGGCGATCTCGGCGGCCTGGGCGAGCGTGCCGGTGTGCGGGGCGAGGTCGCGCAGGACGCGCGCCGCGTCCTCGCGCGGCAGGACGCCGATGTGCTGGAGTTCCGCGCCGGGCCACCAGCGGGGTGCGGCTCGGCGGGTGGTCACCAGCACCGTGCCCCGCGGGCTGGTGCGCAGCCAGCTGCCGTCGCTGAGGATCGCGGGGTCGTCCGCGTTGTCGAGCACCAGCAGCCAGGGATCGGGGGAGCCGGCGAGGTACCGCCAGACGAGGTCGGCCGCGGGCCGGTAGCCGTTGCGGGCGGCGAGCAGTTCGCCGTCGGCCGCGCCGCGGTCCGCGGCGACCGCGAGCATCCCGGAGCGCAGGCTCGCCCGGTCCGTGGCGTTCACCCAGAGCCCCACCCGCCCGTACTCGGCGGTGGCGGTCTGGAAGAAGGCGTGGGCGACCGCCGTCTTGCCGCAGCCACCCATGCCGTACAGCACGAAGATGTCGTCGCCGCTCTGCGCGGTGAGGGCGCTCCTCAACCGGTCGAGGACTTCGGTGCGGTCCCGCAGGACCAGGGGCGGGCGGCCGACGGCGGGTCGGCGCACCGAGTCGGGACCGGCCGGGGCCTGCGGGCCGCCGTCGTAGTGGTGGTGCTCGCTGATGTGCTGATCTCCCGACGCCTGGTAGACCCGGCCGTCGTCCTGGGCGCGGCCGTCCATGGACCCGCCGGTCGTACCGCTCACCGCTCGGTGACGCGCTGGTCGTGGCGGGTTTGGGCGCGGCCGGGCTGGAAGCGGCCGGTCCGGAGGCGGCCGGGCTGGAAGCGAGCGGGCTGGAAGCGGCCGGTCCGAAAGCGACCGGTCCGGGCGCGGCGCCCTTGTGCCAGGACGCGGTGACGCGTGGTCCGCCAGGCGTCGGTCGCCATCGGGGCGACCACGGGGGCTCCGGCGGTCCGCGTGAGCACCGCGAGTTCCGGATCCACAGCTCCCCCTACCATTCAATAATCTGATCATATTGGCTTTGAGCCAATATGAGGACCGGTAACGTCCGGTGTGGATCATTATTGCACCGGGAGTCGAATTGCGATAGGCATCCGCAGGCGGTCGCCGCCGTTGCCGTGGCATATGCCAGACGGCTGGTTATCGGGTACGCTCCGGCTGTAGTGACGCCGATGCGGGTACGATCCGCACGCGGTACGACAGTACGCAGCCGATCCTGGGGGCAACCATGACCAGACCATGGGAAGCAAATCCCGACACCACATTCTTAAAGCGCCTCGGTAAATCACCTCAGGAGCTGGGGAATACGACCGACACCCCCGACTGCCCCGACATCTGGGAGCTGGAGAACGGCGACATCGCCGTCATCGGCCGGGATCTGACGGCCTCCCTCGGGCGGAATCTGCCCGCCGGGGTCTCGGTCGGCTCCGACGAGCGACTCGTCGTCATCCCGAGAAACATGCTGATCGCGGCGAAACCGGACATTCCCAGTGTTTGACTCCTTTCCCAACGGCACCTTCGAACGCCTCGCCCGGCCCGCCTACCACGAGGAATTCTTCCGGATCCTCAAAAGCGGCGTCAGGAGCCAGGACAAGCTGGAACGCGGCCAGCATTTCCAGGAACGCGGTTTCGCGAGCTGGGAGGCATTCGCCGCCGGGCGCTGGGAAGAAGCACTCGCGCTCATCGAGGAAAGGCGTCCGGCCTACGCCCGGCAATTCGCCGAGGCGGAGGAGTTGGGCGTCGCGCAGCGGCGGCTCCGAGTCGTCGAATTCCCCGTGACGCCGTACGTGCAGTGGGAATTGCACGTCCTGCGCCTGCGCGCGGCCGTGGGCGACCGGATCAGGGTCCTGGACGCGCGGACGATCGCGGACATCGAGCGCGAGCGCACGGTGCCGGAGGTCGTGATCCTCGGTGACGTGGTGATGTACGAGGTGCAGTACGACGACGAGGGAAACGCGGACGGGGCCAGGAGGTACGCGGAACCCGCCCTGATCGCCGAGACCAGGGCGGGGTTCGCGTCGCTCTATGCGCGGGGCGAGCCCTTCGGCGACTTCTTCGACCGCGAGATTGTCACGCTCTCACCGCCGGTCATCGACGGCGTCGGCTAGCCGACCGCCGGCCGCCGGGCGGTCCCTAGGCGTTCGCGAGGACCCCGCAGGCGGTGAGGTGCCAGGTGGGGGCCGCGGAGCGGACGCGTCCGTCCGGCATCTCCGCGCATCCGTCAGGGGTCGACTGCCGCGCGGCGGACGGGTGTTGGGGTCCGGGGCGCGGCTGGCCCCGAAGGGTGAATGTCCATACATATGTGCTTGTGGTGGCGCGAGCGCGTCCCGGCCTACCGTTGATTGTTGCCCGCTGTCGCCGCGCGGCGGCGGGCACGGGTGCTTCGTGGTTCGGGTCGAGGTCGAGGGGGACCGCTCATGGCCAGCGCGTTTCAGGAGCAGAAGCTCAGGGGGATGTTCGGCGCGTTCGACGCCGACGGTGACGGCTACCTGCGCGAGGAGGACTTCAGGGCGCTCGTCGCCCGCTGGAACCGGCTGCCCGCGGTGGCGCCGGGCACGGAGTTGCGCGCACGCGTCGAGACGCTGCTGATGGGCTGGTGGGCGGCGCTGCTGGAGACCGGCGACACCAACGGGGACGGCGCGGTCGACTGGGGTGAACTGCTCGCGCTCGTCGACCGGTTGCCCACGATGATCGCGGACGTCGTCGCCACCGCCGACACCGTGTTCGAGGCCGTGGACGCCAACGGTGACGGCGTCATCTCCCCGGAGGAGCACCGCACGCTCGTGGAGACCTGGAACGGCCGGCCCGTCGACATGACCGGCGTCTTCGAACTCCTCGACCTCAACGGGGACGGCCACCTCAGCCGTGAGGAATTCACCCTGCTGTGGCGCCAGTTCTGGATCAGCGACGACCCGGCGGAGCCGGGCAACTGGCTGTGCGGACGGTTTCCGACGCAGCGGCACTGAGGTCGCCGCCGCGGGCCCGTGCGTGAGGCGCCGGGCCCGCGTCACGACGGCGGGCGCGATCACCTCCGGCATCCCCGGCAAGTGCGTCGACATCGCGAACAGCGGCACCGCGAACGGCACGGCCGTCCAGCTCTACACCTGCAACGGCACGGCCGCGCAGAAGTGGACGGTCACTTTCGGCGCGGGCGGCGCGATCCGGGCGCTGGGTGGCTGCCTCGACATCGCCGGGGCCGCCACCGCCAACGGCGCCCTCGTGGAACTCTGGTCCTGCAACGGCGGCGCGAATCAGCGCTGGGTCGTACAGTCCGACGGGTCGCTGCTCAATCCGCGGTCGGGCCGCTGCCTCGACGATCCGGGCTTCTCGGCGGCCGACTGGACGCGGTTGCAGATCTGGGACTGCGACGGGGGCGCGAACCAGGCGTGGACGCTTCCGGGCTGAGCCCGGCCCGGCCTCGGGCGGGTGGGCGGCCGGGTGCATCGAGACGCCGGTACGCGGGGCCCGGCCGCGGCGGGAGGGGCGTACGTGCCCGCGTACGTACGCCCCCGCGGTACGTCTCTACGCCCGCCCCCGACGCCCGGCCTCCCCGACCGGGCCCGGACCAGCCACCGGCCGCTCCGGGTTCAGGCACCGGCCACGCCCCGGCCGCTCCGGGATCAGGCCCCGACCAGGCACCGACCGCGCCCCGGCCGGGCCCGGACCAGGCACCGGCCGCGCCCGCGGCCCCTGTGCTCACGATCACACCGCTCGGCGTCGCGGTGCCCGTGGCCGTGGCGTGCCCGGCTCCCCGCCGCCGCCCGGCCTCCCGCGGCGGGAGAATGTGGCCCGCCCGACCGCTCCCCGCCCCCGTCCGTGGTTATTGTTGCCATACGTCAAATGTTTGGCGTCCGTCGGTGTGCGCGGCGGCTCCTCTCTGGCCCCCGGTCGCGGGTGGCCGGGATCGTCCGGGAGGGCGCTGCGATGCAGGGTGTGGCTTTCCGGGGCGGGCTGCGGGCGGACGGGCTGCCCGCCGCGCTCGACGATCCGCGGCGGCTGGCCGCGGTGGCGGCGACCGGCCTGCTGGACACCGGTCCCGAGCCGGAGTTCGAGGACCTGGCGGCCCTGGCCGGTGCGGTGACCGGCTGCTCCCGGGCGTTCATCACGCTGGTCGACGAGCGCCGCTCGTTCTGGAAGTCGTGCGTCGGGGTCGACATCACGGAGATCGCGGGGCGGCAGAATCCGGTGCGCGAGAGCTTCTGCTACTTCCTGGTCGGCCTGGACGGCGAGCCCTTCGCCGTCGAGGACGCGGCCACCGACCCGCGCACCCGCGACCACCCCTCCGTACAGCCGATGAAGATCGGCGCGTGGGCGGGTTACCCGATCCTCGGACCGGGCGGTGAGGTGCTGGGCAGCATGTGCGTGATCGACGACCGCCCGCACGCCTGGCGCCCCACGGAACTGGCCACGCTGGCCACCCTCGCGCGGGCGGTCGGCAACGAGATCAATCTGCGGACCTCGCTGGAGACGGCGCGCACCGCGCTGGCCGCGACCACCGACCTCGTACGCAGCCTCCAGGACAGTTTCCTGCCGCCCGTCCTGCCGACGGTCTCCGGTCTGGACGCCGCCGCCTCGTACACCCCGGCGGACGGCGGCATGGTCGTCGGCGACTTCTACGACCTCTTCCAGGCCCGCGGCCCCTGGTGGTGCGCCACGATGGGCGACGTGTGCGGGAAGGGCCCGGAGGCCGCCAAGGTCACGGCGCTGGCCCGGTACACCCTGCGCGCGCAGGCCACGCAGCACCTGTCGCCCGCCGTGGTCCTCGACCACCTCAATTCCGCGCTGCTCGACCAGCGCACGGACGGCCGGTTCCTGACCGCCGTGCACGCCACCTTCCGTACCACCGCCACCGGCGTGTCCGGCCGCCTGTGCACCGCCGGGCACCCGCCCGCCCTGATCCTGCGCGCCGACGGCCGCGTCCAGGAGTCGGGCCGCCGCGGCAGCCTGCTGGGCGTCCTGCCCGACGTGCATCTCACCGACGTCCGCTTCCGGCTCGCGCCCGGCGACACGCTTCTGCTCTACACCGACGGCGCCACCGAGGCCCGTCCCCGCCCCATCGTCCCGGGAGCCCCGCGGCCGCTGTTCGGCGAGGAGAATCTCGCCGCCGCCCTCGCCGCCTGCCACGGCATGGACGCCCCTTCCGTCGTCCAGCGGATCGGCCGCGTCCTCGACGACCACAGCGGTGGGTGGGCGAGCGACGACACCGCCCTGCTGGCGCTCCGCGTCCCGCCCCGCACGGCCGGTCTCTGACCCCGCCCGGCCCCCCGGGGCCGCCGCCCCCTGTTGACCTCAGCGATTCACTTCGGCGCCCCGAGGACAAAAGCCGCATAGCGCCCTAGCCTCATCTCATGGCTGACCTCCCTTTCGACGACGTCCGGGACTTCGTGAACGCCGACCGCGGCTTCGTCGCCGCGCCCGCGTCCACCGCGGTGACGGCCGAGGACGGGTCGGTGGTGTGGGACTGCGGGGCGTACGCGTTCATGACGGCGGCGCAGTGCCCGCCGACCGCGAATCCGTCGCTGTGGCGGCAGGGGCAGCTCTGCGCCCGGTACGGCCTGTACGAGGTCACGCGGGGGATCTACCAGGTCAGGGGGTTCGACCTGTCGAACATGACCCTGGTCGAGGGGGAGCGCGGCGTCGTCGTCATCGACCCGCTGATCTCGACGGAGACCGCGGCGGCGGCCCTGGCGCTCTACCGCGAGCACCGCGGCGACCGCCCGGTCACCGGATTGGTCTACACCCACTCCCACGGCGACCACTTCGGCGGCTCGCGCGCCATCGTCCCGCACGGCACCGAGCAGGACATCCCGGTCCTGGCCCCGGCCGGATTCCTGGAGCACGCGGTCGCGGAGAACGTGTACGCGGGCACCGCGATGACCCGCCGCGCGGTCTACATGTACGGGGCGGAGCTGCCCAAGGGGCCGGCGGGCCAGATCGGCGCCGGTCTCGGCGCGACGACCTCGACCGGCACGATCAGCCTGGTGCCGCCGACGGTGCACATCACCAGCACCGGGCAGGAGGAGACGGTCGACGGCGTACGCATCGCCTTCCAGCTCACCCCCGGCACCGAGGCCCCCTCGGAGATGAACTTCCTCTTCCCCGACCACCGGGCCCTGTGCATGGCCGAGAACGCCACCCACACGCTGCACAATGTGCTGACCCTGCGCGGCGCGGTCGTCCGCGACCCCCGGATCTGGGCGCACTACCTCTCCGAGGCCCTGGCGATGTTCGAGGGCAAGGCGGACGTCGTCTTCGCCTCGCACCACTGGCCCACCTGGGGCCAGGAGGAGATCACCGCGTTCCTCACCGGGCAGCGCGACCTCTACTCCTACCTCCACGACCAGACCCTGCGGCTCATCAACCAGGGCCTGACCGGCCCGGAGATCGCCGAGGAGCTCACCCTCCCGCCCGCTCTGGAACGTACGTGGGCGGCCCGCGGCTACTACGGCTCGGTCTCGCACAACGTCAAGGCGGTCTACCAGCGCTACATGGGCTGGTTCGACGGCAACCCGGCCCACCTGTGGGAGCACCCGCCGGTCGAGCAGGCCCGCCGCTTCGCCGCCGACTACGGCGGCACCGACGCCCTCGTGGCCAAGGGCCGGGAGTACGCCGACGCCGACGACCTGCGGTTCGCCGCCACGCTCCTCAACCACGCCGTGTTCGCCGAGCCCGGACACCAGGGCGCGCGCGAGGCGCTGGCCGCCGTCTACGACCGCCTCGGCCAGGGCGCGGAGAACGGCACCTGGCGCAACTTCTACCTCACCGGCGCCATGGAGCTGCGCGGCCGCCTCGCCAAGGTCCGCCTCGACACCGCCAACCCCGAGATGGCCATGGCCCTCACCGTCGACCAGCTCATCGACTCCCTCGCCGTCCGCGTCGACGGCCCCCGCGCCTGGGACACCCGGCTGACGATGGACTGGCACGTCACCGACCACCGCCGCACCTGGCGCCTGACCCTGTCCAACGGCGCCCTCACCTACCGGTCCACTCCCGGCGCCCCCACCGCCACCACCGCGGACCTCACCCTGACCCTCACCCAAGCCCAGCTCCTCACCGCCCTCGCCACCCGGAACCTCGACAACGTCACCACCGAGGGCACCCCCGACACCCTCTCCCGCCTCCTCTCCCTCCTCGCCACCCCGGACCCGGACTTCCCCCTCGTCACGCCGTGAGTGGCGCCCGTCGTTCTGGGTGATGAGAGCGCACTGGTACCGCGGTACCAGTGCCGTGCCGAAGGGTCTCCCACGGTTCCAGGGATCGCCCCGCCCGCCCTCGTAACGTCGAAGGTGCGGGTCGCGCCGCGTCCTCGACGAGTGCGAAGAGCGTGATGAGCGCGACGAGTGCGACGAGCGCGATGAGTGCGACGACTGCTGCGAACGCGGTGAGCGCGTGAGTTCCGTACGCGAGGCGTGCGCGCGGGACGTGAGAGGACCAGGGGACCAGAGGCCGATGATCGAAGTGCGTGAACTGACGAAGCGGTACGGGGACAAGACGGTGGTCGACCGGCTGTCGTTCTCCGTGAAGCCCGGTGAGGTGACGGGCTTCCTCGGGCCGAACGGGGCCGGGAAGTCGACGACGATGCGCATGATCGTCGGCCTGGACGCCCCGACCCGGGGCTCGGCGACCGTCGGGGGCCGCCCGTACGCCCGGCACCGGGCGCCGTTGCGCCAGATCGGTGTCCTGCTCGACGCCAAGGGGGTCCACCCGGGGCGCAGCGCGTTCGGGCACCTGAAGGCGCTCGCGCTCACGCACGGCATTCCGCGCGGCCGGGTGGACGAGGTCATCGAACTGGCGGGACTCGGCAGCGTGGCGGGCAAGCGGGTGGGCGCGTTCTCGCTCGGCATGGGCCAGCGGCTCGGCATCGCCGCCGCCCTGCTCGGCGACCCCGAGGCCGTCATGCTCGACGAGCCGGTCAACGGCCTCGACCCCGAGGGCGTGCTGTGGGTGCGCAATCTGCTGACCGGGCTGGCCGCCGAGGGCCGGGCCGTGATGCTCTCCTCGCACCTGATGAGCGAGATGGAGCTGATCGCCGATCACCTCGTGGTCATCGGGCGCGGACGGCTCCTCGCCGACACCTCGCTCAAGGACTTCACGCACCAGGCCGGCGGCGGCGGGGTGCGGGTCGTCAGCGGCGAGGCCGCCCGGCTGCGGGACGCGCTGGCCGCGCCGGGCGTCACCATCACGTCCTCCTCCGACGAGGAGTTGCTCGTCCACGGCTGGGCGGCCCGCGACATCGGTACGGTCGCCGCGCACTGCGGGATCGCGCTGTACGAACTGGCCCCGCAGACCGTCTCGTTGGAGACGGCCTTCATGCGCCTCACCCATGACTCCGTGGAGTACCACAGCGACCCCGCGGGCACCGAGCGGAAGGCCGCCTGATGACCACCGACACGATCGCCGTCGCCGTACGCGCCGACCGGGACGGGCAGGGGGTGACCGGCCGCCGCGTCCTGCGCTCGGAGCTGAGCAAGTTCCTTTCGCTGCGCTCCAGTTGGATCACCCTGGGGGCCTCGGTCGCCGTACTCGTCGCCTTCGGCGTGATCGCCGCCGCCGTCTACCGTCCCCCCGGCGCCGACGCGACCGGGACGCCCGACGACCCGGTCGGCCTCGCGCTGACGGGCGCGGGCGTCACCGGCCTGATCGTCGGCGTGCTCGGGGTGATGATGTCCGCGGGCGAGTACAGCACCGGCATGGTCCGTTCGACCTACGTGGCGGTGCCGCGCCGGTGGCCGGTCCTGGCGTCGAAGAGCGCCGTGATCGGCTCGCTGGTCCTGGTCCTCACCGCGGTCGCCGCCGTGGTCACCTTCGGCCTGGGCGCGGCGAGCCTGCGCGGCGACGACATCGCGCTGTCCCTGGGCGACGAGGGCGTGCTGCGCGGCCTGGTCGGCGCCGGTGTCTACCTCGCGCTGTTCGCCGTGTTCGGCGTGGCCCTGGGGACGCTGATCCGCTCCGCCTCCGGGAGCATCGCCGCCCTGGTCGGCCTGTTGATGCTGCTGCCCGGCCTGACCGCGCTGCTGCCCGACTCGCTCCAGGACGCGGTCGAGCGGTACACCCCCGGCAACGCGGGCTCGGCGATCTACGCCCTGCACAAGGCGTCGGACTCCCTGTCGCCCGGCGCGGGACTCGCCGTCTTCGCCGCCTGGGTGGCCGTGGCCCTGGGCGCCGCAGCCATCCGGCTGAAGCGGTCCGACGTCTGATCGTCGCGGCGGCCGACCGTTCGTCGGAAGGGTCACCAGCGGTGACAATGAGGCTTATGCACCGGGACCGGGACTTCAGGGCCACGATCGCGGCCCGGGGCCGGGATGTCAGGGACGGGCTCGCGGCTCGGGGCCGGGATGTCAGGGACGGGCTTTCGGCTCGGGGCCGGGATGCCAGGGCGCGGTTCCTGGCCGGGAGGCGGGATCTCAGAGTCGGGTTTCTGGCCAGGAGGCGGGACCCCCGCGTCGAGGTCTCCGCCTGGGACCGGGGCCCCGGGGCCGGATTCTCCGACCGCGACCCCCGAACCGCCTTCGCCGCCCCGGACCGGGGGACGCCGGTGCCGTCCCTCGGTCCCGAGGCCGCCCTGGGGCACCCGGTCCTGAACCTCATGCTGCAAGCCAGCGGCCTCCTGCGGGAGTACGACCGGCGGCACCCCTGGCTGCTGGACACCGCGGTCGTCCTGCTCTTCGCGGGCGTCTGCCTGCCCAACCTGCTCTCCGGCGGCGCGCCCGCGGCCGTCGCGGCGGCCGACGCGCACGGGGCGCCGTCGACCGCCACCCTCTACGTGCTGTTCGCCGCGCTCGTCCTGCCGCTGTGGTGGCGCCGCCGCGCCCCGGCCACCGTGCTGGTCGTGACGATCGCCGCCTTCCTCGTCCAGTCCGCGATGGACGCCGGGCTCGTCGCCTCGTTCAGCCCGCTCATCGCCCTGCACAATGTCGCCCGGCACAGCTCCCCGCGCGTGCTGGGCTGGGCCACCGCCGTGGCCGCCGCCGCGAACGTGGTCGACGTCTTCGCCCTGGAGCCCGCGGGCAGCGAGTTCCTCGTCCTCTTCTTCCTCCTCGGACTGGTGACCGCCGCCGTCGCCACCGGTCTGACCCTGCGGACCCGCAGGTTGTACCTGACCGCGCTGGAGGACCGCGCCCGGCGCCTGGAGGTCGAACGGGACCAGCGCGCGAGGCTCACCGCCGCCGCCGAACGCACCCGTATCGCCCGCGAGATGCACGACATCGTCGGCCACAACCTCTCCGTCATGGTCACCCTCGCCGACGGCGCCTCGACGCTCGCCGCCCGCAACAACGAGAGCTCGACCCCGGTCCTGCGCATGGTCGGCGACACCGGGCGGCAGGCGCTGGGCGAACTGCGCCGCGTGCTCGGCGTCCTGCGCGGGGACGACGACGCCGCGGACCGGCGGCTCAGACCGCAACCGGGCATCGGCGACCTCGACATGCTCCTCGCACGGGTCCGCGCGGCGGGCCTCGCGGTCACGTACCGCACCACGGGCGAACTCGCCAAACTGGGCGAGGGCCTGCAACTCACCGTCTACCGCATCGTCCAGGAAGCCCTGACCAACACCCTCAAGCACGCCGGTACGGCCACCGCCTCGCAGGTCACCGTGACCGCCGACGCGGGGACGGTACGCATCCGCGTCACCGACACCGGCCCTCCGTCGCACGCCGCCGGCCCCGCGGCACCCGCCACCGGGGACGACGAGCACGGCCACGGCCTCGTCGGCATCCGCCAGCGCGTCGCCCTCTACGGCGGTACGGTCACCATCGGCCCCACCACCGACCAGCCCGGATGGACCGTCGACGTCCAGCTCGACGCGACCGTCGACCCCACCGACCACAAGGCGGAAAGCCACCTGCCATGACCACCTCCGTGCTGATCGTCGACGACCAGCCCATGCAGCGCTTCGGCCTGCGCATGCTCCTCGAGGGCAGCCCCGGCGTGACCCCCGTCGGCGAGGCCACCCACGGCGCCGAGGCCGTCCGCATGGCCGCCGAACTGCGCCCCGACGTCGTCCTCATGGACATCCGCATGCCCGGCATGGACGGGCTGGAGGCCACCCGCCAGATCATCGCGGCCGGCGGCCGTACCCGCGTCCTCATCGTGACCACCTTCGACCTCGACGAGTACGCCTACGAGGGTCTGCGCGCCGGGGCCAGCGGCTTCCTCCTCAAGGACGCGGGCCCCGAGGAACTCGTCTCGGGCATCCAGGCCGTGGCCACCGGTGACGCCGTCGTCGCCCCCAGCCTCACCCGCCGCCTCCTCGACGCCCACGCCCACCACGTCCTCACCCCGCCCGACTCCCCGGCCGCCCAGGACCCCCGACTCCGCGAACTCAGCGCCCGCGAACGCGAAGTCCTCGTCGCCATCGGCAACGGCTGGACCAACTCCGAGATCGCCCGCCACCTCGTCCTCTCCGAGTCCACCGTCAAAAAACACGTCGGCCGCGTCCTCGCCAAGATCGGCGCCCGCGACCGCATCCAAGCCGTCATCCTCGCCTACGACGCCGGCCTGGTCCGCTCCAAACGCTGACCGCCGGAACGTACGGATTCCGCCGCCCTCCCGCCACGTCCCACGTCCCACGCTCGGCTCGGCCCGCGCCCGGCCCCGAGGTCTCGCGGGACGGCGGCTTCCGGCACGGAACCGATCCACCCGTACGCGCCCGGCGACGCGTACGGGCAACGGGAATCCCCGGGGCGCGGGCCCGAAACCTCGGGGTGCGGCCTCGCGCTTCGTGACCACTAGGATCCCGCCATGTCTGACGATCTCGGCTTCACGTGTTCGTGCTGCGGAAACCATCACGCGGAGCTCCCCATGAGCTACTCGACCCCCGCCCCGGACGTCTGGGACCCCGCCTTCGAGGCCGATACGAACAGCATGCTGTCGTCGGACCAGTGCGTCATCAGGGGCCAGCACTTCTTCATCAAGGGCCTGATCGAGATACCCGTGATCGGCGGCGAGGACGTCTTCTCGTGGGGCGTCTGGGTCTCCCTGAGCAAGGACAGTTTCACCCGCGCCGTCGACCTGTGGGACACCGAGGGCCGCGAGGCCGAGAAGCCGTACTTCGGCTGGCTCAGCACCGAGCTGTCCCTCTATCCCGAGAGCACCACCGACCTCAAGACCAACGCCCACACCCGGCCGCTCGGCACCCGCCCCTTCATCAAGCTCGAACCCACCGACCACCCCCTCGCCGTCGAACAGCGCACCGGAATCACGCCCGCCCGCGTCCGCGAGATCGCCACGGCGGTACTCCACCCGGCCTGACCACACCCGAGGCAAACCGGCAATGGCCCAGCGCCCGCGTTCCCGATCGCGTCAAGTACCCCACAACCGCCCGGTGTCGGCTCGCCGGATCGGCGTCCCGCCAGCAGCCCGGCAGGGCGGGGGAAGGCGCGGGTGGTTCGTATCTGCGGACGATGACCTCGCTGAAGTTCTTCAAGACCGAGCGCGAGTGCACGGAGCCGTCCTACGGGTGGTGGCTGGCGGAGAAGAACCCGGTGAAGGCGGGGTTCGGGGACATCGACGGCGACCGGTACGCGGACGTGCTGTCCCGCGACCTGGCCGGTCGGCTGTGGTTCGTTCCCGGCAGCAGCGGTCGCGGACGGCTGATCGGCCCCGGCTGGAATTCCATGACGGCGATGACCCGGCACGGCGACTTCACCGGTGACGGCATCGAGGACCGGCGCCGATTGGTACGGCCTCAACGGCACCTTCTGACCCCGGCACGCGCCAACTCCCGGCTCGCGCAGCGCAGTTGATCACCAGGTGGGAGGTGTCACTGTCGGCGTCGGCCGGGGCGCGGAGCCGCAGATCAGTCAGGTTGTCGGGGTCCGGGCCCGCCGCGCGGACCTCGGCGATCAAGACCGTGGACTGCTACGATCCTGGCGAATTCGAACGTGGGGGGCCGCCGGAGGATTCACGTTCCCGGCGGATCGGTACCGTTCGAACCGTCCCTCCTCACGCCTCGCGCCCCGCGCCACGCCGCCGTTGCCGGTTCCGGCAGATGTCATCAGCGCCGGTACGACCGGCTTCCTCTCGATCGGCCTGGACTCGGACCTGCTGTGGACCCGGTACGCGGGCGGCGCCACCACGCCGCTCGGCAGGGACATCGGCCGGTCCACCGCGACCTTGATGCACGGGTCGGTGTCCGACGTCGTGGCCCTGGAGCGCGGCACCGAGTACGACACGGACCACCGGGTGGAACTGCACGACATGGGGACCGGTGACATCTCGGTCGTTCCGTTGGGGAGGAACCGTTCCCTGAAGGGGGTCGTCGGATCGACGGTGGTGGCGTGCCGGGTGCCGTATCCCACGGATGACACGTGCACCGAGGCGCACTTGATGAGTGTCGGTGACGGAGTCACGACCGACCGGGTGGTCACGGGCCTGCCCAGCGGTGCCTTCGGACTGCGGGCGGCGGCCGCCACGACCGGCGCGCTCGCGCTGTCCTACAAGACCTCCGTGGCGGGCGGGACCACGGCCGACGGTCTCGCGGTGGTCGACCTCGCGTCCGGTACCGCGACCACGTCGCACCTCGCCTCGGCCGGATTCACGACCGCCATTTCCCCGGCGTACGTGTCCAGCGTGAGCACCGGGAACGCTCCGGTGCTGAGCGTGGAGAACCGGGCCACGGGCACGGTGACGCGGCTGTCCGCGCTGGGTCCCGGCTACCCCCTGACCGGCCTGGCAGGGAACTGGGCGGTGTTCGGTCCGGACACACAGCTCGGGGCGGGCTCCGCCGACTGGGACTTCTCCTTGCGGGCCGTCCCGGTGGGCGGCGGCGCCGTGCGCAAGGTCCTGGACCACGCCACCACCGTCGTCCCCGCGCCGGACGGCGCGGTGCTCGTGACGGGCGGCACTGTCGCCAAGGGCGAGGGCGTGTACCGGGTTTCCGTCGGCCCCGACGGCGCGCCGGTCGCCGACATGGTCGCCAGCAAGGGAGCTCCGACCAAGCTCGCTCTCCTCGGCTCCAGCGTCCCCGTGGCGGCGACTCTCGACCCGGCGCCGTGGAAGGCGCGGTGGCAACTGTCCCGCAGTAACGCCGAAGTGACCGTCACCCTGCTCCACACCGCGACGGGAGCCGTGGGCCGGTGGCATCTGGACCGGACCGACAACACCACCGATTGGGTGCGGATGGACTGGGCCGGGCGGATCTTCATGGACTGGACCGGGGGGATCGACAGCGGCTCCGCCCCCAACGGTGCCTACACCTGGCAGATCACGGCGAAGCCGTACGACAACCTCGGGCCGACGCTGAACGTGAGCGGCGGCTTCACCGTCGCGCGCCCGCCCGCTCCGCACGACTACACCGACAACGGCTCCCCGGACATCCTGGCCCGCGACAGTTCCGGCGTCCTGTGGCGCGAGGACACCGTGTACTACCCCGAGAGCCACCAACTGACCGGCTCCGACCGGGTCAAGGTCGGTCCGGGCTGGAACATCTACAGCCGGATCGTCGCGGTCGGCAACGTCGCCGGCTCCTCAGCCGGCGACCTGATCGCCCGGGACAACGCGGGCGTCCTGTGGCTCTACTCCGGTACGGGCAAGGGCACGTTCGCCGCGCGGACGAAGATCGGTCCGGGCTGGAACGTCTACACGCAGATCACCGGAACCGGAGACTTCACCGGCGACGGCCGTGCCGACCTCGTGGCCCGCGACGGCTCCGGTGCGCTGTGGCTCTACCGGGGCACCGGGAACGCCAGGGCGCCCTACGCCACCCGCACGAAGATCGGTCCGGGCTGGAACATCTACAAAGAGATCGTCGCGGTCGGCAACATCGCCGGCTCCTCAGCCGGCGACCTGATCGCCCGGGACAACGCCGGTCTGCTGTGGCTGTACACGGGCAGGGGCAACGGCACCTTCGCCCCCCGCATCAAGATCGGTCCGGGCTGGAACGTCTACACGCAGATGTTCGGCATCGGCGACAGCAACATCGACGGCAAGCCCGACCTCATCACCCGGGACAGCACCGGCACGACATGGCGCTACCTCGGCACCGGAAACGCCGCCGCCCCCTTCGCCAAACGAGAGCTCACCGGCGTCCTCCCCGCCCACCAATACAACACCGCCCTCTGACCGCTAGTTCCCCGCCGCGTAGCAGCTCGCGCGCCATCCGCGTGATCCATGGGGGACGATGACCCGGCTGGATGCCCTCCGAGCCACGGCCGGACCGGTATCGGCGACCGAGCCGGCGGAGTCCGTCCGCGCACTGGTCCGCTCCGCGGCACCGAACACGCCGACGAGGCGGACCAGGAACCCCTGATGGGCCCCACCCCGCCCCCCGCCGACCACGTCATCACGGCCTCCCTGACAGCCGCTGTCACGGACATGGCCGGCGGCGTCGCCAACGCCGAACTCGATTGTGGCTGTCCCTCCGGGCAGCCTCGCTGTGATGACCGAACCGTGGACCGCCGCATACTGCTCAGCGAAGTTCCTCAGGGCATGGGCCCAACAGCCGGGCTTCCGCCTCCTGAAGCAGCCGGACTCAGTCCCCCCGCTGATCGCAGCCCCATCCTTCGAACCTGCCGTCAGCACATACCGCATCTGTGCCGCCCCCGCCTCCAACCTCGACCACCCGGGAGGCTCCCACAACGCCGTGGGGGCGGCCTTCCGCATCGGAAGACCGCCCCTCACCTGCAGTTTCACCAGTCGAAGCGGCGGGATTTGAACCCACGACCACTTCGTCCCGAACGCAGTTGAGGCCCCTGGTGTGACCTGCGCGATTCGGGAAACCGCAGGTCAGGGGGTTGGTGAGGGTTGGTCTGAGCGGGTCTCGGGAGGCGGGTTTTTCATGATCGTCTCCCAATTTTCTCCCAGCGGGGCCACACGAGATGTGCCGCGATGACACCCGGGCGTCGAACGGCATCGTCGGAGCCGTGGCCGGCTCCGTGCAGGGCGAGGCCCGCAACGGACCTACCCCTCAAGCCCAAACTGGGCTCTCAGCCACGGCGGGTTGAGCTTCAGTGTCTTGTTGTCAGGGAGGAGCTCGAGGACCTGGACTCCGTCCATGTTCAGGAGCTGGGTGAGGATGGCGGCGTAGCCGCGAGCCCGGGCCGGTGGCATGCCCGCGGCGGCGGCCACAGCTGTCAGAGGGAGGGTGTTGTTCTCACAGAGTGCTGCGAGGGCCTGGCGAAGTCTCTCCGGGTCCTGTTTGCGAGGGAGGAGAGCGAGCTGGTCGCTGAAGGCTCGGGAGGCGAAGAGGTCGTCCAGGAGCTGCTCCACCGGCGACTGAGCTGCCACGGCTGGCAGTGTTCCCTCGGTCGCGGAGGGTTTGGGGGACACCGCGATGTCGAACAGACCCGCGTCCTGTGGAGCGGACTTCTTTGGGGTGCGCCTAGGCTTCGTCTCCTGTGCCGTCCCGGTCTCCGTGGAGGGCGGTGTCGAGGTCGTGCGCAGGCGCGTGGTGTCCAGTTTCCACCAGTCCGGCTCGTAGGTGTCAGTGAGTTGCCGCCAACCTGGTGGGATGTGCTCGGTCGAACCGTCCGGCAGGTACGCGAGCACAGGGATGGTGAACTCGGCCGGGTGGACTCCTCCGTGGTATCCGGCGGCGCGGCTCGTGTAGCGGGTGTCGGCCGACCACAGGGCGACGATGGGGCCCCCGACCACTCGTGGGCCAGCGAGCACCGTCTCCGCTTCGCTGACCAGTGGTTCGGCGACACCGTCCGGGACGTCGCGATAGCGGGCGTTGACGGCCTCGAGGGTGGGGACCTTCACGCCCCGGTGCTCCAGTACGTGACCGTGGTCGCTGGTGATCAGTACGGCCATGCCTCGTCGGCGGGCCTCGTCCAGCAGCGGGGTCAGGGCATCGATGTCATCGATCGTCCAGTCCCATTCGTCGAGGCGTTCGTCATTCTGCAGGCCGTCGTCGACGGTATTGAGGACGACCGCGAGGTGTGAGACATCGTCGGCCAGCGCCGCCTCCAGGGCGGGCCCGAAGCGTCCACCTGTGCTGGTCGGACGGAGGTCGTCCTTGTGGAAAACGGCCGCCTTGTGCCCCGACCACAGTCGTAGGGACGGGAATTCACGTTTCTCGGTCTTCTGGTCCCCTCGTTGCAGGGTGCCGGTGAGGAGAGTGGTACGGCTGACGGCGGTGACGGTGGGCAGGGCGGCGGCCATCGCTTGGCGGGTGGGGGGCGTTTGCTTCTCGCCGGTGGGGTCGTACTCGGTCCAGTTCGCCGCAAGTTCCTCGCCGAGCTGTCCCGCCAGGGCGGCACTCATGCCGTCCACGACGAGCAGCATCAGTCGCCGCTGGGACTTCACCACAGGCTTCGCGACCCGCTCGAGGAAGGACTCGACCGTCAGCATCGAACCGGGAGCGGTACCCGCTGTAGTCCACTCGGCGACCCGCTCGGCAAAAGCCCGGTCCATGCGGCGCCGCACCTTACGCACGTCGGCGCCGAGCGCGTCGTAGGCGACGGACAGGGCGGGCTCGTTATCGCCGCCCGCCTCCAGGTACTCCAAAGCACGGTCGGCCCAGGAGAGTTCGGAGTTGTAATGGGCGAGGGCGCCCGCGACGGTGTCCGGTGTCCATTCAGGTTCGGCGGCCAACCACTGCACCAGGCGCACGGCCATCCGGGCGCGGCCGATCCGGGTGCGGGCCGTCTCGGCAAGGTGGTGCGCCTGCACTGCGCGTAGCGCCGTACGGCAGGCGTCGAGATCGCGGCCGGCAATCGCCGAACCCACGGCGGCCAGGCGCGCTTCGAGTCCTGCGGGCAGGTAGGGGCTGTGGCCTACGGCCTCGGTCGCACCCAGATGTCCGGCGAGCCGTTCGGCGTCCGGGGTGACCTCGGCGAGGAGCTGTGCGTTGCGTGCGACGAGGTTCTCGGCGGATTCCCCGTAGCGCCGCATGGCCTCGTCGGTGAACTCGCGGCCGAGTATGTTCTCCGCTCGGCCGCGCGCACGGTAGACCTCGGGGCCGTCCGGGGCGTGCTGCCACAGCGCGGCGGCGACAAGCCCGAACGGCAGGGCGACCGACGGCTCGTCGTGCTCGGCGATCGACAGAAGGGCATCGGCGGTTGGACCGGCCTGGTCCACCTCGGCGAGGAAGCGCCGCAGCCCGGCACGCTCCCCGTCACGCAGCGCGCGGTAGGCGCGCGGCCCCTCGGAGGAGGTGCGGCTCCACAGCAGCAGAGTGTCGATGTCGAGCTGGGCGTCCGCGCCGAGCAGCAGCCGCCGCCGCGCGAGGGCGGTGAGGGCGTGCGTACGGGACAGTACCTGCCGGTTGAGGCCGGGCCAGCCGCCCGCGGGGGTGGCTTCGAGGAGTGCCTCGGCCACCCCCCAGGTTTCGTCGCCGAGTCGTGGATCGATACCGGAGGCGGTGAAGGTCTCGCGGATGAGGTCCCAGTTGTCGACGTGCTGGATGGCGTGCCGGTACGCGCGGACCAGGATGCCGGGGTCGAGTTCGGCGTCCTCCCGGTCGGTGAGCAGCACGAGCAGGGACGGGTCCGCCACCGCATCGGGATAGGGGGCGTCGAGGTGGCTGAGCGCCTCCTGGTAGACGGCGAGCACGGACGGCGCGGTCGCCACTCGTGCGCGCCGGCCGCCGTTCCAGGCCAGTATGGCGTGCTCCTCCCACGTGGGTGCCGAGCGCAGGAGCACCACCCGGCGAGTGTCGCCGCCAGGCTGCTGGAGACCTTTGAGCAGCTCGCGCTGACCGGCAAGGTAGTTCGCGACAGCGGTGGGCGTGAGGCGGGCGATGCCCCGACCGGCCTGGGGCATCAGTCGACCACCTTCCACGTGATCTCGATGGCCTTGCCGGCATGCGCAGCCGCCACCTGGTGCAGGGCCTGCTCGACCTCGGCAGCGCTGCCCCGCACCGAGCCTGTACGAGCAGTGGTCTCGACCTTCGAGTGCGAGGTGTCGGCGGTCAGCGGCACCTGGTCCGGGGTGGGCAAGGCCGGGGTGGCAACCGGTGGTTCGGTCCGCCTCTGCTGTTGCCGCTGGACGGCCAGGGCCTGGGTGATCGCCCGCTGAGCACGCGGCAGGGCGTCCTGCAGCTTCCTGCTGAACTGGTCCTCGCGCGCGTCCTCCTGGAGGGTGGTGAGGGCATCCATGCCCGCGCCGAGTTCGAGCACGTCCCAGGACGCGTTCTGCAGGGCGGACGCCACCGCGTCCGCCGTCGTGACGGATGAGCCGATCCGTTCCGGCGTCAGTTCGCCGAGGCCGAAGGCGGCGAGGGCCTCGACGACCCGCTTGGCCCCGCGTCCCTTCTCGGCGAGCAGCTCCTCGAGCAGGGCAAGGCCGCGGCGTGCGGTGTGCAGACGGCCGGTGACGGCGGTGTCGTCGAGGCCGAGGAAGTCCGCTCGCCGCTCCAGCTCGGCCACCAGCTCGCGATTGGCCGGCAAGAGCTTGTCGACTTCGGTACGCACCAGATCGGCGAAGGAGTTGACGATCCGCCCGCGCAACTGCACGAGGGCCTTCTTGCCGAAGACCTTCTCGCAGCGCGCGCGGGCCGACTCCCAGTCCGGCTCGGAGGGCAAGGGCTGGCGCCGCAACGCCCAGCCGTCCTTGATCTCGCCCAGCTTGAGGTCGGCTACGGGGGCCCCGCCGATGACCCACACTCGGTCCTCCATCTCGCCGTACGCGGCCGCGATGAGCTGCTGGATGTGGGTCGGGAGCCCCATACGCTGCGGTTCGTCCATCCACGCGGTCAGCGAGCCGTAGCCTATGTCCGGGTTCGGGTCGTTCTTCGCGAGCCGGTTGAAGTGCTCGCGCCAATGCCCGCTGAGGGTGAAGTAGCTCTCCCCCATCGTGCCGAGCTTGAGCGGCTGTGCGACCGTCCGCATCAGCTCCTGGTCTCCGCGCGCGATCTCCGCCTTGCCCTCGCGGGCCCCGGCAGCGTCGCTGATGTACCCGAGGACGGTACGCGCCTGGGCGGGCGTGACGGCCTGTGCGCCGAGGTCGGGGTGCGCCGGGTACTGCCAGGCGAGCATCTTGCCCGCGATGTCACGGATCGCTTCGCGCGGTGCGGCGCTCAAACCGAGCGCGGGCGTGGTCGCGCCCGGCTTGGTGGCGATGTGGTCCGAGAAGTCGTCGAGGACGTCCCCCTCCTGCTTTTTTGCCAGGCCATACGCCTGCTTGAACGCGGCGAGAACCCGGTCGCGCAGGGTGTCGGCCTGCGTGGCGAGCAGCCCTCGTGCTCGCACCCGGTCGTCGGGGCCGAGGTGAGCGGCAAAACGGCTGTCGAAGTCGCTGCCGCTGTTCAGGATCCGCTTGATGACCACGTACCGGTTGAAGTCCGCATACATCGTCGTCGTCATATGGGTGGGCACCCAGGCAAGGGAGTGCTGGACTTCGGGGTGCCGCTCCCAGAAGCTGTTCATACGGTTCAGGTCCTCGCGCGGCCCGAACTCGCCCTCGTCCCACGGAAGATCGACGACGAGTCGCCAGGTCTCTGTGTCGGTGGGAGTGAGCGTGGAGTCGGGGGTCTCCTCCCGGTCGGCGATATTGGCGAAGACGACCTCGGTACGCCGCTTGCTGCCCCGCCAGGTGAAGTCGACGGTGTCGTACGCGTCGAAACCGCCCTGCCCCTTGGCCACGGTCAGTGCGAACTCCGAGCGCAGTAGCTCGACAGCGGCATCGTGACGGTAGCGGGGCTTGTCGAAGGCTTCGCGGCCGTTACGGACGACAGAGTCGATGTCCACACCGGTCAGTTCCAGGCGTACGGTCATCGCCACGCCGTCGCCCGCGAGCTTGATCTCAGGGATGCGGCCCGCCCACTCCTTCAGTTTGTTGATCAAAGCGGGTATCTCGCCGCCGGGGAGGAGCGCCTTGATGGTGCCGGCGTTGAGGGCCAGGAGCCGCTTGACCGTCATGTTCTGGAAGGCGGGCGCGGCGGGCGCGAGGGCGGACAGGACAAGGGTCGACATCAACCGGTCGTCGTCGGTGAACTGCTTGAGCCTGCGGGAGAGGTCACCATCCTCGATGGCGGCAGGGTCCTGTTGGTACGCCGCGACCTGCCTCGGTTCGACCCGGTGCTGGTCGAGGAGGTAAGGACGCATCCGGTTGCGGTACAGCCGGTCTGCCTCCTCGAACACAGCCCGCAGCTCGTCGGTGAACGGCTTGTCGCCGCCGCCCGAGATCAGTGCCCAGACGTCGCCGAGCGGTACCAGCTCGCCAACGCGCAGCAGATTGCGCCGCGCGGCGAGGAGTTCACCCATCAGTTTGAGGCCGGTGCGCGAGCGCTGAAGGGCCGAGGACAGGTGGACGAGGGTGTCCATGAAGGCTGGCGAGAAGGGGTACGTGAAGCGGAACGCGGTCTCCGTGGCACCCACGTTGTTCCCGTCGCCGCCCAGGAGTTCGTCCCAGAACTTGGCGTTGGTGGACTTCGCCTTCTTGAACGCCTCCCCGATCACCGCATTCGCCTCGGTCGACAGCGGCCTCAGGAGGCGCGAGTGGGCTATCTGAGGAAGGTTGCGATCCTCTAGGCTGATGCGGTCGAACCGCCCCGAGGCGAGTTCCAGGTTGTCGACGATGGCGCGCTGATAGCGGCCCCCGTCCTCAGCAGACCCGACCAGGTCGCGAAGGTCGCGCTGGCGGGCGATGAACGACACGACGGGGACGGCCCGGCGTTCGTCGCCACCCTCCACCAGGTTCGTGATCTTCGCGGTCTCGCGGGATACGAACTCCGAGGAGGAGATACGGGAGGCGAACCAAAGGATCAGCTCGTCGAGGAAGAGCACGATCCCGTCGTAGTTCAGACTCTTCGCGTGCTGGGCGATCACCGACAGGCCCCGGTCGAGGCTGATGAAGCCGCCGTCCTGCTCGACGGCGCGCTCCTCGTAGCCGGGCAGCACCTTGGCGGTGTCCTGGGCAAGCCGGGCCCGCAGCTCCCCCGGGGCGGACGGGTCAGCGGGGTTGAACTCCTCTCCGACCTCCAGCTCCTCGGCGGCCATGGCCTCATCGAGCAGCTCGGAGGTCCAGGCGAAATCGGCCCCGAACTCGCCCCAGTCTCCGCTGGTTTCGGCAGGCACGGCACCCGCCAGGAACTCGATCACGGCCTCGTCGCCCAGCCGTTCCCGCATGGACTGCAGGTCTCGGAACATGGCATCGGTGCGGTACACCCGCGGGGTCGAAGCCTTGGGCTCTAACTCCTTGATCCGCTTGACGTACCCGCCGAGGATCCGCTGCTCCATCGACTTGGCGTCGAGCATGTGCACCGGCACCATCAGGAACCGCCGGTGGCCGTCCTGCAGCCACCCGTTCTTCGCGAACACCGGGTCGAAGTCGGTCTTGTTGCGAGCCGCCGGAGCCTGGTTGAGCAGGGCGTGCAGTACGGCCATGAAGTGCGACTTACCGGCACCGAAGGAGGCGTGCAGATACGCGGCCTTCGAGGAGTGGCTGTCCACCGCCGACTTGATAATGCCGAGGGCCTCGTTGAAGTGCTGCACGAGGTCGTCGGTGACGACGTAATCGGCCAGAGCCTTCTCAGCGCCCTCGGGTGTGGTGGCGTCGGCGAGCTGGAGGACGTAGTCGGAGCTGGACACCTCCGGCTTGATGTGGATCAGCTCGCGGAGGAGGGGGGTGCCGGGGTTGCCGTTTGCGGGGTTCGCTGCCATGTCTTTGTCCCTACTCACTTCGTCTTCTTGGCGCGGCCACCGCGCGCCGCCGCCACAGGCCGCCAGGCCCGGATGTCCTCGTCGGTCAGCCCAAGCCCGCCCTGGAGACCGAGACGGAAGTCGTGGTACGCCTGCGCCGCGGACTGCCCGAAGTCGGGGAGGTACTCGCCGTGCCACTGGCCCAGCCAGGGCTGGAGTTCAAGCAGGGCGGCGAGGTACGGGACGAGCTCATCCTGCGTCAGCTGGTTCTCGTTTAGATAACCGACGACGGCCTGCGCCTGCTGGAGATGGTCCCAGCCCGCCCAGCCGAGGAGCGCGGGCGTCTGGACGTTCTGCGCGCCGTGGGAGATGAAGCGCTCCTTGGGGACATCGAGCTTGCCGCGCTGCGCCCAGAAGCTGGTGCGCAGGAAGTCGGCGGAGGTGTACTTGGGCGGCACTGCGGTCGCCTCACGGATCTTCCGCTTCTCGTCCTCGGAGGCGGCGGCGTCCTCGTTGCGCTGCATCTCCCAAGTGCGCTCCCAGTCGGCGCGCTTCTTGAGGCCGGCGGGCTTGTAACGCAGGGCGGCGGCGGCCGGGACGTGCTGGTCGCTGACCAACTCGGCGACTGTCTTCGCGAAGTCGGCGCGAGGCGCGTAGAGGCTGAGGACGGCGGCGAAGTCGTCGTCCTCCTGGAGGCGGTCGGTCAGGCGAGACAGGGAGATGAGCGTGGGCTGGTCGGCACTGTCGAACCACAGCTCACGCTTGGCCTCGATCCGGTCGAGCAGCCAGGCACGGAGCGCCTGCTTCTGCATGGTGTCCCAGCCGTCGGTGGCCCAGCGCCGCTTGTACTCGGGGCGCTCGACCATGCCGATGGCGGAGTTCGAATCCATCATCGCGATGCGCTGGTTGACGATGTCCTTGTACGCGGCCGGCCAGTGGGCGGGGAACTCGGTAATGGGTGCGGAGTTGTGCCGAGTGAACCACTCGGAGGACGCCTCGCCGCGCTCGATGGCACGGGCCAGCACGATCTCGAAGGCGCGCTCGCCGAGAGCGAGGGGCGGGACGTCGGCCGGGTCGGCGGGGCGAAGGTCGGTGTCGGTGAGACCGTAGAGCACGTAGACGTGCCAGTCCAGCTCCTCTTGGAGGGCGATCATCTGGGCACGGGTGGCGTCGTAGGTGGTGCGGGCTTCGCGGAGGGCGGCGGCGCTGGGAGTGGCGGAGGTGGCTACGGCGGTGGGGGTGGTGGTGGCGAGTTGCTGTGCGAAGGTGTCTAGGGCGATGGCGAGGGTGGTGGAGTAGGCGGGCGGGAGGGGGAAATCTTGGACGTTCATACCGTTAAACTGGTAAAAGCGCTCCCATTCCCCACTCGCAATTCCACCGCCAATACCGCCATTACCCTTGTCGTGGCAGACCATTTTGAGCCAGAGCGCAGCCGTGGAGCTGTTGAGCACGCCGAGCAACTGGAGGTGCTCCTCCTCAGTCGCTTCTTCTCTCAGCTTGACCACCGGAGCAGTCCTGTTGAACACGTTTCCACTCCGGTCCAACACGAAGTGGTTATGGGTTGCGACTTCGCCCCAGGTGATGGAGAGGGGAGAACGCAGCTTGGCGGCATAGAGCTCCTGCCATTCGTACCAGGCAAGTCCGCGCTCAATCATGGGAGTGCCAAAACGGCGGCGCCGCGAAATCGCCGCACGGTAAGGCGTCAGATATTTGGCGACCTCTGGGATCTCCGCCAGGGGAAGGACTTTAAACTTCTCGTCGTACGGCCAAACCGTGTCGTATGTGTAACGGATCTCGTGGTCGCGGATGGCGTCACCAGTCACAAGTGGATGAGTCTGCGGCACACCGATCCGCGACGCCGTGCAGTCGGCTGGCAGCAGGTACAAATCGTCTTCGCCTGTGACCGACATGATGCCGGCCTCGCTTGCGAGTGCGGACAGTGATCCATTCGAGCTGTCCGCAAGCCGGGACAGCATCTCTCGACCACCGGCTGCCAATACCCACGGATGCCTCCCGAAGTACTCCCCCCGGTCCAGGTCCCCCACCGAAAGCCACTGACTCACCGACCCCGGCTCATCGATCTGCTCGACGATTGCCGACCACACCAGTCCCCGTTCCGGCTCCTTCGGAGCCGAAGGCTCCCCCTGCACCGAGCGCACCGTGCGAATCGTGTCCCCCCGCCCCTGCGTCCAGTCACGGTTCCGTCCGACAAGGATGACCGTCGGCGTCCCGTGTCCTGGGATGTACGCCCCGCTCATGTCAATGACCTCGGTCAGTTCCACCGCATCACGGAAGAAGGATTCGATGAGCTTCGTCCCGAACTCCCGCTTCATAAAGGAGTTCGCCGTGATCTGGCCGACCATGCCATAGCCCTTGCCGTCGGCCCCGCCCTTCTTCGCTAACTCGAAGAAGCGCTGAGCAAACGGCACCGACAGCGCGTACTTACCTGAGCAGGCGTCGTACAACTCCCGATAGTGCTTGTTGAGTTCCTTGTCCTTGACCGTGATGTACGGCGGATTGCCCACGACCACGTCGTAGCGGCCCTCGTCCAGAAGGTGCGGACGGTCCTGGATGTCCTCGGTCGCGTACTTGAACTCGGCCAGCGGGTCGCCCTCGGCCGTGAACAGTCGGCCCGTCACCTCGCGTGGCTTTATGAGGCTGTCCCCCACCGCTAACTGCATAGGCCAATCGATCCCCGCCGCCTCCCCCAGCGTCCGCACCCCTGCCGCCGCCATTGCCGCGATCAGCAGCCGGAACCGCGCGATCGCCACCGCGAATGGGTTGATGTCCACCCCGTGCACCGACTTCAGCGCCCCGCGCACCCGCGCGTACGCATCCAGCTCCGGCCGCTGCGCAGCCCACTCCCGTACCAGCCGCCGGAAGGCACCGAGCACGAAGTGGCCCGACCCGCACGTCGGGTCGATCATCTTCAGGCCTTCGACGCCGCCCCGCTCCCGTATCACCGGGTTCATCGTCCGGTCGAGGATGAACTCCTCCACGAACTCCGGGGTCTGCAGCAGCGCGTAGTTCTTCCGGGCGGCCTCGCTCAGGTCCTGGTACAGGTCGCCCAGGAACCGGGTGTCCCACCCCTCTGTCCCGTCGCCGTCGCCCGACAGCGGGTCCGTGAAGTCATGGATCAGCGTGCCGACCTCATCGTCGATCGTGCGCTGCCAGAAGTCCCGCAGCGCTCCCGCTCCCTCGTGCGAGAGCGGGATCTGCCGTAACGGATTGTGCGGCGAGAACAGCAGTGCCCCCGCCGGCCCTTCCGCAAGTTCTTCGAAGGCTCGCTCGAACCAGCCGCGGTACGTGGGGTCCTTCGCCTTATCCACGTACTCGTCGTACCGTGCCTGCGCGACCTCGCGCCCGGCGATGTCGGGCGCGGTAATGTACGGCTCCGGTACCAGGCCGTTGTCCTCGACGAACCGTACGAAGACGGTTCCGAGCACCCACGCCACCGCCACCTGCGTGATCCGCTCATCGAGCCAGGACTGCCAGGTCGCCGCCGTACGGCCGACCTTCTTCGAGGCTTCGTACTCGGCACGGAGCCGTTCGCGTACCGCGCTTTCCCTCTTCGCCTGACCCTCGAGGTCTGTCTCCGCCGCCTTAACCTGTGCCTGCAGGTCGGATAACAGCGCCTTGCGGTCGATCACGTGGTGGCTCCTTCAAGGGCGTTCGGTTCGTGCATGCGGGTCCAGGACTTGGGAATGGAGATCCACTCCTGCTGGGCCTCGAGGTACGGGACGGGGCGTCCGGCGAATTTCGGGACAGCGGATTCGTCGTCCTGGGCGACCAAGACCCACAGGGGGCAGCCGCCACGCCTGGCGAGCGCGGTCAGCCGGTCGAGGACGTGCATGCCGTCGTAGCGGGCGAAGACGGCGGCGTCGGTGAGGAGAACGGGGCCCTGGCCGGCGTCAGCCTCGTGTCCCGTCGCCAGCTCCCCTTCCAGGACTCCCTGCACGGCCTGCCACACCGCCGCCAGCAGGTTCGCGAACCCCGTCGGCCGCTGCCCGGCCGGGAGGGTGTCCGCCTTGACGACGACTTCCCACTTCGGCATCTCGCGCCCGGGCGTGAGGTCGCCCCGCAGCCCCTTCAGGAACAATTCGGTCACCGACATTGCCCGAGCCCCGTACTGGCGGTGCAGCTCCCGTCCCACCACCGGCGCGATCCGCGCGCGCACGGTCAGCACTCGGAGCCCGTCGCGGCGTGCGGCGCCCGCCAGCTGCGCATCGGCCCGAGCTGCGGTCGACTCCCGATCCAGCAGGCCTCCGGTTCCGGAGCCGCTGCCGCTGAGGGCCGAGATGTACGACTGGACCGCCTCGAATTTCCGGGGCAGGAACGTCTTCTTGTCGGCCGCGTACTTGAGGTCGAACCCTGCCTCGCGAAGCGCCTTGAGGAGCTCTTCGGGCCTGTCCTTCATCCCGGTGAGCACTGCCAGAGCGGGGAAGCGGTCGTTGACCCGTTCGAGGACCTCGCGCAGGGGGAGCCCTGGCTGCTGCTGCTCGGGCAGACCCGGCAGGATGCGGACCAGACCCGCCTGGGTGAGCCGCAGGGCGCGATCGAGGCCCAGGTCGCGCGGGTAGATCTCGAGCCGCGGCGACAGCGCGGCGTTCTGACTCGCCTGGGCGGCGAGGGTGGCGACGCGCCGGTCGTCCCAGGGGAAGTCACCCTCGGGCAGTCTCACGGCGCTGAGCTCGGCGAGGACGGTGCTCAAGCCGGGCAGGGCGTCCCGGCCCGCGAGCCGGTCGGCGGCGTCGCCGAGCCGCTTCACATAGCTCAGCAGCGCGGGCGCGGTCGGGGTGTCGGGGCCGTCGGCTTCGTTGTCCGGGTCGACCTCCAGCGCGAGGAAGCCCGCGCGGCGCACCGGATCGGTTGCCTTGTACGGGGCGAAGTGCTGGAAGGCCCGCTCATCGACGGGCAGATGCTGCTCGCGTTCAATCAGCGCGCGCAGCACGGCGAAGGCGGCGGCCCGTCGTACCTCCGGATCGCCCAGGGAGTAGCCACGGGTGCCGAGCAGCCAGCCCGCAAGGGCATCCACGGAGGCGACTCGGCCGAGCACGCGGAGCTGCTCCAGAACCGCCGCTCGCGGCTCCAGCAGGCCCTCGTCCTCCGCCCAGCGCTTGCGTAACTTCTTCAACTCGCCCGAGATCGACGCTTGGTTGGCGAACCCGACAGCCTGCGCTGCGTCGTACTGTCGCGGCCACACCGGAAGGTTCGGTAGCGTCCCGTCGGCGCCGGGTACACGCAGCAGGTGCACGGCCACCTCGTGCAGCCGCTTCGTCCGACCGGCGGCAGGCGGGACGATCCCGACCAGGAGATGGTCGATGTCCTGGGCGTCGGAGACCACCCCGACAATGTGCTCGGGATCCGCCTCGCGCTGCGTCCTCTCCTCCGGCGACGGCTCTGGCTCCGGTTCCGGCTCGGGCCGCGAGCCAAGGCGGGCACGCCACTCCTTCTGCCGGCGCTGGATCTCCGTACGTGTCCGGGCGCCGAGCCCCGGCCGGTTGATGAACGTCTGGCTGGCCCGGTCGAGGAACGCACCGACCGTGGTGAGCTTCATGTCCCGCAGGATCGAGTAAGCGGACGGTGTCAGACCCGCACGCACCAGAGGAGTGTCACGGGTGGCGACCTCGGCCAGCTGGTCGCGCAGCTCAGCGGTGTCTGCTTCGCTGTCCGGCGCGGAGCTCTGTCCTTGCCGCCTCAGTGACTCGTGTCCGGCGCTGGCGGCCAGCCGCTGCGCGTCCTGAAACACCCTCTGCCAGGACGTCCGCATGTCCCGCAGGTCCTTGTGGCGCTGCTTCGCATCTCTACTTAACGCCTTGCGGAAGAACTCGGTCAGCCCGTCGCGCAGTTCGTCCTCGAAGCCCTCCGACTGGATCGTCGGGTACGGCCACTCCTTCGGATCCGTCATACGTGGGGTGACGGACCCGTCGCCCCACTGGGGCAGCTCGTTCGAGGCCATCTGGTGCAGTGTCACGGCGAGCGCGTACCGCTCCGCGGCGTCGTCGTACAGGTTCCGCATGACAGTGCCGACGAACGGGTCCAGATAGCCGGATGTGCCGGCGCCGGTCTCGCGGGCCGAGACGGCGGCCAGCGAGAAGTCGAGGAGCAGAGCCTGCCTAGTGCCGTTGGGACGGATCCGGATCGCGATGTTGTCCGGCTTGATGTCGCGATGCCAGACGCTCTCGCCTTCCAGGTAGTAGAGGGCGTTGAAAAGGTTGTCGCTGTAGCGCTCCAGGTCGTCCATGGTGAGACGGCCCTGGCGACCCAAGACGCGCGCCATGGTCTCGTCCCGCGCGGTGCGGTCGTCGCGCTTGTCGTCGGCCTCGGCCTTGATGTTGCCGACGTACTCGGTGGCCAGGACCGTACGCCCGCCCACGGTGAACGTGCCAGGCACGAGCAGCCGGATGATGTTCGAGTCCCGCAGTCGACCGAGGGTTTCCGCCTCGCGCTGCAATGCCTCCGACTTGTCGTCGTCGAGCGCCACCTTCAGCACCGCGAACGCGTCGTTCTTCCCCTGCTGCTCGTCGAGTACGAGGAGGGCGCGCGCCGTCGAGCCGGTACCGAGGCGGCGGCGTACCAGCCAGCGTCCCCGCAACAACGTGCCGGGTGGGACCTCCAGCGGATCGAGGTCGTCGGCGGCCTCCTCCTGCAGCGGTTGCTCGTCGTCCGGTACAGCAGCGGGCCGGAGGTCCTCCTCGACGTCCGCCAGCATCTCCAGGAAGTCGCCCACTGCGTCGAGTCGCCGGTCCGGCTGTTGGGCGGTGGCGGCATCGATCAGGTCATCCAGGAATGGCGGGATGCCGTCCTTGACCACCGACGGTGCCAGCCGCTCGCCCCTCTCCGCGCCGGCCTGCAGCTCCGCGCGGGTCGGGGCGGGAGCGCTGCCGGCGGTGAGAAGATAGGCGAGCGTGCCGATGCCGTACACGTCCATGCGCGCCGGATCGGCCTTCGGGGCGGTCAACTCCGGCGCCAGGTAAGGGTCCGAGGCGTCGTCGACACTCCCGCCCGACACGGTGGACGGCGCCAGGGACACTCCACTGGAGGTCACCGTACGCGAGGCCAACTGCCAGTCGGAGACCTGCATCACGGGCCGCCGCCAGCGCTCCTCCTCGCTCAGCTCACGCCCTGCCGCGCCCTTGGAACGGGGGATGACATGGATCGAGCGTGGGGTGAGGGCGCGGTGATAAAGCCGCTTGGCGTGTGCGTACTTGATCGCCTCGGCGATCTGGCGGACAAGTGCGAGCCGATCCTCCAGGTCCAGCTTCCCGCCCCACCGGTCGAGGAACTCGTCCAGGTGCAGCCGCTCCGGATGGTGATCGAAGGTGAGCGCCGGGCCCGCTTCATGGTCGGAGGGGTAGTAGTCCCGGATGCGCACCACACCTGGGTGGTGGATCCGCTTCAGTGTGTCGGCCTCCCGCCTCGCCGCCTCGACCAGTGCTTTGCGCGCCTCGCTGCTCGAATTACGGGGCCGCAGATGGACCCGTACCCGTACGGTCTCGGATAGTTGCTCGTGGCTGCCCACGTAATCGGCCCAGGTGGCACCAGTGTCGAAGGGCCGCTTGTCCAGGATGAACGGTCCGACCTTCGCCTCCCTGACAACTTGCTGGATACCGACCTGGGCGAGCGTCCTGTCGATGTCGACGCTGCCCTGGGACGAGATTCTGAACCGGTCCTCGCGCGGCGGCAGCTGAAGTTCTGCGAGGAGGGCCGGGATGCCGTTGTAGATGTGGGCGTTCAACTCGTGCGGCGGCAGCGCCAGGTCGAGGCCGTCCTCGGTGAAGCACACACCCTCGGTGATGTATACCTTCGCGCCGTACCTGCGCAGCAGGGAAGCCAGTTCCTTGGACTTCTGGTTGGTGAGGCGCAGGGGATCGCCGAGACCCTTGCCGTACCCGCGTCGGTTCCCCGGCGGGATCTGCACCCACTGGCCGCCACGCCGTTCCACCCGGCCGTGCAGACTCTTCAGTTCGATCATGTGCACGCCACCCGGCGTCACGACCAGGAGGTCGACCTCACGAACGTGACCCGTCTGACTGACGAAGGTGAAGTTGGACCAGGCCCGCCATGGACCGTCGTCCGGCAGAGGCGTGAGGATCCTCTCTAGGGCCGCCTGCTCGTGCGGGAACTCGGAAGGAGCGACGGCCGTCCAGCGACCCTTCTTCATCAGCCTTGCTCTCCGATCCCCCCGCGCCCTGCCGTAAGTGCTGACCCCGGTGGTGAACGGTTGCACCGAGCAGCTCGTGTCCGGCATCCCGACAGCCACCCTGATGGGTTGTCAGTTTGTCAGATTGTACGGGCGCGATCACCTTCCCCCAGCCCTTTTCCGCTCATCCCGCACATGGGCCTTCCGGCCCCGGGATCGCGGTACCGAAGTCATCGCGCACACCGACTCCCGGGCAGCAGCAGGTCAGGTTTGCGAGGATGGTGCCCGTGAATGACGTACGTGGTCAGGTCAGCGCCGTACGGCGACGAGGCGTCGTGGACGCACTGCGACGGGGAGCCGTGCCCGAGCAGGGGCTCGATCTGCTCGCGACCGGCCTCGACCGGTTCACCCCCGCTTTGGACGAGGAGCTGGAAACCGTCGCAGGCGGCGGCTCCGTTTTCAAAGCAGTGCGTGGCGAGTACGGCTCCGGCAAGACGTTCTTCACCCGATGGCTCGCCGAGCGCGGCAAGGCCCGCGGCCTTGCCGTCTGTGAGATCCAGGTGTCGGAGAACGAGACGCCGCTGCACAAACTCGAAACCGTCTACCGAAGGCTCATCGAGCGGCTTACCACTGCGGCCTATCCACCCAGTGCGCTTCAGCAGGTTGTGGACGGCTGGTTCTACGCACTGGAGGAGGACGCCCTCGCCGACGGTGTCGCCGAGGACGCGCTCGCTGACGCCGTTGAGCGTTTGATGTCGGCACGCCTCGCCGAGGTCTCCCGGCAAGCGCCGGCTTTCGCCGCCGCGCTGCGCGGCTACCGACAGGCGCTCGAGGTCGGCGACGATACATCGGCCGCCGCCGTCCTCGCCTGGCTCGGTGGGCAGCCGCACGTGTCCGCCGCGGCGCGCAAGGCGGCCGGGGTGCGCGGTGACCTCGACCACTTCGGGGCACTCGGGTTCCTCCAGGGGCTCCTCACCGTCCTGCGCGACACCGGTCACGCCGGCCTCGTCGTCGTATTCGATGAGGTGGAGACGCTGCAGCGGGTCCGCTCCGACGCCCGCGACAAGGCCCTCAACGCGCTGCGCCAGCTCATCGATGAGGTGCACTCCGGACGATTCCCCGGCCTCTATCTGGTGATCACCGGCACCCCGGCCTTCTACGACGGGCCGCAGGGTGTGCAGCGACTCGCCCCCCTCGCGCAGCGGCTCGCCACCGACTTCTCGACCGACCCGCGCTTCGACAACCCGCGCGCCGTACAGATCCGGTTGCCGGGCTTCACCGGGGAGCGCCTCGTCCAGCTCGGGCTGAAGGTCCGGGACCTTTACGCCGCCGGGGCAGGCGATCCAGTACGGATCCGGGAGGTGGCCGACGAGGCTTACATCGGTGACCTCGCCAAGGCCGTCGGCGGGCGACTAGGCGGGAAGGTCGGCGTCGCCCCGCGGATCTTCTTGAAGAAGCTCGTCGGGGACGTCCTCGACCGGATCGACCAGTTCGAGGAGTTCGACCCGCGGGTCCACTACCACCTCACCGTTTCCCGGACCGAGTTGAGCGATGTGGAACGCAACGCGGCGGCCGCCGACGACATCGGCCTGGAACTGTGATGGCATCGGACCAGGCGGAGCGCCCAGATCCGGTGAATCGCCTGCATCCCGTACTCCTGCACCACATCGTCAACACCCTCGGCTGGCCCGACCTGCGTCCCCTGCAGAAGGCCGCCATCGACCCGCTGATGGACGGGGAGGACACCGTACTGCTCGCCCCCACCGCGGGTGGCAAGACCGAGGCGGCCTCCTTCCCGCTGCTCGCGGCCATGGAAAACAGCGACTGGCAGGGCACGTCGGTGCTCTACCTCGCTCCCCTCAAAGCTCTCCTCAACAACCTCGAACCGCGCCTCGAGACCTACGCGGGATGGCTAGGCCGTACGGCGGGGCTGTGGCACGGCGACACCAGGGAATCCGCCCGCAAGCGGATGAGGGTCGAAAGCCCCGACATCCTCCTGACCACACCCGAATCTCTCGAAGCGCAGCTCATCAGCAAGAAGACTGACCACAAGCACATGCTCGGCGGGGTGCGGGCCGTCGTCGTCGACGAGGTGCACGCCTTTGCCTCGGACGACCGCGGCTGGCACCTGCTCGCCGTACTCGAGCGACTCGAGCGCCTCGTAGGGCGGCGCATCCAGCGCATCGGTCTGTCCGCCACCGTCGGTAACCCCGAGGACCTGCTGCACTGGCTGCAAGGGGCACAACCACACGAGCGCGCGGGCCGCGTCGTCGCACCTGGCGTTCATCGCACGGCGCCCGCAGGAAGCGCCCCACCACCCGGCGACATCGAACTCGACTATGTGGGCTCCCTCGACAACGCAGCCAAACTCATCTCCCTCCTCCACAGTGGCGAGAAGCGTCTCGTCTTCTGCGACTCCCGCGCCTCGGTCGAGGAACTCGGTGAGAAGCTCCGCCTCCGCGGCGTGACGACCTACCTCTCCCACTCTTCCCTCTCCCTCGACGAGCGGCGCCGCTCCGAAGAAGCCTTCGCAGAGGCCCGCGACTGCGTGATTGTCTCCACGTCGACCCTTGAACTCGGCATAGACGTAGGTGACTTGGATCGAGTCATCCAGGTCGGCGCCCCTGACACTGTCGCCGCCTTCCTGCAACGCCTGGGCCGCACGGGACGGCGCACCGGGACCATACGCAATGCCCTCTTCCTCGCCGTCGACGAGCCTGCCTTCCTGAAAGCCGCGGCACTGCTCCTGCTGTGGGGCCGTCACTGGATCGAGCCCGTCGTCCCGCCGCCACAGCCGCGCCACCTCGTTGCCCAGCAGATTCTCGCCGCGGTCCTGCAGCAGCACACGCTCGGCGACCACACCTGGCACGAGGAGTGGAACGGTCTCGCCCCCTTCGACAAGAGCGCGACGCCGATCCTGAAGTACCTGGTCGGTGAGGGCTTCCTCGACACCGACGACGGACTCCTCTTCATCGGCTCCCAGGCCGAGAAGCACTTCGGCCGCCGCCACTTCATGGCCCTCACTGCTGCCTTCACCGCCCCGCCGCAATTCACCGTCTACTTCGGCCGCAAGGATCTCGGCACTATCGACCCAGGGCTTCTGTTGGAACAGCGGGATGGGCCGCGCCTGCTACTCCTAGGCGGACGCAGCTGGCAGGTCGGCCATATCGACTTCAACCGCAGACGCGCCTTCGTCGAACCCGCCGAAGGCGGCGGTCGCGCCCGATGGGAGAGCTACGGACTCAGCGGCCTCTCCTTCCCGCTCACCCGCGCCATGCGCGACGTACTCCTCGGCGCGGACCCGCCCGTCCGCTTCACCCGGCGCGCACAAGCACGCCTCGCCGAGCTCCGCGAGAACCGCGCCGCACACGTCGACGCGCGCGGGACACTCCTGCTCCGCGAGGGTGACAAACTCGAATGGTGGACCTGGGCCGGCTTCCGCGCCAACGCCACCCTCATTGCCTCCCTCGGTGCCGTCGCTGACCCCGTACAACAGCCCGACGACGCCTGTATCCGCCTCAGTGCAGCAATGACACGGCAGAGTTGGCAGGATGCCCTCGCCGACCTCACCGAGCGCCTGGTCCTACCCGAGGTCAACCCCCGCGCCGTACAGGGTCTGAAGTTTTCGGCCGCCCTGCCCGAGCACCTCGCCGCACACACCGTCGCCGCCCGTCTGGCCGACTTCGACGGGGCCCGGTTCGTCCTTGAGGAGGCGGTGCGATGGGAGACGCGGCAGTGACAGCCCGTCGACTCAACTGCCGGGCAGGCTCAGCACGATGTACGTCATGCCCTGAAGGTTGCCCGCCTCCACCCACTGCGTGAATCCTCGCCGCAGTACGAGCTGGGCTACTGCTTGGGGCAGTTCGGGCTCGCTCGTACTGACGCTGCAGCCTGGTGCTACGTTCGCGCTATGACTCTTTCGGTGTCTCCGGTTCGCGCGGTCGCCGTGCGGCGGTCGGTGACGACGCTGCCGCCGAGGAAGGCAGCTCGTGCGTCGGGATGGTGTTCTTCCACAACGCCGCGAGCGGCGTCGATCGGTTCCATGAAGGATTCTCGGTGGCATGCGGATTGAGCGCGTCGTATTTCGTGCTGGAGCGACGGGAGCAGGGGTCCTTTGAGCCCTCGCGGACCGATCAGACCAGCAGTTCGCCCTCCTCGTTCCACGTACTGCTGCCACCCCGGAAGATGCCCGTGTCCTCAAGGATGTCTGGTACCTCGGGAACGAGGGTAGCGGTCAGGCCGTAATGGCCCTCAGCCTTCCCTCGGCCAGCTCCCGCAGCTTCTCCTGGCTCTCGGGGTCCGTTGAGTACACCACCGTGCCGACCATGCCGCGCGTGAGCAGGACCTTGTAGGTGTTACGGATCAGGCGGTCCACGTCGGCGTCGGACGTGGTCTTCTTGAAAGCCGGGTCCTTGGACTTCGTGCGGTCGGTGACCCAGTGGTCGCCGCGCCAGACGAAGTCGGGGCCGATGATGACGCCGGACCAGTCGTACTCGAAGCCCTGCGCGGTGTAGACGCAGCCGATCTGGCCGAAGCCGGCCGGGTCGGTGGCCCACAGCGCGGACGGCGGGGCCCCGGAGATGGCGCGCTCGCCCTTGAGGTTCCAGGGGCGCGCCCAGTCGCCGATCACGACGTCCGCGGGTAGCGGCTGCCCGGGCTTCGCATCGGACCAGGGCCAGCAGTAGCCCGCGGTCATGCGGGCGCCGTAGCGCTCGCCGCGCCGGTCCTGGAGGTACGCCTCCATCTCCTCCGGGCTCCCGGCGACCTGGAGCTGCATGCGGTCGTCGGGCTCCCAGGCGACCGGACCACCTGGCTCCAGGCCGAGGAGGCGCACGACCCACCGCAGATAGGCGTCACTGCCGCCGCAGCGGTACTGGCTCTCCAGACGGACGACGGAACACTCGACCCCCTTGCGGGTCGCGGCTGCCTTGATCTCGGCGACCGTCCCCATTTCGCCAGGCCGCACCACCTGGTGTTCGTCCAGGAGGAAGACCGGGACCCGGGCCACGTCGATCAGTTCGTCAATCTGCGGTCGGCCCGTCCGGTGGGCGGCAGAGGTGAAGCGGTTGGCCGAGGTCTCCCGGATGCGGTGGGCCTCGTCGCAGATCAGTACGTCGAGGGAGTTCTTCTCGACTGTCATGAAGCCGTTGAAGAACTTGAAAAGATCCTGCACCTCGCGCTTGCGCGCGCCGGCCACCTTCCGCATGGTCTGGGTGAACGACTTGGAGCCGGTGGCGTGCAGTGCCGGGACGCCCTGCCGGTACAGCTCACCGAGAACGGACAGCGCGATGACGCTCTTGCCGGTGCCCGGCCCGCCGGTGACGACTACGACCTCCTTGTGGTCGGACTGCTTCGCCTTGCGGACCGCGTTCAGGACCATCCGATACGCGACCTGCTGCTCGTCCAGCAGGACGAACTGCTCGCGCTCCCGCACCTCCTGCGCGGCCAGCGCCATGAGCTGCTTCGACGGCGCCGCCTTGCCCGCCAGGAGCTCGTCGGCCGCCCGTGCCCCCGGATGCTTGTTGCTCAGCTTGGTGCGGAGGTGGTCCAGAAACGAGCCCCGGCTTTCGGCGGTGAAGAGCTGCCCCCGGTCGTCGGTCTCGATCTCCCGTAGCCCGCTCACGCCGAACTCCGTGGCGTTGTGGAGGTATGCCACCCCGCTGACCCGCTTCGGGTGCTCGGCGAGGGCGCCGTTGAAGTTGACCAGGTATTCGCAGTAGCGCCGTACCTGCTCTATCGGGTTGAGCACGGGCTGCGCGTAGGCGTCGATGTGGCAGAGCAGGGCATCGTCCTCGTGCGGCTCTGCCTGGCTCCACTGCTTCAGCTCGACTACGACGTAGGACGGCTCCCCGCTGACCGGATGCGCTCCGGCGAGCACGGCGTCGGCGCGCTTGCTGTTCAGCGGCAGGGCGTACTCCAGCATCACTTCGACGTCCCCAAGGCTGGCGTCGTTCAGGGCCGATGCCAATGCCGGAATACTGCGCTCCCAGGAGCGGACCTCGGAGGTTCCAGGGCGGTATCCGTGCATGTGGACGAACTGTTCGGTGAGGTGCAGGAAGAGCGAGCCGTCGAGCGCCATGACGGCGACCGTCCTGGCCGACGCGCGGAACAGCAAGGATTTCCCCCAGGCAGCACGAAATGACTCGTGCGGGTGGGGGCATGTCCTTCGAGACTCCACCTGAGTGGAGCGGAAGCCCGTCGGGCCGCGATGACGATGGGGTCAGATTACCCGGAGACCGGATGGAGTAAGGAGCGCTTCGGCTATCGGCGATGGGGTCCGTTGACGATTGCCCCGCGCTGTTCCGTATCCGTCGGTCGCACGACTGGGCCTGGAACGCCTCCCCCACATGGGAGAATTCGGGCCGATTGCCACAGCGGGAGGGCACTTCGTCGCCCGCACAGCCGCCCAGGGAGGAGCCCCCAGCATGGCCGCACTGTCGCCGAGCCTGAAGTGGCCCACCACGTTCGACTACGTCCACGACTGGGTGCTGGTGGACGTAGAGACCTCGGGACTGCGGCCGGGCCGGGACCGCGTCCTGTCGTTGGCGATCCTGAGGCTGGACGGGCATGGCCGGCAGATGGGGGAGTTCTCCACATTGTTCAATCCTGGTTGCGACCCCGGCCCGGTGCATATCCACGGCCTTACTCGCGCCCGACTGGTGGGAGCACCGACCTTCGAGGAGATCGCTCCCCAGGTAGAGGCGTTGCTGGGCGGCGGCGTCATGGTCGCGCACAACGCCCAGTTCGACTACGACTTCCTGGCCCATGAGTTCGCCCGTGCCCGCTCCTTCGCCCCGGTCAGCAGCCGTCTGTGCACACTGGCACTCAACCGCTTAATCGGACCGGCCACCCCTGACCTCAAACTGGGCACCCTCGCCGCGTACTACGGCGTACGGCAGGAACGGGCCCACGACGCCCGGGACGATGTACGCGTCCTCTCCGGCGTGTTGCGCGGCTCGCTGGAGGCCGCCGACCAACTCGGTCTCTCCTTGCCCTTGCTGACCTGTCCGCCACGTCAGGACTACCGGCCATATGTGCCCAAGACGCCCTGCGCCTACCGCAACCCGGGTCGATGGACGGCGGGCGGACCGCTGGTGCAAGGCATGAAGGTCGCCGTCACCGGGGACACACGGGTCGCACGGGAGGACCTGATCGTCCGCTCCGTGGCTGCCGGGCTGAACATGGTGACGTCGGTCAGCGGACAAACAAGCGTCGTCGTCACCAACGACCCAGGCGCCGGGTCCAGCAAACTCCGCCGTGCCGCGACGGAGGGGGTTCCTCTCATCGACGAGTCGGCCTATCTGCGGCTGCTGGAGAACGTGCGGCCCGGTCAGTCCAAGGGAGCCGCGCTTCCGGCCCCGATGCCACGCGGCAGGGCGGGTATGCCCGGCAGGGCGACGACGGCCCAGAACCCCTCCGGTGCCGGTGCCCCGTCACCCGCCGACGGAGTGGCTCAGCTGCTGACCGGACGCCGCGTCCTGGTCCTGGGCGGCACTCATGAGGAGGCGGCAGCGGCGCGCGTGCGCGTCGTCGACTTCGGCGCGTCGGCGGCGGTCAACCTCTCGGCCAAGGTCACGGATGTCGTGGTGCTCCCCGGCGGCGAATCGGATCGGCGTATGGCCCGTATCGCATTGCTCGGGTTGCGCGTGCACGACGCCGATTGGCTTGTCGCGCCCGCGCCCTCAGGCCCTGTCGTGAACGAGTCGGACGCGGCGGAAGTACTGGTCCGCGGAGCGGTGATCGACCTGCCGGATTCCGACGGTACGGCCTGGACGGTAACCGCCGCGTGGGAGCAGCACACTGCCTGCGCGATCGACGTCGTCGCCTTCCGGCTGGACGTGCACGAACGGGTCGCGGGGGACGAGGACTTCATCTTCTACAACGCCCCCGAGCACCCGGACGGCGTCGTTCGCCTGGCCACCCACAGCCCGACCGAGCAAGCCGTCACCGTCGACCTGGAACGGCTGCCCCTGGAAGTGTCCCGGGTAGTCGTCGCGGCAGCGATTGACGGCAGCGCCACCTTCTCCGACGTCGGCGCCATCGAGGTGACCGCCACTCGTGGGATCGCCGCAGCCCCTACCGTCCGGGCAACCCTTGACGCGGCCACCACGGAGCGCACGATGCTGCTCGCGGAAATCTACCGTCGCGGCGAAGGCTGGCGCCTTCGCGCCATAGGCCAGGGCTACGACCACGGCCTCGTCGCGCTCGCCCGCGGTTACGGAGTCGACGTCGACGAATAGCACAGGAGACCGATGAGTCGCAGCCCCCGCAGATCTGGGGCGACGGTGGCTCGGTCAGGCATACGAGAGGCAAGGGCGTTCGTTATGGTGCAGGTGTGCGGCGACCCCTGGTTCTCTTCGACCTCGACAACACCCTCGTGGACCGTCGGGGGACGCTCGATGGTTGGGCTGCCGAGTTCGTTTCTCGGCACGGGCTGGGAGACGAGGCGCGTACGTACGTCCTGGGGATGGTGTCCGAGCGGACGTATCCGTCTACCTTCGACACGATCCGAACCCGCTTTCGGCTGACCGCGCCAACGGAGGAGCTGTGGCGGTTGTACTGCGCGGACATCGCGGCCATGGTGTCCTGCCCCCGTGAAGTGCTGGACGGGCTGGACGAGTTGCGTGCGGCCGGCTGGCGGGTGGGGGTGGCGACCAACGGGGCGGCGGACATCCAGTGGGCCAAGTTGCGGGCCACCGGGATCGCCAATTACGTAGACGGTGCCTTCGTCTCCGAGGAGGCCGGCGCGCGGAAGCCTGACGTTCGCCACTTCGCTCTTGCCGCAGAGCGGTGCGGGGCGGCGCTGGAGGATGGCGGCTGGATGGTGGGGGACAATCCCGTCAACGACGTGAGGGGTGGTCACACGGCAGGGCTGCGTACGATCTGGGTCGACAACGGCCGGCCCTGGGATCCACGGGTTCCCGCCCCCGACCACACGGTTGCCGATGTCATCGACGCCATCGACCGCCTGCTTCATATCGAGGCAGATCACGTGAGCACCACCTCGTGACGACAGTCGGGCTGCTGCATCCGGGCAGCATGGGGGCCGCCTTCGGCGCGCAACTGCGTGCGCGCGGTCACACGGTCGTATGGTGCCCTGACGGTCGCAGCGACGCGACCCGTCTTCGGGCGGAAGCCGCGGGCCTCCGCCCCGTCGCACTGGCGGAACTCGTTGCTCGCTCCGAGGTGCTGCTCTCCTTGTGCCCTCCGGCTGCCGCCGAGGAGGTTGCCGCTGCGGTCGCGGACGTTCGGCCCACGAGCGTGGAGGCGATCTACGTCGAAGCCAACGCGGTGACGCCCTCACGCGTGCAACATGCCGCCGATATGCTCGCACCCATGCCGGTGGTCGATGCTGCGGTCGTCGGCTCGCCCCCGATCGGATGCAAGACACCGACGCTCTATCTCGCCGGCGTCCACGACCGGACCGATCGGATCGTGCAGCTCTTTGCGGGTACGGATATCCGGACGCACGTCCTCGGCGGCAGCCTCGGCGCGGCCTCCGCCCTCAAGCTCGCGTACACCAGCTATCAGAAGGTCTCTCGCGTGCTGGCCGCCGTGGCGTACGGAGCGGCCGACGCGTACGGCGTCGGGGACGAGCTACTGGCGATCGCGGCCAAGCGCACCCGCAGCTACCTCGTCGAGACCGACTACATCCCCAAGACCGCCGCCCGTGCTTGGCGCTGGGGTCCGGAGATCGAGGACGCTGCCGGCCTGCTCGCCGACGCTGGATTGCCGGACTCTCTCATGCACGCGGCTGCCACGACGCTCGCCCGGTGGGACGGCAGCAAGGACCAGCAGCTCACCATCGCCGAGGCGCTGGAAGCATTGCGCAGGGAGCCGGACGCCCCGACGTAGGGCCGCCGGCAGGCCTGCTTCGGTCAGGACTGCGGTGCGGCGCTGCGGACGAACGCGTCGATCTGCTGGGACGCCTCCTGCGGCGTGGCCACATCTGTGTCGACCCGCACCTCCCACATGGCCTGAGGGTATGAATGGAGGTCCTCCCTTGTGGCGTCCCACGCTGCCAGGCGGGCCGCCGTGTCTGTATCGCCCCGGCGCTGCGACCGCTCGGCTGTGGAGGTCCGGGAGCACCACAGAAGTACGCGCACCCAGCGCGCCCCGGAGAGGGCTGCGACCTGCTCCACCCCCGTCACCTGGCCGAGATGAATGACCGGCACCGCTCCACCCTCGAAGGCCCGGTCGAGCCCTGGCCGGTCGACGACGTAGATATTGCCGTACCGCTCGTTGCGGTAGACGACGTCGCCGTAGGCCTCCAGTCCGGCTAACTGAGCGGCCGTACCCATACGGTAGCCCGACGACTTCCCGCTGCCGACCTTGAGCCGCCGGAAGGGGACGTACCGCCCGTCGAGTGCGGCCAGAGCCGTAGTGACCGTGTCCTTGCCCGCTGCCGGTGGCCCGTACAGCAGAATGCCCGACCTCATGGGAACAGTCTGCGGTAGGAGTGGCCTACGCAGCCCACACCCCCGAGCGCAGTCTTACCAGCGACGACCTCGTGGCCTGCGAACTCACCGTCCAAGCACTGTGGTGTTTCTCCCGTCAGATCCAGACACTTGTCGAAGACGGGCAGGATCCCTCCACCCCCGACGACTTCGGCTGGCGCTTCCTGCGCGCCGGATACTCCCGTCTCACGACAGCACGTGCCCAGGAGACCGCGCAGCACTGCCTCATGCGAGAGGTCATCATGAAGACAAGCGGTCTCGCGGAACGACTGCGGGCCGCGCAGGACGCCCTTCGGGACAGCGTCGGCTGACGACGACAGGAGATACCGCAGCCATGGACGTCGACAACGCGGCCCTGATCGTCATCGACATGCAGAACGGCTTCACCAACCATCACAGTCGGCATGTCGTCCCTGTCTTGGCCGGGCTGGTGGAGCGTTGGTCGGCCGCCGGATGCCCTGTCGTCTTCACCCGCTACCTCAACTACGCGGACAGCCCCTTCGAGCGGTTCTTCGACTGGTCGCGGCTCCAGCACGCCCCCGAAACCGACATCGTCGCCGAGTTGGCGGAGCAGGCCGCGTCCGCGTACGCGGTGCTCGACAAGCCCGCGTACTCCCTCTATACCGAGGAAGGTGTCGCGCTGATCGAGCAGGCTGGATGGAAGGATCTTGTCTTCTGCGGCATCGCCACCGAGAGCTGCGTACTCAAATCAGCGGCCGACGCGTTCGAGCGAGGCCACTCACCGTGGATCGTCACCGACGCCTCGGCCAGCGACGCCGGCCCCGCCGTCCACGACGCGGGTCTGGTCGTCGCGCGCCGCCTCATCGGCCGCCGCCAGCTCATCACCACCGACGATGTCCTCCGCCAACTCGCACCGCGGCTCAAAGCGCCGGTGCTGGAATAGGTGCCATGGCAGCCACTCCAATTCCCAATGGCCACGTCGACCTGATCATTGTGGGCGGAGGTCCAGCAGGCTGCGCGGCGGCGCTGATGGCCGCGAGCGTCGGCATGCGCTCGGTCCTGGTCGAGGCGGGGGATGCGCTGTGCGGCAAGCTCCAGCACATCACAGCGGTCAACAACGTTGCCGGCGGCCACACCAGCGGCCCCGAACTGGCCGCCGCTATCACCAAGGACCTCGCCCGTACCGACCTCTGTCAAGTCAAGCTCGGCGTGCACGCCAACGGAATCGACGCCTCCGACGATCATGTCGCCGTCACTCTCGACACTGGCCGCCGGCTGGCCGCGGCCTATGCGATCGTCGCCACCGGTGTGGGCCCGCTGGCGGCAGACGACGTCTCCTGGCTGACGGTCGCCGAGGACATGGTGCTGCCCACTCTCTGGGGAGCGGCGATCCCTGGAAGCGAGGCCGGCCCGCTGCTCGTCCTCGGCGCCGACCGCCCACTCGGCACCTTCCTACGAGCCCACGCCTCGCACTCCACCGAGATCGTGGTGGCGTACCCGGCCGGCGACGACTACAAGGCCGACGAGGTGCGGAGCGCCCCCAGCGTGACGCTGCTGCCGCTGACACGGCTGTCGGTACGTTCTGCCGCCGAGGGCACCTTCGCCGCGGAATGGACCGACAGACAAGGGCAGTCCGGCACCCAAGCAGCACACGCCGTCTACCTGAATCTCGGCAGCGCGCCCACGCCCCCACCCGGAGCTCTCATTCCCGACAGCACCGGCTACTGCCCGCCCGACCGCCAGCACCCCCGCATCCTCACCGCGGGAGACCTCCGCTTCTCCCGCTTCCAACGCATCATGACCGCCACCGGCTCCGGCAGCGAAGCAGCACTTCGCGCCTATTACGCCCAGAACCTGCCTCCGTCCGGGTGAGGTCCTTATGCCTCCTGACCCCGCACTCCAACTCCGTTCGGGGGAGCGTCGATTGGAGGTTCCATCGTGACGGATCAAGGCGCTGAAAGCCGTCCCCACATCTCAGCAGCGGTCGTCGTCCAGCGCGGTCGCGTGCTGATGGTGCGACGTCGAGTCGCGGAAGGACAGCTGTCGTGGCAGTTTCCCGCGGGCAAGATCGAGCCGGGTGAGTCGCCGGAGGGAGTCGCCGTCCGCGAGACCCTCGAAGAAGCCGGCCTCAGCGTCGAAGCGGTTCGGTCGCTGGGCGAGCGCATCCACCCGGATACGCACCGGCACATGTCGTACATCGCCTGTGAGGTCGTCTCCGGCACAGCCCACGTTGCCGACCGCGATGAAGTGGCAGAGGTGACTTGGTGTGCGCACTCCGAGATCTCGGCGTACGTTCCCGCCGGCCTCCTCCCGCCCGTGCAGCAGTACCTCGACGACGTCCTCCCGAGATGAGGAGCGGCTTGTCCGGCCCTCGCCGGACCAAATGTGGCAAGGCCACCCTCCGGCTACGCTGCCCCCATGATCCGTGCCGTGGTGTTCGACGTCGGTGAGTGTCTGGTCGACGAGACCCGGGAATACGGCACTTGGGCGGATTGGCTCGGTGTGCCTCGGCACACCTTCGCGGCCGTCTTCGGCGCAGTCATCGCGCAGGGGCGTGACTACCGCGAGACGTTCCAGATCTTTCAGCCCAGCTTCGACCTCGACGAGGAGCGGAAGCGGAGAGCGGAGGCGGGCAAGCCGGAGTGGTTTGGCGAAGACGACCTTTATCCGGATGCACGGCCTGCTCTGACCGCGCTGCGGTCGGCGGGCCTGTGGGTAGGAATCGCAGGCAACCAGACGTCCCGCGCCGGAGGGATCCTGCGGAGCCTCGACCTGCCTGCCGACTTCATCGCGACGAGCGACGACTGGGGCGTATCGAAGCCTGACGTCGCCTTCTTCGAGCACATCGTCAAGACAGCGCCCGCTGAGCCGGACGAGATTCTGTACGTCGGAGACCGCCTGGACAACGACAAACGGCCGGCGGTGCAGGCTGGCCTGCTGACCGCGCTCATCCGCCGAGGACCGTGGGGAACGATTCAGCAGCATGATCCCGACGCCACCGCCATTACGACGATGCGTATTGACTCGCTCGCCGAACTACCGCATCTCATCGGTCAGTTCAACACTGAGCGGGGTTGATGGTCAACTGGTCGAAACCACGTACATGCTCGCCCACTTCCGCTTCGGACTCGTACCAGTTGGCCAACTGGTACCTGAGCGTGAAGGTTTACTCAGCTGCAATGCTTTCGAGGCAGCGTCGCCACAAATAGATGCCAATTCCGGATAGTTCTTCCGGTGCCTCCGGGAGCGTAGCGATCTCACGTTTGATCTCACTGCTGCGTTTGCGAAAGTACGGGCGCCACTCGCCGCGTACGTTGGTCAGGACGCCGAGCGCCTGATGAATGACAGCAAAGACGTAGAGGCCATGCAAGAGTCCGGTGATGGGGCGATCTTCATCCTTCCACGGAGAGTAACCGGTTGAACGGTCATCGGTGGCCAGGGGCTCGATTGAGTCTACAAGAGTGAGTTGGAGGTGCATCGACTCATGAATGATCGACTCGGCCAGCCTTGGCAAGGTGTCCCGCTCGTCTTCTTCCGGTATGGAGACAAAGATCGAGAATGGCACCTCGGGTGTGCTGTGGCTGACATCGTGATCCCGCATGGATATAATTGGATGAATTACCTTCACGACCGAGCCGATACTCTCAGCCAGGCTCGGGATATGTGTAAGTACGTCAGCCGCCGCTTGAATTCGATCAGGGGTTTTCGGATCACGACTTGAAGGAAAGCGCAAACCCTCAAACCCCGTAGGCGTCTCACTCGACAAATACTCAATCTTCGCAACGTGAGTGCCAAGCTGGATTTCACCGCCGTCGGGCGCGGGCTTCGCGTCGCCGGCCAGCCAACGAGACGTCCCATACGTCTCGATGAGACTTGGCTCGACTCGATTGCGTGATACGAAGTCGGCTACAAGCCCAACTGTCAGGCCAGGAAACCAAAGCAAGTGCTCCTCGCTCAAGCGCAAACTGAGGGGGCTAGTCACGTCGAGCTCGGAGCGAGTAAATGATGGTGTATCGAGCTCCTCCATGCATCTCGGAAACCGCGTGAAATGAATCGGGCGAGATTTCGAAGGCAAGTGCGCTCAGATGTTGCGGACGTAGTACACGGTGAACATCGGCGGGATCTCCAGAGCTGAAGAGCATCAGAAAGCCGCCATCGGTGTCGGAGAGGCCACGGTTTAGCTGGATGGTCAGTCGGTGTGTTTCTTCTCCGACGAGATAGTCATTATGTATGCCGATCCGATGTCCGCGCACAAGCTTATGGCACACGACGCTGACGTCCGGCTCAAACTCGCATCCGAACATGCCCGTCATCGTGATACCGATGGCACCGAGCACGTCGCTTCTGGTTAGGTAGGAAGCTGCCGGTGACGCACTATCCCAGCAACTGAACTCGTACTGCTCATAGAAGTCGGTCCGCTTCGCGATCCACGGTGCATCGCGCTCAAACCATTCGAGTACGTATTCACCGATCTGTGGTGTGAGGCAATTAGTCAATGTTGCGTATCGAAACGGAGTTTCGACCAGCTCGCGGCTGCCTAAATCTGGCTGCGTCCAACCCGCCGTGCCGTATTCCTGCAATGCGTCTTGTTCAGGCGGAACGTTGGTTGTCATGGCGATCCCTCGTGGCTGTAAATTCCCTTGGCGGCAATGCCGAGACGGCTCCTAACGGCCGAGATCAGTTGCAGCTGGTCGCTGCAAAAGACAGTCGGATTGGAATAGCCGTTCTTGGTAGACCAGCGATGCGCAGGCATTCCTCCGCCGCAGACCGTCAGCTCGGGACAGGCTTCGCAGGTCGGGGACGTCGGATGATGAAGGTTGAAGTAATCGTCGAGTTCTGCTCCGGCGAGCTGGTCGAGGAGGTCTCGGTTGACGATTGAGGGATCAAACGAGAAGCGATCAGCACCCGGGAACGCCACTTTCAGTGTATCGTTACGCGTGATACGCCCATCGGTGTCGATGACAAGAATGCCGTACTCGTCTTGCCCGATACCTTCTTTGCGACCTTGGCCGCCAAGGATGAGACGTATGAGGTCATCGAGTACGCGTATTCGAGGCGGGGTCAAGTCGGCGAGATAGTGGTCAAGTAAACGCACCATCCAGTCGCCGTATTCAGTCGAGTCCCTCTGGCTCTTCCCTGGAGGAAGGGCGTCGTGATTTCCGTCCCGATAGAGAAAGTCGAATGATGGCGCCCCGGTGGCCTTCAGGAATTCGTACACCTCAACAGGGTCTGACGTCGGATCGACAACCGCGAGCAAGCCGCTGAATAACCGATCACGCGCCGAGTGTGCGACGAGTCGAGCAACGCCGGCCACCACACGCTCGTGAGAACCGTCGCCGTGTCGGTCCAGGCGATTTCGATCATGCAGTTCAGCCGGACCATCAAGGCTGATCGAGATCCCAACGTCAAAGCGATCGAAAATGTCAATGAACTCGTTGGTTAACAGTACGCCGTTGGTTTGGACGTGCAGACCGGCATCTGCGCGCAGGTTCGACTTGAGACCGCTGATGAAACGTTCGGTGGCGCCGAGGCCAAGCAGAAGGGGTTCACCCCCGTGCAGTACCACGCTCAGCGGGTGCGACTGCGACTTGCTGAGTGCGCCCAACTGATCAATGACAGCAGCCATCACCGCATCTGCCATACGGCGAGGTTGACTCTTCCATCCCTCGTCACCGAGGTTGTAGACGTAGCAGTAGCTGCAGTCAAGGTTGCACCGACTGGCCGTCTTGACCAGTACGGTATCAATTTGCCGGTTCAGGGCCGACCCCAACCTCTAGCGGTTGTGGCGATTGTGGGTCCGGTTGTAATTACCGGACATCACCGGTTCGCCCGTCCGGACCTCTTCGATCAGGCGCTTCAGGGCGACACTTTCTGCCTCCAGCGACAGAGCTGGAGATACTGCGAGTTCCACGGTGTCGGCCGGTTCTACCTTTTCCATAAGGGATCCCCTTCGAGTGACCAGTGTTGATCTAGGCCGTTGCGACCCCGTCGACGGCGAGCGAGACCACGCAACCTGCCGAACTCTACGATCCGCATCTTCGATGATAGACGTTAGGTCGCGCTTGTCGTGCGAGAACGCCCAAGCTGGGTGCGATGGGACGGATGTAGCCCACTGTGAAACAGGCGTCGAGCGCTACAGGCATTCGCCGTGGGGGCTTCCTTGCTCCGGGGAGCTTTGCGGTCCCCTGAGCCGGGAGTGACAATGATCAAACCGGTCAGACCCGCATGTGGGCTAGGCATGGAGCAGGCTCTCGAGAGCCATGTCCCTACTGCGACGATGAATCGATACATGATCGCTGTGGAGGGTTCATGACTTGGGCGTGGCAGATAGCCGAAGCCGAATTGGCCCCGTCGCTGCCTCGGAGATGGGCACATTCGCAGGGTGTGGCGGCGCGGGCAGCCCAACTGGCAAGCGTGGCTGAGGACGTTGCCCCGCTGCTGGAGGGTTCAGCCGTTCTACACGATGTCGGGTACGCGCCCCGGCTCGCGGTGACCGGGTTTCATCCGTTGGACGGCGCCCGGTTTCTGCGGGATGAGCATGGGGCCGATGAGCAGGTGACACGGCTGGTGGCGAACCACTCGTTCGCGCTGCTGGAGGCGGAGGAGCGGGGGCTGCGCGGAGCGCTGGAGACCGAGTTTCCGCTGCTGGACGACCAATTCCTCGTGGACGCGCTCGTGTATTGCGACATGACGACGACGCCCGACGGCGAGCCGACGAGCGCCCGGGAGCGGGTTGCGGAGATCGTCAGCCGGTACGGGGCGGACAGCCTTGTGGGGCGGTTCATTCGGCGGGCGGAGCCGGAGATCTACGCGGCTGTGGGGCGAGTGGAGGCGGCGCTCAAGGCTCAGCCGAGGTAGGGGTAGGTGCCCGCGAGATAGTCGCCGATCTGCTGGCGCATGCTCGCGTGGATGTCGTACGCGTCGAGGTCATCGGGCTGGATCCAACGGACGCCGTCGGCCTCGTCGTTGATGGTCGGCTCGCCGCCGACCGGGCGGCCGATATAGGTGTTCTCGTACTGCTGGCGGATCTCGCCGTCGGTGTAGGCGACGATGTGTTTGGGGTTGGTGTAGACGCCGAGGAAGCCGGTGATCTCGGCGATGATGCCGGTCTCTTCGAGGCATTCGCGCACCGCGCACTGGGCGGCGGTCTCGCCGATGTCCTGGGCTCCGCCGGGCAGCGCCCATTGGCCGGTGTCGCGGCGGCGTTGGAGCAGGATCGCGCCGGACTCGTCGACGACCAGGAGGTTGCTGGCGGGGATGAGGGTGTTGGCCTTGGGGGCGCTCGGGTCGTTGTAGTACTCAGTCCTGCCCATGCGCGGTGGCCTCTTCCCGGTCGGACGTCCAGGGGCGTGCGCCGGCCCAGACGGCGTCGAAGCTGTGAGCGTATGTGTCGAACCAGCCGTTGGTCTCTGCCCACTTGAGGTGGAGGACGGGGTTGGCGCTGGCGGGCTGGCCGTATATGTGCGGGTTGGCCAGCAGGGTGTCGTCGTAGCGGAAGAGCGAGGTGCAGAGCGTGGCGTCGTGCAGCCGCACCTCGCAGCCGGCCACCGTTAACAGCGAGCGGTAGTAGGTGAGGGAGGCGCGGATCTTGGCGGCCAGGGTGTCGCCGATGCCTTCTTCGCGGCCCCGGATGGAGACTGATTGGCCGCTCGGATCGCCGAAGCACAGCCGTACGCGGACGCCGTCGGCGGCGCGGGCGGCGAGCATGCGGGCGACGTGCGGGTTGCTCTGAGCGAAGAAGGTGCCGGAGAAGACGAGCACGTCGATCTGTTCCTGGGCCTGTTGGAGCAGACCGAGCCACGTATCCCGCGGGACGCTGGCTCGATTCGGGTACGTACCAAGCAGCTCCGTGCCCTGGACACCGGCCGTCGGCCTGCTCAGTGCCTGCGGGGCGGGCCACAGGAAGGTCTCCTCCACGCGGAGGTGTTTGGCGACGCGATGGCGGTGCCGGGGGTGGGGGATGCGTCCGCCGAGCCATCGGCCGACGGTCTTGGGGTCCACTTCGCACGCTTCGGCGAGCAACTCGGGCGTGACACCGCGCTGGGCGAGTACGGAGTGGAGTCGCTCGTTCACAGAAGCCATACAAGTGCAGGGTCCGGCAGGTGAGCAAGCCCGTTTGGTCGAACCCTGGCGGAACCGATGATTCCCGAGGGGCACCTACGCTGGCCGTATGGCGCTCATCGTCCTGTGGGACATCGACCACACGCTCATCGACAACGCCGGTGTGAGCAAGGAGATTTACGCCGCCGCGTACGAGACGGTGACGGGCAACCGTCCGGTCGTGGCGGCCGTCACCGAGGGGCGTACGGACCGTTTGATCATGCGGGACATGTTCGGCCGGAACGGTGCGGCCGAGCCCGCGTGGCCGGACGTCGAAGCCGCGCTGGTCCAAGCGGGAGCGGAAAGGCTTGGAACGCTGAAAGCTCGTGGAACAGCGCTGCCCGGCGTGCAGGACGTACTCAAGGCGGCTGCCGCACAACCTGGTTGGGTCTCCTCGGTGCTGACCGGCAACATAGCCGCCAACGCCCGCGTGAAGCTCTCGGCCTTCGGCCTAGACGCGCCCTTGGACCTGCCAGTGGGGGCGTACGGCGCCGACGCCGAGGAACGGCCGCATCTGGTGGACGTCGCCCGCCGCCGCATGCAGCGCGACCGCGGCCTGTCCGCCGGCACTCCCGTCGTCCTGGTCGGCGACACGCCCCGGGACGTCGAGGCCGCCTTGACCTCGGGTGCGCACATCATCGCCGTGGCCACCGGCGTCGACAGCCCCGCCGCACTCGAAGCCGCCGGCGCCCCCGTCGTCCTGCCCGACCTGGCGGACACCGACCGCGTCCTTCGCCACCTGGAGGACATCGCGCGAGCCTGAAAACTTCCCAGGACGTCCTGGGCGCGTCCCTTTACGCGGTGACGCGGTCCCGTGCAGCCCGGCCACGATCAGGGCCTCAACCCAGGCACCACGCCCAGGGAGGTCACCATGATCACGGAGATCACCGGCATCAAGACGATCCGGATGCTCTACCTGCAACTGCTCTACCGCTGCAACTTCGCCTGCCAGCACTGCTTCCACGGCGAACGCCTCCAGCACGCCGACGCGTTCACGCTCGAAGAGGCCATCACGCTGATGCGGCTGATGCACAAGGAGTACGGCACCGAGGCCGTCAACCTGCTTGGGGGCGAGCCGTTCGTCTACAAGGACTTGCCCGAGGTCGTCCGTTACGCCAAGCAGGAGCTGGGCCTGCACGTGGAGATCTGCACCAATGGCTACCGCATCGAACGCCGCCTCACCGACATCGCCCCGCACCTCGACCTTCTGCGGATCTCGCTGGAGGGCAACGGCGCCACCAATGACGCCATCCGCAGGTTCGGCAGCTACCAGGGAGCCCTGTCCGCCCTGGCGCACGCCCGCGACCTTGGTATCCCCACCGGCGCCACCATGACGGTCAACGCCCGCAACATCGACGAAGTCCTGCCGCTCGCCCGCACCCTCCAGGACTACGGCGCAAGGCAGTTGAAGCTCCACCACCTGCGGCCGGTCGGCAACGCCGCCCACCACCCCGAACTCCTCATCAGCGGCACTGCCGCGTACGGCCGCCTGCGCGAGCAGCTCCGCACCGCCGACAACCTCACCATCGAGGTCATCGTGGACGAGGACCTGTCGGAGGACGGCGCACCCGAGGTCTGCGAACCGCTCAGCGGCACCGCCGCCATCCCCCGGATCGAGGCCGACCCGCGCGGCGCACTCACGATGTCCTGCAAGGCGGTCGGCAAGGACGCGAACGCCTTCTGGTACGACAAGGAAGCCGGGCACGTCGTCCACCGCCCCTCCGCCACCGACGAACTCGCCCTCGCCGTGCCCGGCGTGATCTACGCCCGTGCCTGACCAGCCGCTCTTCGAGAGCCTCGAAGGTTTACGCGGCACCGGGAAATCCACCGTCGCACCGCTACTCGCGGCAGCCCGAGGCGCCGTCCTCATCCCCACCGTGCCCGCGCTCTACCAGTCGCTGCGCCAGGAGATCGACGCACGGGACAACGTAGAAGCCCGGATGGCGTTCTACCTCTCCGCACTGTTCGCGGCCACCGACGACATCCGCGCACATCTATCCGCCGGCACCCCGGTCGTCGTGGACAGCTACTTCGCCCGCTGCCTCGCCAACCACCGCGCCTACGGCTCCCGCCTCGGCATCACCCTGCCGCCGGATCTGCCGGAGCCGGTCACGTACAGCCTCGTGTGCGACGAGAGCGAACGCCGCCGCAGGCTCGCCGCCCGCCACAAGCCGACCTCACGCTGGGACGGCCTCGCCGAAGAGGTCGCCGAACAGATCACCCACGCCTACGCCCCCTTCCCGATGCACCGCGTGGACACCACGGGCCGCACGCCCGAACAGGTCGTCCACGCCATCCTCGACGTCACTGCCCAAGGAGTCAGCGGTGCAGACCCTGAGCCGGTGGGAGCACACCCTCACCTTCTTCCCCCAGTTCCGCGCGGCCCTGTCGGAACACGCTGGCTCTGACGCCACCGTGCTGGTGATCGGAGCGAGCGACGGCAGGCTGGTTCTGCCGCTGGCCGCAGCCGGCCACCGCGTCACCGCGATCGAACGAGACCCGGTAGCCCTTCAGGGTGGACTCGTCCGCCTGCCCGACGGCACCGAGGCCCACGCCCCGGGCCTGACCGAGCGGCTTCAACAGGAAGAGCTGTCCGACCGCGTGGACATCGTGGAAGGGGACTTCCTCGACGCCGGCCTGCCCGCCGACGCGCAGTACGACGCCGTTTGGACGAGCTGTTCCTGGCATTACAGTGCCAACCACCACCGCCCCCTGGCCGACTTCATCACCCGCATGCAGGGCCTGGTGCGCGTCCACGGTCTGTTCGGCGCCGAGTTCATGATGCCCGTCACGGCCCGGCACCATCTCACCGAGCACTACACGTCCCCCGAGAAGCTCAGCCCACTCTTCTCCGACGGATGGAACATCCAACTGACCCTGCGATCAGGCCAGTACGTCGAACGTCCGCACATCGGCCAGCCCCACCCGCACACCCATCGCATGGGCCTGCTCCTGGCGACCCGCACCTCTCCCGTGACCTCTGAAAGGGCATGAAGCGATCATGAAGCACGAGTACGAAGCGAAGTTCCTCGCCGTCGACGTCGCCGGACTCCAAGCCAAGCTCGCGGCCCTCGGCGCGGTACAGGCGTTCCCCCGTACCCTGCTCACCCGGAAGATCTTCGAGAGCGACGTCCTCGACGGCTCCCAATGGGTACGCCTCCGCCACGAAGGCACCCGCACCACCCTCACCCTCAAGCAGGTCACCGACGCCACGTCCATCCACGGGACGACCGAGATCGAAACCGAGGTCGGCGACCTCCACGCCATGGCCGAGATCCTCACCAACCTCGGCCTGCGAGAGGTCCGTTACCAGGAAAACTTCCGCGAGGAATGGCAGCTCGGCGACGTCGCCTTCGACTTCGACACCTGGCCCGACCTCTCCACCTTCCTGGAGATCGAAGGCCCCGACGAACCGTCCGTCCGCGACGCCGCCGCCCGCCTCGGCCTCGACTATTCAGAGGCCCGGTTCGGCAGCGTCGACGCCATCTACAAGAGCGAGGCCGGCCGCGACATCCTCGCCGAACCAACCCTCCTCTTCTCCGACGCCTGCAAGAGCGCGGAGCCCGCGACGGCCTCGCAACGTCCGTGATGCCCGGAGCGCAGCCATGCTGACGGAACTCTCCCTCCAGCATCGCGTCATCCCCGGGATCGCCGCCTTCGCCCGCGGCGGCCTCCCGGAGCCAGCGACGACGGACGACGGGAACAACTGGACCGACGGCTACTGCTGGCTGTTCTGTGGCCAGCAGTGGACCCGTGTCCTGAGGATCGGTCCGGCCAACGTCGCCGGAGCCCAGGCACCGATGTACGCGTGCGGCCCCTGCATCATCGAACTCCAGGAACGGGTCTGGCAGGCAATCCTCCTGGCCGATGAAGCGGAAGGACGCGCCGTGGACGCTGCCCTGCCGGCGAGCCCAGAATCTTCGGCCAGGCGCAGAGGCGCCAAGCATCGGCGCGGTCGGTAGTAGATGCCGGGGGTCTGTGGCATGCCGTTGCGGCGGTCGCCGTACGCCGATCTCCGGGACTGTGGATTTGCTGGTCCTCGCCGCATGGTACGACGTGAGCCCTCTCTTCCGGCGACACCACGTTCGTAGCGCCGCCCTTTTGGATCACAGTGTCCGCTACGGCCGGTCGCGTCGAAGCTGGGCGAATTACCTCCTCCTATGGGCACCCTGCGAGGGCAGCGGGGATCCAGGTGGTACGGGCCGCGACGTCGGCGTGGGGCGCTTCCGGTGCGGTGTGGTGGGTGGGGCGGCGGGGAGGTTGGCGGCGTGGCGGAGGCGCCAGAGGAGGACGTCGGTCAGGGCGCCGGCCGTGGTGAGTTTGCGGTTGTCCACAGCCCTGTGGAGGAGGGCGACGGGGTCGTGGCCAGCCTGGGCCGCTTCCGTGAGGGTGGCCGCGAGGGCCGGCCAGTTGGGTTCGGCTTAGATGCGGGCGGCCTCTGTCGGGAGGACAGCGCGGATCACTTCCGCCACGTGGTGCTGGGCCGGGGCGGGGAGGGACTGGCCGGTGGCGCGCATCGTGGTGAGGGGTGCGCTCGCGGCGGCCTGGTAGGCCGCGCGGAGGTGGGTGGCGGTCTGGCGGGAGGCGGCTGCCTGCTGGGCGTGGCCGCGGGCGGCGTGCCAGTCGGCTGCCACCACGGCGGCCGTGATCAGGATGCTGAGGAGCATGGCCGTTGCCGCGCCGTCTTCGCCCTTGCCGAGGGCTGGGCCGGACTGGACGAGGTCGCGGGCGGCCCTGCGGAGGGCCTGGTTGTGGGAGTTGCCGGCCTGAATGTGGGAGCGGGTGGCGCGTTCGAAGCTGCGCGCCGCCGCTTGGAGTTCGGCGCGGGTGTTGGCTGGGCTGGTCTGTGCGAGGGCGTCGAGGACTTCGCCGATGCCGACGAGTTGGTCGGCGGCTTCTCCGCTGTCGTCCTGGTCCAGTGACCGGAGGGCGTCCGCTGCGGCTGTGGTTGCGGCGCGACGGGCTCGGGCTGGTTCGGCGGTTCCTTCGGAGGGCGGCACGGCGTCGGCGGCCAGGCGCTGCCGGATGCGGGGGAGGGAGAGGTCGGGGGCGAACTTTGAGCCGGAGAACCTGATGGGCTTGCCGTCGCGGTTGCGGTCGCCGGGCAGGGCGACGGTGAAGCCGGTGACGTCACCGGAGGGGGCCACACGCTTGGTGATCCGGACGCCCTGTGCGGTGAGACGGCGGAAGAACTCTTCCTCGGTGGACGCCCCTGCCAGGGCGCGGCGGACGGCGTCGCGGAGTTGGTCGCGGGCGGGGCGGTCCAATCCGCGGCGGTCGGCCTTTCGGCGTTCGGCGCTGGTGGCGCGTTTCGCCGCTGTGCCGTCGCCCGCATGGAGTTCGCGCAGGCCGAAGTCCGTTTCGATGGCTCGGGCTTCGGCTTGGACTGCCTTCCGGTCGAAATTCCGGCGGGCGGTACGGCCGTCCTCCCGGACGAGGGTGGCGGCGATGTGGATGTGGTCGGGCGCGTGACGTACGGCCACCCAGCGACAAGCCTTCGTGTCGCCTTCGGGCGCGATGCCGGCGGCGTGCACGATGCGGTGGACGACGGCGGCCCACTCGTCGTCGGTCAGGGGACGGTCGTCGGCGGCGGCGCGGACGGAGCAGTGCCAGATCGTCGTCTTCGGGCGCTGCTCGCGGGGGAGGGACTTGACCGGGAGGTCGAGTTGGCGGGCGAGTTTCGTGATCGCCTCGCGGCTGGCCGTGGGACCGGGGTCGGGGGCGAAGTCGTTCCAGGAGGCGACCATGTGCTGGTCGGTGTGTTCGTTGGCCTTGCCGGGTCCGTAGAGGTACGTGATCAGGCCGTATGTGCCGCCGGCGCCTTCGGTGATCTTGGGTATCACGGCGGCTACCGCCAGGCGATCTGGAGGGCGGCCGTATCCACGTCGTCCAAGGCTATGTGGATGACCCGGAGGGTGCGTTGGGCCAAGGCGTGGAGAGCGTCGCTGGGGCGGAGGTGGGCCAGGACCTGGTTGAGGTTGTTGCCGACGGCGGCGAACTGGCGATTGGACTCCATGAGTTCTTCGAGCCGGCGGCGGGTGTCGGCGATGGCCGCCCTGGGATCGGCGGAGCGCGCGGCGAGGAGCGCGGCGACGGCGGCGTATCCGCCTGGCTTCAGGTGGCAGACGCGCGCTGCGGCTATGAGGTCGGCCCATTCGCTGTCGCTGAAGCAGGGGTGGGCGCGGTTCCGGCGGGCGGTGCGCGATCGTCGGCGGTGGTAGCGGCCGATATCGGCGGCAGGCGTCGTCGGACAAGGTGACTGCTTCGTTCCGGCCGGGGGAAGGGCGGTTACCGCCGAGGCGACGTGTGCGACGGTGAGGGCGACGCGTTCGAGGAGGCGGGCGGCCCTGGGGGCTGGTGTCGGCCATGTGGCGGCCGTCCTCGCGCCAGCCGTCGGGGCGCGAGAGGAGGTCGGCCAGCAGGCCGCGGGCGGTGTAGGACAGCCGTCGGTCCTGCAACAACGCGTTGGGCAGGACCGTGAAGCCGCGCGTATGGCGGCTACGATGAATCTGCATCGGGAGTGAGTTCCTCCTGTGCCGGACCCCGGAGCGTTGGCGCGCTGCCGGGGTCACCCTATTAAGTTCGTCGGTGACAGAACGTACCACGCGGTTCGCCCAAGATCGACTGCTCTTGGGCGGCTTGCGATCAGGCGGAACGTTCCTCCCGAGAACGAGGAAGCCGACGTCGGCGTGAAGCGAGTACACGGCGTCCTCCCTCGGTCAGCGGTCCGAGCTGCGCCCGGCGGTGGGAGCGGACGGTACACCCTTTTCCCGGATGGGCCTGCGACGCCGATTCCCGTATGGTCCTGGCGCCCCGCGGGATCACGGTCCGGCGGGTCAATCCGTGGTGAAGGGCGCGTAACCCACCGGCAGCTCGCTGACCTGCAGATCTGAGAAGACCAGGGTGAGACGGTGGGCATTGGTCTCGATGCGGACCTCATGGAAGTCGATCCCGATGCTCTGCTTCCAGCGACGTGCGGTCTCGGACTCGGAAAGGACGGTGGCGCCCGGGTAGAAGGGATGCCACTTCACGCCCCAGACGTATCCATCGAGGTCGACGCCTGTCTCGTAGTCGATGAGGCGCTCGTCCAGCGAGGAACGCCAGGTCTCCGGCTGCACCGTCGTCTGGCAGCGGGCTTCGACGCAGTACTTGAAGAGGTACCGCACGTAGGCCGGTTCGATGCCGGTGCGGGGATCTGCCGTCATGTGAACAATGACCTCGTAGTCCCGCATGTAGCTGGTGTAGCCGTGATGCACCACTGCGCTGTCGAAGGCATCGTTCAGCAACTGTTCGAGGAGTGCGGCATCCATGTCGCTGTTCTACTGCACGTGATCAGCTGTCCGTGATCGGTCCCTGTCGGGAGAGAGATAGCCGGCGGCGGGTCCTGTCGACCTCGGTGACGACGAGCGTCATCTCCTCGCCGATGCGGACGACGCCCGACAGCACCTCCTCGGGCCCTGCAATGAGGTGTTCCCGGTGAACGAACCCCTCGATTCCCTCGATCCCGTCGACCCGGACGAAGGCGCCGAACGGCACCACCTTGGTCACCTCGCCGCGCAGTTCCTGCCCCACCACGACGCGGTCGGCGAACATCTGGAAGGGGTCCGGCTGCATCGCACGCAGTGACAGCCTGGCCTCCAGGTTCCACGTGTCGAACTGGAGGAATTCGCACGTCACCCGCTGCCCGACCTGGACAACCTCGGTTGCCTCGTCGAAGGACTGCCAGGAAAGTTCGGGGTAGGTGATGAACCCGACGCCGGGGAAGAGCGGGTGGCTGGGGCCGTCGTCAAGGGCGACGAAGACCCCGAACGGCTCAATCACCGCGACGGTGCCGGACAGCGTCGCGCCGGGGGCCAGCGATGTGAGGAAGGCCCACATCTCCGGGTGCTCAGGCACGCCGCTCATGCGGTTCACCTTTCAGCTTCACACCGACCGCCCCGTACGGAAGGCTGCTGTCCTGGCCAGTAGCTTACGGGGGCTGCAGGTCCAGGCGGTTCGGGCGGGCGATCAGGTGTGCATTGCCCCTGGCACCAGGTAGGGGTGGGGCATGGGGATGTTCAGCGGAAAACGGGCCGGCCAGCGGGAATTTCCGCCGGAGTTGGTCGACGAGGCCAGGGCCAATCCTGGAGGCTGGGTCTACGAGATCGACGGGGAGATGGTCGACGACCCGAACGGGGACGTGCCCCCCGAGGCCATTATCGGAGCGTGGCAGGTCAACGCACTCGGGAAGATCTACGGTGACTTCCGGCCGAATCCGAACTACCGGCCAGGAGTGGAGGGCTCGTAGCTCGGCGTCGGTGCGCCGGACGGCCCAGGCCACCACGCCGCAGTCATACGGCGATTACTCGTCCTCCATTCGCTGGAGGATCTGCTCGAAGTCGCCTTCGTTGAGTACGCTGCTGATCGCCTCGGTCATATTGGCGATGCCGGCCTCGCGGACGATCAGCCCGTCCGAGCACCAGAAATAGCGACCTCCCGCCTCCTCACCGCTCTGGGCCCACCTTTCCATCAGGCGCTGCACCTCGGCGACGGTAAATACGGTCGCGCTCGAGCGTGAGCCGTCAGTGAGGCGGACCTCGACGTCGACGTTGCACACCGCGTCCAGATCCTCGCCCGCACTCGGCAGGAAGGACGCCACGAAACGATCCGTACGGACCCGGTACCAGGGCTCGTCCCACCAGCCCTCGGCTGCCTCGGAAGGCGCATCATCGGTCATCGCGCGAGTATGCCGAGCCGGGATCCTGGCGCTCAACCGACTTCTCGTCACGGTCCGCCGGGATGCGTCCGCGATTCCGTGCCAACGTCCCGGCGCAGTCGCCCGACCAGGGAAAAGTCGCACCTGAATACGCTTCCCCACCGCCGTGACGACGAGGTGCAACAGCACCTCCGCCATCTGACCGCCGCGACCGAACAGCCGAGAGAGGAGGGTCCATGCATTCGCCAGTCGCGCGCCGCTGGGCTCTCAACGGGTCTCGTAGAGCGATGCACTGACGCTTCGTCAGCCTGAGTAATCACCCGGTCCGACCCCGCCGCGCCCACGCGTCCGGTCGCTGGGGCCAACGGCACGCATCCGCACGCCCTCACGAGGACCCCACCATGCCTCCTCCCGATCCCGTCAACCTGCCCGTCCTCTACCGGCCCGCCCAGATCGCCGACGTCCTCGGCTGTTCGGAGTGGTGGGTCAAGGAGCAGGCCCGGCGGCGCCGAATTCCGTTCACCCGGCTCGGCGGCAGCTACCGCTTCACCGCCGGCCACCTCGCGGAGATCATCCGCATCTTCGAGGAACGGCCGCTCTCCCCGCCCGAGGCCAGCACCTTTCCGTCCGCCAGGTCGGCGCACCGGACGGCCCGCGCCGCACCGGTCGCGGCCGAGCCACGGCTCAACGCCCGGCCGCCGCGACGCCGCAGGACATCCACAGAACCTACGACCACCACCCCGGAAGGAGCCAGACATGGGATACGGCGAGAAGCGCGGCGACTACTGGCGCGCCCGCTACAAGATCGCGCCCGGCAAGTACCGCACCCTCGCCGACGCCAACGGCGAGCTGCTGCGCTTCCACACCAAGCGGGCTGCCGAGCAGGCCGCCAACGAGGAGGAGGCGAAGGTACGTGGCGGGCGGTGGCATGACCCGGCGGCGGCGCGGATCACCTTCGGGGAGTACGCCAACCGCTGGTTCACCCTGCAGGACCTCGCTCTCTCCACCATGCAGAACTACCGGCGGCACATCGAGGAGCACCTGCTCCCGTACTTCAACGACCTGGAGGTCGGCGAGATCAACCGGCACCACGTCGAGGAGTGGGAACGGCAGGAGCGAGGGCGGGGATACGCGCCTGCCACCTTGAAGACCTGGCGCAGCACCCTGCACCTGATCCTCGGTGACGCGGTGGACGACGGGCTGCGCGAGACGAACCCCGCCGCGCGGCGCAGGGGACGCGGCAAGCGTGCCGGGCGCTCGCGCAACCGCGGGCCGGAGAAGGTGATCACGGACGCGCTCGGCATCCTGCTCATCGCCGAGCGCGCCGCACTGCTGACCGGGCGGGACGACGAGTTCGTCGCCGTCGTCACCAAGGGCTACACCGGTGTCCGGTGGGGCGAACTCATGGGCCTGGAAGCGCAGTTCATACGGCCTGGCTCTCTCCGCGTCGAGTGGCAGCTCTACGAGCTGGACGGCGGCGAGTTCCACCGGTGTCCGCCCAAGGACGACTCCTACCGGACCATCGACACCCCCGACTTCCTGACGGGACTGCTCGCGAGGCACGTCGCCGCCAAGCGGCCGGAGCCCTGCCGCTGCCACGGACTGCGGTACGCCTTCAACGGCTACAGCGCCGCAAACGGGGCCGCCCGCCGACCCGGCGCGAAGATCGTCGATGTCGCCCGCAAGGCGGGAGTCTCCGCCGGGACCGTCTCCAACGTCCTCAACTGGCCGGGCCTCGTATCGGAGACAGGCGGCTCCGGGTAGAGGCTGCCATCGCCGAGTTGGGGTACGTCCGAAACGCCGCCTCAGGCGAACTCGCGCCCCACTGGCGGCGCAGCGGCTTCGCCTCGTGGCTCTTCTATCCGGCCACCACCGGCTCGTACCCGACCCGGGCTCCTCGCGACGCCCACCCCGTGCCGCTGCTCGCCGAGCCCTGGCCCGGCATCCCCGCCCGGGGGAGGGGCGCTGCCCAGCGTGCCCAGGCCTGCTGGGTGCCGATCGCGCCCGGGCTGACGCCCCACGGGCTCCGGCACACCCACCGGACGATCATGGAGGAGGCCGGCACCCCGCCCAAGCTCATGGACGAGCGGCTCGGACACGAGGACGGCTCCGTCCAGGCCCGCTACTCCCACGTCACCCCGCGCATGCGCGCCCGCCTCATGGACGTGCTCACCGAGCAGTGGGAGGAGGCACTCGACATACGCCGCGCAATGAGTCCCGGCTCCCCGGTCGGGGCGCTCGACGGGCTCCTCAGATCGGGAGAAAGACCAGGCCAGAAGGCGGAAGAAGAGAGCCCCCGACCAAGATCTTCTCCCAATATTCTCCCAAGACCCCCCCCGCAAACGCCGTGAGGGGCGGTCTTCCTGATCGGAAGACCGCCCCTCACGTGCAGTGTCACCAGTCGGGGTGGCGGGATTTGAACCCACGGCCTCTTCGTCCCGAACGAAGCGCGCTACCAAGCTGCGCCACACCCCGGTGCAACGGGGTTTACTTTAGCGGACGGGGGGCTGAGGGCGAAATCCGGTTTCCTCGGGGGGAGGGGCGGTGGTGGTCGAGGAGGATCAGGAGGAGGGAGAGGGCGGCGAAGGCGAGGGCGAGGAGGAGGGCGGTGAGGAGGGTGGCGGGGTAGCCGCGGGTGTCGACGTCGAGGAAGGGATAGGGGTAGCCGGAGAAGGGGCCGCGGATGAGGGCGAAGGCGAAGTAGGCGAGGGGGAGCAGGAGCCATTGGCCGGCGTAGCGCCAGGGGAAGCGGCCTGGGGCGGTGAGCAGGAGCCAGTCGAGGACGACCGTGAGGGGGGTCACGGTGTGGAGGAGCTGGTTGGAGAAGGCGAGGGCGCCGGTGCGGGCGCCCAGGGCCTCGGACTCGGAGAAGTCGCTCGCGTCATTGGCGAGGACGAGGTGGTAGACGAGGCCGGTGATCACGATGCAGAGCAGGACGGCGCCGTGGATCAGCGGGGGGATCGGGGGACGCCGGGTCCAGGTGCGGTACGCGGACCAGGCGAAGGTCAGCGCGATCGCCGCGTTGGTGAGGACCGTGAAGTACGTGAAGACCCGCAGCGGCGGGAAGTGCGCGCACTCGATGGTGATTCCCGTCACCGCCGCTGCCGCGATCAGCAGCCGGAAGGCCGCCACGTACGAACGGGGGATTGCAGGCATGCCTCACCGTACGAGACGGCGGACGGCGGGACGGGTCAGCGGCTGGTGAGCGTCAGGAGTGTCGCCTCGGGCGGGCAGGCGATACGGACCGGGGTGAAGCGGTTGGCGCCGCAGCCCGCGGAGACGTGCAGGTAGGACGTGGAGCCGGTGGCCGTATGGGTGGACAGGCCCTTGACGCGGTCGGTGTCGAGGTCGCAGTTGGTGACCAGCGCGCCGTAGAAGGGGACGCAGATCTGGCCGCCGTGGGTGTGCCCGGCGAGGATCAGCGGGTAGCGGTCGGAGGTGAAGGCGTCCAGGACGCGCAGGTAGGGCGCGTGGACGACCGCCAGGTTGAAGTCGGTGTCCGGGTCGGGGCCGCCCGCGACCGCGGCGTAGCGGTCGCGCTTGATGTGCGGGTCGTCCAGGCCGGTGAGGCCGAGCACGGGGCCGTGGTCGAGCTTGAGCTGCCCGCGGGAGTTGCTGAGGCCGACCCAGCCCGCCGCGTCGAACGCGTCGCGCAGCTCGCCCCAGGGGTTGCGCAGGACGCCGTGCGCGGCGCGGTCCTTGCCGTTCAGACCGTGCTGGCCGCGCGCCTTCTCCACCAAGTACCGGGCGGGATTACGGAACTTGGGGCCGTAGTAGTCGTTCGACCCGAAGACGTACGTGCCGGGGAACTGCATCAACGGGCCCAGCGCGTCCAGGACTTCGGGTACGGCGATGGGGTCCGACAGATTGTCGCCGGTGTTGACGACCAGGTCGGGGCGCAGGCCCGCCAGCGACTGGAGCCAGCGGCGCTTCTTGTTCTGGCCCGACACCATGTGGATGTCGGAGACCTGGAGGATACGGATTGGGCGCATGCCCTCGGGCAGCACCGGGATGTCGACGCGGCGCAGGCGGAAGGACCGCGCCTCGAAACCGGCCGCGTACGCCAGGCCGGCCGCGCCGGCCGCCGTCACACCGAGGGGAATTCCGTATCGCGCGCGCATACGTCCATCGTGTCAGAGTCCGGGCCGTACGCGCGCCAAGGCCCCTCGACCGGCGCCGGGCGCACCCTTCAGCCGGGCGCACCCTTCAGACAGGAGCCCCCTCCAGACGGGCACCCTTCAGCCACGGCGCACCCTGCCACGGCCAGCCGCACAGACCCCCCGACGGGCAGTCGCCCCCCGCCTCCCTCGTATATGCGGCGCGACCGCCGCGCAGGGATGCGAAACTCGGCGTATGACCACCACGCTCAAGCAGCGACTGCACGACGACCTCACCAAGGCGATCAAGGGACGCGACGAACTGCGCTCCGCCACGCTCCGGCTCACCCTCACGGCCATCACGAAGGAGGAGGTCGCGGGCACCACCGCGCGCACCCTCTCCGACGACGAGGTGCTGAAGGTGATCACGCGCGAGGCGAAGAAGCGGCGGGAGGCGGCCGAGGCCTTCGCGCAGGGCGGCCGGGCGGAGTCGGCGGAGCGGGAGCGCGCCGAGGGCGAGGTGCTGGCGGAGTACCTGCCCAAGCAGCTCGGGGACGAGGAGCTGACCGCGATCGTGCGGGACGCCATCGCCGAGTCGGGGGCCGAGGGACCGCGCGCCATGGGCGCCGTCATGAAGATCGTCAACCCGAAGGTGGCCGGGCTCGCGGAGGGCGGCCGGGTCGCCGCCGAGGTGAAGCGCCAGCTCGCGGGCTGATCCGCGCACTCATCAGCGGACCTCACGAGTAAGGGGCGCCCTCCCAGGAGGGCGCCCCTTACGACGTCACTTATGCGCGGGCCGACGCCTCACACCTGCGTCGACCTGCGTCGACCTGCGTCGACCCCTACGTCGCCCCCGTCGTACCCCCCGCCCGGCCGTTCCCGCCGCCTGTGGTCAGGCCGGGGAAGGTCGGGAAGGGGTTGGGGCTGCCGTTGGTGGCGCCGTTGGCACCGGTCGCGCCCACGGTCGTACCCGTCGTCGTACCGCCGTTGGTGCCGCCGCCGGCGGCGCCCGCCGTGATGGCGCCGGTGGTCGTGCCCATCGTGGTGACGCCGCCGGGGCCGTGGCCGCGGCCCTTGTGCTTGTCGTCGGTGTTGGTGGCGTTGCCCGGGTTGTTCGGATCGGGCGACGCCGGGGGGTTCTTGCCCTTGTCCTGGATGTTGAGCGGCACCGTCACGAAGCTGAGCACCGGCTTGCCCTCCAGGGACGCGGAGACGGCGTCCTTCCAGATGGGGGCGGGGCCGTCGGCGCCGTACACCAGCGGGTAGTACTTGCCGCCGATGGTGATGTTCTTCATCTTCTTGGAGTGCTTGGGGTCACCCATCCACACGGCCGCCGCCATGTTCGGCGTGTAGCCGGCGAACCAGGCCGCCCACCGGTCGTCGGTCGTACCGGTCTTACCGGCGGTGTCCCGGCCGTCGTCCAGGTTGGCCGCCTCGCCCGTACCGTCGTCGACGACGCCCTTGAGCATCGTGTTGATGGTGTCGGCCGTGTTCTGCGACATCGCCTGCGAGCAGAGCGACTTGGGCACCGTCAGCTTCTTGCCGCCCGCCGCCGTCACGGACTGGATGGCGATCGGCGTGCAGTAGACGCCGCGGTTGGCGAAGGCGGCGTACGCGGCGGCCACATTGAGCGGCGACACCTCGTTGGTGCCGAGGGTGAGCGAGGCGATCTGGTTCAGCGGCTTGCCGTCGGCGCGGTTGAGGCCCAGCTTGGTCGCCATGTTGACGATCGGGCAGAGCCCGGTCTGGCTCTCGAGCTGGAGGAAGTAGGTGTTGATCGACTTCTTCAGCGCCTCGGGCATCTGGTACGGGCCCACCTCGGACGGGTCCTCGTTGCCCGTCTCGTCGGTGCCGTGGATCGTGTTGTTGTCGCAGGTCGTGACGTCGGGGTACGTCATCTTGTTCGGCGACGGCTCCGACTGGTCCGGCTTGTAGCCCGCTTCGAGCGCCGCGGCGGCCGTGATCGGCTTGAACGTCGAACCGTTCTGGAAGCCCTGGCCGCCGCCCATGTTGGCGTTGACCGAGAAGTTGATCTGCGTCTCGTTCTTGCCGAAGCCGTACGGCTTGCTCTGGCCCATCGCGACGATCTTGCCGGTGCCGGGCTCCACCAGGGTGACGGCGGCGGCGATGGCGTCGCTCTTGTAGACGTGCTTGCTGATGCCGTCCAGCACACCCGCCTGCGCCTTGGGGTCGAGCGTGGTCTTGATGGTCAGACCGCCGGTGTCCCAGGTCTTGGCGCGCTCCTCCTTCGTCTTGCCGAAGGCGGCGTTGGTGAGGAAGGTGTTGCGCACGTAGTCGCAGAAGAAGCCCGCGCCGTTGACGGCGGTGATGCAGCCGTTCTTCGGCGAGCTGACCTTCAGGCCGAGCGGCGCCTTCTGCGCGGTGGCGGACTGCTCAGGGGTGATGTCCTTGAGCTGCGCCATGCGCGCCAGCACCGTATTGCGGCGCTTGAGGGCTTCCTGCTCGTCGTTGATCGGGTCGTAGCGGCTCGGCGACTGGACCAGGCCCGCCAGCAGCGCGGCCTCGGTGAGCGACAGGTTCTTGGCGTGCTTGCTGAAATACCGCTGCGAGGCCGCCTCGACGCCGTACGCCTGCTCGCCGAAGAAGGTGATGTTGAGGTAGTTCTCCAGGATCTTCTTCTTGCCGAGTTCCTTCTCGACCTGGATCGCGTACTTCATTTCCTTGATCTTGCGGCCGATCGTCTGCTGGGTGGCGAGGGCGACCTTGTTGGGGTCGTCGCCCGCCTCCTCCACGAAGACGTTCTTCACGTACTGCTGCGTCAGGGTCGAGGCACCCTGGGTGCCGCCCTCCGACGCGTTGTTGCTGAGCGCGCGCAGGATGCCCTTGGGGTCGAGCGCGCCGTGCTCGTAGAAGCGCGAGTCCTCGATGGCGACGATGGCGCTGAGGACATTGGGGCTCATGTCCTCGATCGGGACGACGGTGCGGTCGCGCGAGTAGACCGTGGCGATCAGGCCGCCGTGCGCGTCCAGGATCTTCGACGCCTGGCTGAGCGGCGGGGTCTTCAGCTCGCCCGGCAGGTCGTCGAAGCCGGCCGCGGTGCCCTTGGCCGACAGGCCGAGCGCGCCCACGGCGGGCAGCGCGATGCCCGCGAGGACCACGCCGGAGAGCACGCTGACGCCGAGGAACTTGGCGGCCTGCTGGGCTGTGCTCAGCCCCCCGCCCGATCGCTTGTGTGCCATGGAGGCAGCCTACGTTGCGATTCCCCGGACGTGCGCCCAACTGTTCGCCTACTCTGTAACGGACAGGGCGCGATCGTCGGGCGCGTTCCTGCCTTCCTTCGTCACTCTTGTGAGTGATGAGAACTGCCCGAAATTCGGCATATGCCGAGGGACTTGTCCCTTATGGCGAGACGATGTGTGCTACTTCGCCTCTTAAGTCCGATATTGGTGCCACATAAGCCCGCCTCACTCCGTTGGGTGATCTCCCGCGCACGCATAGTCCGTTCGGGCCATGCAAGATTGGGCCGGAAAGGGCTGTTGCGCCGCGCCTACCTTCCGTAACGTCCTCAACTGGCAACGGTGAATATGCCGCTTGCCGCCGTGGGGGAGCCTCGATTCGGGAGAGGACGGCGCCAGCATGAGTAGCTGGGTAACCGACTGGAGCACGCAGGCGGCGTGCAGGACCACAGATCCGGACGAGCTGTTCGTCCAGGGCGCGGCTCAGAACAGGGCCAAGGCGGTGTGCACCGGCTGCCCGGTGCGGACCGAGTGCCTGGCGGACGCGCTCGACAACCGGGTGGAGTTCGGCGTGTGGGGGGGTATGACCGAGCGTGAACGCCGTGCGCTGCTGCGACGGCGCCCCATGGTGACCTCGTGGCGCAGACTGCTGGAGACGGCACGCACCGAGTACGAGCGCAGCACCGGCCTCATCCCGCTCGACGACGAGGACGACTACGCCGCCGCGGGCTGACGACCGGTCAGAACCGCACCATCACGTACGTGGTCCGGCCCCGCGTCACCGCGCGGTCCGACCTCGCACCACTACGCGGCCGCGGGCCGACCGTCCGCCAACTGCTCGCCGATCGCCCGCAACCCGGTCAGATCGTGTACGTCACCGGGCAGCGCTGTCACGTCCACCATGGGCACCTCCGGGTGGACGGACACAAAGCGGTCGCGCGTGCGTCGTTCACGCGCGACCACCTGCATGCGTTCGGCATGGAGGCGCAGCAATCCGGCGGCCAGCCGTTCGGTACCGGCCGCGGTCGCTGTGCTGGACGTGCTCGCTGTGCTGCCCGTGCTCGCAGTGCTGGACGTGCCTGAGCCGCTGGCGCTCGAGCTGCCGGCGGTGCTTGCCTGACTGGCCGCGGAGGCCCGCTGGGAGTCAGCCTTCCCGGTCGGATGATCCACAATGCCGCCGTCCGCAAGATTTTCTTCCAGCGCCTCCTCCAGGGCCTCGGCGGCGGCCAGCGCCCGCTCCGCGGTGAGGTGCGCGGCGCCGCTGCCGTGGACGCGGTTGAGGACGAGACCGGCGAGCGGCATGTCCTCGGCCGCCAGGCGTTCCACGAAGTAGGCCGCCTCCCGAAGGGCGTCCCGCTCCGGGGCGGCGACCACCAGGAAGGCCGTGCCCGGCGCCTGGAGCAGCCGGTACGTGGCGTCGGCGCGGGTCCTGAAGCCGCCGAACATGGTGTCCATGGCGGCCACGAAGGTCTGCACGTCGCGCAGCAGCCCGGCGCCCATCACCTTGCTGAGGGTGCCGGTCATCATCGACATCCCGATGTTGAGGAATTTCACCCCGGCCCGGCCGCCGACCTTGGCCGGGGCCATCAGCAGCTTGATGAACTTGCCGTCGAGGAAGGAGCCGAGCCGCTTGGGCGCGTCCAGGAAGTCCAGCGCGCTGCGGCTCGGCGGGGTGTCGACGATGATCAGGTCCCAGGCGTCCTGGGCCCTGAGCTGGCCCAGCTTCTCCATCGCCATGTACTCCTGCGTGCCCGCGAAACCGGCCGACAGGGACTGGTAGAAGGGGTTCTCCAGGATCGCGCGGGCCCGCTCCTGATCGGAGTGCTGGACCACGACCTCGTCGAAGGTCCGCTTCATGTCCAGCATCATCGCGTGCAGCGAACCGCCGGCGGACCGATCGATTCCGGCCACCTCGCGCGGGGTGTTGTCCAGTTCGGTCAGGCCCATGGACTGGGCCAGCCGCCGCGCCGGGTCGATCGTGAGTACGACGGCCGTACGGCCGCGCTCGGCCGCGCGTACGCCCAGGGAAGCGGCGGTCGTCGTCTTGCCGACACCGCCGGAACCGCAGCACACGATGATCCGCGTCTTGGGGTCGTCGAGCAGCGGGTCGATCTCCAGCACGGGGCTCTCCAGGCTCATGGGTCAGGCCTCGTCTCCGGTGTCGGTGTCTTCGTCCGGGTGAGCGGCGGATTTCCCGCGGGCGCCGTCCTTGGCGAAGGTGCCGCCGAAGCCCGGCACGGCCTGCTTGCGCAGGCTGTCGGCCAGCCGGTAGAGCCCGCCGAGGTCCACGCCCTCGCCGATCAGCTCCAACTCCCTTACGGGAAGGCCGAGTCCGCCGATCTCGGCGCGCTGCTCGCGCTCCAGGACCACCCGCTCGGCGTGCTCGTACGCCTGGGCGAGCAGCGGGTCGACCAGCCGCTCGGCGACCCCGCCGCGCCGGGCGCCGCCGAGCCCGGCCTGGGACAGCGCCTTGGCGACGGCCGTGCGCCGCTTGCCGACGCCGCCACCGCTGCCGCCCGCCGGGAGGTCGGTGACCTGGGCGAGGGCGGCGTCCTCCAGGAGGACGGGGCGCACCATGTTGACGATGACGGCGCCCACCGGCAGCCCGGCGGAGCGCAGGTCCGCGACGCCGTCCATCGTCTCCTGGACCGGCATCTCCTCCAGGAGCGTCACCAGGTGGACGGCGGTCTGCGGGGACTTCATCACGCGCATCACGGTCTGCGCCTGGTTGTGTATGGGGCCCATCCGGGCCAGCCCGGCGACCTCGTCGTTGACGTTGAGGAAGCGGGTGATCCGCCCAGTGGGCGGGGCGTCGAGCACCACCGCGTCGTACACCGGCCAGCCCGCCTTGTCCTTGCGGCGGACGGCCTCGCAGACCTTGCCGGTCAGCAGCACGTCCCGCAGCCCGGGGGCGACGGTGGTGGCGAAGTCGATCGCGCCGAGCTTCTTGAGCGCGCGCCCGGCGCGGCCGAGCTTGTAGAACATGTCCAGGTAGTCCAGCATCGCCAGCTCGGCGTCGATGGCCAGCGCGTGCACCTCGCCGCCGCCGGGTGCGGAAGCGATTTTCCGCTCCTGGTACGGCAGCGCCTCGGTCTCGAAGAGCTGGGCGATGCCCTGCCGCTCCTCCACCTCGGCCAGCAGCACACGCCGTCCCTCGGACGCGAGCGCGAGGGACAGCGCGGCGGCGACCGTGGTCTTTCCCGTGCCGCCCTTGCCCGTCACGATGTGGAGCCTGACGGCGGAAGACTGTTGAGGGCTCACCTTGCGAGCCTAACCACTGAAGGCACCACGTACTCGGGCGGCCGTGCGGTTGGGGTGACGGCGCGATGACCGCCGGGTGTCGATCCGGGGTGACGGCGCGCGGCCGAACGGGGGGCGCGGCAGTGGTCCGCGGGTGGTCCGCGTACGGTCCCCGCCGGTCGGGGAGCGCCGTGCCGGACGGCCGCCGGGGAGGCACTACAGTCGCCGTATGGCGAAGAAGTGGGAATACGCGACCGTGCCGCTGCTCGTGCACGCGACGAAGCAGATCCTCGACACGTGGGGCGAGGACGGCTGGGAACTGGTGCAGGTCGTGCCGGGGATGAGCCCCGAGCAGCTCGTGGCGTACTTCAAGCGGGAGAAGGCGGCGTGAGCGGCGCCGTCGACGTGCGGCTCGCGGAGCTGGGGCTGACGCTGCCGGACGTGGTCCCGCCGCTGGCGGCCTACCAGCCCGCGGTGATCTCCGGGCGGTACGTCTTCACCTCGGGGCAGCTCCCCATGGTCGAGGGCAAGCTCGCGCTGACCGGCAAGGTCGGCGCCGAGGTCACCGCCGACGAGGCGAAGGACCTGGCCCGCATCTGCGCGCTCAACGCGCTGGCCGCCGTCCGCTCGGTCATCGGTGACCTCGACCGGATCGCCCGTGTGGTCAAGGTCGTCGGCTTCGTCGCCTCCGCCCCCGACTTCACCGGCCAGCCCGGTGTGATCAACGGCGCCAGCGAGCTGCTCGGCGAGGTCCTCGGTGAGAAGGGCGTGCACGCGCGCAGCGCCGTCGGCGTGGCCGTCCTCCCGCTGGACGCCCCGGTCGAGGTCGAGGTCCAGGTCGAGCTGACGGACTGAGTCCGCCGGTCCGCCGCCCGCGGGGAGGTCCCCGCGGGCGGCGGCTCTCGAACATCGCGGGGAGGCCCCCGCGAGCGGCGGCTCTCGAACATCGCGCCGGATGGACGTAGCATCCCGCCCATGACCAGGACCGACGGACAGATGTTCCCCGCCTCGTGGCCGGACCGCATCCGGGCGCTGACGAGCGGGGAACTGGTCCCCGTCACGCCGCGGCGGGCGGCGACCGTACTGCTGCTGCGGGACACCGACGCCGGCGGACCGGCCGTCCACATGCTGCGCAGACGCGCCTCCATGGCCTTCGCCGGGGGCGCGTACGCGTATCCGGGCGGCGGCGTGGACCCGCGCGACGAGCGTCCCGTGGGGTGGGCCGGGCCGTCGCTGGCGGCGTGGGCGGCGGCGCTGGGGGCGAGCGAGGCGGTCGCGCAGGCCGTGGTGTGCGCGGCGGTGCGGGAGACCTTCGAGGAGTCGGGGGTGCTGCTCGCCGGGCCCGACCCGGAGACCGTCGTCGCCGACATCACCGGGGCGGACTGGGAGGCGGACCGGGCCGCGCTGGCCGCTCACCACCTGTCCTTCGCCGACTTCCTGGCCCGCCGCGAACTCGTCCTGCGCTCCGACCTGCTCGGCCCCTGGGCGCGCTGGATCACCCCGGAGTTCGAGGAGCGCCGCTACGACACCTGGTTCTTCCTCGCCACCCTCCCGGCCGGGCAGCGCACGCGGGACGTGTCGGGCGAGGCGGACCACACCGTGTGGCTGCCGCCCGCCGAGGCCGTCGCGGGCTACGACCGCGGCGAGCTGAGCATGCTGCCGCCGACCGTCACCACGCTGCGCGACCTGCTGCCGTACGCCTCTGCCGCGGACGCGCTCACCGCCGCGGGTGACCGGGACCTCACCCCGGTCCTGGCCCGCGCCGCCCTCGACGAGCACGGCGACGTCGTCCTGACCTGGCCGGGACACGACGAGTTCACCCGCTTCATCCCGGGCACGGCGGGTCCGCTGCCGGACCGGGGCCAGGGCCAGACTCAGGACCAGGACCAGGACCAGGACCGGCCTCAGGACCAGGGCCAGGACCGGGCTCAGGACCAGGACCGGGCTCAGGACGCGGTGCGGAGCGAGGACCCGGACCGGGCCCAGGACGAGGGAGCGGGCCGATGACCGCCGCGAAGCCGCCCGGCGAGCCGCGGGCCACCATCGGCGGTCGGGCCACCGCCCGCGCCCTGTGCGTGCTGGCGCCCAACCCCTCGGCGATGACCCTGGACGGCACCAACACCTGGATCGTGGCCGAACCCGACTCACCGCTGGCCGTCGTCATCGACCCCGGCCCGCTGGACGAGGGCCACCTCGCCCACGTGGTGGAGGTCGCCGAGCGGGCGGGCAAGCGCGTCGCCCTCACCCTGCTCACCCACGGCCACCCCGACCACGCGGAGGGCGCGGCCCGCTTCGCCGAACTGACCGGCACCCGCGTACGGGCCCTGGACCCGGCGCTGCGGCTCGGCGACGAGGGCCTGGCCGCGGGCGACACCGTCACCACCGGCGGCCTGGAACTCCAGGTCGTCTCCACACCCGGCCACACCGCCGACTCGCTCTCCTTCCACCTCCCGGCCGACGGCGCCGTCCTGACCGGCGACACCGTGCTGGGCCGCGGCACCACCGTGGTCGCGCACCCCGACGGGCGGCTCGGCGACTACCTGGACTCGCTGCGGCGGCTCCAGGCCCTGACGGTCGACGGCGGGGTGGACACCGTGCTGCCCGGGCACGGCCCCGTGCTCACCGACGCCCGCGGCGCCGTCGAGTACTACCTCGCCCACCGCGCGCACCGGCTCGCCCAGGTCGAGACCGCCGTCGAGTCGGGGCTGCTCACCGCCGCCGACGTCGTCGCCCACGTCTACGCCGACGTCGACCGCTCCCTGTGGCCCGCCGCCGAGCTCTCCGTCCAGGCCCAGCTGGCCTACCTACGCGAACACGGACTCATCGATCTGCCATGACACCCACCCCTCCGGCATCACCCGCCGCCCCTTCGCCCGGACCCGCCTTCGAGCCCTGGTCGCCCTCCTTCGTCGCCGACCCCTACCCGGCCTACGAGGCCCTGCGCGCGGCCGGCCGCGCGCACTGGTTCGAGCCGACCAGGCAGTGGCTCATCCCGCACTACGACGACGTCAACGCCCTGCTGCGCGACCGCCGTCTGGGCCGCACCTACCTGCACCGCTTCACCCACGAGGAGTTCGGCCGCGAGGCGCCGCCCGCCGAGCACGAGCCGTTCACCACGCTCAACGGCAACGGGATGCTGGATCTCGAAGCCCCCGCGCACTCCCGCATCCGCCGCCTGGTCGCCAAGGCCTTCACCCCGTGCACGGTGGAGAATCTGGCCCCCACCGTCGAGCGCCTGGCCGCCGGACTCATCACCTCCCTGCACGCCGACGGCGGCGGCGACCTGCTCTCCCGGGTCGCCGAGCCGCTGCCGGTCGCGGTCATCGCCGAGATGCTGGGCATCCCGGCCGCCGACCGCGGTCTGCTGCGGCCCTGGTCGGCGGCGATCACCGGGATGTTCGAGCTGAACCCCACCGAGGAGAGCGCCCGCCGCGCGGTCACCGCCAGCGAGGAGTTCTCCGCGTATCTGCACGAACTCATCGCCGCCCGGCGCACCGACCCCGGCGAGGACCTGATCAGCGCGCTGATCGCGGCCCGCGAGGACGGGGACGTGCTCAGCGAGCAGGAGATGATCTCCACCATCGTGCTGCTGCTGAACGCGGGCCACGAGGCCACGGTCAACACCACCACCATCGGCTGGCTCACCCTCTTCCACCACCCCGACCAGCTCCAACTCCTCTACGACGCCCCCGAGCGGCTGCGGGACGGCGTGGACGAGATGCTGCGCTACGACACCCCCTTGCAGATGTTCGAACGCTGGGTGCTGGACGACATCGAGGTCGGCGGCACGGTCATCCCGCGCGGTTCCGAGGTCGCCCTGCTCTTCGGCTCCGCCAACCGCGACCCGGCCCGCTTCACCGACCCCGACCGCTTCGACGTCACCCGCCCCGCCGCCGACAACCGCCATGTCAGCTTCGGCGCGGGCATCCACTACTGCCTCGGCGCCCCGCTGGCCCGCCTCGAACTCGGCGCGTCCTTCGGCACCTTCCTGCGCCAGGCGCCCGGCCTGCGGCTGGTCGCCGAGCCCGCCTGGAGCCCCGGCTATGTGATCCGCGGACCGGAGGAGCTGCTGGTCACCTGGTGACGGCGCGGGACCGCGCGCAGGGCCGTGGGGCGGACGCGCGCAGGGCCGTGGGGCGGACGGGCGGACGGGCGGACGGGCGCAGGACCGTACGGGCAGCCGCGCGCGGGACCGTACGGCGGGCCCGCGCGCACGGCCCCCTGCGCGGATCGCCGCGGGTCAGCCGGTGACGAGGTCGCGGCGGCGCAGCCCGGCCAGGCCGGCCGCGAGGGTCCCGGCGGCCACGAGTATCAGCCAGGCGTACGGCGTCGCGGTGATATCGCCGCCGGGCAGCTTCGGCACGTGGGTGAACGGCGACAGGTCGAGCAGGGGCTGCGGCAGCCGCAGCACCGGGCCGAGCTGGCCCATCATCACGAAGAGCCCGAGCAGGCCCCAGGCGGCCGTGGACGCCCTCGGCAGCAGGCCGAACAGCAGGGTGCCGAGCCCGATCAGCACCCACACGGCGGGCGCCTGCGCGACGGCCGCCCCGATCAGCCGGGGGACCTGCCCGCCGATGTCGTCGATGGCGCCGCCGTAGGCCAGGCCCATCAGCAGGCCGCCGGTGGCCAGCAGGACGACCGTGCCGAGCAGCGCGTGGACGAGGTGGCTCGCGGCCCAGCGCACCCTGCCGACCGACTGGGCGAGCACGGCCTCCGCGCCCTGCCCGGTCTCCTCGGTGCGCAGCCGCAGCACGCTCTGCACGGCGAAGACGGCGGCCATGATGCCGAGCAGGCCCATCGCGGTCGACAGGAACGCGTCGGTCAGGCCCTGGTGGCCGCCCATCCGCTGGAAGATGTCGTCCACCTGGCCGTTGCCGCCGATCAGGTCCCCGACGGAGTCGGTGACCGAGCCGTAGACCCCGCCCGCGACCGCCAGGCCCGCGGCCCACGCGTACAGGGTGCCGCGCTGCAATCGCCAGGCCAGGGCGAGGGGTCCGTTGAGCGAGCGGGCCGCCCGCGCGGGTCCCGGACGGGCGGGCAGCAGACCGGCCCCGGTGTCCCGGCGGGCGACCAGCGCGTACGCGGCGCCGCAGGTCAGTACGGCGAAGGCGGCGGCGGGCAGCAGCACCCACCACGCCTCGTCGGCGTACGGATGGAGGTGTTCGAGCCAGCCCAGCGGCGAGATCCACACCAGGGGCGAGGAGGAGTCGGTGGTCGCGGCGTCCCCGGCGGCGCGCAGCAGGAAGGCGCCGCCGAGCACGGCTCCCGCGACACCCTTGGCGAGCCGCGCGGTCTCGGTGACCTGGGCGGTCACCGCGGCGACCCCGGCGAACATCATGCCGCCGACCGCGAGGGCGAGGGCGAGCGCGACCGAGCCCGTCAGGCTCTGGCCGAGCACGGTCATGCCGCACAGGACGACCAGGGCGATGGCGACGTCGGCGGTCGCGGCGGCCGACAGGGCGGCGGTGAGCGGGGCCCGGCGGTCGACCATGGTCGCGCCGAGCATTTCCTGGCGGCCGGTCTCCTCTTCCTCACGGGTGTGCCGGACGACGATCAGCATGCTCATCAGCCCGGTGAGGGACGCGCCGAGCACGCCCATCCGCCAGCCGGTGAGCGCGCCGATCGTGTCCCAGTCGTAGATGGGTCCGAAGAGCGCGCGCAGCGGCGCGCTGGCGTTGGTGCTGCGCGCGAGGTCCGCGCGTTCGGCCTGGTCGCCGTAGAGCGTGCGGAAGGAGGCGGCGGTACCGATGACGGACGCGGCCAGCACGTACAGCCAGGCCGGGATCATCAGCCGGTCGCGGCGCAGAGCCAGTTGGGTGAGGGCGCCGGTGCCCGCGAAGCCGCTCATCGGGGCGTCGCCTTACGCGGACCGGTCGCGGACGGCGTACCGGATGCGGACGGTCTGTCGGGTCCGGACGGCGTACCGGATGCGGTCGTCCCGTCGGGTCCGGATGCGGGCGTACCGGTCGCGGTCGTCCCGCCGGGTCCGGACGGCGTACCGGCCCGGCCCTCGGCAGCCGACGCGTGACCGTCGGCGTCCGGGTCCTCGTAGTGCCTGCGGAACAGCTCCTCCAGGGTGGGCGGGCGGCTGGTGAGGCTGCGGACGCCGGTGTCGGCGAGGGCGCGCAGCAGGGCGTCGAGCTTGTCGGTGTCGGCCTGGAGGGTGACGTGGTGCCCGCTGACGTCCACGTCGTGCACGCCGGGCAGTTCGTCGAGGCCGCGCGGTGGGGCGGCCAGTTCCGCGGTGACGCTGGTGCGGGTCAGATGGCGCAGCTCGCCGAGGGCGCCGGTCTCCACGGTGCGGCCCTGGCGGATGATGCTGACCCGGTCGCAGAGCGCCTCGACCTCGCTGAGGATGTGGCTGGACAGCAGCACGGTCGCCCCGCGGTCCCTGGCCTGCTCCACGCAGCCCTGGAAGACCTCTTCCATCAGCGGGTCGAGTCCCGAGGTCGGCTCGTCCAGGATCAGCAGGTCGGCGTCCGAGGCGAAGGCGGCGACCAGGGCGACCTTCTGCCGGTTGCCCTTCGAATACGCGCCGCCCTTCTTCGTCGGATCCAGCTCGAACCGGTCGAGCAGTTCCTGTTTCCGGCTCGCGGCACCGCCGTCGGCCCGCTCGCCGGTCTCCCCGCGCCCGCGCCCGCGCCACCGGCCGCGCACAGCGCCTCCGCCGCCTCCGCCGCGCAGTCTGCCGAAGAGGTCGATGATCTCGCCGCCGCTGAGATTGGGCCACAGCGTGACATCGCCCGGCACGTAGGCGATCCGCCGGTGCAGGGCCACCGCGTCCCGCCACGGGTCGCCGCCGAGCAGCCGGGCCTCGCCGCCGTCGGCTCTGATCAGGCCGAGCAGGACGCGGATCGTGGTGGACTTCCCCGCCCCGTTGGGACCCAGGAAGCCGTGCACCTCGCCGGTGCGGACGGACAGGTCGAGTCCGTCGAGTGCGTGTGTGCGGCCGAAGGTCTTGTGGAGCCCGGCCACCATGATTGCGTCCGTCATGCTTGTGAAGCTACAGTACATTCAGAAATTTGTGAAGATGACGAAGCGGATAAACTTCACTCAGCGTGACGTGATCGGATCGGACGAGGGAGGCGGCGGCCATGGCGGACCCGCGGGACGAAGAGAGACCTGCGGAGGTGCTGACCTTCATCGAGCGCTTCGCCGCCGAGATGGTCGAGGCCGGAATGCAGCGGATGGCCGCCCGGGTCTTCTCCGCGCTGCTCGTGTCCGAGAACGGCGCGCTCAGCTCCGCCGAGCTGAGCGAAAGGCTCCAGGTCAGCCCGGCCGCGGTCTCCGGCGCCGTGCGCTACCTCGCCCAGGTCGGCATGGTGCACCGCGAGCGCGACCCCGGCTCGCGCCGCGAGCTGTACCGGGTGCACCACGACCAGTGGTACGAGACGTTCACCAGCCGCAGCGGCGTCCTCGCCCGCTGGGAGAACACCTTGCGCACCGGAATAGACACCGTCGGCGAGGAGACGGACGCGGGTCAGCGGCTCGCCGAGACCGCCGCCTTCTTCGACTTCCTGCAAAGGGAGCTCGGCGCGATGATGGACCGCTGGCGGGAGCACAAGGCCACGATGTGACGCGCGGCCCGCTGAAACGCTCCTGCCGCCCTCAGCGCGGCACCGTCAGCCGCCACGCCGACCGCTCCACCGTCCACGTACGGCTGCGCACCGGCCCGGTGACGGCGGAGTCCGCGCGGTAGCGGAAGTCCCGGCCCGAGACGGTGATGGTCCGCGCCTGCGCGCGTACGTGCTCCGCGCCCTCCGTACGGCGGACGAAGACCTCCGCCACGCCCGACGGCGAGGTGCGGACCGAGATCTCCTGCACCGGCTGGTCCAGATCGGCCAGCAGCACACCGTCGGCCTCCACGCGCAGCCGTTGCCGCGGCTGCTGACCGTTGACCGGGATCGGCGCGGTGAGGGTGCGGACCAGGGAGCGGGCGGTCTTCTCGACCGGCGTCCACCAGTGCGCGGCGGTCTGCGAGACCGGGGTGCCGCACGGGATGCTCAGCGTGCCGAGCACGATCCCGCCGCTCTCGTCGACCAGCAGGTCGAGCTCCCGCTCGACGCCGTCGAGCACCGCCCGCGCGGCCGCCAGCACCTGGCCCGGCACCCCGAGGCCGCGGGCCAGCGCGGACCGCGGCCCGATCGGCACCAGCGCGACCGGCGCCTCCCCGAGCGTGCGGTCGCGGTGCAGCGCGCGCACCATCCGCAGCAGCGCCGCGTCGTCGCCGAGCACCACAGGGTGACGGCGACCGCGGTGCGCCAGCGCGCGCTCCGCCTCCTCCGCGGAATCCGGGACGCAAACTTTTACGGAGTACGCGCCCGCGCACAGGACATCTTTGGCGATCCGCACGGATTCGCCGTCGACCGCGCGTGCCGCGGGGTCGATGACCAGGAGCAGGGGGTGCCCCCGGTCGGAGTCCGGGGGAGGATGCCCAGGAGACACGGCCGACACCTTGGTCCTTCCTCAGGTAAAATCTCGGTGCAAGAGCCCCTTGCGCCTTTGCGTCAGGGGCTTCGTCTATTCCGGGGCAGGTTCGACGGCTCTCTGCACGTTGGACATGCCCCGCCCGGAAGGGGTGTACGCCTGTGCCCGCACTTGTGCTGCTCGGTGCTCAGTGGGGTGACGAGGGCAAGGGGAAGGCCACCGACCTGCTCGGTGGCTCCGTGGACTATGTGGTGCGATACCAGGGCGGCAACAACGCCGGCCACACGGTCGTCGTCGGCGACCAGAAGTACGCACTGCATCTCCTCCCCTCCGGAATCCTGTCACCGGGGTGCACCCCGGTCATTGGGAACGGTGTCGTCGTCGACCCGGCGGTCCTGCTCTCCGAGCTGAGCGGGCTGAACGAGCGCGGTGTCGACACGTCCAAGCTCCTGATCAGCGGTAACGCGCACCTGATCACGCCGTATCACCAGACCATCGACAAGGTGACGGAGCGGTTCCTCGGCAACCGCAAGATCGGCACCACCGGGCGCGGCATCGGCCCGGCCTACGCCGACAAGATCAACCGGGTGGGCATCCGCATCCAGGACCTGTTCGACGAATCGATCCTCCAGCAGAAGGTCGACGCGGCGCTCAGCGAGAAGAACCAGGTGCTGGTCAAGCTCTTCAACCGGCGCGCGATCAGCACCGCCCAGGTCGTCGAGGAGTACCTCGGCTACGCGGAGCAGATCAGGAGCTACGTCGCCGACACGACCCTGATCCTCAACAACGCGCTCGACGAGGGCAAGGTCGTCCTGATGGAGGGCGGCCAGGGCACGCTCCTCGACGTCGACCACGGCACGTACCCCTTCGTCACGTCGTCCAACCCGACGTCCGGCGGCGCCTGCACCGGCAGCGGTATCGGCCCCACGAAGATCAGCCGGGTGATCGGCATCCTCAAGGCCTACACCACGCGTGTGGGCTCCGGGCCGTTCCCCACCGAGCTGTTCGACGCGGACGGCGAGCGACTGCGCACCGTGGGCCACGAGTTCGGCGTCACCACCGGGCGCAACCGGCGCTGCGGCTGGTTCGACGCGGTCATCGCCCGTTACGCGACCCGGGTCAACGGCCTCACCGACTTCTTCCTCACCAAGCTGGACATCCTCACCGGCTGGGAGCAGATCCCGGTCTGCGTCGCGTACGAGATCGACGGCCGCCGGGTCGAGGAACTGCCCTACAGCCAGTCCGACTTCCACCACGCCAAGCCGGTCTACGAGTACCTGCCCGGCTGGACGGAGGACATCAGCAAGGCCAAGTCGCTCTCCGACCTGCCGAAGAACGCGCAGGCGTACGTGAAGGCGCTGGAGGAGATGTCGGGCGCCCCGATCTCCGCGATCGGCGTCGGCCCCGGCCGTACCGAGACGATCGAGATCAACTCGTTCCTCTAGAACGGCCCCAGGCCCCAGGCCCCGGTTCCACAGGTAAGCCCCGCCCACCCAGGTGAGCGGGGCTTACCTGTGTCCGTACGCGGTCACTGGTCGACCTTGGTGTACGTCAGCGGCGCCTTGCTCGTGTCGAGGTTGTCGCGGCGCAGATGGGTGTCGTCCACCAGGGTGAGCGTGGTGCCGTCGCCGGGGCTGCACGAGGACGCGGGCTTCCCCGTCACCACCTGCGACGGGCTCAACTCGACCGGCGGGCCCACCGAGACGACGTGCATGGACCAGAAGCAGGCGTAGGAGGCGCTGTCGCCCGACAGCTCCACGGAGCCGTCCGCCTTCACCGTCAGCGTCCGGGTGTTGTCGCCCGCGTCGTCACTGGTGAAGGAGGTCCGCCAGGTGCCGACCATGCCGCTGGGCACCGCCGCGTTCGCGGGGTCCGCCTGGCCCGGCGACGTCCGCGCGGGACCCGAGACCGGCGGGGACGTCGGACCGGTGGGTGTGCTCACACCGGGGTCCGGATCGGCCGTGTTCTTCGTGCCCCCCTGGCCCGCGATGTACGCCGTCACGCCGCCCGCGACGACCACCAGGGCGACGATCGCCGCGATCAGCGGCCCGCGCCGCGTCTTGCGCGGCCCGCCCGCGTCCGGCCCTGCCGGCGGAGGTTGCGTGTACGTCGGCGGGGGCGGCGTCGGACCGGCCGGTGCCGCACCGGCCGGGGGCGCGTACGAGCCGTAGGTCGGTGAGTACGCGGTCGGCGGCGGTTGCCTGACCGGGGTCGCGCCGTCGGTGCGCGCGCCGGTGTCCGAGAGGTGGCCGGGGTCCGCCCGTGTCGGCGTGGGGGCGCCCGGTCCGCCCGCGGCCACGACCCCCACGTCCAGCTCCGTGGGCGTGGGGGACTCCGCCGCCGCCTCCACCTCCAACAGCCGCACCGCGTGCCGTCCGAGCTGCGCCACGATCGCGCCGGACAGCCACGGCTCGGCGGTCGAGTCCTGCGCCGCGCTGTCGTCGCTCCCGCCGTCCGCCTCGCCCAGCCGCTCCAGCACCCGCGCCAGCGAGGGCCGCTCCTCGGGCTCCTTCACCAGACAGGCGGCCACCAACTCGCGCAACCCGTCGGGCACTTCGTCCAGGTCGGGCGGCTCCTGCACGATCCGGAACATCTGGGCGTGCACACCGCTGGCCGCCGCGCCGAACGGCTGGAGACCGGTCGACGCGTAGGCCAGTACCGAACCGAGGCAGAAGATGTCGCAGGCGGGCGTCACCCGGTCGCCGCGCACCTGCTCGGGCGACATGAAACCGGGGGAGCCCACCATGGCGCCGGTATAGGTGAGGGAGCCGCCGTCGACGACCGTCTCCAGGGCGCGCGCGATCCCGAAGTCGATCACCCGGGGACCGTCGATGGTGATCATCACGTTCGAGGGTTTGAGATCGCGGTGCACCAGACCGGCGGCGTGGATGTCGCGCAGCGCGTGCGCGAGCCCGGAGGCGAGCACCCGCACCGAACGCTCCGGCAGCGGACCGTACTCCTTGACCACCTGGCTGAGCGAGGGCCCCGCCACATAACCGGTCGCCACCCACGGGACCTCGGCGTCGGTGTCGGCGTCCAGCACCGGCGCGGTCCACTTCCCGCCCACCCGGCGCGCGGCCTGCACCTCACGGCGGAAACGGGTGCGGAACTCCTCCTGGGACGCCAGTTCGTCGCGGACCAGCTTCACCGCCACCGTGCGCCCGCGCTCGGAACGCGCCAGGTAGACGATGCCCATCCCGCCCACCCCGAGCCTGCCCAGGAGGCGGTACGCGCCGATCGACCGCGGATCGCCGGACCTCAGCTCGTCCATCGTCGCTCTTCCCCGTCCCGCTCCGCACTGTGCGGCTCCGTCCCGGCACCGCGCCGCCGCCCACCCGTACGGCGAAGAATAAGCGTATGAACGGCAGGGGGTCAGAGGTGTTCCCCGTTCCGCTCGCCGCGCATACGCGTACGGGCTTCGCATATCGTGTGCGGCAGTCACCCGCGCGTACGAACGTACGAATCACCGGAGTACGTGGGCGCGCGCGACGCACAAGGACGACGAAGGAGACGGCATGCCGGACGGCGGCGTATCGCCTGTGCGGCGCAGCAGTCTGCGCCAGCAGATCGCCGACGCCCTGCGCGACGAGGTGCTGACCGGACGGCTCCAGGCCGGCCGCCACTTCACCGTCAAGGAGATCGCCGAGCTGTACGGCGTCTCCGCGACCCCCGTCCGCGAGGCCCTGGTCGACCTCGCGGCACAGGGACTGCTCGAAGTCGAGCAGCACCGCGGCTTCCAGGTCCGCCGTTTCACCGCGCAGGACTTCCGCACCCTCACCGAAGCGCGGCTCTTCGTCGTCGAGGCGTCCTTCCGGCGGATGGCCGAGGTCGGCATGGGCGACGTGCCGCCCGACGCCATCGCGTCCGTACGGCGCCGCGCCGAAGCCGCCGCCCGCGCCGCCCGCTCCGGTGTCCTCGACATCCTCATCGGCTGCGACCTGCGCTTCTGGCGCGAGTTGACCGCCCTCGGCGGCAACCCGCACATCTGCGAATTCCTCGACCGCATGCGCACCCAGACCTGGATCTACGCCGTCCCCCACCTGCGCGCCCTGCACGACACCGCCGGGGTCTGCTGGTCCGACCACGTCGCCCTCGTGGACGCCGTCGCCGCCCGCGACACCGCGACCGCCCGGCAGCTCACCCTGGAGCACAGCGACCACACCAGCGCCCTCATCGAAAAGCTCATCCCCGCCCGGCCATGACGCGACCGGCACGGGCGTTTTAGGCTGTACGCCCCCGACCGGATGGAGTGTTCGTGGCCTGCGACTTGTGGCTGGTGCCCCTCGTGGACGTGCTCTGCCACAGCCCGGAAAACCCCTTCTCCGAGGAACTCGCCCGATACGACAAGGCGTTGAACGACGCCGGACAGCCGCCCGTCCCCGTCTACAACTACATGCCGGGGCTGTCGGGCGACGTCGGCCCGATCGCGTGCTTCGACTACGACGCCCTGCACTTCCTGCGCCGCGCCTATCTGCTCAGCCTCCAGGGGCTCGAGGTCACCCCGGTCGACGCCCTCGGCGGCGACTACGAACAGCTCCTGGAGATGTTCGAGGCCACCGCCCAGCGGTCGCACCTGGTCTGGCACTACGACCACGCGGGCGCGTACGTCCCCCTCGACTTCCCCCAGCCCGTCGTCAACGACGAACTCCTCGAAGGCGGCGGCCCCCTCGGCTCCAGTCACGGGCTGCTGCGCGAACTCGAATTCGTGGCCCCCGTCATCGGCATCGACCCCGCCAACCCGCCGCTGCCGCCCGCGCCGCCCGAACACCACACCACTCTTGAGGAGCCGGCCGTCTCACCGGTTGTGGGCAACGGGCCGTTCGCGCGGGAACACCACGTGTGGCTCGGCCTGCACGCGGCGGCGACGCGGAGCCTGGGCCAGGGCTCGATGATCGTCTTCAGCTAATCGCACCGGGCTCCTTGGCGAGCTGCACCGGGCTCCTTGGTGAGCCGCACCGCGCTGCCTGGCGAGCCGCCCCCGGCCACCCCGGCCAGTTGGCGAGCCGCCCCCGGCTACCTCGGGCTCTCCGGCGGCCGTTGGCGCGGCATGTTGGGGCGCGTGCTCGGGTGCGCCAGGCGCGGACCCGGCGGCGGCTCCTGGCGGCTCGGCCACCAGGCGGCGGACTGGGTGCGCAGCGGAGCGCCGGAGGTGTGGCCGCCGAATTCGACGATCCAGTCGGACGTCTCCATCCGGACGAGGTCGGCCAGGTCGTCGCAGAAGCGGCGCAGGATGGCCAGACAGCGTTCCGCGGCCTCGGCGGCGGTGCCCTCGGTGGGGCCGAGGACCTCGCGGACGCTCTCGGAGGCCCAGTCGAAGCGCAGGGACTCCAGGCGGCGCTGGACGGCCTGGGCGGTGGCGACGTCGCGCATCCACCCCGAGGTCAGGCCGAAGAGGCGGTCGGTGCCGAGGCAGACACCCGCCAGGAGCAGCGCGAGATAGCCCCAGCTCGCGCTGGTGTCCGCGGTGCCGGTCAGCTCCACCAGCGGCAGGGCGGCGCCGGCGGTGCCGAAGAGCACGGCGCCCAGACGCAGGGCGCGGGCGGCGCGGCGCTTGCGGATACGGTCGTCGAGGTACCAGTCGGCGGTGCGCACGGCGCCCGTCTCGGCCCAGCGGTACAGCTCCGCCAGGCGTTCCGCGGGCTCGCCCCAGTCGCCGAGCGGGAACGGCAGCGCCCGCAGGTCTTCGTGCTGATGGTGCAGCGCCCGCCGCTGAGGCTCGTCCCGAGGTGCTTCCTCGGGAAACATGTCCGGCTGGCTCACTGCACGCTCCCTCGTATGGCCCCAAGGGCCCCTCGTGGACCTCATATGCGGCTTTCGGCGCCGGATGTCCGGCCCGGTGGTGAAGCACTCTTCTTACCGCCGAACGGCTGAGCGCGGGGTAGCGATCTCCGGATATCCGCCCATACGGGCAGCGTGATCAGGTATAGGCCGATGAATGCGGTCGCTCGAAAGAGTGAGGGCGGCCCGCCGCCCCGCGGCCCACTACCCTGGTGCGCGTGAAGGTCCTTGTCATCGGCGGCGGCGCCCGCGAACACGCCCTGTGCCGCTCCCTCTCGCTCGACCCCGACGTCACCTCGCTGCACTGCGCGCCCGGCAACGCCGGAATCGGCGAGGTCGCCGAGCTGCACCAGGTCGACGCCCTCGACGGCGCGGCCGTCGCAGAACTCGCCGTCTCCCTCGGCGCCGACTTCGTGATCGTGGGGCCCGAGGCCCCGCTGGTCGCCGGGGTCGCCGACGCGGTACGGGCCAGCGGCATCGACTGCTTCGGCCCGTCGGCGCGGGCCGCGGAGCTGGAGGGCTCCAAGGCGTTCGCCAAGGACGTGATGGCGGCGGCCGGGGTGCCGACCGCGCGCAGTTACGTCTGCACGACGGCCGACGAGGTCGACGTGGCGCTCGACGCTTTCGGCGCGCCCTATGTCGTCAAGGACGACGGGCTCGCGGCGGGCAAGGGCGTGGTCGTCACCGGCGACCTGGCCACCGCCCGCGCGCACGCGCTGAGCTGCGACCGGGTGGTCATCGAGGAGTTCCTCGACGGCCCCGAGGTGTCGCTGTTCGCGGTCACCGACGGCGAGACGGTCGTACCGCTCCAGCCCGCGCAGGACTTCAAGCGGGCGCTGGACGACGACGAGGGCCCCAACACCGGCGGTATGGGCGCCTATTCGCCGCTGCCGTGGGCCGACCCCAAGCTCGTCGACGAGGTCGAGCGGACCGTGCTCCAGCCGACCGTGGACGAGCTGCGCCGCCGCGGCACGCCCTTCGCGGGCCTGCTCTACGCCGGTCTCGCCATCACCTCGCGCGGTGTGCGGGTCATCGAGTTCAACGCGCGCTTCGGCGACCCCGAGACGCAGGTCGTACTCGCCCGGCTCAAGACGCCGCTGGCCGGACTGCTGCGGGCCGCGGCCACCGGGCAGCTCGCCGCCTTCCCGCGGCTGCGCTGGAGCGACGGCGCGGCGGTGACCGTGGTCATCGCCTCGTACAACTACCCGGACACCCCGCGCACCGGCGACCCGATCTCCGGGCTCGCGGACGTCGCCGAGAAGGACGAGCACGCGTACGTCCTGCACGCGGGCACCCGGGAGGACGACGGGCGGATCGTCAGCGCGGGCGGCCGGGTGCTGTCGGTCACCGCGACCGGTTCCGACCTCGCCAAGGCCCGTGACCGGGCCTACCGCGCGGTCGACCGGATCGGTCTCGACGGTGGCCACCACCGTACGGACATCGCCGCGAAAGCGGCCGGTCTCTGACCAAAGCCACTCCAAGGAGTGATGACTCGGCCATAAGGCTGACTCCTTCCCGGCGCCGAACTAGGGTGCCCCGAAAGCGCACTGCGGGACATTGCGGCAATCAGCCGTACGGCCATTGCGATGTCCGTGGGCGGTGCGACAGTGGGGGGAGGCCGCCATCGGGGCGGTCACCACAGCGCAGGGGGTGAGTCGCCGATGGCCGGAGAAGCAGGTGAGGCGGTCGCGCGCTCCCGTGCCCTGGCGGTGCTCCGGGTCCGGGGCGCCGCGCTCGGCGCGGCCCTGCTGCCCGCCGCCGTCGCCGTCGTCCTGCACGCGGGCGGCGCGACCGGCCGGATCGGCTCGCGCTGGGACGGTGTGCGCTGGGGGATGACCGGTGGCGCGCTGGTGGTGCTGCTGGTCGCGGCGGCCGTCGCGGCGGTGATCGTACGGGCCAGGCCCGCGGTCAGTCCCGCGGTGCCGGTGGCCGAGACCGCCGCGCCCGACCTCTACCGGATGGTCCGCGACCTGGCGGAGCGGATGGAGGTGCCCGCGCCGTCGGCGATAGAGCTGACGCCGGACTGCGACAGCTGGCTGGAGGAGCGCAGGGCCGACCGGCCCGCGGGCCGCAAGGCCAGGAAGGCCGCCAGGGAAGAGGGCAGGCGGACCGCGCCCGTGCTGGTGATCGGCTCGCCCTTCATGTGGTGGATGCGGATCGCGGAGCTGCGCGCGCTGCTCGCGCCCGTGGTCGCGGGCACGGGACCCGCCGCCGATCCGGAGATAGCGGCCGCCCGCCGCTTCGTGCGCGGCCTCGACGCGGCGGCCGGAGTCGCCGCGCACGGCCGCGAGGGCACTGTGCTGCTGCGACCGGTGTTCGGCGTCCTCGGCTGGACGGTCCGGCTGCTGCTGAACGGCTGCCGTGTCCATGTCGCCGAGATGGAGCGGGGCGTCGCCGCCTCCGCCTCCGAGCGCGCGCAGGCCGTCGACTACGGGCTGCGGATCGTCGCCCAGGAACAGGTGGGCCTGGCCTACGCGGGCTGGGACCGGCTGCTCACCCGCGTCGCGCTGCCCGCCTGGCGGATGGGCCGCTGGCCGTCCCGGCTGGACGCCGGGGTGGTCGCCGCGCTCACCGAGCTGTCCCGGCGCGACCGGCTCGCCGACGGCTTCGAGACCCGGCTGGGCGAACGCCCGGCCTGCGATCTCCTGGAGGAGCCCGGCGCGATGGACGAGGCCGTCTCGCTGCTGGCCGCCCGGCTCTTCCACGCGGGCCCGCAGCGGCCCGGCCCCGACTGGGCGCCGGTGAGCTGGAACGGCTATCCGGACGAGGTCGTCGACCGCATCTGGCGCACCGAGGCCGCCCGGCTGATACGCGTCCTGGACGAGGTGCCGCCGCCGGAGCCCGGCATCGCCGCCGCGGCCGAGGAAGAGGACGAGGGACCGGCCGCGATCGGCGGCGGGCGCCGCAGCGGCCTGCTCCTCGGCGACCGGGCCATGACCGGGCCGACCGCCGCCGCCCGCACCTCGGCGGCGGAACGGGCCGCCGCCGCGCTCGCCGACGAGCCGGGCCGCGCCACCCTCACCCGCGTCATCGAGCGGCTCTCGCGTGGCGGCAGCGAGGAGCTGGCCGCCAGGATCGGCGCGCTCGCCGCCCGCGACGAGGCGGCCCGGCACGCCGCGACGGCCGAGAACGCCAAGGGCGGCGGCGGAACCGGCGGCGGAAGCGGGGGCGGAACCGGCGGCGGTACGGAGGAAACCCCCGTGCCCGTCTCCCCGTTGCTGCCGCCCCGCACCGGCCGTGAGCTGCTGACCGACCACGTCACCGCCGTCGTCTGCTGCGCCGCCGTGGACACCGCGGGCGCCGACGCGGGCCTGGACTGGCTGGACGGCCCCACGCTGCTCGTCGGCGGCGCCCGCCGGGCCGATCTCACCTGGCCGGTGCTCCGCCTGGTCGAGAACGGCGACGCGGCACCGCTGCGCTCCTGGCTCAGGGCCGTCGGCGTCCGCCCCGACAAGCCGATCCGGCTGGTGTGATCAACCGACGTAATGCGCCGTCGTGATCGACGGGCGTGACCCGTCGTCGTGATCGACCGACGTGACGCGCCGTCGTGACCAACCGACGGACGCGCCGTCATGATCAACCAATGTGACAAGCGCCACGTCGCCCCCGCGCGAGCGCCGTCCGGGGGCGGTGCGTTTCGGCCACGACCGCACACCGCCCGGCACCGCCTCGCGCACCGCCCCGCGGCGCACCACACGGCGCGGAACCCGCCCGGCTTCTGGCCCGTACCGCCCGCTCCCGACCGCTCGGAGCGCGCGGCGCGACCTCTTGACCTGGGTCATGTGACGTTCACCACACACCGGTTGACCGAATCTGCTTCACTCGTCGCCCGATCCGTTCCGATAATTCACCACGAACGGTAACCGGTGCGGTGCTTTCTGTGATGTGCTGGGTATGTGCGCCGCACTATTGCACCGCATGGGTGAACCACGGGTGGAGCGGGGAACCGCGGGAGCCGGCGCGGCCGGGGATCGGGTGAGGGAGGGGCTTCGATGAGTACGGACCAGATCCGACGGTGGGAGTCCGGAGCGCATGCCCACGGGGTCTCCGACCCCTTCGGCCAGGGCCCGCTGCCCTGGCTGCGCGGCGCCTCCCAGTACCTGGACGACGACGGCCAGGTCGTCCCCTGGTACGTCGACCTGGCCGTGAGCAGCGGCGACGCCGCGCACCGCCCGCGCTTCCCCGGACCGCGTACCGCCGACGACGTACGCCGTCAGATCAAGGGCTTCGCCTCCGCGGGATCCGTCGTGCCCGGCGAGGCCATCGACTTCCGGATCACCGTGGACCCGCCGCAGGAGTTCACGGTCGACGTCTACCGGATCGGCCACTACGGCGGCGACGGCGCCGCGAAGATGTCCGCGAGCCCCCGGCTGTCCGGCATCGTCCAGCCCGCGCCGCTGGCCGCCGGAAGGACGGTTTCCTGCCACCACTGGTGGCAGTCCTGGCGGTTGCAGATCCCCACGTACTGGAACACCGGCGCGTACGTGGCCGTCCTCACCACCGCCGACGGCTACCGCAGCCACGTCCCCTTCACCGTCCGCGCCACCCACGAGGCGGACCTGCTCCTGCTGATGCCCGACGTGACGTGGCAGGCGTACAACCTCTACCCCGAGGACGGCAGGACCGGCGCCAGCCTGTACCACGCGTGGGACGAGAAGGGGCAGCTCCTCGGCGAGGAACAGGCCGCCACCACCGTCTCCTTCGACCGCCCCTACGCGGGCGCCGGGCTCCCGCTGCACATCGGCCACGCCTACGACTTCGTACGCTTCGCCGAGCGCTACGGCTACGACCTCGCGTACGCCGACGCCCGCGACCTGCACGCGGGCCGTATCGACCCCACGCGCTACCGCGGCCTGGTCTTCCCCGGCCACGACGAGTACTGGTCCAAGCCGATGCGCCGGGCCGCCGAGACCGCGCGCGACGCGGGCACCTCGCTGGTCTTCCTGTCGGCCAACACCATGTACTGGCAGGTCGAGCTGGCCGCGTCCCCGGCCGGGGACGCGGACCGGCTGCTGAGCTGCCGCAAGCGCCGCGGCGACAACAAGGGCCGCACCGCGCTCTGGCGCGACCTCGGCGAGCCGGAACAGCTCGTGCTCGGCGTGCAGTACGCGGGCCGCGTCCCCCAGCCGTCGCCGCTCGTCGTCCGCAACGCCGAGCACTGGCTGTGGGAGGCCACCGGCGCCACCGAGGGCGACGAGATCGACGGCCTGGTCGCGGGCGAGGCCGACCGCTACTACCCGCGCGCCCCGCTGCCCGAGAGCATCGAACGCATCCTGCTGGCCCACTCGCCGTACGAGTCCACCGACGGCCGCCGCTGCCACCAGGAAACCTCGCTCTACCAGGCCCCCAGCGGCGCGTACGTCTTCGCCTCCGGCACCTTCGCCTGGTCCCCGGCGCTCGACCGCCCCAACCACGTCGACCCGCGCGTCCAGCGCGCCACCGCCAACCTCCTCGACCGCATCTGCAAGCACGACTGAGGGGTGGGTCCGCCGGTGGCCGGCGCGCCGGAGGCGGCGCACCGGGTCCAAGCCGCCGGAGGCGAGCGGGCGGCGAAAAGAGGAGCCCCCGCGCGCTCCAGCTGTCCCGATAAGCGAGAATCGGGAGCTGAACCGCCGAGTGGGGAGGACGACCCGTGTCCGGATTCGTCGAGAAACCCGAGCCTGTCCAGGTGCCGGGACTGGTACATCTGCACACCGGCAAGGTGCGCGATCTGTACCAGAACGCGGAGGGCGACCTGGTGATGGTCGCCAGCGACCGCACCTCCGTCTACGACTGGGTGCTGCCCACCGAGATCCCCGACAAGGGCCGGATTCTCACGCAGCTCTCGCTGTGGTGGTTCGACCTGCTCGCCGACATCGTGCCCAACCACGTGATCTCCACCGAGCTGCCCGAGGGCGCCCCCGCGCAGTGGGCGGGCCGCACCATGGTGTGCCGTTCGCTGCGCATGGTGCCGGTCGAGTGCGTCGCACGCGGCTATCTGACCGGCTCCGGCCTGGTCGAGTACAACCGGGACCGTACGGTGTGCGGCCTCGCGCTCCCCGAGGGCCTGGTGGACGGCTCCGAGCTGCCCGCGCCGATCTTCACCCCCGCCACCAAGGCCGAGGTCGGTGAGCACGACGAGAACGTGTCGTACGAGGAGGTCGCCCGCGAGGTCGGCGCCGAGACCGCGGCGCTGCTCCGGCAGACCACGCTGGCCGTCTACGGCAGGGCCCGCGACATCGCGCGCGAGCGGGGCATCATCCTGGCCGACACGAAGTTCGAGTTCGGTTACGACGAACAGGGCACGCTGGTCATCGCCGACGAGGTGCTGACCCCCGACTCGTCCCGCTTCTGGCCGGCCGACCTGTGGGAGCCGGGCCGCGCGCAGCCGTCCTTCGACAAGCAGTTCGTCCGCGACCACCTCACCGACCCGGCGCTGGGCTGGGACCGCAACGGCGAGGAGCCGCCGCCCGGCCTGCCCGCCGAGGTCGTCGAGCAGTCCCGCGCCCGCTACGTGGAGGCGTACGAGCGCCTCACCGGCACCGCCTGGTCGTAGCACCCCGGCGCGGAAGCGGAGAGACGACGAAGGCCCCGGTCGTGGTGACCGGGGCCTTCGCGATGCTGGAGCGGACGACGAGATTCGAACTCGCGACCCTCACCTTGGCAAGGTGATGCTCTACCAACTGAGCCACGTCCGCAGGCCGTGCAGACACTGTACCCGATCGGACGCGGCCATTAGAAACCGATATATCCCGTCGCCCCGTGACGCGCCGAGCGGACGCCCGGCGACGCGCCGAGCGGACGCCCGGATACGACGAAGGCCCCGGTCGTGGTGACCGGGGCCTTCGTGACGCTGGAGCGGACGACGAGATTCGAACTCGCGACCCTCACCTTGGCAAGGTGATGCTCTACCAACTGAGCCACGTCCGCATTGCTGCGGCCACTCTACCCGATCCATAGGACCGGCCGGAGCGACCAGAGCGGGCGACAGGAATTGCACACTGCCCCTCCCCCCTGGAAGGGGGGCGCTCTGCTACTGAGCTACACCCGCGTGACCTCCGCTGACCTGGCCTTTTCGGCCCTGCCCTCGGCGTGCTCCACACACTAGCGGAAGGGTGGGGGTGGCTGTCCAGTCGGCACCACCGCCCCCGCCCGTTCGCCCGGCGGTTGTCAGTGAGTTGTCGCGGAACCGTCAACTGGCCTTGTTGAACGCTTCGTAGACCTTCTTGGGGATGCGCCCGCGGGCCGGGACCTCGAAGCCGTTCGACTGCGCCCAGGCGCGGACGGTGGCCGGGGTCGGGGCGATCGGCGTGCGCTTGTAGGCGCGGCCCGAAAGGGTGCGGCGGCGGCCGGCCTCCACGTAAGGAGCCAGGTCATTGCGCAGCTTGTCCGCGTTCTGGGACGAGAGGTCGATCTCGTACCACTGACCGTCGACGCCGAATGCGATGGTTTCCGCCGCTTCTCCGCCGTCCAGGTCGTCGGCGAGGGTGACCAGTACGCGTTGCGCCATAGGGATGTGGTCCTTTCGTACGCCATCGGCCTTGCCGGGGCCCGGCGATCGCACGCGGCCCGTGTGTCGTGGCGGTCGCGAGCGGGAACGGTCGCGACCGGACGCCGGGCCCCGGTGTCACGGGTGGGCCGACAAGTCGAGTGTCGACAAGTTTTCATTTGTACGATGCCACGAAATGGGCACCGCGTGATACATCGTGACACCTGTTAATTCCCCCGGGTGCCGCTTCGTAATCGGGACCCTATGTTTCACCTACGGGTTTCCCCAAGCATTTCGGCGGCCGATACATAAACGTGATCAGTGATCTAGGGGTGCGCTAGGGGTCGCGTTCATATCTACTCGCGTAGATTTTCGCACCGGGTACGCTGAGAGAACCTCACGCACCACACCACCGGGAGTGCAAGTGGCACGCGTCGTAGTCGACGTCATGCTCAAGCCGGAGATCCTCGACCCCCAGGGCCAGGCGGTGCAGCGAGCACTGCCGCGCCTGGGCTTCGACGGGATCTCCGACGTCCGCCAGGGAAAGCGCTTTGAACTAGAGGTCGAGGGGCCGGTCGACGACGCCGCCCTCGCCCGCATTCGCGAGATGGCGGAAACCTTTCTCGCGAACACCGTGATCGAGGACTTCGCCGTAAAGGTGGAGTCGTGACTGCGCGCGTTGGCGTCGTCACATTCCCCGGCACGCTCGACGACCGTGACACACAGCGCGCCGTCCGGGTCGCGGGCGCCGAAGCCGTACCGCTGTGGCACCGTGACAAGGATCTCCAGCAGGTCGACGCGGTGGTTCTGCCGGGCGGCTTCTCGTACGGCGACTATCTGCGGGCCGGCGCGATCTCGCGTTTCTCGCCGGTGATGGAAACGATCATCGAACAGGCGAAGGCCGGAATGCCGGTTCTCGGCATCTGCAATGGGTTCCAGGTGCTCACCGAGTCGCATCTGCTGCCAGGCGCGATGCTGCGCAACAACCACCTCCACTTCGTCTGCCGCGACCAGAAGCTGCGGGTCGAGACCAGCGCCACCGCCTGGACGTCGCAGTACGCGGACGGCCAGGAGATCTCCATCCCGCTGAAGAACATCGACGGCCGCTACACCGCCGCCGAGCGGGTGCTGGACGAACTGGAAGCCGAGGGCAGGGTGGTCTTCCGCTATCTGGACGGCAATCCGAACGGGTCGCTCCGTGACATCGCGGGCATCAGCAATGCCGCGGGCAATGTCGTCGGCCTCATGCCGCACCCCGAGCACGCCGTCGAGCCGCTGATCGGCACCGGCCGCACCGACGGCCTCGGATTCTTCACCTCGGTCCTGAAGAAGTTGGTCTCCGCATGACCCTCGATACCGTCAAGCACGCCGCCGAGACGCCCGAGGCCGGGCAGCCGTGGAAGGAACTCGGCCTCAAGGAGGACGAGTACGCCCGGATCCGCGAGATCCTGGGCCGCCGCCCGACCGGCGCGGAACTGGCGATGTACTCGGTCATGTGGTCGGAGCACTGCTCGTACAAGTCGAGCAAGGTGCACCTGAAGCAGTTCGGCGAGAAGGCCCCGCAGACCGACGCGCTGCTCGTCGGCATCGGTGAGAACGCGGGCGTCGTGGACGTCGGCCAGGGCTACGCCGTCACCTTCAAGATCGAGTCGCACAACCACCCGTCGTACATCGAGCCCTACCAGGGCGCGGCCACCGGCGTCGGCGGCATCGTCCGCGACATCCTCGCGATGGGCGCGCGGCCGGTCGCCGTGATGGACCCGCTGCGGTTCGGCGCGGCCGACCACCCCGACACCCGGCGCGTCCTGCCCGGCATCGTCTCGGGCGTCGGCGGCTACGGAAACTGCCTCGGCCTGCCCAACATCGGCGGCGAGGTCGTCTTCGACCCCTGCTACCAGGGCAATCCGCTGGTCAACGCGCTGTGCGTGGGCGTCATGAAGCACGAGGACATCCACCTCGCGCAGGCGTCGGGCCAGGGCAACAAGGTGATCCTGTACGGCGCCAGGACCGGCGGCGACGGCATCGGCGGCGTCTCGGTGCTGGCCAGCGAGACCTTCGACTCGACCGGCCCGTCCCGCCGCCCCGCCGTCCAGGTCGGCGACCCCTTCCAGGAGAAGCTGCTCATCGAGTGCACCCTGGAGATCTTCCGCGAGCAACTGGTCGCGGGCATCCAGGACCTCGGCGGCGCGGGCCTGTCCTGCGCCACCAGCGAGCTGGCCTCGGCCGGCTCCGGCGGCATGCGCGTCGAACTGGACACCGTGCCGCTGCGCGACGCGACGCTCTCGCCCGAGGAAATCCTCATGAGCGAGTCGCAGGAGCGCATGTGCGCGATCGTCGAGCCCGACAAGGTCGAGCGCTTCCTGGCGATCTGCGAGAAGTGGGACGTCATCGCCACCGTCATCGGTGAGGTGACCGAGGGCTCGCAACTGGAGATCTTCTGGCACGGCGAGCAGATCGTGGACGTGCCGCCGCGCTCGGTCGCGCACGACGGGCCGACGTACCACCGCCCGTACGCCCGGCCGGACTGGCAGGACGCGCTCCAGGCCGACGACGCGGGGAAGCTGCCGCGGCCCGGCACCTCCGCCGAACTGCGCGAGCAGGTGCTCAAGCTGGTCGGCTCGCCGAACCAGGCGTCCAAGGCGTGGGTCACCGACCAGTACGACCGCTTCGTGCAGGGCAACACGGTGCTGGCGCAGCCCGAGGACTCCGGCATGATCCGGATCGACGAGGAGACCGACCTCGGCGTGGCCATCGCCACCGACGGCAACGGCCGCTTCGCGAAGCTCGACCCGTACACGGGCGCGCAGTTGGCGCTCGCGGAGGCGTACCGCAATGTCGCCGCCTCCGGGGCCAAGCCGCTGGCCATCTCGGACTGCCTGAACTTCGGCTCGCCCGAGGACCCGGCCGTGATGTGGCAGTTCGCCGAGGCCACCCGCGGTCTCGCCGACGGCTGCCTCCAGCTCGGCACCCCGGTGACCGGCGGCAATGTGTCGCTGTACAACCAGACCGGCGACGTGGCGATCCACCCGACCCCGGTGGTCGCGGTGCTCGGCGTGATCGACGACGTCAACCGGCGTACGCCGATGGCCTTCAAGGACGAGGGCCACCTGATCTACCTGCTCGGTGACACCCGCGAGGAGTTCGGCGGCTCGGCCTGGTCGCAGGTCGTCCACGACCACCTCGGCGGTCTGCCGCCCGCCGTCGACCTCGACCGCGAGCGGCTGCTCGGCGAGATCCTGATCTCCGCGTCGCGCGACGGCATGATCGACGCCGCCCACGACCTCAGCGACGGCGGTCTCGTCCAGGCGGTCACCGAGTCCTGCCTGCGCGGCGGGCACGGCGCGCGGCTGGTCGTCCCGGACGGTCTGGACGCCTTCACGTTCCTGTTCTCGGAGTCCGCGGGCCGCGCCGTCGTCGCGGTGCCGCGCTCCGAGGAACTGCGCTTCACCGACATGTGCGGGGCGCGGGGGCTTCCGGCGGCGCGGATCGGCGTCATCGACGGCGACGAGATCGACGTGCAGGGGGAGTTCAGCATTCCGCTGGGCGAACTGCGCGCCGCGCACGAGGGGACGATTCCGGCGCTGCTCGCCTGAGCGTTCCGCTGATGTGACGGAAAAGTCCACCGGGTGCCCCGGCCGCGATGACGCGGCCGGGGCATCTGTGCGGTGTGGCGTGGACCGGCGATGGTCTTAACGGTCTGACGAACGGCTTGACGTTTTACGGGAATCGGGCGTCGTGGCAATTGCCGGAGGCGTCATAAGACGGCATGTGCCGGATCCACCCGTATGGCGGTGCTCGGGGCTGTGCGCCGTCACCCATGATCGTTTCGCGCGCTCGCACGTTGGCGCACGAAACGAGGGGAATGTGCAGTGATCACACGTAAGAACATCGCCGTGCTGCTGTCCGCCGCCGTGATGACGGCGGGTCTCGCCATGACCGGCGGGGCCTCGGCCACGGCCGCCGCCGCAGCTCCGGCGAAGGAGAAGGTCAGGCCGGCCGCCGAGTGCGGTGTCCGGTCCGACGGCCGTCTGTACTGCGGCAACAAGGTCGGGGCCAGGGGCTTCGCGGACCGCTCCTACCGCTCGGCGACCCGCGGCACCCTGACCACCGGCTTCAACTGGTTCGTCTGCTGGGGCCACGGCGACCCGCACGCGGGCCAGAACGACATCTGGTACTGGACGCAGCTCGACAACGGCGCCTGGGGCAACGTCCCGGCCGTCGACCTCTACACCGGCCAGGACCTGGCGCCCGGCCTGCGGGAGTGCTGAGAGCGTTCGCCACTCGGGGATGACCGCCTCCCGGTGCCGCGGGCGCCGGGGGGCCGGGGGGCCGGGGTGCCGGGGGGGCCGGGCAGAATGGACCGTGACCTCAGAGCAGACCGAGACCCCCGACCCGCGCACCGGCCCGCCGACCACGGGCGGTGAGCGCGAGACGCTGCGCGGCTTCCTCGACTACCACCGCGAGACCCTCGCCATGAAGTGCGACGGCCTCACCGACGACGAACTGCGCCGCTGTTCCATGCCGCCGTCCACCCTCAGCCTGCTCGGGCTCGTCCGGCACATGGCCGAGGTCGAACGCGCCTGGTTCCGCCGGATCATCGACGGCGAGGACATCCCTCTCGTCTGGTCCGCCACCGGCGACTTCCAGGAGGCGTACGACGCCTCCGGCTCCACCCGCGACGAAGCCTTCTCCGCCTGGCATGCCGAGGTCGCCCACTCCCGCCGCATCGAGGGCGCCGCCCCCACGCTCGACCTCGTCGTCCACAACTCCCGCCACGACGAGGACGTTTCGCTCCGCCTGGTCATGCAGCACGTCATCCTCGAATACGCCCGTCACAACGGCCACGCCGATCTGCTCCGCGAGGCCATCGACGGCGCCGTCGGCGCCTGACGGCGCCGTTCCGCGTGGGCGCGCTCACCCACCGCGCTCCCGTAGGTCACCACCCGCCCCGGGCGGGGCAGTTCGGTTGTTCCCGGACCACCGACCGGTGGTGGGTTGCTCGCGCAGTTCCTCCCCCAGCCTTCGGCCGGGAGGTGCCCCCAGCGCCCCTGACGGGGCGGACTGTCTTTTGTCCGGGCGGTGAGTCGGTCTTTTTAGGGGCGCGGGGAACTGCGCGACCGGCCACGGGGTTGGTGCGCCTTTGAGAACCGGCCCCAGTGGGGCAGATGCGGTTGTTTTCGGGCTGGCAGCCCGGCGGGGGTGGGTCGCGGCCCATGGCGGGGCACGTCGTGGGTGAGGGCGGCGGAGGGGGCGGAGTTCACGGGGCCGCCCGCCGCGCCCCGGTGGTGCCGCCGCTTTCGGTGCGGCGGCACGGGAGTTGGGGCTACCGTCGAAGAGTGACCGGTGTGGAGATTGCGATCGGGTACGTGTGCGCGTGGCTGGTGGCCAAGGCGCGGCGGGTGGCGGGGCGGGCGGACGCGGAGGTGGACCGGGGTCTGGACGCCGGAATGGACCGGCTGCACACGCTGGTCTCCGGTGCGCTGGGGGAGGACCCGGCGCTGGAACGGGCGGCACGGGAGGCGGACGCCGGGGAGGTGTCCGCCAGGACGCGCCGTCGTCTGACCGACGCGCTGGACGAAGCGGTCGAGCAGGACGGGGAGTTGGCGGAGGCGCTGCGCCGCGTCGTTGACGAGGTACGGGCGTTGACGCCCGCGACGGCCTCGGCGGAAGGCGACGGCGTCGCCATCGGGGGAAACGTCGAGATCCGCGCGGACGGCGGCTCGGCCGCCGCCGTACGGATGGGTGACGTGACGATCGGAAACCCGCTGGCGCCGGACCCTCAGGTGCCGGGTCCGCCACAGGCCTGAGCGCACCCGGCGCTCCACCCGACGAGCCCACGAGGACGCCAACGGCCGTCACGATAAAGGCCGTTGACGGTTCCGTCGCGGCCCACACCGTCCACGGCGGACTCCACCAGCACCACCACCCGCCCCCGCGCCCGCCCGCCGCCTGGCCCGTACAGATCGGCGTCGTCCCGCGCGAGGCGGACTGCTTCCAGGACCGCGCGGCCGTCGGCGCCCTGGACGCGGCGCTCACCGACGCCGGTACGGCCGTGGTCGGCCAGGTCCTCACCGGCATGGGCGGCGTGGGCAAGACCCAACTCGCCGCGCGGCACGCCCGGGACGCGTGGCGGTCCGGCCGCCTCGACCTGCTGGTGTGGGTCACGGCGACCAGCCGCCAGGCGGTGGTGGACGGCCTCGCGGAGGCCGCGCAGACGCTGCTCGGGGCGGACCGCGAGGACCCCGAGCGCGCCGCCCGCGCCTTCCTGGCGTGGCTTGAGCCCAAACCCGCCCCGGAAGCGCCGCGTTGGCTCGTCGTCCTGGACGACGTCACCGACCCCGCCGACCTCACCGGCCTGTGGCCGCCCGACAGCCCCACCGGCCGTACGGTCGTCACCACCCGCAGCCGCGACGCCGCCCTCACCGGCCGGGGCCGCCGACAGGTCACCGTCGGCGTCTTCACCGAAGAGGAGAGCGAGGGCTATCTGACCACCGCCCTCGCCGCCCACGACCGCGAGCCGCTGCGCGAACTCATGGCGCTGGGCAGCGCATTGGGCTGGCTGCCGCTCGCCATGTCCCAGGCCACGGCGTACGTCGTGGACGCCGGAATCACCTGCGCGACCTACCGCGCCCGCCTCGCCGACCGCGCCCAGCGCCTCGCCGACCTGCACCCCACCGCCCTGCCCGACGACCAGACCACCGGCGTCGCCGCAGCCTGGACCCTGTCGCTCGACCGCGCCGACCACCACGCCCCGGTCGGCCTCGCCCGCCCCATGCTCCAACTCGCCTCGATGCTCGACCCCAACGGCATCCCCGAGGCCGTCCTCACCGGCGCCCCGGCGCTCAACTGGCTCGCCCAAGAAGCCCCTTCCCAGGACACGGTCTCCTCCGACGACGCCGTCCGCACCCTCCGCGTCCTCCACCGCCTCAGCCTCCTCGACCACAGCCCCCGTACCCCGCGCCGCGCCGTCCGCGTCCACCGCCTCGTCCAGCGCGCGGTGCGCGACACCTTGACCGAGGCGGAACAGGACGCGCTGGCGCGGGTGGCCGCCGACGGGTTGGTGGAAGCCTGGCCCGAGGTCGAGCGGGACACCGAACTGGCGCAGTCGCTGCGGGCGAACACGGCCGCCGTGATCGGGGTCGCGGAGAAGGCGCTGTACGAGCCCGCGTCGCACGTCGTGCTGCACCGCTACGGCAGGTCGCTGGGAATGGCGGGCCAAGTCTCCGATGCCATCGCCTACTACGCGAACGTCGTACGCGTGTCGCACACGCTTTTGGGCCCCGCCCACCGGCACACCTTGTTCAACCGTGCCGTCCTCGCCAACTGGTACGGGCGGGCGGGGGACGCTGCGGGCACCGCCGCCGCGTTGACGGACGTCCTCAACGACATGGAGCACCTGCTGGGACCCGGCCATCCGTACACGCACCTTGTCCGTCCCCTTCTCGCGCTGTGGCAACGCGCGGCAGGAGACGGTACGGCCGCCGCCGCGCTCGGGGAGTGGCTGGAGAGCCCGCATCTGAAGGTGAGCCCCGACGATCCGCTCACGTTCGCCATCCGCAGCGACCTCGCTCACCAGGAAGGCGGCACAGGCGATCCGTCCTCAGCCGTCGCGACGTACGTCGAACTCCTGGCGGACGCCACGCGGGTGCTCGGCCCCGATCACGATCAGACGCTTGCCATCCGTGGGCACCTCGCCGAATGGCAGGGCAGAGCGGGTGCTCCGTCCGGTGCCGTGGCCGCGTACGAGGCGCTGTACGAGGACTACGCGCGGGTGCTCGGCCCCGAGCATCCGCACACCTTCCTCCTCCGTGCCAGGCTTGCCAACTGGCTCGGCGTGGACAGCAGCGCCGCCGCCGCTGTCACCGCTCTCACGTCGGTGCTGGACGACATGGTCAAGGTGCTCGACCCCGAGCACCGCGACCTCCTTCTCGTACGCGAGCGGCTGGCGCACTGGCAAGCGAAGTCCGCCACTGACCGGACGCGTTGAAGCACCAGCTCCCGCCCCCTCTAGAACGTGCTGTGAAGTCCTTGTGAGGACCCCGCGATCCCCGCCCCGCACAAGGCGACAATTGGTGCTCCTGTGACTCCCGCCCCGGCGGCCGAGAAGGAATGAGCGCCGTGGAGCCGCTACAACCGGAGGACCCCGAGCAGATCGGGGGCCATCGGCTGCTGGCGCGACTGGGCGCGGGCGGAATGGGCGTGGTGTACCTGGGGCGTTCGCCGGGCGGACGCGCGGTGGCGGTCAAGGTCGTCAAGGCCGGGTTCGCGCGGGACGCGCGCTATCGGGCGCGCTTTCGCAGGGAGGTGGCGGCGGCCCGTACGGTGACGGGGGCGTTCACCGCGCCGCTGCTGGACGCCGACGCGGACGCCGCCGTGCCGTGGCTGGTGACCGAGTACCTGCCGGGCCTGTCGCTGCGGGAGGCGGTCGGCGCGTACGGCGGTCTGCCGCCCGCCGCCGTACGCCTGTTGGCGGCGGCCTTGGCCGAGGCGCTGGTGGACATCCACCGCGCGGGCCTCGCGCACCGGGACCTCAAGCCGGAGAACATCATGCTCACGGCGGGCGGCCCCCGCGTGATCGACTTCGGGATCGCCCGCCCCGACGGCGCCACGTCGATCACCGCCCCCGGCGCGCTGCTCGGCACGCCGGGCTTCATGTCGCCCGAACAGGCGTCCGGCGGGCTCGCGGGCTCCGACAGCGACATCTTCGCGCTCGGCGCGGTGCTGGTGTTCGCGGCGACCGGGCGGGAGCCCTTCGGCGACGGCGACCGGGCGGCCACGCTGGAACGGGTACGGCGCGCGCGGACGGATCTCACCGGGGTGACGGATCGGGGGCTGCGGGCCCTCGTCGCGTCCTGCCTGCACCGCGAGCCCGGCGAACGCCCCAGCGCCGCCGCCCTGTTGGAACGGCTCGGCGAGCCGGAGGCGTCCGTGCAGGGCACGCGGTGGCTGCCGCCGCCGATGGCCGAGGCGGTGGACCGGCGGATGACGGGAGCGGAGCCGCCGCCGTACGCCCCGACGCCGGGGCAGGTGCGGCCCGAAGGAGCGCCGGGACCGCAGGCCGTGGCGCCGGGCCAGACGACGGCCGACCCGACGGCCGACCCGCCCGCCGGTCCGCCGCCGCTGCCGCCCGGGCCCCCGAAGCCACCCGGCACCCTCCGCGACCCGAGCCGCCGCACACTGCTGCTGACGGTGGCCGCCGCCGCCGTACCCGTCACGGCAGGGGTCGTACTGGCCATACGGGGCACCAGCTCGGCCCCGGGCCCCGGGCCGTCCGGCAAGGGCCGGGCGTCCGGCGGGCCGAAGCCGTCGAGCGGCCCGGCCTCGCCGCCGTCCCCCGCCGACCCCCCGGAAGCCACCTCGCGGTGGAAGACCAAGGTGCCCGCCAACGGGCAGGGCTACCCCGACATCTACGCCACCGGCGACGTCCTCCTCACGGCGAACGACACGGGCACCGCCGTGGCCCGCGCCCTCGACGCGCGCACCGGAAGGCAACTCTGGTCGCGACCCATCGACTTCGCCACCCAGGCATCCAAGATCACCGTCGGCGACGGCGCCGTGTTCGTGATCGACGAGCGCAAGAACGACACCTCCACGCTGCGCGCCCTCGACCCGGCCTCGGGAGCCACCCTGTGGACCTACCGGGTGCCGCTCATGAACTTCGTATGGGGCGCGGCGGCCACCGGCTCGATGGTCTGCGTCACGGGCGGCGACGCGGTGACGGCGTTCGACGCCAAGAGCGGCAAGGTCATCTGGCGGACGACCGTGGAAGGGCAGTACGCCACGGCGGGCGCCGGGCTCGTCCTGGTCGAGAGCACCGCGCGGGGCACCAACGCGATCACCGCCCTGTCCGCGACCACCGGCCGCGTCCGCTGGACGCACAAGCTGGCGGACCAGCCGATGGACACCGTCATCGGCGGCGACGGCTTCGTGTTCACCCACGACGCGTACGGCAATCTGTTCGCTCTCCACTCCGCCACCGGCAAGGCCGCGTGGAACAAGACGGTGGACACGCGGAGTTCGTACCGCCGCACCGGCGGCGGCCTGCTCTTCGCCGACGACGTCGACGGCCACATTCGCGCGCTGCGGGCCAGTACGGGCGCGGAGGTCTGGTCGCGCCGCATGGGCCAGGACACGGCGAGTCCGTACGGCCAGTCGACGGCGATCGGCCTGTCGGGCGGCACGCTCTGGGTCGGCACGACCGACTCCGTCGTCTACGCCCTCGACGCCGCAGACGGCAGCGTCCTGTGGACCTACGGCGCCGACGCGATGAACGAACCCGGCGCCTCCGCCGATCCGGCGTGGGGCGCGCTGGCAGTCGGCGAGCTCGTCGTCCTGGGCACACGGGACGGCTACCTCGACGCGGTCAGCCCGCCGGACGGAATCCGGAGCGGAACGCAGGACGGAAGCCGGAACGGAACGCCGGGCGCGACGTCAGGCGGCGTGGCACCGACCGTCGCGCCGGGTGGAGCACCGACCGTCACGCCGAGTGGAGCGCCGAGCGTCACACCGAGTGGATCACCGAACGGAGCCCCGAATGCTGCGGCTTGAACCCGGCGACCCCGGTACGGTCGGCCCGTACCGGACCCTGGCGCGCATCGGCACGGGCGGCATGGCCACCGTCTACCTGGCCCGTTCCCGGGGCGGCCGGTCCGTCGCCGTCAAGGTCATGCACGCCGACCTCGCCCGCGAACTCCCGTACCGCGAACGGTTCCGACGTGAGATCGCCGCCAACTCCGCCGTGGGCGGCGTCCACAGCCCCTCCGTCCTCGGCGCGGACCCCGACGCCGCCACGCCCTGGATGGCCACCGAATTCCTGCCGTCGCTCTCCCTGCGCGACACCGTCGAGCGCTTCGGGCCGCTCCCGGCCGCCTCCGTCCGCCGCCTCGCCGCCGGTCTCGCCGAAGCCCTCGCCGACCTCCACCGCAACGGGGTCGCCCACCTCGACGTCAAGCCGGCGAACGTCCTGCTGACGGCCGACGGCCCCCGGCTGATCGACTTCGGCATCGCGACGACGGCCCCGCCCGCGCCGCCCGGGATGCCGCCCGGACCCGGCCACGTATCCGTCAACGCGTCCGGCCACGCGGGCTCTTGGGGCTTCATGTCCCCGGAGCAGGTCGCGGGCGCGGCCGGTCCGCCGAGCGACGTCTACTCGTTGGGCGCGACGCTGGCGTACGCGTACGGGAGCGCCGACGGCGGGGTCGAGGACGGCGGCGGTACGGACGCGCTGCGTGCCCTCGTCGCCGACTGCCGACGGCCCGACGCCGCCGCGCGCCCGACCGCCGCCGCGCTGGTCCAACGGCTCGCCCCGGCGCCGGACGAGAGCGCGGTCCCCGCCGTCCACTGGCTCCCGCCGCAGGTCGTCACGGCCATCGACGCGAACGCGAGCGCCGCCGACAACCCGCCCGGCCTCTCGCCCCCGTCGACCGGGCCGGGTCGGCGCCGCGTCCTGCTGGGCGGCGTGGCGGCGGCCGTCGTGGCCGTGGCCGGGGGCACGGCGGCGGTGCTGGCCACGCGCTCGGACGGCTTGTCGTCCGGTGAGGGACCGGGCGGTGACGGGAAGTCGCGTACGACGCCCACGCGTTCGCGCGCGGGCGCCACTCCCACGGCCACGGCGGCCCCCACGACCCCCACGCCCTCGGCGAAGCCGGTCTCCCTGGTCTTCGAGGTCACGGGGACCGGCACCCTGACGACGGTCTCGTACGCCGTCAACGGCAAGGTGACCAGGAGCAGGAAGCCGCAGAAGCTGCCCTGGCGCAGGACGGTCGAGGTGCCGGGGGTCGCGGGCTCCGTCGGCTGGGAGATCAGGCTCACCCTCGGCTCGGGCACGGCGCACTGCCGCATCCTGCTGGACGGCAGCGCGGTGTTCGACCAACGCGCTCCCACCACAACGCCGTTCGGTCCGACGTATCCCACCGACATCGCGGGGGGCGGGTCCAGTTCCCTGCCGGGACCCCTCCCGGGGCTCGACGGTTAGCGTGTGCGCCCCCGGCCCAGGAGAAAGGCATTCACCATGGTGAGCAAAGTCAGCTTCCTGCCCAAGGACATCGGCAGCCTCAGCCGGGGAATTCCCGCCGCCGCGCCCGGCACGCTCTTCGTGCTCGGCCCGAGCGGCGGCATGAGTGTCGCCCCGGACGCGGACTTCGCCGTGATGTTCGGCCGCAACGAGCTGGACGTCCACGTCTGCGTCGGCACGGGCGACGCGTGCGTCAGCCGCCGCCAGGGGATCATCACCTACGCGCACTCCCGCTGGACCCTCGGCAACACGGGCAAGCTGCCGATCCGCTTTCCCGGTTCACGTCTCGTACTCGGCGGTGACCAGGCCGAGTTGAGCACCGGCTACACCCCGCTCTTCATCGTCGCCCCGCGCCAGGAGCACCTGCTGGAGGTCCGGATCGCCTCCGCCGGCCCGCAGCCCGGCGCCGCCGTCCGGGGCTCGGCCTCCGTCGCCCACGAGCGCGAGACCAGCGACCGCGAGACCCGCGACCTCACCGAGGAGGAGAAGCTGGTCCTCACCTGCCTCGCCCAGCGCTACCTCCGCAACGACCCCCAGCCCCAGCCCCTCACCTGGTCCCAGGTCGCCTACGAACTCACCGACCTCCACCCCGCCGACCCCTGGAGCGCCAAACGCGCGGCCCACGTCGTCGCCAAGCTCCGCCGCCGTCTCCACCGCGAGACCGACATCCGCGGCCTCCTCGAACACGAGGTGCCCCCGCCGGTCGGCAACGCGCTCAACCACAACCTCATCACCGACCTTCTGCTCACCACCACGATCACCAAGGCCGACCTGGACCTCCTGGGCGACTGACGACGGCGATTGAGAATGACGGCGATTGAGGACGGGCGACAGACGACGGCGAATAACGACGCCCGCCCGGTGAAGCGGCTTGGTCAGCCCGCCAGTTCGCCGAGGAGCGTCCAGGTGCGCAGGCGGTCCGCCTCGCCCGCGATGTCGGTGCCCGAGAACACCACCTCGGTCGCGCCGGCGTCCCGGTAGCGCCGTACCTCGGCCGCGACCGTCTCCTCGTCGCCGATGACCGCGACGTCGGAGGCGCGCCGGCCGCCGGAGAGTTCGATGGCGCGCGCGTAGGAGGGGATCTGCTCGTAGAAGGCCAGTTGCTCGGTGGCCTTCGCCCGGACCGTGTCGACGTCGTCCGTCACCACGCCGGACACCAGGGCCACGATCCGGGGCGCGGGGCGGCCCGCCGCCCGCGCCGCCGCGGTGACGGCCGGGACGATGTGCTCGCTCAGGGCGCGCGGCCCGGCCAGGTAGGGCAGGATGCCGTCGGCGAGTTCCCCGCTGACGCGCAGGGCCTGCGGCCCCATCGCGGCGACCAGGAGCGGAACACCGCCCTCGGCGCCCGGCACGCGCGCGGGGACCGGGGTGGCGGCGGTGAGCAGTTCGCCGTGGAAGTCGGCGGCGCCGGTCTGCGTCAACTGCCGCAGGGCGGTGAGGAATTCGCGCAGGCGGGCCACGGGCCGCTCGAAGGGGATGCCGAATCCGGCCTCGGTCAGCAGCTTGGTGCCGAGCGCGAGCCCGAGGTGGTAGCGGCCGTGCGTGGCCGCCTGGGCGGTCTGGGCCTGGCTGGAGACCAGCAGCGGGTGCCGCCCGAAGACCGGGATCGCGGAGGTGCCGACGTGGAGGCCGGGCACCTCACGTCCGACGATCGCGGCGAGCTGCGGCGAGTCGGCGCCGAAGGTCTGCCCGAACCAGGCCGAGCGCAGGCCGTGAGCCGCGGCCTCACGGGCGAGTTCTACGGTGGCGTCGACCTGGTTCGCCGCCTCGGACGCGTGGAGTGTCACTCCTACAGTCATGGTGGTGAGAACCCCGCGCTCCTGACCAGGTATTCCGCCGAGTGTGACGGCGTCGTGTCAGGTGTGTGAACCGGGGGCGGAAGGACACCGGGCCGGGTCGCGGTCGGCCGGCGTCCGGCCCCGCCCGCCCGCCCGCGGCGCGCGTCCGCACCGGCCGACCGGCTCACTTGTGGCGAACCGGTGCCGGGCGCGCGCCCGGCTGTGACACGATCCGGTGAGACCGTGTTCTGGTGGGCGCGGGAACGGACGCCGGGGGGTGGCGGTAGTGCGGTTGAGTATTGCGGCGGTGGACGAGGACGAGGACGGGGCCGCTGAGCTGCGGGAGCTGTCCGAGTGGCTGCGCACCGACGAGGACGGTCCCGACGAGGTCCGGCTGGCGACGCGGACCGGCGGTAAGGCCGGGGAGATGGGCCCCGTCGAGGTCATCGACCTCGTGCTCACGCACGCCGTGGCCCTCGCCAACCTCGCCGTGGTGTACGCCGGTTGGTGGAAGTCGCGGGCCCCGCGCCCGCCGGGATCGGGCTTCACCTTCACCCGTGAATCCGACGGGCTGACCGTGACCGTGTCGGGGCAGGACGGTTCCGAAGAGGCCGTACGCCGCCTGCTGGCCGTCCTCGCGGAGCCGCAGCAGCCGCCCGCGGGGCCGCCCGAGGTGGAGTAGGGCCGTGGAACTCGCCGACCCGCTCCGCTCGTACGCCGTCCTCATCGGCTCCTCGACCTTCGCCGACCCGGGCCTCGACGACCTGCCGGCCGTCGCGAACAACCTCGCCCGCTTAGGGGAGTTGCTCGAAGACCCCACCGTCTGGGGCCTGCCGCCCGACCGCTGCGTACGGGTCCCGGAACCCGCGTCGCCGGGCGAGGTGCTGGACGCGGTCCACGACGCGGCCCGCAGGACCGAGGACACGCTGCTCGTGTACTACGCGGGCCACGGCCTCAGCGACGCCGACGGCCTGCTGCTGACGCTGCCGTCCACCGACCCCCAACGCCCTTACACCTCGGTCGGTTTCGACTCCGTGCGCCGCGAAGTCCTCACCGCCCGACGGGACGCGAACCGCATCGTGATCCTCGACTGCTGCTACAGCGGCGGCGCGCTCGTCGGCGGCATGAGCGGCGGCGGCGCGGCGAACGCGCCGGTCGAGATGGCCGAGCAGACCCGTATCGCCGGGTCGTACCTCCTCACCGCGAGCGCCGCCACCCGCAAGGCGCTCGCCCCGCCCGGCGAGACCTACACCGCTTTCACCGGCGAGCTGATCCGCCTCCTCGACCAGGGCCTGCCCGGCGGCGACTCCCTGATCGAGGTCACCAGCGTCTACGAGCGGCTGCGCGGCGAACTCCTCGCCAAGGGACGGCCGTTGCCGCAGCAGCGGCTGAGCAACACCGGCCGCACGCTGGCCATCGCCCGCAACCGGTACGGGGCGGCGCACGCGGCGCCGCCGCCGTCCGAGACGCTGCCGGGCCCGAAGCCCGCCCCGCCCGCCCTCACGATCCCGGACGACCTGAAGGAGGCGCTGCGAGGAAAGCCCCGTGCCCTCGCGAGGGAGTACGTGCGGTTGGGGCAGACCGAAGGCGGACGCGCGCACGCCCGGGAACTGCTGCGCCTCGCGGGCGCGTTGCGGCCCCCGCAGGAGGTCGCGGCGCTCGTCGCCCTTCTGAACGGGGACAGTTGGGGCATCCCCTTCCAGGAAGTCGCCGCGCGCGGCCCGCAGGCGGTCGTGGAGTGCCTGGAGGCGCTGTACGCCGTGGACGGCGCGGAAGAGGCCCCGCACGGGCTGATCGAGGTGGTGACCACCCAGATCCCCGAGATCGTCGTGGGCACGGTGCGGGCGCTGCGCGCCGCCGGATACCCGGCCGAGGCGGACCGGCTGCTGTCCAGGACGGTCGCGGAGAACGCGTACACCGAGTACGTCCTCGGCCTGCTCGGCGCCCTGTGGTCCGCGGAGTTGGACGCCGACGCCGACCGCGTCCTGGCCGAGGCCACCACCGAGTCGGACGAGGAGGCCGTACGGTTCGCGGACGCGCTGCTGACGATGGGCCGTCGGCAGAAGGCGTTCGAGCTGTACGTGCGGGCCGCGGCGGTCGTCGTCCGAAGGTCGCCGGGCGACCTCATCCGTGTCCTCAAGGCCTTGGACGAGGAGCGGGAGGAGGAGCGGGACGAGGAGCGGACCGGGGGCCGGCCGCCCGAGACGGCGGACGCGCGGATCGTCCTGCTCCAGGGATTCGCGACCACCCTGCTCGACACCGCCGTCGCGGAGGCCGAAACACCCGCCGGGCTGGCCGAGTTGTGCGAGGCGCTGTGGAGCGCGGGCATGGAGGGCCGCGCGCTGATCGCGCTCGCGGCAGCCGCCGAGTCGTACGACGCCCCCGCCGTCGTGGAGCTGGCCGACGCCCTCCGTGAGAGCGGCCACGCGGACGGCGTACGCCACCTGATGCGCGCCGCCGCTTTCACGCATCCCGTCGAGACGACCCCCTACTTCGTGGAGGCGCTGCGCGACATGGGCTGGCCGGTGGACGCCAACCGGCTGCTCGCCACCGCCCTGACCCGCTCGCCCGCGGAGATCGCGGCGCTGCTCGCGTCGTTCGGGCCGGGCCGGGAGCGGGACCGCGCCCAACTGGTCACGGCCGTCAACAGCCGCCCGGTCGCCGACCGGCTCCGGCTCCTCAGCGGTCTGCTGGCAGCGCCGGGCGACTACGAGGACTTCCTCGCCTCGGTCGCGCTCCTGCCGGACGAGGACTTCCTGGAGGTCCTGGAGGCGCTGCGCGCCGCCGACGACCCGACCGCCCTGGTCACGCTGTTCCGCTTCCAGATCCGCGCCGACCCGATGGGAGCCGCGAGGCGGCTGCTCTTCCTCATCGACAACGCGGAGGCGTTCGGCGTCGAGAGGGCCGTGCTGGCCGCGCTCGCCGCCAAGGAGCGGGACGGCGACAGCGAGCTGTCGGTCGCCGAGGTGAGCCGTCTGGTCGGTCCGACCGCCGCCCTCGAAGCGCGCGTCTACGCCACCGCCGCGCTGTGGGCCGCCGGATACGGCGAGCAGGTCCGCACCGCCCTGTCCCGCCAGCACTACGTGGCGACAGGCACCTACCTGGTGAGGTGGCTCGTCGCCCTGCACGACCACTCCCTGCCGGAGTGCGTCAACGCGGTCATCGCCAGCCGCTCCCTCACCGAGAGCAGCCCGCCCATCCTGGCCGACCTGGTCGCCGGTCTCGCCGAGGCGGACATGAAGGACGCCGCCACCTTCGCCCTCAAGCGGTACGCCTTCGCTCTCGGCCCCCAACAGGTCAGCGCCCTCGCCCGCCGTCTCGCCCTCATGCCCGCCCTCCCGGCCCCGTCCCGCCGATGACCGTCGCTGTCAGTGGGCCCGTATAACCTCGGGCGCATGCCCGTTGAACGGCGCCGACGCGCGCGGACGTATGAGCCCGACCGGACATGGGGGGCGCTCACCGCGCAGGCGGGGCATCTCCGGTCGGCCGTGAGCGCCCTGACGGGGGAGCGGCTCCAGCGGGAGAGCGGGCTGCCCGGCTGGGACGTACGGACGCTCGTCGCGCATGTCGTACGGCAGACCGTGGTGCTGCCGCGTTACGTGGCCGAAGCCGTGCCCGCCGGGAAAGGGCAGCTGACCGACCTGGACACCTGGGCCGTCTCGACGGCCGGGATCGCCGACCGGCTGGACGCCACGACCAAGGAGGCCGCCGCGGCCATGGGGGACCCGGCCGAGGCGATGGCGGCGGCGGCCGAGGAACTGGCCGGGTGCAGGGAGCGGGCGCTGCGGACGGATCTGGTGGTGCCGGACGTGTTCGGCGGGATGCGGGCGCTGGACTTCACCGTGACGCGGCTCGTGGAGCTGGTGGTGCACAGCGACGACCTGGCGCGGGCGACCGGCGTGGACGTGCCGCTGGACCGGCACGCCGTCGCGGCCGTCGTCCGGCTGCTCGCGGACGCGCTCGCCGCCAAGGCGCCGGGCAATTCCGTGGAGGTCCGCGTCCCGCCGTACGCGGCGGTGCAGTGCGTCGAGGGCCCGCGGCACACCCGGGGCACGCCGCCGAACGTCGTGGAGACCGATCCGCTGACCTGGATCCGGCTGGCGACCGGCCGTACGACCTGGGCGCGGGAAGTGGACGCCGCGACCGTGAGCGCCAGCGGCGAGCGCGCCGACCTGGACGCGTACCTCCCCCTCCTGGGCTGACCTCCCCACCGGACGACGACCCGGCCCCCGGGACCGGTGGCACCCGGAGCCGACCCGGCCCCCCGGGACCGGCGGCACCCGGAGCTGCCCCGCCCGGACCGGTGGCACCCGAACGGCGGGGCCCACGTCACATGCCCTTGCCCCGCAAGGCACTACGCGCATAGAACCTGGAGATGCAAGGGTCGCCCGTTCGGACGATGGGCAATCCTGCCCTAGACTCGTGAACGTGCCTCGTGGTGATGGACGACTCAGCCACGACCTGCTCCCCGGTGAGAAGGGCCCCCAGGACGCCTGCGGCGTTTTCGGTGTCTGGGCCCCCGGTGAAGAGGTCGCCAAACTCACCTATTTCGGGCTGTATGCCCTGCAGCACCGCGGACAGGAGTCCGCGGGCATCGCAGTGAGCAACGGCTCCCAGATTCTGGTCTTCAAGGACATGGGCCTGGTCTCCCAGGTCTTCGACGAGACCTCCCTCGGCTCGCTGACCGGCCACATCGCCGTCGGCCACGCCCGCTACTCGACCACCGGCGCGTCCGTGTGGGAGAACGCGCAGCCCACCTTCCGCGCCACCGCCCAGGGCTCCATCGCCCTCGGGCACAACGGCAATCTGGTCAACACGGCCGAGCTGGCCGAACTGGTCGCCTCCCTCCCGCAGGGCCCGGGGCGGGCCACCAAGGTCGCCGCCACCAACGACACCGACCTGGTCACCGCGCTGCTCGCGGGCCAGGTCGACGACGAGGGCAACCCGCTCTCCGTCGAGCAGGCCGCCACGAAGGTGCTGCCGCAGGTCAAGGGCGCCTTCAGCCTCGTCTTCATGGACGAGCACACCCTGTACGCGGCCCGCGACCTCCAGGGCATCCGCCCGCTGGTCCTCGGCCGGCTGGAGCGCGGCTGGGTCGTCGCCTCCGAGACCGCCGCCCTCGACATCTGCGGCGCCAGCTTCGTCCGGGAGATCGAGCCCGGCGAGCTGATCGCCATCGACGAGAACGGCCTGCGCACCTCCCGCTTCGCCGAGGCCGCCCCCAAGGGCTGCGTCTTCGAGTACGTCTACCTCGCCCGCCCCGACACCGACATCGCCGGGCGCAACGTCTACCTCTCCCGCGTCGAGATGGGCCGCCGTCTCGCCAAGGAGGCCCCGGTCGACGCCGACCTGGTGATACCGACTCCGGAGTCCGGCACCCCGGCCGCCGTCGGGTACGCCGAGGCCAGCGGTATCCCGTACGGCTCCGGGCTGGTCAAGAACAGCTACGTCGGCCGTACGTTCATCCAGCCGTCGCAGACCATCAGGCAGCTCGGCATCCGGCTCAAGCTCAATCCGCTCAAGGAAGTCATCCGCGGCAAGCGCCTGGTGGTCGTGGACGACTCGATCGTCCGCGGCAACACCCAGCGCGCCCTGGTCCGGATGCTCCGCGAGGCGGGCGCCGCCGAGGTGCACGTACGGATCTCGTCGCCGCCCGTGAAGTGGCCCTGCTTCTTCGGCATCGACTTCGCCACCCGCGCCGAACTGATCGCCAACGGCATGACCGTGGACGAGATCGGCACCTCGCTGGGCGCGGACTCGCTCGCGTACATCTCCATCGACGCCATGGTCGAGGCGACCACCATCCCCAAGGACAACCTCTGCCGCGCCTGCTTCGACGGCGTGTACCCGATGGACCTGCCCGACCCGGAGCTGCTGGGCAAGCAGTTGCTGGAGACCGAACTGGCCGGTGGCGCGGACGCCGCGGACGCGCTCCGCCGCCCGTAGGCTCCGCGGCAGCCACGCAGCCCTCCGCACGAACGACACGAAGGTTCCCCAGCTATGTCTGAGTCAACCGGCGCCGCCTCCACCGGCGCTGACTTCTCCGGTGCCAGCTACGCCTCCGCGGGCGTCGACATCGAGGCCGGCGACCGTGCCGTCCACCTGATGAAGGAGTGGGTCCGCAAGGCCACCCGCCCCGAGGTGGTCGGCGGGCTCGGCGGCTTCGCCGGACTCTTCGACGCCTCCGCGCTCAAGCGGTACGAGCGCCCGCTGCTCGCCTCCGCGACCGACGGCGTCGGCACCAAGGTGGACATCGCCCGCCGTATGGGCGTCTACGACACGATCGGCCACGACCTGGTCGGCATGGTCGTGGACGACCTCGTGGTGTGCGGCGCGGAACCGCTGTTCATGACCGACTACATCTGCGTCGGCAAGGTCTACCCCGAGCGGGTCGCGGCCATCGTCAAGGGCATCGCCGAGGGCTGTGTGCTCGCGGGCTGCGCGCTGGTCGGCGGCGAGACCGCCGAGCACCCGGGGCTGCTGGCCGCGGACGACTTCGACGTGGCGGGCGCGGGCACCGGAGTGGTCGAGGCCGACCAAGTGCTGGGCGCGGACCTGATCCGGCCCGGTGACGCGGTCGTCGCCATCGAGTCGTCGGGGCTGCACTCCAACGGCTACAGCCTGGTCCGGCACGTGCTGTTCGACCGGGCGGGCTGGTCGCTGGACCGGCAGGTGCCGGAGTTCGGCCGCACGCTCGGCGAGGAGCTGCTGGAGCCGACGAAGATCTACTCGCTGGACTGCCTGGCGCTGACCCGTACCACCGAGGTGCACGCCTTCTCGCACATCACCGGCGGCGGGCTCGCCAACAACCTGGCGCGGGTCGTCCCCGACCACCTGCGGGCCACCGTCGACCGCTCCACCTGGGAGCCCGCGCCGGTCTTCGGACTGGTCGGGGAGCTGGGCGGGGTCGAGCGCCTGGAGCTGGAGAAGACGCTGAACATGGGCGTCGGCATGATCGCCGTCCTGCCGCAGGAGTCCGTGGACGTCGCGCTCGCGACCCTCGCCGACCGGGGTGTCGGGGCCTGGGTGAGCGGCGAGATCACGGCACGCGAAAGCGGCACGGCGGCCGTCGAACTGACCGGCGACTACGCGCGGTAGAGCGGTGGGGTCCTCAGCGCCGACGAGCCGACGACGAAACCCGGTCCGGGGCGGGACCCCGGACCGGGCCGACGTGACATGCGGTGATGTGCGTCTACGTGACAGGTGTCAAGCGTGACGGCGCTGGGGGGATGACTCGGACTCGTCGTCCTCGTCCCCGTCGTTGTTGTAGCGATCCGCGTACTGTGCGTACGGGTCGTCATCCTCGTCGTCATCGTCCTCGACAGGCTCCGGATTGACCGGAAGCGGTGACGATGCGCCCAGCTCGTCGGCCAGACGTGAGAGATCCGTGCCGCCGCTGTTGTACTTCAGCTGGCGGGCGACCTTCGTCTGCTTGGCCTTGGCCCGGCCGCGCCCCATGGCTCGACCCCCTTAACGGCGGGGCTCAGCGGCCCCGAGTCTTGACACGCGTTCATGATTCGGAGCGGCCTCCCCGGAGAGAGACCGGTCCGTAGGCCCACAACGGTACCTGCTTCCGACGCCGCACGGTACGTCGCCCGCACGACACGCGTCGGAACAGGGGTCGTTCACGGCCCTGTTCTGCCTGGTCAGGGCCGATTTTACCTTCTTCTAGCGCGAACTTGCTATCGGGCCGTGCTGTCGGTCACGCGGACCCCTCCGGACGCAGCCATTCCGAAGCCGGTGTACGGTCCGCGATCCGCTGTTCCGCGAGCCTGTCCGCGGCCACGGCCGGGGGGACGCCGTCGGTCCTGGCCCGGTCGAAAATGGCCAGAGTCGTGTCGTAGATCTTCGTGGCCTTGGTCTTCGCGCGGTCAAAATCAAAACCGTGCAGTTCGTCCGCGACCTGGATCACGCCACCGGCGTTCACCACGTAGTCCGGCGCGTAGAGGATGCCGCGGTCGGCGAGGTCCTTCTCGACGCCGGGGTGGGCGAGCTGGTTGTTGGCCGCGCCGCAGACCACCGTGGCGGTCAGCGCGGCGACCGTCGCGTCGTCCAGGGCGCCGCCGAGCGCGCAGGGCGCGTACACGTCGAGCGGGGTGCGCACCAGCACCTGCGCGTCGCTCACCGAGGTGACCCGCGGGTGACGGGCGACGATCCGGTCGACGGCGTCCGCGCGGACATCGGTGATCACGACCTCGGCGCCGTCCTCCAGCAGGTGCTCCACCAGGTGGTGGCCGACCTTGCCGACGCCGGCCACGCCGACCCGGCGGCCGCGCAGGGTCGGCTCGCCCCACTGGGTCTTCGCGGCGGCGCGCATGCCCTGGAAGACACCGAAGGCGGTGAGCACGGAGGAGTCCCCGGCGCCGCCGTTCTCCGGCGAGCGGCCGGTCGTCCAGCGGTTCTCGCGGGCCACGACGTCCATGTCCGCGACATACGTGCCGACGTCGCACGCGGTGACGTACCGGCCGCCGAGCGAGGCCACGAACCGGCCGTAGGCGAGCAGCAGTTCCTCGGTCTTGAGCGTGTCGGGGTCGCCGATGACGACGGCCTTGCCGCCGCCGTGGTCGAGCCCGGCGAGCGCGTTCTTGTACGACATGCCGCGGGAGAGGTTGAGCGCGTCCTCGACGGCCTCCTCGTCGGAGGCGTAGGCGTGGAAGCGGGTGCCGCCGAGGGCCGGGCCCAGGGCGGTCGAGTGGAGCGCGATGACGGCCTTGAGGCCGGTTGCGCGGTCCTGGCACAGGACGACCTGCTCGTGCCCGCCCTGTTCCGATCGGAACAGTTTGGCGAGGACGGTCGACGCGGTGGAGCCGGTCGACTCGACTGACGAGGAGCGGTCGGTCTGTCGTACGTCGGTCACGGTGGTGACTCCCATAGTCCAGTTTTTCCGGGCGAACCCGGTTGGCCTTGCTGGCCTCCGGCTCCCCGTGCGGGTGGCGGGAGGCCGGATATGCAGAAGGGTAGGCCCTGGGCGGGCGATCATGGGACCGCGTACATGTGTGGGTTTCCGGTGATCCCGCGACGGTTTTTCACAGTGGCCGGGATCACCTCCGGGGCGGGGGGTCGCGTGGGACGATCGGAGCATCAAGGCCGTGACGAGGGAGCGGGTGTGGGCGGTTCACCGGTACTGGTCCCGTACGCGGCCTATTTGCGGGTCTACGAGCCCCTGGCGGCCTTTCCAGAGCCCGAACGCACCCACTGGTACCGGTATGCGTCGGCCGGGCTGACGCGTACCGCTCAGGACGAGCTACGGCAGTCCCTGGCCGACCTCCTGCCGGTGCCCCCGGTGGCCGTCCCGGTGCACGAGAGCGGCGACGCCTTCGTGGCCGTGGTCTCCGGCGTCACCCACATCTGCCCCTGGCGCACCCGGCTGCGCGGCTGGCTCGCCCTGGAGAACGTGGGGGAGCTGCTGCCCGAGCCGGTGCTGGACGCGATGCTGCCGCCGGTCGTACGCCGGCAGGCCGCCGCCGACCACGAGAGCTGGCGGGAGCGGAATCCGGACGCCCGGCCGTGGATCCGCTCGGCCACCTGGCACGTGCCGGTGCGCTGGTTCGCCCTCGTCGGGGACGACGAGCGGGAGTACGAGCCGTCGGGCGCGGGGGAGTCGAAGGAGCCGCTGCTGCGGTACCGCACGCCCATGGTCCAGGCCAGGCGGCGGGTCGCGCGGGCGCTGCGGGTGCTCAAGGACGCCCTGGACGAGGGCCCGTTGATCGACGGGCTGATCGATGTGGGGCGCTGGCTCGAGGAGTTCCACCCGCGCTCGCTGGTCGAGCTGGACTACGGCGGCCTGGTGCACGTGATGGGCCAGGACACGCTCGCGGAGGACCGCTCGGCGGCCGATGTGGCCGAGGGGCTCGCCGCGCTGCGGGCCGGGGACTCGACGGCGGCCGGGGTGGCGTACGAGCGGCTGACCGACCGGTGGCGGGCGGTCAGGGAGCTTCAGTTCTCCAGTTGAGGGCAGGCGGGACGTGACGCGGGTCACGGTCGGGGCTCCGGCGGAATGTGCGCCGAAGCTCTGGCCCTGGCATCGACTCCGCGTTCGACGCATGGGCCGATGTGACCTTCGGCGCAGGGTTCGCGGGTCCTCTGTTGTCTCGTTGTGTCTCTTCCGCCTCTCAGCTTGCCTTTTGGCATCGAGAGCGGCGGTAATGGCCCAAGCGTGACGGAGAGCACGTAAGCGGACTCTTGCCTGCATCACCATGTCTCGTGTCAAAATGGGACATCGGGTCCTCCTCGGACTCGTTTCGAAGGTGGGGATGGGGCAGATGATCAGGTTGTGACTGATCGTCACGTTGGTGTGACTGTCCGCTATGACACGGTCCATCGGCTTCCGCCGAGCTTGAACACCTGAGAGGGCAATTCCATCGGTTTGGCCGACGAGGCTGGACGGATGGTGTAGTTGTAGTGCCGAGGACAAGCCGTTCGTCCTATTACCGACTCGGCCCGCGTCTGCCATTTCGGGCAACGTGGGTCAAGGTGCAGAATTTAGAGGAAAGAACCGCGTTGGTTCGGTTCTCTCGAGGAGGCCGCTCATGACCGCTCGCACCCCTGATGCCGAGCCGTTGCTAACCCCTGCTGAGGTCGCCACCATGTTCCGCGTCGACCCGAAGACGGTCACGCGCTGGGCAAAGGCCGGCAAGCTCACATCCATCCGCACGCTCGGCGGGCACCGCCGCTACCGCGAGGCGGAGGTCCGCGCGCTGTTGGCGGGCATTCCGCAGCAGCGCAGCGAGGCCTGACAGCCCTTTTGGGCGGCTAACGGGGCCCCCACCCCATACGTCGCCCGGCCCGAAGGCCACCTGCCCCCATCGGGGACGCCGGAGGGAGCTACGAGCTCTACCAGCTCCACCCAGCTTCACCAAGACCGCATCGGACTCCGCCGGGTCCGATGCGGTCTTTTTCGTGCCCGCGGCGGCCCGGGGCGGCGCCGGGGCGGCGCGGGGTCATGTGGGGCCGCGCGGGCGGTTTGTGGGCGTTCCGTGCGCGCCGGGGGCGTGGTCTGTGGGGTCCTGGGGGCGGTTGCGTGCTAGCGCCGGAGTCGTCCCCAGGGAGGTGCAATTGCACATATTAAATCGAGAGCCTTCCGGAGGGCGTCGAGTTCCCCACTCCCGAAACGGGTTTCCGTGACTCCCGTCACACGCCGGGCTCTTGTGGATCTTGATCCCCGTGCGCTAATGAACTCCCCCCGGCGCGGAGGGAGTAGGCCGAGAGCGCTCTCCGCGCCGACGCCGGTGCCCCGCCCGCGGCGGTACGAGGAGGCCGTAGCGGGCGCGGCTTCGGGGAACAGCGAAAGGGCCCGCACCTTGAGGAGGCACGGGCCTTACGACGTACTGTGGTGCGGTCTGCGGGGACAGCGAAAAGACCCGCACCTGGGGAGGTGCGGGCCTAGTGGCAGACGGTACGGCGGTCCTGACGGGATTTGAACCCGCGGCCTCCACCTTGACAGGGTGGCGAGCACTCCAAACTGCTCCACAGGACCTGGTGTCACAGCCTGTTGGGCTCGGCTGCGAGACAGACTGTACAGCAGGTCAGGGGGTGGGGTCGAACTCGTTGCCGGGGGGCGGCCGGGCGGTGCGGGGCGGTCAGGCCCAGGCGTCGTCGAGGGCCTTGAAGACGCGTTTGTCGGAGACCGGGAACGCCGTGCCCAGCGCGTGCGCGAAGTAGCTGACGCGCAGCTCCTCGATCATCCAGCGGATGTCCCGCACCGCGGCCGGCACCGGCCGCCCGGCCGGCTGGGCGGCCAGCAGCTCGCCGTACTCGGCCTGGATCTCCCGGACCTTCTCCATCCGCGTGGTGTCCCGCTGGACCCCCGTCGGCATCTGCTGGAGGCGGCGGTCGACGCCGACCAGATACCGCATCAGGTCGGGCAGCCGCTTGAGCCCCGCCTCGGTCACGAAACCGGCGTGCACCAGGCCCGCGAGCTGCTCCCGTACGTCCTGGAGGTTGGCGACCAGCGCGAGGCTCGTGGTGTCCTTCAGGCGCCGCTCACAGGACTGCCAGGCGGCCAGCACCTGCTGGACCCGCTGGACGCTGCGCGAGGTCAGCTCGACCAGATCGGCGCGGACCGCGTCGTACAGCTTGCGGAAGGACTCCTCGTCCCACGCGGGCCCGCCGTGGTCGGCGATCAGCCGGTCGGCCGCGGCGGTCGCGCAGTCCTCGAAGAGCGCCTGCACGCTGCCGTGCGGATTGCGCGAGAGCGCCAGCTTCTGCTGGTTGGACAGCTTGTCCGCGGCGAACTTCGCCGGATTCACCGGCACGTTGAGCAGGATCAGCCGCCGTGTGCCCCGCCACATCGCCGCTGCCTGCTCCGGCTCGGTGTCGAAGAGCCGTACGGCCACGGTGGCGCCCTCGTCGACGAGCGCCGGGAACGCCTTGACGGGCTGGCCCGCGCGCCGCGCCTCGAAGGTGCGCGGCAGCGCGCCGATCGTCCAGTCGGTGAGCCCGGTGCGCTGCTGGACCGAGGCCAGCGCGGGGTCGGAGGCCGACTCGAAGGCCCTCGTGATCGCCTCCCGCGTCTTCGGCTTCAGCCGCAGCCGCAGCGCGTCCAGGTCCTTGTCCTCGGCGAGCTTGCGGCGCCGCTCGTCCACCACTCGGAAGGTGATCTTCAGATGCTCGGGCACCTTGCCGAGGTCGAAGTCCTCCCCGGTGACCGGCACCCCCACCATCTTCTGCAACTCCCGCGCCAGCACGGACGGCAGGGGGTCGGGCCCGGCGACCGCGCGCTCCAGGAACTTCTTGGCGTAGTTCGGCGCGGGGACGTAATGCCGGCGGATCGCCTTGGGCAGCGAGCGGATCAGCTCGGTGACGACCTCCTCGCGCAGGCCCGGGATCTGCCAGTCGAAGCCGTCGGCCGAGACCTGGTTGAGGACCTGGAGCGGGATGTGGACGGTGACGCCGTCGGCGTCGGCGCCCGGTTCGAACTGGTACGTGACGCGGAATTTGAGCGCGCCCTGCCGCCAGGAGTCCGGGTAGTCGTCCTTGGTGACGGCCTCCGCGTTCTCGTTGATCAGCATGGAGTGCTCGAAGTTCAGCAACTCCGGCTCTTCGCGCCGCTTCTGCTTCCACCAGGAGTCGAAGTGGGCGCCGGAGACGACGTCCTCCGGCAGCCGCGCGTCGTAGAAGTCGAAGAGCGTCTCGTCGTCCACGAGGATGTCGCGGCGCCGGGCGCGGTGCTCCAACTCCTCGACCTCGCCGAGGAGTTTGCGGTTGTCGTGGAAGAACTGGTGGTGGGTGCGCCAGTCGCCCTCGACCAGCGCGTTGCGGATGAACAGCTCGCGGGAGACCTCGGGGTCGATCCGGCCGTAGGTGACCTTGCGCTGGGCGACCAGCGGGACGCCGTAGAGGGTGACGCGCTCGTACGCCATCACGGCCGCCTGGTCCTTCTCCCAGTGCGGCTCGCTGTAGGTGCGCTTGACCAGGTGCTGGGCCAGCGGCTCCACCCACTCCGGCTCGATCCGCGCGTTGACCCGCGCCCACAGCCGGGAGGTCTCCACCAGCTCGGCCGACATGATCCAGCGCGGCGGCTTCTTGAACAGCGCCGAGCCGGGGAAGACGGCGAATTTCGCGCTGCGGGCGCCCAAGTACTCGTTCTTGTCGGTGTCCTTGAGCCCCAGGTGCGACAACAACCCCGCCAGCAACGACTGGTGGACCCGTACCGGATCGGCGGCGTCGTCCTCGGACCTGGGCTCGGTGACCGTGATGCCCAGGGACTTGGCGACCGTACGGAGCTGGCTGTAGATGTCCTGCCACTCGCGGATGCGCAGGTAGTTCAGGAACTCCGAGCGGCACATGCGGCGGAAGGCCGACGAGGACAGGTCCTTCTGCCGGTCGCGGACATAGCCCCACAGGCTGAGGAAGGACAGGAAGTCGCTGGTCTCGTCGCGGAAGCGGGCGTGCTGCTGGTCGGCCTGCGTCTGCTTGTCCGCGGGGCGTTCGCGCGGGTCCTGGATGGACAGCGCCGCCGCGATCACCATGACCTCGCGCGCGCACCCGTTGCGGTCGGCCTCCAGCACCATACGGGCGAGCCGCGGGTCCACCGGGAGCTGCGAGAGCTTGCGGCCCAGCGGGGTCAGCCGCTTGCGCGGGTCCTTCTCCTTGGGGTCCAACGCGCCCAGCTCTTCGAGGAGTTGGACACCGTCCTTGATGTTCCGGCTGTCCGGCGGGTCGATGAAGGGGAAGCGCGCGATGTCGCCGAGCCCGGCCGCCGTCATCTGGAGGATGACCGAGGCCAGGTTGGTGCGCAGGATCTCGGCGTCGGTGAACTCCGGCCGGGACAGGAAGTCGTCCTCGTCGTACAGCCGGATGCAGACGCCGTCCGACGTACGGCCGCAGCGGCCCTTGCGCTGGTTGGCGCTGGCCTGGCTGATCCGCTCGATCGGCAGCCGCTGCACCTTGGTGCGGTGGCTGTAGCGGGAGATCCGGGCCGTGCCGGGGTCGATCACGTACCGGATGCCGGGGACGGTCAGCGACGTCTCGGCGACGTTCGTGGCCAGCACGACGCGGCGCCCGCTGTGCTGCTGGAACACGCGGTGCTGCTCGGCCGACGACAGCCGCGCGTACAGCGGCAGCACCTCGGTCGAGCGGAGGTTCTTCTTGGTCAGCGCGTCCGCGGTGTCGCGGATCTCGCGCTCGCCGGAGAGGAAGACCAGGATGTCGCCCGGCCCCTCGGCCTGGAGTTCGTCGACCGCGTCGCAGATCGCGGTGATCTGGTCGCGGTCGTCGGCCCCCTCGTCACCGTCCGCGCCCTCGTCGGACAGCGGCCGGTAGCGGACCTCCACCGGATACGTCCGGCCGCTGACCTCGACCACCGGCGCGTCCCCGAAGTGCCGGGAGAAGCGCTGCGGGTCGATCGTCGCCGAGGTGATGATCACCTTCAGGTCCGGGCGGCGCGGCAGGAGTTGGGCCAGGTAGCCGAGGATGAAGTCGATGTTGAGGCTGCGCTCGTGCGCCTCGTCGATGATGATCGTGTCGTACGCGCGCAGCTCGCGGTCGGTCTGGATCTCGGCGAGCATGATGCCGTCGGTCATCAGCTTGACCAGCGTGGAGTCGCCGACCTGGTCGGTGAAACGGACCTTCCAGCCGACCGCCTCCCCGAGCGGTGTCGCCAGCTCCTCCGCCACGCGCTCGGCGACGGTACGGGCCGCGATCCGGCGCGGCTGGGTGTGGCCGATCAGGCCGCGCACCCCGCGGCCCAGCTCCAGGCAGATCTTCGGGATCTGCGTCGTCTTGCCCGAGCCGGTCTCGCCCGCGACGATCACCACCTGGTGGTCGCGGATCGCCGCCAGGATGTCGTCCTTCTTCTGGCTGACCGGCAGCGCCTCGGGATAGCTGATCCTCGGCACGGCGGCGCGGCGGGCCGCCAGCCGCGCCTCGCCCTTGTCCATCTCGGCGGCGATCTCGGCCAGCACCGCGGCCCGCGCCTCCGGCTTGCGGATACGGCGGGCGCCGTCGAGTCGGCGGCCGAGCCGCTGCTCGTCGCGCAAAGTCAGCGACGGCAGCCGTTCGGCGAGATCAGCGGAGGTGGGTTGGGTAGACATACGCGGTCCAGGATCGCATCTGCGGCGGGCGCGCGGCGAACGCATTTCCCCGCGGCGGTACGCACGGTGACGGTGGGGCGCATGGCGCACGGGAACGACGTAGGCCCCGTCCGGAGACGGGGCCTACGTCGTGCGGTGGCTGGGGCCGGGGTCGAACCGGCGACCTACCGCTTTTCAGGCGGTCGCTCGTACCAACTGAGCTACCCAGCCGCAGCGGTCCTGACGGGATTTGAACCCGCGGCCTCCACCTTGACAGGGTGGCGAGCACTCCAAACTGCTCCACAGGACCAAGCTTGTGCGGGATAATTCTCGCACAGGATCTCGGGTGCTCCGTACCGCTTGTCCGCCGCTGATCCGGGACCAGAAAGTGACCGCAGGATCACGCTGGGACAGGGGCACGTCGCTGGATCAGCGTAGCAGACCCCCGAGGTGGTCCTTTTCGGTGAGCGGGCGGAGCGGGGTGCCGGTGAGCAGGCGAGGGCGAGGCCGTCAGACCGTCTCGTCGCGGAACACCGCGCGCACGATCCGGCCGATGCCGTCGCGGCCCGGGGCCACTTCCCACTCGTCGCACACCGCGTCCACCAGCAGCAGCCCGCGGCCGTTGACCTCATGGGTGCCGCTGTCGCGCATCACCGGGCCCTCGCCGACGTTTCCGTGGTCCTCGACCTCGATACGGACTCGTACGCCGTCCCGCCGGACGGAACAGATGACGGTCGGGCTCGTCGTATGACGCACGGCATTGGTGACGAGTTCACTCACCAACAGAGCGGCCGTATCGCAGGCGTCCAGCCCGCATCCGCGCGCGGTCAGATATGCGCGCGCACGGCGCCGTGCCTCGGAAACCGACGCGCCGCATGCCAGCAGTTCGAATGTGCAGCCGTCGGCACGGGGGCGGGGCGTACGGGAAGCGGAGCCAATGCCGGGAGTAGTCAGACGGGAACTCACGGTATCGGTGGTAGGTGAACCCACAGCGGAGATTCCTCTCCATCGCGTGTGCGTGAACGTGGTCACCTGGCCACTATGCGCCCCGACGCGCTCAGTGGGCAAGGTTAATCTTGATAATTTCACCGAGAAGGCAATCGAGGTGTGGATATCACTGAGGGGGTGGCACACTTCTCCCATGGACTCGGTGAGAGGAGCCGGGGCGTGACCGCTGCGCAGTCGTCGGGCGGCTCGACCGTTCGGCTGATGGTGCTCGGCAGACGATTGCGCGACCTGCGGGTCGCCGCCGGGAAGTCGTTCGAGGACGCCGCCGTCGTCCTCGACGTGGCTCCTCTGACGATCCGACGCATGGAGTTGGCCAAGGGCAAGTGGAAGCTCCCCTACGTCAAGACGCTGCTGGAGGAGTACGGCGTCCCGGGCGACGAGGCCAGGACCTTCCTCGCCCTCGTCCGCGAGGCCAACCAGCCCGGCTGGTGGCACCGTTACCGGGACGCCCTGCCCACCTGGTTCAGCGGCTACGTCAGCCTGGAGGAAGAGGCCAGCCTCATCCGGGCCTACGAACCCCACTACATCCCCGGCCTGCTCCAGACCGAGGAATACGCGCTGACCGTGCTGCGGGCCGGCCTCCACGACGCGGAGGAGAAGGCCGCCCAGGAGGTCGAGCGCCGGGTCGCCGTCCGCAAACAGCGGCAGCAACTGCTCACCTCCGCGAATCCGCCCGAATTGTGGGTGGTCATGGACGAGACCGTGTTCCGCCGTCCCATGGTGCCCGCCGAGATCATGCGGGCCCAGATCGACCGCCTCATCGAAGCGGCCGAACAGCCGAACATCAAGCTTCAGGTGATGCCTTTCGGCATCTGCGCGCACGAGGGCATGTACGGGTCGTTCCACATCTTCCGATTCCCGCACGAGGAGATCTCCGACATCGTCTATGTCGAGAATCTCGTCGGTGCCGTCTATCTCGACGAGTACGACGATGTCACGACGTTCCAGGAAGCCCTGGACCGTATGTGCGCCCACGCCCTGCCAGTACAACGCACCGGAGAATTCCTCGGTGCCATTCGCAAGGAGCTCTAGGCCAGTGAATCGCATACACAACGCTGTTCTCACGCTGGGAGCGGAAGGCTGGCACAAGCCGTGGAGCGGGAGCAACGGCGGCAGTTGCGTGGAGGTCCGCAGGCTTCCCGACGGCCGTTACGCGGTCCGCCAGTCCACTGATCCGGAAGGTCCCGCGCTGATCTTCACGCAGATCGAACTCGACGTCTTCTCCCAGGGCTGGGAGGCTGGACAGGCCAGCCTCCCGGTTTCCTGACGCTCATCACTTACTTAACGCAGGCGTACTCAGGAGGAACAGCGGATGCCCGACGACATGGCCTGGACGCGGCGGCCTGCGAACTACGAGCCGCCCGAGATCGACACGAGCGTCGCGCACTCGGCACGCGTGTACGACTACATTCTCGGCGGCAAGGACAACTACCCGCTGGACCGCGAGGCCGCCGAGCAGATGCTGAGCGGCTGGCCCAGTCTGCGGATATCGATGCGTGAGAACCGTAAATTCATGCACCGGGCCGTCCGCTTCATGGCCGAGCAGGGCATCGACCAGTTCCTTGACATCGGCACCGGCATTCCGACCTCGCCGAATCTCCACGAGGTCGCGCAGGGCGTCACCCCGAGCGCGCGGGTGGTCTACATGGACAACGACCCGATCGTGCTGGCCCACGCGGGCGCCCGGCTGACCAGCACGCCCGAGGGCCGTACCGCCTACATCCACGCGGACATGAAGGACCCGGCGGCGATCCTGGGCTCGGCCGAGCTGGCCGAGACCCTGGACCTGTCCCGGCCGGTCGCCCTGTCGATCATCGCCGTGCTCCAGTTCGTCACGGACGACCAGAAGGCGTACGACCTGGTCAAGCAGTACGTGGACATCCTGCCGTCCGGCAGCTACCTGGCGATCTCCACGGTCACCACCGACTCCAGCCCGAAGCCGATCGGGGGTGTCGTCGCCGAGTACACCAAGCGCGGCATGCCCGCCCGCAACCGGACCCACGCCGAGGTGCTGCCCTTCTTCGCGGGCCTCGACCTGGTCGAGCCCGGTGTCACCCTCGTCCACAACTGGCGCCCGGACCCGGCCGCCGAGGGCACGGTCGACGACTCGCAGGTCGCGATGTACGGGGGAGTGGCGTACAAGCCGTAACGGCTCGTCCGTCCTCGGCTCGTACGTCCTCGACTCGTACGTCCTCGGCCGGTGCAGGTTCCCGCGCCGATACCCTCCCGCGCCGATACGTTCCGCGCGGATGTGTCCCGCCCGGCCGCTCCCTGAGCGGCCGGGGGGACGGTGACGCCGACGGCCGCCGATGAGGCGCCGCGGCCCCAGCGGGACAAGGTTTCCCGCCACCCAAGACGGCGCTCCCGACGATAACCACAGGTCGGCGGGGCGCGCGGGCGTGGCCGGAAAATGCGGTCCATCCTCTTGACGTGACGCGTGGCAAGGTCCACAGTGCTCGTTAATGCGCATTACTAATGCGCATTAACGAAGGAGGAGCACAGGTGGACGAACCCAGGAAGCGATCCCGGCCGGGCCGGGCGCCCTCGCCGACCGGGCGCACGTCACGGCCGCGCCAGGCGGAGGTCGCGCGGCTCGCGGGCGTCTCGCAGGCCACGGTCTCGCTGGTGCTCGGCGGCAAGCGGGAGGGTGTCGCGATCTCGGAGGAGACCCGGCGCAAGGTGCTCGACGCCGCGCGCAGCCTCGGATACGTCCCCGACCCGGCCGCCCGCAGGCTGGCCGCCGCCCGCAACGACCTGCTGGGCGTCTTCAGCTTCACCGCGACCTTCCCCACCGACGTGCAGCACTCGTACTACCCGTTCCTGGTGGGCGTCGAGCAGGAGGCCGCCGCGCGCGGCTACGACCTGGTGCTCTTCACCGGCTCCAGTTCCGGCGGCGCGGGGGCCGCCGGACCCGAGGCGCTGAGCCGGGTCCGGCTGGCGGACGGCTGTCTCTTCCTCGGCCGTCACGCGCCCGCGCAGGAGCTGAGCCGCCTGGTCGGCGACGGCTTCCCCGTGGTCCACATCGGCCGCAGGGACGAGCTGGAGGGTCTGCCCTGGGTCGGCGCCGACTACGTCAACGCCACTCGTGAGGTCGTGGCCCGGCTCGCGGAGGTCGGCCACCGCCGGATCGTGCTCGTACGCGAGGACGACGAGGCGCCCGCGTCGACCGACCGTGAACACGGCTTCCTCAAGGGCCTGGAGGCGGCCGGGCTGCCCGGCGGCCCCGCGGCCGTCTTCCGCTCGGCGGCGCCCGAGCGCGAGCTGACGCCCGAGCGGCTGCGCGGCTGGCTCGCCGAGGGTGTCACCGCGTTCGTCGCCGAGGAGACCGACACCGGCAGCGCGTGGCGAGCCCTGCGCGGCGCCGCCCGCGCCGCCGGGATCGAGGCCCCGCGCGACGCCTCGCTCGCCCTGCTCGGCAGCCCGCCGCCCGACCTCGCGGGCGAGCCGGTGCCCACCGGATTCGACATCCCCCGGCCGGAGTTGGGCGCCGCGGCCGTCCGCATGCTGGCCGCCCTCGTGGCGGGCGAGGACATCGCGGCGGCCACCGAGCCGCTGGTGGCCTGCCCCTTCCGGCCGGGCGCCAGCGCGGGACCGCCTCCGGCGCGGCCCCGGGACCCACGCCCATGACCCCCCACCCGCCCTGCCCGCCGCCCGCGAGCCCACGCGCCGGGGAGCCGGTGCTCGGCGGCCCGCTCGCCGTGGGCCCTCGCGCTGGTGGCCCGGTGCTCGGCGGCCCGCTCGCCGCGAGCCCTCACCCCGGGAGGCCGGGGTCTTTGGGGGCGGAGCCCTTAACGGGCGGGGGCCCCGCGGCCGGTCGGCGTCAGGGCACGTGGCCGTAGGGCGTCCTCGGCGAACCGGACGCCGGAGGGTCCGGGGTACCGGGCAGAGCCGTCATCCGACGCACCACGCAATCTTTCGACAGCACCGCCGCAGGCGGTACGCACCACCTCAAGGAGACTCGTGAAACCCGGACCGGACATTCTCATCGTCGGCGGCGGCCTCGGCGGCGTGGCGGCGGCACTCGCCGCGTGCCGCGCCGGGCGCGGCGTCGTACTGACCGAGGAGACCGACTGGATCGGCGGCCAGCTCACCTCGCAGGCCGTCCCGCCGGACGAGCACCCGTGGGTGGAACAGTTCGGCACCACCGCCTCGTACCGCCACCTGCGGGAATCCATCAGGTCGTACTACCGCCAGTGGTACCCGATGCGCTCGGAGGCGCTGGCCCTCACCGAGCTGAACCCCGGCGCCGGACGCGTCAGCAAGCTCTGCCACGAGCCGCGCGTCGGCCTCGCCGTGCTGGAGTCGATGCTCGCGCCGCACCTCGCGTCCGGCCGCCTCACGCTGCTGACCGAGCACCGCCCGGTCGCGGCGGCGGCCGAGGACGACACCGTACGGTCCGTCACGGTGGAGAGCCTGCGCGACGGCAGCCGCCGCACCATCGCGGCGCGGTACGTGATCGACGCGACCGAGACCGGCGAACTGCTGGAGCTGGCCGGTGTCGAACACGCCGTCGGCGCCGAGTCGCGCGACGAATTCGGCGAGCCGCACGCCCCGGAGACCGCCGACCCGCTCAACCAGCAGGGCATCACGGTGTGCTTCGCGCTCTCGCACCACGAGGGCGAGGACCACACCATCGACAAGCCCGCCGACTACGAGTTCTGGCGGGACTACCGCCCCGACTTCTGGCCGGGCCCGCTGCTCGGCTTCCTCGCCCCCGACCCGCGCACGCTCGAAGCGGTGCCGCGCACCTTCGTCCCCAACCCCGACCTCGACCCGCTCGACGTCAACGCCGACCAGTCGGAGGACGCGGGCGACAAGGAGCTGTGGGGCTTCCGCCGCATTCTGGCCCGCCGGTTGCACCGGCCCGGCGCCTTCGACTCCGACATCACCCTCGTCAACTGGCCGCTCAACGACTACTGGCTCAAGCCGCTGATCGGCGCGGGCCCCGAGACCTCGGCCCAGGCCGTGGCCGAGGCGCGGCAGCTGTCGCTGTCCGTCCTGTACTGGCTCCAGACCGAGGCGCCGCGCGCCGACGGCGGCAAGGGCTTCCCCGGCCTCAGGCTCCGCCCCGACATCACCGGCACCGCGGACGGCCTGGCCAAGGCGCCGTACGTCCGCGAGTCCCGCCGGATCAAGGCCGTCACCACCATCACCGAGCAGGACCTCGCGATCGACCTCGTCGGCCCGCACGGCGGCACCACGTACCGCGACTCGGTCGGCGTCGGCGGCTACCGCATCGACCTGCACCCGTCCACCGGAGGTGACAACTACATCGACATCGGCTCGGTGCCGTTCGAGATCCCGCTCGGCGCGCTCATCCCGCGCAGGGTCCGCAATCTGCTGCCCGCGGGCAAGAACATCGGCACCACCCACATCACCAACGGCTGCTACCGGCTGCACCCGGTGGAGTGGAACATCGGCGAGGTCGCCGGTGCCCTCGCCGCCCACTGCCTCGCCGAAGGCGTGGAACCGCACCGGGTCCAGGCCGAGGACAAGCGGTTCGACGCGTTCGCCGCCGTGCTCGACCGCGCCGGGATCCAGCGCCACTGGCCCGACGTGCGCGGCTACTGAGCGGGACCTGCCGCCCCCAAGGGAGAACGGCCGGACGGAAGCAGCTCCACCTGCCCCGCCCGGCCCACCGCCCGCGTATTCGCCAACACTGCACAAGGAGGTGCCCAGACCATGACCACCCACCGTATCCGCGTCGGCATCGACGTGGGCGGGACCTTCACCGACGCCGTGGCCGTAGACGCCGCGACCCTCGAACTCCGGGGGCAGGTGAAAGTGCCCACCAGCCACCACCACGAGGACGGCGTAGCCCACGGCATCGTCGAAGCGCTCGACCGCCTGCTGGAGCAGACCGGGAACGCCCCTGAGGACGTCGCCTTCCTGGCCCACGGTACGACCCAGGCTACCAACGCCCTCCTGGAGGGTGACGTCGCCACCGTCGGCCTGATCGGCATCGGTACGGGTCCGGGGGCCGCGTTCACTCGTCGGCTCGCGTCCTTCCGCAACCTCGAACTCACCCCCGGCAAGCGGCTCCCGCTGCACTACGCCCATGTCGCCGACCCCGACGACGCGGCCGATGTGCGCAGGGCCGTCGACGAGGTCGTACGGGAAGGCGCCGAAGTCCTCGTCGCCAGCCAGCCGTTCAGCGTCGACCGTCCCGAGGGCGAGGAGGCCGTGCTCGAAGCGGCCCGCGGCAAGGGCCTGCCGATGACGGCGGCCCACGGGATCACCTCGCTGTACGGACTCCAGAAGCGGACCCGTACCGCCGTGGTCAACGCCGCGATCCTGCCGCGCATGCTCGCCACCGCCGACCTGGTCGACGCGGCCATCACCAAGGCGGGCGTCACGTCCCCGCTCATGGTGATGCGCTGCGACGGCGGCGTGATGTCGCTGGACGAGATGCGGCGCAGGCCGCTGCTGACCGTCCTGTCGGGACCCGCGGCCGGCGTCGCGGGCGCCCTGATGCAGGAGCGGATCAGCGAGGGCCTGTTCCTGGAGACCGGCGGCACCTCGACCGACATCAGCGTCGTACGGCGCGGCAAGGTCGCCGTCCGGCACGCCACGATCCTCGGCAAGACGTCCTATCTGTCCGCGCTCGACGTGCGGACGGTCGGCGTCGGCGGCGGGTCCATGGTCAGGATCAGCGGCGGGACGGGCGGTACGGGCGGTACGGGCAGGACCGGCGGCTCCGGCGGCTCCGGCGGGACCGGCGGCTCCGGCCGGAAGGTCACCGCGGTCGGACCGCGCAGCGCCCACATCGCGGGCCTGCCGTACGCCTGCTTCGCCGACCCCGACGACCTGCGCGACGCCGCGCTCGCCACGGTCAGCCCGCTCGCCGACGACCCCGCCGACTACGCGGTCCTCGACGCCGCGGGCGGCCGGTTCGCGATCACCATGACCTGCGCGGCCAACGCGCTCGGCCGGGTCCCCGAGGGCGACTTCGCCCGCTCGGACCAGGAGACGGCCAAGGCCGCGCTGGCGCCGCTGGCCGCCGCGCTCGGCGTGGACGTCGCCACCGCCGCGACCCAGGTGCTCGACGCCGGTACGGCCCAGGTGAAGGCCGTGGTCGACACCCTGATCTCCGAGTACCGCCTGGACAAGGACAACGCCGTCCTGGTCGGCGGGGGCGGCGGCGCCGCGTCCGTGACACCGCACCTGGCCGTCGTCTGCGAACGCGAGGGCAGGATCGCCGCCCACAGCGAGGTCATCAGCCCCATCGGGGTCGCCCTCGCGCTGGTCCGCGAGCAGATCGAGCGGATCATCCCGGGCGCCGGACAGGAGCAGATCCTGGCCGTACGGGCCGAGGCGGAACGCGCGGTCGTCGCCCAGGGCGCCGCCGCTGACGGCGTCGAGGTCGAGGTCACCGTCGACCCGCAGACCAGCACCGTACGCGCGGTCGCCACCGGCGCCACCGAACTGCGTACCCAGGACCGGGCCCACCGCGCCGACGACGGGGAACGGCTGCGCGCCGCCGCCGCCAGCCTCAAGGCCGACCCCGCCGAGGTGCGGGTGCTCGCGGGCACGCCCTCGCACACCGTGTACGGCACGGAGCTGCGCCGCCGGTACCGCGCCACCCGCCACCCCGTGCGGGTCGTGGACGCCGACGGAGTCGTCCGGCTGCACTCGCCCGACGCCCGCGTCGAGACCACCACGGCGGGCGCCGCGCCCCAAGTCCTCGCCACGCTCGTGGACGAGGTCACCTCGTACGGCGACGGCGGGGTCCGCGCGCCCGCGCTGCGACTGCTCATCGGGTCCCGGATCTCCGACCTGTCGGGCGTCGTGGAACCGCAGTCGCTGCTCGCGCTCGCCCGCAGCGAACTGAGCAGCCGCGCCGCCGACGAGCCGGTGGTGGCCGTTGTGGAGGCACGGACATGACGGCATCCGTCCTGACCCGTACGCCCGACCTGGCCGCGCTGCGCCGCCTCGCCGACCTGGACGACGTCGAGTTCGGCGTGCGGCTGCTCGCGGGCACCCCGACCCACGAGGGCCGCGACCCCGCGCTGCTGCGTCAATGGGCCCGCGCGGCGGCCGAGTTCGGTGCCGCGCTCGCACCCGTCGCCTGCGCGGCGGATGTCGTGGAGAGCGACGGCGGCCTGGAAATGGGCCTGTTGGCGCGCTACACCTCGCGGCCCGACGCCATCGAGCTGTTCACCGACACGATCGCGGCAGCCGACGGCCTCGCGGAGCGGCTCGGCTGGCGCGACTGGTACCCGGCCGGTTCCGTCCGCGCCGCGGCCGTCGCCCACGAGGCCGCGCACGCGCGGCTCCACCACGGGCCGGCCAAGGCCGAGTTGAGGCGCGCGCTCGGCCATGTCGTGCTGCGGCTCGGCAGCCGCCGCTGGTACGGGCACGTCGCCGGCGCCGACGAGATCGCGGCGCACGCGTACGCCCGTACGGTCTGCGGTCTCGGCCGCAGTCCGCTGCTGCTGACGGCGGCGCTCGCCGAGTGGGTGACCGCGTCGCCGCAGACACGCGCCCCTGGGGCGACCACCCCGCAATCACGTACCCCGCAATCACGGACCCCGCAAACACGTACCCCGCAAACACGGACCCCGCGGAGACGCACACCGCACGGAAGAGAGAAGTGACGCCATGGGTGTCGTCATTCTGCTGATCATGGCGGCGGGTGTCGCCGCGATGCTCACCCGCAAGCTCCCCACGGCCTTCGCACTCATCCTGCTGGCCGTCGCCATCGCCCTGGTCTCCGGGGCGCCGCTGACCGGCAAGAACAGCGTGCTGGACACGGTGCTCCAGGAGGGCGCCCCGGCGTTGGCCGCCACCATGATCGCGATCCTGCTCGGGTCGTGGCTCGGCAAGCTGCTGGACGAGACGGGCATCGCGGGCACCCTCGTCCGCAAGATCGTCGAATTCGGCGGCGACCGGCCCGTGGTGGTCGCGCTCGGCGTGCTGGCCGTCTCCACGCTGGTCGGCACGGTCACCGGCTCGGCGCCCGCCGCGATGCTCGCGGGCATCATCGGCATCCCCGCGATGATCGCCGTCGGCATCCCCAAGGCCACCGCCGCGGGCACGATCCTGATGGGCATCGCCGCCGGCATGCCGTTCGAACTGCCCGTCTGGCAGTTCTTCTCCACGGCGCTCGAACTGCCCGTGCACACCGTGCGCGGCTTCATGATCAAGCTGTTCCCGTTCGCGCTGGTCGCCGCGGTCCTCTTCGTCCTGATCGAGAACCGCCGCAAGGGCGTCGAGCACTCCTGGTCCCTCAAGTCGGTGGCCGAGCGGCCCGGGCCGAACTCCGGCACGCGCCGCAAGCAGCTCGGCGACGCGCCCTGGTACGCGCTGTTCACCCCCGCCGTGCCGCTGATCCTCGCGCTCGGCCTCGACATCGCGATCATCCCGTCGCTGCTGGCGGGCGTGCTCTACGCCCTGGTCACCACCACCCGGCCGCGCGAGATGAACAAGCGGCTGCTGCGTACGCTCTACGCCGGATTCGAGGTCGCGGCGCCGCCGATCACGCTCTTCATCTCCATCGGCATCCTGCTGGCGGCGGTGAAACTGCCCGGCGCGGTCGACGCGCTCGAACCGCTGGTGAAGGCCGTCAGCCCGCAGAACGCCGTGCTGTTCGTCCTGGTCTTCACCGTGCTCGTGCCGCTGTGCCTCTACCGCGGGCCGCTGAACGTGTTCGGTCTCGGCGCGGGCATCGCCGGGGTCCTGATCGCCGCGGGCGTGTACCCGGCGATCGCCGTCCTCGGCCTGACCACCTCGTACAACCAGGTCTTCGGCGTCGCCGACCCGACCAGTACGCAGACGGTCTGGGCCGCTCAGTACGCGGGCGTCACCCCGCAGACGGTGATGGTCCGCACGCTGCCGTACGTCTGGTGCGTCGCGCTCGGCGGCTTCTGCGCCACGGCCGTGCAGTACCTCTGAGCGGCTCGTCCGCGTTCCTTCGTACGTCCCGTACTTCCTTCCCGCTTCCCGCACTTCCCGCTTCCCGCACTTCCCGTACTTCTGCCCTTTCCGACATCCCTCCGGGACGGAGTTCCCCATGTCAGAGCAGCAGAACCCGCAGATCCCGCAGAGTCCGCAGAGCCCGAGCCGTCGCGTCATCCTGCGCGGGGCCGTCGCCACCTCCGCCGCCCTCGCCGTGGGCACGACGGCGGGCACGGCGACGGCCTCGGCCGCCACCCCCGGCGGATTCCCCGACTACCGTTACGTCAAGACCCTTCTGACGCCGTCTCAGCTCGCGTACAACCCGACCGGCGAGATCATCTTCCCGTGCATACGCGGCACGGTCGGCCGCCTCACCGCGCCCCTCGGCCGCTACTACCTCTACTACGCGCCGCACGACGCCCCCGGCGGCGTCTGCCTCGCCTACGGCGACCACATCGAGGGCCCGTTCACGGAGTACGCGGGCAACCCGGTCGTCTCCCGCACGTGGTCGCCCCACTACTCGGTCAGCCATGTCTCGTCGCCGCACGTCATATGGGTCGAGGGCGCCAAGGAGATGTGGCTCTACTTCCACGGCGAGAACACCACGACCCGGCTCGCCCGGTCCAAGGACGGCATCCACTTCACGTACGACAAGGTGGTCCTGTCGACCTCGATGCTGCCGTCCGGCACCACCGAGACCTCCTACGCCCGGGTCTTCGCCCACGAACTCCCCGCGAAGAACGCCCACTTCGTCATGCTGTTCATGCTGAACAACACCACCAACCACCGTGACATCGGCTGGGGCTGGTCGGCGGACGCCCGCAACTGGACCTTCTCCCAGACGCCCCTCATCCGCCACACCGATGTCGGCGCGGGCGACGTCGGCGGCCCCCACCTGCTCACCCGCGACGGCAGCGCGTACGTCACCTACAACAAGGACAAGGCGCACGGCGGCGACCTGATGATCACCGAGGTCGGCAACGACTTCAGCCTCCGCAAGCACCTCGGCGTCTTCTTCAACTCCTCCGACGGAGCCCCCGACAACGGCCGCAGCGCCGCCCCCAGCTTCGGCACCGAGAACGGCGTCCCCTACATGGTCTACGAGTCCGGCGAACGCCTGGCCGGCAAAATCGCCGTAGCCCGCGGCTGACCCCCGCCCCTCACCCGCCCCCACCCCGAACCGAGCCCGGCCCCGACGCACATCGCGCCGGGGCCGGACTCGCCCGGTCACCGCCCAGCGTCGTGGCCGCGGCAGATGGCTGGTTCGCGTGAGCATCGTGGACGCTCTGATATCGCGTCCGTACGCTGGGTGGTCAACTCGGGGAACGTGCAGGGGGGCGAGGTATGGACAGTACGTGGGACGCGGATCCGCAGGCGCGGCTGGCCCGGCGGATCGGGAGGGCGCCGTCCGAGCTGGGCACCACGGGGGGCCGAGACGGATGTCCCGACATCTGGGAGCTCGACAACGGGGATTTCGCCGTGATCGGCCGCGATCTCACGTCGGTCTACGCCGAGGGGCTGCCCGAGGACGCGGTCATCGGCGGCGGTGAACGACTTGTCGTCATTCCCCGCGCCACGCTGCTGGCCGCCAAGGCACACATCCCGGATGAGTGACCTGCTGGGTGCCTCGCACGGCGTGCGGCTGGGGCTGGACGCCTACCGGGCGGACTTCCGGCGCAGGGATTTCGCTGTTGACGGCTGTGATTCCTGGAAGTTGGAGCGTCGCCAGGATTTCCGCGAGCCGGGTGATCCGAGCTGGAACGCCTTCACCCAGGGAGACTGGGAGGGGGCGCTGCGGCTGATCGAGGCCCAGCGGGAAGAACTGCTCGACCTGTCCCGCCTGGCTGCGAGCCATGGCTGCCGCCTGTTGCGCGTCCGCGCGGTGGAGTTCCCGCTCACCGCTTACCTGCGATGGGAGTTGAACCTCCTGCGTGTGCGGGCGGAGTGCGGTGAGCTGATCCGCGTCATCGGACCCGAGCACCTCGCGGAGTACGAGCACGAGGGACCGGTTCCCGAATTGGTCACGCTCAACGACGACACGGTGTACGAGATCCTTTACGACGCCGACGGCGTACTGGAAGGCGCTGTGCGGTACCTCGATCGGGGAACGAGGGATCGTGTCGCGGCGCGGGTCGAAGGGCTGTACGCGTCGGGGGAGGACATCGGCACGTTCTTCGCCCGCGAGGTCGCCGATCGCACGCCCCCGACGGGTGTCTGAGCCGCGAGAGGAGGTCAACTCCTCTCTGTCGGGCTCTGCCCGTGACGTGGTGCAGGGTCGTGACATCCACGGCGGGATACATTTCCACGCCCCGGCAACTGACCGCGTTTCGCTTCCGGTCCCGCAGCAACTCCCCTTGGCCGGGGCGGGTTTCGTCGACCGGCACACCGAGCGTCGAGCGCTCGACCGGCTGCTCGACGACCGTCCTGCCGACGCGGGGGTGATCCTGGTGACCGGCACCGCGGGTGTCGGCAAGACATCGCTGGTGCTGCACTGGTCGCACGCGGTCCGCGACCGGTTTCCTGACGGTCAGCTGTACGCCGACCTGCATGGCTACGACCGCCGGGCCCCGGTCACGTACGAGCGGGTCCTTGAGGGTTTCCTGCGTACGCTCGGTGCCCCCGCGGATGTCCTTCACGCCGACGGCGAGCAGATGGCCGGGGCCTTCCGCTCACGGCTGGCTGGCCGCAGGCTGCTGATCGTGCTCGACAACGCCGCCGGCGCGGCCCAGGTCAGGCCCTTGCTTCCGGCCACTCCCGGGTGTCTGGTCATCGTGACGAGCAGGCACCGTCTGCCCGGCCTGAGCATCCGGGAGGGAGCACGGCGCATCACCTTGGACGTGCTCGACCAGGACGGCTCCGTCGCCTTGCTGCGCAGTGTTATCTCGGGCTACCGGGACGGGGACGATCCCGTCCACGTGGCGGAGCTCGCCTTCCTCTGCGCGCGCCTGCCGTTGGCGCTCAGGATCGCCGGCGAGCGGGCGACGAGGCGGCCGTTGACACACCTGGGGGAGCTGATCCGTGAACTGCGTGACGAGTCCGGCCGGTGGGAAGTTCTGTCAGCAGACGACGACCAGGAGTCCGAGGCGGTGCGTTCGGTGTTCATGTGGTCCTATCGGGCGCTGCCGTCGGATGCCGCCCGGCTGTTCAGGCTGCTCGGACTGGCTCCAGGACCGGACGTCAGCGATGCGGCCGCGGCGGCTCTGGCAGGGATCGATGTCCGCACCGCGAGGCGTCTCCTCGATGTCCTCGCCGCCGCGCACATGGCGGAACAGACCGCGTCCGACCGCTTCCGCCTGCACGACCTGCTGCGCGCCTACGCCGCCGACCGGGCACGGCTGGAAGAGACCCCACAGGAGCGTGAGGACGCGCTGCGCAGAGTGCTGATCTGGTACTTGCACACCGCCGACGCGGTCCAGGCCCGTATCGCACCGCAGGAGCCTCGTGTGGAGTTGGTACCGGCCGACGGAGGGCCGCCCACGCCCGCGTTCACCGACGAAGCGCAGGCGATGCACTGGTACGCGGCGGAGCGGGACAACCTGGTGGCCGCGGTGCGAGCCGCCGCGAGCGGCGGATCGGACCGGATCGCATGGCAGTTGGCGGTGGTTCTGCGCGCCGTTTACATGACCACCAATCCGTTCCAGGATTGGCTGGCCACTTCCCGGACCGGTCTTGAGGCCGCACGCCGGGACGGCGACCGCCGTGCCGAAGCCGAACTGGAGGAGAGCCTGGGCATGGCGTATGCCCAGTCCCAGAGCCTGGCCGCCGCGGCCGAGCACTACGGGGCGGCGCTGACCCTGCGCCGGGCCCTGAAGGACACCCTCGGTGAGGCACTGACACTCAACGGTCTCGGACTGCTCGAACTACGCCGCCGCAACCTGGCGCAGGCACGGGAGGCGTTCGAGAACAGCATGGGACTGTTCGCCGCGCGGAACGACGGATTCTGGGAGTCCCGCGTGGCGGTCAATCTCGCTCAGGTGGACATGGAACTCGGTCACCCCGAGCGTGCTCTCGGGCCTCTACGTCGAGGAATCGAGGTGTTCCGGACGTACCGCGACCGCCGCGCCGAGGGAAACGGCCTCAGACTCCTCGCCGCGGCGGAATTGGAGAGCGGGGACGCGGACACGGCGTTGGCACACGCCGAGCAGGCCGTGGCCATCGCCACCGAGATCCACAGCACGGCCGCGGAGGCGTACTGGCTCATGGCTTTGGGCGACGCTCAACGCGCCACCGGCCGCCTCACCGGTGCGCTGGCCTCCTACCGGCGCGCCGCCGCGCTCCAGGAACCGTTGGGCGACCGCGCTCGTCAAGCAGCGGCATGGGACGGTCTCGGGCAGGCGCTGCTGCAACTCGGCCGTGCGCGGGAAGCCGTCGACTGCCACCGTCGGTCCGCGAGCGTCTATCGAGACCTTCGGCAGACATGGGAGACGGCGCAGACGCTGACACATCTGGCGGCAGCCCTGGACGATGCCGACGCCCGGCAGGAGGCCGCCGACGCCCGAGCCGAGGCACTCGAGCTGCTCACGGCGTTCACCGACCCGCGGGCGCTGCGGCTACGCGACGAGATCACCCGGAGGTGACTCGACGGTGCGAGCGGCTAAAACGCCGCCTGACCTGCGGCAAAGATCAACTGTGGTGCCCCCAACGGGATTCGAACCCGTGCTACCGCCTTGAAAGGGCGGCGTCCTGGGCCACTAGACGATGAGGGCTGGATGGCCGACCGTGGGCGCCGAGGCGCACGTCGGGGACGGGTGCAGCATATGGGATGGGCCGGGGGTTCGCCAAAACGCTTTTCGCGGCGGGGTGGCGGACAATGGGCAGCGTGCTGGAGATGACGCGTGAGGAGTTCGAAGAGCTGGTCGGGGAGGCGCTCGACCGGATTCCCGGCGAGCTGACCCGGCTGATGGACAACGTGGCGGTCTTCGTGGAGGACGAGCCCGCGCCGGGGGAGCCGGACCTGCTCGGGCTGTACGAGGGGACGCCGCTGACCGAGCGCGGCGAGTGGTACGCCGGGGTGCTGCCGGACCGGATCACCGTCTACCGGGGCCCGACGCTGCGGATGTGCGCCACGCGCGAGGAGGTCGTCGCCGAGACGGAGGTGACCGTCGTGCACGAGATCGCCCACCACTTCGGCATCGACGACGAGCGGCTGCACGCCCTGGGGTACGGGTGACGGTGTCGGGGGCCCTTTCGCGCTGACGGCCGCGGGCGGCGGCCCGGCTGCGCGCCACGGGTGACGCCAGGGACGCGGGGCGTGTCCTGGCGGGAGGCGCGGCGTTGGACACGGCGATCCGACCGCCGACCGGTGCGTACGGACGTGCGGCGGTACGACGACCGTACGACCGTACGCGTCCGCCTGTACCGAGCCCGAGGTGCGTACACGTGCTCCCTGCCCCAGACCGCCCCCGCGACCCCCGCCGCGACCGGGCCCGAGCCGTCCGTACGGGGCTGCGGTCCGCCGTCCTCGTCACGCTGGTGGCCGCCGGGGTCGCGGCGTGCGTGAGCGCGGGGAGCGAGTCCGACCCCAAGGCGCCGAAGCACGCGCCCGGCGTGAGCGCGGGGACCGTCGCGGACGGTTCGCGGGTCCCGCAGGGCGCGGGCGACCCGCACCGCGGCGGCGGCCCGATGTCCCCGTCCCCGTCCGTCACCGGTACGGCCTCGCCCGGCGACACGCGGGCCCCCGCGACGGCCCGGGCGGGCGGCGCGGGCGGCGGCCCGGCAGGACCCGGCGGCGTGCCGACCGCGTCCGACGGCACCTCGGCGCCGCAGCCGACCGCCCAGCCCTCGCCGACGGCCTCCCAGCCGACCGGCCAGCCGACGACGGACGCGCCGACCGCGCCGCCGACCACCGACCCGCCGACCGCCAGCCCCAGCTCCGACCCCAGCGGGTCGCCCGACCCGAGCGCCGAACGGCGCGGGGACCGCCGCGACCGCTGACCGCATCGTGGCGGTATCGCCGCTGGTCAGCGCCCCGTCCGGAAGGCGATTGGCAAAGGCGCCGACAGATGCGTATGCTGGTAGATCGTTTGATCCCACTGCCTGGCGCCTGATCCGATGTGCGCCGCGTGGCGCGTTCCTTTTCTCCTGTGGCTGACCGCATCGAGGCGGTTGTAAGCAACCTACGGAGCTGGCGCGTGCCGTAAGTCTCCGAGAGGTTTAGCTTCAGCATGTCCATTGACAGTGCCGACCGTTCCGTCATGCCCGAGAACGACGAGATCCTCGCCGTAGCGGACGTGGTGGACATCACCACCGCCGACACCGCAGAGAACACCGACATCACCGACATCACCGGTGCCGACGACGCGACCGACGTCCTCGACACCGGCATCACCACCGGCACCACCGGCATCACCGACGTCATCGACGCGGACACCGAGGCCGACGCCGAGGACGACACCGACGCCGAGCCCACCGTGACCTTCGCCGACCTCGGCCTCGCCGACGGCATCGTCCGCAAGCTCGCGCAGAACGGCGTCACCACCCCCTTCCCGATCCAGGCCGCGACCATCCCGGACGCGCTGGCGGGCCGGGACATCCTGGGCCGCGGCCGTACCGGCTCCGGCAAGACGCTCTCCTTCGGCCTGCCGCTGCTGACCCTGCTGTCCGGCGGCCACACCGAGCGCAAGCGCCCGCGCGGCGTCATCCTCACCCCGACCCGCGAGCTGGCCATGCAGGTGGCCGACGCGCTCCAGCCGTACGGCGACGTCCTCGGCCTGAAGATGAAGGTCGTCTGCGGCGGCACGTCCATGCAGAACCAGATCTACGCGCTGGACCGCGGCGTCGACGTCCTCGTCGCCACCCCCGGCCGGCTGCGCGACCTGATCAACCGCGGCTCCGCCGTGCTCGACCAGGTGCAGATCGCGGTCCTCGACGAGGCCGACCAGATGGCCGACATGGGCTTCCTGCCCGAGGTCACCGAGATCCTCGACCTCATCCCGGCGGGCGGCCAGCGCCTGCTGTTCTCCGCGACGCTGGAGAACGAGATCGACAGCCTCGTCCGCCGCTACCTGGTCGACCCGGTCACCCACGAGGTGGACGCCGCCCAGGGCGCCGTCACCACCATGAGCCACCACGTGCTCGTCGTGAAGCCGAAGGACAAGGCGCCGGTCACCGCCGCCATCGCCGCCCGCAAGGGCCGCACGATCATCTTCGTCCGCACCCAGATGGGCGCCGACCGCGTCGCCGAGCAGCTCATCGAGGCCGGTGTCCGCGCCGACGCGCTGCACGGCGGCATGACCCAGGGCGCCCGTACCCGCACCCTTGAGGACTTCAAGGCCGGTCAGGTCAACGTCCTGGTCGCCACCGACGTCGCCGCCCGCGGCATCCACGTCGACGGCATCGGCCTGGTGCTCAACGTCGACCCGGCCGCCGACCACAAGGACTACCTGCACCGCTCGGGCCGTACCGCCCGCGCGGGCGAGTCCGGCACGGTCGTCTCGCTCGCCCTGCCGCACCAGCGCAAGCAGATCTTCCGGCTGATGGAGGACGCGGGCGTCGACGCCTCGCGCCACATCATCGGCGGCGCGGGCGTCTTCGACGAGGACGTCGCCAAGATCACCGGCGCGCGCTCGCTGACCGACGTCCAGGCCGACGCCGTACAGAACGCCGCTCTCCAGGCGGAGCGCGAAGTCGCGGACGTCACGCGTCAGTTGGAGCGGCTCCAGCGCCGCGCGACCGAACTGCGCGAGGAGGCCGACCGCCTCACCGCCCGTTCGGCCCGCGAGCGCGGCGAGGACCCGGAGGAGGCGGTGGCCGCCAAGGCCGCCGAACTCGCCGCCGAGGCCGCCGCGTTGGCCGCCGCCGCCCCGGCCCCCGTGCCGGAGCAGCGCGAGGACCGCCGCGACGACCGCGGCAACTTCGACCGCCGCAACGACCGTTCGTCCTACGGCAACCGCGACTCCCGTCCCTCGTACGGCAACCGTGACGACCGTCGCGACAGCCGCCCGTCGTACGGCAACCGTGACGACCGCCCCTCGTACGGCAACCGTGACGAGCGCCGTGACAGCCGTCCGTCGTACGGCAACCGCGACGGCAACCGCGACTCCCGTCCGTCGTACGGCAACCGCGACGGCAACCGCGACGACCGCCGTGACAGCCGTCCGTCCTACGGCAACCGTGACGACCGCCGCGGCGACGACCGCCGTGACTCCCGCCCCTCGTACGGCGAGCGCAGCGGCCGTCCGTCCACCCCGTACACCAGCCGCGACAGCCGCGACTCGCGCCCCTCGTACGGCAACCGTGACGACCGCCGTCCCGCGTACAACAGCCGCGACGACCGCGACCGTCCCTTCAACCGCGACCGCCGCGACAGCAGCCGTCCGTCCACGTCGTCCTCGTACGACCGCCGCGACAGCCGCCCCTCCTACGGCGACCGCGACTCGCGTCCCTCCTACGGCAACCGTGACGACCGCCGCGCCCCCGGCGCCGCCCCGGCCGCCGGCTCCTCCTACGACCGCAAGCCCCGCTGGAAGCGCAACGGCTGACCGCTGACCGCTCAGCCGCAGAACGGGCCCGCCCGGTGTGCACATGGCACACCGGGCGGGCCTGTTTGCGCAGGTGGGGCGAGTGTTAGAGTGCGGTCACTTGCATGGGGGGTACAGCCGGGGGGCTGGGGGGCTTCACCGCAGTGCGCTGACGCGGCCGGACAGGCCGGGGTCCCGCCATGCCGTGTTCTTGATGACCTCAGGAGGAACGGGTGGCACAACGCCCCCGCGCGCACGGTGCTCTCGCCGCGCTCGCCACTTTCGCTCTGGCCGTGTCGTTCGGGGCGGGGACCGGGACGGTGACCACCGCGGCGGCGGCCGACGTACCCGCGGGCGGCGCTCCGACGTCGTTCCAGGCGGCGGTGCCGTGGTCCCCCGACGCCCGGACCGTCTTCGCGGGCGCGTCGGGCGTGCTGCGCAAGTCCCAGGACGGTGAGCACGAGTTCTGGACGCGCTACGCGGACGGCTCGTCCACCGAGGTGCCGCCGGTGGCCAACGACTGGGTCACCGCGAGCCGCGTGTCCATGGGCAGCGACATCCTGACCACACTGAACACGGCGAACGGCGGCAAGCGCCTGCTGCTGCGGGACATGGCCGACGGCGGCACATCGGAGATCGCCATCCCGGCCGGGCAGAATTTCCGGGCGATGGCGGGCAGCGCCGCACTCACCGATTCGGGCGACCGTACGGCGGGGACCTGGCGACTGCACATCCTGCGCGCGGGCGAGCGAGCGGGGGACGCCACGACCGACACCGCGGTGGCCCTGCCGGACGATGTCAACGTCTTCAGCGTGGACGGCGGCGACGACCGGGGCGCGGTGCTCACCTACCGCATGCCGTCGGGCGCGCTCCACATCGGCTACGTCGATCTGGCCGCCGCCGCCTTCCACGCCCTCGGCGACGCTCAGACCGGCACCGCCCACCCCATGCTCCTGCTCACGCCCAACAGGCTTGCCTGGTACTACGGTTCCACGATCCGGTCCGTCGGCCGGGACGACCTCGGCGGCCCGCGGACGACCGCCACGCTTCCCGCCCAGGCGCAGTCGACGCGGCGGTCCGTGAGCCTGGTCGGCGACTCCGCCCTGGTCTCCGACGCCCCGACCGCGACCGCGACGCCGACCGACACCCTCACGCCGTGGGGCGTTCCGGTCGTGGCCGTACCGCTTGCAGGCGGCGCGCCGGTGACCGTACTGCCGCGCTCCACCGGCCGCCTGCTCGCCACCGGCGACGGGCGGGCGCTCGTCGAGGGCGGCGCGGACGCCGCCGACTGGGCGGTACGGGTGCTCGCGGCCGACGGTGGGCCGATCGGCGCGGGCGTTCCCGTCCTGCCCATGAGCCCCGCCGCGGTACGGGTCGACGGCATGACGATGGACCGCGGTGTGGTGCGGTACGCCACGGCCGCCGCCCGCTACGACGGCTCGCTCGGCCGGAATCTCTACAGCCAGGAACTCGGCCTCGCCGATGGCCTGCCCACCGGCCCGGCGGTCCCGAAGGGCGCCGTCGCCGCAACCGCCGTCCCCTGCGAGCCCGGCTCGTCCTGCGTCCGGCTCTTCGGCGGCAGTCAGCAACTCAGCTATCTCTCCACCGGTCCCGTCACGGACGGCGGCTACGACACGATCGGCCCGCGTACGACCCCCGGCAAGGGCGGCCGACTGGTCGACGCCTGGGGCCCTTACGTCGCGTACGCCAGCGGCACTCCCGCGCGGCTCTACGTCTTCGACAACAACAGCTCGAACCACACACCGGTCGACCAGCCGCTTTCCGCCGCCACTGTGCGCGGCGACATCCTGTGGCGGCCCACTGCCGCCAAGGGCGTGCTGACCGCCGATGTGATCCGCGAGTTCGGACACGGCCCGAAGCGGACCGTGGTGACCAACGCCCCTTGCGTTCCGACGGAGTTGCAGAGCGCCGGACGCTGGCTGTACTGGTCCTGCGGCCCGACCGGCCCGGCGGGTGCGTACGACCTGACCGCCAACAAGAACGTCGCGCTCCCGAGCGGCACCGCGCTGCTGGGCGACGGCTACCTGGTGCGCCACATCGGCGACCACCTGGTGCTGAACGACTTCCACGGCGGTACGGCCGCCGGCCCCGACCGGACGATCGCCGACCTTCCGGCGGCCTCGCTCACCGACGACCGCGGCTGGCACTGGACGGTCGACCGGTTCGGCGGCGGCGTGGCCTGGGCGGACGGCGCGGGCACCTTCCACGTCCTCGGGACCGGGGTGCCCGGCTCTCCGCTGGAGAACGTCGGGGCGGGGGGAGCGTGGTACCCGAGCAGGCCGGTCGGCTCGTGGAAGGTCGACTACATACGGAAGGTGACCGGCGCGCGGGTCGCCACCCGCAGCTTCGGGGCGGTACGGGAGTACTACCTCGCGGCGAACTGGGACGAGCGGACCGACGCCGGCGTCCCCGTGCCCGACGGGCTGTACCGCAGCGAGGTGACCGCGAGGCCCGCCGACGGTCAGGGCCCCGGCCTGGCCTTCGACGGGGGAACGCAGTTCGCCCAGCACGGCGCGCCCGTGCCGCACGACTACACCAAGGACGGCTTCCCCGACCTCTTCCTGACGGGCGTCGAAGCGAACCTCGACACCGTCTTCCGGGGCACGGAGAAGGGCGACTTCACGCCGTACCCGCTGCGCATCGCGGGCTGGGGCAAGGGCTCGCTGCTCGTCCCGACCGGTGACGCCGACGGAGACGGGATCAACGACCTGCTGATCCGTACCACCTCCGGTGAACTGCGCCGCCTCCCGGGCCGCTCGGACGGGACCCTTCCCGACATCTCGGGTCCGTCCGTCCTGATCGGTCCCGGCTGGAACATCTACAACGCGATCGTCTCGCCGGGCGACCTGAACCGGGACGGCTTCCCCGACGCGGTGGCCCGGGACGCCGCGGGCGTGCTGTGGCGGTACGACGGCACGTCACGCGGGACCTTCGCCCCGCGGGTCAGGATCGGTCCCGGCTGGAACATCTTCAACAAGATCGTCGGAGCCAACGACCTCAACGGCGACGGCGCGGCGGACCTTCTCGCCCGTGACACCGCGGGCGTGCTGTGGCGCTACGACGGCTCCGGCCGCGGCACCTTCGCGCCGCGCGTGCGGATCGGCGCCGGCTGGCAGATCTACAAGGACATCGTCGGCATCGGCGACCTCTCCCAGGACGGCCGCAACGATGTCCTCGCCGCCGACGCCTCCGGCGTTCTGTACCGCTACGACGGCAGCGGCAAGGGGACGTTCGCGCCGCGGAAGAGCCTCGGGGGGTCGTGGAGCATGGTGAAGGCCCTGTACTAGACGACGCGTGCATGTCATGCCCTGGGTGCGGGAAGCCTGGGGCATGACACCTGAGGACGTCCCTCTCTCCGCCTCTTCCGTACCCCCGGATTCCGCTCCCGTCTCCTCCTCCGTCTCCTCGTCCGTTTCCTCGTCCGTTTCCTCGTCCGTGTCGGACGAGGAGCGGCTCGCGCAGCTCGGCTACACGCAGAATCTGGCGCGCCGGATGTCGGCGTTCTCGAACTACGCGGTCTCGTTCACGATCATCTCGGTGCTGTCCGGCTGTCTGACGCTGTACCTGTTCGGGATGAACACCGGCGGCCCGGCCCTGATCACCTGGGGCTGGGTCGGGGTCGGCCTGATGACGCTGGTCGTCGGGCTGGCGATGGCTGAGATCTGTTCGGCGTACCCGACGTCCGCGGGCCTGTACTTCTGGGCGCACCGGCTGGCCCCGGAGCGCAGCGCCGCCGCGTGGGCGTGGTTCACCGGCTGGTTCAACGTCCTCGGCCAGGTCGCCGTCACCGCGGGCATCGACTTCGGCGCGGCGTCGTTCCTGGGCGCGTATCTGAACCTCCAGTTCGACTTCCGCGTCAGCCCCGGCCGGACGATCCTGCTCTACGCCGCGATCCTGCTCCTGCACGGCCTGCTCAACACCTTCGGCGTACGGATCGTCGCCGTCCTGAACAACGTCAGCGTGTGGTGGCACGTGCTCGGCGTCGGCCTGATCGTCGGCGCGCTCGCCTTCGTGCCCGACCACCACCGCTCGGCGAGCTTCGTGTTCACGCACTACGTGAACAACACCGGCTTCGGCAGCGGCATTTACGTGGTGCTGATCGGCCTGCTGATGGCGCAGTACACCTTCACCGGGTACGACGCCTCCGCGCACATGACCGAGGAGACGCACGACGCCGCCACCGCCGGTCCGCGCGGCATCGTCCGTTCCATCTGGACGTCCTGGATCGCGGGCTTCGTTCTGCTGCTCGGCTTCACCTTCGCGATCCAGTCGTACGACGCCGAGTTGGGCTCACCGACCGGCGCGCCGCCCGCGCAGATCCTGCTCGACGCGCTCGGCGCGACCAGCGGCAAACTCCTGCTGCTCGTCGTCATCGGCGCCCAGCTCTTCTGCGGCATGGCGTCCGTGACCGCCAACAGCCGTATGATCTACGCCTTTTCACGCGACGGCGCGCTGCCCTACTCGCGCGTCTGGCGCACCGTCAGCCCGCGCACCCGTACCCCCGTCGCCGCCGTCTGGCTCGCCGCGGCCGGCGCGCTCTGCCTCGGCCTGCCGTACCTCATCAACGCCACCGCCTACGCCGCCGTCACCTCGATCGCCGTCATCGGCCTCTACATCGCCTACGTCATCCCCACCCTGCTCCGCCTCCGCAAAGGCCCCGCCTTCGAGCCCGGCCCCTGGCACCTCGGCCGCTGGTCCCGCCCCATCGGCGTCGTCGCCGTCGCCTGGGTCGCCCTCATCACCGTCCTCTTCATGCTCCCCCAGCTCTCTCCCATCACCTGGAAGACCTTCAACTACGCCCCCATCGCCGTCCTCGCCGTCCTCGGCTTCGCCACCACCTGGTGGCTCGTCTCCGCCCGCCACTGGTTCCTCCGCCGCCCCACGGACACCCCCCAGCCCTAGGGCCTGTCCGGCGCCAGCCGCCGCCTGGACCGCCCATGATCCGCCGGACAGGCCCTAACCGGTTCGGCCTCCCCCGCAGGTCCCAGCTATGCTGCGGGGAGCGGGCCCTTAGCTCAATTGGCAGAGCAGTGGACTTTTAATCCATTGGTTGTGGGTTCAAGTCCCACAGGGCCTACGGGGTCAGGTCTCGTGACGAGGCGCTGACCTGCGGTTATGGTGCCCCGGTCGTCTGATGGCGGCCGGGGCACCGGCGTGCGGGGGCCGTGCGTGAGCGGGAGCGCGACGGCGAGGTTGTCGTGGCCGCAGCCACGCGGGGCACTGCCGCGGTGAGGACAGGTGACGGCTGTACCGCACCGCGACGGGTACCTACAGTTCCTGTGGCCGCCGACTGCGCGGCCAGGCGTCTACAGCCTGCTCAGGTCGGTGTCGCTGCCGCCATTTGCGCGCGGCCTCTTCGTTGAATCCGTGGGACCGGAGGACATCGAGGGCGGCTGCTCGCACGGGCCGCGCGTCGTCTGCCCGGTTAAGGCGGGCCTTCATGCGTGTCACCACGTCGTCGAGTTCGTACTCGTAGCGGCCGTTGACCTTCTGAGCGAACAGCGGCAATAGCTTGTAGTAGCGACGTTCGCTGATACCGACCTGCGTCCAGGGGTACCGTTCCGGAGCCTCCCCTTTCCTTCGCAAACCTCCTCCATGCTCGATCAACGGGCGTTGAACTTGCTCTGTCCGGATGCGCGCGACGAATGCCCCGTCTGCGCTGTCCCTGGAGCCGACGATGGGATCGGGGACGTCCACAAAGGGCAATCCGGCCGCGCACAGCGAAAGGCTCCGGCCGTTCGGCGGGGGCGACGTGGGCTGGGCCCGGCGTCACGCCTGGGCGCGGACCAGGAGCGTACCGATGTGGTCGGGTTCGGGGGCGTCGAGGACGCGGGCTTGGGCATCGGTGAAACCGGCCCGGGCCAGCAGGCGTTCCCATACGGGCGGGCGGTAGCTGTAGCGGTAGGTGAACATGGCCTTCCCCGCGAAGCCACCCTTGTACATGCCCTGTGGGCCGTAGGCGCCCGGGATCGCGGGTGGCTGGGAGAAGACGAAGGTCCCGCCGGGATTGAGCCGGCGGCGGACGAGCGGGAAGAGCTTCGACGGGTCGGCGAACCAGGCCGCGCCGAAGATCGAGTACACCGCGTCGTAGGTCTCCGCGGTGGAGCCGAGGTAATCCAGCACTTCGGCGCAGTGGAACTGCGCTCCCGACGGGGCCCAGCGCTCAGAGATCTTCTCGACCATCACCGGAGACAGGTCCACGCCTGTGGCCTTCACGCCGCTCTGCGCCAGGTGCGCGAGCGCGCGTCCGGTGCCGCAGCCGATCTCCAGGACGCTGCCCGGGTCACCCAGGAGCTCAGGGCCGGGTCCGTGACCGGCGTACTGCGTCCAGCGGAAGACCGGCTCGGCTTCGTCCTTGAAGGCAGTGCGGGCGTAGGTGTCCCACAGTTCGGTCTCGGCGACGATGTCGTGTTGCGCAGGCATATCTGTCCTCTGCTTGCCGAAGAAGGCGGCGCCCCGCCCCATGATGCCCGTAGGCACCGGACGGGCGAGGCACCGTTCGGTTCAGTGGCTGTCGGGGACCTTGTTGTCGCACGGCGAGCAGTCCGTGCCGTCGATCGCCCACAGCTCGGTGTCGATCTCGAAGCCGATCGAGGTGAGGAAGTCGGCGGTGCGCAGGCACAGTCCGTCGCTGCGGCGCTCGATGAACGGAGCGTGGTGCTTGTACCGACCGCCGTTGTAGAGATCGCAGAGGGCGAACCAGACAGGCGTGTCGAGGATGAGCTGGTGGACGCCGATGTCGACGAGTTTGCCGACCCCGAGGTGCACCTCGGGGTGCTCGATGCAGGCGAGGGTGTACATGACGGCGTTGCCGAGGATCCGTTCGGCCATGTCGCGGACCATGGTGTGGTCACGCAGCAGGAGGGCGATCTCGCGGTCCCAGAGCGTCATGCCGCTGTCGCGGATATTGACGGTCAGGTGCGCGATGTGCGGCTGGACGGCGTTGAGGAGTTCCCTCGGGTCCCGAGTGCGTGACTCGACACCACTGTCGATCTGCGGGGCTGTGGTCATGATGCTGTCCTCCTGATCTGGGGAATCGATAAGGCTTCTGGTTCGCCCGTGACTGCTGGGGACCCCCTCGGCACCCTGAAGGCGTGACGTCGTGCAGTCCGGGGTCCGGTAACCGATGACGTCCACTGGCGCCGGGGGCTCTCCATGGGCGCTCGCACAGCCGCGCCAACAGGGAGGGGGAAGGGCCGGGGCGCCGAGTGTGCGGGTTATGTGCGGCCCGCCGGACCTGAGGCTGGCGAGCGATGCTGGGCTGACGGTTGGTGGGCGGCCCAGTCCTCGCGGGCGGCGATGAGCGCGGGGCGTACCTTCTCGTCGAGGAAGTTGGCGTGGGCGCGGAGCTTCGCGGCGGCCTCGGCGACTCCCGGCGGGTCCAGGCCGAGGATCCAGCGCCCCACGCAGACCTGGAGGTTGACGACTGGCACTCGGAGGTGCGGGTCCTCGTCGTACGGGTCGCAGTCGATGCTTCCCTCCAGGACGGCGTCCTCCTCGGCTCCGTCCCAGTGGTCCGGCGCGACGATCGGCATCATCAGGCCCTCGAAGAAATTCCGGTGGTTGATGTGTGCGAGGCGGGACGGGAGTTGGTCGGATGGCACCCCAACCTCCGACGGGTCGTCCTCGGCCCACGCGGGCAGGTAACCGGAGGTCGCAGAGCCGTCGGTGGTGGTGATCCTCCACAGCCCCGGCGTGCTCCACGGTTGCGGCTGATGCCGTGACGCCGCCGCGAGGCTGTGGTGGTCATCCGGCCCGACCTCGAACCAGACGACCTTGCCCGCCGGATCAGGACTGCTTCCCCACGCGGCGGACAGGGCCTCCACCAGGATCAGACCCCGCCCGTCCTCGGCGTCCACCGAGCCGTGGCGTGGTCGCGGGCGGGCCGGATCCGAGTCCGTGACCTCGACCCGGACCCGCACGCCGGTCCAGCGCACGGCCACCGCACACGGGGCTCGGCTGTAGTGAATGGCGTTCGTGATCAGTTCCGTCGACAGCAGTTCCAGGTCCTCGTACGCCTCCTCCGCGAACGGCACGCCCCAACTCCGCACCAGCGCAGCGATCTTGCGCCGAGCTTCGGGCACCGCCCCTGGTTCGGTATCGACGCGGAACCCGAGGGTTCGTGTGCGCTCGTCCGCCATCACCTGCGCCACCTCGAGGGAAGTTGGCCGCGGTGACGCGGAAGTACGGTGCTGGGCATGGCTCTTGACCTCTCGGGAGTGCGGTCGGAGCGGAGGCGCCGTTGCGTCACCTGGAGCAACGGAGCACCCTCAGTACACGACTGCGTGCCACACGCAAGAGACTCCAGCGCGTGACCCCAAGTTGGAGTCAGGGGGCGGATACGGGCCGTAGCCTCGGACCAGACCGGTACGGAAGAAGGTGCTCGTGACCGTTGCGGAGCGCGAACCGCGCGAGATCGTCGCGGGACTTCTCGCCGACCGGCGGCTGCTCGCCGCCTGCGCGGAGCGGGACATGGGCACGCTGTTCCGACTGCTCAACCACCGTGGCATCAGCACTCGACGCATCGCCGCGGCCGTCGACATCACCCAAGGCCGACTCTACGACTACATGAACGGCAAGAGCCGGGTCGAGAAGCTGGCCATCTTCGAGCAGATCGCCGACGCCTTCCAGATTCCCGGTCACCTGCTCGGCCTGGCGAAGCGGCCCTGGGAGCCTGCCTCTCCTTCGTCGCCCAACTGTGTGAGCGAGCCCTTTCCGGATGGCGACGACATGGCCGCCATGGACGCCTTCCGCACCGCCGACCGTCAGGCCGGAGGGGGGCGTCTCTACAGTGCCGTGCTCCGGCACTTACGGGACAACATCGGCCCGCGGCTGGTCGATGCCGACGGTACGGCGCAGGTCTTCGCGGTGGCGGCTGTGCTCACGGAGATGGCGGGATGGATGGCCCACGACTCGGGCCAGGACGCTGTGGCCGGGCGCCACTTCACCCGCGCTCTGCCCCTCGCTCACGCCTCCGGTGACACACCGCTCGCGGCCAGCATCGCGGCGAGCACCAGCCATCTCGCCCTCCAGACCGGGGACTCGGCAGCAGCCGTGCACTGGGCGCAGACCGGACTCGACCTGGCGGAAGCCGGGCCGATCGTCCCCACCCTGATCGCTCGCCTCCACGCGATGTCCGCGCGTGCCCTGGCTGCCGCCGGCCAGCCCACTCCGGCGCTGCGGGCGCTCGGCCGCGCCGAGGAAGTTCTCGACAGCGCCTCGGAGGCGGAACGACCCTGGCTCAGTCCCTTCGACGCGGCGGCGCTGGCCCTCGAATCGGCCCTCGTACTGAGCGACCTCGAACGTCACGACGACGCCCGTACGCGCGCCGAACATGCCATCCGCTTGCGGGAGTCGAACCGCGCACGGTCACTCGCCCTGAGCCGGATCACTCTGGCAGGGCTGCACCTGCGGTGCGACGACCTCGAAGCCGCCGTCGCGGTCGGCCACGAGGTGCTCGCCGCTGACCCCAACCTCGGCTCGATCCGCGTGCTCCGCCAGCTCGACGGTCTCCACACGGCGCTCGCCGTCCACCGCAGTCATCCTCCGGTCCGCGCTCTGCTGCAGCGTTTTGACGAAACGCGTCGGGCGAGAATGCTCTTACTCGCCGACATCGTTCCCCCGCCCAGCAAAGGCGCCACCCCATGAGGCCAACCCCCGCCGACCCCGAAGCCTGGAACGCCTACCTCGCCGAAGGCAACGCCACCCAGGCCCGCAAACGCGTTTCCGCGGACGTCCTCCTCCGCGACGAGCAGGGCCGCGTCCTCCTGGTGAAGCCCACCTACAAACCCGGCTGGGACCTCCCGGGCGGCATGGCCGAGGCCAACGAATCCCCCGACGACGCAGCCCGCCGCGAGCTCAAGGAGGAACTCGGCCTCGATGTCACCCTCCACGGCCTCCTCGTCGTCGACTGGGTCCCACCCCACGGCCCCTGGGACGACCAACTCGCCTTCATCTTCGACGGCGGAGTTCTCACCCGGGACCAAATCGCTGAGCTCCGCCCCCACGACGGCGAACTGTCCGACACCGCCTTCGTGTCATTTCCCGAGGCCACACAGCACGTGAGTAGCCGCCTAGCCAGGAGACTTCGAGCAGCGCTGGCGGCCCCGCCCATGCGACGGCCCGAATTGCTTCGCGACGGTGTGGGGGCGGTGGGGCCTTGACTGCGTCTATCGGGGCCAGTAATTCGGAGGCGACTTCGCCGGGTCGGTCAGGTCGAAACGGTGCTTGTTTGCCGGATTGAGGCCCTTGATATGCACTAACCGCTGTGCTTCTGCATCCTCCAGTTCGTGAACTATCAGCGGCATGGCGGCAATCACGGCTCCCATGGCTAGGTCAAGTCCCGCCATTCCCCTGTGGCCGTGACTGAACCGGATATGGTGCATTCCAGACTTCTTGATCGCAGCGACTTCCGACGGAATCTCCAGTTGGCGCCCGTCCTTGGTGAGGAACGCGTGAAAACCTTTGCGTGCGGCGTCGGGCAACAGTGCGAGGTCTTTCTTGCCCGCCCATTTTATCTCGCTGACGTGACGAACCTCGTGATCAGGGAGGAGTCGCCTGAGCATTTCGAGCATCTGCACTGGGACGTTCTCGTCGATGAGAATTCGCATCAGGCGGCGCGTTGACCAGGGCTGTAGCTGTCAACGTAGAGGGCGAACGACATCGCATCGCGTGCCGCTTCTGGTGTTACCCCCGGATAGTATTCGCCGATCTTTTCGGGCGGGACTCCGTCCTCCACCAGTTCTGCCACGGCGTCAAAGGGAACCCGGGTTCCAGTGATGACCGGTTGTCCGCCCTGCGTTTCGGGATCGACGCTGACGTTCTGCTTGGGCTGCAGCAGGTGGGGCACCACCACTCCAGGACGAGGCGCGAACTCTTGCAGAATGTCCGCCATGGTGGCGATGACTCGTTGGCCGGGATGTTTTACGAGGTCCGTCGCATGGTCTTCTCCTACGAGGACGATCGAGTCGCCGTCGGCCACGAGGGAGTAGCTCGAAAGGTGTCCGACCTCGCCGAATTTCTTCAGCGTCGCCAGGGCCTTGCGGATCTTCTGAAGAGACACGTCTTGGCGAAGGTGAGCGAAGGCGCGGAGTGCCAGCACGTCGCGGAACGAGTAAAGGGCCGGCTTGGTGGTCAGCTCTGGACGGAGTATCGGCCCGTTGCCACGGTCCTGGCGCCAGGACCGAAGCTGGCCCATGGTCGCACCGGACAGGGCTGCAGCCATGCGCGTCGAGTAAGCCATGAGGTCACGCCTCCCTTCGGTCCTTCGGCTCAGGTCTACTAGCTCTTCCAAGCATCTCAGCTCAGCCTCACGCGCCGCTACCGAGCAGACGAAGCAGGTGCCTGGTACGCCCGTACGGGTGAAGGGGCGGCCAACTAACGGGCCGCTGGGAGGCACTGCGAGGGCTGGGAAGCTGTGTGCGATGGCGCCGAAAGGCTGGCCAGGCGATCCCCGTGTCATCGTGGTGCTGGGCTCTGGCTCCGATGTTCCCCGCCGTGGGCCAGGTTCAATAGCCCGTGAGCCAGCCGGGACCTGAAGGTTACTTCCGGACCCACGATCTGCTCCGGGTCGCCCGTCGCGTCGAGGTCGCAGCTGCTGAATGCGTGAGCGATGCGTGAGCGGACGTGCACGCATCCGACGCTCGACGCTGGACGCGGCGGCAAGCCGGTGCCTGCTGACCCGCGGGTTTCGGATGGCTGCTTACTGCACCCCACCGCCCGGCATGCCCTGACCAGGACTTTTAATCCATTGGTTGTGGGTTCAAGTCCCACAGGGCCTACAGGGTCAGGTCTCGTGACGAGGCGCTGACCTGCGAATTCACGGTGCCCCGGCCGCTCGAAGCGGCCGGGGCACCGTCGCGTGCGAGCCTGCCTGCCAGCGTCGTCGCGTGCTGCGCCATCGCCCTTTTCCACGGCCTGGCGTCCTGCTCGGACTCGACGGGAAGCCGGTGGAAGGGGATGAGGGACATGGACACGATGTGCGGTTTCTCGGTCACTGGGGGGAATGGCGATACCGCCCCGGTCAGGTAGGGCCGGGGCGGGGAGCGGGCCCCTGTCGGTGAGCTACGGGAGCCGGGCGACGGCGCCGTATCCGGCGGAGAGCGGTCCGGGCGTCGTGGCCGCGTCGGGATGCCAGTCCGGCCACTTGACCAGGCCAGGTTCGACCAGGTCGAGGCCGTCGAAGAAGGCGGCGATCTGTTTCGGGGTCCGCAGGATGTACGGTACGGCCCCGCTGCTGTTGTACGCGTTCTGGGCGGTGACTTGTACGGGGTCGTTGTCGGAGCCGTGGGAGAGCATGAGGTAGCTTCCGGACGGCATCGCGTCTACGAGGCGCCGGACCACGGCGAGGGCTTCGCCGTAGTCGGTGATGTGGCCCATGGCGTCTGAGATGATCAGGCCCGTGGGCTGCCCCGTCGCCCGCGCTGACGACACGGTCCGCCTCCTGCCCAGGTCGATGGTCTGGGCAGCGCGCTCGATCACGGTGTCCGTGTCGCGCATGTCAGCCTCGACGTAGGCGCAGGCCCCTTCCGGCGAGCTGCTGATCATCGACGCGTAATAGCGCACAGCCAGCGGGTCGTGGTCGACGTACACCACTCGCGTGTCGGGCGCGATTCGCTGCGCTGCCTCGTGTGTGTTGTGCGCTGTCGGTAACCCGGCGCCGACGTCCAAAAACTGCCGGATGCCCACCTCGGCGGCGAGGTAGCGGACGCTGCGGATCAGGAACTCCCTCGAGGCGCGGGCGAACGGCTTGATGTCCGGGAACACGTTCTCGTACGCGTCGCCAGCCTGCTGGTCGGCCGGATAGTTGTCCTTCCCGCCCAGCCAGTTGTTCCAGATCCTCGCGCTGTGCGGGACGGTTGTATCGATCTCGGGCACGATGGCGCCTCCTCAAACGGTGGGCGACCCTCACGAATGCGATCTCTCAAGGGGTCGACACCGGGGCGGTGCGGGACTCGGGGCTGTTCTCGGTCAGATGCCCTGACTTCTTGCCGAACGGGATGTTCCGGGGCCAGGGACTGCCGCAGAGGCAGCCCATCAGGTCATCCCTCGTTCAGGAGTTCCGCTGCCGCCTTGGGATCCATCAGCGTCGACCAGGCTTGTTCCGCCGGGAGCAGGGAACGGCTGGGAAGAGCGTATTCGGGGTACCAGTCAGCGGGTTCGCACCCAGGGACGTGGCGGAGGACCACGGCGGTGAGATCCTCGGGGACGGAGCCTGTGATGCGTACCGCCACGTAGGTCTCGTGGCCGTCCTCGGCGCGTACCAGGATGCCGAGGCGGAACGTGGCGAAGTCAGCGGCGTGTTCATGTCCGTCGTGCAGGGACCCGCGGGTGAGTTCGCGGATCGCTGAGGAGAGTTGTCGTACGAGACGTGTGCCCGCTTCGAGCTGATAGCGGTCGTGATCGTCCCTGCCTGGCAGAAGATGGCCTACGTAGGTACCGCCCGGGAGAGGCTGGCGGTGGTCGGTGTTGTAACGAGCGCGGGCCGCTTTGGCGTTGGCCTCCAACGCCGAGTAGAAGTCGTCCATCGAGCCGTCTTCGCGCTGCCCGGCGGCGACGAGCCACGGCAGGTTCAGGTCTTTGTCGGTCCAGACCGCTCCGCGCCACCGCTGGACCTTGACCTTGAAAAGGATCTCGTCGTCAATGGCGCGGATGCGCTCGTGTCCGGTCTTGTCCTCGGCGAAGAGCTCCCGTGCCTTCACGAGAAGGGGGTGATCCAGTTCGTCGAGAGGCTGTCGCGCCGAGGGCAGGGATAACTTCAGATCGTCGCGGAGCGCACGAAGCGTGGGGCGTGCCGGTTGCATGGTCAGTCGTCCTCGCCCACGCCGCCGAGTTCCCTGATCCGCTCGGGCGACAGTCCGGTCACGAGTGAAACGCTCGACTCGACCGATCCGTCGAGCTTGCGCATCTTCTCCACCATGCTGGCCCGAACTTCCTCACGGCGGATCTCCAGATAGGTCCGCACTGCCGCAGCGACCAGGTCCTTCTTGGTCATGCCGAGAAAGTGGGCGCCGTCCGCGATCAGCTCGTCCACCGCCGGATCCACCTTCAAAGGCGCTGTGGTACGAGCCGCCCGACCTCGTGTTTCCTCTTTGATCCCCACGTGTCAGCCTCCTTAGGTACCAGATGGTACTCCTATACCTGCGATTGGGCAGGCGCCTCGCGCGACGATGCGAGAGCGGACAGGCCGGCATCCGCCGATCGCCCCCAGGACGACCTCGGACGCCGCCACAGGGCCGGGCCGCACGGGATTAGGGGTGGAAGAGGGAGAAGGGGATGGGGCCGCGGTGTGGGGGGTGTGGGGGACGTCGCCCCAGGGGCGGGAGGGGGCGGTAGGGGGAGGGTGCGGAGGCGGGACAGGGCGCGGTCGGTGACCTGGGAGACGGCGCGCAGGGCGGCGGTGGTCATGGGGAGGTAGTCGTCCTCGTCGCCCGGGTCGGCGGTGGAGGCGCCCGGGGTGATGCGCATGAGGCGGACGCAGCAGCGGTCCGTGTCGAGGAGGGAGGCGTCCAGGGGCCACGTCGGGGCCGGGGTCACCTGGCGGCCGGAGGCGCGTATCGCGTCGAACAGGACCGTGGAGTCGACGGGGGAAGGGTGCCCCGGGCCCGCTTCGGGACGGGGGCGGGGGCAGGGGGCGTTGGCGGGAATTGGGGGGAAACTGTCGTCGTACGGGAGGCGTCACATGCCAGGCGTTCCGCCGCCCACGGCGCGGTAGCGGATGAACGCCTCGCGTCCGTCGGGCACGAACTCCGGCCCCTGGGCGAGGGATTCGAGTTCGGAAGCGGTCAGCCAGGTGTGCCAGGGGACTTCGTACGGGTCGGGCCGGATCGCCGTGGTGACGACGGTCTCGTGGAGGCCGAGCCAGTAGGGGCTGATGGCCCCGGCGCAGCGGAACTTGAGGACGAAGCGGGGCGCGGCCCGCACGCCCAGCTCCTCCAACAGCTCGCGGGCCGCGGCCTGTTCGTACGACTCGCCGACGTCGGCGGCGCCGCCGAGGAGCCAGTTGTACTGGCCGGGGAAGCGCGAGGAGTCCCGCGGGCGGCGGTGCACAAGGAAGCGCCCGGCCGGGTCGCGGCACACGATGGTGGCGACGCGGTGCAGCCAGCCCTCACGGATCGCCTCCGCCCGGTCTACGACGGCCAGGACGCGGTCCTGCTCGTCGACCCGGTCGACCAGTTCACTCATACGACGTCACGCCTACGCGGTCACGCATGCGACGTCCCCCACCCGGCCCGCGCTCACCGGAGCGTGAAGACGGCCACGTCGTAGCGCTCGTCGACCGGGGCCGGCTCGTCGTACGGCTCGCGGTCCGCCGCCGCGGCCAGTCGGTCGAGGCCGGAGGAGAACTGAGTCGGCGTCAAGAGGGCGAATTTCGACTGGGGTTGGGTCGTCATACGGGCGTGGTAGTCGCGCAGGCTGCGGGTCACGGGCTGGACGAAGGAGCGGATCTCGCGCAAGTCGAAGCCGGCGGCGGTGAATTCGGCCGTGACGTCGTCCTCGGCGGGAAAGCGGAGGGCGTCGGTGGGGCGCAGGGGCGGCCAGTAGTCGTAGACGACGGCGTCCAGGCGCTCCTTGAACGTGGTGCGAACGACGACCGAGCCGCCGGGGCGCAGGACGCGGGCGAGTTCACGGGCGGCGGCGGTGCGGTCGGGGAAGTGGTGGATCACCCGGGAGAGCAGGGCGAGGTCGAAGGCGTCGTCGCCGGCGGGCAGCGCTTCGGCGGTGCCGTGCGCGTACCGCACCGACGGGTGCGGGTGGTGCCGCCGGGCCTCGGACAGCATGGCCTCGGAGGCGTCCACACCCAGGACGCTCGCGCCGTCGATCCACCGGGCCATCGCCGCCGCGAACATCCCGGTCCCCGAGCCGACTTCGAGCACGTCGGGCGCCGGGCGGTCGACGTAGGAGCCGATCAGGCCGACCCACGCGCGCAGGGCGTCATCGGGCATCTCGTTGCCCGACTCGTAGGAGCGGGCGAGCCGTTCGTCGTCGTAAGCACGCTTCATGCGGAACCGTCCTCAGGGTTGGCGGGCAGCGGCGTCGTACGTGGCCTGGCTCTGTTCGATCGCCGGATTGTTGTCGACCGCCCACTCGGCCAGGGCCACGGCGGGGGCGATGAGCGTGCGGCCCCGTGGGGTCAACTCGTACTCGACGCGGGGCGGGACCTCGGCGTAGACGGTGCGGGAGACCAGCCCGTCGCGTTCGAGGTGGCGCAGGGTGCGGGTGAGCATGCGCTGGGAGATGCCGGGGACGCGCTGCTGGAGCTCGGTGAAGCGCAGGCGCTCGCCGTCGAGGGTGGCGACGACCAGCAGCGTCCACTTGTCGCCGACACGGTCGAGGATGCCCCGGATCGCACGGCCGCCGTCGCCGCGGATGAGGCAGGAGTGGCGGTACTTCGACATCGGCGCCCCCCGTCGCGTGGTCACACAGCACAAGCCCACAGCACAAGCCCACAGCACAAGCCCGGAGCACACAGCCCGTCGTACAACAGCGGGCACCGCGGCCGGTCCGTGTGCGTAAGGCACACCCATGTGCCTTTTGTAAGCGCCTCCATAGTCACCGATCATGTGCTTACTTACAAGTCGTAACCATGACGGAGGACGCACCCATGGAGACCGCCTACTGGATCCTGGCCGGGCTGCTCGCGGTCTTCTACCTCTACGCGGGCGGCAAGAAGACCGCGCAGAGCAAGGAGCGGCTCGCGCCCATGATGGGCTGGGTCGACACCGTCCCGATGCCCGCGGTCCGCGCAGTCGGCGCCGTCGAGATCCTGGGCGCCGCAGGGCTGCTGCTCCCGCCGCTCACCGGCGTCGCCCCCGTCCTCGCGCTGGTCGCCGCGCTCGGCTTCCTCGTCCTCCAGGTGCTGGCCACCGCCCTCCACCTCTCCCGCGGCGAGGCCAGGGTCACCGGCCTCAACATCGCCCTCATCGCCCTCGCGGCCGTCACCGCCTGGCTCGCCACGACCTGGTGAGCGACGGCGCGCCGCCGTCCCGGCAGGTGATGTTGGCGAGTTGAAGCGGGTGGGAAATGTGGGCGTCACAGTCCGGGGTTAAGGTGCGCTCACACATGATCGGGGAAAGACGCGCGGCCTCGGGGTTCCAGGGCCGTCGGCGGCTCGCGCCCGCATGGTCGGACGGCGGGCTCTGGGGGGTTCGCACGGAGGGCGAAGGAGTATCGCGATAGCACTTCGGATATGGCTCAGCAGCGCGGGGGTGGCCACGACCCAGGTGATGGGGATGCTGCGCGACAACCCGGACGCGGTGGACGTACGGATCTACGGGACCAATGTGCTGCGGGACGCGCCGGCGCTCGCGGCGTGCGATGTGGGGGAGTCGGAGCCGCGGTACGTCGGCGACGACGAATACGCCGCCTTCGCGGTCGAATTCTGCCGGCGGCACGCGATCGACGTGCTCATCCCGCCCAGACGGCTGGCGGCGCTCGCCGGGCGGGCGGAGGAATTCGCGGCGGTCGGCACGCGCCTGATGTGTTCACCGCCCGAGGCGGTCGACGTGCTGACGAGCAAGGGCCGTACGTACGAGGCCGCGCGGGCGGCCGGGGTGCCGGTGCCGCCGTGGCGCGTGGTGTCGGACGCCGAGGGGTTCCGGGCGGCGGTCGGGGAGTTGGGGGAGACCGGGGAACGGATTTGCGTCAAACCCGCCGGTGAGTTCTCGGCGTTCGGCTTCCGCATCCTGGAGGACCGGCCGCTGCGGCTCAAGGATCTGCTGGCCGCGCCCGTACCGCTGGCGTCGGTGGCCTCGGTGGCGGGCGCGCTGAAGCGGGCGGCGGACGAGGGCGAGGCCGTACCCGAATTCCTGGTGATGCCGTATCTGGACGGGCCCGAGGTCAGCGTGGACTGCCTGTCGGCTCCGGGCGGCGCCATGCTCACCGGCATCGCCCGCTCCAAGCAGGGGCGTTACCGGCTGCTGCTGGACGATCCCGCGCTGGTCGCCATCGCGCGGCGGCTGGTCGGGCACTTCCGGCTCGCGTATCTGTCCAACGTCCAACTCCGTTACCGCATGGGGCGACCGGTGCTCCTGGAGGCCAACCCCCGTGCCTCCGCGGGCATTTTTCAGACCGCCTTCACCGGGGTGAACCTGCCGTGGTCGGCGGTACGGCTGCTGCTGCGCGGTGACGCGGGCGCGCTTCCGGCGCCACGGCTCGGCGGGCGGATCGCGATCACGGAGAGCGCGACGGAGATGGCGGCGGCCATCCAACTCCCGGAGCCAGCACCGCCTCTGGAACCCGCACCGCTTCTGGAGCCCGCACCGCTTCTGGAGCCCGCGGCGCTTTTGGAACCGGCGGCGCTTCTGGAACCGGCGGCGCCGCTCCCCGAGCCCGTACGCGTCCTCACCGGCATCGACGGCGCCCGCAGCGCCGCCCTGCGCACCGCCGCACGGGACGCCGTCCCGCCGGCACCGCTCCTCGGAGAGACGGCCACAGCGGCGAGCTGAGCCCCCTCCAGGGGCGGCGCGAGGCCCCACGTAATAGGTCCCGCCCAAGGCCCCCCGACCCCGCCGTCAGTCGATCGTCCCGCCCGACCCGTCCGACCGCCACAGCACACCGGGCGCCGTCTCCTTCGGCTCCTCGTACCACCCTTCCGGCCGCTGCGGCCGGGGAATCTCGCCGCCCTGCCGCAGCATCCGCCCGTCCCGCACATGGCGCCCGAGCAGCGCGCCGCCGAAGACGACGAAGCCGACGCCGACCAGCCAGGTGACGACGGTGAGCACGGTCCCGACGGGGCCGTACGTGACGGCGTTGGAGACGATCATCGGGGCGAAGAAGAGGTGCGAGAAGAGCCGGAGGCCCGCGAGGCCGAGCATGGTGAACACGGCGCCGGGCAGGGCGGTGCGGACGTCCACGCCGCCGCCGAGCAGGAAGCGCTGGCCCCAGGCGAAGAAGACGACACCGAGGACGAAGGTGAGGACGATGCGTACGCCGCCGCGCAGCAGCCCGCTGCCCATGAGCGCGGCGCTCTGCGACTCGCAGAACAGATAGGCGGTGAGCACCGCGAGCCACACCGCGCGCCGCACGTCGCGGTGCCAGGGCCCGGACGGCAGGTCCCAGATCTTGCGGTAGCCGGTCTCGACGCTCGCCACGAAGGTGAGGCCGAAGTAGGCGAGCGAGGCCAGGCTCCACGCGCTGGTGGCGCTCAGGATGTTGCGCGGCGCCGCGAACAGGCTGCGGACGCTGTGCGAACCGTCCGCGTTCAGGCCCATGCCGTCGACGACCCACTGCGCGAAGCCGGGCCGGTTCTCCCACGGCGTCGCGGCGGCGACCACGACCAGCAGCGGCATCAGCGTGACGAAGCCGAGCGCGGCGAAGCCCATCGAACGGTGCATCAACTCTATGTGGGTGGCCTGCTTCCACAGCCGTCCCGGCGCGGACCGCTTCCAGGCAGCCGTCAGTCCAGCCATGGCCATGGTGTCACCTTCCCCCGCAGCATCACCGCTTGTGGATACCTGGCGGAGGACCCCGCGCGCAACTCGGGCCCCACAAAGCGCCGTTACGGGACACCGAATCGGGACAAGTGGCAGCGGCGGGCCGAGGGGCGGGGCCGCCGGGGGCTACTCCGGGGCCGCGTCCGCCGCCACCGCGTCGTCGATGGCCTGGTGCACCTTCGACACCAGGGTGTCCGTGTCCAGCGCCGGATTCGCGGTGGCCAGCGCCTGCGCGAGGGTGTTGACGGTGGCGGTCAGCGCGGTCACGCGCGTGATCAGCGTCTTCACGTCGGCGTTGGTGCCGCGCAGATAGCTGTACGCGTCGTGCGGGTCGGCCTTGCCGTTGATCTGGCCCTTGTAGGCCCACAGGTCCTTGGGATCGGGCATGTCGTCCTCCGGGGTGCCGCTCGCCCACGCGCGCAGGGCGGCGGGGGAGAGATAGGCGAGATTGCGGTCGGTGGGAGTGCTGGTGAACTGCCAGAACAGCGGGCGCAGTCCGGACGGCGACGGCTGCGCGCGCTTCTCCGCGTCGGCGTACGACATGGCCCCGGCCGGATACGCCGGGTACCAGAGGAAGGCCGAATTGGCGGGCAGGTGCTTGGCCGCGATGTCGTCGGCGGAGGTGTAGACGCCGACGCGCTGTCCGGGGAACGCCTTCTGTACGGCGGTGATCCAGGTCTGCGCGTAGGCGCGGATCTGGGCGGCGGTCCGGCCCGAGTAGTTGGCGCCGTCCGAACGGCGCTCCAGGTCCAGGACGTGCAGGAAGCCTTTTCTGGCATGGGACTTCACGGCGCCGACGTAATTGGCGGCTTCCGTGGCCGCGTTCTGGTTCGGCCAGCCGAAGTGGTAGGCGCCCGGCACGAGTCCGGCGCCGATGATGCCCGCGATGTGCGTGGCGAAAGCGCTGTCCTTGGTGTGCTCGCCCTCGCTCGCTTTGGCGAAGGCGAAGGTGATGCCGCTCCTGGCCAGGGACTTCCAGTCCTGATTGCCCTGGTACGACGAGACGTCGAGACCGCGAGACGTCGGCATGAGCCCTCCGGGTGGTCGTGGCGGGGCAGGCGTACAGTCCACCGTCACTCGCGGTGTCCGCGCAAGCGGAACGGGAAATGCCGCTCCATCAGAGGGCGTACGCGCAAGGGCTCGCGCCGGGCGCACTCCGCCGGTGACATCGCTCACCGCCTGTCACACCGGATGCCTCAGGTCACGCCCTGCCTCATGCGTCACGGGTACGTACGCGTCAGCCGCCCGGTCGCTCCAACAGCCCGCGCGCCGTGGCGAGTCCGTACGCCGACAGCGTGTAACCGTCCGAGATCGCGCCGTCCACCAGCATGGTGTGGAACGCCTCGGGGGTCAGCGCCAGCCTCCGGGCGATGCCCTCCTCCAGCGCGCCCTCGTCCGGCTCCTCGCTGAAGTCGTCCGCGTCGACGCGCGCGAGGTACAACTGGTCGGCGATCGAGCTGAGTCCGGAGTCGGAGACGAAGGCGCCGAGGTGCACGACCTCGCGGACCTCGCAGCCCAGCTCCTCGCGGGCCTCGCGCCGCGCGGTCGCCTCGCCGCCCTCGCCCGCGTCGCCGAAGCCGCGCGGGATCTCCCAGTGCCAGGCGCGGGTGGCGTGCCGGAAGTGGCGCAGCAGGACGATCCGCCCGTCGCTGAGCACCGGCAGCGCGGCGGCCCCGCCGATCGCGGTGTCGCCCACCGCGCGGATGTACGTACCGAGCCGCCCGCTCCTGAACCGGACCGCGTCGCGCACCAGCCGCAGATACGGGTCCCGGTAGACCACGCCGATGTCCCCGACGTCCTCCGACAGGCCGCAGGCGACCGCCGACTCGGCCGTCTGCCGCATCACTTCGTCCTGGTCCGCGCTGTCGAGCAGGATCTCGACGGCCGCACCGGGCGGATTCTCGAACAACTCGGGCCGCAGGGAACGCAGTTCGTCGTACGCCGCCAGCCGGGCGCGGCGCCGCTCACGGACCCGGTCGGCCTCACGGACCCGGTCGGCCTCAGGGCCCCGGTCGGCCTCCCGAGCGGCGTCGGCCCTGTCGGCGGCGGAGGCGGACCCCTCCGCGCCGCTGGAACCGCTCTCCGACGTCTCGTCCTCGGCGATGCCCATCCCCGTCTCCTGCCCCGTCGTCGGTGATCGGCGGCCTGCCGGCCGTCGCCTGGCCCGATCATAGATTCACAAGTACAGCGCCAGCGGCAGGCGTTCGACGCGCGCGGCGAGCCCGTCGTACGTCTCGATGTCCTGCCGGTAGTGCCGGTGCAGGGCCTCGACCACGTCGAAGACGCCGGTGCCGGCCGGACCGGGGCCCAGCACGCGGCGGCTCTCGCGCAGCAGGGCGCGCACGGTGGCGACCATCGTGGTGTCGAGGACCTTCCACAGCGGGACGCCGATCGCGCCCGCCCCGCTGACCATCAGCGACCGCATGAAGCCCAGGACGTCACCGCCGTCCGAGCGCATGCCCTGGCCCGCGAGGCACGCGCCGAGCACGGTCAGCTTGTTGCGCGGCAGGCTCAGGTGCAGGGCGAGGTCGAACTGCGTGAGGACGTCCTCCTGGCCGAGGTTGAGCAGCGGCCCCGCGCCCTCGGCGGTGTCCACGTACGTGCCGTGCCCGGCGTAGACGAAGAACTCGGGCTTGCACTCCACGAGCGCCGCCACCCCCGACCAGTCGGCCGGGTGCCGCTGCGCGGCGCCGGGGGCCGTCGTGGGGTCGGGGAAGCCGCCGAAGACGTCACCGGCCAGCACGATGTGGTCCGGCGGCCAGCCGGTGCCGACGACCTCGCGGCCCGTCGCGTGCGCGTCGGTCACCAGCAGCGCCGCCAGGTCGTCGTCCCGCTCCGCCAACTGCCGCTTGAGCAGGTGCCGTCCACGGGTCACGAAGGCCGCGACGCTCACCGAGTGCGACAGCGGTACGCGCGCCGCCAGCGGCCGGGCGTCGCCGCGCTCGGTCGCGACATGCAGCGGCATCGCGAAGAGGTCGTCGGTCGGGACGATCGTGAGATGCGTCAACGGGCCGCCGCGCGTGGCGTGTTCCCAGACCGGCGCGATCAGCAGGTCCCAGATCCGGTGGCAGGTCTCGGCACCGGGCGCGCCCGCCTCCAGGTCGGCGGTCACCTCCCGCGCCAGCGCGGTCACGTCGTCGTACGGGACGGCGGGCAGCAGCGTCAGCAGGCCGTCGCGGCACACCATGACCCCGAGCCGGTCCGCGACGGCGGCACCCGCGCCGCCGTCGCGGCGCACCCCGTCCGGCGCCACGTAGCTGAAGTACCGCACCACACAGGATCCTTGGTGGTTGAGGGTGTACTGCACGAGCTGGTGGGCGATGTCCTCGTCGTGCGTGACCGAGGTGAGCGGGTGCTGGAGGAACCACTCCTCGTACTCCTGCTCGCGCCGCACGATCAGCGTCCGCAGCCGCTCCGCCTCCTCGTCCGCCAAGGTGCCGGGAGCGGCGCGCCGCCCCGTGCCCGGCGGCGGCTCCGCCCCGGACTCGGCTACCTCGGCCCCCGCCTGACGGTCCGTCGGCGGCGCGAGCAGCGGCGGCCGTGAGGAGCCGAGCAGGTCGAGCAGTTCACGCCCCGAGGACTCCTCGACCAGCGACAGGATCTGCTCCAGATTCTCCCGCGACCCGTCGCCCGTCTCGACCCGCGCCGCGATGGCCTGGAGGTACGCGGGCCGCATGTGCCGCGCGTAGGCCCGCTTGTAGACCGGCAGCGCGACCGCGCCGCGTACGGTCCTGGCCATCGTCAGACGGCGGTCCAGGACGTCGGCGGGACGGCGGTCCTCGGGGAGCTGCCCCGCCACCCGCGCGTAGCCGCGCACCGTGTACGCGTAGAAGTCGACGTCCATCCCGGTCTGCCGGCCGATACCGCTGTCGTCCTGCTCCAACTCGTCCAGCAGCGCGGCCAGTTCGGCTAGCCCCTCGGGGCCGCCCCTCCTGATCGCGAGATTCTGCCGGGCGATCCGGGCACCGCGCGCCCAGGGCTGGTCGAGCAGGTCCTCGTAGTACGCGACGGCGTTCGCGGGGTCGCACTGCGCGCTCAGATTCGCCGACTGGGCGACCCGGTAGGAGTCGCCGAGGGCCCGACTGACGACCAGCGATTCGCCGATGACCTCCAGCGCCCGGCCCGCGTCGCCGTCCTGCCGTACCGCCGTCGCCAGATTGTGCAGGGCGTTCGCGTAGCCGCGCAGGAACTCCCGGTGCCGGGGCGGCGCGTCGGGCGAGGTGGGCAGTGCGATCCCGAACTCCGCCAGACCGGCGCGGACATCGGCGCACAGCGCCTCCAGCTCCGGTACGAGACCGTGGGCGTCGGTGCCTCCCGGACGGTCGCGCGCGGTCTGGCTGCGCTCCTCGAAGGCGGCGCGCGCCTGATTGCTCCGCAGGTCGGGCAGCACCCACCACAGCCCGGCCGTCACGGCCGTGCGCACGGCCGTACCGAAGGCGATCCTGGCCGGGGTGAAGTCGCCCAGCCGGTACCGGATACGGCCGACGCCGTCGTACCAGCGGGCCACCGCGTAGGAGGCGAACTCGTCGGGCGCCTGCGCCAGGCGCGCCAGGAGCCCCTCCGCGTCGGCCCTGGACGCGTCGATGAGCTGGAGGCCGGTCAGCGGCTCGTACGCCATGTCCGCCCGGACGATCTCGCACCAGTACGCGCCGACGCGCCGCGCGGTCGTCCGCGTGCCGCCGCCGGGGGCCGGGCTGTGCGCGTCCGCGAGCCGCAGCATGCCGACGGCGTCGGACTGGCGCATGGGGATGTCGAAGTCGACGTCGAAGCGGGTGATCAGGTCCTCGACGTCCAGCGTCTCGACGAAGGCGCGGATGGCGGAGGAGGCGGATCGGCCGCCGGGGGCGGGGGCGGGGCGGGACGCCGGGCCTAAGGCGCCTTCTGGGGAGGGTGACGCGGATGTCATGGGAAACCTCAGTGCCGTCGGGTGAGCCAGCGGGATGCGCCGTACGCGATCAGCCCCGACACCACGGCGCAGGGCAGTGTCACGGCGACGGGGAGCGGTCCGAGATCGAGGTGGCGGCGGACCAGGACGGTCACCAGCCAGCACAGGGACGCGCCGACCAGCCCGGCCGCCCAACTGACCAGCCACGCGTAGGAGGTGGTCGCCCTGACCCCCGCCCAGCGCAGCACGGTCAGCGGCAGCGCCAGGGCGAGCGCGGTGAGCACGGCGATGGTGGGGGACTGGAGGAAGCGGGAGAGCGGTACGTGGTACGAGAACGACTGGACGGCGGCGAGCGCGGTGGCCGCCGCGCCCAGCACCGAGCCCTGGATGAGCGTCAGCTTCCCGCGCCGGTCGTCGAAGGCGCGGTCCACGATGGTGGTCGCCAACGCCCGTGCCGCCTCGGCGCGTTCGCGCGTCGTCTCCAGATACACCTGGTCGCTCTCGGCCTGCGCGATCAGCGCCTCGGCCGCCGCGAGGTCGGCCTCGGGCCAGGACGCGCCCGGGCCCCGGCGGTGGACGACGGGCGCGTGGATGCGCATGTTGGCGGCGGCGATGGCGACCGTACGGCTCAACTGCCGCAGCCCGGTGATCGTCCACGTCATGCCCTGCGCGCCGAGCTGCGTCCCGTCCAGCAGCGCCGCCGCGCGCAGCACCCGGCCGAGCGCGATCGGCTGCCCGGAAGCCGCGGGCTCCAACTCCCGTAGCAGCTCGCGCGTATGACGCTCACTCACTTCCACCCGTACGTGCACCGGCTCGTCGGCCGCGTACTGCCGTGCCTCGTACCGCAGTTTCGAGGCGTGCAGCAGATAGCGGGTCAGCGGCCGCAGTCCGCTCTCGCCGTCCACGGCCCACGCCCAGGCGTCCAACTCGGCCTCCAGTGCGGCCGGGGCGAGCACGTAGAGGTGGGAGACGGCGTCGTGCGCCGGGTCCTCGTCGGGCCGCCACACGTCGAAGCCGTGGTCGGTACGGTCGAAGCCGCGCCACCAGGCGCCGTCGCGGCCCGAGCCCGAGGCCGTGCTGCCCGAACCCGTACCGCTGACCGACCCCGTACCGCTGACGGAACCCGGTCCCGGCACCGGCGGGCCGTACCGGCGTATCTCCTCGCACACCGTCTGGTCGTTCACGCCGACAGTGCGCCGGCGCAATGCCTCGAAGACGCGGAATTCGCCGAGGATTCCGTCCGGCGGGGGCCCGGCGCCCGGCCGTCCGGTGCTCGCGACCGCCGTGTTCCATTCGGTCAGCAGGTCATTCCACTGTTCGAGGCCGGAATGGGTGTCATTCGGGGCGAGCAGCGCGATCAGGCCAACGGTGTCGTGTTCCGCGAAGACGAAGGCGGAGTGAACGGAGGTCGCGCCGCCGCGTTCGGCCGCCGCGAGGATTTCCAGCTCCTTCGTATGGCCGGGAATGGCCGGTAAGCGGGCCGCGTGAAACGGAAGTCCGGTAATCGGCGATGTCATGCCGAGCGCTCGGCACGCCTGCCAGAGATCGTTGAGATAGGCGTGTGCGGATTCGTCGTCGGCGGAGGCGGTGGGGGCGAAGCAGGCGACGAGCAGGGCCGGTTTGACGATGCCGCGCATCAGGCGGCGGGGCCGGTCGACGAGGGGCCGCCGCCCGTCGAAGGCCCGGCCGCCGGGCCCCGGTCCTCGCTGCTCAGGTCCAACGTGAGCCGCCGCACCAGGATGTTGCGCTGCTCGCGCTGCCGCTGCGGGATGAAGGACTTCACCGGGCCGGGACGCGCCAGCGCGCGCCGCGACTCCTCCAGCCTCTGGAGCGCGCCGAGCGCGTCGCGCACGCCCTCCTCGCTCCCGTCCGCCAGCGCCATACTCAACGCGTCCAGCGCGGCCCCCACCGCACCCCATTCCTCCGAGGTCAGCAGCCAGTCCTCAATGGCCTCGACCCGCCCGAGAACGCTCCGCACACTGAGCCGGTCCGTCATGGCCCTCCCCCCTGCCCCGAGAATGCGAAAGCCCCCCGGCACGCGCATCCGTTTCGGCGGAAGCGTATACCGGAGGGCTGACGGCGCACCCGGGAAATACCCGGAAGGATCTCTCCGCGGATCTCGGTACGGATCTCGATACGGATCTCTGTACGCCGATCGCCACGGGTTCAGTGCCGCGACGCCAACGCGCGATTGAGGTCGAGGACATTGACGTGCTTCTGGCCGAGAAAGCCCAGCTCGCGCCCCGACACATGGTCGGCCACCAGTTCGCGTACCGCGTCCGCGGAGAGCCCGCGGGCCTTGGCGACCCGGTTCACCTGCTCGTACGCGTACGCGGGCGAGATGTCCGGGTCCAGGCCGGAGCCGGAGGCGGTCACCGCGTCGACCGGGACCGAGGCCGGGTCGACACCGTCGAAGGCGGCGACGTCCTTGCGGCGCTGCTCGATCGTCTTGACCAGGCCCGGGTCGTTGGGGCCGAGGTTGGACGCGCCCGAGGCCAGCGGGTCGTAGCCGCCGGCCGACGGGCGCGGCTGGAACCACTTGGGGTCCGGACGGGCCGCCTCGTCGGCGTCGTCGGGGTTCTTCTTCGGCAGGTCGAAGCTCTGCCCGATCTGCCGGGACCCGACGACCTGGCCGTTCTGCGTGACCTCGGAGCCGTTCGCCCTGTCGCTGAAGGCGACTTGGGCGACGCCCGTGACGGCCAGCGGGTAGACGATCCCCGCGATCACGGTCATCAGCAGCAGGACGCGGAGCGCCGAGAGGTGCCTGCGGACCGCGCTGGAGTGGAACGTGAACATCGTGTCGCACCTTCCTTTCGTGAAGAGGTGTCGCTCGCCCGGAGGCGGCGGTCAGCGCAGTCCGGGGATGAACTGGATGATCAGGTCGATGAGTTTGATGCCGATGAACGGCAGGGCGAGGCCGCCGAGTCCGTAGACCCAGATGTTGCGGTTGAGCAGGGCGGCGGCGGACGACGGCCGGTAGCGGACACCGCGCAGCGCGAGCGGGATCAGCGCGACGATGATCAGCGCGTTGAAGATGATCGCGGAGGCGATGGCCGACTGCGGGCTGTGCAGGCCCATGACGTTGAGCTTGTCCAGGCCCGGATAGGCGACGGTGAACATCGCGGGGATGATCGCGAAGTACTTCGCCACGTCGTTGGCGATCGAGAAGGTCGTCAACGCGCCACGGGTGATGAGCAGTTGCTTGCCGATCTCGACGATCTCGATCAGCTTGGTCGGGTTGGAGTCCAGGTCCACCATGTTCCCGGCCTCCTTGGCGGCCGAGGTGCCGGTGTTCATGGCCACGCCGACGTCGGCCTGCGCGAGCGCGGGCGCGTCGTTCGTACCGTCGCCGGTCATCGCGACGAGCTTGCCGCCCGCCTGCTCCCGCTTGATGAGCGCCATCTTGTCCTCGGGGGTGGCCTCGGCGAGGAAGTCGTCCACGCCCGCCTCCTCCGCGATGGCCTTGGCCGTCATCGGGTTGTCGCCGGTGATCATCACCGTGCGGATGCCCATCGTCCGCAGCTCCGCGAAGCGTTCGCGCATCCCGGCCTTGACGACGTCCTTGAGGTGGATCACGCCGAGCACGGTCGCGGTCGTCCCGCCGTCGCGGCGCACGATCTCGCCGACGACCAGCGGTGTGCCGCCGCTCGCCGAGATGCCGTCCACGATCTCGCCGACCTCGGGGCTCGGCTGTCCGCCCGCGTCGCGGATCCACCGGATGACGGCGGAGGCCGCGCCCTTGCGCAGCGACCGCTGGCCGCCGTCCTCGACCAGGTCGACGCCGCTCATCCGGGTCTGCGCCGTGAACGGCACGAACTCCGCGTGCGGCAGCTCCCCTTCGGCCCGCGCGCGCAGCGCGTACCGCTCCTTGGCGAGCACCACGACGGACCGTCCCTCGGGCGTCTCGTCCGACAGCGACGAGAGCTGCGCCGCGTCGGCCAGCCGGCCGATGTCGGCGCCGCCCAACGGCAGGAACTCGGCGGCCTGCCGGTTGCCGAGGGTGATGGTGCCGGTCTTGTCGAGCAGCAGGGTGTTGACGTCGCCCGCCGCCTCGACGGCCCTGCCCGACATGGCCAGCACATTGCGCTGCACCAGCCGGTCCATGCCCGCGATGCCGATCGCGGACAGCAGCGCCCCGATGGTGGTCGGGATGAGCGCCACGACCAGCGCGACGAGGATCACGATGGACTGCTCGGCGCCCGCGTAGATCGCCATCGGCTGGAGCGTGACGACGGCCAGCAGGAACACGACGGTCAGTGAGGCCAGCAGGATGTTCAGCGCGATCTCGTTCGGCGTCTTCTGCCGTGACGCGCCCTCGACCAGGGCGATCATCCGGTCGATGAACGTCTCGCCCGGCTTGGAGGTGATCTTGACGACGATACGGTCGGACAGCACGCGGGTGCCGCCCGTCACCGCCGACCGGTCACCGCCCGACTCCCGGATGACGGGAGCCGATTCACCGGTGATCGCGGACTCGTCCACCGACGCGATGCCTTCGACGACGTCACCGTCGCCGGGGATGATCTGCCCGGCCTCGACCACCACGTGGTCGCCGAGCCGGAGTTCGGCGGCGGGCACGGGCTCCTCGGCGACCGCCCCCGCGGACCCCGCGGCGGAAGTGCCCTGCCCGTGACTCCAGTTGGCCAGCCGACGCGCCACCGTCTCGGTCTTCGTACGCCGCAGCGTCTCCGCCTGCGCCTTGCCGCGGCCCTCGGCGACGGCCTCCGCCAGATTGGCGAAGACGGCGGTCAGCCAGAGCCACGCGGTGATCACCCAGGCGAAGATGCTCGGGTCCTTGATCGCGGAGAGCGTGGTCAGCACCGCGCCCGCCTCGACCACGAACATGACCGGGTTCCTGGCCATGACACGCGGGTCGAGCTTGCGGCACGCGTCGGGCAGCGAGATCAGCAACTGCTTGGGATCGAGCAGCCCGCCGGAGATCCGGTGCGACGGCTGCGCCGCCGCGGCGCCGTGGCCCCCCGAGGGGGACGGCGGCCTGTCAGTGGTGACGGACATCAGTGCAGACCTTCCGCGAGCGGGCCCAGCGAGAGTGCGGGGAAGTAGGTGAGGCCGACGACCACGATGATCACGGCCGTGAGCAGGCCGACGAACTGCGGCCGATGGGTGGGCAGCGTGCCCGCGGTGACGGGCACCGGCTGCTGTCCGGCGAGCGAACCGGCCAGCGCCAGCACGAAGATCATCGGCAGGAAGCGGCCGAAGAGCATCGCCAGACCGAGCGCGGTGTTGTACCACTCGGTGTTGACGCTGAGGCCCGCGAACGCCGAGCCGTTGTTGTTGGCGGCCGAGGTGAAGGCGTACAGCACCTCGGAGAAGCCGTGCGGACCGGAGTTGAGCATCGCGGCGCGCTCGCCGGGCAGCGCCATCGCCGTACCGGTGCCGATCAGGACGACCGCGGGCGTGGCCAGGATGTACAGCGACGCGAATTTCATCTCGCGCGCGCCGAGCTTCTTGCCCAGGTACTCCGGCGTGCGGCCGACCATCAGCCCGGCCACGAACACCGCGATGACCGCGAGGATCAGGATGCCGTAGAGACCGGAGCCGGTACCGCCGGGCGCGATCTCGCCGAGCATCATGTTGAAGATCGTCATGCCGCCGCCGCCCGGCGAGAACGAGTCGTGGAAGGAGTTGACGGCGCCGGTCGAGGTCAGCGTGGTCGAGGCCGCGAAGAGCGTCGACGCCCAGATCCCGAACCGCTGTTCCTTGCCCTCCATCATCCCGCCCGCCGCGTGACCGGCCGAACTGCTCACGCTGTGCAGCTCGTTGACGGTGATGAGCGCCACCGACGCGGCCCAGATCAGGCCCATCACGGCGAGGATCGCGTACCCCTGGCGGTGGTCGCCGACCATCTTGCCGAAGGTGCGCGGCAGCGAGAAGGAGATCACCAACAGCAGGTAGATCTCCAGAATGTTGGAGATCCCGTTGGGGTTCTCGAAGGGGTGGGCGGAGTTGGCGTTGTAGAACCCGCCGCCGTTGGTGCCCAGTTCCTTGATGACCTCCTGCGAGGCCACGGGACCGCCGGTGATCGACTGCTTGTCGCCGATCAGTGTGGTGATCTCGTGGACGCCGTGCAGATTCTGCACCGCGCCCGCCGCGACCAGCACGATCGCGAAGACGAACGCCATCGGCACCAGCAGCCGTACGACGATCCGCGTCAGGTCCACCCAGAAGTTGCCGACCCGGTCCGTCCTGCGGCGCGTGAAGCCGCGGATGAGGGCGGCGACCACGGCGATGCCGACGGCGGCCGACACGAAGTTCTGCACCGCCAGACCCGTCATCTGGACGAGGTGACCCATCGTCACCTCGCCCGAGTACGACTGCCAGTTGGTGTTCGTCACGAACGAGGCGGCCGTGTTGAACGCCTGGTCGGCCTTGACCGGCGCGAAGCCCAGCGACAGCAACAGGTGGTTCTGAAGCCGCTGGAAGGCGTAGAGGAAGAGCACGGACACCACGGAGAACGCCAGCACGCCCCGCAGATACGCCGACCACTTCTGGTCCGCGTCGCCGTCGACGCCGCCGAGCCGGTAGATGCCGCGCTCGACGCGCAGGTGCTTGGCGGTGGTGAGGATGCGGGCGATGTAGTCGCCCAGCGGGCGGTAGGACAGCGCCAGTGCCGCGATCAGGACGGTGATCTGGAGCCAGCCCGCGAGAGTGTCGTTCACTAGAACTTCTCCGGGAAGATCAGGGCCAGCACGAGGTAGACGAGCAGGCAGGCAGCCACGACGAGGCCGACGACGTTCTCGGCGCTCACAGCTTCTCGACCCCCTTGACCACCAGGGCGAGCACGGCGAACACCGCGACCGTCACGAGGACGAAGACAACATCGGACATGGGCGAGAACCCCGGATCGTGTGGAGAGGTGAACGGAAGGACATCGCTCATGAGACGGCCTGACCGGGGCCCGTCCGGCGCTGTTAACGCTTCCCTGGCGCGGCGGACGGCCACGTTGACACCGTCTTGACGGCGCAGGCCGTGTCCTGCCGGGCTCTGCCGGGGCGTACGGCCGCGCCGCAGGTCAGCGGGGCGGCGCGCGAACGATTACGGCAGCCGGGTGAGCGGCGGCGGGCTGGCGTCCGGGGCCCGGCGTCAGGGGCGCGGAGGCGCGGCGGGCTGGCGTCGGGGTCGCGGCGGCCTGGCGGCCCGGCGGCCCGGCGTCAGGGTCGCGTCAAGACCGCGGGCGGGGGCGTCAGGGCCACGTCAGCGGTCGGTACGGGGCCGCCGGGCGCCCGTAGCGTCGGAGACATGGGATACGGCGAGGCGGTCGAGACGGCGCGGTCGGGGGCTTCCCCGGTGTCGGCCGGGCACGCGCCCGCGGCCGGGCACGGGCACGCGTCCGCGGCCGGGCACGGGTACGGGCCCGCGGCCGGGTACGGGCCCGGTTCGGCGTACGGACGCCCGCGCCCGCGCGGCGCCGCGCACGTATCAGCGCACGTATCCGCGTACGGGCGGCTGCCCGGTCAGGTGCGCGTCCATCGGCCCGCGACGGCGTACGACCACGGGTGGCGCGCCGGATTCCGGGTCGCCCTCGGGGTGGCGGGCGGCCTGCTCGCCGCGCTGACCGCGGCGGACTGGGCGCTGGGCACCCTCGACCCCGTGCGGGCCGCGTTCTGGACCGCGCTGGCCGCCGCCGTCTTCGGGGCCCTGTGTCCGCCCCTGGTCACGGCGGGTGACGGCTGGCTCCGGGTGCGGGGCGTGCTGCGCGGCCACCGCGTCCGTACCGACCGCCTGGTCCGTATCCACCTCTTCCCCGGCCGCACCCCCCGGCTCGTCCTCATCGACGCCGAGGGCGGGCGCGCCGCCTTCGACCCGCGCGTGCTCGCGGCCAACCCCGGCCTGTGGCGCCTGCTGGAGGCGGGCGGGCGGCGGTCGTACGGCAGGGGGCTGCTGGTCGCGGGGCTGCCGGTGCTGGACGGACTGGCGGCCGAGGCCGCAGGGGGCGCGGGGCGGGAGCCGGGACCGGAATCGGGCGCGGAACCGGGCGCGGAATCGGGTCTGGAATCGGGCTTGGAATCGGGGCGGGAGCCGGGTCCGGGGTCGGGCGGCGGGTCCGGCCGGTCGGGTCGCGGCTGATCCGGGGTGCGGACCCGGGGCAGGCGGGGCAGGCTGGTGTCATGGACACTCCGCCGATCACCGTGCACCCGCCGGGCCCCGGCGGCGGGCGGCGGGTCACCATCCGCGGCACCGACGTGGGCCGCGCCCACCGCATAGCCGACCTCGTCGAATTCCTCCGCCGCGCCGGTCTGGACGACATAGAGGTCGAGGAGACCGACCTGATCCAGTGGGTCGGCGGCGACGCGGACACCTGGTCGTAGCCGATACGAGGCCGTCGGCCGTACGGCCCACGGCGGACGTGTCGGTGCGGGTAGGTTCGGACCCGGCGTAACGCCCAACGGGGGCGTCGGCGACATCCTGGAGGACCGGGCCGGTGTCAGAGCGAGTCGAGCGCAATCAGTTAATCATTGACCAATTCCGCGCCAACGGAGGCCAGTTGGGCGGCGGAGGTCTCCCTCTGCTGCTGCTCACCACCACCGGCGCCCGTACCGGCCGCCGCCTCACCTCCCCGATGGCCTACGCCACGGACGGCCCGGACCTCGTCGTCTTCGCCGCCAACGGGGGCCGTCCCACTCACCCCAACTGGTTCTACAACCTCCGCGCCGACCCCGCCGCCCACGTCGAGGTCGGCACCGAGTCCTTCGACGTCACGGCCACCATCACCGAGGGCGCGGAGCGCGACCGGCTCTGGGCGCAGCAGTTGCGCGCGGCGCCGTTCTTCGCGGACTTCCAGCAGCGTGCGGGGCGCACGATTCCGGTCATCACGTTGAGCCGCTGATGTCGCTAGGGCGCTGAGTCGCTGAGCCGCTAGGCGCTGAGCCGTTGAGCCGCTGAGCCGTTGGCCCGCTGGATTTCGGGCCCGCGCCGCCGGGGCCCGACGAGCGTCCTTCGGGGCGTTCCGTGATCGCCGCCGCTGCGTGTCAGTTCCGGCGGTGGCTCGTTGACCAGGGCGTGGCCCCGCGAATATGCGGCGGGCATGGTCGGTGTCAGCGGCGGGACTCGGTCCCGGACCAAGGAGGAACGTGATGGGCGCAGAGGTGCGGGACATGGTCGGCGGCGTGGGCAAGCTGGGTGCGCGGGCCGCCGTGCTGGGCGCGGTCGCGGGAGCGGCGCTGCTTCCGGCCGGTGTCGCGCACGCGAGCGTCCTCGGGGTCGGCGACGCGGTGTTCGGCAACGCCTGCGTCAACCAGGACCACGGCGTACGGTCGGCGGGCGCGACGGTCGCGGGCAGCGGGGTGGGCGGCGGCAACCAGACCGGTCTGCCGCTCAGCCTGCCGCGCAACCACTGCGGCGGCAGCGGGATCGTCTGCACCGCCGTCTTCATGTCGTCCGTCTGACCCGGGCGGGAGCGGCGGAGCGGCGAGCGGCGGCCGGTCGGATGACGGCAGCGGCGGGCACAACGGTGGTTACGGTGGCGGGCGTTGGTGCGGGCGTGGGTACGTGGGCTGCGCCGGGTGTCGGTACGGGTGCGGGCGTGGGTACGTGGGCTGCTCCGGGTGTCGGTACGGGTGTGGCCGCGGGCGCCGCGCCCGGCGACCGGGCGGTGGCCGAACTGCTCGCCCTCAGCGGGCAGGCGCTGCCGTCGCTCCGCCGGTGGGCGGCCTCGGAACCGGACTGCGGCCTGGCCCGTGCGCTGCTCACCCTGGCGACCGGCGACGGCCTCGGCGACGCGGAGCTGAAGGCGGAGTTGGCCGTCGCGTACCGCGACGCGCAGGCGGCCGGCGAGCGCCAGGCGAGCGTGGTGTACGGCGTGTTCCTCTTCACGCACCGGCAGTACGCGCTCACCGCGGACCACTTGGTGGGGCACTTCGCCCGGTGGCCGGCCGACGAGGTCGCCGGGCTCATGCTCGGCGCCTTCGCCGCGGACGCGGACCCGGCCGGTCGCGCGCGGGGCGAAGCCCTCGTCGAGGAACAGGCCGCCCTCGCGGGCCCCGCCAACTGGCCCTGGACGAGCTGGCTGGCCGCCGCCCGCGCCGAGCAGGGGCGGGTACGCGACGCCCACCGGCTCGCGGTACGCGCCCTGGAAATCTGCCCGCGCTCGGGCGTCGCCGCCCACGCCCTCGCCCACGCCGAGCACGAGTTGGGCACCGGGCGGGCGGGCACGGAATTCCTCGACGCGTGGCTCGCGGCGGACCCGCGCGCGGTGCAGTCGCGCCATCTCACCTGGCACGCCGCGCTCCACTCCATCGCCTGCGGCGACTTCGCCGACGCCCGTCGCCGCGCGGACGCGGCCCTGTCCAGGTCCGACGTCGGCATGCGGGCCGCGACCAACTGGCGCCTGCTGCTGGCCGGACAGGAACCGGCCGGGCGCAACGACCCCGCGCACGTACGGGAGTTGCTGGCCGGACCGGGCGGCATGGCGGAGGTCTTCCACACCTTCAACCTCGCCCTCGCCCTGGCCGTGGAGGCCGCGACCGACGACCTGCACGCCCTGGCCCGCCGCGCCGCCGCCGACCCGCGCACAGAGTTCCGCGACGTACTGGCCCCGGTGGTACGGGCGTTGGCGGAGATCACCGCGGGCCGCCCCCGGGCAGCGGCCGACCTCCTCACCGACCTGGGCGAGGCGGCGGACCGGATCGGCGGGGTGCGCGTGGAGCGCGAGATCATCCACGACACCCTCGCCCGCGCCCTCGCGGACGCCGGAGAACCCGCCCGCGCCGCCGCCCTGCTCCACGACCGCGTCACGGCCCGCCGCCACCACGTATACGAAGACCTTCTCCTTACGCCGGGCGGCCCGGTCGTCTCCGTTGACCCGGCGGCCGACCGCCGACCGCCACATACTCCGGCGTGACCGCCACACCGCCGACCGCGTACCCCCGCGCCGTCCGTGGCTGTCCCGTCCGCCCCCGCGGCCGACCGCTCCTCGCCCCGCGCGTCCCCGTGCGCCGCACGCCTGGCCGTGTCCCGGCGGCCTTACGCGTGCGTGCGCGCCACGCCCAGGGTGGCTCCGATCGGACGGCCGCACCAGCCGCGCGGGTGCGGGCGCGTGCGCGCCACGTACGTCGGCGAGGCCCGCGTACTGGTGGCCCGTCGCGGGTGGCGACCCACCGTTTGGCCGCGCACCCGCGTGCACCACGCGCAACGTACGTCGGTGCGGCCCGCATACCGGTCGGTCTCACGTGTGGTCACGTACCCGCGACCGGGCCCGGTGACCGTAAGCGCCACGCGCCCACGTACCCCCGCCATGGCGCGCTCATCGCCGGGCAGCAAGCCCGGCCCGCCCCGACTTCTTCGGAGAGTTACATGTCCGCTGCCCACTTGATCGTCGTGTCTTTGCCGGGCAGTGGGACGCCGGTGGTGGCCGGGATCACCGGCGCGCTCGGGTATGCCTCGCTCGGCACGATGAGCGGAGATCAGTCGGCCGGGCCGCGGCAGCCCGGTCCTGGCGAGGTGTATTCGCTGCTCACGGCCGCCTACGGTCCCGAGAGGGCCGCCCGCCTGCTGAACCCGAATCCGAGTCCGAACCCGAATGTGGAGCCCGCTTTTCACGAGGCGGTCAGCGCCCTGTGGCGGGTGTGGTGGACGCGCCTGGGCCAGCCGGTCACGCACGGCTCACCCGTGGACCCCGACGCCGAAGCCCGGCTGGCCCGGCTGCCCGCCGCCGAACTGCTCGATCTGCTTCCGGGCAGGGGCTGTTGGTACGTCACCGGCCTGGACCTGCGCCGGGCCGACGCCGACCTTCTGCGCGTCTGGCACTCCGGCGGACGGCCGCCGATCGTCTTCCACCACCGGGACATCCGCGACCGGATCATCAGCCAGATCCGCGCCCTCACCCGGCCCGAGGGCCAGGTGGGCTCCCTGCCGGAACACCTCGTCTACCGCGACATCCTCACCGCCCTGCCGACGCTGGACGCCCGCATCACCCTCGCGCTGACCGACCCCGGCTTCCCCGGCATGCACGAGGCCCGCCGGAGCCAGTGGCTCCTCCGCCACCCGGCGGTCTGCGTGATCACCGACGAGGAACTCGCGGGCCCCGCGCGCGAAGAGGCACTCGCCCGCCTCCTGCGCGCGACGGGCCACACGTCCCTCCCGGTCACCGCACTCCCCCCGCCGGCCGCCCCCGGCGACGTACCGCCGGACACCGGCCGCGCGCTCTTCACCCCCGCCCACGACCGGCTCCTCCGCCTCCACCACGGCGACCTCCTGCCTCCCCTGGACGCGGCCACGTCCACGAGGTGAAGGCCGCCGTGCGCTCAGGTACTTGCTCGGTAGTGGCCCGGGCACGTCCCCGATTCCGCGCCGGAGGCGTCAGGTGCCGTTGACCAGGCGGATGTAGCGGACCCAGTCCCAGTTGGGTCCGGGGTCGGTGTGGTCGGTGCCGGGGACCTGGACGTGGCCGATGATGTGGTCGCGGTCCTTGGGGATGCCGTACTTGTCGCAGATCTCGGCGGTGAGGGCGGCCGAGGAGTGGTACATCGCGGTGGTGAAGTAGGCGGGCTGGTCGACCCAGCCCTCGTGCTCGATGCCGATGCTGCGGGTGTTGTAGTCCCAGTTGCCCGCGTGCCAGGCGACATCGCGCTCGCGGACGCACTGGGCGATGGCGCCGTCGCCCGAGCGGACGACGTAGTGTGCCGCCGCCGCGTGGGAGGGGTCCTGGAAGAGGCTGATGGTGTCGGTGAAGGATTCCTGGGTGACGTGGATCACCACGAGGTTGATCGGGTAGGTCGAAGTGCGGTTGGACGCCGTGTAGTTGCCGGAACTGGCCGGGGTCCAGGAGGCCGACGGGTAGTCCACGGTGGCGGCCGACGCGCGGCCGATCCCGGACGTCAGGTCCGCCGTGACGCCGACGGTGACGGCGGCCCCGAAGGCGAGGGTGCCGCGCAGCAGCGAGCGCCGGGTGGGCGTCTCCGCCGCGAGCGGGGGCCCGGCGGGGGTGCCGGGTATGCGCCCGGGTGAGCTGGTGGGTTCGGCGCCGGAGACGACCCCGGACGGGACCGGGACCCCGGACACGGCCCCGGACGTACCCGTGGACGTAACCCCGGACGTACCCGTGGACGTAACTCCGGGCGTGCCCGTGGCGTCGACTTCGCGCCCAACCTGGCCGGATTCACCGGCCGGGCTCAACGGGCTTGACAGCGCGGGTACTTGGGGGTCGCTGGGGCGTGCCATGAAAAGCTCCCTTGGGCGTCATGGAGAGGACGAGTGCATGACAGAAGTACGGGGCCTGCTCATGGTGGGGTCCGGGTGCGTGACCTGCCAAGCGATTCGCGAATTGGCAGAGGTCCACACCGGTGGCGAGACCGCGGCGGCCCCGTCGCCGCCCGTTGCTTGGCTGCCGGACCCCGGCCGTCGGTCGACGCCGTACACAGCCGTGCACACGGAATCGGCGCCGCGCCCTGACCGTACGTAATCGAACCGTCCCCCTGTGCATAACAACTGACACACACTCACATCACTACCCGGCCACATCCGGTGCCGGGTTTACCCGTATCACGCACTCTGTGACCGTTTGGTTCCCGACGTCAACTCTTTGATTCGGCTTGGAAAACGACCCCGGCTCTATTAACGTTCGATAACGCAGCGCGGTTGTCACCACCGCCACAGAGGCGGCACCGCGCGCTTGCCGAATCCCGTCCGCGGGAACCGGGGACCCGCCCTCCTGCTCGCCATACCCTGGCGTACGGGAGGGGTCCAATGGGGTGAATCGGGCAGCATCCAGGCCCGTAGGAGACCTTCCTGCTCCGAACCCGTCAGCTAACCCGGTAGGCGACAAGGAAGGAAAGGAGTGCGCCCGCGTGGCGTCCAACCAGCCTGCCTACGCTCCCGCCCCGGCGGCCCCAGCGGCCGATCCCCCCGGCGAGTGGGACGACTGGAATTCTCCAGGGGATTCCGCCGCCTCTGCCGAAGCCACTGCTTCTGCCTCTGTCGCTGCCCCTGCCGAAGCCGCCGCGTACGTCGCGGCCCAGGGCGACCCCGGTGCCGCGGGCGCGCCGGGCGGATACGGCGCGTACGGCGTTCAGGGCGCGAACCGTCACCGGCTTCCGCGCCAGCGCTCCGTCGGCTCCGTGGCCCGTGGCTCGACCGTCCTCGGCGTCGCCGCGATGGCCGCCGTAGGGGCCGGGGGCGTAGCCGTCGCGGCCGACGCCGTACCCGCGCCCATAGCGGTCCCGGATCTGCCGGAAATTCCCGACTCCCTTGACCTGCCCCCGAGTTCGACCGGGGTCTCGCCCGCCGGTTCCCCCGGCGTGTCGGCGCTGCCCACGGCCGGTGACTTCTTCGGCGCGGCGGTACGGGACGTGTCGGCCCCCGACACCTCCGCGAGCACGGCCGCCGATACGGCCACGGACTTGGCTCCGGACCCCGACTTGGCTCCGGCTACGGACTTGGTTCCGGCCACGGACTTGGCGCCAGCTACGGACTTGGCGCCGGTTTCGACCACGGCTACGACCGCCGTGGTGGCCGCCTCCTCCGTCGACGTCGCGCCGTCCGCCGCCCCCGTGCCCACCGACCCCGGTGAGGCCCTGCGCGCCCGCATCATCGACGAGGCCACGCGGCAGCGGGACGCCGCCGCGCGGGCCGAGCGCGAGGCGGCCGAGAAGGCGGCGGCCCAGCAGGCCGCCCGCGAGGCCGCCGCGCAGAAGGTACGTGAGCAGGCCGCCGCCGCGAAGGCCGCGGCGGAAGCACAGGCCAAGGCCGATGCCGAGGCCGCCGCCAAGGCCGAGTCCGAGCGCCTGGCCCACCTCGCGGTCTCGTACCTCAAGCCGCTCGCCTCGTACACGCTCACCGACAGCTTCGGCGAGGCCAGTTCCCTGTGGGCCAACACCCACTCCGGCCAGGACTTCGCCGCTCCCACCGGCACCCCGGTGCACGCCATCCACACCGGTACGGTCACCTCGGCCGGGTGGGCGGGCTCGTACGGCTACCGCGTGATCCTCACCCTCGATGACGGCACCGAGCTGTGGTACTGCCACCTCTCCACCATGGTCGTCACCTCCGGCGAGGTCATCACCGGCGACACCATCGGGCGCGTCGGCGCCACCGGCAACGTCACCAGCCCCCACCTCCACCTGGAGGTCCGCCCCGCCGCCGGGGCCGCCCCCATCGACCCGGCCGTCTGGCTCCGCGCCCACGACATCGCCGTCTGAACCATCTGGGACGGTCCCGCTCCACCCGGGACCGCTCCTCCGGTTAACCCCGACGGCCCTGGCGCTCCCCCCCCGACGCCAGGGCCGTTGGCATGCGGCTCGCTCGGTCGGCCCTTCCGGTCCAGCGTCGCCGACAGCACGGCGATACCTGTCTCGCCCTCGTCGAACTGGCGCAGGACATCCGCCAGCGTGGCGGCGGCATCGGTGTGCTCGATGACGAGCAACGGCTGCGCGCCGTCGTCCTGAACCGCCGGCACGAAGTCGGTGACGATCTCGCCCCGCAGCAGCACCAGACGGTCGGCGTCGAGCGGATCGCGGGCCAGCCCGGCGAGGCGCGTCCGCAACTCGTCCGTCTCGCCCAGATCGGCGTCCAGCACCGCGCGGTGCGACAGCACCGTCACGGCCAACCGCTCGCCGATCCGCTCATAACGCGCCGAGAGGTCGTCCGGCAGCAGATAAAAGACGCCCTCCTCGCCCTCGTGCCCCCGGTTCAGCAGCAGACGGATCATCCGCTCCGCCGGGTCGGGCGAGTCCAGATCGAGGTCCAGAATGACTTCCACGCCGTCCGGATCCACCGACGGGATCGCGCCGATCCATATCCGCGCCGACCCGGAACCGGCGGCCCCGCCGCCGCTCGTGACATCGTCGTCGTCCATGCGCGGCATTCAAACACGCGGCTCTCAGCCGCGCGGGCCCGTCACGGCCGGGGCGTGGTCTCAGGGGTGGCGGCGATGTCGGCGTCGGGCCGCGACCGCCCTGGGCGCGTCGCCCGCGTCGGCGTTCATACGCGCGGCTCTCAACGGCGTCGGCCCGTCACGGCCCAGGACGCGGCGGCCACGCCACCCGCGACGGTGAAGACGGCGGGCCAGGCGCCGAGCTTGCGGGCGAGAGGGTGCGAACCCGCGAAAGCCGCCACGTAGACGGTGGTCAGCGTCGTGGCGACCGCCGGTCCCGAGCGCGCGTGCCACTCGCGGGCCGCGAGCGTGCCCGCCGCCGCGAGGGCCACGCCCCCCAGGGCCCGCTTCCGCGTCCACCGGGCCACCCCGTAACCGCCGATCAGCCCGCCCGCCGCCACCACACTCGCCGGAACCCCAGCCATCCCGTCCTCCTCCTCACGCACCAACCCCGAAGCCTTGCCTCCGAGGCTAACCGCCCCTCGCCCGCCCCCTCCGCGAGGGGGTCCGCGACCAGAGGCGGCGAGTCGCCCTGTCCGGTGTTTGGGGACGGAGGCCGGGGTTGGCGGGTGTGCCAGAGGCGGCGAGTCGGCCTGTCCGGTGTTTGGGGACGGAGGCCGGGGTTGGCGGTGTGCCGGAGGCCATGATTCAGCCCGTCCGGTGTTTGGGGACGGGAGCCGCGGTTGGCGGGTGTGCCAGAGGCGGCGAGTCGCCCTGTCCGGCGTTTGAGGACGGAGGCCGGGGCTGGCGGTGGGCCAGAAGCCATGAATCAGCCCGTCCGGCGATTGAGGACTAGCCCCAGCGGCAATGAGCGCCCACCCGTCGGCCACGCCCCACCGTCCGGCACCCGAGGGCGGACAGGGGACGGTTCCCCGGGCGGGACCCCCGCCGCCCCTACCCTCGGGGAATGACCGACGCCGACCTCCGTACGGAGGGCCGCCCGGAGGGCCGTACCGAGGGCCGCCCGGAGGGCCGTACGCCCCGCGACTGGGCCGTGGACGCGGCCGCGCTCTGCTTCGCCGTACTGGTCGGCATGGTGGTGTAGGGCGTCGCGGCGCAGCACGAGGACCGGCCGGTGTGGATCCAGGCGGTCGACCTGCCGCTCGGCGCGCTCGCGTGCGTGTCGCTGTGGTGGCGCAGGCGGTACCCGATGGCCGTGGCGCTGCTGGCCGTACCCGCGTTGGCGCTGTCCAACAGCGTGTTCGGCGCCGGGATGGTGATCACGGCGAGCCTGGCGCTGTACGAGCCGCTGCGCCGTTCGCTGCCGGTGCTCGGGCTGTTCGTGGCCGCGTCGGTGCCGGACGCGCTGCTGCTGTCGGACCCGCACGGCACCGACTGGACGGCGGCGGCCTTCTCGGTGGCGTACTACCTCGTCTCCTTCGCCTCGGGCAGCGCCCTGCGCAGCCGACGCCAACTCCTCGTCCGGCTGCGGGAGGACGCGGTACGCGAGCGCGCCGACCACGCGCGGCGGCTCGCCGACACCCGCCGCGCCGAACGGACCGCCATCGCACGGGAGATGCACGATGTGCTGGCGCACCGCATCTCGCTGCTGTCCGTGCACGCGGGCGCGTTGGCGTACCGGACGAGGAGCGCCGACGGCCCCGCTCTGGACGCCGCCGAGATCGAGGAGAGCGCCCGCGTCATCCGGGACAACGCCCATCAGGCGCTGGAGGAGTTGCGGGAAGTGCTGCTCGTGCTGCGGACGGAGGACGAGGGCACGGCCGCGCCGCAGCCACGGCTCGCGGACGTGGCCGTACTGGTGGCCGAGGCGCGGGCGGCCGGCCAGGACGTGCAGTTCCACAACGACGTGGACCCCGCGCTCGCGTCCGACCTGCGCCCGCAGGTCCAGCGCACCGCCTACCGCGCGGTGCAGGAAGCGCTGACCAACGCCCGTAAGCACGCGGCCGGTTCACCCGTGACCGTACGGCTGAGCGGCGCGCCCGGCGCGGACCTCACCGTCGAGGTGACCAACCCGCAGGCGTACGAGGCGACTTCGGGGCCGCCGCGCCCGATCCCCGGTTCCGGCACCGGTCTCGTGGGCCTCGGCGAGCGCGTCGCCCTGGACGGCGGGACCCTCGAACACGGCCGCGCTGACGGCGTGTTCACCGTACGGGTACGGCTACCGTGGCCCGCGACATCAACGCGTGATCCCCGGCAACGGGGGAAGGGCGAGGCGTGAGGGGCGACGGCATGATCCGGGTACTTCTGGTCGACGACGACCCGCTGGTGCGCGCCGGGCTGAAGATGATGCTGCGCGGCGCCGACGGCATCGAGGTCGTCGGCGAGGTGGGGGACGGCGCGGCCGTACCCGGGGCCGTACGGCAGCACGGTCCCGACGTCGTCCTCATGGACATCCGCATGCCGGTCATGGACGGCATCACCGCCACCCGCGCCCTCACCGGGCGCGACCCCGCGCCCCAGGTCATCGTGCTGACCACCTTCGGCGCCGAGGACACCGTCCTGGAGGCGGTACGCGCGGGCGCGGCGGGCTATCTGCTCAAGCACACCGAGCCGGAGGAGATCGTCGAGGCCGTACGCCGGGCGGCTCGCGGCGAACCCGTCCTGTCGCCGTCCGCCGCCCGTGCCCTCATCGCCCACGCGGCTACCGGCTCCTCTTCCCGCGCCGACGCCGCCCGGCAGCGGCTCGCCGACCTCTCCGAGCGCGAGCGCGACGTCGCCCGGGCCGTCGCCGAAGGGCTCTCCAACACCGAGATCGGCGCGCGGCTGCATGTGTCGGTCGGGACGGTCAAGGCGCATCTGTCCAGCGCGCTGGGGAAGGCCGGGGTCGAGAACCGGATTCAGCTCGCGTTGCTGGCGCATGACGCGGGGGAGGAGTGAGGGGGCGGTGCTCGCGGCGGTCCCGTCCCGTAGCGCCTCCGGCGGGGATGCGGGCCGGTGGGTGTACGGGGCCGGCAGGTAGGTGTACGGCACGGGCCGGTCGGTGGGGTGACGGGTCTGGCCGGTCGGCCGAGGCCGTGAACGGGGCGGGTGCCTAGCGTCGGAGGTATGCCTTCCGATGACGCAGTACGGACGTCTTTGCCGCGGGCCGCCGCTTCCGCCTCGGGCCTGGGGGCCGAGGCCGGCCGGGGGACCGTATCCGACCCTGGAGCCGACTCCCGGCCGGGCACCGTATCCGACCCCCGGACCGTATCCGCGTACCGGCCGCCGGCCGACCCGCGCCCGGCCGACCCGCGCCCGGCCGACCCGCGTCCGCATGACCGGCGCCCGCATGACCCGCGCCCGCACGACCGGCACCCACACGACCGGCGCCCGTATCACCGTCTCCGGCTCGCGGTGGCCCTCTTCTTCCTCTCTCCCCTGATCGGGGAGTTCCTGCTCGGCAACCAGCCGGTCACCGCGCTGCCGTCCGTCCTGATCCTCGCGCCGATGTACGGCGGCGGCGCCGTACTGATCCGCGAGTGCGCGCGGCGCCTCGGCCGGGGCTGGCCGACGATGATCGTGCTCGCGGCGGCGTACGCCCTGGTCGAGGAGGGGCCGATCGACCAGATGCTGTGGAATCCGCACTACGGCGGGTTCGACATGGCGGGCGCGTACGCGGGGACGTACGTGCCGTTCCTCGGGACGAGCGTCGGGATGATCGAGGACGTGCTGTCGATCCACACGGTCTGGAGCGTGTGCGTGCCGATCGCGATCGTGGAGACCTTCGCGTGGGGCGGCGGGCGCGCGGGACGGGAGATCCGGCCGTGGCTGGGCAACATCGGCCTGCCGCTGGTCGCCACGGCCTTCGTCGCCGACTCGCTCTTCCTCGCCGTCGCGCAGCAGCACAGCGAGCACTTCATGGCCTCGCCCGCGCGGCTCATCGGCTGCGGCGCCGTCATTCTCGTACTGATCGCGCTGGCCTTCACGCTCCCCGCCCGCCCGGCGACCCGCCCGACGGCCCGTACGCCCCGCCCCTGGCTCGTCGGCGCCACGGCCTTCGCCGCCACGTCCCTCTACTGGGCGCGCGGCGGCCTGTTCCCCTCCGGCGTCCCCGACTGGACCGACCCCGCGCTGTGGCTGCTGGCCGTCGCCGCCTTCGTATGCCTCGCGCTCCGCTGGTCCCGCAGCCCGGCGTGGTCCGCCGCCCACCGCTTCGCGCTCGCCGCGGGCGCCGTCCTCACCTACGCCTGGGTCGGCTTCACGCAGTCCCCGACCCTCGACGTCCCCCTGTCCCTCGCCCTGACGGGCAGCGCCGTCTTCGCCCTCGCCGCCCTCGTCCTCCTGGCCGCCGCCGCCCGCGCCCTCACGCGTCGCGCAACTCCCGGTCGCCCCGCCCCCAGAAACGCCGGTACACCCGCCGGGCCAGCAGCGGACCGAGAATCCACAGCACCCACGCGTGCGTCGTCGCAAAGAACACCGGAATGGACAGACCGAACCCGACGATGACCCCGTACGACCCCTCGTTCCCGGCCACCCCGGCGCCCGTTCCCGCGGGGTTCAGCGTCTTCAGGTAATACGTCAGGGCGAGCAGCGTGACATTCGCCAGCACCTGCAACAGCGCGTAGAAACCCCACCGCAGCGCATGCGTGGCGACGGTGTCGTGCCCCTCCTCGATCAGCATCTTCGTCGCGAACGGATTCAGGATGATCATCATCAGCCACACCATGTTGATCTTCCGCAGCCGCGTATCGACCCGCAGCGCCGTCCTGAACACCCTGTGGTGCTCGCCCCACGCCATCGCGATCACCACGAAACTGATCAAAAACGCCAGGTAATGCCCGTCATCCGCCCGCACCGAGTGCCAGAACTCCGACACATCGTGCCCCTCCGGCACCGGCAACTCCAACGCGAGCAACGTGATGGCGATCGCCACCACCGCGTCCGAAAACAAAATCAGCCGCTCCGCCGCCCGCGTCTCATGCCCTTGCTCGTTCTCCGAAATATCCGTCTCCCCACACACCGCGACGCCCCAAAGACCCCGCACTCACCACTAAAACCGCCCCAGTAGACCACCCCACCCCACCTCCCACAGTGCGATGCCGCACCTACGCAAGGAGGGGTCAGTTCGTCAGAAGTGCGCGGAGAGCCGTCGGGGTCCGCCACGGCTCCTCGGGGCTTGCACTGCGGTGGCACATGCGGTGGCAGTTCGAGCAGAGCAGGGCGAGGTCGTCGAGCGACGTGGTGGTCTCCCCGGAAACGTGGAGAGGGAGCGTGTGATGCACCTCGATGTAGCCGTCGCCAAGGCTGCCGTATGTCTCAGCGAAGCTGAAGTCGCACACTTCGCAGCGCAGGCTGCCGCCGGCTGCGAGCACGGACTTGATCTTCCTGGCCCGGAGCTTCGGATCCCGCTCCCTCGCGTGGTGGAGCCGAGCGAGCAGCCGGCCTTCCGGCGCGGCTTCGTCGTCTGGATCCGGTGGCTCGGCAGGGAGCTGAAACGGACCGTTGACGGCTACGTTCCGAATCCGCTCGGCGGCGGCCAGCATCTCCTCGGGCCGGGCGATGAAGGCGGCCACGACTTCCTTGTCCAGGCGTCCGCCCCGGGTCGGCGGGCCCTGGTGGGACGGGTGAGCCGTGGCCAAGTCCGTCGTCTTGCGGCTGACGCTTCCCGTGGAGCGGAACTTGACGCTGCGGGTCTCGACCGGGTGGAGGGGGAGCACTTGCAGCAGGTCGGACAAGTCCATTACCTGGAGGTCGTTCTCGCGAAGTTCCTTCCAGCCGTTCTGCACGACGAGGGCGCACGCGAGGAGGAGTTCATCCCGCTGCCAAGAAGGGTTCCGCATGCGCCTTATCGTAGGACTGCTCGCTGTGGCGTGACGGGTGCCCGAAGACTGCCGTCCGCTGCGCGACACTTGAGCGGATTGTCAGTGGGGTCTGCCACCCTCTGTGACAGTGAGATGCAAGACGCTCACACGGCGCGACTGGGATGAGGGTGCATGACGAGCATTGAGCCACAGTTCACCTCGGTGGAGATCTGCGCCGGAGCAGGCGGCCAGGCGGTGGGCCTGCACCGGGCGGGGTTCAAGCACCTTGCCCTGATCGAGATCGACCCGAATGCCTGCCAGACGCTCAAGGACAACGTCGAGGGCAATCCGAAGTGGGACGGCTGCAAGGTCATCGAGGCCGATCTCACGAAGTTTGACCCACGCCGGCTGAAGCTCAAGCCGGGAGTGCTTGACCTGTTGGCGGGCGGCGTCCCGTGCCCGCCGTTCTCGGCGGCAGGCAAGCAACTGGGCCACGAGGATGAGCGTGACCTCTTTCCTACGATGCTTGACCTGATCGGCTTCCTGCAGCCGAAGGCCGTGATGATTGAAAACGTCCGGGCACTGCTGGAACCGCCCGAGAAGTTCCGTAAGTACCGCGAAGACGTCATCGAGCGCCGCCTCAAAGAGGCTGGATACACGATCTGCTACTGGAAAGTGCTGGAAGCACGGGACTACGGGGTTCCGCAGCTTCGGCCGCGGGCGATTCTCGTAGCGATGAAGCCGGAGTATGCGAAGCACTTCGCCTGGACTGAACCGGAGCACACCAAGCTGCTCACGGTTGCGAAAGCCTTGGCGAAGTCCATGCGTGAGCGCTACCAGGCCAGCGGGCAGGACCCTCGCTGGAAGGGTCTTTACACCGCCCGCTGGGAGACCGCCTACAAGAAGTGGCTCAAGGCCGCGAAGACCGGCACCGTGGCGCCCACGCTGGTGGGCGGATCAAAGAAGCACGGCGGAGCGGATCTCGGCCCCAGCCGGGCGAAGGAAGCCTGGCGGAAGCTCGGTGTGTGCGGGCTGGGCGTCGCGAACGATCCGTCGGACCTTCAGGATCCGGAGCGGGACCTCTACGCGGAGCGCGGTCCCAAGCTGACCGTGCTGCAGGCAGCGACCATCCAGGGATTCCCCGAGGACTGGAAATTCTCCGGCCGGAAGACGGCGGCATACCGCCAGGTGGGGAACGCCTTCCCGCCGCCTGTCGCCGAAGCCGTCGGCAAACAGATCGTCGCCGCCTTGGCCGCGGGGAAGCGTGAGAAGGACGCGCAGATCGAGAAGGACTCCGCTCTCTTTGAAGTCTCCGCCCCGTCAGCTCCTGCTCGCACGCATCTTGTCAACCGTGGCGGCGATCGTGAGCGCGCAGGCGTCCGGTGACTCGTGCTCCCAAAAGCGCAGCGCCGTCCAGCCGGCTTCAGCGAGCCGTTCGTTCGTATCCTGGTCCCGCGCTATGTTCCTGGCGACCTTCTCTGACCAGTAGCCCGAATTGGTCTTCGGCGACACATAGTGCTCCGGGCAGCCGTGCCAGTAGCAGCCGTCGATGAAGACGGCGACCTTTGCCGGCCGGAACACCAGATCCGCCGTCCGGCGAAGGTCGGGCAGGGGGCGCGCTGAGACGCGATAGCGCAGCCCCCGCGCATGCACCAGGCGCCGTATCAGCCACTCCGGCCCCGTATCCCGGCTCCGGATAGCCTGCATGTTCCGTCGGCGGCTCTCAGAAGAGGCCCAGGAACCCGGCGGTGGGGACCAGTCGTCCGTCAACCTGCTCTCCCCCCTTGAGGCACGTACGCCCCGGACGCACAGTTCGGCCTTCAGCCGTCCAGAGGCACTCAACGGTACCGAGCCTACGGGTGGGCTGGCCGAAGACATTGCGCTGGCAGTCAGCCCGTTCACTTGGTGTGGGTAGGGAGCAGCGGAGCCGCCTGGGGCGGTTCGCCCGGCAGGGCGCAGGCCCAGCGGCGTTCACTGAGAACGACGGTGGGCCGGAGGGTCTCCGCCGGTCCGACCTCAACGGCACGAACGCTGACGAACTCGCCTTCGCGGGGTACCGGTATGCCCAGTTGCTCGGCGATCCGCCTGTGGCTCTCGTAGTCGCCGATGATGAGGATGCCGTCCCTGCGCAGTGCGCTCCGCGAACCCCCATTGCCGCGGACCCGCTTCATGTAGTCCTTCTGCTGCGCTACCGTCCGCACGACGTTCCGTCCGATCCGGCGCTTCTGGACTCTGCGGAAGAGTTCGTTCAAGCGCGCCTGCCCAGATGAGGATGCGAACACTGCTTTCCGGTCGGTCGGATCCATGTGGAGCAGCACATTCTCCGGGAGTTCCGCATCGCGCCATAGCCACGTGATCTTTTCCCGTTGTTTGGAGTTGACCGTCTGCTTGAGGTCCCGGTTGTTGCCCTGGTTCAGCAACTCCGCCCTGATGCGCACCAGGCCGGCGCTCCACCGGCTCTTGTAGTCATCAGCCCAGACGAGCAGGCACAGATGGCCAATTGCCTCCGGCGGAATCATCCAGCCGCCGAAGGTCTGGGAATACTTGCAGTCCACGTCGACGCCCGCGATTTTGTAGTCCATGGCGTCACCGTCAGCAAACCGGAACTCCCGCTGGAGATTGATCTCTACGACCGTGCCCGCATGCGTCTTCTCCGTTTTGAAGAGCGTCTTCCAGTCGTAACGGCCTGTGCTCTCCCCGTCGAGGAGTTGGTCGATGGTGTTCCGGAGCACTGTTGCGAACCGGAAGCCCGAGGGATCCGCCGCCCGGAGCGCTTCCACGACGGCCGCAAGCTCGGGGTCGTCCTGGTCGGCAGACGCGATGTTCGTGGCAGCCGAGTGGTCGAGGGGGAGCAAACGTATACCTCCTTCAGCCTGAGCGGCTTGCGAACGGCCGGGGCCGACGGGGACGTTGCCGTCGCCGAAGGCGCAGTCGTGCTGGGCGCGCTAACGGGGCCGTCAGCCTACCGATGCTCCGGGCCCTGCGGGTAAGGGCGCGAGACGGTGGCGGGCAGCGGCAGGTTGGCGCCTTGGGCGACCACGGTGGAGTTGTCGCCCGTACCCCGCTCGACGATCGCGACGGCCGTCCCCGACGGCGCGGGGTTGACCACGAGGTGCGTGGTGGCGACGCACGCGGCGGCCAGGCCGGCGCGTAGGAACTCACCGGCGCGCGTCGTCCCGCGTGCCGCACAGCAGGACGGCTACGGTGTTCGACGCCTTGCGGGCCGGATCGCCGGCCAGGCTGTTGCGCGGGCTCGCGGACCCGGTGGCAACTCGCCGCGATCGAGGGCAATGCGGGCGCGGTGTGAGCCATGGCGGAGGCTGGGGCGACGCGGTGGGCGCGAGGTGCGGAGATTAACGGTGCTTGCCGGGTCCGGGGGCGCCCCACGTGCCCGGCGCCTGCGCGTGCCATGCGCCGGGCGCACCCCACTGGCCGGGCGCCTGGCCGTCCCACGGCCGGGGACCCCACATCGGGGCCTGGCGCGGATGCGGGAAGGGCGCCGCCCAGGCGGCGGGCGGGAGGTGCGGCGTCGCGGCCTGGGCGAGCGGGATTCGCACCAGGGACTTGCGCTGCCAGAGGTGATGGAGGAGTTCGGCTTCGCGCGCGGTGAAGTCAGGCGCGGGCATGCCGCGGGTGGCCGCCGCGCGCAGGAAGGCGAGGTGCGTGGCGAAGGCGGTGTAGTCGCGTACCGCGCGCGCCCCGCTCTCGCCGTAGTAGCGGCGCGCGGTGTCGCGGGCCTGGCTGCGGGCCTTCATCGAGGCCAGGGCGGTCGGCTCGGGCAGCGTCAGCCAGCCGGCGGCGGCGTAGACGGGGAGGTTGGTGCGGATGGTGCGCAACTCGCGGGCGCGGGCCCAGAAGGCGAGCCAGACGACGAGGCCGAAGACCGGGATCATGACGGCCACGTAAACGGTCAGGAAGCCGACGGGCGAGAGCATCGAGGAGCTGTTCCACAGGCCGTGCAGCACCATCGCGAGCAGCCAGCCGCCGAGCGGCGCGAGCCAGCGCCACACACTGCGCGGGCGGCTGGTGGCGGCGATGGCGAAACCGATGCCGGTCATCGCCGTGAAGAGCGGGTGCGCGAAGGGCGTCATCAGGACGCGGACGAAGAAGGTCGCGGCGGTCGCCGAGTCGAGTACGGAGGAGCCGAGCGCCTTGTCCTCGCCGAAGGCCGAGCCGATGTACAGGATGTTCTCGGTGAAGGCGAAGCCGGTCGCGGCCAGCCCCGCCAGCACGATGCCGTCCACGACGGACTCGATGTGACGGCGCCGGAAGAGGAAGAGCAGCAGGAGCGCGGCGCCCTTCGCCGTCTCCTCCACCAGCGGCGCGACGAAAGTCGCACCCCAGTGGTCGGTCTGCGTCGGAGTCGCGGAGAAGGTCGTGGCGATCAGCTTGGCGCCGTACTCGTTGGCGAACAGCGCGACGAGGGTCGCCGCGCACGCGCCCCAGGAGAAGGCGAAGACCACGTTCTGCCAGGGGCTCGGCGCCACGTGGTCGAGCCACAGGAACGCCCAGACCAGCAACGGCACCGGCAGGACGGCCAGCACCAGGCCGACCAGGAAGCTCTCGGTGCCTATGTGCTGGCGCACGACCGCGAGGATGATCACACCGCAGACGGCCAGTGCCGTGAACAGCGCGCCCGTACGGACCGCCCGGCTCTCCCAGAACGGACGGCGGGGCGCGTACTGCCAGGTCTCGGGAGCGGGCGCGGGCGCGAATCCGGGCGGCGGCCCGGCGGGTGCGGCCTCCGACGCGTCGGCACCGGATACGTCGGGACCGGATACGTCGGAACCTGATCCGTCGAAGCCCGATCCGGCGGAACCTGATCCGTCGAAGCCCGATCCGGCGGTCCCGGACTGCGGTCCCGGCGCGGCGGACCCGGGCGGCGGCCCCGACGCGGGCAGGGCAGCGGCCTCCTGAGGACCCGCGGCCCCGGCAGCCGGGTGCGAAAACATGGACACCCGTCGACAGTACGGGGGCCGGGCGGCCGTACGCGAGGGTGCGTCGGCATCGGTTCGCGCAGGTGACCGACGCTGCCCGGCCCGAACGGGCGGGTCAGGGGCGGTTCCGGCGGCGGCTCAGGGACCGGGCCAGGGACGAGACCAGGGACGGGCCAGGAGACGGTTCCCGGAGCGCGCGCCGGTCGCGTACGCCGGACGTCCCCGCGCCCGTACGCGCCCCGTGCCCGTACGCCGGACGTCCCCGCGCCCGTACGCGCCCCGTGCCCGTACGCCGGTCGCGCCCCGCGCCCCACGCGCCTACGCAGGACGCCCCCCGCCGCCTCCCTCAGATACGGGTGAACAGCAGGTCGCGTACGATGTGCCCCTTCGCCAGCCCCTGCCGCTCGAACTTCGTCATCGGCCGGAAGTCCGGCCGGGGGGCGAAACCTTCCGCCGGGTACCGGTTCGCCAGCCCCGGCTCCGCCGCCAGCACCTCCAGCATCTGCTCGGCGTACGGCTCCCAGTCCGTCGCGCAGTGCACGACCGCGCCGGACCGCAGCAGCGGCAGCACCATGGCCAGGAAGTCCGGCTGGATCAGCCGCCGCTTGTGGTGCTTGGCCTTCGGCCAGGGGTCGGGGAAGTACACGCGCAGCCCCGCGAGCGAGGCGGGCGGCAGCATGTCCCGCAGCAGGACGACGGCGTCGCCGTTGGCCACCCGGACGTTCGTCAGGCCGAGGCGGTCGGCGAGCGCCAGCAGATTCCCCTGGCCGGGGGTGTGCACATCGACGGCCAGGATGCCGGTCGCCGGGTCCGCCGCCGCCATCGCGGCGGTCGCGTCCCCCATCCCGAAGCCGATCTCCAGCACCACGGGCGGCTCGGGGTCGCCGAAGAGCGCGCCCGGATCCAGCGGCGCGCCGTCCAGCTCCACCCCCCACGCCTCCCAGTGCCGCTCGATCGCCGCGGCCTGCGCCTGCGTGATCCGCCCCCGCCGGGCATGGAACGACCTGATCCGGTGCTCCTCCCGCGACCCCGCCGGATCGGGCGCGGGCCCGCTGGGAAAGCGCTGCTGCCTGCCGACGCCGGAGACGGCCTTTCCGGCAACGGCTTCCGTGTCGGCTTCCGTGACGGATTCGGCGTCGGCTTCCGTGACGGCTTCCGTGACGGAGACGGCTACGGCTAGGGCTACGGCATCGGTCTCGCGTACGGCGGGCGCGCTCGTACGCGTGGCGGGGGGAGTGGGTGACGTGGACACAATGCCGTCGATTCTACGGGGCGCCCGCGGCCCCCCGGAGCGGCTGCCAGCGGCGTACGGGCTCACGTACCGGTGCGCGGACGCACCGCGTAAGGCCAGGTCCGGGGCCGTACGGCGGCCGGGGGCGCAGGCGCGAACCGTGAACGCCGTCCGCGGGGCTACGCGGCGCGCAGGGCCTCCAGGGCCCGGCGGGCGACCTCGCGGCCGATCGGGAGTGAGGCGGTGGCGGCGGGGGAGGGGGCGTTGAGGACGTGGACGAAGGGGGCGGTCCCGGCGAAGAGGAAGTCGTCGACGAGGGTCCCGTCGGGGAGTACGGCCTGGGCGCGGACTCCGGCGGGGGCCGGGACGAGGTCGCCGGGACGCAGCGCGGGCAGCAGGCGGCGGGCGTCGGCGGTGAAGGCGCGCTTGGACAGCGAGCGGTGGATCTCGCCCGCCTCCTGGCGCCAGTGGCGGCGGGCGATCCGCCAGGTGCCGGGGAAGCGGGCGGTCGCGGCGAGGTCGCGCAGTCCCACGGTGCCGCGCCGGTAGCCCTCGCGGGCGAGCGCGGGCACCGCGTTCGGACCGAGGTGGACGCCGCCGTGCACATCGCGGGTCAGGTGGACGCCGAGGAAGGGGAAGTCCGGGTCGGGCACCGGGTAGACAAGACCGCGCACCAGCCCGCGGCGGACCGGGATCAGCTCGTAGAACTCGCCGCGGAAGGGCACGATCCGCATGCCCGGGTCGTCCCCGGCCAGCTCCGCGATCCGGTCGCTGTGCAGCCCCGCGCAGTTGACCAGAACTTTCGTACGGATCTCGGGGCGCGGGCGGCCCTCGGCGTCGCTGCTGCGGACGGCGACCAGGCCGTCGGCGCGGCGCTCGATCGTACGGACCCGCTCGCCGTAGCGGACCCGGCAGCCCGCGTCCCCGGCCAGCCGGGCCAGGGTGGCGGCGACCTCGCGGAAGTCGCAGATGCCGGTGGTGGCGACGTGGATGGCGGCCAGCCCCGCGACCTTCGGCTCGTACTCGGCGATCTGGGCCGGGCCCAACTCCCTTACCGGGATGCCGTGTTCGCGGCCCCGCTGGACCAGGGCGTGCAGCCGCGGGAGTTCGGCCTGGGCGGTGGCGACGATGAGCTTGCCGGTGGTCTCGTGCGGGATGCCGTGCTCGGCGCAGAATTTGCCGATCTCGGCCGAACCCGCCAGCGCGTACTGGGCTTTGAGGGAGCCGGGGCGGTAGTAGATGCCGCTGTGGATCACTCCGCTGTTGCGGCCGGTCTGGTGGCGTGCGGGGCCCGGTTCCTTCTCCAGGACGGTGACGCGGATGCCGGGGGAGGCGCGGGTGAGCGCGTAGGCGGTGGAGAGGCCGATGATGCCCGCGCCCACGACAAGGACATCCTCCGGGCGGGAGGCGGGTGCGGTGCTGCGGGTCATGACGCCTCCTGCCTGTGGGGCCCTCATAGCCCGGCGGCCCGCTCCTCAAACGCCGTACCGGCCGGAAACCGCCGGACGGCCCGGAATTCGCTGCTGGCGCATCCGCGCCGCCGGTCCGCCCGCCCGCGCCGCCGGTCCGCCCGCCCGCGCCGCCGGTCCGCCCGCACGCGCCTGCCGGCCCGCCCGGCTGAATCGTTTACGCCGGGGCCGCGAGCAAGGGCCTGGCCCGCTCCCGCAGCTCCAGCACCCGCGGCTCGTCGTTGTACGGCTCCAGGCGGTGCAGCAGGTCGCGGACGTACTCCGTGGTGCGGGCCGAGGAGATGCGGCCCGCGACCTCGACGGCCTTGGTGCCCGCGGCGCACGCGGCGTCCAGGTTCCCGGACTCCAGTTCGGCGACGGCGGAGACGACCAGGCGCAGGCCGTGGGAGCGGACGAACTCCTCGGTGGGCCGGGCGAGGGCCTGCTCGGTGAAGCGCTGCACCTGGCGCGGGACGCGCAGGTCGCGGTAGCACTCGGCGGCGTCGGCGGCGAGCCGGTCGTAGGAGTAGAAGCCGAGCCACTGCGGGTCGGCGTCGCCCTCGCGGGAGCGCTCGAGTAACGCCTCCGCGGCGGCCAGCGAGGCCCCGCAGGCGGCGGCCTCGCCCGCCTTGGCGTGCGCGCGGGCCTCCACGAGATGGAAGAAGCTCATCGTGCGGGCGGTCGCCAGACCGCGGTTGCGCTCCAGGGCGGCCTGGGCGAGGTCGACGCCCTCGTCGGAGAAGTTGCGGTACGTGGCCTGGAGCGACATCGAGGCGAGCACGTAACCGCCGAGCGGTACGTCGGCGGCGGCGCGGGCCATCCGCAGCGCCTGGATGTAATACCGCTGGGCGGCCTCCTGTTGGCCGGTGTCGAAGGCCATCCACCCGGCGAGGCGGGTGAGTTCGGCGGTCGCGCCGAACAGCGCGCGGCCCACGTCGTCGCTGTAGGAACCGAGCAGCAGGGGCGCCGCCTCGACCCGCAGGCACTCCGGGACCATGCCCGAACGCCAGTCGCCGCCACCGTACTTGGAGTCCCAGCGGCGGGCGTCCTCGGCGGCTTCGCGGAGCTTGGTCACGTCGTTGTGACCGACGTGGTTCATGCCCGGCGCGGGCGCGTCGCGGGCCACGGTGGCGTCCGCGGGGGTGATCAACCAGCGCGACGCGGGGGTCACGTAAGCGCTCACTGCGAAAGATCCGGCCAAGCTCTGCCAGATGCCGGTGCCGCCGGGTCCGCGCCGTCCGGCGAGATCCAACCGCCACAGATCGGTGGCCGATTTCACCGCCTCGCCGACATCGCGCGGGAAGGCGAGACCGACCTCGGGCGCCGGGTCCGCGTCGGCCAGACCGATCTCGTGCAGCGGCACGGGACGGCCGAGCTTGGCGCCTATCGCCGCCGCGATCAGATGCGGCGCGGCGCCCTGCGGGACCATGCCCTTGGCCACCCACCGGGCGACCGACGTCTTGTCATAACGCAGGGTCAGGCCGCGTTGGGCGCCCAAGTCGTTGACCCTGCGGGCCAGTCCGGCGTTGCTGATGCCCGCCAGAGCGAGAAGGGTGCCGAGCTTCTCGTTCGGCCCGCGGTGTTCTCTGTTCACTGCGGTTCACCTCGTGATGCCGCTGGGGGGCAGGCCGGCCGGCCTGGTCTTGTCGTGGGGTACGGGGGTCACCCTCCCCTGGAGCCCGATTCAGCCACCGCGGTGACCGCTCGGCGGCCGGTGCGGCGCATGCGCCGGACACCCGAGCCGCGCGTACGTGTGCGAACCGGGTACACCCAGCGTAGTTCGCCGCATCCCGACCGTTAAGAGTCTCGTCCCGGATGGCGAGATTCCTGCCCCTTACTCGCCACCTCATTGGACCGTGCTCCCGGTATATGTGGCCGTGCGCCCGGCCGTGCGCTCTGTGCCGTCCGGGACGGCGGCGCTTGCATAGGGTCCGTGGGTCGGCCCGCGGCCCCGGCAGGCGGCTATGGCGGTGGTACGGCGGGCCAGGGGGTTCCGTTGCCACAATCCCCGCGGGCGGCGGACCGGCCCGGGAGGTGCGTCAGCGCCCTCCCGGGCCGTGGACCTCCCCTTGCGCCGAAGCCTCCCCGCGACGGCGCGCCCGCGCCCGGCCCCGCCCGCGCCGCCCGGCGTCCGCGGGAGGTGCTCCACCAGCGGTCCACACCTGCTCCACACCTTCTCCACGGCCCTCACCACTGTCTCCTTCACCACATTCACCGCCCCCGCCCGCGCCGGAACGTGCCCTTAATGTCCCGCATGCCGACCTCGAACGGTCCTCAACCGGTCCCTGGTCGCGTACGTGGCTTTCCGGCATATCAACTCCGGCATGTGCCGCAGACTTTGGCGCGAATCAGACGTTTCGGCTGATGCGTGTTTCACACTCGCCTCGCGGCTGCCCTCAGCGCGCGACCCGGCGCTCCTTGGTGCACCCATGCGCCGCTTTGCGCGCCTTCACGTGGCAGCATGGTCTTTCGGACGTCAGACGTGGCAGCGAAGCGGTAGAGCAGTGGGGCGGCGGCAGAGCGGCCCCCCGCGTACCGGCTGTCCACAGCCTGTGGAGGCGGCGATGCGGTGGTTGGTGGGGTGGAGCAGTGCCACCGCGGGTCCCGTTCCCGGCAGCAGGACCCGTACGCTCCTGCCCGTCGGTGCCCAACTCCTGTGGTCGGAACCGGATCCGCTGTGGGCCGTCGGTGACTGGCGGCCCGACGAGGTCCGTGTCGTCCAGGCCGATCCGGGCGGCGGCGCCGCGTACGCCTTCGGCGGCGGCAAAGGTGCGGCGTACGGCTCCGGGGGCGCGGCCTACGGGGACGGTTACGGCGACACGTACGGCGGGGCGGGTGCCGCGTACGGCGACGGCGGCGCGTACCGCAACGGCGGCCGGGGCGGCGGCGGTTCGAACGGCTCCCACAGCAACGGCTCCCACAGCAACGGCTCCCATGGCAACGGGCACGGCGGGGGCGCCCCGCACACCGTCGCCCGGCTCGCCGTACTCGGCCGATGCGGCGCCAGCGACGCCGAGTTGCGGCTCGGCCTGGTCGCCGCCCGCGGCGGCGCGCTGCGCCATCTGACGGCCTGGTCGGGCAGTTACACCGCCGTACTCCAACTCGGCCGCCGCATCACCGTGTTGGGCGACCTCGCCGGTGCCAGGCCGGTCTTCCACACCCGTTGGGCGGGCGGTACGGCGTACGCGACCGCCGCCCTCCCGCTCGCCGACCTCATCGAGGCCGGGCTCGACGTCACCCACCTCGCCGCACTCCTCGCCTGCCCCGACTCGCCCGAAGCGCTCGGCGACGGCACCCCGTACCTCGGCGTCCGCCGCGTCCCGCCCGGCCACGCGCTCATCCTGCGCGACGGTGCCCCGGAGATCAGCGGCTACGAACAGACCGCCTCGCTGGCCGTCGGCCACCAGCCCACCAACAACGCCGACGCCACCGCGGCCGTCGAGGGCATACGGGACGCGCTCGTCGACGCCGTACGCGCCAGGCTCTCCCAGGCCCGCTTCGTACCCGACCCCGGGGACGGGCCCGCGCCCGGCATCGGCGCCGACCTCTCCGGCGGCAGCGCCTCCGCCACGCTCGCGCTGCTCGCCGCCGGGCTGCCCGGCAACCCCGGCATGCTGCCCGGCGCGCCCGGCTCCCTCGCGGGCGAGCGGCTGCTCGCCGTCACCTTCAACGACCTCGCGGGCGGCGGACCTCCGGGGTCCTCCGGCGGGGAGCCCTCGGGCGGCGGACTCCACTCCAGGGAAGCGCAGTTGGAGCGGGCGCGGATCATGGGCGCCGACCCGCGGCTGCGGCACGTCGTCGTCCCCGGCGGCCCCGAGGCGCTGCCGTACGCCGACCTCGGCGGCGGCGCGCTCACCGACGAGCCCGCCCCCTCCCTCGTCGACGCCGAACGCAACCGGCGGCGGCTCGCCGCGGGCGGCGCCGACCACCTCATCGGATACGGCGCCCGGCAGGTCCTCGACGCGCATCCCGCGCGGCTCGCCGACCTCCTGATGGACCGGCGCCGCCGCCACCTCGTACGGCCGGTGGCCGCGCTCACCCGCGCCGACGGGGCCCTCGGGCACCCCGCGCTCGTGCCCTTCACCGTGCCGATCACCGTCTACCGCGCCGCCCGGCGGCTGGCCCGCACCCCGTATCAACAGGGTGTGGAGGACGCGGCGGCGCGGCTCCAGCGGCACGAGTTCGGCTCCGCCGGCAGTGGGCCGCTGGCCGCGTCCCTCGCCGCGATGACCTGGGTACGGCCGGGGCCCGCCGCCCGCTGGCTCACCGGGGAGGCGCTGGCCGAGGTGTCGGTACGCCTCCAGGACGCCGCGCGGCGGCCGTGGCCGATGGACCGGCCGGGGGAGCGGCGCGCCCGCGCCGTGCTGGCGCGTACCGCCGCGGATTTCCGCGCCTTCGAGCAGGCCGCGGCGGTGCCCAGCCAGCGGCTGCACGCGCCCTTCCTCGACAACCAGGTCGTCCGGGCCTGCCGGGCGCTGCCCGGCGCCCTTCGCGTACGGCCCGGCGCCCGGGCCGACGTCCTGCGCGACGTCCTCGAAGGCGCCGGGGTCCGTGACCTGCCGCCGGGGTGGGGCGCCAACTCCCACTCCACCGCTGCCGCGGCGGCCCGCACGGGGTTGCGTTTGGCGCTGGACGACCTTCTGGACCTTTTTGACGCGCCGCTGCTTGCCGATGCCGGGCTCATCGACGCTCGGGTGGTGCGCTCCGCGCTGGTCGCTGTCGCGGACGGGGGTGGGGTGCCGGCGGATCTCGACGGGTTGGGCGACCTTGTCGCCACTGAGGTCTGGCTGCGGCGGCTGCTTGCGCGGCGGGGGTCGTGCTGGACCGATCCCGCCACTCCCACTGATCCCCGCGCCCTCTCTTCCGGCGTCCAGCGCCTCTCTCTCTGACCTCGCCTTCTCCTTTTCCCGCCCGCCCACCCGTGCGGGTGCTTTCTTCGTCTGCGGATGCCGCTTGTGCCTGGGTCGGTGCCGGTCCGGGGCACCTCCTCGAAATGCGGCTACCTGGCCCCGTGTATCCGGTGCCCTTCTTGTCACCGCATTTCTGCGGGGGCACCCCGGCCCGTCCCCTCCCGGTACGTCGGCGTCCGCCTGCCGGTGGGGGTTGCCGGGGAGGGTAGGGGGTCTTTGCGGCGTACCGCCCTGCGCCGGTGGCCCCTCCCGGTGGGGGGCCCTTCTCCAAGCGCCCCACGACGCCCCGGCGGTTACCCCCACCCGGACGCCCCGTCGGCCGTCGGACGTCGACCGCGCAGGTCCCGCTCTACCCACCCCGCCTGAGGGTCGGGTGGCGCAAGGTCCGGCACCCCACCCACCCCCGTCCGCCACCCCGGGTGGACGGTCGGTCGCGCGGGGCCTGGACATCCACCCACCCGCCTCCCCCCTCAGCTACAGCGGACAGGCGGGCGCCGGCGGACCGGAGGGGACGGTGCGGGGTGCCCCCGCAGGGGGACGAACGGGCAAGGGCAGAAGCGAGTGGAGGTGGCCGCAGGTTCGTCGCCCGAGGAGGTGCCCCGGGCCGGGACCGACGAGGCACAGGCGGCACCCGCAGACGAAGAAAGCACTCGCACGGGTGGGCGGGTGGGAAGGCCCAGGCACCGCAAAGGCGCCCACCCCTGTCAGTGGGGTGACGCAGAATGGTCCTCGGGGAACCGACGGGGACAAGGCGAAGGGAGGTCGACATGACGGTATGGGACGACGTCGTCGGCCAGCAGCGCGTAGTCGCGGAGCTATCGGCGGCGGCGGCAGACGCAAACGCCTTGGTGACGGCCCACGAAGAAGGCCGTCCACAACCCGAGGCGTCAAGAATGACGCACGCCTGGCTGTTCACCGGCCCCCCCGGCTCGGGCCGATCCACCGCCGCCAGAGCCTTCGCCGCCGCACTCCAATGCGTCAGCCCCGACCGAGCCCTCGGCGCCGCCCCCGGCTGCGGCTTCTGCGACGGCTGCCACACCACGGCCGTCGGCACCCACGCCGACGTGGAATTCGTCCGCACGGACCTCCTCTCCATCGGCGTCAAAGAAACCCGTGACCTGGTGCGGCGCGCCGCGCTGTCCCCGGCCGGAGGCCGCTGGCAGGTCATCGTCATGGAGGACGCGGACCGCCTGACGGAAGGCGCGGGCAACGTACTGCTGAAAGCCGTCGAGGAGCCCGCCCCCCGCACGGTGTGGCTGCTGTGCGCGCCGTCGGTGGAGGACGCGCTGCCGACGATCCGTTCGCGGTGCAGGCTGCTGAGCCTGCGTACGCCCTCGGCCGAGGCGGTCGCGGACGTACTGATGCGGCGCGACGGCATCGACCCGGCGCTGGCGGAGCGGGTCGCGCGGGCGACCCAGGGCCACATAGGGCGTGCGAGGCGGCTGGCGACGGACGAGCAGGCACGGTCCCGCCGCGCCGCGGTGCTGCGCGTACCGCTGCGGGTCGCGGACATCGGCGGGTGCCTGCGCGCGGCGCAGGAGTTGGTGGACGCGGCGCAGGAGGACGCGAAGGCGGTCGCGGAGGAGGTCGACGGCAAGGAGACCGAGGAGATGCGGGCGGCCCTCGGCGCGGCGGCGGGCGCGGGCAGCCGGATGCCGCGCGGCACGGCGGGCGCGATGAAGGAGCTGGCGGACCGGCAGAAGCGGCGTTCGACGCGTACGCAGCGCGACACCCTCGACCTCGCGCTCACCGACCTCGCCGGTTTCTACCGCGACGTGCTGTCGTTGCAGCTCGGCTCGGCGGTCGGCATCGCGAACACCGAGGTCCGCGAGGGCATCGAGCAGATCGCGTCGTCGTCCCGGCCGGAGAACAGCCTGCGCAGGATCGAGGCCGTGCTCGCCTGCCGCGACGCCCTGGACCGTAACGTCGCCCCGCTGCTGGCGGTGGAGGCCATGACCCTGGCGCTACGAGCGGGCTGAGGGCCGAGCCGCGGCTCGGGGTCCGTCCGCCGGAAGGGTCCCCGGCGGTCCGGGGTTCGTCCTCCGGAAGGGCCCCGGCGGCCGGAGGGTTCGTCCGCCGGAAGGGCACCCCGGCGGTCCGGGGCTCATCCGCCGGAAGGCCACCCCCTTGGTCCGTCCGGGTGATCCCGCCCCCGCCCCCGTAACGTCTCCCACCCCACGGCCCGCAGCCGTTGCAAGGTGCAGACAGCGTTCCCGCGCTTCCGCCGCCGTACGGAATCACCAACCGCCCCGGGGGTCATCCCACCCCGAGGACCGACCCGAGGACCCGACCAGGCCCAAGGGTCCGGCCCAAGGGTCCGGCCCAAGGCCCCGGTCCAAGACCAAGGCCCAGGCCCAGGCCCAGGAACCTGGTCCAAGGCCCCGGCCCGAGGACCAGCTCCCCGTACCCGGCCGCACCGTCCCAGCGGGAGCGCACCCGCACCCGAGGGGTTCCGCCGTGGCCGACGTCGTCCTGTCCGTCCTGCTGCTCGCGGCGACCGCCGCCGCCGTACTGCTGGCCCACCGCGCCCTGCGGCACTGGTGGTCAGAGCGCGCCGGGCGGCCGTACGAACTGCCCGCCGACCGCCTCGGCACCGCCCTGCGCGCGGGGGCGGCCGGGGTCGCGGCGCTCACCGCCCTGTCGCTCGCCGTGCCGCTGCTCAGCGACTCCCGCGACACCGGCCGCGCCGACCGGGCCCCCGCCGGGGAGTCGGCCGAGGCCACGGCCACCGTGCCGCCCGCCCCCAGCCGTACCCCCGCCCCCGCCCCGCCGGCGCCCGAGATGCGTACGGTCGGCCACCCGGCGGGCGGCACCCTGATGGAACTGCGCGACGGCATCCGCGTCTGGCTGCCGCCGCGTTACGAGTCGGCGGGCGCGGCGAGCCTCGCGTACCCCGTCGTCCTCGCGCACCTGCCCGCCACCGGCGCCCCCGACCTCTTCGAGGGCTTCGCCGTACAGGCCAAGCGCGGCCTGGCCAATCCGTTCCTGCTGGTCATGCCGCGCGACTGCGGTCAGGACCCGGTCGCCGTCCTGGCGGAGGCCGCCCGCCACTTCCGCGCGCTGCCCGCGAGCGGCGCGCACGCCGTCATCGGCCTCGGCGCGCAGGCGCCCTGCGCGGTGCACGAGGCGCTGACCCACCCGGGCCGGTACCGCGCCGCCGCCGGGATCTCCGGTACGTATCCGCCGCTCGCCCCGGCCGCGGGCCCGCACCCGGCCCTGCTGCTGGCCGCCACCACCGGCGAACTGGCCCCGCGCGCCTCGGCGTTGCGCCTGCGCGCCGCCCTGCGCCCGCGCGGCGACCAGGTCCGGATCATCGACGGCGTACGGGTGCGGCGCGAGATGTACGCGCTGGTCGCGGGGTATCTGACGGAGAAGCTGGAGGGGCCGAGCCGTAAAGCCGCCTCGGCCGTATCGAAGCCGCGCGGCACCTCGGCCGTATCGAAGCCGCGCGCCATCTCGGCCGTACCGGAGGCGCCCGGCACCTCGGCCGTATCGAAGGCCCGTCATGCGACAGCCGTACCGGAAGCCCACGCCGCGACCGGGGCGGCGCCCACCCCCACCCCCCTCAAACGCTCATAATCGCGCGTATCACTCGTAAGGGGACAGCTTGAGCGTCTGTCCCCGCCCCCCGGCCGATACGCTCGCAAGCACCCGACGGGAGGATCCGAGCCGCCGATGCACTCCAAGCGCCTGCTCCGCATCCCGGCCACCGTGATCGCGGTGACCGGACTGCTGCTGTCCGCATGCACCTCAGAGGGGGGCGGGCACAAGGCCGGGGCGTCGTCGCCGGTCCCCGCCACCACCTCGCTCACACCGCTGCCGTCCGAGAGCCCCGCGGACCTGGCGCCGTACTACGGACAGAAGCTGTCGTGGCACGACTGCGGCGTCCCCGGCTTCCAGTGCTCGACCATGAAGGTCCCGCTGGACTACGCGCACCCCGTCACCGCCGACGACCTCAAGCTCGCCGTCGCCCGCAAGAAGGCGACAGGCCCCGGCAAACGGCTCGGCTCGCTGCTGGTCAACCCCGGCGGCCCCGGCGGCTCGGCGATCGACTACCTCCAGTACGCGGCCCTCGGCTACCCGACCGCGGTCACCTCCCGGTACGACATGGCGGCCGTCGACCCGCGCGGCGTCGCCCGCAGTGAGCCCGTCGAATGCCTCAGCGACCCGCAGATGGACGCGTTCACGGCCGTCGACACCACGCCCGACGACAACGCCGAGGTCAACAAGCTCGTCACCGCCGACCGCGGCTTCGCCAACGGCTGCGAGAAGCGTTCCGCCAAGATCCTCGGCCACGTCTCGACCGTCGAGTCCGCCCGCGACATGGACATCCTGCGCGCGCTGCTCGGCGACCAGAAACTGACGTACGTCGGAAAGTCGTACGGCACCTTCCTCGGGGCCACCTACGCCGGGCTCTTCCCGCAGCGCGTCGGCCGTCTCGTCCTCGACGGCGCCATGGACCCCTCCGTCGGCGCGCTGGAGAGCAGCCGCGCCCAGGCCGGCGGCTTCGAGGTCGCCTTCAAGGCGTTCGCGGCGGACTGCGTCAAGCGCTCCGACTGCCCGCTCGGCACGACGTCCACCGACGACGCGGGCAAGCACCTCGACGCGTTCTTCGCCTCCCTGGACAGCCACCCGCTCTCCACCGGCACCAGCCGCCCGCTCACCGAGGCCCTCGGCACGACCGGCGTCATCGCCGCGATGTACGACGAGGGCGCCTGGCCGACCCTGCGCGGCGCCCTGGCCAGCGCCCTCAAGGACGACGGCGGCCCGCTGCTCAAGCTCTCCGACAGCTACTACGAGCGCGACGACAAGGGCAAGTACAGCAATCTGATGTACGCCAACGCCGCCGTCAACTGCCTCGACCTGCCCCCGGCCCTGTCCTCCCCGGCCGACGTCGAACGCGCCCTCCCCTCCTTCCGCGCCGCCTCCCCGCACTTCGGTACGACCCTGGCCTGGTCCTCCCTCATCTGCGGCTACTGGCCCCTGCCGTCCACCGGCCACGCCCAGCGCATCGAGGCCAAGGGCGCCGCCCCGATCCTCGTCGTCGGCACCATCCGCGACCCCGCCACCCCGTACGCCTGGGCCGTCTCCCTCGCCTCCCAGCTCTCCTCCGGCCACCTCCTCACCTACGACGGCGACGGCCACACCGCCTACGCCCGCGGCTCCGACTGCATCGACACCGCCGTCAACGCCTACCTCCTCGACGACACCGTCCCCCCCAAAGACCAGAAGTGCACCTAACCCCTGACCTGCACCCCCCTTGATCCCCCAACGGTCCGAACCACCCCCCGGAACCCTGTAGACTTGGCGCCGCTGCGCCTGCCACCCTTGGTATCCAGGCGCAGCGCGCCGCCTTAGCTCAGTTGGCCAGAGCAACGCACTCGTAATGCGTAGGTCTCGGGTTCGAATCCCGAAGGCGGCTCCACCAAACCCCAGGTCACATAGCTCATGACCTGGGGTTTCTCGTTCAGCGGATGCGACGACGGCGACGGGCGCGGTCCGACCGGCTGTCCGTAGTCTCAGTTCTAGTCTCAGTTGGGGCCTGAGTCTGCGGCAGGAAGGTGTCCCCCATCCTGCCCATGGCGGCCTTGCTGAGGTGCGACCGCCCCTTGACGTAGCGGCGCGTCTGGCTGATCTGCGTGTGTCGCAGAATCTCCATGATGGTCACGATGTCCACGCCCAGCTCATTGAGGATCGTGCCCGCGGTGTGCCTGCTGCCGTCGTACAGCCGCCGGTCATCGATTCCCGCCTCTGCAAGGATTTCCTTGAACTCCTCCCAGTCCTGTCGGGGGTCCAGCGGTCGGCCGTCCGGCCGTGTGAACACTGCACCGCACTCCTGCCATGCGATCCCGGCGGCGGCTTTCATCTCCTCCTGCTGAGTCTTGTGGCCCCGCAGGTAGGGGATGAACGGTGGGGGGATCGGCACTTCGGACCGGCTTTTCTTCGTCTTGGGCCGGGTGAATACGAGGCCGCCGTCTTTGCGTTCCGGACACGCGCTGGCATGACCGGTGCACGTCTTCGGGCAGGGCTTCGGGCAGCCTCGCTTGTAGCCCTTGTGCAGCGTGCAGTTCTGCGGGCAGGCGTCGAACCTGTGAAGACGCATTCCGCACTCGCGCGGGTCGGTGCAGCCATGCCGCCATGTGAGCCGTTGAAGCTGCCATTGTGGGTGGAAAAGCTCCGCTTCGAGGTCCACATACTTCCACCGCAGACCGAGGCATTCCCCCTGTCGGAAACCCATCCCGACACCGACCACCCATCGCATGTAATTGGGACGCTTGAGCGCTGCGGCCAGGAAGGCTTTTGCCTCTTCGATTGTGAAGGGATTCGCCTCGGTTTCGTCCAGGCTTGGAGGGTCTACGAGGGTCGCAACGTTCTCCACGACCAGTCGTCGGCGGTGGGCGATTTTCAGGGCACGGGACAGAATACGGTGCACCTTGACGACGTGCGATGGTGCGTGTCCGGCCTCAAGTAGTGAGCGGTACATCCGTTCAAGGTGTTCCGGTTCGAGCTTGTCGAGTCGGTGCTGTCCGATGCCGGGGATGATGTCGTTGCGCGTCTTGGACCAGTAGTCGTCCAGTGAGCGCGGTCGGAGTTTCAGGCTGGCGATGTCCGTCAGGTAGGTGGTCATCCACTTCTCAACGGTGGGCTTGCGACCGGCCTTCGGGGCGCGGCCCTTGTCGCGCAGCGCCTCCAACTCCTTAACCTTGCGCTTGATTTCGGTCTCGGTCTTTGCCATGCGATGACGCCGGTCGGGACTGCCGTCGCTCTTGACGCCCATAGTGACGCGGCCGTGCCACCATCCGTCATCTCCGAAGTAAATGGATGATTCCATGTTCAGATTGCGGGGACTCATGGGTTCCTCCATGCGAAAAGGCGGGCCGAGTGTCCTCGGCCCGCCTCGGATGCGCGTGTTCAGCAGGGGCGGTCGGTAAGGCTTGCGGCGAAGCGCTCAAGCTCGTTGTGGTGAATGCGGCGAGAGCGCCCGCACTTCACGAACTTGAGGGCGCCTTCCGCCATCAGCTCGTAGATGGTGGAGCGGCCCAACGACAGGACTTCGGCGGCGTCTTCCGGGCGGTAGAGGAGACGGGGGATGGGTGCGGTGGCGGTGCTCATGGAGGAGACTCCTAGGTGAGCGGGGCGGTTGCCCTGTCCTCAGAAGTCCGCTACTTCCGCTACTTCCGCTACCTTGCAGGTCAGAGCCTTGTGAGGGGTAGCGGGAATGGGTAGCGGTAGCGGATAGGGCAAACCCGGTAGCGGCGTGCGGCGGCCTTGCCGCTACCGGGTTTGCGCTGGTCAGAACCGGTTTTCGTTCTCGGGTAGCGGAAGTAGCGGACTTTCCGGGGGTGGGGGGCAGTAGCGCTGCCAGGCGTCGCGCAAGTCGGCGGCGTGGTAGCCCTTGAGGACTCCTCCGCCGGTCTTGATGTTGCGCGAGGAGACGGGCGTGCCGTCAGCGGTGACGTACTCACCGAGCATCCGTGACAGGCGGCGGGAGTCGAGCGGCTTGCCCTGGTAGTCCGCCCACGGGGCGTCATCCAGAGCGTTGAGCCTGTCGAGGATGGCCACGGTCGGGAGGCGGTCGATGCCGATCAGCACGTGATCGCGCAGGTCGGTGAGCAGGCGGATACCGATGCTGCCCTTGTCGTTGACCTGCGATGCCTTGACCAGGGACACGCACGCCTGCCGGGCCCGGGTCGGCCACGCGCCCCCGGCCGCGTCCGCGATGGCGAGCAGGGGTTCCCAGACGTCGGCGGGCCGGTCGGCCACGCCATCGGGCATCTCGGGAAAGACGTCGGTGACCTGCTCTTGGACACTCTCGGCCCACTTGGCGAGCCGGTCGCGCAGCGCGTTTCCCTCGCGGACGTGGATGCGTGTGCGGAACTGCTCCACCTTCTCGTTCGTGGCCCGGCGCCGCATGCGGATGATGACCGAGCGCGTCAGGATCGTGTCGGGCAGAGAGCCGAGCCCGGCGACGGCGACGGCGCAGTACGACGGGAACCCCTGTACCTGCTGGTTGGAGCCGTCCCCAACGCACCGGTACATCACGCGGCCACGGGTGTGACCGGCGTTGATGAACCCCCGGAGCTGCTCGTTCTCCCCGGCCTTGGGACCGAAGATGGTGTCGATCTCATCGAAGAGAATCGTCGGACGCCCGCCGTCGATGCCCGACACCGACCGGAACAAGGCCGCCGCAGAAGCATCAACAGCAGCCATCGACCGCGGAACCAGGCTCTCCACCACTTCCAGGGCCCGCGACTTCCCCGACCCCGGTTCGGGAGACAGGAAGGCAAGGCGCGGCGTGGAGTCGAACGCGTCCAACAGATGCGCGTGGGCGTCCCACAACGTCACCGCGACGAACGCGGCTTCGGTGGGGAAGACGTTGAAGCGGCGGTGGAATGCCTCGATCTCGTCCAGCAGCGCAGCGCCGTTCTCGCTCATGCGGCGTGCCTCCGTTCGGTGTCGGGGTGGCGCAGCGGGCAGCAGCCGCGATGCGCGGTGTGAGCGTCGATCAGGGCGAGGACATCGGCCCGGCCGCGTGCGGTGACGTACCGGCCGCAGTCGCAGCGGGACACTGCACGCGGCGGCATCTCCCATGCGGACGGGGCGATGATGTGCAGCCATGCGATGGGGCGGCGTCCATCTGCTGGGCGCGGGTCCGGACGAAGGGCAGACAGGACGCCTTCGGCGGCGACCTTCGGCGCGCTACGGCCGGTGGGCCCACCGGCCGATTCGGCGGGGCGATGCTGGTCGGGGGTGGTGGTGAGGCTTTTCAGGGCGGGGGTTCGGCCCGCGGCGGGGGTCATGAGGCGGCCTGCCGGGGCCGGGCGGTGCGGACGGCGTAGTCGAGGGCGCTGCGGATCGTGGTGCGGCACTCGGCAGCCGGTAGCCCGGCCGTCTCGCCCCCCGCCTGAAAAGCAGCTTCTACGGTGGTGCGGTCGAGGTCGCCCCAGGCGACGAACCGGCCCACCGCCCTCACGGCGCGCAGCAGTTCGGCGTTCCGCCCGCCCTCATCGGTCGTGGCGACCGCGGCAACCTCGCGTTCGAGGACGACGGCGGCGAGCCGAGGCGCATCACGGGCCGCAACGGGCCGCAACGGCCCCATAGCGGCTCGCTGTGGGGCCGTCAGGGCGGTGCGGAGCCAGTTGGGTAGCTCAGCAGCCGCAGAATCGTCCTGGACGGCGTAGGGGCCGTCAGGGGTCACCGACCCGGGGGCAACCACCTGCCCGCCCCATGCACGGGTGTCCACCTTTGGCGCCAACGTGCCCGCGCTGCACGGGAGTTGAAGCCCGGCGGGGGTGCGGAAGTACAGGTGCTCCCCACCGCTGGGGGTCCGGATACGGCGTGTGGTGGGGACGGTGTGCCCGGCGCGCTCGCAGAGCGCAGAGAAGTTCGCCGCGCCGTCAGGCGTGCCCTTCTTGTCCTTCGGCTTGGCCGTGTCGAGGTCCACGACCAGCAGACCGGCGGGCCCGGTGGCAATGCCGACGTTGAACGGGCCCGCGGCCCAGCAGCGTTCGATGCGGGCGGGGTCGGTGGTGGCGCGCTGCTCGAACGTCTTGTGACCGTTGGTGCAGTCGCCGGTTCGGGGGCAGCGCCGGTCACCGTGTAAGGCGGGGATCTTGCTTCCGGGGTGCAGGGGGATGACGGGCCATCCCTGGTCGGCGGCGTCCAGCGCTGCGCGCAGCAGCGCGGTACGGGTCTGATGGGTCATGCTGGTGGTCTCCAGTCCCTTCGGGGATGTGGATGGGCCGTGGGCGGTGGCGTTTTCCTTGGTCGGGAGGCCACCGCCCACGGGCGTGTTCAGGCGGCACACGGCACGCAGGTGCCGAGCGAGGTGGGGATGACGTATCCGGCGTCGGTCCGGCAGGCGGGGCAGGTGCGGCGGGCGCGCATCATCGCCGCATGCGAGCGCCAGCGGCCCGGTGTCATCGGGCGCAGGGGCCGGGCGGTGGCGGGGTCGTAGAGGTAGGCAACGCGCCATCCCCCGACGTGTCGGGCCTTCTTGGAGCGCCAGCGCAGTTCTGCGACGACTTCCGCACGGCATGCGCTGAGACCGGCCGCGTGGAGCTGACGGCGCGTCATGAGGCCATCGGGGGCGAGGTGGTAGCGGTAGACGGGCAGGGTCATGGCGTCTCCGTCCTGGACGCAAGGTTGGTGACTGTGTGTGGCAGGGGAGGGAGGCGGGGGATGCTGCCGGACCCCGTGTCTCAGGGGTTTCCGCAGGTCCGCGGGGTGCGCTTCCCCGCCTCCCCCGTGGGGTGTTAACGCAGTTCAGTGCGGGGGAGGCAGTACCGGGGAGGCGGTTGGGGAGATCTCCCCGCCTCCCCGGCCCCTCCCCGTCACTCTCCGTCGAACTCAGCCGCATCCGGACGGGCGTCCTCGGTGCGGTCGGTGAGGGCGTCGCGGACGCGTTCGCGGTCCACGATCATCTGCCCGTGCGACTTGCGGACCGCGCCGTACGGGTCCAGGACGCGCTTGAGGTCAGTGAAGGTCCAGCCGCGGTACTCGCGCGAGTTGTGCGTGATGAGCAGCCGGAGGACTTCCTGCGTTCGGACCCGCGCTTCGGTGCCGAGGACGGTGAGCACGTCCGCGAGATGATCGGGCGTGCCGCCGCCGTCGGTGGCGACCGGGGAGGCGGCGGGGGTGATGCCCTCGCGCAGCGCCAAAGCCCGCGCCACCACGGGCGACACCTGGTCGGTGCTGGCATCCTTGCGGACGTAGTACGCACGGACCAGCTCGAACGCGTTCTTGGTGAACCCCACGGTCAGCGCGGTGCCGATGTTCTCCGCGGGGTTCAGCGTCGTGGCGGTGATCCCGGCCCGGTGCTTGCCCGTGCCGAGCAGTCCGTCGTTGGCGACGTGGTCGCCGACCGCGAACGCCACCCGGTGACTGGTGTTCCGGGTCACGTCCTTGGGGATGCTGGACGCGGTCGGGGAGACCGTGACGAACACCAGGGTGATGCCGACCTTCCGCGCCTTCTTCAGCACCTTGATGGCCAGCTCAGCAGCCTCCGGGCCGTATTCCTTGTGCTCGAACAGCTCGTGGCACTCATCGAACACCACGACGCGGGGGCGCATGCGGGGGTCGCGTTCGGCCAGGTCCCGGGTCAGCTTGACGCTGTCCCCGCCGAGTTCGGCCAGCAGCTTTCCGCGTTCGGTGACCTCGTCGCGCAGGTCCCGCAGCGCTTCGAGGGCATCCCTGACCTGCTCGTCATCGTCGCCCTTGACCAGGGTCCGGAGCCGGTCGCGCATCGGGTCGTAATCGACGTTGTAGGCCATGACATACACGTCGATTTCCACCAGCGGATCGAGCATCGCACCCAGCAGCAGACCCACGACCAGCGACGACTTACCCGAGCCCATGATGCCGCCGACCATGTAGTTGCTGGCCATGAGCTTGCCGGTGACCGGCTCCCCGCGCTGCGAGACACCGACCGGCACGCCCTTGAAGTAGTCCGCGGTGCCGTCGCCGAGCAGGGGCCAGGGCGGAACCGTCCCGGACAGCGACCCTTGGTCGGCCACCCACAGGTCCAGGGTGCCGGGGGCGGTGGCCGGTTCGGTCGGCCAGACCTCCACGGGCAGGCGCAGCAGGTTGTGGGCGAGCACGTCCTTGTGCTTGTTGATCATTTCGACGGTGACGCCCATCGGGAGCTGCACCTGCGAGTGCCAGCCCTTGCCGAGCCGGGTGGTGGGCTGCACCCACCGCGGCTGCCAACCGGCCTTGAACGCCTGGTTCATCGGGCCGATGCCCAGGTGCCGCAGCGCGTCCAGGATCGCGCCCTCATCCGGGACCACGTCCCGCTGCTCCTGCTCCGAGACCGGCAGCGCCCACTGCGGCGCCGCCTGCCCCCGGCGCCCCGTCTCCCACAACCCGAGGAACGCCAGCCACGGGGCAAGGAACAGCGCCGGACCCCACACGACGGACACAATGAGCACGGCCCAGCGGATCATCTGCACGGTGAACATCACCGGGCCGATGACCATCAGCGGATCGTGCTCCGCGATAGCCAGGACGGTACCGAGCGCGAGCAGACCGCCCACACCTCCGGCAGCGCCGAACGCGGCGGACTTCACCAGCCGGGGCCCGGAGGTGAGCAGGTCCATACGGCGCTGGTGACGCTGCTGCCGGAACAGCGCCGCGCGCTGCTCCCACTCCATCGCCACCTCATGCTGCCCCGCAGCCTCCGCGCTGCGCATCATCCGTTCGTGCCGCGCCACGGTGCGCCCGTCCCACGTGCGCTTGGCGATGATGCGGGCACCCCCGGCGACGTACGCGGTGTGACGGACCGCGAGCCGCATACCGGACTTGGTCCGGTCATGGGTGATGACGTGGGCCGTCACACCAGCGGCGCGCCGCACGCGTTCGAGGTGGCGCAGTCCGGCACGGCCCGCGGCTTCTTCCTTCCCCTGCCCGGGGATGCCGGAGGGAATGACCACGCCTTCAAGCACCTCCCGCGGAGCGTCGGCGGGTATGTCGGCGGGCGCTGTGGTGGTGTCCGGGTCGGTGTCGTGCTTGGTGAAGTCCGGGGCGGGGCGGGGCCGCCGGGTGTGGATGTCGATGATCTCGGTCATGCTGGTGGTTCCTCCGTTTCTGCACGGGAGCGGTAGGGGCCCGGACCGGCCGGTGTCTTGGCGGATGTGCGGCCGGTCCGGGGCGGAGCTACGTGGGCCTGCGCGCGGTGGTCTTCCACTCTTCGCGTTCCTCGCGCCTGCGCGCGCCCTTGAGGATGCTGTCGATTCCCGCCTGCAAGTCGGACTGGTCTACTTCCTCACCGGCAAGGCCGCGCTTGGTCATGCGGGCGACCAGCCATGCGATTCTGGAGGCTTCCGCGCCGGTCAGCGGGGGGTCGTCGGGGTGGGTGCGGATCATGGTTGCCCCTATTCGGAGTGACGGATTCTCCTGATGGAACGTCAGTTTGGTGCGCCTGTATGCACGCCTGTACTCTCCGCGATCAAGAGAGTCGATCATGGATGCAAGGGCGTGGCTGAGTGATAGGCATGAAGACGGCGGCGGTCAGTCTGGCCGCGGCGGCGGTGGTTCTCGGACCGGTTGGCGCAGCGAGCGCGATATGTATCCCCTCTGGGGTGAAACCGGCTGCTCCGGCGGCCATCATGGCCGTGGCGCCCGCACTGTCGGCGCATGCGCCGGTCACGGGCCCTGCGGTCGCGGTGAAGGCGGTGTGCATGCCCATGGATGCCACCGACCCCGCCGGGCCGCGGCGGGCTACCGCCGCCTGATGTCGCGGTAGATGCCGTAGACGACCAGGGCCACGAGCGCGATGCACGCGGAGGCAATCGCGAGAGCGACCGCGGCGAACGCGACGGTAATCATGAGCATGGAGCCGCCCGCGGCGATGGCGAGCCACTTGCCCGCGGTGCCGGTCTGCTGCACCGCGACGGGGGCCGGGGGCGGAACGGGCTGCTGCTGGGACTGGACGGTCTGAGCGGTCTGGATCGCGGCGAGGATCATCGCGAACTGCTCGCCCTGGCGGGCGGCCTCGACCGCGTCGGCGGTGGCTTTCGGCAGGTCGGACATGGGAGAGATACCTCCGGGCTGATGGCGTGCGGACAGGGGCCGGTGTCAGCCGGTGACGGACTCGGTGGTGCAGCGTTTCCATGCCGCGCGCAGCCGCATCTCCGCGGCGGTGTGTCCGGCGGCGCGGAACCGGGCGGCGGCCTCGCGGTAGGACGGCGGCGGGGTCTGGCCAGCCAGCAGGTCGGCCACGATCCGGTCGAGGTCGGCGTCACTCAGGGAGGGTGCGTCCAGGGCCGGGACCGGCTCGACCGGGCCCCATACCGGCAGGTCCCAGCGGGCCGTGTCGGCTGCCGTGACACGGCCGGTCACGCTGGCCAGCGCGGCGGCGGCGCTCTCGTCGGCGCGCGCCTTCTCCAGCACCGCCCACGCCTCGGACAGTGCGGCGGCGGTGGTGGCCTGGACGCGGGCGACGCGGGACCCGGCGTGCGTCACGGCCAGCAGCCGGGTCTCCTCGGTGGTGGCGTCCGCGTGCAGCCGGGCCCGCGCGACCGCGGCGGCGTCGCGGGCTTCCTGCTGGATACCGCGGATCGCGGTGAGCGCGACGGGAGTGAGCGCGGTGCGCTCCCACAGCCCGTGCACCAGCCACAGGGCCTTGGCCGCAAGGGGCAGCCACGCGACGGCCAGCCACGCGCCCGCGGAGGTCTCCGCGAGCAGCGCGTGAGCGACCAGGACGGCGGTCGCGACGGCGCCGAAGCACCAGCCGACCGCGGTCACGCCGCGGGAGTGGTCGCCCTGCGCGGCAAGCCGCCGCTCGTATGCCAAGGTGGCAAGCCAGCCGCCGTCCAGGCCGAGGCCGACGACCAGCGCGACCGGCGAGGGCATCGCCGTGCCCAGCCACATCACGACCACGGCCAACGTCAGGACCATCGACACGGCCGTCATCACGACAGCGGGCAGCACGGTCAGCAACCGGCGCCATCGGGCGACGGCCGCGGTGCGGGCGCTCATGCCGCCACCGCCCCACGGGCCGCGCTCCGGCGCGCCGGGCGGGCCGGGGTCAGGCGCAGGAGCTCCGGCATGGTGCGGCCGATCACCTCGGACGCGAGCGCGGTCGTGCGGTCGAACAGGGCGGGGTCGTCGGCGAGGATGTCCCGCGCCGCGGCCTCTCGCGCGGCCCGCTCGTCGGGCGTCTCGCCGTCCTCGCCGAGCCACAGGTCAAGCGGCGTGCCCAGGGCGAGTTCGAGGAAATCGTCAGTGGTCAGGGCCCGGTGGGGGCCGATGTAGTCATGCACGGGAAGTCTCCAAGGGGAGTTGAGGGCCGGGACCGGCCGGTGTCGTGGCGGATGTGCGGCCGGGGCTGGTGGTGCAGTGCGCTTGTCAGCCTCCGAAGTTGCGGCGGATGTACTCCTCGCGCTGCTGCGCAGCGCGCAGACGTGCGCGCGCGTTGCCGCGCTCGCGGACCGCGAAGTCCTTGGACGCCGTGTAGTCGCCGTTCTCCTGGATACGGCGCGTCCACACGTCGACATCGGCCGACGCCGCCGCGGCGTCGGCCTTCGCCCGGCGGATGAGGCCCTGCTTCGACGCGCGCGTCTCAGCGCGGAGCTGGTCGGCGCGGGCCTGAGCTTCCTGCTTCCTCTTGTTGCTGAACACTGCTGATCTCCCTCGGTCGTGAGCCGGGCTGTCCGGCTCCCCGTCACCGCCCGCCCGGATTGCCGGGCGCGGGCGGATCAGGCAGCCGTCAGACCCTCAGACGAGGGCGATCAGCAGTGCGCCGACCAGCAGGAACAGGTGATGGAACGACTGGTCGAGCGCGTAGGCGCCGGTGCCGAGCGACGGGTTGTCGTCATGGCCGGGCCGCGGCGCGCCCATGCGGTAGAAGCCGCCGGACCCGACGAGGTCCGCCAGCCACGCCAGCGTCGAACGCCGGTCGGCCCACCAGTGCGTGACCGCGTCCACGCCCAGACCGGCCACCAGACCCCACACCGACAGGTGCAGACCCAGCAGCAGACCCACAGGAACCAGGACGACCAATTTCGTCAGCGTCAGCGTCGCCACGTGCCGGGTGTCGGCTAACCGGCCGACCCATCCGGGACGGCCCTTGGCCGCGGACTGCGCGGAGGTCTGCACCCAGTGATCACCCACACTGTGGGCGACGTACAGGGAGGCGAAGACCGCGGCGAACGTACCGGCCGCGGCACTCACTTCCCGCCCCCGTTCTCGCTGCGCCGGTTGGCCTCGCCGACCTTGCGCGACAAGTCCTCGTGTTCCTTGTCGTTCAGGAAGATGATGGTGACCACAGGTTCCTCCTTGGGGTTCCTGTACAGCGGCGTCCGGGGGGCCACCCGGACGCCGCACTCGTTTTGGCTGGTCGGTTCGAGCAGCCACGGACCAGCGCCGCCGCAAGACGGCGACGCCGGACCGTGCGCGCTCGACACGCACCCGTGATGCCAGCCGCTATCCGGCCGTCTCGGCATCACGCGATGACGCGGAGGGCCCGCCCGTCCGGCTGGTCAAAGCCGGACGGGGCCCTTGGTACTTCGCTGGAACATGTGCACCTCGCAGTACGACGAACAGTGCTTGACGTGCTTGTTGTCTCCTTCAGGACTGCGGCTCCCGTACGAGGTAGAGCCGCCATGGCCTGTTTCAGGCAGAGACGTGACCTTTCGGTCTCGTGCCCTCCGGCTGACAAGGCGCCGGGAACCTCCCCCCGACCAACGCGGGGCCCCTGGTGGTCCTAGTGGTTCTACTGGTACCAACCACTTGGGGAAGATGCTGCACTGCCCTGCGGTCAGGTGTCAAGGGGATTGGTCCAGGTTGTTGGTACCAGTCGCATCGGTGGGGCATCATGGCTGCATGGCAAGCGGACAGACACCCCTGTACATGCAGCTCGCGGACAGGCTTCGAGTGAAGATCGGCACTGAGATCGCGCCGGGCGACAAGCTGCCCAGTGAGCGAGCCCTGTCGGAGACGTACGCGGCTTCTCGAAATACGGTTCGACTAGGACTTCAGCGACTGGTGTCCGAAGGGCTCATTTCCCCAAGCCAAGGGCGCGGTTACATCGTCAATCGACAAGACGTTTTGGTCTACAACGCATCAAAGTCGGAAGAGAAGAACCGGCGACTTTCTGCGGGCGTTGATGCTTGGGTGCAGGATATCCGCGAGCAAGGCAGGAATCCGAGCCAGCAAATCACGGTTGGCATTGAGAAGGCGAATCCACTTATTGCTGGAAAGCTGAACCTTGAGGAAGGCGAACTACTTCTCGTCCGGCGGCGAGTGCGTTACGTTGATGATCAACCCTGGTCGACGGAGGATTCTTACTATCCGCATGACCTTGTTCGCGATACGCCAATCGCTGAACCAGCCGACATACCTCAGGGCGTCATTGCATTCATGGCCTCTATGGGGCATGCCCAAGTGAGGTACGTCGATGATGTAACGGCCAGCATGCCGAACCCGAAGCAAGAGGAAATGCTGTCGATGGATCCTGGCGTCCCGCTTCTTGTGAGGACTCGCGTGGGTTACACCGACTCGCGTCCTATCCGCGTCACAGTTACTGTAATGCCGACTGATCGCAACGTGCTGCGCTACGAATTGGGAACTCATGAACGGTAGAAGCGACGCGTTCGAAATCCGAGTTGCCGGAGCCGAAGAAGCTGCACTAATAGAGCAGATGTGGGCGGAAACCTCCACATGGCTCAAGGGTCACGGGTACGACCAGTGGCAGTATCCCGCCGACCCAAGCAAGGTGAATCGGGATGTCCGAAGTGGGAACGCCTTCTTGGTTTTCCGGGCAGGTGAATGCTTGGGGACAATATCGATCGATGAGTCAGCGGACCCAGAATTCTGGCGAGCAGGCGACAATCCGAAAGATGCGCTCTATGTTCATCGCGTCATTGTGCGCGACTCGGCGCGCGGTACATCTCTAGGGAGCGCAATGCTGGATTGGGCTTCTGGCAAGGCTGAGATTGCCGGAAAGAAGTGGCTAAGGCTCGACGCATGGAAGACGAATGCGGACCTAGGACGCTACTACGAATCTCAGGGTTTCGAACACGTCAGAACGGTGGATTTGCCGCACCGCAACTCGGGAGCCCTCTACCAGCGACGTGCAGGCGAAGTGCGGGGCGCAGGTCCGGCGCTCATCACAGTTGCTCCCTAGTCTCAGTTGCAGTCTCAGTTGTCCTTTCGTCCACCCTCGTCCACTGGTGTACGTCGCGGTCACTATCGCTGCTTGACCAGGGAAGATGGACGTTGGTGGACAATGCCGGACCAAGATCGTACAACTCGTAATGCGTAGGTCTCGGGTTCGAATCCCGAAGGCGGCTCCACGGTAAACCCCAGGTCGGGCCTCTGACCTGGGGTTTCTTGTTCTGGTTGACCTTGGAATTCGGGTGAAACGGACACGCGCGGTCTGTGCATCGTAATGCGTAGGTCTGCGGTTGGCTCTCAGCGGTCGCTTCTTCGGGTCAGTGCTCTGACCTGAGACTTTATCGCCATCCGCCTTCTAGTCTGCTCTCCGAAGGCCGGACCCGGTGGCCATCCGGTGGCCGCGCGTGCAGGCAGCGTGCAGTAGGACCGTCGGTGCTCGGTTCGTTCAGGGCTGAAGGGTTGTCGAGTTGCGACAAGGGCGCAGCGCACTGAGCCTTTTCAGCGTTGCCTCTCCAGGGTGAGGACGGCCTTGGCGATGACGGTCATGCGGTTGGGGCTGATGCGGGATCTGCGGAAGATCTGCCAGGACTTCAGCCGTGCCATGCCGCGTTCGACGGGGACTCGGGCCTGGGCCGGCGCCCGGTTCACGGTGCGCTGGGTGGGGCTGAGTTCGCCACCGGGTAGTCGTCTGACGCCGGTAGTGACCCAGGCGCTGGCGCCCTGGTAGGCGCGGTCGGCCAGGACCGGGATGCCTTGCCGTTCACAGATCCGGATGATCCTGTGCGTGCGTGCGGGCGGCGGTCAGGTCGTGAGTGCGGCCGGGCAGGGCGAGATCCACAGGACCCCGCCGGCGGGATCCGTGACGACCTGGACGTTCACGCCATGGCGGCGGTGCTTGGCCGAATAGTCGGCGCGGCTGTCGCCTACGCGATCGCACTCGGCGAGGGTCCCATCGAGGAGGACGAAGTCCGGGTCGTTGTCGCGCAGCGTCTTCAGCAGTCCCGGGGCACGATCGGCAAGCAGGCCGGTGACGGCGGTGACGTATCCATGCGCGGTGCCGACGGATATCCCGAAGGCGACTGCAAGGCGGGCGAGGGTCTCGTGACGGGAGCCCTGTCCGTTGCGGCCCCGCCCTCACGCCGCCCCCGTCCCCCGATCGGTGACCCGCTGAAAAGGCTCAGTTAATGCTCCTCGTGACCATTACCTCAGGGCTGGGATTTTGACTTCACCCGCATGATGTAGAAAAAGGGACCTGATAGCATAAGAATGAACGCCAGAAGGAACCACCCGCCTTTGTTTCCCATGGCGATAAGTGCGATTGAAAGCACCAGCCCAAGGAATACAAATACACTAGTGAAGATGACCGAACGTCGCAGTGCCGCACGCTGTCGAATGTTCCATCCGAGATCAGGCATGCAGCTACCCCCTCTAACTCTACTTTCATGAAGGGGCTGAGGCGACTGCGTCGCCTCAGCCCCAGAAATCTTGCGCAGAACTCAAATCAATTATCCTGAGACTTCACCTGATGCATATTGGCTCGCCGCGTTGGAAAGTGCGTAGCACCTCAGTCCCGCTACAAGGGAAATTCCTTCAGTCTCAGGAGCTCCTGCCACGGCAAGGCTAGTGCACATACCTCCTACGATTCCACCAGCCATAACACCAGCCAAGTCTCCCCACAAAGCTTTTGTGTCGCCTTGGTATGCGTGATAGCCAGCTTGAGCGAGGTCGCCAACCGGTCCAGCCCACTCGCTAACGGCATCGAGGAATCCGAGCCCGTTGGGGTCGGTGTGGTTGACGGGGTCGGCGCCGAAGGCGGCGTAGGGGTTGGTTTCCTGGCCTGAGGGGTCGGTTTGGGTGAAGCGTTCGGTGACGGCGTCGTAGTAGCGGGCGCCCATTTTGTACAGGCCGGTGGGGTCGAGGTAGGCGCCGTAGTAGCGGTAGTGCTGGGGGACGGTCTCGCTCACGCCGCCGGTGCGGGGCATGCCGGTGGGGTTGTAGGTGTAGGTGTTCACGCGGTGCGCGGCGTTGTCGACCAGGCCGAGGACGGAGCCGTCGGCGTCGGTGAGGTAGTAGTAGCTCTTTCCCCCGGTCCTCATGGAGTTGAGTGTGCCCCCGGGCTCGCGGGTGAATCCGGTGTCGGCGCCGGTGGCGGTGGAGGCGGCGAGTCCTTCGGGGCCGTTGTGGAAGGCCGTGGCGCCGAGTTGGGTGCGTTCGGCGTTGTCGGTGCCGGCGTAGGCGGCGGTGTAGGCGGTGCCGGCGGCGGTGAGGGAGGTGAGCTGGTTGAAGTCCGACCAGGTCTCGCCTGTGCGGATGCCGGTGGTGGAGGCGCCGTTGGTTTCGTCGCCGGCCGGGTTGTAGGTCCAGCCGGTGGCGGAGCCGTTCTTGGAGGTCAGCTCTGAGGCGTCGTTGTAGGTGTAGGTGGTGGTGCCGGGGCAGGCGTCGTCGGAGCCGGCCGTGGCTGACACGGTGTTCCCGGCGGCGTCTTAGCAGTACAGCCAGATCGCGGTGGCCGACTCCTTTGCCTTGGCGAGGCGGTTGTGGGAGTCGTAGCTGTAGGTGATGGTCTTTCCGGCCTGGTTGTCGGTGCGGGTGTGCCGCAGGTCGCCGTCCGTGCCTGACTTCCCGGAGGTGTAGGTGTAGGAGAGGTCGACCAGTGTCGTGGAGCCGGCGGCGGTCTTGATGTTCGAGGGGCGGCCGGAGTTGTCCGGGGTGATGGTCTGCGTGGTGCCGCCGGGGTAGGCGACCGAGGTCAGGACGTCGTCGTTGTTGTACCGGTATGTGGCGGTCGACCCGGAGGGGTCCTTGAGCGTCTTGAGGTTGTTGGCATTGTCGTACCCGTAGACCACCGGTCCGGTGGGGTCGGTGTAGGTGGCGACGTTCCCGGCCGGGTCGTACGTCAGCAGCGTTGTCGAGCCGTCGGCCAGGGTGCGCAGCGACTCGCGGTTCAGGGCGTCCGGCAGGTACGCGGTGGTGCCGGTGGCATCGGTGCGGGAGGTCTGGTTGCCGTCACCGTCGAACACGTAGCCCACGGTCGCGCCGCCGGAGGTGGTCACGCCGGTGGTGCGGTCGCGGTCGTCGTAGGCGTACGTGGTGGTGATGCCGCGCCCGTCGGTGGCGGTGTGCGGGCGTCCGAGCGCGTCGTAGGTGTACGTCGTGACGTTCCCGCCGACCCCGCCCACCCCCATCGCGTCGGTGGCGCTGGTAGTCGCCGGGCCGGCTGTGGAAAACCGTTTGACCTCGAGTGCGGCCGCGATGGGCGGCGCTGGTCTCGCGCTCCGCGCGGATGGAGTGCATCTCGCGCCGAAGGTCGAAGGCGAAAAGCGCAGCAAGGGCGGGGGCCGGTCCGGCCGTCGTACACCGGACCGCAGTTGACCATGTCCGCCGCGATCTACGGCGTGCGGGAGCCGGTGCACTGGCTGCTGGAGCAGGTGGACAGCGCGTTCATGCAGCGGCAGATCGCCCGGGAGGTCGGGCGGCAGCTGCGCACCGGCACCGACCCCGAGCGGCTGGCGGCACGGCTGCGCGCCAGGTTCGCCGCAGCCGTCCCGGCCGACATCCGGGAGCCGGGCCGGTGGCTGCTCGGAGTGGCACTGCCGCGGTGGGGCTGTGGCCTCGAGGACTGCGAGGCCGGCGTGCTGTGGTCGACCGGCGCGCGCTGCGAGGTGTGCGCCTCGATCGTCGCCGACCGCCGCCGGCCCGCCGCATCGAGCAGGGCCTGTGCCCGGGGCCACGGCGCCGCCGCAGATCGGTCCGGGGCCTGTCCGGGCTGCGAGGACGACCGTGTCCCGCGCCATGCCGTGCAGATTGTCCCGGGCGGGTTGGACAACCGGCCGCGCGGCGCCTGCTGCAACCGCGGTGCGCGGATCTTCCTGACCGGTGCCGCAGTGTTCGACGGGCTGTGCAAGCCATGCCGCCAGGAGCAGGAGGGCCGGGTGATCGACCCGGCGCCGGGCATGAATCGGGTGACGTGCACAGGGCTGGACGGCGTGCCGTGCGACCGGCCCGCGCTGCCGACCCAGCCGGTATGCCGGGTGCACCGCGCGCAGCAAGTCGCCCTCGCCGAACGGGCCAGCCGGTGACCGCGATGCCGGGCCCGCCGTGGGCGGCGTGACGCAGCCGGTTGCGCGGCGCAGCCAGGGTTCAGGACTGCTGGTCGTCAGACTCGCTACCGGGGCGCCGGTCCAGCGCGCGGATCAGGATCTCGGCTCGGATCAGGCGAACGTTGCCTGATGCGGCACTAGCAGTGGGGCAGACCACCGGGCGACATCCAGAACCTCTGGTCACCATCCACGTACGGCCCGTAGGTCCAGCCGGGGCCCCCGGAGGAGGTATATACATCGAGGTAGGTGCCGTTCACCATGATCCCCGAGGTGCGGTACCAGACGTCGCCGGTGGTGCCGACGGTGCCGCCGGACACCCAGCAGTCCACGTAAGCTTGCTGCCCCGGCGCGAGGATGAGGCCGTCGATCTTTTTGGAGTCCGCCCGGGGGGAGCTGTAGACCCCCGCGTGGTACTGGGTGATCAGCGTGGCCATCTGCGGGTTGGAGTCGTGAACGTTCGGATTCGGATCCGCAGACGCCTGCGAGGACGCGCCGAGGATCGATGCCCCAGCCAACACAAGCGCGCCGAGAGCCGTGATCACACGAGCCATTGAGTGTTTCTCCCAGTCCTCATAGTTGTCAGTATCCGGCGATGGGTGATGCATCCCGCTCGGATGCCGTGCGCGGCCGTGGCCCGGCCACCAGGCGGCCCAGCCGACTGTCACCCTGCTAATCGAGGCTAAGAGCTTCCGTCCTGGATCCGTCCTAGATCCGTCCTTGCGCACTCGTCTGGCGAGGCTGGTGCTGGCGGGCTGCCAGCCGAAGTCCGATAGCGCGAACGGGAAGGTGCCCGCGCGGAGCGCGGGTGTCGCCCGCTCCATCAGCGGCGGGTCGGCGCTGGGGGCGCTGGCGAAGCTCGCGGTGAAGCCGGACGGGCCGATCTCCGGCTACGACCGGATCGCCGACTTCGGCGCGGCGTGGACCGACGGCCAAGGCGCGTCCGACGGCCAAGGCGCGTCCCACGGCCAAGGCGCGCCCGGCGGCCACAACGGCTGCGAGACGAGGGACGACATCCTGCGGTGTGATCTCACCGAGGTGAAGCTCGAGGGCAGGTGCGAGGTCGAGTCCGGTGTCCTGAAGGACCCCTGCACCGGCCGGACGATCCGCTTCACCCGGGGCCGGAAGACGAGTCCGGCGGTGCAGATCGACCATATGGTGGCGCTCGGCAACGCCTGGCAGACCGGCGCGAAGGCGCTGTCGAAGCCGGTGCGCGAGCAGTTGGCCAACGATCCGCTGAACCTGACCGCCGCGGACGGCCCGGCGAACGACGACAAGGGCGACGACGACGCCAGCGGTTGGCTGCCGCAGGCAGCGGCCGGATTCCGGTGCGAGTACGTGGCACGGCAGGTCGCGGTGAAGACGAAGTACAAGCTGTGGATCACCCCGGCGGAGAAGACCGCGATGAGCAGAACCCTGGGCGGCTGCCGCGGCCAGGTGCTGCCCACCGAGTCCGGCCACGAGGTCGCGCTGAAGTCCTCACCTGCAAGCCCTGGGGCTTCGGTCGACCGGGTCGAGCGCTATGACCCGCCGAAGTCACCGGCCGTCGTCGTGGAACGCGGGCGCGGCGGTCCGGCGCGGCGCCGGTGCCGCGTCCGGTTGACGGATCAGGAGCAGGCATCGCTGCGGCGCCGGGGCGGGCTGGCGCCGACCCCCACGGAAAATTCAGTCTGGTGACCGGGGTGCTCATAGATTCTGCCGCGGCCCCCTCGCCCAGGACGAACCCTCGTGTGCCCTTTGGGAAGGGACGGCAGACTTCCTGCGCGGGCCGGTCGTAGATCCCCACCGACGCCCCGAGCCGCATCTCTTCGCCGTCGAAACCCACGTCGGCGGCGGTCACAATGACATCGGTGGCGTCGCCGCAGGTGAGCAGGCGCTGAGGTCGGCCCGGGTCGCGGCGTGGACGACCGCGACCCGCTCGCCCGGCAGCCAGCCGCGGGCCAGGGCGTCGCAGACCGCTTCGTCGGCAGCCGCGAACGCGGCCCGCACGTAGCGGGTGTGGCCCACGTCGGGATCTCCTCCCTCGGGTACGCGCGCGAACCAGCATGGGTCGGGGAACCGTCCGCCGAGACTGGGATGCAGGCGGGCGCTGGAATGGTGGTGCGCAGGGGTCGGCCGGCCGGTCAGCGGCCGGGGCGGTCCAGGGTGGCGCGGTGGCCGCGGGCGACGGTCACGCCTGGGCGGCCGTCTGCGACGTGCGTGTCGCTGCTGCTCCCGTAGCCGCCGTGCTCGCCGCCGTCATCGGGTGGGCAGCAGGTCACGGTGTTCGTGACGGTGGCGTGCTGGTGGTGTGCCGTGAGGGTGGTCTCGTACGGCAAGGGCAGGTCCACGGGCGTGCCGTCGATCTCGGTGATTTCGGAGCGGGTGAGCGTGCAGGCGTCGTTGCCCAGGTGGACCTGTTCACCGATCGTCACCTGGTCGCCCACTGTGTAGCCGGGGCGGGCGACGCCCCAAGGCTGCGGCGTCGGTGACGCGGTGTCGGGGCCGGTGAGGGTGAGCTGGGCGTCGAGGCCGTCGGGTTGGGTGCCCTCGGGGTAGAGGTGCCCGTCGACGTCCCACTCCTTGTCGACGGTCAGGTCGGCTTCGCCGTCATCCTCCGCGGGCCGGTTGTAGACGGTGCAGGTGATCGCGTCCTGGCGGGGAGCGTCGACGGTGAAGCCGGGGCCGGCCGCGGACGCGGTGTTCTCCACCGGTACGCGCCGGCCGGTGTCGAGGTCGGTGCACACCGCGTTCTGGCCGCCCTGGGTGACCAGCTGGTATCCGGGGTGCTGGATCTCGTCCACCGTGACGTCAGCAGAGGGGTTGGCGCCGTAGCCGGGGGTGAAGGTGACCGTGCCGGTGCCGTCGGCGGTTGTGGTCCGGGAGTCGGGCAGGCCGGTGACTCCCGGTGTGGTGGTGGAGGCAGCGAAGGTCCACCCCGGGCCGGCGGGAACCGAGCCGGTCACGTCTTCGCCGGTGGTGTCGGCCGGTGTGATCTGCTTGACCACGTTGATCGTGCCGGTGCACTTGTCCACTGCCAGGTCGTGCAGTTGGCGACCGGCCTGGCCGAAGTCAGCGGTCTGGAAGTAGTCCGCGGCCACGGTGTTGGACCCGTCGAACGCGGTCGGTCCGGAGATCGCCCGCAGGTTCAGCCCGGACACCCCCGCGACGCCGCTGCCCACACCCAGCGCGATCACCCGGGTGTCCTTCGCCTTCACGGAGTTGGCGGAGAAGACGCCGTTCTCCACGTCAATAAAGTGGGTGTTCGACCCGTCGCCCCGGCGTTCGCCGAAACGGGTCGGGTTGCCGTCGGTCAGTACCACGGTCGCGTCGTAGTGCTCCGGTGCCTGCGCCACCGCCCACAGCGCCTGGTCCCAGTTCGTGCCCTTGCCCAGCGTCCAGTCGGCGTACAGGTCCTTGAAGGAGTCCGCTCCGGCCTGCGTGGACACCGAACGCAGCTGCGGATAGTTCACGCCCACGCTGGTGGACGGCGACGCCTCGTCGAAGGAGAACAGCGCCATCCGCGAGGGCGTGCCGGTCAGCGCGTCGGTGAAGGCGTCCGTCGCGGCCTTCAGCGCCGGCAGCTGGCTGCCGACCGACGCCGACAGGTCGAGCACGACCGCGACGTCCAGACCGCACGACGGCGGCAGCGGCGGATTGTCCCGCGAGGACTGCCATACCCCGCCCGACCGTGTGGGCAGCCCGTTGTTCGAGCTGTACATGAACTCGCGCGTCGACCGGTAGGTGTTCCCCGCTTGCAGCGGCGGGGTCTGGAACCGGTAGGGCGAGGCCACCGACCCCGAGCCGCTGCCCGGTCCGGTGCGCAGCACCGGGTTGGTGTACCACCCGGTCGGCGCCGCCGTCTGGCGCACCGTCATCACCGCGGAGTGGTTCGCCTGGCCCGCGGCGGTGTCCGGGACGACGAAGCTGCAGTCCCCCTCGGCGTCGGACGTGCACCGGGCCCACGCCTGTCCGATTGGATCGGTCGCGTCCGGACTCGCGTACAGCGCGAGGCCCACTCCTGCCAGCGGCGCCGCCTCGTCCTCAGAGACCCGGTCTCCCCCGGTCCGCACCGTCACCACGCTGCTGTCCGAACCAGGTGCCGGCACAAAACGCGCGGCCTGTGGGCTCACTGCCGCGGCAGTCACCGGAGCGGCGGCCAGTACCAGCGCGCTCAACGCGATCCAACACAACCTCTGCCTCATCGGCCTCTCCTCGACGACCAGCCACCGCCCACTGCGGCAAACCGGGATCAAAGGCACCCTAGGCACGCCGTCGGTGACCTCCGCCCGGACGCGCCCAGCACACGGGGCACACCAGCCACACGGGTCACACCGGGGACGACGGCTTCCGACTACGCCGGGGGATCCGACCAGCACCGAAGCCCGACTGTCCGCGATCCTGGAGGGCGCCGTGCGCCGGCCGTGATCCGCGCCTCCTGGACCGCCGCCGCACCGGCAGGTGACGGCCCGGCCGCGGCGGTCGTCGATGTGGACCTGGCGGCCGTGGACGTCGCTGCGACCGTCTACATCCACCGCGAGCACCTCCGCCACCGGCACCTGCTCGCCGCGGCCCGCCGCGACCCCGCCGCGACCCCGGCGCGGCTCCGGCGCGCTCTGGTGCGGAAAATGAGCCGCGTTGCTCGATATGGCCATGTTTCGAGCTATTGTGCTCACGAATGGGACTGGCTAGCCTGCGCTGCGCAGTGATCGGGCCGTCTCAGCGGGGCCCCGCCCGGCCCTGGGATCGGATACTGAAGGCCATGTCCGTTCGACAGCCGCACCATCCAATGCAGCGACTCGACGCTGCTCACCAGGAGGAGCACCATGGCTGAACAAGGGATGCCTCGAAGGCGTTTGCTCGCCGTCGGCGGAGCGGTCGGCGTGTCGGGTGCGCTTTTGACGAGTGGTCAGTCGGCTGCTCGTGGCGAGTCGCGCGCGACCGGGCAGCCGGGGAACGGTGCGACCGGAGCCCCGGCGCCCACGCGGTTCGAGGACACCGTCGACAGCGTCAGACTCATTGTGTCGGCCGCGGCGAAGGCCCCGGGCTACACCGTGGTCGTCACCAAGTCGCCCTTCCAGATCACCACACTGCGCGATCGCAAGGTGGTGTTGCAGACCGACGCGGGCTCGTCCGCGTCGTCGGGGTCCGGCCCCGCGGTCTTCCGCACGGCACAGGGAGCGTGGGCGACCGCCACGTCCGTTACGAGCGCGCGGTGGAGCGACGGTGTGCTCGTACTGACGCTGGCGACCACCGTACCCGGCAGCACCGTGACCTACCGGATCACTCCGGCCGCTGACCAGTACCGGATGACCTGGTCGGTCCAGGGACAGGTGGCCGCGACCAAGGTGGCCAGCCATTATCTGGTCGAGTCTGCCGGTCACTGGTACGGGCAGGGCGAGGCGGTGACCGCGACCGGTGCGCCGTACATCGACCAGCCGTGGCCGTTGGACTCCGGCAAGGTCCGGGACAAGACGATGGCGCCCGCGGAGTATCTGGTCACCGAGCCGTTCTGGTTCACCCAGCGGGGCACCGGCTTGTGGGTCAACACCGAAGACGTCATGGATGTGTCCATCAACGACGCGCAGCAGGGGGTCTTCGGCTACACGCTCACCCAGAGTTCCACGATGGACGCCACCGTCTTCGTGGAACGCAACGCCAGAGACGTCTATGAGAACTACATCGGCATCACCGGCACGCCCGCCAAGAGCGACGCGTCGAGCGCGCAGTACGCCAAGCCGTTGTGGAACTCGTGGGCGCAGTTCTACTCCGCCGTCTCACAGGACTCGCTGCTGGGCTGGGCCAGGAGCCTGCACGACGCGGGAGTGCCGGGGCACACGGTCCAGATGGACGACGGCTGGATGAGCCATTACGGCGACTTCACCTTCAACAGCAAATTCCCGGCGCCGAAGGCGATGTCCGACGAGATCCACGCGATGGGATACGACTTCGGGATCTGGGTCACGCTGTGGATCAACACCGACGCCGACAACTTCTCCTATGCCGCCGACCACGGCTACCTCCTGAAATCGAGGACCGACCCGGCCGAACCGGGCCTGGTCAAGTGGTGGAACGGCACCGCCGGCATCGTCGACATCGCCAATCCCGAGGCCCGCGCCTGGTATGTCGGGAACCTTCAGAGCCTGCGGCAGGACTACGGCGTCGACGGGTTCAAATTCGACACCCGCTTCTACGACGAGACCTGTGCGCCGTATCCCGGTCACACCGCGCTCGACTACCTCAAGCTCGGCGCGGAACTGTGCGACCAGTTCGACCTGCAAGGCGCCGGCGTACGGATCCACTGGACCGGCTCGCAGCGGTACGGCTTCGTCACCCGGCAGATCGACAAGGGAACAAGCTGGGTCTCGCTGCGCGCGGCGGTGGCGCAGAACCTCTCGATCAGCACCGTCGGCTACCCCTTCGTCGAGACGGACATGATCGGCGGTTCCCTCAGCAAGGCCCCGCCTGCCAAGCAGGTGCTCGTGCGGTGGGCGCAGGCGGCGTCGCTGATGCCGCTGATGTACTCCTCCACCTCGCCGCTCGGAGTGTCCAACGCCTACGGCAGCCAGAAGTACGATCAGGAGACGGTCGACCTCTACGTCGCCGCGGTCCAGGCGCACGAACGCCTCGCGCCGTACATCGAGTCGCAGGCCGAGCGGGCGGTGCGCACCGGGGAACCGATCATGAAGCCGCTGTTCTTCAACTACCCGCAGGATGAGGCGGCCTACACGATCGCCGACCAGTGGCTGCTCGGCGACTCGCTGATGGCCGCGCCCGTCCTCACCGATCAGACGCGGCGCGACATCCATGTCCCGCCGGGCCAGTGGTACGACGTCCTGCACCGGAGGACGATCCACGGACCCGCCGAGCTGACGGGCTACGCCGCCGACCTGAGCCGGACCCCGGTGTTCGTCCTGCTGGGCACGCACGACACCGACGCCCTGATGCATGCCGTCTCCCGCTGACGCGTCTCCGCGGGGGGCGCTCATCGGCGCAGTGTGGATGAGGGCCGTGCCGATTCACCACTGGGTTTTCGCATGCAGTTGGCCGTCGGCGTGCGTGAGCGGGTGGCCCGGTGCCGCGCCACGGCAATGAGGCCGGCCCGGAGTCGCGGGTGGGGACTTGGGCGACTCCGGGCCGGCTCGTGCGCGGGGGAGGGGGTCAGCCCTTGGCGCCCTTGGGGATTGCCTTCAGGGTGGAGAGGTCGCTGCGCAGGACGTCCTTGCAGTAGGAGACGTTGCCGGTGTTGTCGACGTACTTCGCCGAGACCCAGTTCGAGTTGTCGCGCAGCAGGTACCAGACGTCGTTGCCCGCGATGTTCTGGGCGCGGACCTTGCAGCGCAGGCCGACCTGCTGGTGGTAGCGCAGCGAGCCCTTGACGGACGAGTCCGTGCTCGGGAACTGGCGCTGGACCACGCCGTCACCGGCGACGACCGTGCCGTACGGGCGGGCCGGGGTGGCGGTCGGGGCGGCGGCCTGGGCGGCCGTCGCGCCGAGCAGCGTGGTGCCGAGTACGACGGCGGTGGTCAGCGCGCTGGCGCCGGTGATGATGCGGCCTCGGAGGGAAGGAAGAGCAGCGAATGTCGCCAAGGGACTTCTCCTGTTCCTGATGTGCAATGACACGCATGGGCACCGCTGAAAATACGCCGGACAATCTCCAACAACTAGGATAAATTGCCACGTTGGGCCGAACGTGCGCAGCCCTCACCCGTCTGCGGGTGCCGCCGCCACCCGGACGGCGGCCTGTGCGCGCAGCGGGTCCGCCGCCGGGGGGCCGGTCCAGAGGTGCTAGAGGCGCTAGAGGTTCTAGAGGCGCTAGAGGTTGTAGCCGCCCGAGACCTCGATGGTCTGGGCGGTGACCCAGCGGGACTCGGGGGAGGTGAGGGCGGCGATCATGGGGCCGATGTCGGCGGGTTCGCCGAGGCGGCCGAGCGCGGTCTTCGCGGCGAGGGCCGGGATGACCTCGGGGAACTGGGTGAAGGCGTCGTTGGCGATGCGGGTGCGGGTGGAGCCGGGGGAGACGGCGTTGACCCGGATGCCGCGCGGGCTGAATTCCTTGGCCATGTAGCGGGTCAGGACGTCGAGGCCGCCCTTCATCGAGGCGTAGACGGAGTAGCCGGGTTCGAGGCCGGCGGACGCGGTCGAGTTGCTGCTCGTGTTGACGATGGCGCCGCCGTCGGCCATCAGGGGGAGCAGCTTCTGCGTCAGGAAGTACGGACCCTTGAGCAGGACGCGCATGAGCCGGTCGAAGGTCTCCTCGGTGGTGTCCTCGATCAGCGAGGTGAGGGAGAGACCGGCGTTGTTGACCAGGTAGTCGAAGGTGTCGCGCTGCCAGGTGTCGTGCAGTACGGCGGCCACGGTGTCGCGGAAGGCGGCGAAGGTGCCGGCCTCGCCGACGTCCAGGGGCAGGGCGACGGCTGTGCCGCCTGCCTTCTCGATGGCGGCGACGGTCTCCCGGCCGCCGGCCGGGTTGTTGGCGTAGGTGAGGATGACGCCGGTTCCGCGTTTGGCGATCTCGATCGCGGCGCTCTGTCCGATGCCGGAGCTGGCCCCGGTGACGATGGCGACGTTCATGGTGGTCCTCCAGAAGGGGTGGGCTTACGTGACCGGGTGGGCTTACGTGACCGGGCCGGATTACGTGACCGGGCGGCATCACCCGGCCGGGTGGGCCTACGCGGACAGGGCGCGGGCGAGCCAGTCGGTGCGGGTCCTGCGGGCGGTGGCCGCGATACGGGCCTGCGGGTACAGCGCGTCGAAGCCGTGGAAGCCGCCCGCCCAGACGTGGAGCTCGGCCTGGCCGCCGGCCGCCCAGATCCGGGTGGCGTAGTCGGTGTCCTCGTCGCGGAAGACCTCGGCGGAACCGGTGTCGATGTAGGCGGTCGGCAGATTCGACAGGTCGTCGGCCAGGGCGGGCGATACGTACGCGGGTACGTCGTCGCCGACGAGGCCGCCGAGCAGGCAGCTCCAGCCGAACTCGTTCATCTCGCGGGTCCATACGCCGGGTTCGTTCGCGTACTGCCGGCTGGAGGCGGTGGTGTTGCGGTGGTCGAGCATGGGGCCGATCAGCACCTGGGCGGCGATGGCCGGGGCCTGCCGGTCGCGGGCCGCCAGCGCCACCCCGGCGGCGAGGCCGCCGCCCGCGCTGGCACCCGCGACGACGATACGGGCGGGGTCGATGCCCAGCTCGGCCGCGTGCTCGGCGACCCAGAGCAGCCCCTGGTAGCAGTCCTCGACGGGGATCGTGCCGCCGGACTCCGGCGCGAGCCGGTACTCGACGGTGACCACGACGGCGCCGCACGCGTCGAGCCACTCCAGCGGAATGTCTATCTGGGAGAAGCGGTCGCCCATGACCATCCCGCCGCCGTGCATCCAGTAGACGCAGGGCGCCGCGGTGGTACGGCCGCCGGTGGCCGCGGGGCTGAAGACCGACAGCGCGATCGGTTCGCCGTCCCGGCTCGGGACGGTCACCTCGCGGCGGTCGATCGCGCGCCCTTCCAGGAGCGGTTCGACGGGCGCCGAGGAGAAGGGGCGGACCTGCGCGAGCACCTCCGGGCTGAGCCCGGACATCAGCGGCAAGTCGGCGAGCAGGTCGTGCAGTTCGGGGTCGAGGCCGGGGCGGGGCGTGGTCATGGGCGGTGCCTTTCTCAAGAGGTGGAGAGGGTGGTGGCGGCGGACTGGCGCATCAGAAAGCGGGAGCCGACGGATGAGCCGGTAAGCGGGAGCCGGCGGATGGGAGGTCGGAGCAGGCGGATCAGAAAGCGGCCTTGCCCCGCACCGGCACGTAATCCGTGTAGTCGGACTCCTTGGCCAGCAGCGGGCCGATCCGCGCCACGATGGCCTGCGCGGCCTCGCCGGCGAAGACGCGGTGGTGGTCCTCCTCGCTGGTCCAGCCCTCGGTGACGTGGACGACGTCCGGGTCGGAGGCGGAACGGGAGACGAGGTAGACGACGCAGTGCTCGCTCGCGCCGGGGCTGCCCTCGTCCAGACCGGTCAGCAGCAGCTCGACGAGCTGGTCGCTCATTCCGGCCTTGGCGGTCAGCGTGGCGTTGAAGCCGTAGTTCGCGTTCATGGAATCCTTCTTCTCTCCGTTGGAGTGCGGTGATTCCATTGAACCGCTCTGACCTGCGGAAATGTTAGAACGTTCCTCGCTCGTACTTGCACGATCCTCGCGGTCGCGGGAGCCAGGGCGCGGTGGGGTGGTGCAATGGACGTATGACCCGTGAAGAACACCTGGACGAGCTGCGCGCCCTGCTGGCACGGCACGCGCCGCGCTCCGGCTGGACCACCGCCATCGACGGCGTCCTCATCTCGAAGGTCGACCGCCCCGACCCGCCCGCCCCCTCGATGTCCGGCACGGTCCTGGCGGTCATCGCCCAGGGCGCCAAACGCCTGGCCCTGGGGGAGCGGGTCTTCGAGTACGGGGCCGGGCAGTACCTGATCGCGTCCGTGGATCTGCCGGTCACGGGACAGTTCCTCCAAGCCGACGCCGAGGAACCGGCGTTGGGGTTCGGCCTGGTCCTCGAACCGTCCGCCGTCGCCGAACTGCTGCTCCAGGCCGGGCCCGGCAACTCCCCCCGCACCGGGGGCGGTACGCCGTCGGGCATCGTCGTCAGCGACGCGCCGCCCGCGCTGCTCGAGGCGGTCGTCCGGCTGCTGCGCCTGCTCGACGAGCCGCACGACCGGGCCGTCCTCGCGCCCCTCGTCAAGCGCGAGATCCTGTGGCGGCTGATCACCGGCGAACAGGGCGCGGCGGTACGGCAGTTCGGCCTGGCCGACAGCAGCCTCAGCCATGTCTCGCGCGCCGTGCGCTGGATTCGCGAGCACTACGCGCAGCCCTTCCGCGTCGAGGACGTGGCGCGGCAGTCCGGTATGAGCGTGTCCGCCTTCTACCGCAACTTCCAGGCGGTGACCGCGATGAGCCCGATCCAGTTCCAGAAGCGGATCCGGCTCCAGGAGGCCCGGCTGCTGCTCACCACCCATCCGGGCGACGTCACGGGGGTCGGGCAGCGCGTCGGCTACGACAACCCCTCGCAGTTCAGCCGCGAGTACCGGCGCCAGTTCGGCGCGCCCCCCAGCCGGGACGCCGCCCGCCTGCGCCGTACCGTCCGTACCGTCCGCACCCCGGCGGGTGTCCTCCCCTGAGCGGGGAAGCCTCCGGGCCGGGGCGCGGCGGGATCACCCCCGGGTGAGGGCGCTCCCCCCAACGGCGTGGGTCAGGGCGCCTGTTGGACCCAGGGCAGCGTGAAGGCGGCGAAATTCGCTGATTATGCGTCAGATGGCGCTCGCCGTACGGGAAGGCGGCGCGGCCGGTGTCCGGGCGCAGGGCCTCGACGACCCGCGCGGTCACCGACCTCCCCCTCGTCGGCCTCTAGAAGGACGGCACACGAGGAGGGCGTCGCGACGGCATCCCCCGAAGTCTCGGAGGGCGCCGTCGCCGCGTCGGCCGAGCCGGGGCCGGGCCGGGTGGCCGAGCCGGAGCCCGGGTGGCCGGGCGGGTGGGGGTCAGTTCGTGGCGCGGGTGGGCACGTAGTCGAAGTACGGCGTCAGGGTGGCGAACAGGTCGCCCGCCTTCGGGCCGGGCTCGCCGCTTGCCTGGGCGAGGGTGTCGGTCAGCTCCTGGGTGATGTGGAAGGGAACCCGGTCGAGCTTGAAGCCGGTGAAGGTCGGGCGGCCGTTGGCCAGCACCTCGGCCGGGGTGGTGGTGGCCGCCAGGATCTCCGGCGACACCTGCTTCCCGTTCACCACGACGCCCGCGGAGTACCCCGGGGTGGGCATCACGCGGATGTAGGTGGGCCGCAGCTCCACGACGGTGCCGTTGGGGTACGTGAACGACATGCCGCCCGGGTAGAAGATCCGGCCCTTGCTGTCCACGTGGTCGCCCTCCGTGCTGCCGATCGGCATGTGGAATCCGTCCGGGGTCTTCGTGAACGGCGCGATCGCGCCGAGGGTGACGTGCCGTTCGGCGAAGTACGCCTTGGCCGCCGGGCTGAAGGCGACGTCCGCGCTGCCCCAGGGCGAGATGTAGATGCCGTCGGCCGTGACGGACGACGCGGCGTTCGGCGTGGTGGGGGCGGCGGTGGCCGAGCCGGCCAGGCCCAGCGATACGGCGAGCCCGGTGGCCAGGGCGAGTGCGGTCAGATTCTGGACGGCGCGCACGTGATTCTCCTTGTGGGGTGAGTCGACGGTCGTTGCCCGGGCGGGAGCGCCCGGTCCGTGACGGGGGGGGGTACCGGCCCGAGGAGCCGGATTCCCCCACGCACGGAAGTGGTTCATAACGGACGTTGTGTGCGGAATTGGCCGTCGACTCTCTCTGGCCCGTCAATCGGGCGCACAGCTTCGCTCGAACGACTAATTCGTACGCCGAAGCGGTTGATCGAACAGCGGCCCCGCCGTGCCGACGCCCGGGCGTCAGCTCGCCCGGGGCTCCCGCTCCAGCAGGCGGACCGCCAACGGGGCGTGCAGCGCGGAGAAGTGCGGGTTGATGCGGAGGGCGGCGCGCAGGTCGGCCGCGGCCCGCGGCAGGCCGAGCGCCGCTTCGACGGCTCCCCGGTGATATACGAACAGCGCGCTGTGCCAGCCGGTGGCCGCCGCCCGCCGTGCGTAGACCAGCGCCTCGGCGTCCCGGCCGGTACGGTGCAGGGCCCAGCCGAGCGCGTCGGCCACCAGGACGCTGTGCCGGTGGCTCCACTCGCCGCGCAGCAGCGCGACGGCGACCGCGGGGTCCGCGTGGTCGGCCTGGTAGAGCGCGAGGTACGGATCGACCGGGCCGCCGGAGGCCCGGAGCAGCCGCACCTCGCCCGCCAGCGCGGCGAGTTGGGCCTCGGCGTCCTGCCGGTGACCGGTGGCCTGCTGGAGTTCGGCGTACTCCAGCAGGAACTGCGGGAGCGGCACCCGGTCGGCGACGGCGGCGTAACCGGCCAGCGCCCGCGCGGTCCTGCCGCGCGCCACGTCCGTCCTGGCCTGTCCGATCCGCGCGTAGTAGTCGCCGGGTGAGGCGGCCAGGGCGCGCCGGTAGTGGGTGTTCGCGGCGGCGACATCGCCGGAGTCCCAGGCCAGATCGCCCAGGCGGTGCTCGCAGAACGCCGTGTCGGCCGGGATGGCGGCGGTGTCCAGCGCGCGCTGGAGGGCGATGGCGGCGTCGGCGGTCCGCCCGTGGGTCTCCAGGTCGTAGGCGGCCCTGGTGTATCCGGCGGTCGCGGGCGCGAGGTCGAGGAGCCGCTGGGCCGCGTCGGTGGCGGCCGGATAGTCGCCGAGCTGGATGTACGCGTCGGCGAGCACCGCGTAGCCGGTCGCCCGGTCCGGTGCCATGGCGGTCGCCCGCCGCCCGAGGTCCCGGGCGGCGCCGAAGTCGTGGCGGGCGTTGGCGAGCATGCCGGAGCCCGCGACCGCGTCGTAGTTCTCCTTCGGACGCAGTGCGAACGAACGCCGGAAGGCGGTCGCCGCACCCGTCAACTGCCGCCCGTCCATGGTGGTGCGCGCCTGCTCGACCTCCGCCAGGCCCAGCTGCGACCACGCCGCCGCGTCCTTGGGCCGGGCCCTTACGGCGGCCCTGGCCGTGTCGACCTGGCCGACCGCCCCCGGAGGCGACGCGTCCAGCCCCGGCGCCCCCCGGTGCGCCGGCGCCGTCCGCCCGAAGGCCAGCAACCCCGCCGCGCACGCCAGCACGACGACGACGGCACCCCCCACCGCGAGAGCCGGCGGCCGACGACGCGGAAGGCCGCGCGTGCGCGCGGTTTCGGGCGCGGCGTCAGATGCGGGACCGGGAGCGAGGCCGGGCGCGGGGCCAGGGGTGAGACCGGGCGCGGGACCGGGAGCGAGGTCCGGCGCGGGGCCAGGCGTGAGGTCGGATGTGAGGTCGGGCGCGGATTCGGGTCCGCCCCCGCGCCCCGAGCGGCCCGCGCGGCCGGGCGCCGTCACGGGCCCGCGTGCGGGAGGTTGACGTACGGGAAGACGTCGGTGGCCGGTGTCGGCTGGAGGATGAAGGCGGGCGGCGGGAGCAGCCCCGCGGCGGAGCGTCCGCCCGGCTCGCCCTCCAGCATCCGCAGCAGCGCCGGGTCGATGTCGTCGTTGATCCGCCGGCCGTTGGGGTAGCCCTGGAGGTCACCGCCCAGGACCCCGTACTTGTCGGGCTTGGCGGTGACCGGAGTCGTGAGGTTCAGCCGCAGCTCGTCGGCGAAGGTGATCGCCTTCGGGTCCGCGTCCGCGTTCATGGCCTGCGTGTTGAGGTCGATGCCGAACTTGGCGCCGTTGTCCTTGCCGAGGCCGCTGAGGAACAGGGCGCGGATGTCGGTACGGGGACCGGGGGGCGCGATGAAACCCTGGGCGGTCTCGATCCGGTGCGGCGGCGCCGGGTCGAGCGCGGCGGCCATGAACGCCGCGTCGAGGTGATCCCGCTCCGCCGGACGGAAGTTGAACCGGTCCTCGGGGCCGCCGGGCACCGCCGTCGCCGCGAACGAGCCGAGCAGCGCGAAGTTGATGTGCGGATTGCCCAGCCGCGCGACCTGGCGGTACGACGGCTCCTGCGCCCGCAGGCTGCTCTTGAGGTCGGCGCCCTCGCGCGAGACCGTGCCCCACACCCCGACCACCGGATTGCGCCGCGCGTCACCGCCGAGCGCCAGCTCGCTCTTGGGGACCTGGAGGACCAGGCTGTTCACATTCGCCGCGGGCAGCGGATTGGCCGCCGACAGCGCGCCCGGAACCGGCCCCGCCGTACCCAGGACGAACAGGCCGAAGACCCGCCCGTCGGTCACGAACTGCTCGGCCGCCTGCCCGGCCACCGTCTGGCCGCCGCCGGGCAGCTTCCGCACCGTCCCGGCACGCAGTCCGCCGTAGTCCGGCATCTGGAGCGCGCCCGTACGGGTGGGGGCGGCGATGCCGTCGGCCACCAGCACCTCCGGCGCGCCGCCGCCCCTGATCCGCTCCAGCGTGTAGTGCTGACGAAACAGCAGCGTGCGATCGTCGACCGACCGCGCGGGCCCGGACGCGATCGGCCCCGCGCCGAGGAAGCGGCGGTCCTCGTTGCGGAACGTCCAGCGGTACGTGATGTCCGGCACCCCGGTGCCGCGTCCGTCGATGTGCAGCTCGTACCGGGCGCGGGTCGCGAAGGGATAGTTCGCCACCGCCGTCCCCGGCGCCTGGAACGGGTACGAGTTCAGCACCAGCGTCGCCATGTCCGGCTTGTCGGGGCTGGTGAACGCGTAGACATCGGTGATGTTCGCCGCCGGGTCGGCCGCGACGGACGGGGAGTCGATGTGTCCGCCCGCCTCGCTGCTGCCGAGCATCGGGCCGGCCAGAGTGGCGGCGCTCAGCAGCACGGTGGCGGCGGCGAGCGGGACGGTGCGGCGGGCAGCGCAATATCTCGGCATGGGGCTCTCCATGGCTCCGGGACACGCGGACAGCACGACGCGGCACGGGAACGAGGACCACCCACCCGGCCGGGATGATCAAGGTAACGGCGTAGGTCCCGGAGCGCCCCTGCTCCTGGCATATGTCAGTCGCATGGCCGCAGGATTCGGCTGCCCGGCCCAGTCCCGTGCGGCCGGACGGTTCAGCGGGCGGCGCGCGCGGGGCGGGGAAGGCGTTCGTACACCGTCAACCGCCGTCCGTGGACGCGGACATCGGCCACCGGGGTGAAGTACGTCAGCAGGACCCGCATCTTCATCCGGTCCTGCGCCGCGGTCAGGGGGCGGGCGATCCAGGGGACGTCGGTGACCAGCAGGATGCGGTCCCGCGCGAGCATCGCCGTACGGATGCGGTCCGGGGCCGCCTCCAGGCCCTTCAGCGTTCCGGAGCGCTCCGGGGTCTCGGTCAGCGCTATGTCGTGCAGGCCGGAGAAGGCGCCGGGGGAGACGGATTCCGTGTCGCGGCGGGCGGAGGGGATGAAGAGGACGGCGTTGCCGGGGCGCTTGAGCCGCTGGACGTCGGAGGCCACGGCCATGACGTCGTCGACCCGGCTCTTCGGCGAGCGCTCGGCGAGCGACTGCGGGATCAGCGCCACCGTCGCGAGCGCGACCGCCACGGGGACGATCCACGCGGACGCGCGCGGGAAACGGGGCCGGGCGGCGCGCACCGCGGCGCCGATCGCCGCGCCGATGAGCAGCGCGAGGCCCAGCATGCTGAAGAGCACATAGCGGTCGAGGAACAGCGGCTGGAACAACGACACGCAGACCAGGCCGAGTTGCGGCACCGCGAGCAACGGCAGCCCCACGGCGGCGGCGGACAACCGGTCCGTACGGGGCCCGTCCGTACGAGGCGCATGCGCATGAGGCGCGTCCGCATGAGGCCCGTCCGTACGAGGCGCGTCCGTACGAGGCCCGTCCGTACGAGGCGCGTCTGACCGAGGTGGGGCGATACGAGGCGTGCCGGTACGAGGTGGGGCGATACGTAAGACGTCCGTACGGGCGCGGCCCGCGATACGGCGGCCGGACACCACCGCGCAGACGCCGCCGATCAGCACCAGCACCCCGGGCCCGATCAGCATGTGCCAGGTCAGCGGCGGAATCCAGGACACCTGCGCCGACTGGCCCCGGCTGAAGAGGGCCAGCGGAGTGACGGCCAGGACGGCGACGGCGGAGGCGGCCGTCCAGGCGGCCCACGTACGGCGGTCGGCGGCCCGGGACCAGAGCAGTGTGGCCAGGTGCGCGGGGAGGATCAGGAGCGAGAACCAGTTCAGCAGCCCGCAGACGAGGACGGCGCCGCCGTATCCCGCCCAGCGCCACGCGCGGCGGCGCGGTCCGGTGTCCTCCTGGAGCGCGGCGACCAGCAGCAGGGTCGACACCCCGGCCCCTGCGGCGACCAGCGCGTACGGCCGCCCCTCCTGGAGGTAGAACTGCACGGCGGGCAGCAGCCCGAACGCCAGCCCGCCCGCGAGGCCCGCGGCGGGACCGGCCAGCCGCCGCCCGATGAGCGCGACGCAGGTGGCCGCCACCGCGCCGGCCAGCACCGAGGGCAGCCGCAGCGTGGTCGTGTGGGGTCCGAACACGCTGAACAGGGCGTGCATCAGCAGGTAGTAGAGGCCGTGCACGACGTCCACGTGGTGCAGCATGCGCAGGATCTCGGGGGTCGACCGCCCGGCCACCTGCCAGGTGGCCGCCTCGTCACGCCAGACGGTGTGCTGCCGGGAGAGTCCCCAGAGGCCGAGGGCGAGAGTCCACAGCGGCGGAATCAGCCAGATCAGCATCGCCCGACTCGGTAAAGATGCCCGAGAGGCCGTGATGGTTGCTTTGAATCCCGAACGGCTTTGAATCGAACGGGATTTGCTGTCGGTGGACGTCAAAGAGGCACCCGAGGCAGTTTGTTGAATTGTGAACCGCCTGGAGGAAGCGTGATCGACACCCACTGATGGCGGTGACACGCATCCTACTCCGGCGCGCGCGGCGGACTTTCGGAACGTCATTTCTCCGCGCGCGCACCGCTCGAAATGGCCGTCGGTACGGTGGCCGGAACGTTGTTCGGCGCCGTGTTCGGCGCGTTGTTCGGTACGTTGTTCGGCGCGGCGGCCGATGCGGCGGTCGATGCGGGCGCGGGTACGGCCTGCCGGGGGGATGCCGTTGCGGCCCCTGCCCCTGGTGCGGCCCCCGCCCCCGGTGCGGCCCCCGCGCCCCTCCCCACCGCGAACACGTTGTCGCAGCGGTCCCGAACGCCCGCGTCGTGCGTGGCGATCACCACCGCGCACCCCGACCGGCTCAGCTCCCGCAGAATGTCCACCACCACGGCCGAGTTGGCGTCGTCGAGCGCGCCCGTCGGCTCGTCCGCCAGCACCAGCGCCGAGCGCTGGACGAGCACGCGCGCCAGCGCGACCCGCTGCTGCTCACCGCCGCTGAGGTGATGGACCGTCTCCTTGCCGCGCCCCGCGAGGCCGACCCGCTCCAGGGCCTCGGCGATCGCGGGCCCTGCCTTGCCGCGCAGCAACGGCCGCGGCCTGGCCGCGACTTCGAGATTCTGCTCGACGGTCTCGCTCTCGATGAGCGCGTAGTGCTGGAAGAGATATCCAAGGGTGTCACGGCGGAATTGCCGGATGTCGCGGCGGCCGAACCGCGTGATGTCCTTCCCCTCGTACCGGATGGCACCGGACGTCGGGCGGTCGAGCAGTCCGAGGCAGTTGAGGAGGGTCGACTTTCCCGATCCGCTGGGACCGACGAGAGCCAGCATCTCGCCGCGCTCCACGGTGAGGTTGACGTTGTCCCACAACGTGCGGGAACCATAGGACTTCGAAAGACTCTCGATCTCGATCAGCTTCGTCATGACAGGCACACTCCTGCTCGGTGGAGGAATTCCGTGGGCGCGGCCGGCTCAGGTCCCGGTCGCGCCCTCCTTCACGATGCGGCGGTGGAAGTAGGCGAGGGCGAGCAGCACGGCGGCCAGTTCGAAGACGACCAGACCGCTGATGACACCGAGGTCGAGCGCGGTCAGCCGGGTCGGCTCGAAGGTCGCGGGCTCACCGGCGGCGGCCAACTGCCGCAGGTGCTGGCGCTGTTGCCACGCCTGGAACGGCACCCGGGTCGCGAAGATCACCGCGATGGCCACCTCGACGGCCAGGAGGAAGCGGTGCGAGGCGACGTACCGCCAGCCGCTGACGTGCTGGGCGAAGATGCTCTGCGCGTTCTTGCGGGCGTAGATGAGGCAGACGCCGACCGCGGCGATGAGGAGCACCATCGCGGCGATGACCAGGTTGAAGATCTGGACCCGGAGTTCGGTGAGCGCCTTCCTGAGGTCGAGGGCGGTCTTCTCGCCCACCGGACTCATGGAGTTCACGTAGTCCTGGAGGTGTTCCGCGCGGATGCCCGCGGTCACGTCGGCGGGGTCGGGGAAGACGACTCCGGCCTGTGTCGCGATGGCGGTGTAGGCGTCGTCGGTGAGGAAGCGCGATCCGTTGGGGACGACGATGACGACCGGGTCGCGCACCATGGATCGGTCCTCGGCCGCGTCGTGGCCCGAACGGTAGGAGTACTCACCGGTGTTGTAGCCGAAGACGCGCTGGCCGCCGCGGGTCGCCGAGACCTTCATGGGGACGCGCCCGGTGAGGTCGGGGTCGATGATCGCCTCGGCGGCCTTGGTGATCGCGGGGGTGTCCGACGCGAGCGTGTCGGGGATCAGCAGCCGTACCGCGCGGGCGTCCGCGGCCGTCGCGCTCCCGGCCTGCGACGCGTAGCGCCGCCCCGCCGGGTCGACCATCGGCTGCCGTGCCAGATAGGTGTCGTTGACGACGAGGATCTCGCCGGAGGGCAGGTGCTCACCGGGCGCGGACATCTGGAGGTCCCGCCGCCCGGCCACGATCACCTCGCCCCGCGCGTCGGCTCTGCGCAGCCACGGCCCGACGTGCTGGTCCAACTGGTCCATGTGCATGGCGAATGCGCCGCTGAGCCGGATCGACACGGCGTCGCCGACCGCGTGGTACGCGTCCCGGTTGTCCTCACGGGTGAGAACGTCGCGGCTCGCGAGCGTGGCGTTGGTGGCGATGCTGAGCGCGAGCAGCAGCGCCGGGACACGGACCAGGTAGACGCTCAAGGACGCGGCTCGGGACGGGAGTTCGCCCTTGAGTGCGGGCAGGACGCCGACCTTGAACGTCAGCGCGAGCGCCGCCGCGTGCGCGGCCAGGACGACGGCGGCCAGCAGGACGGCGAGGACCGCGGCCACGGCGGCGAACAGGCCGAGCCACGCGAGGCCGTTGTAGAGGCCGAGGAAGGTGAGGACCGCGGCCGCGACGACGGCGGCCGACAGCGGCCAGAAGACGGCGAGCCGCCGCAGGTCGCGCAGCAGGATGCCGGTGAAGGACATGCCCTGCATGCGCAGTACGCCGTACGCCCGCGCGTTGAGCAGCACGCTCGCGCCGGTCATCGTCAGCGCCGCGAGGGCGACGACGTAGAAGGAACGGAAGAGCGAGTCGTTCTTGTACCGGTCGATCAACCCCCGTGCGGACAGCGGGTGGCTGACCTCGACCGTCATGCCGAGGTGCGTGAACTCCAGCCGCAGGGCGTCGGCGGCGCCCGCCGGCCCGAAGACGTAGTACGTGCCGCGCGGGTCGAGTTGGCCGACGTCGGCGAGCGGGTGCACGCGGGTGGTGAAGTTCTCGCTGAACGCCGGGTAGCCGTGGTCCAGCCACTTCGCGGTCCGCGTACCGGTGCCGCCGGGCGCGAGGTACAGGTGGCGGACCGTGTCGGGGTTCTTGAGGTCGGGCACCTCGCGCGCGACCCCGACCCCGTGCCGCGCCGCGAACGACTCGACGGCCTGAACGACGTGGGGCGCGCTCGTCGATCCGTCGGAGTCGAGCACGTCGACCATGGCGGAGTTGCCCAGCACCCCGTCCTCGTCGAGTCCGCGCACGAAGAGGAAGGCCAGGATGGCGGAGAAGGCCAGAAGGGCGGCGTGGACGACTCGAATACCGCGATGCAGCATGGTGATTCCTCGGTTGAGGGCGCTCGGGAATTCAGACGGGCGTGACGGCGTGACGGCGACGTACGGTGTACCGGCTGTTCACGGCTTACCGCTTGCGGCTTGCGGCTTACGGCGGGCGCGGGAGGGGCGAGCGGCCGTGGAGGCGGTGACGTCCCCGCCTCCACAACCGCGCCGGATCACCCGGCCGTTACCACCCGGCGGCTACCGCCCGACCGGTACCGCCCGACCGGTACCGCCCGGCCGGTCAGCCATGACCGGCCTCCTCGCTGACGGAGGGTCAGCAGGACGGGTTGTAGTAGTAGCTGACCGAGTTGCCGTTCAGCCCCGCGGAGGCCAGGGACCATACGCCCTTGGCCGTGCAGCCGCTGCCGAACACGACGGTGCCGATCTTCACCGACGACGCGTGCTTGTTCGTCGGGTGCTTGTAGTTCGACCACGCGGTGTTGGCGCCGTGGTCGTAGCTCCACTTGCCGCCGCCGACGTCGACCGAGGTGGCCAGGGCCGGCGTGGCGGCGGCGAAGCTGAGGGCGACAGCGGCGACGGCGACCTTAATTCCGGTTTTCTTGTTCATGAATGAACTCCGCTTTCTCGTGGGCTTGATCGGACGAGGCAGAACCCTGGCACACATTCAGTTGCACTGGCAACCATGAAATTGCGCTCCGGGAATTGCCTGTCGCGGGCGGGTCGGAACGGTCCGCCCATGCCTGAATCCACCGGCGTCAGCGGGCGGCGACGGCGGTGGTCGGCAGGCGAATGGGAAGCGGGAATTCCGCACCGCGCGATGTCCGGCCGGGGGCCGGATTTCGGGCGGTACGGGGTACGTGGACGCCCGGCGCGGGCGGGCGGGCGCCGGTGCGGACGGCGACGCGTCAGGCGGTCGCCGCTGCGGGCCCGTACCGTCTCACGTGCTGCGCTGCGCCGATGGGCGGTCTTCTGATCCCACGCATGTGTGCTCCCCCGTGCCGGTGCCGGGTGGTCCGCGGCAACCCGGCCGACGATAGGCGCGGATCCGGCCGACCTCGAATCCCGTACCGAGGCTTGGCGCGTTCTCGGCGGTATGCGGCTTGAATCAGATCCGGGAAACGGCCCTCCGGCGCGGAATTCCGGATTCAACTTGATTCACGCTGCAAGTAAGGTGCGGCATTCCGTTTTCCGCGATGTACGGCTATCCGGAACGGCGTTGCGGGAATGTCAGACCGCTCCCGCGAAACGCATTCGGAATCCTCACGGCGCGCTGTGTCGCGGGGGACGAGGCGGGCGGCCTCAGGGCAGGAGGCGGGCGAAGACGACGATGTTGTCGAGGTAGGTGTGGCCGGTGAAACGGCCGCCGCAGGTGATCAGGCGGAGTTGGGGGTCGGGGCGCGGGGCGTAGACGGCCTCGGTGGGGAACGCGTCCTTGGCGTAGCTCCGGACGGACGTCACCTGGAAGCGGACGGTCCGGTTGTCGTCGAGGGTGACGCGGATGACGTCGTTGACCCGCAGGAGTGAGAGACGGGAGAAGACGGCGGGGCCGCCGGGGGAGTCGACGTGGCCGACGAGCACGGCGGGGCCGGGGGCACCGGGGACCGGGCCCGCGTCGAACCAGCCCGCCCGGCTCGGCCGCGAGGGGGTGTCCAGGGCGCCGGAAGGGGTCAGGCCGAGCGGTTCGAGCGGGGTGTCGACGTCGATGGCCGGGATGGCGAGCGCGCGGGGCCGGGCGTCGGTCGCCTCCGTCGGGGCCACGGGCCGGCTGACGACCCGGCCCGGCTCCGGGGCGACCGCCCCGACGGCGGCGCGCGCGTGGCCGGAGCCCGGCCGCGTCCCCAGATTCGCGGCGAGGCCGACGGCGCCGCCCGCGACCGTCACCGCTCCGAGGACGGCGAGCGCCCCGGCCGCTCCCCGATGACGCGGCCGGGGCCGTGCGTGTCGCGGCGCCATGACGCCGCTCAGCCGCGCCGCAGTCGGCGTACCGACAGCACCAGCAGGCCGGAGCCGATGACCAAGGCGGCTCCCCAGCCGACCAGTTGGGGCGTACGGGAGCCTTCGGCCGCCGCCTTCCGCTGGTCGAGACCGCCGAAGCCCGCGTCCACGCCGCCGTGGGGCTGACGGCTCGGCCCCGCGGAGTCGGTGAGGTCGAGCAGGCCGGGCGCGGAGCCGGTGGAGGACAGGACGACCAGCGTGTGCGTGCTGCGGCCGGTCAGTTGGACGGTACGGGAGGTCGTCGCGGCCCCGGCCGAGACCCGTACGGTCGTGCTGCCCGCGGACACCGTGCGGTACGGGGTCGAGGCGGGGAAGCGCAGCGAACCCTGGTTCAGCGCGGCCACGTGGACCGCGACGGCGGGCTGGCTCAGCGACGCCTGGATGACCCGTACCGCCGCCTGGCCCTGCGGGGCCGACAACTGGTCGGAGAGCGTGCGCAGTTGCAGCGCCGAGTTCGGGCCGAGCCCGGCGACGGTGTACGCGCGGCCCTGCACGACCCGCACGGTCGAGGAGATGACCGGCGACACCGACGCCGGGTCGCCCGCCTTGCGCATCGCGACCGTGTACTGGCCGGTGGCGACCGACTCGTACGGCGAAGCGTGCCCGTACGACACGCTCTTGAGCACCATCGCGGCCTTCGATCCGCCGAAGGGGTAGAGGTAGACGTCCACCGGCGGCGTACCGGGCGAGAAGTGCGCCAGCCGCAGCCAGCCGCCGGACCAGGCGGGAGCCGCCGACGCACCGGCCGCGGCCGGGCCCGCCAGCACCGCGGCGCTGAGCGTGAGAACGGCGGCGGCGCCGAGCGCGGCGGCCCGCGACGAGGATCTGGACGACGGTCTGGACGACGATCCGGTGCGCGCGGTCGCCCGCGGGAAAAGCCTCATGCGAAGTCCTTCTGACGGGCGATTGCGCCGATTGGTCCGGCGTTCAGGAGCGGGGGCGGGGGCGGGGGCGAGGGCGCGGTCTGGGCGTGCGTCGGTGCGGGCCGGGGTCGGGCCGTCTGACGGGCGGGTGTGCCGGTCGGCTCGGGGTTCAGGGGCGGGGTCGGGGTCGGGGCCTGTGTCGGGGCGGCTCGGGGTCGGGCCGCCCAACGGGGTGGGCCGGTCGGTCCGGCGTTCACGGTCGGGCCGGGGGCCGGTACGGGGTCGGCTGCGGCGTCCACGGTCGAGGTCCGGGTTCGGGCCGGGCCCGGAGGGCGGGCCGGGCGGGGGCGATGCGGCGTTCACGACGGGGAGTTGGCGCTGACGAGGCCGTCGGGCGCGGGCTGGTCGTACAGCACGGTCAGGACGGCGGGGGTTCCGGCGCCGCCGGTGCGGGCCGCGGTCCGCAGCGGCCGGTAGGGCGGCTGCTGGGCGTCGACGAGGGCGCGCAGCGCGGCGGCCTGCGGTCCGCTCCCCGTGGCCGGGGCGCCGTCCACGCGCGAGATCGCCACGCCGCCGCGCGGGACGTCGGCACCGGCGCCGGGCGCGGGCGCGTCGAAGGACGCGACGGTGAGGGTGTGACCGCTGCTGAGGACGGCGAGCAACGCGCAGACGCGCAGGTCGACATGACCACTCGTCAGAAGCGCGCGCGTGCCGCCTTGGAAGGTGATCCGCTGGTTGGCGGCGAGCGCCGCCCCCGAGAAGCGCCGCTCCGCGCGGTCCGCGGCGGCCACGCGCTCGTACGCCGTACGCCCGGCGTGGGCGATCGGCAGCACCTCGGCGCGCTGCGCGTCGGCCGCCGCGTCCGTCCCGCTACCGCTGCCGGGCCCGTCACCCGCCTCGTCACCCGCCCCGGCCCCGTCACCCTCACCCCCGCCGAACACGGCGAGCGGCTGCGGGCCGGTCAGATCCCGTAGCGCGTCCCCCGCCATCGCGCGCAACGGGCCGGTGACGACGGCGACATCGGCGCCGAGCAGCTGCTGCGGAGAGGAGGTGACGGTGAGCGTGGAGCCCGCGGGGAAGCCGTGCGACACGAGCGCGGCGCAGACGGCGACATCGCAGGCGACGACGTGGGTGGGGCCGATGTGCCCGGCCACCCAGGTCGCGACGGCGTCGCGGATCGGCGGTGGCGTGGACGGGGAGACCGACGCGGAAGACGACGCGGACGACGACCCGGAAGACGACCCGGACGCGGACGCGTTCGGATCGACGGCCGCCGTCGGCCGGTCGGAGCCCTCGGTCCCGGACCCGGTCCCGGAGCCGCCGCGGTCGCGCAGGACGACCACGGCCGCCGCGGACACCACCGCCAGGACGAGCACGGTGACCGCGAGCGCCCGGCCCCGGTGCCGCCGGGCGGCCCGTTCGCCGGGCGCGGCCGGCGCCTTCGGCCTCAGCCCGAGGTGGCGCCGGACGAAGGACCGCAGGGTGTTCCAGTAGATCCGGAGCCAGGACGGCTCGTCGGGGCCGCCGGGTCTGGGAGGTTCACCAGGCCCCGACGGCCCCCCGCCCCCGGACGGTCCCGCGGCCTTCCCCTCCCGGGCCGCGGGTTCGAGCCCCGGCACCAGGCCGGGCGGCAGGCCGAGCGCCGGTCCCGGCGGCCGTGGCCGCCGTACCGGTGTGCGGGGCTCGAAGAAGTTCTGCGACATGGACCGCTCACGGGTTGGAAGGGGAACGGCGCCCGCGCGGCGGTGACGACCGCCGCCCGGACGACCGGGACCGGGGCGTCACGGGCTGGTGCCCGCTTCCGCGAAATCGGCCTCCCCCCTGAGGAAGCCGACTCCGCAGCGCCTCGGAGCGAAAGGAATCCAGCCCGAATATCAGCACACTTGAACGAAACTGACAAGCCCTCTCACTTTCCGTTCAATCTCGGACACGGAGTGAATCCCGAATATGCCCGCTGCGATCAAACATGCTGGTCAGCGCGGCGAGAGTGGTGATGATCATTACGGTGATCCTTTTACTCGCGAGTAATTCACTCACGCACCACAAAGCTCATCGGGAGCGTCCCGGTATTCGGGCACGACAAATTCCGGACGCGGGCTGAATGCGCAGAAATTCAGCAGATCCCGCGGTCCGGAAACGACACCTCCACAGCTCAGTGGAGGTAAGCGGCAGGCCCGGTCCTTCCCGTACGACGACCACACGGAGACGCTCTCCTGCCCCGTATTCGGAGCCGCTCCGGCCGCGGATGGGTCGCCGGCCAGGATCAGTCGGCGAGCACGACGGTTCGCCGTGCGGCGGCGATCAGGGCCCGCCCGATGTCGGCCTCCGGCTCGCTCGCGGCGGTGAACCGGCCGGTCTGGACGCCGTGTACGGCCAGGAACACCGTGTCCGTCGCCTGTGCCTGCGCCTCCCCGAGATCCGGGCCTCCACGCTCGCCGACGAGGGCGTGGCCCTCGGCGCCCTGCGCCTGGCCCTCGACGAGGTCGACCACCGTCTGTTCGGTACGGGCCTGTCCGCCCCCCTTCCGCCGCGCCGCCACTGACCCCCGGAACCCCGGCTCGTGTTGGTCCGAGCCGGGGTCCCCCCGGAGGTCTCGCGCGCCGAAGGTCAGACGCGGTCGGCGACGATCATCAGGTACTGGAAGCTGCCGTTCTTGTACGCGGTCAGGAAGGCGTCCTCGACTCCGGTGACCAAGTGGTCCGCGGACTTGCGCAGTTCCCAGTACGGGATCGTCGCGGCCGTCAGGTCCTCGACGTGGGTGGGCACCAGCCGGTGCTTGGCCATCGCCTGGAAGTACGCCGAGCGCGGGTGGATGTCGCAGATGTAGTGGGCGTTGATCAGGGACACCTCGCGGGACGCGCGCCCGTACGTGTCGTTGTAGCAGCCGGTGATGACGACGTAGCGACCGCCGCGGCGCAGCAGCCGGGCGTGCTCGGCGAAGAGCAGGTCCAACTCCACGTACATCGTCGACTCGTTGTTCCACGACGCGGCGTAACCGCCGGTCTGGAAGCCGGTGTCGAGCATGTTGCGGTGGTGGTAGCGGACCTTGCCGTCGATACCGCGCGCCCGCGCCTGCTCATTGGCGAAGTCGGCCTGCTTGGTGGAGAGCGTGACGCCGTCGGCGTGGCACTGGTAGCGCAGATTCGCGGTGACGCTGCCGCCGCCGCGCCCGCAGCCGGCGTCGAAGACCCGGTCCTCGGGGCTCAGCGGGCCCAGGTGCTTGGCGAGGAGTTCGGCCTGGGCGTGTTCGAGCCGGTGCAGTTCCGTGGTGATCAGATCCCGGCGCCTGGCGGGGTCCGTCTCGTCGAGTACGGACCAGTCCACGTCGCCGACACCGTAGTGGTGGTGGTACAGGTCGTCGATCCTGCCGAGTTCGAGGTTGACCGGATTCTGTTCGGCGTTCCAGTAGTCCGCGACGCGGGTCTGGTACGTGGACTGGGCCGGAACCGGTGCCTTGGCGACGCCGGGGTGCGAAATGGTCAACGCTGACTCCTCTTGGTACTGGGATCGGTCATCGTGCCGTGGAGCGGGTGAAGCGGCCTGCGCCTACCAGTAGTTGGGCAGGCGGTATCGGTGGGTGTTGGTCGCGTGCCATTCGTGGTTGCCGGCCACCCAGTCCGACAGCCCGCGTGCGTACCGCGCGACCAGCGGTGACGTCGCCGACGCGGCGGCGGCCTCCTCCTCGAAGGAGCCCATGATCCGGTTGTGGATCTCGACGCTCTCCAGATAGGCCGCCTTGAGTCCGCATCCCTCGTTTGCGGCCACGACCTGCGGCAGATTGAGGTGCGTCGGGTCGCCTTCCAGCTCCTTGGTGAAGGAGTAGAGGTCGTTGACGATGGTCGTCGCGTTGCAGGCCAGCGCCGTGATCCGCTGGATCTCCGGCCGCGCGTAGACGGCCTCGGGCAGCTCGTACCCGTCGACCGCGTCGATGATCGACAGGCAGGGGCGGAAGTTGTTGAACTGCCGCATCACCAGGTATTCCCACACCTGCGGGACGAAACGCTTCTCCGCCCAGGCCGCTTCGGCGAGATAGCCCAGGTGCAGCCGGGCGATGTCGTGCATGAAGCGGGTGGTCTGGCTCGGGGTGGCGAACTCCGCGTAGTCCCTCATCGCCCAGTGGTACGAGCGCAGGGGCCCGTCCGCCTGCATGCCGAGCCGCCACTGGGCCTCGGACTCGGGCGTGCCGTGGTGCGGGTCGATCGCCGACTGGGCCATGAGCAGCGGCCCGCCGAGGCCCTGGTGGGAACCGCCTCTTCCTTCCTCCTCCTCGCAGTAGCAGGAGTCCACCAGGTTCTCGGCGAGCAGCAACTCGCCCGCGACGGTGAGCCGTTCGAGGTCGGCGGCGCCCGGATGCTGGAGCACCACGGCCCGGCCGAACTGGAATCCCGCGAAGTCCCCGTTCCACGCGGGCGGGAACAGGTCGAGGCCGCGCGCCCACTCCTCGAGCCGCCGGTCCACCTCGTCGACCTTCGCCTGGTCCACGGGCGGCGCGGGCTGGTACCTGAGACCGGGAACGGCCCCGGTGCGCCGGGCCTTGAGCGTCCGGGTGAGATTCTGCGGACCGGGCAGTTGCCGGGGGACGGTGGGGGTGACGGCGGCCACCGTGGTGGCCGCCGCCCGCGACACGTCCGTGTCCGGGGGCGCGCCCGTCGCGTGGTCCACGCTCGGCCCGGTCACTCGACGGTCCTGCCGAGCTGGACGTTCTCCAGGATGCCGACCGCGTCGGGCACGAGGATCGCCATCGAGTAGTAGGCGGTGACCAGATAGCTGATGACCGCCGTCGTGCTCACCCCCATGCGGCGCATGTTCAGGCCCGGTTGGAGCTGATCCGGCAGCGCGGTCGGGAGCAGGCCGACCACGCCCTGGTCGTCCTCACCGGTACGCAGCGCGATGATGCTGCTGGTGTGGTGCCCGGTGATCGGGATCTTGCCGCAGGGCAGCAGCGGCACACCGCGCCAGGCGGGCACCGCGTGCCCGTTGACGTCGGCGAGGCCCGGCATCAGACCGCGCTTGCTCACCTGCCGGAAGAAGGCGGTGATCGCCTTCGGGTGGGCGATGAGGAAGCGGGTGCCGCGCCGCATGGACAGCAGCTCGTCCAGGTCGTCCGGTGTCGGCGGCCCGCTGAAGGTGCTGATCCGCTGGTCGTACTCGGTGTTGTGCAGCAGCCCGAAGTCGCGGTTGTTGACCAGCTCCCACTCCTGGCGCTCGCGGATCTCCTCGATGGTCAGCTTGAGCTGCTGCTGGGTCTGGTCCATCGGGTCGTTGTAGAGGTCCCCGACCCTGCTGTGCACGCGCAGCGTGGTCTGGGTCAGCGACAACTCGTACTCGCGCGGGGCCAGTTCGTAGTCCACGTAGCCGCTGGGGATCGACGGCTCGCCGCGGTGCCCCGCCTGCGTCGGGACGTCCGCCTCGCCGCGCCGGTTCGTCGGCCGCCGCTGCCGCTCGGCGTACGCGGCCAGGTGCGCGGCGAAGGAGGGGACGCGGTCGGCGACTTCGGCGACGACGGTCCAGGGGACGGTGAGCAGGACGGCCGCGGTGTCGGCCCGCGCCGAGGACGTCCACCGCGGCTCGTCCTGGCCGATGGACTCGTCCCCCAACTGGCCCCCGTCGGTGACGACTCCGGTGACCGCCTCCTCCCCGTACTTGCCCTCGGTGTACCGGGTCAGCCGTCCGTGGACGACGAGGTAGGTCTCGGTGATCGGCTGCCCTGCCGTGAACAGCGTGTCTCCGGCGCGCACTTGGCGGACCTCGTAGCGGCCGGCCAGTTCCCGCAGCACGGCGGTGTCCTGGTAGCCGCGCAGCGCCGGGAGTTCGGTCAGCGTCTCCGGGATCACCCGGACGTCGTCGGCGCCGTTCTGGTCGAAGCTCACCCTGCCCTGGCCGACGTGGAGTTGGAGCCTGCGGTTGACGCGGTAGGTGCCGCTCGGGACGTCCACCCAGGGCAGCATCCTGAGCAGCCAGCGCGAGCTGATCCCGCGCATCTGCGGTTCTGACTTGGTGGTGGTGGCGAGTTGCCGCGCCCCCAGGGTGCTGAGGCTGGTGAGCCGCGCGCCGTCGCCGGGTGCGGCGGGCGGCGGCTCGTCGGTCGTGGGGCTGATGGTGCTTTCCGAAGCGGGCACTTTGCCTCCGGGACGGGGAACAGAGCTGTGCGCACAGGCCGGTCGCGGACCGGACGGCCCGCGGGACCGAACGGCCCCGGGACCGGACGGCCCACCGCACGGGAACCAGCGAAACAGCCCGGGGCGCCGTCCCGGTACGGCGCGCGGGGGGCGACTTCGCGCCGCGAGTGGTGCAAACCTGCCGGCCGAGGCGGGAAGGGGCGCGCGCCCCCGCGATCACCTCAGCCCGCCGCCGCACCCCCGCCGCCAGGCGTTTTCCCCACCCTTCACGGGTTCGGGTGATCCCCCCGTCACAAGGTTTCACCCCGGCGCGCCCCCTGCCCGCGCGCCGTTCGCGGGAGGCGGGAAAGCCCCCGAGGGACACGTCTCAGACGGTGTGGACCGTGACTCCGGCCGCCGCGAGGGCTTCCGTCTTCTCGGCGGGGGCCGCTCCGTCCGTGACGACGGCGTCGAGGGCGGTCGGCGCGGCGACGAACGCCAGCGCCGTACGGGAGAACTTGGCCGCGTCGGCGACGGCGATGACCCTGCGGGCGGCGGAGATCGCGGCGCGCTTGACGGCGGCGTCGGCGAGGTCGTAGGCGGTGAGGCCGTCGGCCGCGGTGAGGCCGCAGCAGCCGATGACGGCGGTGTCGAAGCGCAGGGAGGCGAGCGACGCCTCGGTGAGCGGTCCGGTGAGGGCGAGTTCGCCGGGGCGGGGCTCGCCTCCCGGAAGCAGCAGCTTGACGTGGGCGGCGCCGGTGAGGGCGTTGGCCGCGTGGAGGGACAGCGGCATGACGGTCAGGCGCCGGTGTTCCAGGGCGCGCGCGACCTCAAGACATGTGGTGCCGCTGTCGAGCACGACGGACTCGCCGTCGGTGAGCATCTGCGCGACGGCGGCGGCGATCCGCCGCTTCGCGTCGCTCCCGTCCTGCGCGCGCAGCGCGAACGGCGGCTCCTCGCCGCGCAGCAGCAGGCTCCGGGCGCCGCCCCGGTAGCGCTCGATGACGCCCTGCTCGGCCAGCGCCTCCAGGTCGCGGCGGATCGTCATCTCGGAGGTGTCGGTGAGTTCCGCCAGGTCCGCGACGCTCATCCGGCCCGCCTCGCGCACGGCCTCCGCGATCCGCCGCAGCCGTTCCGCCGCCCCGGCGTGCGCCGCGCCGCCCGTTCCCTCAGTACCGCCCGCCGTACTCGCCATGACGCAATCGAACACCCGAGATGTTCGGATTGCAACTTTACAAACAGAGAATCTGTTCGTTACGTTCGAACCATGGAGAGATCCCTGCGGGCCGGACGGCTGGCCACCTTCGCCTTCTTCGCTCTCAACGGCTTCGTCCTGGGCATGTGGATCGTGCACATTCCCGCCATCGAACACCGCGTGGGCATCAGCCACGCCGTGCTCGGCTGGCTCCTTCTGCTGCTCGGCGGGGGCGCCTTCATCGGCATGCAGCTCGCCGGGCCCCTCACCGACCGGATCGGCTCCCGCAAGGTCGTACCCGCGAGCGCCACGCTGTGCGCCGCGGCCGTCGTCCTGCCGGGCCTGGCCACCAACCCGTGGGCGCTGGCCGCCGCCCTGTTCGTCTTCGGCTTCGGCAACGGCTCCCTCGACGTCAGCATGAACACCCACGCCGTCCAGGTCGAGCACGGATACGCCCGGCCCATCATGTCCGCCTTCCACGCCGTCTTCTCGGTCGGCGGCGTCATCGCCTCCCTGCTCGGCGCGCTCACCTTGAAGCTCGGCTGGAGCCCGGCGGTCACCCTCGGCGCCGCGGCCCTGGTCGGCCTCGCCGTCATGGCCCTGGCCGCCCCGGCGCTGCTCCCCAAGGAAGTGGCCGAGCGGGCGGACGCGAGCGCGGCCACGGATACGGCCACGGGCGCGGCGACGGCCACGGGCGCGGTGACGGGTACGGATACGGCCACGGATACGCCCAAGGCGGCGGCCAAGTCCGCGCGCAGGACCCCTTCCCGTATCTGGATCCTCGCCGCCCTCGCCCTGATGCTCATGCTCAGCGAAGGCGTCGCCAACGACTGGAGCGTGCTCCACCTGCGCGACGTCCTCGACGCCCCGCAGGCCACCGCCGCCCTCGCGTACGGCGCGTTCGCCACCGCGATGACCGTCGGCCGCTTCCTGACCGACTCGGTCGCCGCCCGCGTCGGCACGGTCGCGGTCCTGCGGTACGGCTCCGCCCTCGGCGCCGTCGGTCTCGCCACTGCCGCGCTGTCCAACAGCGTCCCGCTGGCCCTCATCGGCTGGACGGTCTTCGGTATCGGCCTGTCCGGCTGCATCCCGCAGCTCTTCAGCGCCGCCGGCCACGCGGACAAGGACGCGGCGGGCGCCAACGTCTCCCGCGTGGCGGGCCTCGGCTACCTCGGCATGCTCGCGGGCCCGGCCGTCATCGGCCCGCTCACCCACTTCATGCCGCTGAACGCCACCTTCGCCCTGCCGGTCGCCTTCTGTGTCATCGCGAGCGTCGCGGCGGGCACCCTGAAGCCGGACGCGGAGCCGGACACGGCGGCCGGGACGGACACGATGACGGAGACGGACGCCGCCAGTGCGCCGCACGGGGTCTGAGTGTCAGGCGGGGCTGACGAGCCCCCTGCGTTCTTGGACACGATCCGGTCACAATGAGCTGCCCCGCAAAGCGACATCAAATCGGGCATAGAGGACCGATTTAAGCCGTCTTGTTTGCGCTGCGTGTGACCTCGGGTAGGCGGCGACGCGGAGTCGGAAGGTTCGGCTCCGCTCTGTCCCCTGCCCCGAAAGGCCACCGTGACACAGCTCGTCGTCGAGCACGTAAGCAAGATCTTCGGCAGAAGGCCGAAGGAAGGAGTACGTCGGCTTCAGGAAGGCGCCGACCGCGAGAAACTGAGGGAGGAAGGGACGACCGCTGCGGTCGTCGACGCCTCCTTCACCGTGGAACCCGGCGAGATATTCGTCGTGATGGGCCTGTCGGGATCGGGCAAGTCCACCCTGCTGCGCATGCTGAACGGTCTGCTGGAGCCCACCTCGGGCAGGGTGCTGTTCGACGGGCGGGACCTCACGGCCCTGTCCGCGAAGGCCCTGCGCGACCTGCGCTCCCGCAGGATCAGCATGGTCTTCCAGCACTTCGCGCTCTTCCCGCACCGCAGCGTGCTGGAGAACGCCGCCTACGGCCTTGAGGTCCAGGGCCGCCCGCGCGAGGAGCGCGAGGCCAAGGCCGCCGAGGCGCTGGCGATGACCGGCCTCAGCGGCTGGGAGAAGTCCTGGCCCGACGAGCTGTCCGGCGGTATGCAGCAGCGCGTCGGCCTGGCCCGCGCGCTGGCCACCGACGCCGAACTGCTGCTGATGGACGAGTCGTTCTCCGCGCTGGACCCGCTGATCCGCCGCGACATGCAGGACCAGCTCCTCGAACTCCAGCAGCGGCTGCGCAAGACCATCGTCTTCATCACCCACGACCTGAACGAGGCCATGCGGCTCGGCGACCGTATCGCCGTCATGCGCGACGGCCGGATCGTCCAGATCGGCACCGCGCAGGACATCCTCACCGAACCGGCCGACGACTACGTGGCCAGCTTCGTGCAGGACGTCGACCGCTCCCGTGTGCTCACCGCCGCCTCGATCATGGAGGAACCGCGCGTGATGGTCAGCCCGGACGACGGGCCGCGCGCCGCGATGAGCGTCCTGCGCGACGACCACGCGTCCGCCGCCTTCGTCGTCGAGGGCGGGGCCGAGGGCGGTCGCAAGCTGGTCGGCACGGTCACCGAGGTCAGCTGCACGCAGGCTGACAACGATGGCACGGTGCGCGACCTCATGGACACCGACTGCGTGACGACCCAGGCCGACACCCCGCTGTCCGGCCTGCTCACGCCCGCCTCGCGGACGAAGCTGCCGCTGGCCGTCGTGGACGACGACGGGCGGCTCACCGGAGTGATCCCGCGCGTGGCGCTGCTCGCGGCGCTCGGCGACCACGAGGACGAGACCGCGCCCGAATCCGGGACCGTAGAAGCCGGGGCCGAATCCGGGACCGTCCAATCCGGGTCCTTCGAAGGGAAGGAGGCCGCCCGTGCCTAGGATTCACCTCGGTAACTGGGCGGAGGACGCCGTCAATTGGCTGACGGACCACCTCTCCTGGCTCTTCGACGCGATCAGCAGCGTCGTCAACCACATGTACGACGGCGTGGAATGGGTGCTCGGCGGCCCGCCGCCGCTGCTCATGGCGGCCATCCTCGCGGTGATCGCGCTGTGGATGCGCGGCCTCCCGGCGGGCGTACTCGCCTTCCTCGGCTTCGCGTTGATCGACTCCATCGCGCAGTGGGACGAGGCGATGCAGTCGCTGTCCCTGGTCGTCGTCTCCGGTGTCGTGGCCCTGCTGCTCGCGGTGCCGCTGGGCATCTGGGCGGCGCGCAGCCGGACCGCGAGCATGGTCGTCCGGCCGGTGCTCGACGTCATGCAGACGCTGCCCGCCTTCGTGTACCTGATCCCGGCGATCATCTTCTTCAGCCTCGGCACGGTCCCGGCCGTCATCGCCTGCATCGTCTTCGCGATGCCGGTCGGCGTCCGGATGACCGAGCTGGGCATCCGGCAGGTGGACGAGGAACTGGTCGAGGCCGCCGACGCGTTCGGTACGTCGCCGGGCCGCACGCTGATGCGCGTGCAGTTGCCGCTGGCGCTGCCGACCATCATGGCGGGCGTCAACCAGGTCATCATGCTGACGCTGTCGATGGTCGTCATCGGCGGCATGGTCGGCGCCGAAGGGCTCGGCTCGACCGTCTTCGGCGCGATCAGCCAGGTCAACATCGGCCTCGGCTTCGAGGGCGGCATCGCGGTGGTCATCCTGGCCATCTACCTCGACCGGATCACCGGCGCGCTCGGCGACCAGGTCTCGCCGCTGGGCCGCCGCGCCCTCGCGCTGGCCCGCGCGAAGCTCCCGACGCGCGGCCTGAGCGTGCTGCGCTACCGCCCGCGCCCCGCCGTCGGCCTGTCCGCCGTCGTCGCGCTCGCCCTGATCGCCTGCGGCACCGGCATCTTCGGCGGCGACTCCGACGACGGCCCCGCGACGGCCGGTTCGGCGGACGTCGGCAAGGGCCGGACGGTCAAGATCGGCTCCTTCAACTGGGACGAGTCCATCGCGTCGGCCAACCTGTGGAAGGAGGTCCTGGACTCGCGCGGCTACAAGGCCCAGGTCAACACCTACGACCCCGGCGCCGCCTTCACCGGCCTGTCCACCGGCAACTTCGACTACCTCACCGACGCCTGGCTGCCCACCACGCACGCGTCCTACCTCCAGCAGTACGGCAAGGACTACGCCGACCTCGGCAAGTGGTACGACCAGACGTCCCTGGAGGTCTCCGTCCCGTCCTACGTCAAGGGCGTCTCGTCCATGGCCGATCTCAAGGGCCGGGGCAAGGAGTTCGGCGGCAGGATCATCGGCATCGAGCCGGGCGCGGGCGAGATGAAGCTGCTCAACTCCACGGTGCTCAAGGGCTACGGCCTCGACAGCGAGTACAAGGTCGTCAGCAGCTCCACCTCCGCCATGCTCGCCGAGCTGAAGCGGGACTACGCGCAGCACAAGCCGGTCGCCGTCGTCCTGTGGTCCCCGCACTGGGCCTACAGCACGTACGAGCTGACCAAGCTCGCCGACCCCAAGGGCCTGTGGGGCAAGGCCGACTCCATCCACAATCTGGCCAACAAGGGCCGGGCGGACAAGCTGCCGCAGGTCACCGCCTGGATGAAGGACTTCCACCTCACCGAGGAGCAGCTCAGCTCCCTGGAGGCCGACATCCAGTCCGCCGGCCAGGACAACACGGCGGCGGGCGTCAAGAAGTGGCTCGCGAAGAATCCGGGGATCGCCGACAAGATGGCGCCGGTGACCGCCACCGGCTGACCCCCCGTCACGCCGACGACGCGGAAGAGGGGTTCGCGGAATCCGTACCGCATCGCGCTCGGACAGCCGGGGGCGCTCCGGCCGGGCGCCGAGCCGGTCGACCGGGCGGACGGCCCGGCGGGACGACCGTACGGGTACTCCGCTGTCCACCGCACGGTGGACGGGGAGCCCGCGGCGTCGTCCCGCCGGGCCGTCAACACGCCCTAGGGAAGAGCCAGATGGACGAACGCGCCGTCGTGGTGGATCAACGGCCGGGCGGGGGAGGGGGCGTGGGTGGCCTCGACGACCCGGCCGATGGCCAGGGCGTGGTCGCCGACCGGCACGAGCTGGACGAGGGAGACGATCAGAGCGGCGAGGACGTCGTCCAGCACGGGCAGGCCGCGCGGCCCCCGGTGCCAGGCGGTGGCCGCCCCGAATTTCGCGGCCCCGCCGTGGGCGAAGCGCCGGGCGGTGTCCTCCTGGCCCTCGGCGAGCAGGTGGACGGCGACATGGCGGGCGCTCTCCACGGCGGTGAAGGACGCCGCGTGCAGGCCGACGGTGAAGGAGACCAGCGGCGGGTCGAGGGAGACCGACGTCAGCGAGGTGGCGCAGAAGCCGACCGGCGGCCCGGCGTCCTCGCCCGCGGTGATGACGGCGACGCCCTTCGCGTGCTGCCGCATCACCGCCCGGTAGAGCCCGGGCCCCACACCGGCCTCCAACTCCGGTACGGAGGCGGGCGCCTCGGCGGACGCGGTCACGCCGCGCCCTCCCGGCCGCTCGGTACGGACTCCCGGCCGGCCGCTGCCGACTCCCCGTCGCCGGGCACGAACTCCCGCATCCGCTCGGCGATCTCCTCCACGAAGGGCGACGCCTCGCCCTCCCCGTAGGCCGCCAGGTGGTCGCGCCAGTCGGCGAAGGCGCCGTCCGTCTCGCCGAGCGCGAGGCGTACGGCGCCGCGCCGGTAGAGCAGGTCGGGGTCCTCGTCGGCGAGCGCCGGGATCGCGATGTCCAGGTCGGCCAGGGCCCGTTCGTACGCGCCCAGGTCGTACAGCGCCAGCGCCCGGTTGCCGCGCAGCACCGGGTCGTCGGCCAGCTCGATCGCGTGGTCCAGGTCGTCCACGGCCTCCGGCAGCCGCCCGGCGGAGTACGACAGCACGGCCCGGTTGACCCAGGCGGCGACGAACGACGGGTCGGACTCCAGGGCGGCGGTGAAACTGGTGAAGGCCGCGTCGACCTGCTCGGACTCGGCCAGCAGAGTCCCCTGCGCGCACAGCAGGTTGGCGTTCTTGGAGTCCAGCGCGAGGCCCGCCTCGACGTCCGCCGTCGCCTGCTCGATCTCCCCGAGCGCCATGAGCAGGTCGGCCCGGTTGACGAGGGTGTCGACGTGGCCGGGGTCGAGGATCGCCGCGTAGTCCAGATCGCGCAGCGCGGCTTCCTCGTCGCCCAACTCCCGCAGCAGATCGGCCCGGTTGAAGTGCGCCTCGTGGAACGGCGGGCTGAGCCGGATCGCCTCGGCGTAGTCGGCGAGCGCCGCGTCGAACTGCCCGTTGGCGCGCCGCCCTCCGGCCCGCTCGAAGTAGTAGTCGCCGTAGTCGGGGTCGCGGCTGATCACCAGGTCGTAGTCGGCGAGCGAGCCCTCGTGGTCGCCGCGCGCGGCCAGGATCTGCGCGCGGTTGTAGCGCAGCACCGAGCGGTGCAGAAGCTGCTCGTCCGGGCCGAGATCCTCGTCCGTCATCGCGATGGCGTCGTTGACCAGCGCCAGCGCCGCGTCCAGGTCGGCGCGGTGCAGCTCGACCAGCGCCTTCGCGTTCCGCATGAAAGCGCCCACGAAGACCCGGCGGTGCGGGTCCGGGTTCCAGTCCGCGATGGCGATCGCGGTGTTGACCCACTCCAGCGCCCGCATCTCGTCGTGCATGCCCTTGGGCAGGTGGCGGGTGTAGAGCATCGCCATCATGTAGCAGCTATTCATGTGGATCTCGGGCTCGGTGCTGCCCGACCGCAGCTCGGCGAAGTACGAGAAGCCCTTCTCGCCGCGCCGCAGATACGACAGGCACGCGCCGATCTTGTTGGTGAGGTTCCAGTACGGCTTGGGCCGCGCGTCGCCGAACAGCGCCCGCCCGCGCTGCGAGATCTCCAGCGCCGCCTCGTAGAAGCCGCTGTCGAAGCAGGACTCGCAGGCGTCCACGAAGGCGGTGCCCGCCCCGGCCGCCGGGTCGGTGCCGTGCTCCAGGTGGTACAGGTGCGCGCCCAACGACACACCCGGCTCGGCGCGTTCGGCCAGCAGCTCCGCGCGGGCGCTGTGCCGGGCGGCCCGCTCGGCCGGGTCCAACGCCTCGTAGGCGGCGATCAGTCGCGGGTCCTTGCTGGTGCCGTCCGCGTCGATGAAGAGCTGCGCGAGATCGGCGCCCTCCAGGTGCTCGTCCAGGTGCTCGTCCGGCAGCTCGGCAGGCCGCTCGTCCGGGGTCCCGGCCGCTTCCGGCGCGGCCCGGTCGGCGTACGTGCGCAGCGCCTGCCCCAACTCGTCGTCGGCGAGACCGTCCGTCTCCACCACCAGCCGCAGGACGGCCGGGTCGCAGCGCCGCAGCAGGACGGAGACCAGCTCACGGTCGGTGGGGTCGGCGTCGTCCAGCTCACGGAAGCGGATCACCGTACCGCCGGGGCGGACGGTACGCGCCCAGTCCGTCAGCAGCTCGGCGACGCCGTGCGAGACGCGCAGCGTACGGGCGACGGAGTAGAAGCGGGTGCGCTCGGCGCGGCTGGCGAGCGCGGTCAGCGTCTGCGGCGCGATCGGCACCCGGGGTGCCAGGTCGGGTGCCAGCGAGATCACCTCGGTGGCCCGCGCGGCAATGAACTCGTCGTGCTCGCCCGCCAGTTCGGGGATCACCGCGCGCAGCAGGGCCCCGCCCCCGGTGTACGGGCCCCGCAGCCGGCGGTGACAGCGCACGTCGATGTCGGGCTCGGGCGCGGGCGGGAGGTCGCCGTACGTGACGGAACCGGCCGGGTCGGCGGGGTCGGCGGCGGTGCCGGTGGCGGCGACCCAGCAGTGCCGAGGCGGGGACGAGGTCATGAAGTGCTCCTTGTGGTCCTGGAGTTCCTGGGAGTTCCTGAGGTTCGTGGGGTTCATGCGAGCTGAGCGGGGCGAGCGAACAAAGCGGGGTGAGCGAACAAAGCGGGCTGAGCGAGCAAAGCGGGGGAAGCGAGCCGAGCGCTCCAAGAGGAAAGGTGTGCTTTAAGCGACGCCTGCGATTTCCGGCTCCTGGCCGTTCGGGCCCTGCTCCTCTTCCCGTTCCGAATCCCCACGGGATTCCTTCGCGGCGCGCCGGTCCCGTACTGTCACGTAAAGCAGCAGCCCGAACTGGAGTGCGGTGAGGCCGACGAAGCTGATCGCGTCGAGAATCCCGCTGGTGGCCGTCCCGGAATCGCTGAAGCGGTTGTTGATCTGCGACCAGAAGTGCACGGTGGTCGGAATCCCCGCCCACAGCAGGCTGCCGAGCGAGAATCCGTAACCGACCACCAGCATCGGCGCGTACCAGCGCGCCATCCGCCGGTCGCGGTCGGACCATTCGGCGTCGGGGTCGGCCACCGGGGGCGGCCTGCGCGTCCAGCGGCGGAAGAGCGTACGCACCTGGAAGCGGGCGGCGTTCTGGAGGTCGGAGCAGCGCAGGGCGTTGGTGAGGACGTAGTAGAGGTCGGTCTCCAGGTAGAACATGAACTGCCACAGCAGCCGCATCACACACGTGAAGGAGATCGCCAGCATCAGGGCGGAGATCCACGCGGGGCCGTGTCCGCGCAGCGCCACGGCCAGCAGCGTCAGGCCCGAGATCAGCACGGCGTCGGCCAGCATCCCGGCCACGAAGGGCAGATAGCGCCGCTTGCGCTCCACGCTGAACAGCGAGTCCAGCCGGGTCTCTGCGACCAGGTAGTACAGCCGGCGGCTGATCGTGAGCGTGGACGGCAGCCCCAGCCGCCGCCCGGACAGGGCGTGATAGCCCTCGTGCACGAGGATGCAGGGGATCTGAACGACCGTCAGGGCGATGGGGATCAGCGCGAGATGGTCGGTGAAGAACACGTCGTGGTACGAGGGCCGCAGCGACGAGTCCCTGATCATCCAGGCGGCGGCGGTCACCATCAGCGCGAGGTAGACCAGCCAGGCGGGCCAGGAGAACGTCCAGGCGCCGAGCCGCTGCCAGCGCACCGGGCCGGCCGGCTCGTCCTCGCCGTCCCCGCGCAGGAACCCCAGATCGGCCAGGACGTCGAGGAAGTCGTCCACGTCCAGCGGCTCGCCGCAGGTCCGTTCGTACCAGGCGGCCACCTCGGCCACCGGCACCCCGGCCTCCAGCATCCGCAGCGCCTCAGCGCCCTCCTCGGGGAAGACGGCGTACGAGGCGGTGTCCGGACGGCCGACCATCACGCCGTCGTCCTCGGGGATCATCGTGAGCTTGTGCAGCAGGACCGCGCCCCCGCCGCCGTCCGGCGCGGTCGTGGTGCCGTCCGACGAGGTCACGGTCATGCGGGGTGCCTCTCTACGGGGAAGTCGGTGACCGGAGCCGGTCACCGGAGCCGGGGCCTGCGCGAAGTGGTCAACAGGGCCCGGCTCCGGCGGTGTTGCTAGAGGGCCGAGCAGCAGTAGTACGCGGAGCTGGTCAGGCGGATGGTGCCGGCCTTGCGGATCGACATCTTCTTCATGGGGTTTCCTCCTCCCGGTTCCGTCGAGCGGTCTTCGGCCGCGGCTGGCCGCCGGGCCGAACCGGGCCAACTATGCGGTGGTAAAGCGCTCGCGCACGTCTGCAACATGACGTAGGCGCGTATGTGGGAATTGACTAGATGTACTCGTCCACGACCGCCGGGTGACCCCTTTTCGGCGTATACCCGTGTACGGCCGGGGACTTCACGGATTTCTGTTTGCGACAGATACGAGACCGCCGCCGGGGCGCGGCGCGGGGAATCACGCCGGATTCCCGCCGCGTCCGGTGAGCGAACACCGTCCGCCACCAGGCACCAAACCTTCACGCGGCCTTTGCGGAACGCCCGTACCGGCCACGATGAAAATGGGCCGGTTTCGCTCCGCCCCCGATGGCAGCTTCTTCGCTTCGCCGTCGACACACCGCTGCCGCGTGCTCACACTGCGCACATGACCAAGTCAGCGCCCTTCGTCGGGCGGTACCCCGAGAAGCGCGCCGCCGTCGCCGCCTTCGACCGCGCGGCGGCCGGCCAGGCCCAACTCCTCCTCGTCACCGGCGAGGCGGGTCTCGGCAAGACCCGCCTCGTCCAAGAGCTCGCCACCCTCGTCACCACCGCCCCCCGCCACGCCCGCCTCCGCACCGGCGACTCCGTCCCCCTCACCGGCCCCACCCTCGCCTACGGCCCCTTCATCGCCGCCCTCCGCGACCTCTTCGCCTCCGGCGCGGCCCCCCACCCCGCCCCCGGCGCCGCTCCACACGAGCGCGAACCCTCGCCGGACGGCGGCGCGCGTTCGCCGGGGAGCTTCGGGGGTGCGGCCGGTCCGTCGGACGGCGGCCCGGTGGCGGACGGCGTGGCCGGTGGGTCCGGCCGTTCCGGCGCGGGGAGGGGGTCCGGCGATGCCGGGGTCGGCCCCGCGCCCGTAGCCGGGGGTGCTGCGCGCGGGCGCGGGGGCTTTGACGGGTGGGCTGAGACCGGGCCGGCTGGTGGACGGGGCGCGGCGTACGCGTTCGGTGGGGGGCGGCCGGCCACGCGGCAGCGGGTGTTCGAGCGGGTGCTGGGGGTGCTGGGGGAGATGTCGGCGCGTACGACGCTGGTGCTGGTGCTGGAGGACCTGCACTGGGCGGACGCGTCCACGCGCGATCTGCTGGCGTTTCTGGCGGTGCGGCTGAGACGACAGCCGGTGCTGATCGTGGCCACGGTGAGGGAGGAGGAGCTGACGGCGGACGCGCGGCGCTGGTTCGCGGAGCTGGGCCGATGTCCGAGGGTGACGCGGCTGCGGCTGAGCGGCTTGGCGGACGCGGAGGTCGCCGAGCTGGTGACCGCGCTGCTCCCGGCCGACGCGGACGCCGCCGACGTGGCGGCGGCCGTATCGGCGGCGGAGGGAAACCCGCTGTACGCACAGGAGTTGGCGCGGGCGGCCCGCCCCTGGCCGCCCGCGTCCATCGCGGAAGTGGTCCTCGCCCGCGTGAGCTGCGTGGACGCCGACGTCCGCGAGGTCATCGACCAGATATCCGTGACCGACGACGGCATGACGCACGAACTCCTCGCCGCCACCGTCCCCTTACCCGAGCGAACGCTGCTGGCCGCCGTGCGCCGGGCCGTCGAGCAGCGCCTGCTCACCTCCACCGAGGACGGCTACGCCCTCCCGCACGGCCTGATCCGCCAGATCCTGTACGCCGACCTGCTCCCGGGCGAGCGCCGCCGCCTGCACCGCCGTTACGCGCACGCCCTCGCCGCCCGTACCGCCTCGGACCCCGCCCTCCTGGCCCGGCACTGGCACCTCGCCGACTGCCCCGCCCGCGCGGCCACTTCGGCCCTGACGGCCGCCCGCCTGGCCGTCAACGCCCGCGCGTACCCCGAGGCCCACCGCCTCTACGCCCTCGCCGTCACCCTCTCCGACCACCTCTCCGAGGCCGCCGCCACCTCTCTCTGGCCGGAGGCCGCCCGCGCGGCCAGCTACGCGGGCGAGCCCCAGTGCGCCACGGAGTACGTCACCCGCGCGCTGGCCCTGTCGGCGGGCGGCGGCCCGGCCACCCTCGACACACCACGCCACGGACCGCGTTCGGCCGAGGCGTACCGCGCCGACGGAAGCCACGCGGCAGCCGCCGTACAAGGGCAGGCACACGCACAAGCACACGCAGAAGCGCAGGCACAGGCACACGCACAAGACCGCGCCCGCCTGCTCGAACGCCTCGGCGCCTACCGCCGCGAGGCCGGAGACCCCTGGGGCGCCATCGCCGCACTGGAAGAGGCGCAAGGGCTCCTGGCCACGGCGCCCGAGGCGACCGGCGCCCTCGAAGCCAGAGTCCTGGCGGCGGCGGCCGACATGCGCGTCCAGGTCGGCGACCCGGACGGCGCGCTGCCGCTGGCGCAACGGGCCTTACGGATGGCCGAGCGCATCGGCGCCCTCGCCGAGCACGCCCACGCCCTCACCACCCTCGGCATCGTCCGCGCCCAGCGCGGCGACCTGGAGGCGGGCCTCGAAGCCCTGTGCGCCGCACGCGACTTGGCCCGCCGTACGGACTCCGTCGAGGACGTCCTGCGCGCGGCCAGCAACCACATGTACCTGCTCTGTACGGGGGGCCGCTTCGCGGAGGCGCGCGAAGTGGCCCTGACCGGACGCCGCGCGGCCAGCGAACTCGGCGCGCCGCCCCCGCTCACCGCCGTCCTGGACTTCAACACGGCCGCGGTCCTCGTCGCCACCGGCCGCTGGCCGGAGGCCGACCAGCTCCTGGCCGAACTCGTCGGCCAGTCCAGCGCCCACATCACCCGCTATCTGCACCTGCTCCAACTGGAGTTGGCCGTCGCCCGCGGCGACCGCCGCCGCACCGCGGAACTCACCGCCGTACTCGCCGAAGCCCCCGACGACCCCCGCCTGCTCGGCCCCTGCCACGCCTGCCAGGCCGAACAGGCGCTGGACGCGGGGGAGTTGGCGACAGCCGCCGACCACGTCCTGCACGGCCTGCGGGCCGTCGGCGGCGGCGCCCTCGCCGAGGAGGAGATCCGGCTGCTCGCCGACGGCGCCCGCCTCGCCGCCGAACTCGCCCTGCTGCCGGGCCCGGTACGCCCCCACGGCCTGCCCGCCGCCTGGGACGGCTCCGCCGTGACCTTCGCCGAACGCGCCGCCGCCATCGCCGCCCGCCACTGCGGCGAACCCGTCGTCGCCGCCTTCGGCGCCCTCGCCGCGGCCGAACACTCCCGCGCCGACGGCTCCGACGACCGGGCGACCTGGCGGCAGGTCGCCGACGCCTGGCGCGCCGCCGACCAGCCCTACCGCGAGGCGTACGCACGCCTGCGCGAGGCCGGGACCGCGATCCGCGCGGGCCGCCGCGAACAGGCGGGCCGCGCCCTGGCCGCCTGCCTGGGCCTGGCCGAACCCCTGTCCGCAGCACCGCTGTTGCGCCTCGCCCACGAACTGGCCACCCGCGGCCGTCTCACCCGGCCGCCCGACCCCACGACCCGGTCCGTCGCCGCCCAGGCCCGCCTCGACCTCACCGAACGCGAGGCCCAGGTCCTCGCCCTGCTCTCCCGCGGCGAGAGCAACCGCCAGATCGCCCGCTCCCTCTACATCAGCGACCGCACCGTCGCCGTCCACGTCTCCCACATCCTGGAGAAGCTCGGCGTCCGCAACCGCACCGAAGCCGCCCTGGTCTACGCGCGTACGGACCGCCCCCGTCCCGAGCCCGCCCCGTAACCAATCGCGCCCGGAACAAACACACCTTCGCTCGATCGAGTCAAAAACCGACGACATCGCTCCGCTTGCCGCATTTGCCAGAGGCATCACACCAAGATCGGCGGCGGGCCGCTGTCCGGCCTGAAGAAGCGAGCGAGCCGGGCCGGGTGCCGGGCTCCGTGTGAAGGGGATTTACGTGATCTCGAAAGCCAAGAAGGTCATCGGCTCGATGACCATGGCGCTGGCCGCCGCCGCCGCGCTGACCGTCGCCGTGCCGAGCGGCCCCGCCTTCGCCATCGACCACGTCGAGTGCGTCGGCGGCGCGGACTACCTGAAGATCTACTCGCACCTCAACGGCCGTGACAGCGTGGACTGTTACGCGAATTCGGGCCGGACCGACTTCGGCGGCTGGTGGGTCGACCGGATCGTCACGGGCAACAACGACCTGATCTACTACGACGTCAACGGCGACTCGGTGCGGATCAACCGCTGGACCGACATCACGTTCCCGAACCGCCCCCCGCGGGTCAAGAGCATCCAGATCCTCTGAGCCCGCGAGTCTGCGAGTCCGCGGGCCCGCGAGGGTACGAACCGGCGGCCGGGCGACGTACGGCGCCCGGCCGGGGTACCGGCTCCTCGGATCAGCCCGCGCGGACGCCGTCGAGGATCGCCAAGGCCCGCTCCACGGACTGGTCGACGCCCGCGTCGCTGTACATCGTGTCGACCATCACATGGTCGATACCGGTGCGCTCGCCCGCGGCCTTGATCACCGTCACCACCTGCTCCGTGGACGTGCCCGCCTCGATGTTGACGCGCAAGACCGCGTCGATGACGCGCGGATCGCGGCCCGCCGTCCGCGCCGCCTCGTCCACCCGCGCCCGCTGCCGGACGATGCCGTCGAAGTCCACGAAGCCCGGCACCACGCACACCGGCAGCCAGCCGTCGGCGCGTTCCCCGATCCGGCGCAGCGCCCGCCCCGAGCGCGCGCCCAGGTACACGGGCGGCCGGGGCCGCCGCGCGGGCTTCAGCGGCGCGTGGTGCAGCGGCACCGACAACCGCGCCCCGCTGTACCCGGCCGGGTCCTTCGTCCAGATCTCTTCGAGTACGTCCAGGGTCTCGTCCATCCTGGCGCCCCGCGTGGCGAAGTCCACGCCCGCGGCCTCGTACTCCTCCGGCGACCAGCCCACGCCGAACCCCGCGAGCAGGCGTCCCCCGCTGATCAGGTCAATGGTCGTGAGCGACCTGGCCAGTTGGACCGGCGGATACAGCGGCGCCACCAGTACGTGGCTGCCGAGCAGGACGTGCTCGGTGGCGCTCGCGGCCACGCCGAGCAGGACGAACGGATCGGCCGCCGCGTTCAACTCCGGCGGAATCGTGCTCCCGCCGCCGTACCCGACGCTCGGATCGACGGCGGCCAGATTCCGGTCGCCCACCCACAGGCTGGCTCCGCCCGCCGACTCGATCCCGCGCGCGAACTCGGCGGCCCGCGCGACCTCGAAAGCCTGCTTGTTGAACTGCGGCAGTGCGAATCCGACCTTCATGGCCTCCTCCTACCCCGCCAGCCTCAGAGTTGGCTCGCAAAGCTCAGGAAGTCCGCCCACTGGGCGGGGGAGAAGGCGAGTTGGGGCCCTTCCTTGTCCTTCGAGTCCCGCACGTGGACGGTGCTCGGGCAGGCCGAGACCTCTACGCAGTTGTCGCCCTCAGATCCGCTGTAGCTGGACTTGTGCCAGGTGGCGGCCACCTCAATGCAATTGTCACCCTGAGCACTGCTGTAACTGCTCTTGAACCAGGCCAGATCGGACGTGCTCATAGCGCTCCTCGCATTCGCTCCAGCAGGCCCCGCGAGTCATCGGGCGTCAGAGCCTGCGAGCGCAGTTTTGCATACCGCTGCTGGAGCTCGCTGATCTCTTTCAGGTCTCCGATGAGGCGGCCGTTCTTCTGCCCCTCGGAGTAGGCGTACCAGCGGTTCTTCGGCGTCTCCAGGAGAGCGAGCGGTCCGTCCAGGCCAGCGTGGACGGGCCGTTGGAGCGGCATGATCTGCAACACGATGTTCCAGTGCGTCGCGACGACGTCCAGCAGATGGTCGAGCAATTCCCGCGTGACGTCCTCGCCGCCGGTATGCCTTTCGAGAACGGCCTGTTCGAGGATGAAGCTGAACGCGCATGGCCGATCGCGGTGGGTGGACAGCAGGGCCTGCCGCTTGAGCCGCGCTGTGACGCGCTCAGTGATGGCCTTCTCGCTGACCAGCGGCGGGACGCTCTCGACGACAGCGCGCGCGTATGCCGCCGTCTGCAACAACCCAGGAACGATGCGGCAGTCGTATGTGTCGAGGCTGATCGCCGTCTTCTCCAGGCGCGCCCACTGGTGGAACCAGGCCGCGAGGCCGGGCTGCCGCCCGACATGGTCGAGCGCCTTGCGTAAAGCTCCGGTGTTGCCGAGAACCGGTTCGGCGCGGTCCACGAAGTCGGCGTCGGGCATGCGTCGCCCCTGCTCGATCGAGGCGATCGTGTGTTTGGAGAAGCGCACCTGGTCGCCGAACTCCTCGCGGCTGAGACGCGCGTGTTCCCGGAGCGCCTGGACAAACGCACCGAAGGTGCGCAAGCTGTCCGACGTCTCGGGCTCACTGCCGAACGTCCCCGTACCGTTGTCTCCCGCACCGTCCATGCCATCGGCCATCCTTGGCCACCTCCCGCGCGCCCGCCCGTTTGACCACATCGAGTCGGACAATGCTCACAGGGGGTGACGGGTACTGTCTACGTTTGGTGCGCGTACGCTGGCGCAGCGTACGCGGCGGGACCCTGGTGGGAGGGGCGGGGCCGGGGTCACATTGGGCGGTATGACAGCACCAACGATGCACGAACTCCCCGTGACCGAACGTGAGTTCAGCCAGCGGTTCAGCGCCACGCGGCGCGGGGCCCGGCTGGCGCGGCACGCGGCGTCGAACGAGCTCCACCTGTGGGGTGTCGCGCACGGCACCGAACTGGCCGAGACGGCCGCCCTGTTGGTGGCCGAGCTGGCGACCAACGCCGCCACCCACGGCCGCGTGGCCGGGCGCGACTTCGAACTCCGTATCCGCCTCACGGCGACCCTGCTCCGTATCGACGTCTCCGACGCCCGCGGGGAACGCCGTCCCCCGGACCCCGGCCAGCTCCGTCCCGCCTCCCCGCTCTCCGACTCCGGCCGGGGGCTCCTCCTGGTCGAAGCCCTCGCCACCCGCTGGTCGGTCCTCCCCCGCGACCCCGTCGGCAAGACGCTCCGCGCCGAACTCGACCTCCCCCTTCCCCTGGAAGTGGCCCCGTAGCGAGAGCGTGCCAAAGTGGGCGTTATGACGGCTGACGCAACAGACGTAACAGCGGATGAGGTCGAGGAGTTGTCGGCGGACGCGCTGCGCTGGCTGCTCGGGAACGCGCGGGAGGGCGAGGACGGCGGGCTCGCCTGGACCACCACGCCCTCGGACGACGAGCCGAACGCCTCGCTCTACAGCGGTACGGCCGGTGTGATCCCCGTACTCCTCGAAGCGCGGCGGCACTTCGCGGACGACCGGTACGGCGACGCGGCCGTGCGCGCCGCCCGTAGTGTTTCCGCCGCCGTCGACGGCTGGGACGGCAGCTCGCTGTACTTCGGCCTGACCGGCATGGCGTTCGCGCTGCGGGCCGTCCACGACGAACTGGGCGCCCCGGAGGCCGCGGCAGGCGCCGCGCGGGCCCTGGACCTGGTGCGCTCCCGTTTCGACGGGACGCGCTGGGGCGTGCTGTTCGAACTCCTCGGCGGCAACGCCGGTATCGGCCTGGGCGCGTTGGCGATGGGCGACGCCGACCTGGCCGTGCTCGCCGTGGAGCCGTATCTGCGGACGGCCGAGGAGACCTCGGCGGGCGTCCACTGGGAGGTGCGCACCGACGCGGCCCCGCGCCTGCACCACATCTCGCACGGCACGCTCGGCATCGTGTACGCGCTGGCCCGCGTCGGCTCGGCGACCGGCCGCACCGACCTGGTCGAGCTGGCGCGGGCGGGCGCCGCCGACGTCGTGGCGCGCGACGAGGACGGGCCGGACGGTTTCCTCGTACCCCACTCCGACCCGCAGGACCGGCCCGAACTCATCGAGCGCTACAGCTACGGCTGGTGTCACGGACCGGCCGGTGACGCCCAGGTCTTCCGGCTGCTCCGGGACGTCCTCGACGAGCCCGCCGCCTGGCAGTCGCTCGCCGACCGCTGCTGGCACACCGTGACCCACTCCGGCCTGCCCCGCCGCCTGCGGCCCCGCTTCTGGGACAACAACGGCCGCTGCTGCGGCACCGCGGGCGTCCTCGCCCTCGCCTGCGACCGGCTGGCGGAACAGGGCGACCCCCCGGACTTCGCCCGACTCCTCGCCGCCGACCTCTCCTCCCGCGCCACCCGCGACCGCGACGGCGCCCGCTGGTCCAACATCGAGCACCGCGCCACCCCCAGCACCCTCGAACCCCACCCCGGCTGGGCCATGGGCACCGCCGGCATCGTCCGCGAACTCCTCCGCTTCACCCGCCTCACCCGCCCCGCCACCCCCACCCCCGCCTACGCCCTCCCCTGGCCCGACCACCACCCCACCACCCCGGCCCGCTGAGGCGGGGTTATGTCGGGGGGTGGAAGCCGCCGGTCAGTGGTTCGAGCAGTTCGGCCAGGCGCAGCGGGGTGCGGTCCTCGAACATCGGGCCGACGAGCTGGACGCCCACCGGCAGGCCCTCGGGGGACCGGCCCGCCGGGATGGCGGTGGCGGGCAGGCCGGGCATGGTGGGCAGACCGGCCCAGACGAGCTGGTCGAAGTACGGGTACCCGGCGCCGTCGATGTCGATCCGGCGTCGCCTCGGGTCGGGGCCGTGGTCGTGCGGGAAGGCGGGGGTGGGCGTGATCGGGCAGACCACGGCGTCGAATTCGGCGAAGAACCGCCGCCAGCCGTGCCGGTGGAGCTCGCGGCGGCCGTTCGCGCCGAGCCAGTCGCGGTGGCTCAACACCATGGCGCGCAGCCGCGTCGCCTCCAGACTCTGGTCGTCCGGGCTCAAGTCGGCGGCGAGAGCCCGCAGTTGCTCCTGGGCCTCGACCGGGAAGTGCGCCGTGGAACTCGACATCAGGAGCTGTGTGTAGACCACCGCGGCTTCGGCCAGATCGGGCAGCAGCGGGCTGTGCCGTTCGACGCGGGCGCCGCCGTCGGCCAGGGCGTCGGCCACCCGGCTCACGGCCGCCCGTACCGCGGCCCCGGTCGGAATGTGCGGGTGCTGGTCGAGGACCAGGACCCGGAAGTCGCCGAGCCGCTCGTGGCGCGCGGGCGGCAGCCTCACCTCGTACGCCACACCGGACGTCAGCGGGTCGGGTCCTGCCATGACGTCGAGCAGGAGCGCGAGGTCGCGCGCGGAGCGCGCCATCGGGCCGACGACGGCGAGGTCGAGGTCGACCGGCAGCGCCGGTGCGGGCGGCTGGGCCATGCCGCGGTTCGCCGCCAGCCCGAGCGTCGGCTTGTGCGCGTAGATCCCGCAGAAATGCGCGGGGGTGCGCAGCGAACCGGCGATGTCCGAGCCGATGGACAGCGCGCCGAAGCCGGACGCGAGGGCCGCCGCCGATCCGCCGGAGGAGCCACCCGACGTGCGGCCGTGGTCCCACGGGTTGTTGGTGGTGCCGTAGATCTCGTTGAAGCTCTGGATGTCCTGGAGCCCGACCGGCACATTGGTCTTGCCGAGCACCACCGCGCCCGCGGCCCTGAGCCGCGACACCTGCACCGCGTCCTCGGCCGGCAGGTGGTTCCGGTGCTGCGGCATGCCCCAGGTCGTGGGGAGCCCGGCCACGTCGTACGACTCCTTGACCGTCACGGGAATGCCGAGCAGCGGCCGGTCCTCGCCGCGGGCCCGCGCCGCGTCGGCCTCCCGCGCGGCGGCCCGAGCGCGGTCGAAGTCCGGCACGCAGATCGCGTTGACCGCCTCGTCGTCCCGCTCGATACGGGCTATCGCCTCGTCGGTCAGTTCCGCCGAGGTCACGTCACCGGCGCGCAGGGCGGCACGGAGTTCTTCCGCCGTCTGAAAGCTTCTGTCCATGCCAGGGACCGTACGGGCGGTCGGCTGGAGCCACGAAATGTCGATTCGGGCAAGGGAAAGCCGCCCCGATCTCCGGGGGTTCGGGGGCCACTTCGCGGCTGGCCCCGGCGCGCCCGGAGCCGTAGCCTCCGCAATTGTCGCAGCGCTGTTATATTAGCGCTGTGACAACTTCTGATCCCACCGCGCTCCCCGACCCCTGGCACACCCTGCACGAGCTGCTGGCGGCCATGGACGCCGAGATCGAGCAGCTCTACGTCGAGCGCGGCATCACGGGCGTACGGCCCCGGTTCGCGTATCCGCTGATCCGGCTCGCGCACACCGGGCCGCTGACCATCCGCGAGCTGGCGAAGTCCCTGAACCGCTCGCACTCCGCGATCAGCCAGACCGTCGCCGCCATGCGCAAGGAGGACCTGGTCACCTCGGAGCCCGGCCCCGACGCCCGCACCCGGCGGATCGACCTGACCGAACGCGGCCGGTCGCTCGTACCGTTCCTGGAGGCGGAGTGGCGCGCCACCCACGAGACCGTCGCCGAACTGGACGCCGAGGTGCCGTACGCCATGACCGCCGTCGTCGAGGAGGTGCGGCGCGCGCTGGAACACCGGTCGATGCGCCAGCGCATCCTCAACCGCCTGGTCGAGCCGCCGAAGTGAGCGGACGGATACGCGTCCGGTTCCTCGACACCCGTCCGCTGCGCGGCAGTCAGCCCTTCCGCGACCTGTGGATCGGCACGTCCGTCTCCCAACTCGGCGGCCAGATAGCCAATGTGGCCGTCCTCGCCCAGGTCTGGGACCTCACCGGCAGCCCGGTCGGCACCGGCGCGATCGGGCTCGCCACCGGGCTGCCGATGCTGCTCTTCGGGCTGCTCGGCGGCGCGTTGGCCGACACCGTCGACCGCCGCGCGCTCGTACGCGCCACCACCACGGGCCAACTCCTGGTCGCCGCTGCCCTGTGCGCCCAGGCCCTGGCCCACAACAGGAACGTCCTGCTCCTGCTCGCCCTCGTCGCCCTGGCCACCGTCTTCAGCGCGCTCGGCGCTCCCGCCCGGCGCACCTTTCCCGTCCGGCTGCTGCCCGGCGACCAGGTCGCGGCCGGTCTCGCCCTCACCAACGTCTCCTTCCAGGCCGCGATGCTGGCCGGGCCCGCCGCGGCCGGACTGATCATCGCCCGCTGGGATTTCCCCGCCGCGTACGGGATTCAGGCCGTGGCCATGGCGGTCTCGATGCTCGCGGTGATTCGCCTCCCGGCGATGCGGCCGGAGGGGGGTGAGGGGACGGCGTCCGAGGGGGGCGGTGGCTGGCGTCGGCGCGCGAAGTGCGGCGTGTTTGGGCTTGGGCCCGCGAAGGGCGGTGGGCTTGGGCGCGCGAAGGGCGGTGGGCCGGGGCCTTCGCGGGGCGGTCGGCGGCGTGCCGAGCGCGGCGGGTGGCGGATCGTCCTGCGCCGACCCACCCTCTGGGGCTCGATGGCCACCGACCTGGCCGCGACGCTCCTCGCCATGCCCGTGGCGCTCTTCCCCCTCGTCAACGAGATCCGCTTCGGCGGCAACCCGCGGACCCTCGGCCTGTTCCTCTCGGCCGTCGCGGTCGGGGGCATCACGGCCGGTCTGCTCTCCGGCACGGTGACCCGCTGGCGGCGCGGCGGCCTCGTACAGCTCTCCGCAGCCGTGGTTTGGGGCCTGGCGCTGGCCGGGTTCGGGCTGGCGGGGCCTTTGTGGCTGGCGCTCGGCTGCCTGGCCGCGGCGGGGGCCGCCGACACCGTGTCCGTCGTCACGCGCAGCGCCCTGGTCCAGTGGGAGACGCCGGACGCGTACCGGGGGCGGGTCTCCTCCGTGGAGCACGTGATCGGTGTCGCGGGGCCCGAACTCGGCAATTTCCGGGGCGGCCTGCTGGCCTCGGCCACCTCCGCCCCGTTCTCGCTGGTCCTCGGCGGGGTGTCCGCCGTCCTGGCGGTGCTGGCCGTGGCCGCGACGAACGCGCCGCTCCGGGCGTACCGCACGCCGTCCCACGGCGGTGCGGACACCGACGCCGGGCCGGTCCCGGACGCCGACCTGGCGGTGGCCTCCGGCCAGGTCCCGTGAATTCTCCGAATTCGATCCGGCCGCCGTGTCGATCCGCTCCCGCGCCGTTCGACCTTGGGGGTGAGAGGGTCGGAAAACGGCCCCCGGAGCGCGTCAGCGCTGAACGCACGGAACAGAACAGAGTGGAGACAGCCGTCATGGCGAAGTACATGCTGATCATGCGTGGTACGGACGAGTCCGTCGCGAAGATGATGGAGACCCCGTTCGACGAGATGCTGGAGACGGTCGGCCGGTTCAACGAAGAGCTGATCCGGGCCGGGGTCCTGGTGGCGGCGGAGGGGCTCGACGACCCGGGCCAGGGGGTCGTGGTCGACTTCAGCGGTGAGGCGCCGGTGGTCACCGACGGCCCGTACGGCGAGACGAAGGAGCTGTTCGGCGGCTTCTACCTGATCGACGTGGCCTCGAAGGAGGAAGCGGTCGAGTGGGCGAAGCGGCTGCCCGCCGTCGCGGGTTCGAAGTGCGAGGTGCGCCGGGTGCCGAGCATCGAGGAGTTCCCGCAGGACAACGAGTGGATCACCAAGGAGCGGGCGTGGCGCGAGCGGACGGGCCAGATCTGAGCGGGTCGGATCTGAGCGGGACGGTTCCTGACGGGCCGGATCTGAGCGGACCGGTTCCTGACGAGGTGGCTCGGGGCGGGTCGGTTCCGGGCGGGTCGGCTCCCGGCGGGTCGGCTCCCGACGGACCGGCTCCCGACAGGTCGGCTCCCGACGGACCGGCTCCCCGCAGTACGGAGGCCGCGCGCCGCGCCGTCGAGGCCGTCTGGCGGATCGAGTCGGCCCGCGTCGTCGCGGCCCTGGCCCGTTACACCGGGGACTTCGAACTGGCCGAGGACGTGGCGCAGGAGGCCCTGGCCGAGGCGCTGGTCGGCTGGTCACGCGACGGCACACCGGCGAACCCGGTGGGCTGGCTGCTCGCGACCGGGCGGCGGCGGGCGATCGACGCCTTCCGCCGCCGCTCGGCGCTGGACCAGCGGTACGCGCTGCTCGCGGGGGAGGCGGCCGAGGACGCGGGTACGGGCGTGGCCACGGGAAGGGCCGCGGGCCCGGATACGGGTGTGGGCTCGGCGGCCGACGCCGACCTGCCCTGGGACCCGGACCGTATCGACGACGACATCCTGGCCCTGATGTTCATCTCCTGCCATCCGGTCCTCTCGCCCGAGGCCCGCGTGGCCCTGACCCTGCGCGCGGTCGGCGGCCTGGCCAGCGAGGAGATCGCGCGCGCCTTCCTGGTGCCGGTGCCGACCGTCCAGGCGCGGATCACCCGTGCGAAACGTACGATCGCCGCCGCCGAGGTCCCGTTCGCCCTGCCCCCGGCCGAGGAACGGCGGGAACGGCTCGGCGGCGTCCTCAGCGTGCTCTACGTCATCTTCACCGAGGGGTCGACCGCGACGTCCGGCGACGACCTCCTCCGCCCTGACCTGGCCTACGAGGCGATCCGGCTCACCCGCGTACTGGCCGCCCTGCTGCCGCGCGAGCCCGAGGTGCACGGTCTGCTCGCCCTCTGCGAACTGACCGCCGCCCGCTTCCCCGCCCGCACCGGCCCCGACGGCGAGGCCGTACTCCTGGAGGACCAGAACCGGCGCCTGTGGGACCGCTCGGCGATCCGCCGTGGCCGGGCGGCTCTCGAACGCGCCTCCACCGTCGGGCGCGGCCTGGGCCCGTACGGCCTCCAGGCGGCCATCGCGGCCTGCCACGCCGCTGCGCCCTCCGTCGCCGCGACCGACTGGGAACGGATCGTCGTGCTCTACGAAGCCCTCGGCCGTATCGCCCCCTCGCCGGTCGTGGACCTCAACCGCGCGGTCGCCGTCGCGATGGCCCACGGGCCGCAGCCCGCCCTCGACCTCGTCGACGAACTCGCCGCCGCCGGTCACCTCTCCCACTCCCATCTCCTCCCCACCGTGCGCGGTGAACTCCTCGCCCGCCTCGGCCGCACCGCCGAAGCCCGCGCCGCACTCCAGCTCGCCGCCCGCCACTGCCCCAACACCCGCGAACGCGCCTTGCTGCTCCGCAAGGCCGATGCCCTGCCGATGCCGTGACCGCGTCCGGGCGTCAGCGGTGCGTCGGTGGCGTCAGCGGCGCGTCGGTGGCGGGGTCGGGGTGGGTGCCGGTGCCGGGGTTGAGGGGCGGTGCCGGTGCCGGACCGGCCGGGCCCTTGCTCGACCGGCGCGGCGGGCGCGTCACGCCGTGAGGACGACCTTCCCGGCGACCGTCCCCGACTCGGCCAGCCGGACCGCCTCCGCCACGCGTGCCAGCGGCAGTTGGGCCGCGACCCGGGCGGTGACGTCGCCGCGCTGGAGCGCGGCGAAGACCTCGGTGAGGTCGGCGCGCAGCCGGGCCCGGAAGCGGTCCTTGGCCAGGGCCTTTCCGGCCCAGAGGTTGTAGAAGTAGGCGCGGCGGCCGTTGGGCAGCGTGTTCCAGACCCAGACGCGGGCGATGATCTTGAGCACGGGCCACTGCTTGGAGCCCTCGTCGTTGAGCGTGGACGCGGTGCCGTAGGAGACGAGCGTGCCGCCGGGCGCGAGCAGCCGCCACGAGTCGACGACGCCCCGGCCGCCGACGTGGTCGAAGACGGCGTCCACCCCGCCGGGCGCGAGGGCGCGGACCTGGGCGGCGACGTCGCCCGCGCGGTAGTCGACCGGTGTGACGCCGCGCTCCCTGAGCGCGTCGTGGTGCCGTACGGACGCCGTGCCGATCACCTTGACGCCCGCGACCCGCGCCAGTTCGACCAGGACGGAGCCGACGCCGCCGTTCGCGCCGAGCACGAGGACGGTCTGTCCTGCGCGGACGCGCGCCTTGCGGTGCAGCATCTGCCAGGCGGTGGCGCCGTTGACCACCATCGCCTCGGCCTCCGCCGCGCCGACCCCCTCGGGCACCGGGACGGTGTCGGCGGCGTCGACCACCACGTGGCTGGCCCAGCCGCCGGTCTTGGTGAGCGCGGCGACCCGCGTGCCGACCAGGTCCGTGCCGACGCCCTCGCCCGCCGCCTGCACGGTGCCGACCAGGTCGTAACCCGGCACGAAGGGGAACGGGGGCTGGTCGTAGTAGCGGCCCCTGCGCATCTGCTGCTCGGCGAAGGAGACGCCGGTGGCCTCCATCCGCACCACGACCTGGCCGGGGCCCGGCGTGGGGACGGTGCCGTGCCTGACCTGGAGGCCCTCCGGCTCGACCTTGCCGGGCAGGACGACCTCGGTGAGTTCTTCGGTGGTGTTCATGGCGGCCTCCGCTGCGAGCTGCTCGTTACTGACGTTTGCGTTCGTTAGAAGTTCTAACACCTCACGATCGGGAGTGTCAATAGCGTTCGTGATAGCCTCTAACTAAAGGGAACACGGGCACGACGCTCGGGCACGACGTACGGGAAGGAGGCAAGGCCAGTGGCTGAACCGGGTACGACCACCAGCACCCCGCGCGAGCGGTACCGGGCCCAGGTCCGCGAGGAGGTCAAGAAACACGCGTGGGAGCAGATCGCGACGGCGGGCGCCTCAGCGCTCTCCCTCAACGCCATCGCCAAACAGATGGGCATGAGCGGCCCCGCGCTCTACCGCTACTTCGCCGGGCGCGACGAACTCATCACCGAGCTGGTCAGGGACGGCTACCGCAGCCTCGCCGACACCTTCCTCAGCGTCCACGCCGCCGCCTCGGCCTACGACTCCCGGCCCGAACTGGTCGCCCTCGCCCACGCCCTGCGCGGCTGGGCCCTGGAGGACCCGCACCGCTACTTCCTCCTCTACGGCACGCCCGTCCCCGGCTACCACGCCCCCGACGACATCACCGGCATCGCGTCCGAGATCATGGCCGTCCTCCTGGACGCCTGCGTCGCCCTCGACCCCGACGCCACCGCCCCCGTCACCCCCTTCGACGCCCACCTCGCCACCCACCGCGCATGGGCCGACCCCCACCCCGCCCCCACCACCGCCCTCCACCGCGCCCTCACCTGCTGGACCCGCCTCCACGGCGTCCTCTCCCTCGAAGCCGCCGGCCACTTCACCGGCATGTCCCTCGACCCCGCCCAGCTCTACGAAGCCGAACTCCACGCCCTCCTCAAACCCTGAGCTCACCGCCGCGCCAGGGCAGTTGGACCTATTCTGGGAATCGGCAGAGGCGCGACACGAAGACGCGATACGGACGGGGGGCCGGATGTCTTTTCTGCGGTTCGCGGGCGACGAGGTCAAGGACATGGCACGCAAGCTGGAGACCAGCGGCGACCAGATGAAGAGCGCTTCGAAGGAGATGAAGCACGCCAACACCAAGGAGATCGGCCACTCCGGTCTGGAATCGGCGTGTGACGACTTTGCCGACTCCTGGGACTACGGATTCGGCCAGCTCTCCAAACTCACCCAGGGCGTCTCGGAGTTCGCGAATCAGGCCGCCGGGGAGTTCGCCAAGATCGATCAGAAGCTCCTCGACGAACTCAAGAAGGCGGGCGAGGGCGGCGGCGAGTAATCCGTCCGCCGCTCGCCCCGCGGGCCCACTCCCCGCGCCTCGGCCTCAACCGTCGTGCTCCTGGGACGGATTGAAGGTGAACGTCCGCCCGATGTGTGCGAGCCGCCCGCTGTAGGAGTCCAGCAGGAAGAGCGACGGCGTCGAGATCGTCACGTAGACGCAGTAGTCGCGGGGCGCCGGGACGATCAGTTGCAGCGCCGCCACGGGCAGCGTCGGCCGTATTGTCGCCGCGGCGCCGGTAGGATCCTCGACTCCGGCCGCGGCGGCCATGCCCGCGGGGAGCGTCAGCAGCCGCAGCGAGGTCGACATCACGCCGGGCCCCGCGGGCAGCTTCGCGGCGATCAGGATGTCCTGCCTGCCCTGCACACCCTTGCCCAGAGGGAAGTTCAGCTCTTGAAGCCGGCCCTCGCGTGCGAAGAGCTTGCGCTGCTCCGCCTGGAAGATCGCCTCGGCGGCGAGCAACCGGTCCCGGTGCGTGCTGGGCCGTACCGTCACGGCCAGCAGGCCCATCGACAGGCGTTCGTCGCCCTCCACGTCCTCCGTACCCAGGCACATCGCGGTAAGGACGACGGTGTCCCCGCTGCCCGCGGCCAGACCCGGCAGACTGGCACGCATCTGCGCTCCCGCAGAAGCCAGTTGCTCCTCGTCGGCGTCGGGCATCAACGTGGCCAGCGCCTCGTGCCAGCCTTCGGACTCAGTGGGTTCCGGCAGCCGGATGAACTCGTCGGGTACCTGGTATCCGAACGCGTACGGGATCTCCCGCCCCGCGCCCTTTGCCGTGCCTTGGGCAGTCGGGCCGCTCACGCCGCTGTCCCGTACTGCCCCTGCTCCAGCCCCTTGGCGAAGCTGTTGCCCGCTGACGTCAAGGTCGTGGGGACGTCGAACGTCGGGCCGAGCGGGCCGGGCGCCATGACCGTGGGACTGTTGTCGGGCGCCTTGTAGTTGACGAATCCGGCGATCGGCCCGACTACGGGGATGTCGGAGATGTTCCAGTCGCCGTCGGTCCACCGGCCGTCGTTCGCGTTGGACCCGAGCGCGAAGCCCGCGCCGGTGACGGTGCCCACGAAGTCGAACACCTTGCCCGTGGCCACATACGTCCAGCCCTGCCCTGCCATGCTGAAACCGCGCAGGGTGTTGGCGACACCGCTGGGTATCTTGGCGATGTTGCCCAGCGCGCCGGGCCGGATCTTGCCGAGCGTCGCCACGATGCCTTCCGCGACACGCAGTTCACGCCCCGCCTGTACCATCGCGCGCCCGGCCTTCATCATGCTGCCGCCCGCCAGACCGATACCGCCCGCGATCACACCCGCGGCGTCCCAGGCCAGAGTCTGCCAGGTCACACCTTCGGCGCCGCCGATCATCGCGGCGCTGTGCGCGGCGAGCGCGCCCACGCCGACGATGAAGCCGATCAGGCCGAGCGCCCCCACTCCGGTGCCGAGAGCGAGGGCGACCAGGCAGATCACGCCGATGACCATCGCGATGTCGGCGAGTATGTCGCCGACCAGTTTCCAGAAGTTCGGATCGGACAGGACGTTCCACGCGTCGGCGAGGAAGTCGGTGACGCTGTCGACCAGATTGTCGAACCAACCCGGCTTCGGCGGGGCGTCGTCGGTGGCGTCCTTCAGCGCGCGCGCCGTCGAGTCGGCCGCGGTGGTGTACTCGACGTGCAGAGTACGGGCGCGCCCCCGGACCGACTCCAGTTCGCCGTGCGCCGTGTCGTACGCCTGCTGCTTGCCCTTCTTGTCCCGCTCGTGCGCTTCCTTCTCCGTGTCGGACATCGTGGAGGTGTCCGCGGGAAGACCGGTCAAGGAACTCTTGGTCGAGTCGACCTTCCGCGCCGCGGCAGCCGCCTCTTCCTCCAGCCCGCGGGCCCGCGACTGGAAGCCGTCCAGACTGGTCTCCCAGCCCGCCAGGGCCCGGTGCGCCGAATTCACCGCGTCAAGGGCCTTCTTGAGATATGGCGGAATCTTTTCCACGGACTCCGTGAAGGCGTCGGCGGACTTCCCCACCCATACACCGTCCGAGGTGCCGATCTTGCTCAGTTGGCTCTGGGCGCTGCCGCTATTGTGGGCCACTTGCCCCACCGCGGAGACCATCAGACGGACGGTTTCCAGATCCCCCGGAGCCGGATCGAAGCCAAGGTTCGGATACTTCAACGAGCCCACGCTCGCCCCCCATCCGCATGACGAACTCATGCCGCTTCGTTCAGAGATGACTTTTTCTTGACCAAGCTATAAGAAGATCCTTGCGGTATGGATGGTTCCGCCGAGTCCCGGATGCGGGTCCGCCGGCGGGGACCGGACAGAAGGTCATGCCAGACCACGGAGGCCGGAGGTCGTGATGTTCGTGGAGGCTCAACTCAAGGCGCTGATGCGGGACGGGGCGCGGGGAGCGGCGCGGCATGAGGCGCGGAATCTGGTGGGGTCGTGGCGGAGATTCGCGGCGTTCGCCTTTGTCGCCGAGCAGTACGGCTACCGGTACGAGGGGATGGCGGCGACGTCGCCGAAGGGGAGTCCGAATCCGTATTTCGGGTTCCGGCGGGAGGCGGACGCGGCGGAACGGGCGACCCTGGCCGCCGCGCGGTATCCCGAGGGACTGCGCGGCGGCCAGTTGCCGGGAATGCGGCCGGGACGGCGGCGGCTGCGGCCGTCGCCGGAGGTGCGAGAAGAGGTCGAGCTGCTGCACGCGCGTATTCAGGTGGACTACGCGCGAGGTCATCGCAGGCGCGGCCTGATCCAAGTAGTGGTGCTGCCGCTGGCGTTGCTGATCCCGCTGTCCCAGTTCGGGTTCACGGCGGGGCCGTTGCTCGTCTGCGGCGGTGTCTGGGCGTTCTTCGTCGGGTTGTGGGGGCTGGGGGTGCTGCTGTCCCGGCGGCGGTTGGTGAAGTACGGCGCCGTGTTGCGGGCCGCTGACCGGGCCTAGGGGGTGGGGGCGGGGAGGGCTATGCGGGTGGTGGCGGGGGTGTGGGGGAGGGGGTGGCGGCCCGTGAGGACGGGGAGGCCGGTGGGGTCGGCGTACAGCTCGTAGCGGTAGAAGGCGACGGCGTACGCGGTGAGGGCGTCCTGCTGGTGGGCGGGGGTCAACTCCTGCGCCGGGCAGGTGCTGTCGTCCTCGCCGAGCGGGGCCGGCGGGGTCCAGGACCGGTTGTAGTAGTTGTGGTTGGCGTGCTGGAGAGAGACGGAGAAGTCCGTCACGGTGTTCAGGCCCGCGATGTCGTCCAGATACTCCTGGCCCTGCTCGTGGACGGCTCCGTCACAGGTACTGGTGACGACCGCGAACGGCACCTTCGTGTCGAGGGTGTCGCTGTTCTCGCCCTCCGGGTAGTCGAACTTGACCGGCGCCAGCGCGAGAACGGCCTTCACCCGTACGCCCGTCGGCCACTCGGCGCGGTGCTTGTCGGACGCCTGCCACATGGCGCCCTTGCCGCCACGCGAGTGCCCCAGGGTGCCGACGCGCGTCATGTCGACGTGGCCGGTGAACGCGGGCGCGACCGCGCGGCCGGTCGCCGGGTCGGTGAAGCGGCCCTTCAGGGCGCCGCCGCCGTTGGCCAAGTCCCGCCACAGCCGCAGGTGTTCGTTGATCAGGCGGGCGCGGTCGCCGTAGTCGAAGGACGTCATGTTGATGGCGTCGGCGCTGAGCGAGACCACGACGAAGCCGCGCTCGGCCAGCGCGCGGCCGAGGTAGTCGTAGCCCCGGTAGCTCGGGTACGGGTGCGAGCCCGCCGGGCACGGCCAGGTCTGCGCGTCCGCGTCGTCGCAGGCGTACCAGGAGCCGTGCGACATGACGACCAGCGGCAGCCGCCCGGTCAGATGACGCGGGTAGTGCACCACGGCCCGCACCTCGCTGACCGTGCCGGACTCCGGATCGGTGAACGCCGTGTCCCCGAGGTCGTATTCGGCGGTCCCGACGCCGGCGGCGGTCGTGGCTGCGGTCGTGGCGGCGGTCTCGGCGGTCGCATGCGGTACGGCGGCGACGGCCGGTGTCTGCGTGCCCGCCGCCAGGAGCCCGGCGGCCAGCAGCAGCGAGGCCGCCGCCGTGCGGACGGTGGATCGAAGAGGAGATCTCATACTCCGGTCAACACGCTGGAGCACCGCCCGAGTTGCCTCACCGGCCCCAGGCGTGTCAAAGACGATCACCAGCGCCCTACTTGCCCTTCAGGATCTTCGCCAGCGACCGGTCGAGGGAATCGGCGAGCGGCCCCGGGTCGATGGACGAGCCGCCCCCGCTGAACGGACCGGTGTCGGAGATCCAGTCGTGCAACTGCGCCTGGAGAAGCTGCGTGAGAGCGCCGTAGTACGGGGTGCGGGGGCGCTGCACCGCCTGGGTCAGCGCGGGCAGCAGCGTGGAAGCGGCGTACGCGGGGCGGCCGTCGGCGTCGCGCGGCATGTCGAGCGACTCCGACGACGCCGAGGCCCCCGGACTCGGAGAGCCGCCGGAGCCCGCGGAACCCCCAGAACCCCCGGAACCCCCGGACCCGCCGGAACCCCCGGACCCCTTCGTGCCCGGCGCGAGCGTGCACCGCACCTTCGCGTCCTTGTACGCCGACTCCCGCGTCGCCGCGAATCCGGCGTCCAGCAGGCACCGCTCCGACTGCGCGTCCGTCAGGTACTTGACCAGGTCCAGCGCGTACTTCGCGCGCGGCGACCCCGCCGCCACGGCCAGATTCTGCCCGCCGAGCACGGCCTTCCCCGGCAGCCGCGCCACCTGCATCCGCGAGGGGCCGAAGGTCCGCGACAGCGCGCCGTACGCGTACGGCCAGTGCCGCAGGAAGACGGTGTGCCCGGCCGCGAAGTCGCCGAGGGATGTCGACTCGTCGGAGGTGAGCGCCTCGGGCAGCGTCTCGTCATGGCCCGCGCGGGACTTCAACTCGCTCAAAGCTGCCCGCAGTTTCGCCGGGTCGGCCGTGTAATGACCTTCGGCGTCCGCGAGTTGGACCCCCACCGAGGCGAACGCCTCAATGGCGTTGACCGTCAGCCCCTCGTACGCGCCGAGTTGGCTCGTCCACCCCGCTATGTAGCCCTTGGGCTGGTGGTCCTTGTCGGCGTCGACATCGCTGATGAGCGTCTGGAGCTCCTGCCAGGTGGTGTCGGCCTTCGGGAAGCTCGCCGGATCGATGCCGATGGCCTTGATGGTGTCGGCGCGGTAATAGAGCAGCCCCACATCGCTGTTGAAGGGCGCCGCGTAGGTGTGGCCGTCCCACCGCGCGGTGCCCGCGACGGACGGGATGACGTCCCCGTCGTCGAGATTCATCTGGTGGTCGAGCGGGCTGATCAGCCCGGCCTGCGCGAACTCCGGCACCCAGGTGACGTCCAGATTCACCACGTCGTACGCGGAACTGCCGGACTGGAGCGCGCCGAGCAACTGGCTGCGCTGCTGGTCGGCCTCACCGGGCAGCTCGACCAGCCGCGCCGGGTGCCGCCTGCCCTCCGGCGTCCCGTTCCACTGCTCGATGAGCTGCTGGCGCACCCCGTCGCTGCCGGTCACGTCCAGACCGCTGGCCACGATGATCTCGCCGCCGCCGGTCGTCGTGGGCTGCGCGGCACGGCCCCCGCCGCCCCCGCCGGTGCACGCGGCGGCAGCGAGCGCGAGCAGGCACAGGGCGGCGGTCGCCGCGCGACGCCGCCTCACCGGGCGTTCCCCGTTCCCGCGCGGGCGACGTCGTCGCGCAGCTCCGAGACCTGGCTGCTCGACGCGTTCAGACAGCGCCCGCCGCTGGTCCTGGCGATCTGCGCGCCGACCGAACCGGCAGCGCAGCCGCCGCCCGGTGCCAGAGACACCCACTCCACCGGTACGGGACGGGCGGCGATCCGCGCCAGCAGGTCGGGGAGATCCCGGCCCTTGAAGTGCTCGTCGTCCTCGTCGTCGGTGATGTAGACAATCAACTGCGCCCCGCCCGTGGCCTTCTGGTGCTCCGTCATCTCGGTGAGCGCGGCGTCCAGCGCGGGTCCCGGGTAGGACTCCTCGTCCACCAGCTTCGTCGCCTTGACCTCGCGGCGGATACCGGCGAGGTCGGAATGCCTGCCCAGCGGCACCAGTTGCTGCGTCGGCGGCTTGTCGACCACCGTCCACACGCCGTACGCGTCGTCCGGCCCGAAGGTGTCGAGCGACTGCGACAGCAGGTCGAGGGCGCCCGCGGAATTGCTCCAGTAGGTGTCCATCGAGCTGGACTTGTCCAGCAGATACAGCACCCGGCCGGGGCCGAGCGCGTGCCGGTAGCGGTCCAGCGCACTGCCCACGGCGGCGGCGTACCTCGCCAGCCACTGGGCGTCGGGCGGGTAGGTGCCGGGCATGACCGTACTGCCGGGAACGACGGCCCCGGAGCCCGTGTCCGTCGCCGTGCCGCTCGCGGAACCGCTGGTGGTGCCGGTCGCGCCCCCGACCGTCCGGTAGCCGTCGTCGGTGAAGACCTTCTGCCCGGCCGCGCCGGTCAGCCAGGTGTGGAAACGGTCGACGGCGTCCTTCCTGGCCGTCGCGTCGCGGTCCGCGCCCTTCCACGTGACGTGCACGAACGGCAGGTCGAGCGGCGCGACATCGGCCGGATACTGCGGCGCGCGGGGATGGAGCCTGTTGTTGTCGCAGCCCACCCGTGCCTTGGCGTCCGCGTGCGTGTTGAACTGCGTCATCACCTGCTCGGGCACCAACACCGCCGCGTTGTCCTTCAGTTCGGGGTCCGCCCCGGCCAGCGCGCACATCAGCGCGTACGAGTCGGGCTGCGCGGGCCGCAGTTGGGCCGCCTGCCGCTCGAACTGCCCCACGACCGCGTCGCTCACGGGCGCGACGCCGTTCTGCCCGTACACCCCGACCGTCGCGAGCTGCGCCGAATCCGTGGACTCGGGATCGGCGCGGAGCACCGGCACCGTCTTGGGGTTGTTGCGCTTGAGCTGGTCGAGGAGCTGGCCGAGCGGGGTGCCCGTGACCGAGGCCGGGGTACTGGCCAGGGTCGTCGGGATGGCCAGCACGACCGGGGTGTACGCGACCGGGCCGAGCGAGCCGAGCTCCACGTCGTCGCCCTTGCCGACAAGGGACTTGGCGCGGGCCAGGGTGACGTCGGAGCCCGGTATCCAGATGTCCGGCTGCGCGCCGATGTCGCGCTGCGGGCGCAGTTCACCGGTCGAGCGCGGCGTACGCCAGTCGGCCGCGTGCTGGAAACCGGTCACCGCGTCGGCGGACTTGGGGTCGACCAGGCTGATCCCGGAGCGGCGGCAGCCGCTCCCCGTGTGGTTGGCGCCCGAGGTCAGATACGCGGCCACGGCCTTCTTCACGGTCGGGGCCGCGTCCGGGTCGGTGAGCAGCCGCAGTTCGACCGGCGGCGCGCAGGCCGTACTCCCGCCGGCCCAGGTGTAGACGCCGTAGCCGCCTCCGGCGAGGAGCACCGCGAAGGCGGTGAACAGGGGGATGAGGACCTTGGGATTGTGGCCCTTGCCGGGACCGGCTGTGCCCGAACTCTCCTTACGGGGACGGCCCTTGCGCTGCTCGCGCTCCCCAGGACGGCCGCGCTCCCCACGGCTTCCCCGCTCCCCGCGACCACCCCGGTCTCCACGGCTTCCGCGCTCTCCGCGACGGCCCCGCCCCGTACGCCCCGCGCCCGCGCCGATCCCGGCCGCCGCGAGCGCCGCCCGCCACCAGGCCGCCCGGCCCGCGGCGTTCCGCCGGTCGATCTCCTCCAGCAGCCGCGGCGAGAGCCCGAGCAGCACGTCCTGCCGGGACTCGGCGGCGTGGTGACGCGGCACCCACGGATCGTCGCCGCCTTCCGTGAACTTGTGCCGCATCGCCTCGTACAGCGCGGCCGACAGCGGGATCAGCTCGATCCGCGCGGCCTCTTCCGGCCCGACGTCCTCATCGGTCCTCGGCAGCCCGTCGCGCAGCAGCCGGATGAGCTGTTTGGTGTACGGCGTCGGCTCGTGCCCGTTGCCCCCCGGTATCCGGCGGTTGATCTGGACGGCGGTCAGCACCGAGATACGGTCCCTGCCGCGGTGCAGCGTGCCCGGCTTGAATTCGAGCAGCGCGTTGCCCGCGTAGCAGCAGTCCAGGATCACCACGATCCGGTCGACCAGCCGGCGTTCGGCGATGTCCCTGAGCCTGGGCAGCACATGGCTGCTCCAGGACACCGCCTCCGCGTAGTCGTCGCGGCCGATCCTGCGGGACTCGCCGACCAGCAGGTGGAAGTTGTCGCCGTTGCGGTCCACTCCGCCGTGCCCGGCGAAGTAGAGCAGGAACAGGCCCTCGGCGGCCTTGGCCTCGTTCTCCAGGTGCGAGAGGAATTCGAGCTGGGTCCTGGGGAGCACCTGCCGGACCTCGTTGGCCCCGAACACCCCTCCGGCCATCAGGGTTTCGACCAACTGGCCGAGGTTGTGCCGCACGCCCGGCAGGTCGTCCAAGTGGTCGTACCGGTACACCCCGAAGAGCAGTGCGCGATTGGCCTTGCCGCGTGGGTCGTAAGCATGCGAGGACACGATGGCTAGGTGTTCCTTCCGCCTTCGTCGTCCTCCGGCTCCTCGTCGGCGTCGTCCGTGTCGTCCGCCCCGTTGCCCCCGTTGGCTGCGCCGTCCCCGTCCCCGTCCCCGTCCCCGTCGCCGCCGTCGACCCCGTCGCCCGCGCCGTCCGCCTGGACGTCGGTCACCATGGGGTGGTCGTCGCTGCTGCTGTTGGCCGCCCACGCGTGGGCGGCGACCTTCGCGCGGTTGTAGAGGTCCTCGAAGACCGGGGTGATGGCCGCGCCCGCGATCACCAGCACCAGTTCGACGAGGCCGCCGCTCATCGGCGGGCCGTCCCGCCGCTCCTCCGGGTCGTGCCGCCCGCCGTCGTACTCGCGGACCTCCGCCGTGAGCTGATGCGCGGCCTCGGCCTGCGCGAACCAGTCCTCCAGGCTCAGCCAGCGGTACAGCGCTTCCAGATCCTGCGCGTCGTCGCCAGTGACCCGAATCCGGATCCTGCGGCCCGGCTCCCCGTCCCCATGAGTCATAACTCACTACTCTTGCACGGACGCTGACACTCCGTCACTACCTTGCGCCGACGCGCCCCCACGGGTGATCCGCCGGCCCCCACGGGTGATCCGCCGGCCCCCACGGGCGATCCGCCGGCCTCCACGGGTCGCCCGCCAGCCCCCCGCGGGGCCGGTGCCCTGGGCGCGACGGCGAGCGGCCCTTTCGGGGGCGCGGGGAACCGCGCGCTCAGCCACGGTGTTCGCGCAGGTCACCACCGGCCCCAGCGGGGTAGTCCGGCTGTCGTCGGGCCACCGGCCCGGCGGTGGGCTGCTCGCGCGGTTCCCCGCGCCCCTTCGGGGCGCGCGCGGACGTGACGCTTCCCGGCCGTCGGCCGGAGGGAGCGGAGCCGCGGCCGAGGGCGGCCGAGGTCACGGCCAGCGCCAGCGCCGCCGCGGCGAGGGCCGCGCCGAGCCAGTTCGGGGCGGTGTAGCCGAGCCCGGCCGAGAGAAGGAGCCCGCCGAGCCACGCGGCCAGCGCGTTGCCGAGGTTGAAGGCGCCGATGTTGACGGCGGAGGCGAGCGTCGGGGCGCCGGACGCCTGGTCGAGCACCCGCTTCTGGAGCGGCGGGACGGTCGCGAAGCCGAGCGCGCCGATCAGGAAGACGGTCACGGCGGCGGCCACCTTGTTGTGCGCGGTGACGGTGAAGAGCGCGAGGACCAGCGAGAGCCCGCCGAGCGTGGCGTAGAGCATCGGCATCAGCCGCCGGTCGGCGTACCGGCCGCCGAGCAGATTCCCGCCGACCATGCCGAGCCCGAAGAGCACCAGCAGCCAGGTGACGGACGAGTCCGCGTAACCGGTCACGTTCGTCATCATCGGCGCGAGATACGTGATCGCGGCGAAGACGCCGCCGAAGCCGAGCACGGTCATGGCCATGGCGAGCAGCACCTGGACGTTGCGGAAGGCGGCCAGTTCGTGCCGGAGGCGTACGCCCTCGGGCCGGGGGATCTCGGGGACGAGCTTCGCGATGCCCGCGAGGCCGAGGACGCCGAAACCGGCGACGACGAAGAAGGTGACGCGCCACCCGGCGGACTGCCCGACGAAGGTGCCCAGCGGAACGCCGACCACGTTGGCCACGGTCAGGCCGGTGAACATCATCGCGATGGCCCCGGCCTTCTTCTCCGCGGCGACCAGACCGGCCGCGACGACCGAGCCGATGCCGAAGAAGGCGCCGTGCGCGAGGGAGGCCACGATGCGGCCCGCCAGCATGAGGGCGAAGGTGGGCGCGACCGCGGAGACAAGGTTTCCGGCGATGAAGAGCCCCATCAGGAGCATCAGCATCCGCTTGCGGGAGATCTTGGTGCCGAGCACGGTCATCAGCGGCGCGCCGACGACGACGCCGAGCGCGTAGCCGGTCACCAGGAAGCCCGCGGTCGGGATGGACACCCCGAAGTCCCCGGCGATGTCGGGCAGCAGCCCGATGATCACGAATTCGGTCGTGCCGATGCCGAAGGCCCCGAGGGCCAGGGCGAGCAGCGCGAGCGGCATGGGAAACACCTTCCGGAGGAGAGGGGACGGAACCGGCGGTACGGACGGGTACGGGACCGGTGCGCGGTTAACCAGCGCCCACAATAATTGCAGACGCGGGATAAGTGCAAACGCCGCCTATTGCGGAAGCGGGCTATCCTGAAGACGCGGCCGACGACGACCGCGGGACCGACCGGTGCGAACCGGCCGGTCGGGGACGAGGGTGGTGCGAGCCGCCGCGAGGCCGGTGGAGGAGCCGAGGATGACCGAGACCGTGGCGCTGGCCCAGGGCTGGTGCGCGCTGTCCCTGCTGCACGGCAGGATCGAGGCGCACATCGAGCGCGCGCTCCAGGCGGGGCACGAGCTGAGCGTGCGCGAGTTCTCGCTGCTCGACGTGCTCAGCAAGCAGCACAACGGCCCCGGCGGCCACCTCCAGATGAAGAAGGTCGCCGACGCGGTCGTGCTCAGCCAGAGCGCCACGACCCGGCTGGTCAGCCGCCTGGAGGACCGCGGCCTGCTGGTCCGCTACCTCTGCGACACCGACCGCCGCGGCATCTACACCGACGTCACGGAGACCGGGCTCGCCCTGCTCGCCGAGGCCCGCCCCACCAACGACCGCGCCCTGCGCGAAGCCCTCGACGAGGCCGCCCGCGAGCCCGAACTCGCGCCGCTGGTCCGTACGGTGGAGGCGCTCGGCGCCCGCTGAGCCCCGACCGCCTGGCGCGTACGGCCGGGGCGACGAGCCACCAGCCGAGCCGGGCCGAGCCGAGGCCGTGCGCCCCGGCCACCCCTCGCCCGCACCCCCCGCCCGTGATCCGCCGGGTCCCGGGCCGGGCCGCCCCCGCCCGCACCCCCGCCCGCGCCGCCGCTGGCACCCCTGCCCCGCGATTCGGTGAGGAAATCGGCGAGGAACGCCCTTGGGCGGTCGTCGCAAGGGTCCGGCGGGGGGCGGCAGGGCGATATGAGGAGATATGTACGCCATCCGAGTGGCCTGAGTGGTATCAGGCGATTTACGCTGTGTGAGGATGCGGCAGCTTCGGGGCGGAGACCCGAAGGACATCCGGTGGTAGAAGCGACTGCACTCAGCAAAGGAGGTGGCTGGAATGGCCACCGAATCGACCAACCCGACGACGGGAATCGATACCCACCCGGACCTGATGGCCCTTCGGGGCCGGTACGAGGAAGCGGCGGCGAAGCCATGGGCCGGTCTCGTTGAAGGTCTGGCCCTGCTGGCCGGGCTTTACCTGGCGATCTCGCCGTGGGTGGCCGGATTCACCGGCTTCCACGCTCTCACCGTGACCAACCTGATCCTCGGCATCGCCCTGGCCGTCCTGGCCCTGGGCTTCGGCTCCGTCCTGGAACGTACGCACGGACTGGGCTGGGCCGCCGTGGTGATCGGCGCGTTCACGATCGTCGCACCCTGGGTGGTGTCCGGTAGCCCCCACGTGCACAAGACCATCCTCAGCAACGTGATCACCGGAGCGGTGATCTGCCTGGTCGGACTCGCCACGATGGGCATGGGCATGCTCGGCCGTAGCCGGTCCAGGAGCCGTGGGCTCCCGGCCGGCGGCGGCCGGATGGGCTCGGACCGCGCGGAGCGCGGCTTCAGCTCGGACCGCGCGATGAGCACGGACCGCGGTGCGCGTTCCGACCGTGGGCTGGGCGCCGAGCGGAGGATCGACCCCGAGCGAAGGATCGATCCCGAGCGCTGATCCGGTACTGAGTCCGGAGCACCGACTCCGGAACCCGGTGGTACGGACGACCGCGAGGCCGCCCGTACCACCTTCACGTACCATCCGCCCCACCTACCACTCCTGAGCGCTGTTGTGAAGGGCTCGGGGAACTGAGATGCCGTGCGCTGTCCGTATGAGTGACAATGCGCCGTATGAAGATCGGCACCGACGGTGAACTCCCCGCCCCCGAGCGGGATTTGGGCTCGGACCCGGCTGTCTCGGACCCGGCTGTCTCAGGCCCGGCCGCCCCGGACCCGGCCGCCTCGGACTCGGCCCCCGACGTGATCGTGCGCCGCGCGACGGCCGCCGACGCGGACGCCCTCGTACGCCTCAGAGCCGTGATGCTCGACGCGATGGGCACGCGGGTCGGCGGGGACGACGCGCCGTGGCGGGCGCGGGCCCGTACGTGGTTCACCGAACGCCTCGCCGCCACGGGCGAGTTCGCCGCCTTCGTCGTGGACGACCCCGAACTGGGCGTGGTGAGCAACGCGGTGGGCGCCTGCGACCGGCACGCGCCGGGCCCGACCAACCTCAGCGGTCTGCACGGCCACATCTCCAACGTCTGCACCGACCCGCGCCGCCTGCGCCGCGGTTACGCGCGGGCCTGCATGGAGGCGGTGCTCGACTGGTTCGCCGACGAGACCCAGGCGCGGGTGATCAACCTCAACGCGACCGCGGACGGCGCCGGTCTCTACACCGGCCTCGGCTTCGCGACCCCGCCGCACCCCGCCCTCCAGGTCCGCCTCGACGGCACCATCGCGCCGGTCCCTGTCATTCGTCAGGAGCGGACCGGGCCCGGCGTCTCCTAGCGTCAGGCGGTGACGGCGGCCGGCGGGACCCGGCCGCCGACGCGACGGCCGGCGGGGGTCCGGCCGCGGACGGAGGGACATCACCATGCGCAGGATCACGCGGGGCGCCGCCGCGCTCGCAGCTCTGCTGGCAGTACAACGGCGGCGACTGCCGGATCACCCTGGAGCTGAACGACCACTGGTCGTACAACCTCACCCCGGTCAACTCGATCGTCTTGAACCGGCCCTGACCTGGGGCGGCGTGGCCTCGGCCGTCACCGCCCGCGTCGCGGGCCCACCGCGCAGCAGCGACGCGGTGGCGGCCAGCAGGCCCATCCCGGCCGCCGTCGCGAAGACGATCACCAGCCCGTGGTGGAAGGGCGCCGAGATCAGGTGCGGGAAGAACTCCTTCCCGGTCAGCACCGCCCTGTTGTGCGCGGGCAGCGTGTCCAGCACACCGGTCGGCCCGAGCAGCGTCTGCACCGGATTGACCCCGAGGAAGGCCGAGAAGACCGTCGAGACCGGCGGCAGCGACGCCGCGTGGTGGGCCACGTCCGGGGGCACGCCCTGCGCCCGCAGCCCGCTGTCCAGCGCCGACGGCAGCCGGTCGGCCAGGCCCGCGATCAGCAGCGAGAAGAACACCCCGATCGACAGCGACATCCCGGAGTTCTGGAACGTCGAGCGCATCCCGGACGCCGCGCCGCGGTCGGTGGAGGGCACGCTGCTCATGATCGCCGAGGTGTTCGGCGCGGAGAACATCCCCGAGCCGATCCCGTTGCACATGATCAGCAGCGCGAACGCCCAGTACGAGAACGTGATCGGCAGCAGGAGCAGGCCGACGAAGCTGAGCGAGAAGACCAGCAGACCGCCGGTGGTGAACGCCCGTACGCCGTACCGGTCGGACAGCCACCCGCACAGCGGCCCCGCGATCAGGAACCCGGCGGTCAGCGGCAGCAGGAAGATCCCGGCCCACAGCGGCGCGTCGTCGAACGCGTAGCCGTGCAGCGGCAGCCAGATGCCCTGGAGCCAGATGATCAGCATGAACTGGAGGCCGCCGCGGGCGACCGCCGCCAGCAGCGAGGCCGCGTTCCCCGCGGCGAAGGCGCGGCTGCGGAACAGCGCGAGCCGGAACATCGGCTGCGCCACGCGCGTCTCGACGACCACGAAGACGATGAGCAGCACGACGCCGGAGATCAGCCCGGTCAGCACCTTCGGGCTCAGCCAGCCCATGGTGTGGCCGCCGTAGGGCTGGATGCCGTAGGTGATGGAGACCAGCAGCAGACCGAGGCCGACGGCGAAGGTGAGATTGCCCCACCAGTCGATACGGGACTGCCTGCGCGTGGAGGTCTCGCGCAGCGAGCGGTAGGCCCACACGGTGCCGAGGATGCCGAACGGCAGATTGACCCAGAACACCGCCCGCCAGTCCCACGCCGACAGCAGCCCGCCCAGCACCAGGCCGACGAACTGGCCGGACAGCGCCGAGATCTGGTTGATGCCCAGCGCCATGCCGCGCTGCTCGGCGGGGAAGGCGTCGGTGATGATCGCGGCGGAGTTCGCCATCAGCATGGAGCCGCCCACGGCCTGGACGATCCGCCAGCAGATCAGCCACATCGCGCCCGCGCCGCCGTGCGCGGGGTCGAAGGAGAGCGCGACCGAGGCGAGGGTGAAGACGACGAAGCCGAGGTTGTAGATCCGCACCCGGCCGACGATGTCGCCGAGCCGCCCGAGGGTGACCACCAGGACCGCGGTGACCAGCAGATACCCCATGATCATCCACAGCAGGTAGCTGATGTTCCCGGCCGCGAACGGGTCCAGGTGGATGCCGCGGAAGATCGCGGGCATCGAGATGATCACGATCGAGGAGTCCACGGTCGCCATGAACATCCCGAGGCTGGTGTTCGACAGCGCGATCCACTTGTAGCGGTCGGGGCGGGGGCCCGCGGGGCCGGGACCGGGCGGGGCGGCGCGGGCGGGTATGTCCGAGGGGTCGGGCTCCGCGGGGTCAGACACGGCGGGTGATCCTCTCCAGCAGGGGAATCGCGTCGGCCAGCAGCCGCTGCTCCTCGGGGGTCAGCTCCTCGTCGATCGCGCGGGCCAGACGGCGGGCGCGCTCGGCGCGGGCGCCGTGCAGGCCGTCGAGACCGGCCTGGCTGAGGGAGACGACGATGCGGCGGCCGTCGGACGGGTCGGGGTCGCGGACGACCAGGCCGCGCTCCTGGAGCACGCCGATGATCGTGCACATCGACTGCGGCCTGATGCCCTCGCCCGCGGCCAGCTCCGTCGCGGTGGCCGGGCCCTCCCGGTCCAGCCGGACCATGGCCGAGATCTGCGAGAAGGTCAGCTCCCCGTCCGGCTTCACCTGCCGCAGCCGCCGCACCAGCGGGCTCAGCGCCACACGCAGGTCCACCGCGATGCGTCCGGCCTCGGCCGGACTGCCCGTACCGGCCGGGTCGCCCGGGTCGTCCGGGCTCGCCGCCGTGCCGGTCGCGTCGGCCGCGGTGCCAGCCGCGTCGCTGCTGGTCGTCATGATGATCAGTATAAACTTATCAGTCCAGGCTTATGGTATAGCTGGCGCATGACTGTTTCCCCCAGCGGTTCGCTGACCGCCACCACCGTCACGATCACCGGCCACGGCGGCGACGAGATCGAGGCGTACGTGGCCCGACCGGAGGGCGACCACCGCCGCGGCGGTGTCGTCGTCATCCACCACCTGCCCGGATACGACCGCCCGACCAAGGAGATGACGCGGCGGTTCGCCGAGATGGGCTACGACGCCGTCTGCCCCAACCTCTTCCACCGCGAGGCCCCCGGCGCGGCCCCCGACGACGCCGCCGCGGTCGGCCGCGCCAACGGCGGGGTTCCGGACGAGCGGCTGGTCGGCGACGTCGAGGGCGCGGTCGCGTACCTGCGCGCCCTGCCCACCTCCAACGGCAAGGCCGGCGTCATCGGCCACTGCTCGGGCGGCCGTCAGGCCGTGCTCAGCGCCTGCCACCTCGACGTGGACGCCGCCGTCGACTGCTACGGCGCCTTCGTCACCGGCACCGTCCCCGAGGGCTTCGTCCTGCGCATCACCAACCTCGTCGACCAGCTCCCCGGCCTCCGCGCCCCGCTGCTCGGCCTGTTCGGCGCCGCCGACAGCCACCCCAGCCCCGCCGAGGTCGCCGAGCTGGAGCGCATCCTCACCGACCTCGGCAAGGAGTACGAGTTCCACAGCTACGAGGGCGCCGGACACGGCTTCTTCGCCGTCGACCGCCCCAACTACAACGTGCCCGCCGTCCAGGACGGCTGGGAGCGCATCGCGGACTTCTACGGCAAGCACCTGGAGGGCTGACCATGTGCACGTACTCCACCGTCAAGGCCGAGGTCGAGGGCAGCGCCAAGGGGCCGGGCGGCTCCTGGTTCCACGTCACCGACGTGACCGTCTACTTCGACCACCCCGTGCACGCGCTGGCCGAGCACACCCTGAACATCGACTTCGCCGCCCCCGCCAAGGGGCCTTCGGCCCGCGTCGCCCTGGAGCTGACCGCGGACTCCGCGCGGGCGCTGATCACCGCGATCCAGGACGCGCTGGCGGCGGTGCCGCGCGAGATGGCCGTCTGACCACCGGGCCCGCGGGCCCAAGGCCCTTGCCGCGCGGCGGAGTTCGGGCCGGAGGCCCGGCCCCGCTGCTACGCGACCCCGTCCTCGCTCTGCCGCACGCACGCCGACTCGCACGCGTCCAGTCGCGCCAGGCCCGCCAGTATCGTCCGCGCCTTCGCCTCCAGGCGGTAGGTGCGGGCGAGTTCCAGGGCCCGGTCCCAGTGCTTGCGGGCGGAGGCGGGGTCGCCGCGCTCGAAGTGCGTACGGGCCAGCACCTCCAGGGTGTCGGCCGCCGTACCGCGGTCCCCGAGCCGGTCCAGGATCGCGACCGTCTCCTCCAGCGCCGCGACCGCCTCGTCGTACCGGCCCACGGTGCGCAGCGCCTCGCCGAGGCTGGTGAGGCTGCGCGCCGTGCTGGTCAGCAGCCCGCGCTCGCGCCACATCCCCAACGCCCGCCGGTAGCAGGCGATCGCGGCGGCCGGGTCGCCCGCGCCCAGGTGCGCGTCACCGAGATTGCCCAGCACGGTCGCGACCCGGTCGGCGTCGCCCACCGCGTAATGCAGGTCGAGCGACTGCCTGCCGTACTCCAGCGCGAGATCGTGGTCGCCCAGCGCGTGGTGCAGCCCCGAGAGGTTGTTGAGGATCGCCGCCTGCCCCTGGAGGTCGCCCGCCGCCTCGAAGTACCGCCGGGCGACGCCCAGATGCTCAAGGCACGGGTCCACCCGGTCGGCCATGCCGTGCGCGACGCCGAGCCTGCTGTGCATCCACGCCCTGCCCTGGACGTCCCCGGTCTCCTCCACGCAGGCCATCGCCTCCTGGAGGCACAGGTCCCACTCACCGGTCCACCAGTACGCCTGCGCGTAGCCGAACAGACCCGCCGCCAGCCGCCACGCCACGTCGGGCCAGCGGCGCGCCGCCGCCAGCCGTATCGCCTCCTTGATCGCGGGCAGCTCCTTGACGCACCACCGCAGCGCGGCCTCCTCGCTGTCGAACTCCAGCGGGGGCACGGCCGGTTGCTCGTGCAGCGGCGGTATCGGATGGCCCTCGGGCGCGAGCAGGGCCGCGGTCCCGGCGACCGTGACCGTGTACCAGACCAGCAGGCGGCGCAGGCCGTTCTCGCGGACCCGCGGCGGCACCTCCTCGGCGGCGCGGGTCGCCGCGTACTCGCCCAGCAGATCGTGGAAGGAGTAGTGGCCGGCCCGCGGAGTCTGCAACAGGTGCGTGTCGACCAGCGCTTCGAGCAGGTCCTCGGCCGGGGCGGGGTCGCGGCCGATCAGCGCGGCGGCCGGGACGAGGTCCAGCGGATGGCCCGGCCACAGGCCCAACAGCCGGAAGGCGCGGGCCGCTTCGCGCTCGGCGGCCTGCGGGCTGTCACGCATCGCGAGATAGCTCATCGCGAAGGTGTCCTGCACGGCGAGGCCGCCCGCGGACAGCGCGTGCAGCCGGTCGCCCGCGCCGTCCAGCCGCTCCGCCAGCGCGGTCAGCGGCCAGTTGGGGCGGGCCGCCAGCCGGGCGCCCGCTATGCGCAGCGCCAGCGGCAGTCCGCCGCAGGCCGCCAACACCCCGGCCGCCGCCGCCGGTTCGGCCGCCACCCGCTGCTGCCCGCACACCGCGACCAGCAGCCGGTGCTGCTCCTCCGCGCCCAGCGGCTCCAGCGGCAGCCGTACCGCTCCGGGCAGATCCGCCAGCGTCCTGCGGCTCGTCACGATCACCGCGCTGTCGCCGCGGCCCGGCAGCAGCGGCACCACCTGCGCCGCGTCGCCCGCGTTGTCCAGCACCAGCAGCACCCGGCGGCCGTGCAGCGCCTGCCGCAGCAGCGCCGACAGGTCGTCCGGGTCGTCCGGCAGCGGCAGCGCGCCGCCGGTGCCCGGCGCGCCGCCGTCGGCCAGATCGCCCAGGAACCGGGCCAGCAGGTCGCGCGGGCGGCGCGCGTCACCCGCGCCGAAGCCGCGCAGGTCGGCGTAGAGCACGCCGTCGGGGAAGTCGCGGCGCGCCCGGTGCGCCGCGTGCACCGCGAGCGCCGTCTTGCCTATGCCGCCCATGCCGGTGACGACCGCCACGCGCGGGGCGTCCGGGTCGCAGGGGCGTATCACCCCGAGCAGCGCGGCCAGTTCGTCCGTACGGCCGGTGAAGTCGCCGGTGTCGGCCGGGAGTTGGGCCGGTGGAGTGGACGGCTGGGCTTCCTGCGGGGCCGCTTCGTCCTCGGGGGCCGCCAGGATCTCGCGGTACGCGGCCTGCACCGAGGGGCCCGGCTCCACGCCCAACTCGTCGACCAGCGTGCGGCGCAGGTCGTGGAAGGCGGCAAGTGCCTCCGCCTGCCGGTGCGTTCGGTGCAGGGCCAGCATCCACTGGCGGTGGAACGGCTCGCGCAGCGGATGCGCCGCCGTCAGCGCCGCCAATTCCGCCGCCATTCCCTGATGGCGGCCCAGCGCCAACTCCGCGTCGAACCGCCACTCCAGGGTCTGGAGCCGGGCCTCCGCCAAATGCGCCGCGTACGCCCGCAGCGGGTCCGACAGCGCCGGTACGTCCGCCAGCGGGTCGCCGCGCCACAGCGCCAGTGCCGCCCGGCACTCGGCCAGCACCGCCGGCCAGTCCCCGTCCCGGTGCGCCGCCCGCGCCGCCGCGTGATGCCGTACGAACACCTCGGCGTCCAGCTCGCCGACCGCCACGTCCAGTACGTAGCCCTGCGGGACCGCCCGCAGGCGCGAACCCGGGCGGTCGTCCTCGGCCAACAGCCGTCGTAGCCGGGCCACATGATTGTGCAGCGACGCCGTCGCCGTCGGCGGGGGCTCCTCGCCCCACATCGCCGCCTTCAGGGCCTCCGGGCGCACCGCCCGGCCCGGACTGCTCAACAGCGCGGCCAGCAGTGCCCGCGCCTTCGCCGAGCCGACGCCGCCACCCTCCACGGTCACAGCTCCGAGCAGCTCGAACCGCATCCGTGGCCCTCTCTGGCCGTTCCCCCGAACGGCGCGTTAGCCCCATGTTAGCGGCCGGTTGGCGCCCCCCTCCATGCTTGACCTCCGGGTCCGGCCCGGCGGCGCGGGTGGGTCCATCCACCGCCGCAACGGGGGCGCGGCACGCCGCGGCCGGACCCGACCACTTCGCCCCCTCCCGCCCTCCGGGCGCGGGAAGACCGCCTCGCCTCTCCGCAAGGCCGTGCCCCTGCGCACGCCGCAGATGCGGTCGCCTTCGGGCCGGCAGCCCGGTGGGGGCGTGTCGCGCAGTTCCCCGCGCCCCTGGTGGGGCGGACCGCTTTTTGTCCGGGGGGCAGGCACGGGCTTTTAGGGGCGCGGGGCTGTGTTTGATGTGCGGCTGCCGCCGCGTGGGCGCGCTCAGCCACGGCGGTGGTGCGCCGTGAGAACCGGCCCCGGTGGGGCAGATGCGGTTGTTTTCGGGCTGGCAGCCCGGTGGGGGCGGGCCGCGCAGTTCCCCGCGCCCCTGGTGGGGCGGACCGTTTTTTGTCCAGGGCGCCACGCCGATCTTTTAGGGGCGCGGGGAACTGCGCGCTCAGCCACGGCGGTGGTGCGCCGTGAGAACCGGCCCCGGTGGGGCAGATGCGGTTGTTTTCGGGCTGGCAGCCCGGTGGGGGTGGGCCGCGCAGTTCCCCGCGCCCCTGAAATGCCCCGCCTCGCGCAAGGCCAGCGGCCCTCGTCCTCATCCGCAAGAGCCCGCGCCCCTTAAAAGATTCGGTGTGCCGCCCTGGGCAAAGGGCGCTGTTCGGGGGCGCGGGCCGGGAAAGATCGGGGGGCCCACAGCGGGAGCGTGTCAGTGGGGTGTGGGCGGCGTGTCAGTGGGCGGGGGGAGGGTGGGGGCATGGAGAAGACGGTGGGCGGGGAGAGAGCGGCAGCGAAGGCGGCGGCGTTCGGGAAATTCGTGGTGTGCGGCGGAGGCGTCGGCCTGCTGTCGAGCGCGGTGCTGGTGGCGGCGGCGGGCCACGCCCCGTTCGCGCTGGTGAACGCGGTGGTCACCGTGGTGTCGACCCTGCTGGCGACGGAGCTGCACCACCGGATCACGTTCAGGTCCGCCGAAGGCGGATGGGCGGGGTGGCGGGTGCACAGCAAGTCGGCGCTGACGCTGCTCGGGGCATACCTGTTCACGACGGCGGCCGTCCTGACGCTGGACCACGCGCACCCGCACCCGGGCGCCCTGCTGGCGCAGGCCGTGTACCTGGGGGCCTCCGCCCTGGCGGGCATCGCCCGCTTCGCGACGCTGCGCCTTCTGGTCTTCCCCACCCGGAACCCGGCCCGCGAGGCCGCCCGCGAGGCCGCCCGCGAGGCCGCCCGCGATGCCGCCCGCGAGGGCACCCGCGAGGCCGCGAAGCCGTTGGACCGGGACGGTGTGGCGGCAGCCGCGTAACGGCCCGGAGACGTCCCCGGGCGCCCCGTAACATTCCCCGTTCCCCGCCGCGTCGAAGAGGTGAAGGGTCGGACGGGGGAAGGGGAGCGGGATGCGAGAGGGGGAGACGGCGGCGTATCTGGAGTTCGCGGCGGTCCGCGCGAGCCACCTGTACCGGTCGGCCTGTCTGCTCGCCAGCGGCGACACGCACCTGGCGGAGGACCTGGTCCAGGAGACGCTGGGCCGGATGTTCGTCGTCTGGGGCCGGATGGCGAAGGTGGGGAATCCGGCCGCGTACGCCCAGACGGTTCTGGTCCGCGCCTTCCTGACCCACCAGCGGCGGCGCAGTAGCAAGGAACGCCCGAGCGCGGAGCTGCCGGACAGCCCCACGCGGCACGGCGACGACGCGACGCTCAGGATCACGCTGCTCGACGCGCTCGGCCGGCTCTCGCCGAAGGACCGGGCGGTCCTGGTGCTGCGGTACTGGGAGGACCGCAGCATCGAGGAGACCGCCGAGGCCCTGCGCTCCACACCGGGAGCCATAAGGACCCGCACGGTACGCGCGCTCGCCCGGCTCAGGGCAGACCTCGGCGGCAGCCTCGCCGATCTCATCGCCCGCTGAGCCGCGTCGGCTGCAACCGATTTCCGTCGACAGACAGACAGACCAACCGGCCGCACCCGTGGCCGTACCCCCACACGTAGACCGCATCCGTACACACCAAACCGAGACGGTGGTTCCGCCATGCCCATCGAACCGATCGAATTCGAAGACGAGCTGGGCGACGCGCTGCGCCGCACCGCCGACACGTTCCAGCCGGACGACTCCCGCGGCCTGGTCGCGGAGGGGCACGCGCACGGCCGCAGACTGCGCCGCAGGCGTACGGCCGCGATCACCGCGGGCGTCGCGGCCTTCGCCCTGGTCGGGGTGGGCGGCGCGCTGGTCGGCGGCCTGGTCAAGGGCGACGGGGGCAGCGGGGTCGCGTCGGCGCCCACGAAGCCCGCGGTGTCGTCCGCGGCCTCGGACAAGGCGAGTTCCGCGGCGAAGCCGGCCAGGCCCGCGATGACGGCCAAGCAGGTGATGGACCTGTTCCTGGCGACGCTGCCCAAGGGTCATGTCACGAAGTCCACCTGGCCCAGCCGCGGCACCGAGGAGGGCATTCCGCTGGCGGCGGTCGTCTTCAACAAGGGGCTGGTGACGCTCGGCATCGGCGTGGGCGAGGCGGTGCCGTCGTGCCCGGACTTCCCCTCGCAGGACCCGGACACCTCGTGCACGTCGACGCACGTGCACGGCGGCACGCTGACGATCTCCAAGGGCTTCGAGTACTCCGACCACCGGGCCGAGACCAAGGAGTGGTACGCGACCCTCGTCACACCCTCCGGCGCCGTGATCAGCCTGAGCGAGTGGAATTCCAGGGATGAGAAGGACGCCCCGATCTCACGTCCGAATCCGCCGCTCAGCTCGGCCCAGCTCGCCAAGATCGTCACCGACCCGCGCTGGCAGCGGGTGATCGACGCGCTGCCCGACCCGGACAAGGCGACCAGGGACAACGCGGCCATGGACCCGTCGGCGAAGGACAAGGCGTCCGCCCGCCTGGCGGGCACGTACGGCGGCTGACACCGCCCCCGGCCCGGACGTTCCCCGGCCCGTCTCCCGGCCCGTCCCCCGGCGCCTCGCAGGGCCTTCCCCCCGCCCCCTCCTCCGGTCCGCCGCCGACCGGACCGGGGGAAGGGGGGCTTCCCGTTCACAAGCTTTTTGCGCATGCTTTGAGTACCCGGGTGCCGTCGGCGACGGCTTTCGGGTGACAATGCGACAGTCGAAGCTGAAGTATTCGGCACAGTTGGCCCCCTGAAAGAAGCGAGGATCTCCATGTTGCGAAACGGGCTGGAGCCGTGGCACCTGATCGTGGTGGCGATCGTCGTCATCGTGCTGTTCGGTTCCAAGAAGCTGCCGGAGGCGGCCCGCGGACTCGGTAAGTCGATGCGCATCCTCAAGTCCGAGGCGAAGGCGATGAAGAGCGACGACACGGGGCCCGCGAGCCCCGAGCCGACCGCCACCGCCACCCCGGCGCCCGAGGCCATCACCCCGAGCGACGTCGTGACCGCGAGCGAGACGACCCCGACTCCGCAGCCGACGACCACGGCCAAGTAGCCGCCCCGCGCGCGGCGTTCACCGCCGCGTCCGCCGGGTATCCGGCCGAATCACCGCGAAGCGCCCGTCGGCCCCCCGCCGGACGCCGCTGGGACGCGGCCTGCCCCCGCCCCCCGTTTCCGGGATCCGGCAGCCTTGATACGTTCCTGATGTCCAGGAACCGGAAGGCCGGATCCGGTGGAGTGACGGGGGGCCAGTGGTGACCACGGGTACGGACAGCGCCGCGGAAGCCGTACCGCCGGAGTTTCTGACCGGTTTTCCCGAAACGCTCGCCGAGGTCTCCCGCAGTTGCCGCCCGCTCAGCCGCGCCGAGCGCGAGAGCCGCCGCGCGCTGGGCGAGCAGGCGGCGGACTCCGGCATAGCCCTGCCGTCGCTGATCGGCACCCACCTCACCGCCGTCCGCGAGACCTGGCCCGTACTGCCCGGCGTGGCGGACGCCAGGAGCACCGCCGAGCTGCGGCAGGTCGGCGCCGCCGTCCTGGCCGCCCTGGAGACCGGTGTCGCCGCCCTCGCCGAGGGCCACAGCCGGGCGCAGCGGCACTCGGTACGCCGCGCGGCCCTCGCCCGCCGCGCCTTCGTCGACGACCTGCTCTACGGCCGCAGCGACCCCGGCCGCCTCGCGGAACAGGCCGAGGGCTTCGGACTGCGGCTCGCGGGCCAGCACGTCGTGGCGGTCGCCGCGGCGCCCGAGGACGGGCCGTACGACGAGACGCACCCCGCGCTCAGCCGGGTCGAGCGCGAACTGGCGGGCCGCTTCGGTGACCACGACGCGCTGGTCGCGCCCAAGGACGGCCGGATGGTCTGCGTCGTGCCCGGCACGCAGCGCCAGGTGCTCGACGCCTTCGTGAAGACTGTCGCCGCGCCCAGGACCGCCGTCGGCCGCTCGCACAGCGGCGCCTCCGGCGTGGTCCGCTCGTACGAGGAAGCGCTCAGCGCCCTGGACCTCGCCGACCGGCTCGGCCTGGAGGCGACCGTGCTCAACGCGGCCGACCTGCTGGTCTTCCCGGTGCTGATGCGGGACCGCGCGGCGATGCTCGACCTGGTCAAGACGGTGCTCGGCCCGCTGGAGGAGGCGCGCGGCGGGGCGCTGCCGCTGCTGGAGACGATCACCGCGTACGCCGCCGCCGGGTACGTGAACGCCGAGGCCGCCCGGCGGCTCGACCTGAGCGTGCGCGCGCTGTCGTACCGGCTGGAACGTATCGCCGCCGTGACCGGCTTCGACCCGGACGACGCCTTGCAGCGCTACACCCTGGAGACGGCCGCGATGGGCGCGAGGCTGCTGGACTGGCCGACCAAACCGCTGTGAGCCGCGCGCCGACGCGGCGCGTGCGCTGACGGGGACGGGCGCGCCCGAGCCAGGGCCCTGCCCACGCGGCGGGCGGGACGGCTCGGCGGGTGCGCTGACGTGGCTGGTGTGCCGACGCGGCGGCCGGGGCTACGCGGCCGGCGGGGGCGGTGTCGCGCCGGTGGGTATCGCGGCCGCTCCGGCGGCGCGGGCGGCGGCCACTTCGGCGGCTTCCGCCTCCTGCGTCGGGCAGCTCCGGTCCTCCTCCGAGCGGGCCTCCTCGCACTCCGTCTTGAGCCCGGCGCTGATCGCCCGGCCCGCGTCGCGCAGCGTGGCCAGCTGCTCGGGGGTCAGGACGTCGAAAAGGTGCTCGCGGACGGCCGTCACATGCCCGGGGGCCGCCGCTTCCAGTGCGGCGAACCCGGCGTCGGTGAGCGTCGCCACCCAGCCGCGCCGGTCGCAGTCGGCGGGGCTGCGTACCACCCAGCCCTGTTTCTCCAGCGCGGACACCGCGTGCGAGAGGCGGCTGCGCGAGGACTGCGAGGCTTCCGCCAGCTCGCTCATCCGCAGGCTGCGCCCGGACGCCTCCGAGAGCCGCACCAGAATCTCGTAGTAGGCCATGGGCATGCCGGACTCGCGGCGGAGCTGGCGGTCGATATACGCCGAGAACTCCACGCTGGCGGTCATATACGCACGCCAGATCTCCTGCTCGTCGTCGCTCAGCCAGCGCACATCGTCCATGCCCACCAGCATACGGGTGGTTGAACTCTCAACACCATGGCGTTATGGTGGGTGAGCGCTCAACCAAATACCCCGGTTCACCGCTCAAGGAGCCCCACATGTCCTCCCAGACCGAAGTGATCGACGGCTACGTCGCCGGCAAGTGGACGATCGACGCGGTCCACTCCGATGTCTCCTTCTACGTCCGTCACCTCGGTGTCTCCAAGGTCCGCGGCAGCTTCGACAGCTTCGAGGGCACCATCGAGACCGCCGAGAACCCGGTGGACTCGAAGGTCTCCGCGGTGATCAAGACCACCTCGGTGAGCACCAACAACGAGATGCGCGACAACCACGTCCGCAGCGCGGACTTCCTGGACGTGGAGAAGTTCCCGGAGCTGACCTTCACCTCCACCGCGATCCGCCCCAAGACCTCCGAGCTGTTCGAGGTCGACGGCGACCTGACGCTGCACGGCGTCACCAAGACCGTCACCCTCCAGCTCGAACTGAACGGCTTCGGCACGGCCCCTCAGGGCCACGCCATCGCCGGTTTCTCGGCCGCCACCGAGATCAGCCGCAGCGACTTCGGCGTGACCGGCGGCGCCGCCGGCGCGGCCGTCAGCGACAAGATCCGCATCGCGCTGGAGATCGAGGCCGCCCAGGGCTGAGGCCCCCGCGCCCCGCCCATCCACGGCACCGCAGATCACGCGTTCTCCCGCCTTCGCGCGGCGTATTCCACGGCTCCGGCCGCCCTCCGTACGGGTCACTCCGCGCGGACGGCGGCCGGAGCCGTTTCGGTTGCGGTCGGTTCAGGACGTGTAGACGCGGTGAAGACTGCCGGGAACCGGCAATGCGACAAAGGTTCCCGGACTGCGACAATCATCGCGGGGCGGGGGAGAGCCGCACAGGGGGGAGGTGTTGGGGATGGGGGAGTTCACCAGCATCGTTCTCGGCTTTCCGACCGTCCTGTTCGGCGGGGCCCTGGTGGTCGTGGTCTGCTTCTGGCTCGTTGTGCTCCTCGGGGGGGCCGATGCCAACGGACCCGGACACCACGGCCCCGACGCCGACTTCGGGGGCGCCGGTCACGGCGGTCACGGCGGGCTCGACGCGCACGCGCACGACGCCCCGGACGGCGGCCACGAGGGCCACGGCGGACTCGGCGGCCTGCTGGCCGCCACGGGACTGGACGGCGTGCCCGTCACCGTCGTCTTCTCGCTGCTCACCGCGCTCGCCTGGTTCCTGAGCCTGGCCGGCTCCGCGGCGCTCGACGGCGCCGGCCCGCCGGGCCTGGTGCGCACGCTGCTGTCCTTCGCCGTCCTGTGCGGCGCCGTGATCGGCTCCTGGTCACTGACCTGGGTGCTGGTCCGCCCGCTGCGACGGCTCTTCCCGCACGAACGCCCGCCCTCACGCGAGGACTTCGTCGGGCAGCCCTGCGTGATCCGCACCGGACGCGTCACCGGCGCCTTCGGCCAGGCCGAGGTCACCTCGCCGGACGGCTCCACCGCGGTGGTCCAGGTCCGGCAGAGCGGCGAGGACAGGTACGCGGCGGGCAGCACCGCGCTGATCTACGCGTACGAGCCCGACGGCGAGTTCTTCTGGGTCGCGCCGTTCGACCCTTACGAACGCATCGGCCCCGCGACGGTCTGAGCGGTTCAACCCCTGAAGGCCGCGGCGCCCGAAGGCTTCACCGCCTCGGGGCCGCGACGCCTCGCCGCGCCCGCCCGTCCGCACCCCCACTGAACGTCCCCACTGAACGTCCCCGCCGGCCGGACCACTCCGGCCGGTCCGCCTCGCCGCGCGGCACCAACCCGCCGTACGGCGGCACATCGTCCCCGCACCACCAGACCCGTAGAACCTGAGGATCTGCCATGGATGCCACCGCCATCGGAATCGGCGTGCTCTTCGGAGTGCTTCTGCTCATCGCCCTCGGAACGCTGTTCACCGTGAGCCGGCTGTTCCGAAAAGTCGCCCAGGGCCAGGCGTTGATCATCTCCAAGGCGAAGCATGTCGACGTCACCTTCACCGGCGCCGTCGTGCTGCCCGTCCTGCACAAGTCCGAGCAGATGGACATCTCGGTGAAGACCATCGAGATCCAGCGGACCGGCCGCGAGGGCCTGATCTGCCAGGACAACATCCGCGCCGACATCCACCTGACCTTCTTCGTCCGCGTCAACAAGACGAAGGAGGACGTGATCAAGGTCGCGCAGGCGATCGGCACCGAACGGGCCAGCCACCAGGGGACGTTGCAGACGCTGTTCAACGCGAAGTTCTCCGAGGCGCTGAAGACCGTCGGCAAGCAGCTCGACTTCGTCGACCTCTACACCCACCGCGAGAACTTCCGCGACCGGATCATCCAGGTCATCGGCACCGACCTCAACGGTTACCACCTGGAAGACTGCGCGATCGACTTCCTCGAGCAGACCCCGATGACGCAGCTCGACCCGGCCAACATCCTGGACGCGCAGGGCATCCGGAAGATCACCGAGCTGACGGCGATCGAGCACGTGCGCACCAACGAGTTCCAGCGCACCGAGCAGAAGGAGATCACCCGGCAGAACGTCGACGCGCGCGAGACCATCCTGGAGCTCGAACGCCGTCAGGCCGAGGCCGAGATCAAGCAGCGCCGCGAGGTCGAGACGCTGCGCGCCAAGGAAGAGGCGGCCACCGCCCGCGTGCAGGAGGAGGAACGCCTGGGCGCGCAGGGCGCGTTCATCCGCACCGAGGAAGTGCTCGGCGTCCAGCGCGAGAACCAGCAGCGCGAGATAGCGGTCGCGCAGAAGAACCGCGAGCGGGTCATCGCCGTGGAGAACGAGCGGATCGAGAAGGACCGCGTCCTCGAAGTCATCGCCCGCGAGCGGGAGACGGAGCTGTCCCGGATCTCCAAGGAGAAGGAGGTCGAGTCCGAGCGCCGCGAGGTCGCGGACGTCATCCGGGAGCGGATCGCGGTCGACCGCACGGTGGCCGAGCAGGAGGAGTCGATCAAGGCGCTGCGGCTGGTGCAGGAGGCCGAGCGCGAGCGGCAGGCGCTCATCATCACCGCGGAGGCGCAGGCGCAGGAGCAGCTCGTCAAGGACATCAAGGCGGCGGAGGCGTCAGAGCAGGCCGCGCACCACAAGGCACGCGAGTCGCTGACCATGGCCGAGGCCCGCAAGCAGGCCGCCGAGCTGGACGCCGCCGCCAAGATCCGGCTGGCCGAGGGCATCCGGGCGGAGGCCGCGGCGGCCGGGCTCGCCGACGTCGAGGTGCGCGAGCGCAGCGCGGAGGCGATCACCAAGGTCGGTCACGCCGAGGCCGAGGCCACCGAGGCCCGGCTCAAGGCGGAGGCGGAGGGCTCGCGGCTGCTGGCGCTCGCCAACGCCGAGGGCACGACCGCGCAGGCGAAGGCCGACGCGGCGATGATCGGCGAGAAGCTGAAGGCGGAGGCCGAGGGCCTGACGGAGAAGGCCGCCGCGATGGCGGCGCTCGACGACGCCTCGCGCGGCCACGAGGAGTACCGGCTGCGGCTCGCCGCGGAGAAGGACATCCGGATGGCCGGGCTCGACACGCAGCGCTCCATCGCGGAGGCGCAGGCGACGGTGCTGGCCACCGGCCTGGAGCACGCCGACATCCAGATCGTCGGCGGCGACAGCGTCTTCTTCGACAAGCTGCTCGGCGCGGTCTCGGCCGGGCGCAGCGTCGACAACTTCGTGGCGAACTCCGACACCGTCAAGACGCTCGCGGGCACCTGGCTCGACGGTTCGGGCAACAGCTTCACCGAGGACGCCACGCGCGTGCTGTCCTCGCTCGGGTCCGGTGACGTCGCCAACCTCACCGTCTCCGCGGTGCTCGGCCGCCTGATCGCCGAGGGCGGTCCCCAAACGGGTTCGCTGAACAAACTCCTCGACCAGGCACGGTCGTTGGGCCTGGCCGACGCGCCGCTGAGCGCTCTGCGCGGTGCCGCGCCCGACGCCCAGCCCGCGGCCTCCTCGGCCAACGGCCTCGTCAAGAAGTGAGGGGGCCGGGCGTGAGCGGGGCGCAGGAGTCGCGGGGCACGGCACCCGAGGGTTCGCCGGGCGCGGCCTCAGGGGGGCCGCGCCCGGCGGGCGGATCAGCCGCGGGCGGGCTGGACGGGGACGCGTACGAGGTGCTGCGCGCACGGCTCACCGCGTCCGCGCGGCTGCTCGCGGACCGGGCGGGGGCGCTCAACTCCCGCCGCCAGGAGGTGTTCGGCACCACCGAACTGCGCCTGGACGGCACCGAGCGGCTGCGCACCGCCCACCCCGCGCAGGCGGCGGACGTGGCCGCCGTCGGCCCGTATCTGCTCTTCGCCTCGAACCCGCCGGAGGTCACCTCGGTCGGCGACGTCTTCCAGGCGCTCCCGGCGGCGTCGGTCGGCGAGGGCGGTGGGGGCGGGCAGGGCAGTGCGGGCGGCGAGGGCGGTGCGGGCGGCGGCGACGCGGGTCCCGCCGGGCTGCTCGACGACCCCGTTTTCGTACGGGAGTTCGGCGAGCTGTACCGCTACTACCGGCAGACGCGGCTGCTGCGGCTGCGCGTCGCCGAGGGGCGGTTGCTCGCGGTCTTCAGCACCGGGCCCGGCGTCGGCGACGTCCGCGTGGTCGGCTGGCGGGTCGCGCCCGACGGGAGCTGCGCGTACGAGGGGACCGCGCGCGAGGAGTGGGCCGACTCCGACGGCGGCGTCTACACCGTCACCTGGGCGGCCGTCACCCGCGAGGACCAGGTGGCGGGGCGCGACCCGCACCTCGCGCTGACCGCGGCCGACGGCGGCACCGTCACCGTCGCCACCTCCGGCGGCACGCTCGCCATCGGCGCCGACGAGGCGTCGTACGAGGAGCCCGTCGAGGACGCGCTCCAGGCCCTCGCGGACGCCGACGTCGCCTACGCCACCGTCGGCCCGCTGGTGCTGCTGCGCGTCCGGCCGTACCGCGAGAACGCCGACCGGCACTTCGCGGTCAACACCAGGACCGGCGAGATCGAACGGCTCGACGCCCTCGGCCAGGCGTGCCTGCGGCTCCCCGACGACCAGGGCGTGGTCTTCCCCGGCGGCTACGCGCTCGCCACCGGCGGCACCCGCGCGTACGAAACCGGTCCGGAGGAGCTGGAGTTCGAGCGGATCGTGCGGTCCGCGAACGGCGAGGACGTGCTGTACGTCTTCCTCGCCGCCGACGGCCGCCGCCTGCTGCTGCCGTACAACCTCATCCGCAAGGAGGCCGCGGCGCCGCTGCACGTCCAGGGCGCCGCGCTCTACGAGGACGGCACGCTGCTGACGCTGCGCCCGGCCGACGGCGGCGAGGCGGCCCGCGTGCACATGGTGCAGCGGTGGGAGACGCCGTTCCTGTCCGACGCCTACGCCGCCGCGCAGCCGGTCGGCGGCGGCCCGCTGGAGCGGATCGGCAACCCGGACCTGGTGCGGGCCGTCGCGGACACGCTGTCGGTGGCCCGTACCGCCCTGGCCCTGGAGGCCGCGCCCGCGCTGCCGGGCTACGAGGCGCTGGTCGGCGAGTGCGAGCGGGTGCTCGACCGCTACCACTGGCTCGGCGACATCGAGGAGGACGCCGCTTCGGCGGACGCGGCCTCCGGCGACCTGGTCGCGCCGCTGGCCCAGGTCCGCGACACCGGACGGCAGGTGCTCGCCGAGTACGCGCGGGTACGCGACCTGACCGCGCGCGCCGCGACCGCCGTCGACGAGAGCGCCGCCCGTATCGCCGTCCTCGTCCGGCAGGCGCGCGGCGAGGCCGTGAAGTCCGCGGACGAGTGGGTCGAACGGCTCACCGAACTGCGGCGCGCGCAGGGCCACTTGATGTCCCTGCGCGAGATGCGGTACGTCGACGCCGAGCGCCTGGACGCGCTCACCGCGAGCCTGGCCAAGGACCTGGCGGACGCCGCGCGCCGCGCGGCGGGGTACTTCGCCGACGAGCACGCCTTCGACGGCTACCGGGACCGGGTCGCCGCGACCGCCGCCGACGCCGAGGCCATCGGGGCCGCGGCGGACGCGGCCGAGGTCGCCGCCGTCCTGGACGAGCAGGCCACCGGGCTCGCCACCGTCACCGAGATCGTCGGCACCCTGGAGATCGACGACGCGACCGTCCGCACCCGCATCCTGGCCGCCGTCGCCGACGTGCTCGGCGCCGTCAACCAGGCGCGGGCCGTGCTCGACGGCCGCCGCAGGGAGCTGGCAGCCGCCGAGTCCGAGGGCGAATTCGCCGCCGAGAGCGCGCTGTTGGCACAGAGCGTCAGCGGGGCGCTGGCCGCCGCCGACACCCCGGAGAGCTGCGAGGAACAGCTCGGCCGGCTGCTGGTCAGGATCGAGAACCTGACCACGCGCTTCGCCGCCGACGACACCCGGCTCGCGGCCCTGGACGAGCGTCGCGAGGAGATCCACCAGACCTTCGCCGCCCGCAAGCAGGCGCTCGCCGACGAACGCGCACAGCGGGCCCAGCGGTTGGCGGCCTCCGCCGAGCGCGTCCTGGCCGGGGTGCGCCGCCGCGCCGCCGCGCTGCCCAGCCTTGACGACGTCAACACCTACTTCGCGTCCGACCCGATGGCCGCCCAGCACCGGCGGATCGCCGCGCAGTTGCGGGACCTCGGCGACCCGGCGCGGGCCGCGGAGGCCGAGGCGGCACTGGCCGCGGCCCGGCAGGACGCGGGCCGCTCGCTGCGCGACCGGCTCGACCTCTACGACGCGGACGGCACGGTGATCCGGCTCGGCCGCCACCGCTTCGCCGTCAATACCCAGCCGCTGGAACTCGCCCTCGTCCCGCACGCGGACGGCCTCGCCTTCACCATCTCGGGCACCGACTACCTCGTGCCGGTCGCCGACCCCGCCTTCGCGGCCACCCGCCGCTTCTGGGACCGCCCGGTCGTCTCGGAGTCGCCCGACCTCTACCGCGCCGAATACCTCGCCGCGACCCTGCTGCTCGACGCCCCCGGCGCTCTGACCGACATCCCCGCGCTGGTCAAGGAGGCCGCCGCGGCCCGGCTCGACGAGGGTTACGAGCGCGGTGTCCACGACCACGACGCGACGCTGCTGCTGACCGCGCTGCACGAGCTGGACACGGCCGCGGGCCTGCTCCGCCACCCCGCGGCCGACCGCGCCCTGGCCCAGCTCTTCTGGACCCATGGCGCCGCCCCGGCCGCCCGGCCGGCCTGGACCACCAGGGCCCGCTCGCTGAGCAGGGCCGCGTCCGCCTTCGGCGACTCCGCCGCCGCCGTGCCCGCGCTGACCGAGCTGGCCGCCGAACTCGACGCCGCCGTCCGGGACTTCGCGGCTCGTGCCGGACTCGGCCGGATCGGCGCCGTGGGGGAGGGGACGCCCGTCGGCGACTACCTGGTGGCCGAACTGGCCGCCGACCGGACCGGTTTCGTCGGGGGCGCCGAGGCGCGGGCGCTGCGGGAGCGGTTCGTCTCCGCGCTCGGCGGCGCGCAGGGCGTGCCGTACAAGGAGTTCCTCGACGACCTCGGGGCGCTCGGCGACGACCTGGGCGCGCGCTGGCAGCTCGTGACGGGCTGGCTCGGCGCGCATGCCACGAGCTCCTCGGCCTCTTCGGCCTCTTCCGTCTCTTCCGTCTCTACCGCGGACGGTGAACTCGCCGAGGCCGCCGCCGCGTTCGTCTGCGGTCCCGACCTCGCGGTCTACGCCTCCGAGGCCGCCGTCGGCACCACCGTGACCGGGCTGCTGGGCACCCACCCCCGGATCACCGCGCGGCGGATGGCCGTACGCCTGGACGAAACCCTCACCCGCGTACGGCGGTTCAGGGCCGAGGACGTCCCCGCCTACCGCACCTACCAGCGGCACCGCACCTCCGTGGTGGCCGCCGAGCGCGACCGCCTCGACCTGGACGCCTACCGCCCGCGGCCGTTGACCGGCTTCGTCCGCAACCGGCTGCTCGACGAGGTGTCGCTGCCGCTCATCGGCGACAACCTCGCCCGCCAATTCGGCCCGTCCGGCGGCCTGTTGATGCTGATGTCGCCGCCCGGCTACGGCAAGACCTCGCTCGTGCAGTACGTGGCCGCCCGGCTCGGCCTCGCCCTGGTGACCATCGACGGGCCCGCGCTCGGCACCGGCGTCACCTCGCTCGACCCCGAGCGCGCCCCCGACGCCACCTCGCGCCGCGAGGTCGAGAAGATCAACTTCGCGCTGGAGCTGGGCTCCAACGTCCTGCTCTACCTGGACGACATCCAGCACACCTCGCCCGAGCTCCTTCAGAAATTCATCACGCTGTGCGACGCGCAGCGCCGCGTCGAGGGCGCGGCGGGCACGTACGACCTGCGGGGCAAGCGGTTCGCGGTCTGCATGGCGGGCAACCCGTACACCGAGTCCGGCCGCCTCTTCCGTGTCCCGGACATGCTCGCCAACCGCGCCGACGTCTGGAACCTCGGTGACGTCCTGACCGGCAGGGAGGCGCTCTTCGCGCTGAGCTACGTGGAGAACGCGCTCACCGCCAACGAGACGCTCGCGCCGCTGGCCGGGCGCGAGCGCGGCGACCTCGAACTCCTCATCCGGCTCGCCGAGGACGACCCCACCGCCCGCGCGGACGACCTCGCCCACCCCTATCCGGCCGCCGAGCGCGAGGACATCGTGGCCGTCCTGCGCCATCTGCTGCGCGCCCGCGCCACCGTGCTGGCCGTCAACGCCGCCTATATCGCGTCCGCGGCCCGCACCGACGCCTCGCGCACCGAGCCGCCGTTCCTCCTCCAGGGCTCCTACCGCACGATGTCCCGCCTCGCCGCCCGTATCCAACCCGCCATGAACGAGGCCGAGTTGGAGGCCGTCATCGACGACCACTACCGCGCGGAGGCCCAGACCCTCGCCTCCGGCGCCGAATCCGCCCTCCTCCACCTCGCCGCCCTCCGCGACCGGCTCACCCCCGCCGAGGCGGCCCGGTGGTCCGCCATCAGGTCCGCCTACGCGGGGGGCGGTACGGCCGCGGGGTAGCGGGACACGGCCGGCCGCGTCGGCCCACGCGGCAAATCCGGTGACGCCGGGGCCCTCCTCCCGGATACTGCCGCCCATGGACGAGGTCAATGTGGTGGTCGCCCACTCCGAGCGCGCGACCCTGCGCGTCGGCGACGTGTTCTTGAAGGTGGACGCCGATCAGGCGCGTATCGACGTCGAGGTCGAGGCGATGGCCCTGGCGCCGGTCCCGACCCCGGAGGTCCTGTGGCGCGAGCCGCCCGTGCTCGCGCTCGCCGCGGTCCGGGGCACGGCGCTCGGCCGCCTCGGTGAGCCGTCGCCCGCGTCCCCGGCGGCGTGGGCCGCGGCGGGCGCCGCCGTCCGGCGGCTGCACGACGCGCCGTTGCCGCCCTGGCCCGGCCGGCGCCGCCGCGACCCCGGCGAGTTGGCGGTGGAACTCGACGCCGAGTGCGAGGCGCTGGTGACCAGCGGCGTCCTGCCCGCCGCCCTGGTCACCCGCAACCGCCGGGTCGCCGAGGCCGCGCTCCGGGCGTGGACGCCGGTGTTCGCGCACGGCGACCTCCAGATCGATCACGTCTTCGTCGACGGCGCCGAGGTCACCGGCGTCATCGACTGGTCGGAGGCGGGCCGGGGCGACGCCCTCTTCGACCTCGCCACCTTGACCCTCGGCCACGAGGAGCGCCTCGGCGACCTCCTCACCGGCTACGGCGCCGACGTCGACCTCGACGCCCTGCGCGCCTGGTGGTCCCTGCGCGCCCTCCTGGGCGTCCGCTGGCTGACCGAACACGGCTTCGACCCGTTCGCCCCGGGCTGCGAGGTCGACGTCCTGAAATCCCGCATGTAGCCCCGCATGTAGCCCCGTACGCAGACCCGTACGCAAACCCCCGAGCCCCAGGCCGCGCCACAGCGCGGCGCGGTCGACCGACCGGGGCCGTACCCCGGAAGGCTATTCGGCGGCGGGACGCAGGGCGTGGACCAGGGGGCGGAGTCTGGTGGCGCGGAGGCGGTCGACGGCGGGGGCGGCGCGGGGGGCCAGGAGGGAGACGGGCCAGGCGACGAGGGCGCCGACGAGGAGGCCGACGACGACGTCGTGCGGGTAGTGGACGCCGATCCAGACGCGGGAGGCGGCCATGAGGAGGGCGAGGGGGACGGCGAGGCGCGGTCCCAGGCGCCGGTCGGCGAAGAGCAGGCCGACGGCGGCGGCCGCGGCGATGGCGGAGTGGTTGCTGGGGAAGGACCAGTCGCCGAGCGCCGGACACGTCTCGACCGTGACGGTGTGCAGTGTCTGACAGGGCCGCTGCTCGTCGAAGACCGCCTTGACCCCGTCGTTGACGAGGAAGGCGACCACGACGGTGAACGGCACGGCCAGCGCCGCCGCCATCGCGGCGGACCCGGCGGGGCGGGCCCGCCACCAGACGATCAGCATCAGGACGGCGAAGAGGCCGAGCCCGTAGTCGCTGAAGAAGCGGACGGTGTCGTCCACGGGCTGCGGGGTGCGCCCCGCGAGGTCGGTGATCCAGCGGTACAGGCCCGCGTCGAATTGCGAGGTCACGGGCGCTCCGGGTCAGAGGCGGCGGGGGTCGTCACGGCGGGCGCGGACGCGGCGGGTACGGGCTCGGCGTCGGCCGCCTTCGCGCCGTCGCGGCGGCTGCGCCGTACCTCCAGGACCAGCGGCGCCAGCGAGACGACCACGATCACCGCGACGATCGGCAGCAGGTACGTGTCCACGTGCGGGATCGACGAGCCGAGCCCGTAGCCGCCGAGCACCAGGCCGACGGTCCAGACGGCGCCGCCCGCGATCTGCCAGACGGTGAAGGTGCGGACCGGCACGTTCAGCGTCCCGGCGAGCGGGTTGAGCACCGTGCGCACGATGGGGATGAAGCGGGCCAGGACGACGGCCTTGGCGTGGCCGTACCGTTCGAGGAGTTCCGCGGCTCTGGCCGCGCCCTGGTGCAGCTTGGCGTTCTTCGTGCGGTTCAGCAGCGCGGGGCCGCCGCGCCGTCCGATCACGTAACCGGTCTGCGCCCCCAGCAGCGCCCCGGCCACGGCGGCGAGCAGCACCTGCCACAGCGAGAGATGCACCACATCGGAGGCGCCGGGCACGCACAGCAGCCCGGCGGTGAAGAGCAGCGAGTCGCCGGGCAGGAAGAAGCCGATGAGCAGGCCGGTTTCGGCGAACATGATGACCGCGATGCCGATGGCCCCGAAGGACGACAGCAGGGAGGTCGCGTCCAGGACGTTCACGGCCTGATCGAGCGCGGGCAGGGGCATGACGGTGGGGCCCTCCCATAATGGGTCCTGGGGTGCCGCGCGGCACCCTCCCCGACTACAGTCGTGTAGTCGGTCTACAGAACTGTAGACGAACGAGCCGGAAGGGGCGATCCATGACGGAGGCCAACGCGTCGGCCCGGCGGCCTTCGGGTGAACTCGAGGCGAGCGTGCTGGCCGCGCTGTGGGCGGCCGACGGCCGCGCCCTGACCCCCGCCGACGTCCAGCGCGACCTGGGCACCGCCCTCGCGCGCACCACCGTCACCACGATCCTCGCGCGCCTCTACGAGAAGGGGTCCGTCAGCCGCACCCGTTCGGGGCGCGGCTACGCGTACCTGCCGGTCCAGGACTCGCCGGGCCTGGCCGCCCGCCGCATGCGCACCGAGCTGGACAAGTCCGGTGAGGACGACCGCGGTACGGTCCTGGCCCGCTTCGTCTCCCAGCTCGACCCGGACGACGAACGGCTGCTGCGCGAGCTGCTGGTCCAGGCGGAGGACGACGGGCCGTCCCCGGCCTCCGGCCCCGCCGGTCCCGCCCCGGAGGGCCGCCGCCCGTGAACCTCGCCGTCTGGGCGCCGCTGCTGCTCCCGCTGCTCGCCGTGCCCGCCGCGCGGCGGCTGGCGGACGCGCTGCCGCCGCGCGCCGCGGCCTGGCTGCTCGCCGGGTCCGCCGTCGCGCTCGCCGCGTGCAGCACCACCGCGCTGCTGCTGCTCGCCGGGGCGGGCGCCCTGCGGCTCCCGCCGGTCGCCGCCTTCGCGCACTTCGTGCTGCCGGTGGTCGGCGACCAGGTGACGGTGGCCGCCGCGTGCGTCGCCGCCGTGCTGCTGGCCGCCGTCGTCACGGCGCTGGTCCGCACCTCGCGCCGCCACCTCGTGCTCGCCGCGCGGGCCCGCAGGCGCGCCGTCGCGGCCGGTACGGCGGCCGGTGACCTCACCGTCCTCCAGGACCCCGGCCCCGACGCGTACGCGCTGCCCGGACGGCCCGGCCGGATCGTCGTCACCACCGGCATGCTGCGCGCCCTCGGTCCCGCCGAGCGCGAGGCGCTGCTCGCCCACGAGCGGGCCCACCTCGCCGGGCGCCACCACCTCTTCCTCGCCGCCTTCGCCCTCGCCTCCTCCTGCCACCCCGCCCTGCGCGGCCTGCGCGGGCCGCTGTCCTACGCCCTCGAACGCTGGGCCGACGAGTCCGCCGCCCTCGCCGTCGGCGACCGCCGCCTCGCCGCCCGCGCCATCGGGCGCGCCGCCCTGGCCTCCCGGCCCGGCGTCCGGCCGCACGCCGCGCTCCCGGCCGCCACCGGGCCCGTGCCGCGCCGCGTCGCCGCCCTCCTGGCCCACCCCCCGACCACCCCCCACCTCCGCGCCCGCGCCCCCCGCGCCATAGCCCTCGTCCTGGCCTCCTGCCTCGCCCTGTCCGCCGCCAGCGCCCTCCAGGCCGCCCACGACCTCCACGGCTCCATCGAGGTCGCCCAGGGCGAACGCTGACCTCGTCGCCCGTCGCCCGTCGCCCGTCGCCCGTCGCCCGTCGCCCGTCGCCCGAGGCCCCCGGCCCCGGGAGGGGGCCGATGTCGCGCGGCGCCGGCGCGCGGTGACCCGTGCCTTCCGCGTTCACGCGAACGGCACCCCGGCCGGAGGAGCGCGGCCGGGGTGCCGTACCGGGATCGCGGGTGGTGCCGCTGTCCGGTCAGGGTGTGCCGAGGGTCAGGAGACCAGGGCCTGCCAGGTGTTCGGGCCGACGATCCCGTCGGCGGTGAGGCCGTGGGCGGACTGGAAGGAGCGGACGGCGGTGTTGGTGCCCGCGCCGAAGGCACCGTCCACCGCCAGGGACGAACCGTGCGCGTTGAGCTGGCTCTGCGCGGCCTGGACCGCGGCGCCCGACGAGCCCTGCTGCACGGTGACGATCAGGGCCTGCCAGGTGTTGGGGCCGACGATCCCGTCGGCGGTGAGGCCGTGGGCGGACTGGAAGGAGCGGACGGCGGTGTTGGTGCCCGCGCCGAAGGCACCGTCCACCGCCAAGGACGAACCGTGCGCGTTGAGCAGGTACTGGACCGTCTTGACCCGCTCGCCGCTCGCGCCCTGCTGGACGGTCGGCCAGCTCGTGGTCGGCGGCGGGTTGTAGCCGCTGCCCTTGGCGAAGTTCTGGAGGTCGGTGAGGGTGCCGTTGAAGGTGTCCTGGTCACCGGGGAAGGTGCCGGAGTCGGCGTACTGCCAGATCGTCTGGGCCGACCAGCCGGCCGGCAGCGTGCCGGGGCCGCTGCTGTAACGGGCCACCCACAGCGGGTTGGTGGCGCCGAAACCGCTGTTGTTGCCGGTGCACGACGTCCACCAGTCGGTGGTGGTGTAGATCGTCGGGTAGCGCCCGGTCCTGGTGCGCACCTCGTTGCTGAAGTCCCGGATCCAGCTCACCATCGCGCTCTGGCTCAGCCCGTAGCAGGTGGCCCCGTACGGGTTGTACTCGATGTCCAGGGCGGGCGGCAGCGTCTTCCCGTCGGCGCTCCAGCCGCCTCCGTGGCCGACGAACCAGTCGGCCTGCGCCGTACCGCTCGAATTGTTCGGCAGCGCGAAGTGGTAGGCGCCGCGGACCAGCCCGGCGTTGTAGGAGCCGCTGTACTGCTGGGAGAAGTTCGGGCTCGTGTACGTGGTGCCTTCGGTGGCCTTGACGTAGGCGAAGGCGGCGCCCTTGCTCTTGACGGACGCCCAGTCGACGTTGCCCTGGTAACCGCTGACGTCGAGACCGGCCGGGCCCGTGCCGACGGCCGCCCGCGCCGCGGCCGACAGCGTTCCCGCGCCCGGGCTCCCGAGCCCCGATCCGGCGTGGTCCTGATCCGGGTGCGTCATACGGGTCGGGGTGCCGCGGCCGTCGTCGGCGGCGGTCGACGCGGAGGCGGTGCCGGGCAGGACCAGCAGGGTCACGGCGGCGGCCAGCAGCCCGGCCGCGCACGCCGTCTTCCGGCCCGAGCCCGTACCGCGGGTGGCTGGCCTGAACCGCGAGGGGGTGGTTGCGGACATGATGCTCCCAGGGGTGTGTGGAGGGGGACACGCTCTGACGCGCTGAGCCGGGGGTGTAGCGGTGCGGTCGTCGGCGGTGGGAGTCGGGGTGGGGGTGCCGGGACTGTGAGCGGCCGGTGAGCCCGGTCCGGGCGGCGTCACCAGAACACGGACAGCACATCAACTCCTCTGCGCGCAGGCTGTGTCGACGCGCGTCAACCTAAGGGACAAATTGACATGGCCGCAACACGTTCCGGCTCTCGGGGCCCGTGCGGGGGACCGCGTACGCGCTCGGCCAGCGGGGGCCGGCGAGCGACGCGCGCCGCGTCGGCGACCATGGATCCGTGGACGAGTTCGAGCGGGCGTATGCGGCGGCGGTGGCTTCCGGCGCGGGAGCGACGGCGGAGGAAGCCGCCGTGGACGCGGCGGCGTCGGTGCTGGCCGCCGCGGGTGAGCGGTGGGAGGGCGCGGCCGGGAAGCTGGCCGGGCGGGTGGTGCGGGAGTGCGGGGCGCGCGGGTGGGAGCTTCGGGACCTCGTACGGATGGCCGGGCGGGAACTCGACGCGCGGCACGAGCGGTTGGCGCGGGCCGCGGGGGACGGCGAGGAACCCTTCCTCGCGGAGTTCGCCCGCAGCGAGCGGCTCGACCGCTTCAGCGCGGCGACGGCCCTCGTGGAACTGCTCTGCCTGTACGGGCGGCTGCCCCGCATCACCCCCCTGACGCCGGGCCCCGCGTCGGCGCCCCCGGCCACCGGCCCGCACTCCAAGATGCTCGCCCGCATCCGGGCGCTGCTGGCGAAGGCCGAGTCCACCGGCTTCCCCGAGGAGGCCGAGGCGCTGTCGGCGAAGGCCCAGCACCTGATGGCCAGGCACAGCATCGACGAGGCGCTGGTCGCGGCCACGGGAGCGCCCGGGGCGCCGGGCCGGGGCCCCGGCGCGTGCCGGATCGGGGTGGACCGCCCGTACGAGGGCGCGAAGGCCCTGCTGCTGGACGCCGTCGCGGCGGCGAACCGCTGCCAGGCGGTGTGGGCGGCCGATTTCGGCTTCTCGACGGTGGTCGGTTTCGCGACCGACCTGGAGGCCGTCGAACTCCTCTACACCTCGCTGCTCGTCCAGGCCGACCACGCCCTGCGCGGCGGCACCTCGCGCTCGCGCGACTTCCGCGAGTCCTTCCTGATCGGTTACGCGGGCCGCGTCCGCGAACGCCTGGCCGCCGCCACCCGGGAGGCCCAGGCCGAGACCGCCACCCCGCCCGCCGACCTGCTGCCCGTCCTCGCCGCCCGCGAGGTCGACGTACGCGACGCGACCCGCCGCATGTTCCCGTCCACCACCACTTCGCGGCTCAAGGGCCGCGACGCCGAGGGCTGGCGCCACGGCGAGGCGGCGGCCGACCGCGCCCGCTTCTGAACCCCGGCCCCACCGCTCGTCTCAGGAGAGCCCGCGCCCGGCCCCCACGGTCGCGTCCGCGTGGACGCCCTCTCACCGCCGGTGACCGCGTACGCCCGCCGTCCGCTCACTGATCGGCGGTGTTCAGCCGACCGGGCCCGTCGCCGCGCGCGGCCCCGCTCGCTGATCGGCGGTGCTCAGCCGACCGTGCCTGTCGTCGCGCGCGGCCCCACCGCCGGTTCGAGGAGCGACAACGTCCGCCGTCGCGCGTCGAGGCCGACGCGAATGCCGACCGGCATCGGCAGATTCGGACCGGCGTGCCCGAACTCGACATTGCCCAGGACCGGGATGTCACGGTCGCCGAGGACGTCGAGGACCAGCTCGGGCAGGGTCGGGGACGCGCCGGGCTCAAGTCCGCCGATCCCGCCCGGAACGCCCACGACCATGCCGGAGATCCGGTCGAGGACGCCGGAGTGCCGCAGCACATGCAGATAGCTCCACACGTGCGAGGCCAGGCCGCCCGTCTCCTCCCAGAACAGCACCGCGCCGTCGAACCGTTCGAGCGGCAGCGCGAACCGCGTCGCCTGCGCCAGCACGACGCGGTTGATCACCCCTCCGATCAGACGGCCTTCGGTACGACCGGGACGCCAGCACTCCCACGACGGGCTCGCGGGCAGCGCGCCGATCGCCTCGGTACAGGTCAGCAGCCTGGAGTAGAGCTTCTCGAGTTCCGCCTGGCGCGCAGCGGGCGCGGACCGCCAGTGCCCGCCGAAGCCGGGGACGGCCATGTCGGCGTGGAACCCGACCAGGCCCGTGCGTGCGTGGAGCACCAGATGCAGCAGCGAGATGTCGCTGTAGCCGAGGATCGGCTTGGGGTCGGCCCTGATCGCCTCGACATCGATCAGGTCGAGGTAGCCGAGCGCCGTCTGGCCGCCGTCACTCGCGACGATCGCGCGCACCTCGGGATCACGCAGAAGGCCGTTGAGCTCTGCGGCGATCTCCGCCGGTGCGGCCGCGCTCCACCAGTGGCTTCGGCCCGCTTCGAGCAGCGGAGCCCGGCGCACGCGGAATCCCATCCGTTCGAGCACCGCCACCGTCCGCTCGACATGGGGCTCGTGCGCGGCGGACAGCGGACCGGACAGCGCCGCGAGGACCACGAGATCCCCGGGCCCCAGCGCGCGCGGTCGCAGCGGGTGAGGCGGTGCGGAACCGGTCATGGCGTCAGTCTCGCCGCTGCCCCTGGAGGCGGTCACGCGATTTACGCCGGTCGTCCGCCCCGGCGCGGGCACTGCTCGGCGCGGTCGACACCGGGTGCCGCTCAGGACGACCGGCCGCCCCGGCGCGGGGCCACCGCGTACGCCACCGCGCCGACCGCCGTCACGCCGAGACCGGCCAGCACCGAGGCCGGGGGGAGGCTCGCGGCCAGCACCGCGCAGCCGGTCAGGCCGACGACCGGAACGGCCGGGTGCGGCCGGCGCTCGTCCGCGCCCAGCCGCAGGGCGCTGGCGTTGGCGACGGCGTAGTAGACGAGGACGCCGAAGGACGAGAAGCCGATCGCCCCGGTCAGATCGGTGGTCGCGGTGAGCGCCACGACCAGGGCGCCGACCGCCGCCTCCGCCCTGACCGGGGTCCCGTGGCGCGGATGGACGGCGGCGAGCGCGTACGGGAAGTGCCGGTCGCGTGCCATCGCCAGGGTGGTACGGGAGACGCCGAGGATCAGCGCCAGCAGGGAGCCGAGGGCGGCCACGGCCGCGCCGACGCGGACCACCGGGGCCAGACCCGGCACCCCGGCCGTACGGACGGCGTCGGTGAGGGGCGCGGCCGAGCGGGCCAGGGCGTCGGGCCCGAGAACGGTCAGCAGGGCGACGGCGACGGCCGCGTAGACCACGAGGGTCACGCCGAGCGCCAGCGGGATCGCGCGGGGGACGGTCCGCGCCGGGTCTTTCACCTCCTCGCCGAGCGTGGCAATCCTGGCGTACCCCGCGAAGGCGAAGAAGAGCAGACCGGCGGCCTGGAGCACGCCGTGCGGGCCGGAGGCGGCACCGTCCCACGCCAGCCGTCCCGCGTCGGCCCGCGTACTGGTCAGGCACGCGGTGACCGCCGCCGCGAGGACCGCGAGGGTCACCGCCACGATCAGCCGGGTCAGCCAGGCGGCCTTCCGTACGCCCAGGCAGTTCACGGCCGTCAGGGCCACCACGGCCGCGACCGCCACCGCGCGGCGGTGCTCGGGCCACGCGTACGCCCCCACCGTCAGCGCCATCGCCGCGCACGAGGCCGTCTTGCCCGCCACGAAGCTCCACCCGGCCAGGTAGCCCCAGAGGGGGCCGAGCCGCTCCGTGCCGTACACATACGTCCCGCCGGAGCGCGGGTGGCGGGCCGCCAGGCGCGCCGAGGACGTCGCGTTGCAGTACGCCACGACGGCAGCGACCGCCAGGGCCGCGAGGAGCGCGGTGCCCGCGGCGCGGGCCGCGGGAGCGAACGCCGCGAAGACCCCGGCGCCGATCATCGCCCCGAGCCCGATCACCACGGCGTCCCCCACACCGAGGCGCCGCCTCAACTGTCCCGCCGCCGCACCCGTCACGCCCGCATGCTCCCAGCCCCCTGGCGCCCCCCGCGATCCCCGCCGACCACATTTCCGCCCCTGGCCACGCCGTGTTCACCTCCGGCGGCCGCGGCGGCGGGAGCCGCGAGGACCCGCGCCGGTCAGTGGCGAGCGGCGGGCCCGGCCGGTGCAACTGGCGGGAGGTCGGGGGGCGTCCTGGGGGGAGGGGGCGGGTGGGAACACCGGGGGGTGGCATGGGCCGACGGGTGCCGGACGGGGTGGCGGACTGGCTGCGGGGGAGGGACCCGGCGCCGGGCGGGCCGAGGACGACGGGGCCGAAACCGTGGCTGCGGGCCGACGTACCGGGAGCGTGTCCCGTACCGGACAGGGAGCGCGCCTGGACCGAGCGGTGGCTGCGGTGGTGCGCCGAGGAGTTCGGGCCCGCGACCGCGCACCGCGAGATCGCGCTGCCGGGCTTCGTCCCCGCGGACTTCAGCGGTACGCGGGAGCGGGTCGAGCCGCTGGTGCGGCGGATCGGCGCGGTGATGGGCGCGGACGTCTCCGGCGTCCGTGTGCTGCTGGTGGACTCCCCGGAGCGGGTCCCGGGCAAGAGGCACCGGGTCGGTGAGTACCGCAAGGTGCTCGGCTGGGCGGTGATCGAACTGGACCGCGGTGTGGCCGCGCGGCCCGACGCGTTCGCGGGGCTCGTCGCCCACGAGCTGGCGCACGCCCGGCTGGTCGGCGAGCGGCGGGTGGCCGGGCTGGGCATCTCCCGCGCGCAGGAGGAGCGCCTCACCGACCTGGTGACCGTCCACCTCGGCATGGGCGTCCTGACGGCCAACGCCGCGGACGACTACGTGAAGGCGGCCGGGTACTCGGTGGTGCCGGTCGGCGATCTCACCGACCGGATGCTCACCGGCCGCGGGGACGAGCCCTGGTACCGGATGGGGTACCTGAGCCCGGCGGAGTACGGCTACGCCCTCGCCTGCTGGAGCACGGCGCGCGGCGAGACCGACCCGCCCTGGGCCCGGCAGCTGAGGGCGAGCGTGCGGGACGCCTTCGTACGGGGCCTGGCGTACCGGGCCGCGCGCTGAAGGCGCGTCCTGGGAGGGCACCCGCCGTGGGGGGAGGGTGCCCTCGGACCGCCCTGGGCGTAGGGACCCGGAGGGTTGTCGACGCGGGTGACGGGGGGGCTGGTGGTCAATACGCCTAGACCGTCAGGGGGTCGAGGACCATGGGGCGGACCCGGCCCTCGATCATGGCGCCGAGGCCCTGGACGGCGACGGTGTCGGGGCGGGGGGCGATGTGGACGGGCATGCCGGTGGCCTGGCCGAGCATGAGGTCGAGGCCGGGCATGAGGGCGCTGCCGCCGGCCAGCATGATGCCCCGGTCGGCGAGATCGGCGACCAGGTCGGGCGGGCAGGCGCGCAGCACGGTGGTGATGGCGTCGAGCACGGAGGTGAGCGGGGTGCGCATCGCGTGGCGCACGCCCTCGGTCTCGACGAGGACGGAGCGGGCGAGGCCGCTGACGACGTCGCGGCCGTGGACCTCGGTGGTGACCGTCCCGCCGGTGCCGGGGGAGCCGAGCATCTGGTGCAGCGGCCGTACCGACTGGCTGGGCAGCATCAACTCGTGGTGGTTGCGCAGGTGCTGGACGACCGCGCGGTCGATGGCGTCACCGCCGACCGGCACCGTCTCCGCGGCCACGATGGACCCCAGCGACAGGACGGCGACCTGCGTCGTACCGGCGCCGCACACCACGATCATCGTGGCCTCGGGGTGCTCGACGGGCAGCCCGCAGCCGACCGCAGCGGCGATCAGCGTGTCCACCAGCTCGACCTTGCGCGCGCCGAGCCCGTACAGCGTCTCGATGGCCGCGCGCCGCGCGATCGGCTCGCTGCCGTGCGGCATGCACACCGCGGCGCGCAGCACCGGCATGCGCCGCCACCGCTTGCCGAGCTTGTCGCCGAGCACGTGCTTGAGCATGCGCCGCGCCATCTCGATGTCGACGACCGCGCCGCCCGCGACCGGCCTGGCCACCCGGATGTGCCCGGGGGTGCGCCCGGCCATCTGCTCGGCGCGCTCGCCGACCGCGATCAGCGCGCCGGTGCGTACGTCGACCGCGGCCACGCTCGGCTCGTCGGCGACGACGCCGACGTTGCGGACGTAGACGCGGGTACGGGCGGCGCCGATGTCGACGGCGACGGTGCAGCGGCGGAGCTGTTCCAGTGTGGGGCTCGTGTACGTCACAGCCGGCCCCCGGCGCCCGGGGCGGAGGTGCCGTGCCGCCCGCCGTGCGAGCCGCCGTGCGACCCGTGACCGTGCCCGGCCGGTTCGTACGTGGCCAGCGCCCAGATGATGAAGACGTCGATGGCGATCATGACCACGGCCCAGACCGGCTGGTACGGCAGGAACATGAAGTTCGCCACCAGGTTGAGCCCGGCGATCAGGATGCCGCCCCAGCGCGCCCAGGCGGAACCGGCCAGCAGGCCGAAGCCGACGAGGACGGCGACCACGCCGAGCGCCAGGTGGATCCAGCCCCAGGACGTGACGTCGAACTTGTAGACGTAGTCCCGCGTGGAGACGTACACCGAGTTCTTCCTGATGCCGACGATCCCCTCCAGGATCGCCAGCGCGCCGCCGAACACCAGCATCATCCCGGCGAAGACGGTGCCACCGGCGGCCCACGCGGACTCGCGGGGCGTGGGCGGCGGGGGTGTGTACCCCGGCGGGGGCGGCGGGGTGGGCGTCTCCTGGCTCATACGGGCTCCCGAGAGTGCGTCAGCGTCCACGGCGGGGGCCGAATCCGGCTATGACCCGCCTTAATGACAAAAGGATCTGACGCCCTGTCGGATACGGCGACCGGTGATACGCCGAACGGGGGTGCGGCCGCGCCGAGCGGGTGACACCGTACGGCCGTCCGGGGCGGTGCCGCAGCGCCCGTCGCGGGCCCGGCGCCCCTGACGGGGCGCACCCCGTGCGGCGGGCGCTACCCGGCGGAGCCGTCCGTGTCCTCCAGACGGAACCCCACCTTCAGCCCCACCTGGTAGTGCTCGACCTCGCCGTCCACGATGTGCCCGCGGACCTCGGTGATCTGGAACCAGTCGAGACCGCGCAGCGTTTGCGCGGCCCGCTTGACGCCGTTCCTGACGGCGGCGTCCACGCCTTCGTGCGAGGTGCCGACGATCTCGGTGACCCGATAGGTGTGCTCGGCCATGACGGACCTTTCCTTCGGAGGTCCCTCCACCGTGCCGCAGACGGGCGCGGCCCGCATCACCGCGGGACGCATCCGTCCCGTTCCGTCCCGGACGGCTCCGCCGGGGCATCCCCTTCACCCCGAATCGGGCATATTATCCTCAAGTGGACGATGTGCGGACTGTGACCCCTTGGCCCACCGCCATGATGCGCTGGGTCCCGGCCGCCATGATCGTCGGCGGACTGGTCTTCGACCTCGTCACGCCCAATCCCTACACCGGCGACACAATGCTGGCCGGAGCCTGCGTACTGGCCGGCGCGATCCAGTCCGCCCGCATCGCGGTCCTCACCTGTCTGGCGTCGCTGGTGGGCGTCTTCGTGCTCACCGTCCACGGCGGCATCATCCGCGAGGGCGTCGGCGTGGCCGAGATCCTGAACGTGGTGCTCTCCGCCGTCATCGGCCTCGCCGTCAACCGGGCGCTGACCCGTTCGGGGCGGCGGCTCGCCACCGTGCGGGACGTCGCCGAGTCGGCCCAGCGCGCCCTGCTGCCCGACCCGCCGCCCCGGATCGGCCCGCTGGCCATAGCCGCCCGGTACGAGGCCGCCCAGAGCGGGGCGCGGATCGGCGGTGATGTCTACGCGGCCGAGCAGACCCGCTACGGCGTACGGCTGCTGATCGGGGACGTGCGCGGCAAGGGGATGGGCGCGGTCGCCAGCGTCGCGGTGCTGCTCGGCGCCTTCCGCGAGGCGGCCGACGAGGAACCCGACCTGCCGGGCCTCGCGCGGCGCCTGGACCGGGCGCTGGACCGGGACCGGGAACGGCGCGGCGGCGGCAGCGGCGAGGAGTACCTGGAGGGCTTCACCACCGGGCTGCTGGCCGAATTCGTCCACCGCCCCGAGGACCCCGAGGAGGTGTGCGACACCCTGCGGCTGCTCAACCGCGGCCACCCGCCGCCGTACCTGCTCGACGGCGGCACCGTACGTACCCTCGAAGCCGCCGCCCCCGACGTGCCGTTCGGCATGAGCGACCTCGGCGGAGTCCGCACGGTGCCCGAAGAGCTGGCCTTCCCGCCGGGCGCCACACTGCTGCTGGTCACCGACGGCGTGACCGAGACCCGCGACCGCGAAGGCGTCTTCTACGACCCCGAGATCCGGCTCTCCGGCCTCGGCCCGGTGACCGGCCCGCAGCACGCCATCGACGTCCTGCTGCGGGACCTGGTCACCTGGACCGGCGGCGCGCCCGTCGCCGACGACCGCGCGGTGCTGGCGGTGAGCCTCAGCCAGCCGTGAGACCCCCGGACAGCTAGTGGTGGAAGGCGGTCGCCACGTTCTCCGGGCGGTTCAGCGGGTGCGGCTGGCGGCGCAGCTCCGGCAGCAGGCGGCCCAGGTCCTCCATCAGCAGGTCCGCCAGGTCCTCGGAGAAGCCGTTGCGGCAGACGATGCGCAGCACCGCGAGATCGGTGCGGTCGGCCGGATAGGTGTACGCCGGGACCAGCCAGCCGCGTTCGCGCAGCCGCCGCGACACGTCGAAGACGTCGTAGTTCTCCACCCCCGGCGCGGTGGTGAAGGCGAAGACCGGCAACTGGTCACCCGCGCTGACCAGCGTGAAGTCCTCCAGCTTCGCGATCCGCGCCGCCAGCGACATCGCCACGTCCCGGCTGGCCTGCTGCACCGCGCGGTAGCCGTCCCAGCCCAGCCGCAGGAAGGAGTAGTACTGCGCCACGACCTGCGCGCCCGGCCGCGAGAAGTTCAGCGCGAAGGTCGGCATGTCACCGCCGAGGTAGTTCACCCGGAAGACCAGCTCCTCCGGCAGCGCCTCCGTGTCCCGCCACAGGGCCCAGCCCACGCCCGGGTACACCAGGCCGTACTTGTGGCCCGAGGTGTTGATCGACGCCACCCGCGGCAGCCGGAAGTCCCACACCAGGTCCTCGTCGAGGAACGGCGCGATCATGGCGCCGGACGCGCCGTCGACATGCACCGGGATGTGCGTACCGGTCCGCTCCTCGTACGCGTCCAGCGCCGCGCAGATCTCCGCGACCGGCTCGTACGACCCGTCGAAGGTCGAGCCCAGCACGGCCACCACACCGATGGTGTTCTCGTCGCACAGGGCGAGCGCCGACTCCGCGTCCAGGTGCAGCCGGTCGCCCTCCATCGGCGCCAGCCGCGCCTCGACCTCCCAGAAGGCGCAGAACTTCTCCCAGCACACCTGCACGTTCGCGCCCATCACCAGATTGGGCCGCGCGGTCGCCGGATAGCCGGGCGTGCGCCGCATCCAGCGGCGCTTGAGCGCCATCCCCGCGAGCATGCACGCCTCGGACGAGCCGGTGGTCGAACAGCCCACCACCGAGCTGGGGTCCGGCGCGTTCCACAGGTCGGCGAGGATCGCCACGCAGCGGCGCTCCAGCTCCGCCGTACGCGGGTACTCGTCCTTGTCGATCATGTTCTTGTCGGCGCACTCCGCCATCAGCACACTGGCCTGCGGCTCCATCCACGTCGTGACGAACGTCGCCAGATTCAGCCGCGAATTGCCGTCCAGCATCAGCTCGTCGTGCACGATCTGGTACGCGGTGTGCGGCGGCATGGGTCCGTCCGCCAGCTTGTGCTTGGGCGGAGCCGTCATCCGGCCGTCGACCGGGTCCGCCTCACCGAAGAACGGGTTGACGGCGATGTTGCGGGCGGAGTCCGTGCCTTTGTGCAGTGACATGTCAGCCTTCCGTGGCGAGCCCGGCAGCGCGTGCGCGGGCGTCTTTCCCGACCCGCCCAGCCTGCACCCGCCCGCCGCCCCGCGCCCGCTCCCGCCCCGGAACTTCCCCCAGGAGACTGGGCCGGGCGTCCGGCTCAGGACTCGGTGAGCACGAGCCACTTCCTGCCGTCGATCAGCTCACGGACGGCGTCCAGGTGACCCGCGTGGCAGGCCGTCTCCACCGTGACGTGCAGGATCGCCTCGCGCAGGTCCCGAATGCCGCCGTCGGGCCCGAAGAGTTCGGTCGGCCACCAGGCCGGGGCGGCGCTCGGCGCCGTCGAGGTGATCACGGCGTCCGCGAGCGCCGTCTCCTGGCGGTAGAGGTCGAGCACGCCCTTGGCCGAAACCTCCGGGCCCACCTTCCAGGCGTCGTCGGGGCCGGTCAGCGCCGCGTCGATCACGGCCTTCTCCCCGGCCACCACCCCGCGGAACCAGAAGCGCTCCACGTCCAGCGCGAGGTGCCGCACCAGCCCCGCGCAGCTCCACCCCGACGGCAGCACCGGCCGGTGCAGCGCCTCCTCGTCCAGCCCCTCCAGAATCCCCAGCACGTGACGCCGCTGGGCGTCCAGGTACGACAGCAGCATCGTGGTCTCGGGGTCCGGGGACGAGGTGTCCTGCATGGCATCCTCCTTGAGGTCGGCGACGCCCAGCATTCCACCGGGGTACGACAAGACCCCGGACCGGGCGCCGCCCCTCAGGTGACCCGGACCTCATGCGCCCCGCGCGGCGGCTACTCGCGGGCGAGGACCACGGCGGTGCCGTACGCGCAGACCTCGGTGCCGAGGTCCGCGGCGTCGGTGACGTCGAAGCGCATCATGAGGACGGCGTTGGCGCCGCGCGCCTTGGCCTGTTCGACGAGGCGCTCCATGGCCTGGTTACGGGTCTGCACCAGCGTCTTCGTCAGGCCCTTGAGTTCGCCGCCGATCATGGACTTCAGCCCGGCGCCGATCTGACTGCCCAGGTGCCGCGAGCGGACGGTGAGGCCGAAGACCTCACCGATGACCCGCTCGACCCGGAAGCCGGGCACGTCGTTCGTCGTGACGACAATGATCTCGGCGCCCTGCTCCTGGCCGCCGCCGTACTCTTCGATTCCCATATCGGCAGCCTGCCCCGCACCTCCCCGCTCCGCACCCGCGAATACGCCGACGCGGCTATTCCAGGCGGGGGGCCTGGACCGGGGCGGGACAGATGCGCTGGCCCTCGTGGTCGAAGACGTACAGGTGGGCGAGGTCCACCAGCAGGGGCACGCGGTCACCGCGGCGGACGCGGATGTCGGGGCCGGTGCGGACCACGAGGTCGCCGGTCTGGGTCTCGGGCGCGCCCAGGGGGCGGTCCATCACCGTCACCGGAGCGCGGCCGGGCGCGTGGTTCGGCCGCGGCGGGACGCCGCCGCCGTTGGAGCCGCCGTCCCGCGCCGGCACCGACGCCTGGATGCGCCGCGCGGCCTTCTGCGCGAGCTTGCCGAGGCTGGTGCCCGAGCCGTTCGCCGCGCGCCGGGTGCCCGAGCGGGACGGCGCCTGCGCGGGCCGCGGGGCCTCCAGTTCGGGGACGACGGCGGGCCGCGACCCGGTGTTGAGGTGCACCAGGGATTCGTGGCCCTGGTACTCCACGTGCTCGACGATCCCGCTCAGCACGACCTCGCCCGCGTGCGCCTGGCTCGGCTGCGCGATGCGGACGGCCTCCGAGCGCAGCCCGACGATGATGCGGCGCCCCTGCTGGATGCGGAGCATCTGGTGGTCGAGGCTGAGCGGTTCCGGCATGCCGAGCCGCTGGCGGCCGAAGTCGATCCACATGCCGCCGCCGAGCGGCGCCAGGACCGTCGCCTGGAGGAGATTGATCCGGGGCGTGCCGACGAAAGCGGCGACGAACACGTTCTCCGGCAGGTGATACGCCTCACGCGGCGTGCTGATCTGCTGGAGGACACCGCTGCGCATGATCGCGACGCGGTCGCCCAGCGACATGGCCTCGGCCTGGTCGTGCGTCACGTACACCGTCGTGACGCCCATGCCGTGGGTCAGCCGGGCGATCTCGGCGCGCAGGTGCGCGCGCAGCTTTGCGTCCAGGTTGGACAGCGGCTCGTCCATGAGGAAGACCGAGGGGTGCCGGGAGATCGCCCGGCCCATCGCGACCCGCTGCCGCTCGCCGCCGGAGAGCTGTCCGGGGTAGCGGTCCAGGATCTCCTCGATGCCGAGGATGCGGGCGGTCTCGTCGACCCGGGGCCCGTGCTCCTCACCGGGCATCTCGAAGCGCAGCGGGAAGCCGATGTTCTCCCGGCTGGTCATGCTGGGGTACAGCGCGAAGTTCTGGAACACCATCGCCATCCGGCGGTCGCCGGGTGCGAGGTCGTTGGAGTACTCCCCGTCGAGCAGCAACTCGCCGGTGGTGATGTCCTCCAGACCCGCGATCATGCGCAGGACCGTGGACTTGCCGCAGCCGGACGGGCCGAGCAGCACCAGGAACTCTCCGGGTGCGATGTCGAGCGAGAACCGGTCCACAGCAGGCGACGGCTGCTTCGGGTAGTACTTGGAAACTTCGTGCAGTGCGATGGCGCGAGTCATAACGGGAGCCGCCAGGTGGTCGGACGCGGTGACGGGGCACGTGGGGGGAGAGATGCCAGACTTGCGAAACTTAGGGTGGTGCGTGGATGACGCTGCGGAGAAGGTAGTGCACCAACCGCAGGTTGCGGAACGTTTGTATCAACACTGGATTGATAGTTTTGGTCCGTGACGACCATCGCGCTCGGCCCGAGCTGGCTCGACCCGGACCATCTGATCAACACGTACGGCCTGTGGGGCGTACTGCTGATCGTGTTCGCCGAGTCCGGGCTCCTCATCGGTTTCTTCCTGCCCGGAGACTCACTGCTGTTCACGACCGGTCTGCTGGTGGCGACCGGCACGCTGCACCAGCCGCTCGCGCTGGTGGCCGCGCTGATCGCGGTGGCGGCGGTGCTCGGCGAACAGGCGGGATATCTGTTCGGCCGCAAGGTCGGACCCTCGCTGTTCCGCAGGCCCGACTCACGCTTGTTCAAGATGGAGAATATCGAGAAGGCACATGCCTTTTTCGAGCGCCACGGACCCAAGGCGATCGTGATGGCCTGCTTCGTGCCCATCGTACGAACGTTCACCCCAATCGTCGCAGGCGTCAGCCGAATGAACTACCGCACCTTTGTCACCTTCAACCTCATCGGCGCGACACTGTGGGGTGCGGGTGTCACCGTACTCGGATACTGGCTCGGCCAGATCGAATTCGTGCACAAGAACATCGAAGCGATGCTCGTCCTGGTCGTGCTGCTCTCGGTGGTGCCGATCGGCATCGAATACCTGCGGTCGCGCGGCAAGGCGAAAAAGGAGGCCGTGATTCCGGGTACGGGAGCCGGTGCGGGCCCGGCGGCGGGTGGCCCCGAGCCGGTTCCGGCCGCGCCGCGCACCCCCGGCCGGCACCGCGCGCAAAAGCGCTGACCTGCGGGAACCGACGCCGTAACGGGGGAACGGGGGCGTCGGCGGGATTCCCGTGATTCACAGGATTCACAGAAACGCGGATTGCGGAAAGGAGAGCACGACCGGTGTCCGACGACGGAAAACCTGAGTCGGACGAGGTCCGCTCCGAATTCACACCCCCCACAGGCACCACATTCCCCCCGGTCGTCACGGGCAGCGCATTCGCCCCGCCCGGCGGAACGGCGGGAACAGCGGGAACAGCGGGAACGCCCGGAGCAACAGGAGCACCGGGAACAGCCGGAGCTTCCGGAACAACGGGTACGACGGGCCCGACAAGCCTCACCAGCACCACCGGGAGCATTCCGATGGTCGTCCTGCCGCCCACCGACGCGCGGTGGCAGGACCGGATGCGGGCCATGGTCCGCATCCCCGTCACCGAGCGCCCCGCACCCGAGACCCCCGCGGACCGCCAGGAAACCGCGCACCTGGTCCCCGTACCGCGCGTCCTCGACCTGACCCTGCGCATCGGCGAACTGCTGCTCGCGGGCGGCGAGGGCGCCGAGGACGTCGAGGCGGCGATGCTCGGCGTCAGCTACGCGTACGGACTGGCCCGCGTCGAGCCGAACGTCACCTTCACGCTGCTGGGCATCTCCTTCCAGCCCTCGCTCACCGACCCGCCGCTGACCATGAGCCGCACGGTGCGCCGCCGCGGCACCGACTACACCCGGCTCGCCGCGGTCTTCCAGCTCGTCGAGGAGATCACCGCGCACGAGGCGACGCTGGAGGACGCGTACCGCCGGCTCGCCGAGATCCGCCGCAACCGGCACCCGTACAGCTCCTGGGCGCTCACCGGCGCCGCCGGGCTGCTCGCGGGCGCGGCCAGCGTCCTGGTCGGCGGCGGCCCGGTCATCTTCGCCGCCGCCGCGCTGGCCGCGATGCTCGGCGACCGGCTCGCGTGGCTGCTCGCCGGGCGCGGGCTGCCGGAGTTCTACCAGTTCGCGGCGGCGGCGATGCCCGCCGCCGCGATGGGCGTCCTCATCGACCGGTACGCGCACTGGATCCCCGGCGCCAACGGCGTCCAGGCGTCGGCGGTGATCACCGGCGGCCTCTTCGCGCTGCTGCCGGGCCGCGCGCTGGTCGCCGCCGTCCAGGACGGCCTCACCGGCTTCTACATCACCGCCTCCGCCCGGCTGCTGGAGGTGATGTACCTCGTCGTCGGCATCGTCATCGGCGTCACCGTCATCCTCTACGCGGGCTTCACCACCCTCGGCGCCGACCTCAACCCCGACCAGGCGCTGCGCGCGTACGACCACCCGTGGGTGCAGCTGCTGGCCGCGATGGTGCTGACCCTCGCCTTCGCGGTGCTGCTCCAGTGCGAGCGCGGCGTCCTGCCGCTGGTCACCCTCAACGGCGGCATCGCCTGGACGGTCTACGGCGTCCTGCACCAGCAGGCGGGCGGCAACCAGGTCGCGGCCACCGCCGCCGCGGCCGGACTCGTCGGCCTCTTCGGCCAGTTGATGGCCCGCTACCGGTACGTGTCCGTGCTGCCGTACGTCACCGCCGCCATCGGCCCGCTGCTGCCCGGATCCGCCACGTACTTCGGGCTGCTCGCCCTCACCAACAACCACTCCGACCAGGCGTTCACCCTGCTCACCCGGGCCGCCGCCCTCGCCCTGGCCATCGCCATCGGCGTCAACCTCGGCGGCGAGCTGGCCCGCCTGGTCCTCAAGCCGCCGGGCCCCGCCGCCCCGCGCGGCGCGGCCAAACGCACCCGCGGCTTCTGACCCCGCTCGGGCACGGAAACGCCGGGCGGCCGACACGTCGCTGATGACGTGTCGGCCGCCCGGCGTTCAGGTGCGGCGGGGCTTCAGTGGCCCGGGCCCTGCTCCTTCAGACGGCGGAAGGACTCCTCGATCTCCGTCTCGGCCTCGGTGCGGCCGACCCAGTTGGCGCCCTCGACGGACTTGCCGGGCTCGAGGTCCTTGTAGACCTCGAAGAAGTGCTGGATCTCCAGCCGGTCGAACTCGCTGACGTGGTGAATGTCACGCAGGTGCTCCACGCGCGGGTCCGACGCGGGCACGCACAGCACCTTGTCGTCGCCGCCGGCCTCGTCCGTCATGCGGAACATGCCGATCGCCCGGCACGTGATGAGGCAGCCGGGGAAGGTCGGCTCGTCCAGGATGACCAGCGCGTCCAGCGGGTCGCCGTCCTGGCCGAGGGTGTTCTCGATGAAGCCGTAGTCGGCCGGGTAACTGGTCGAGGTGAAGAGCCTGCGGTCCAGGCGGATACGACCGGTCTCGTGGTCCACCTCGTACTTGTTCCGCGAACCCTTCGGGATCTCGATCGTGACGTCGAACTCCAAGGCCCTACTCCTCCATGATCAGCGCATACTGCGGGTGATTAAGTGTCTCCCACGCATGTGGGTGGTCGCGAAAGGGGCTGGTCGGGGGTGCCGCACGGCAAGACGTGGCAGGTCGTGGCGGGGTCGGCCGCGATAGGTCTGGCGGTGGCGGCCGGGGCGGTGGCCGCGGCAGGCCCGTGGGACGCAGGCCAGCGTACGGCCGAGCGCGAGCACGCGGCCGGCCGGGACCACGTCGTGGCCTCGGGACCGCGCACCGCCGCGCCCACGCCCCGGATCACCCCGCCCGCGCCGTCCGCCGCCCCCGTACTGGCCCCGGTACCCGCCGCCGCGCCCGGTACGGGCAAGGGCTCGTCCGCCGGTACGCCGCCGGACCCGGCCGCCCTCAAGTCCCTCCTCGACCCGCTGATGAACGCCGACGGGCTCGGCACCGTACGCACCGGGACCGTCATCGACGTGGCCACCGGGACCGTCGTGTACGACCACCGGGCCGGTACGCCGTCCACCCCCGCCTCCACCACCAAGCTCGCCACCGCGACGGCCGCGCTCGGCACGCTCGGGCCCGGCCGCCGCCTCACCACGACCGTGGTGGTCACCGCGGCCGGCCGGGTCGTCCTGGTCGGCGGCGGCGACCCGACCCTCGAACTCGGCGGGCTCGCCGACGACACCGCCGCCGCGCTCAAGGCGCGCGGCACCACGTCCGTACGGCTCGGCTACGACACGTCCCTGTTCAGCGGCACCGCGCTCCACCCCATCGGGCCCAACGAGAACCTCGCGCCGGTCACCGCGCTCATGGTCCGCGAGGGGCGGCTCGACCACAGTTCGAGCGGGCCCGCGCAACGCGCCGACGATCCGGCCGAGTCGGCCGCCGACGCCTTCGCGGACCTGCTGCGGGACCGGGGGATCAGGGTCAAGGGCGAGGCGGCGCCCGCCGGCGGGCACGGGGGTACGCGGCTGGCGGCCCATCAGTCCGCGCCGCTGTCGGAGCTGGTGGAGCGGATGCTGACCGACAGCGACAACGACGTGGCCGAGGCGCTGGCCCGGCATGTGGCCCGCGCGCTCGGGCGGCCCGCCAGTTTCGCCGGGGCGGCGAGCGCCATTCCCGACGCCCTGCGGCGGCTCGGGGTGCCGCTCGCCGGCGCCGCCTTCCACGACGGGAGCGGACTCGACGGGGACGACGCGCTGTCGGCCACCACGCTGGCCCGGATTCTCGCGCTCGCGGCGAGTCCCGCGCATCCCGAGATGCGGTCGGTCCTGACCGGGCTGCCGGTCGCCGGTTTCACCGGCACGCTCGCCGACCGCTTCCGGGGCGGCGGGGGCGCCGGGGTGGTCCACGCCAAGACCGGGACGCTCACCGGGACCAACACGATCGCCGGCACCGCCGTGTCCCCCGCGGGGCGCCTCCTCGCCTTCGCGTTCCTCACCCACGGCACGGATTCGCCTGGCGGCGCGCAGAAAGCCCTCGACCACCTGGCCGCCGCCCTCACCACCCACCCCTAGCCCGCGTCCCCGATGTCCTCAATCGCCGGACGGGCTCGAAGAAACGGGGTTGGGGCACTGGCGGGAGTCCTCAATCGCCGAACGGGCTTGAAGAAGCGGGCGCGGGCCACGGGCTGGTGTCCTCAATCGCCGGACGGGCTGGATCGGTGTTTCTGGCGCGCCCGCCAGGCGCTGGCTTTGGCCTTGAACGACGTCTCCGGGTGGGGTGCCCCCCCCCGGCAGGGGGAAGGGCGGGTGGGTGGGGGGAACAGCCCCGCCGGCGTTTGAGGCGGCGTTAGCCGGAGGGGCTGAAGCCGTATTTCGGGGGGCGGCCGGAGGGGGAACCTGTTGGCGGGGGAGCCCAAAGGGGGAGCGGCAACGTACCGTGAAGGCATGACGAGCATCGGTGGAAGCGAGATGGTCGACTGGAACCTCGCCGTGGCGACCGCGCAGCGGTTGACGCGGCCGGGGCCTGAGGTGAGCCGGGACGAGGCTCGGGCCATCGTGGCGGAGCTGCGGGCGCACGCGCAGGAGTCGGAGGCGCACGTCAGGGAGTTCACCCGGATGTACGGGGACGCGGAGGTGCCACCGCACGGCACCCCGGTGCTCATCGTGGACCGGGCGGGCTGGGTGAAGGCCAACGTGGCCGGGTTCCGGGAGGTGATGAAGCCCCTGCTCGGGAAGATGCAGGCGCGCCGCCCCGGCGGCCCCGGCGGAGTCGTGCTCGGCACGGTCGGCGGCAAGGTGACCGGCGTCGAGGTCGGCATGCTGCTGAGCTTCCTGTCCTCGCGGGTGCTCGGCCAGTACGAGACCTTCGCGCCGCCGAGCCGCGACATGCCCGCGGGACCGGTCAAGCCGGGCCCCGGCGAGTCCCGCGCCGGTCGACTGCTGCTGGTCGCGCCGAACATCGTGCACGTCGAGCGCGAGCTGGACGTCGACCCGCACGACTTCCGCCTGTGGGTGTGCCTGCACGAGGAGACGCACCGCACCCAGTTCTCCGCGGTGCCGTGGCTGCGCGACCACATCGAGGGCGAGATCCAGGCGTTCCTCGGCGAGACCGAACTGGACGCCTCGACGGTGATCGAGCGGGTCAGGGAGGCCGTGCAGTCCTTCACCGGCTCCGGCGGCGGCAAGGAAGAAGACGCCGACAAGGACCGGGACGAGGACCGCAGCCTCGTCGACCTGGTGCAGACCCCCTCCCAGCGGGAGATCCTGGCCCGGCTGACCGCCGTGATGTCGCTGCTCGAAGGCCACGCGGACTTCGTGATGGACGGCGTGGGGCCCGAGGTCGTGGCGACCGTCGCCGAGATCCGGGAGAAGTTCAGCCAGCGCAGGGCCAGCGGCGCGGGCCGCCTGGACCAGGCGCTGCGCAAGCTCCTCGGCCTGGACGCCAAGCTCCGCCAGTACCGCGACGGCGAGCGCTTCGTCCGGGCGGTCGTCGACGAGGTCGGCATGGACGGCTTCAACCGGGTGTGGACCTCGCCCAACACGCTGCCCACCAAGGCGGAGATCGCCAAACCCGCCGAGTGGGTCGCGCGGGTGCACAGCCGTAGCGAATCGTGAGGGCGTAACCGCTCATGAAGGCCGTGTCCGCCCTCGGGTTCACCCGTCCGAGGGACCGTAGGCGCAGGGTAGCGCGTGCGATGCTCGGGTAAGCCCCGAGCTTCTGTCACCATCTGGATACCCTGCGTCACTTCGGCGCTTTCCTCATAGCCTCCTCAGGAGGGAAACCGGACATGGGACCCCACCCCACGGTCGCGGCGATACGCCTGGCGGTCCGCCGCGTCCTGCACGACGTCCTCACCGCGTCCACCGACCCGCACCCGTTGGTGCTCGCCGCGTGCAGCGGCGGAGCCGACTCCATGGCGCTGGCCGCCGCCCTCGCTTTCGAAGCACCCCGGCTCGGCGTGCGCGCCGGAGCCGTCACCGTCGACCACGGCCTCCAGGCGGGCTCCGCCGGCCGCGCCCAAGAGGTCGCCGGGCGGCTGCGCGGCCTCGGCCTCGACCCGGTCGACGCGATCGGCGTCACCGTCGGCCGCCAGGGCGGTCCCGAAGCCGCCGCCAGAGACGCCCGGTACGCGGCGCTCGACTCCGCCGCCGAATCGCACGGCGCCGCCGCCGTCCTGCTCGGCCACACACGTGACGACCAGGCAGAAACGGTGCTCCTGGGCCTCGCCCGCGGCTCCGGCACCCGCTCGCTGGCCGGAATGGCCGCGGTCTCCGGTACCGGCGGCCGGTACCGGCGCCCCTTCCTGCTGCTGGACCGCGACACCGTACGCAAGGGCTGTCTCGCCCAGGGCATCACCGTGTGGGAGGACCCGCACAACCACGACCCCGCGTACACCCGCTCCCGCGTCAGACACGAAGCCCTGCCCGTCCTGGAGAAGTCCCTCGGCAAAGGCGTCGTCGAGGCGCTGGCCCGCACCGCGCAGCTCTCCAGGGACGACGCCGACGCGCTGGACCAGTGGGCCGCGGACGCCGAGGCCGACGCGGCGGGCGACGACGGCAGCCTGGACGCGCTGCGGCTGCACGGCCTGCCCGCCGCCGTACGCCGCCGCGTCCTGCGCCGCGCCGCCATCGCCGCCGGCTCGCCCCCCGGCTTCCTCTTCGCCCGGCACATCGAGGAGGTCGACCGGCTGGTCACCGGCTGGCACGGACAGAAAGCCCTCAACCTGCCGGGCGGCGTCGCCGTTCTCAGGGCCAATGGCAGACTGGTGTTCTCGCCGTCGTAGAGCTGCCGTCGCCCAGCGACCCGGGAGCCGACTACTTGAGGGACATACCGCGCAGTGAACGAGAACGACATGGGCGCCGATCTTGAGAAAGTGCTCATCTCCAAGCCAGAGATCGACGCGAAGCTCAGCGAGCTCGCCGCGCAGATCGACCGGGACTACGCGGGCAAGGACCTGCTGATCGTCGGTGTCCTCAAGGGCGCCGTGATGGTGATGGCGGACCTCGCACGGGCGCTGTCGAGCAACGTGACGATGGACTGGATGGCGGTGTCCTCCTACGGCGCCGGCACCAAGTCCTCGGGTGTGGTGCGCATCCTCAAGGACCTGGACACCGACATCGCGGGCCGTGACGTCCTGATCGTCGAGGACATCATCGACTCCGGGCTGACGCTGTCCTGGCTGATCAGCAACCTGGGCTCGCGCGGCCCCGCCTCCCTGGAGGTCTGCACGCTGCTGCGCAAGCCCGAGGCGGCCAAGGTCCAGCTCGACGTGAAGTACACCGGGTTCGACATTCCCAACGAGTTCGTGGTCGGATACGGCCTGGACTATGCGGAGAAGTACCGCAATCTCCCGTTCGTGGGCACACTCGCCCCGCACGTATACGGTGGCTGACTCCCGTCGGCCCGCCGCCGGCGGTCCGGCGCGGCACAGTCATGACGTCGGCCACACCCCGTTCGGCCCCGGGAACCCCAGTCGGTTTCCCGCCGTTGGAGCAGGGGAAGGCGGGATTGTTAACGGTCGGCGGCAACCTCGGGTGACAATGCTGGGGTACCGTCCGAAGGTCGGGTCATACACCGGCATGCACGCGCGGCCAGCAGGCGGCGGTGCCTCACTGTGGCAGGAGGGACGGGGCGACTTCGCCCCGCATGGATGGACGTGAAGCGCTATTTCCGTGGGCCAGTCATGTGGATCGTGCTGGCTGTCCTCGCCGTGGTCGTGTTGATGCAGGTCGTCGGGTCCGGCGGCGGCTACAAGACGGTGGATACCGGCGAGGTTCTACATGCGATCGAATCAAACCAGGCCAAGTCCGCCGAGCTGACGACAGGCGACGACAACTCCATCAAGATCCAGCTCAGGGACGGATCCAAGGTCGAGGGCAGCTCCAAGGTCCGCGCCAGCTACATCGGCAACCAGGGCTCGGCCATCGCCGCGGAGCTGCAGAACATCGTCGACGGCAAGGTGAAGGGGACCACCCTTCCCGACGGTTACACCGTCTCGCCGTCGAAGCAGAACGCTTTCGTCGGCATTCTGCTGTCGCTGCTCCCGTTCGTCCTCATCGTCGTGGTCTTCCTGTTCCTGATGAACCAGATGCAGGGCGGCGGCTCGCGCGTCATGCAGTTCGGCAAGTCCAAGGCGAAGCTGATCACCAAGGACACGCCGAAGACGACGTTCTCCGACGTGGCCGGTTGCGACGAGGCGGTGGAGGAGCTCCAGGAGATCAAGGAATTCCTCCAGGAGCCCGCGAAGTTCCAGGCCGTCGGCGCCAAGATCCCCAAGGGCGTGCTGCTGTACGGCCGTCCGGGTACCGGCAAGACCCTGCTGGCCCGCGCTGTCGCGGGTGAGGCGGGCGTGCCGTTCTACTCGATCTCCGGCTCCGACTTCGTCGAGATGTTCGTGGGTGTCGGCGCCAGCCGCGTCCGCGACCTGTTCGAGCAGGCCAAGGCGAACGCCCCGGCCATCGTCTTCGTCGACGAGATCGACGCCGTCGGCCGGCACCGCGGTGCGGGTCTGGGCGGCGGTCACGACGAGCGCGAGCAGACCCTCAACCAGCTCCTGGTCGAGATGGACGGCTTCGACGTGAAGGGCGGCGTGATCCTCATCGCCGCCACGAACCGGCCCGACATCCTGGACCCGGCGCTGCTGCGTCCCGGCCGTTTCGACCGGCAGATCGCGGTCGACCCGCCGGACCTCCAGGGGCGCGTGGAGATCCTCAGCGTGCACCAGAAGGGCAAGCCGGTCGCACCGGACGTCGACCTCATGGCCGTCGCCCGCCGCACCCCCGGCTTCACCGGCGCCGACCTGAGCAATGTGCTCAACGAGGCGGCGCTGCTGACCGCGCGCAGCAACAAGAAGGTCATCGACAACGCCACGCTGGACGAGGCGATCGACCGCGTCGTGGCCGGTCCGCAGAAGCGCACCCGGATCATGTCGGACAAGGAGAAGAAGATCACCGCGTACCACGAGGGCGGACACGCCCTGGTCGCGGCGGCCTCGCCGAACTCCGACCCGGTCCACAAGGTGACGATCCTGTCCCGCGGCCGCGCGCTGGGCTACACGATGGTGCTGCCCGACGAGGACAAGTACTCCACGACGCGCAACGAGATGCTCGACCAGCTCGCCTACATGATGGGCGGCCGGGCGGCGGAGGAACTGGTCTTCCACGACCCGACCACCGGCGCGTCGAACGACATCGAGAAGGCCACCGCGACCGCCCGTGCCATGGTCACGCAGTACGGCATGACCGAGCGGCTGGGCGCGATCAAGTTCGGTTCCAGCGACTCGGAGCCGTTCCTCGGCCGTGAGATGGGTCACCAGCGCGACTACTCGGAAGAGGTCGCCGGGCTGGTGGACGAGGAAGTCAAGAAGCTCATCGAGACGGCGCACAACGAGGCGTGGGAGATCCTGGTCGAGAACCGGGACGTCCTGGACAACCTCGTTCTGAACCTGCTGGAGAAGGAGACCCTGAACAAGGAGCAGATCGCCGAGATCTTCGCTCCGATCGTCAGGCGTCCCCCGCGTCCGGCCTGGACGGGCTCCGCCCGTCGTACGCCGTCCACCCGCCCGCCGGTGCTCTCTCCCAAGGAGCTGGCACTGACCAACGGCTCGCAGCCGGCCAACGGCATCACGACGGGTTCGGTCAGCACGACCAAGCCCGTCGCGGAGCCGGTCGACCGTCCCGAGGACGGCACGCCGGAGAGCTGACCGGCGCGAGCCGGTCAGGCACGAGAACAGGCAGTCCGGGCCGGACCCGGAATGCAGGCAGTGGCCCCAGGGTTTTAACCTTGGGGCCATTGCCGTTTTTGGGCCAGCTTTCCCACTTCGCCGAACTTCGGAGGAACGAGGCATCATGACCGACCCCGTGACGATCGACGGCGAGGGTTCGATCGGCGAGTTCGACGAGAAGCGGGCCGAGGCCGCGGTGCGCGAGCTGCTGTACGCGGTCGGCGAGGACCCCGACCGGGAGGGCCTGCGGGAGACCCCGGCGCGGGTGGCGCGCGCGTACAAGGAGATATTCGCCGGGCTCTGGCAGACGCCGGAGGACGTGCTGACCACCACCTTCGACCTCGGGCACGACGAGATGGTGCTGGTGAAGGACATCGAGGTGATGTCGTCCTGCGAGCACCACCTGGTGCCGTTCGTCGGCGTCGCGCACGTCGGCTACATCCCGGCCGTCAGCGGCAAGATCACCGGCCTGTCCAAGCTGGCCCGGCTGGTCGACGTGTACGCCCGGCGCCCGCAGGTGCAGGAGCGGCTGACCACGCAGGTCGCCGACGCCCTGATGCGCATCCTGGAGCCGCGCGGGGTGATCGTGGTCATCGAGTGCGAGCACATGTGCATGACGATGCGCGGGGTCCGCAAGCAGGGCGCCAAGACCATCACCTCCGCCGTACGCGGCCAGCTCCGCGACCCCGCGACCCGCGCGGAGGCGATGAGCCTGATCCTCGGGCGCGGCTGACCGGGCACGCGGCTGACCGGGCACGGGCTGCCTCCGGGCATGGGCCTGCTCGGGCACGGGCCTGGCGGCCCCGGTAGGCACGGTGCGGTACCGGGCCGCCGTAGCCGTTACGTAGACGCGCCGTAGCTGTCACAGTTGCGTTGCCCGCGAAGGAACCCACAGACAGGGTTTCGCGTCCTACTGGGCGCCACTCACTCGCTCGTACTGGACCCTGGTGAAGCATGTCCGCTGACCGTGCCTGTGCCCCGCGTTCGCGCCGCTGGCGGCTGCGACCCTCCGCCGTCCCGGGGATCATCGGCAGCGCCGCCGCGGTCATCGGGCTGCTGGACGTGGTCTCCGCGGTCTTCCCGGCCTTCCGCAACGGCCGGATGCACCACATGGCCGCGGTCTTCCCCGGCACCGTCAGCTCGCTCGCCGCCGCCACCGCGGTCGTCACCGGCGTCCTGCTGCTGATGCTCGCGCACGCGCTCAAGCGCGGGAAGGTCCGCGCCTGGTGGGCGGCCGTCGTGCTGCTGCCGGTCGGCGCGGCCACCCAGCTCGTCTACCGGCACTCGATCTTCGGCGCGCTGGTCTCGCTCGGCCTGCTGTGGGTGCTGATCTCCTACCGCGACGAGTTCACCGCGCTGTCCGACCCGCGCACCCGCTGGCGGGCCCTGCTGAACTTCGTCGGCCTCAGCACCGTCGCCTTCTCCCTCGGCCTGGTCATCACCAGCGCCCACCCGTCCTCCGAGCGCGGCAACCCCGGCTTCCTCGACCGCTGCGAGCACGTCCTGCTCGGCCTGTTCGGCTTCGAGGGACCCGTCACGTACACCAGCGACCGGGTCAACGACCTGGTCGGCTACTCGCTGGGCGGCCTCGGCCTGCTCATCGCGATCTCCACCGCCTTCCTCGCGCTGCGCCCCGGACGCCCGGTCGCCGAGCTGAGCGAGGCCGACGAGGACCGGCTGCGCGCGCTGCTGGCCCGGCACGGCGCCCGCGACTCGCTCGGCCACTTCGCGCTGCGCCGCGACAAGTCCGTGGTCTTCTCGCCCAGCGGCAAGGCCGCCGTCTGCTACCGCGTGGTGTCCGGCGTCATGCTCGCCAGCGGCGACCCGATCGGCGACGTCGAGGCGTGGCCCGGCGCCATCGAGCAGTACATGGAGCTGGCCCGCGCGCACGCCTGGCTGCCCGCCGTCGTCGGGTGCAGCGAGACCGGCGGCGAGGTGTGGACCCGCGAGACCGGCCTGGACGCCCTGGAGCTGGGCGACGAGGCGATCGTCACCACCTCCGCCTTCACCCTCCAGGGCCGCGCCATGCGCAATGTCCGCCAGATGGTCAAGCGCATCGAGCGGTCCGGATACGTGTGCCGGGTACGCCGGGTGCGGGACCTCAGCGAGGACGAGAAGCACCGCGTACGGCTGGCCGCGGACGCCTGGCGCGGCACCGACACCGAGCGCGGCTTCTCCATGGCGCTCGGCCGCTTCGGCGAGGATCTGGACGGGGACTGCGTGGTCGTCACCGCGCACAAGGACCGCGAGCCCGGCGCCCCGCACCCCGAACTGGGCGACCTGCGGGCCGTGCTGCACTTCGTGCCCTGGGGCGCGGACGGCATGTCCCTGGAGCTGATGCGCCGCGACCGGGCCGCCGACCCCGGCCTGAACGAACTGCTGATCGTCGCCGCGCTCCAGGAGGCGCCCGCCCTCGGGATCGCCCGCGTGTCGCTGAACTTCGCGATGTTCCGCTCCGCGCTGGCCCGCGGCGAGCGGATCGGCGCGGGCCCGGTGCTGCGCGGCTGGCGCGGTCTGCTGGTGTTCCTGTCCCGCTGGTTCCAGATCGAGTCGCTGTACAAGTTCAACGCGAAGTTCCAGCCCGAGTGGGTGCCGCGCTTCCTGGTCTTCCCCAACTCCCGTGATCTGCCCAGGATCGGCTTCGCCATCATGCAGGCCGAGGGCTTCGTCACGCTGTCCCTTCCGCTGCCCGACGCCGTCCAGCGTTTCCTGCCCGGGCGCGCCACCCGCCCCCCGCACCGGCACAAGCCCGGTTACGCGACGTCGGTGGACGCGACCGAGCGGAGTGCGGTGGCGTAGGGCGTAGCCCCTACGCTGGGCGCATGAGTACGTTGCTGGGCCGCGTCAGGCCCGTCGGACTGCCGGAGTGGGACCGCTGCGCGGTCATGGGCGTGGTGAACGTCACGCCCGACTCGTTCTCCGACGGCGGGCGGTGGTTCGACCCGGAGCTGGCCGTCAAGCACGGCCTCGATCTCGTGGCGCAGGGCGCCGACATGGTGGACGTGGGCGGCGAGTCCACCCGGCCCGGCGCCAAGCGGGTCGACGAGGCGGAGGAGTTGCGCCGGGTCGTGCCGGTGGTGCGGGAGCTGGCCGCGGCCGGGGTGCTGGTCAGCGTCGACACGATGCGCGGCTCGGTCGCCGAGCAGGCGGTCGCCGCGGGCGCCCGGCTGGTCAACGACGTGAGCGGCGGCCTCGCCGACCCCGCGATGGTCCCCGCGGTCGCCGCCGCCGGGGTGCCGTTCGTCGTCATGCACTGGCGCGGCCAGAGCATCGACATGAACAACCGCGCCGTCTACACCGACGTGCTCGGCGAGGTCGTCACCGAACTGCGCGCGGGCCTGGACCGGGCGGTGGCCGGCGGCATCGACCCCGGCCTGGTGATCCTCGACCCGGGCCTGGGCTTCGCGAAGACCGCGGACCACGACCTGACGCTGCTGGCCCACCTGAGCGCGCTGCGCGAACTGGGCCGTCCGCTGCTGGTCGCCGCCTCCCGCAAGCGGTTCCTCGGCCGCATCCTGGCCGGTGACAACGGCGAACCGCCGCCCGCCAGGGAACGCGACGCGGCCACCGCGGCCGTCACCGCCATCGCCGCCCGCGAGGGCGCCTGGGCGGTCCGCGTCCACGAGGTGCACGCCAGCGCCGACGCCGTCCGCGTCGCCCGCGCCATCGAGATCGGGGGGGTCCGCGCATGACGCCGCGCACCGCGGAGGCCCGCGCCGTCGAGCGGGCCAACCAGGCGTTCTACGACGCCGTGGAGACCTCGGACCTGGACGCGCTGGAGTCGGTGGTCCTGGACGGGCCGCTGGCCGAGTCGGTGGCCGTCGTGCACCCCGGCTGGCCGGTGCTGCGCGGACGCCGCGAGGTCATGCGGTCGTACGCGCTGATCATGGCCAACACGGATTACATCCAGTTCTTCCTGACCGACGTGGAGGTCGCCGTCGACGGCGACAGCGCGGTGGTCACCTGCACCGAGAACATCCTGACCGGCGGCCCCGCCGAGGAGGACGGCTCCGCGGGCTCGCTCGTCGGCGGCCTGGTGGTGGCCACCAACGTCTTCCGCCGCACCGCCGACGGCTGGCGGATGTGGGTCCACCACGGCTCGCCGGTGCTGGCCGAGGACGACGACGAGGACGACGAGGACGGCGAGGGCCCCGGCGGATCCGGCGGTCCCGGCGACGATCTGCTGGACGACGAGGGCTTCGACGGGACGGCGGGAGCGTGACCGCGGGCCGCCCGTGACCGGCTCTGTCGGTGACCGACGGTAGATTCGGAGCAGACGACGGGGCGGACCGCCCCGTCCGCCGCCGGCCGGGACACCCCGGACGGCGGCCGTCCGACCGACCGGCGGGAGAGAGTTCGTGGATCGTGTCACGCTGCGGGGCCTGAAGGCCCTGGGCCACCACGGTGTGTTCGAGCACGAGCGCGAGGACGGCCAGGTCTTCGTCGTGGACCTCGTGCTGGGCCTCGACACGGCCCCCGCGGCGGCCGATGACGACCTCACCAGAACCGTGCATTACGGTGTGGTCGCCGAAGAGGTCACGGCCGTCGTCTCCGGCGAACCGGTCGACCTCATCGAAACCCTCGCCCAGCGCATCGCCGACACGTGCCTGGCGCACGACGTCGTGCAAGAGGTCGAGGTGACCGTGCACAAACCGGACGCGCCGATCACCGTGCCCTTCGACGACGTGACCGTGACCATCACCCGGAGGCGCCCGTGAACTCCCCCCGTCGGGAGCACGCCCACAAGCCCGCGTTCGACCCGACCGTGCAGCCCGTACCGGCCTCCGTGGTCGCGCAGGTCGACGCGGCGGACTTCACCCTGAACAACCCCAAGACCGCGGTGATCGCCCTCGGCGGCAACCTCGGCAACCGGCTGGAGACCCTGCAAGGCGCGGTCGACGCGCTGGAGGACACCCCCGGCGTCCGGGTCAAGGCCGTCTCGCACGTGTACGAGACCGAGCCCTGGGGCGTTCCCGAGGGCTCCCAGGCCACGTACTTCAACGCGGTGGCGCTGGTGCGCACCACGCTGCCGCCCGAGTCGCTGCTGGAGCGCGCCCAGGCCATCGAGGAGGCGTTCCTGCGGGTGCGCACCGAGCGCTGGGGGCCGCGCACCATCGACGTCGACATCATCGCGTACCAGGACGTGGCCTCCGACGACCCGGCGCTGACACTTCCGCACCCGCGCGCCCACGAGCGTGCCTTCGTGCTCGTGCCGTGGTACGACGTGGACCCGGCGGCCGAACTGCCGGGGCACGGCCCGGTCGCGGAACTGATCGGGGCGGTCGGCTCCGCGGGGGTGCGACGGCGCACGGACGTGGAACTCCGGCTGCCCGAATAATCGTTGGGACCTGCGTACCGCGCATCCGCCACGGGCGGGCGCGGGCGGACGAGCGCACACAGGCGCGCGGACGGCGCACTGCACAGAAAGTGGAGGCGGGCACTCGGTGAGGACGCTGCGGATCAGGACGCTGGCGGGGCTCTTCGCGGTGGCGGGCGTGCTCTCATGGGCCGCCGCGCGGCTGTGGGACCACGTCGGGACGCTGCCGGGCGTGCCGGTCGCCGCGCCGATCGTGCTCGCGCTGATCGCCGTCGCGCTCCTGGCCACCGCGCTGTCGCTGCGCGCCCGGCTCAAGGCGCAGCGCGAACGGCACCCGGGCGCCAAGGGCGTCGACCCGCTGGCCGCCGCCCGCGCGGTCGTCTTCGGCCAGGCCAGCGCCCTCGTCGCGGCCCTCGTCGTCGGCATGTACGCGGGCACCGGGCTCTACCTGGTGATGTACGACCTCGACATGGACCCGCGCCGCCAGCAGGCCATCTACGCGGGCCTGGCCGTCGTCGCCGGGATCGCGGTGATCGCCGCCGCGATCTTCCTGGAGCGGGTCTGCCGCCTCCCCGAGGACGACGACACGGTGCCGCACGGCACGACCCCGCACCGCCGCTGACCCGCGCCCGAGGTACCCGTGTCCCGGCCGCACCTCCCGCCCCCGGGTACGTATCCCGCATCCTGAGACGTATCCGACACCCGTGGTCCCCGCCGTTGCGGGGCCGACGCCACCACTCGGACGTCCGGCTTGACCGGCGGGCGGGTGGCGTGGTTCAGTCCGCTACGTGAGCGAACCCGGATGGCATCTGCACCGGAAGGTCCACCTGGACCTCGTCCGGTACGCGGGCTGCATCTGTACGACCGCGCGCTGACGCGCGCCTCCGACGTCCTTCGTTCATCTTTCGCGTCGTAGCCGCAGCCCCGGCCTGATTTTCGTACGAACCCGGCACGCTTCATTCTCAAGGGATCTCTCGTACGCACGCCCCCGCTGCCCGCCGACGCGGCGTATCCCCGGGTGGTGTCCCTTGAATTCCGCTGCTCCCTCGTCCGAACCCGCCGCCGCTTCCGCCTCCGCCGTGTCCACTGTCTCCACCGCGCCCTCGACCGCTCCCGCCGCGCCCACCGCCGCCGATCTCCTCGACTTCGCCCGCAAGGTGGCCGCCGACCCCGCCGTCGTCGGCGATCTGCCGCTCGACCCCGAAGGCCGCACCTGGGTACGGCTGGAGGGCCCCGGCGGCGCGGAGGCGTGGCTGATCGGCTGGCCGCCCGGCGCCGAGACCGGCTGGCACGACCACGGCGGCTCGTACGGCGTCTTCGTCACCGCCGCCGGTGAGCTGACCGAGCAGTCGCTGTCCGTGCCGCTGCCCTCCGAGGGCTGGCGCTCCCTGGAACTGGCCGAGGGCCTGGACCGCAGGCGCGTGCTGCCGGAAGGCGTCGGCCGCGCCTTCGGCCGCAACCACGTCCACCAGGTCACCAACAGCTCCCCGTCCTCGCACGCCGTCTCGGTGCACGCCTACTACCCGCCGCTGCCGCTGATCCGCCGCTACAGCCGCAAGGGCAGCACGCTGCGCCTGGAGCTGGTCGAGCGCCCGGAGGAGTGGTGACCGCGCTCGACGCGCGCCTGGCGGCCGTACGGGCCCGGCTGGACCGGCTGGGCCCCGAGGCCGCCGCCCGCGCCGCGGAACACGACGGCGCCCTGCTGGTCGACATCCGCTACGGCGCGCTGCGCGACCGCGACGGCACGATCCCCGGCGCCGTCATCGTCGAGCGCAACGAACTCGAATGGCGGCTGGACCCCGAGGGCACCCACCGCCTCCCGCAGGCGACGGGCCCCGGCCTGACCGTCGTGGTGATCTGCAACGAGGGGTACGCGTCCTCGCTCGCCGCCGCCTCCCTCCAGGACCTCGGGCTGCGCGCGGCCACCGACCTGGACGGCGGTTTCCAGGCGTGGCGCGCGGCGGGCCTGCCGGTCACCGCGCCGGACGGCACCCCGACGGTCCCCACCGCGCACATCGCGGCACAGGCCGAAGGCGCTTTCTGATCCCGCTACTGATCCCGCTACCGATCGCGCTCTGATCGCGGCACTGATCCCGTCGCGGGGAAGCTCAAGATCAAATTCCCGGAGTGCGTCGGGGAATACCCCAACAACCCCTTCCGCGAACCGGAGTTGACGTCGGACCCAGGTCGCCGAACCTGGGTATCGGCGCCGCCGTAATCGCCCCCGTTGGGCCCGGCACCGGACCCCGCGCCGGACCCAACGGGGGCGGCCCCGGGGCCCGGTGGGGCGGCGCGGACGGGCCTCGGCGCCGCCGCGGCGGCACATGAGGACGGCATTGGCCGACGGCACATGGGGGGACACATCGTGCAGCGCCGAATGCCCTCCGTATTCGCCGGACGAATCGCCGTGAGAATCCGCCCAGATATTCGGGACCCGCCTCCCCACGATCCCTTCACACACGCTAAATTTCTGGCCATGCCCCGTGGACGTCACCGCCATTCGCAGCCGCTGCACCGGATGCTGCCGCCGCTGACCGTCGTCGGCAGCGCCGCGGTCCTCGCCGCCGCCGCCCTGTTCTCCGGCGATACGGGCGTGATCCGGGTGCTCACCGTCGCCACCGCGCTGACCGCGTGCGCGGGCGCCGCCCTCGCCCGCACCTGGGACCGCTCCGCCGGCCGTACGGTCGCCGAACTCGAAGCGGCGCGCGTCCGCGAGGAGTGGCGGACCGACGAGCGGGCCGCCGAGTTGGAGACGGACCTGGAGGAGTCCCGCGAGATACGCGGGCGCCTGGAGAAGAAACTCCGGGCCAAGCGCGGGGAATTGGCGAGGCTCCGCACCGAGCACGCCGACCTGCTCCGCCGGTACGCCACCGCCGAGAGCGAGCGCGCCCAGGTGCTGGAGAGCCGCCGTCAGCTCCAACTGGACTCCGCCCCGCGGCAGCTCGCCCTCACCGGCGGTGCCTCGCCGGTCGGCCCCGCCGCCTTCCTCAAGGCCGATCAGGCGCTGCGGGACCTCGGCCGCAACGCCGCCCGCCAGCAGGCCAGGCGCACCGTCGAGGACGCCCGCCGCCGCGACACCGCGGGCCCCGAGGACGAGCCGCAGGGCCGCCACGCGGCGGAGGCCGAGAGCCACACCCGGACCGCCGCGCCCGCCACGTCACCGGCCGGTCTGCCGGTCCGCGAACACCGCCTCGTCCCGGCCGTCGCCGCCGCCGTCCTGCCCTACGCGCAGCCCCAGCGCTCGCCGGGCGCCCCCGGCGGCAACGGCAGCCGGGCCATCGGCGGCTTCGACTTCTTCGGCACGCAGAAGCCCGCGGGCGGTGCGGACCCGGAGGACGTCTCCGGGGTGGACGCGCTGGACGACGTGGCCGACCTGGACGACGTCGTGGGGGACGAGGCCGTCGCGGAACACGCCCAGGCCGTCGCGGAGTCGGGCCCCGAGGTCATCGACCTCACGGCCCACGACGAGACCGAACAGCTCGACATGTCGGAACTGCGCGCCCAGGCCTGACGGCGCGGGGGATTCACGCCAGCGGGCGCACGTCCAGCGCGGCCAGCCGCCCCGGCTCGGTGACGATGTCGACGGCCGTGATCCGCCCGTCCGCCGCCGAGACCGCGAAGGTCAGGACCCGCGCGTCCGCGGTGTCCAGGTCCACCGCCGCCGCCAGGAGCCCGTCGACCAGCACCAGCCGCGCCGTGGAGGCCATCGCGGCGTAACTGACCGCGCCGCGCGCGACGTTGGCCGCGCCCCGGCGGGTGGAGGTGACGCCGGGCCGCCCGGGGACGTCGGAGCGGACGGTGACCTCGGGGTCCAGGACCGCCAGGAGCGCGTCGAAGTCCCCGTCGCGCGCCGCGGCGAGGAACGCCTCGACGGCCGTGCGCCGCAGCGCCGGGTCGGGGTCGGAGACCTCGGTGCCGCCCTGGACGCGGCGCCGGGCGCGGCTGGCGAGCTGGCGGGCGGCGGCGGGGGTGCGCTCCACGATGGGCGCGATGTCGTCGAAGGGCACGGCGAACATGTCGTGCAGCACGAAGGCGAGCCGTTCGGCCGGGTCCAGGGTCTCCAGGACGACGAGCAGGGCGAGCCCCACCGAGTCGGCCAGCAGGGCCTGCTGCTCGGGCCCCGGCGCGGGCAGCGTCACCGCGCCCACGTACCCGTACTCGTATCCGTCCGGCGCGGTGATCGGCTCCTCGCGGCGGGTGCGGCGCGAGCGCAGCATGTCCAGGCAGATCCGGCCGACCACCGTGGTCAGCCAGCCGCCGAGGTTGCGGACCTCGGCGGCGTCGGTGCGGTTCAGCCGCAGCCACGCCTCCTGGACGGCGTCGTCCGCCTCGTCGGCCGAGCCGAGCATCCGGTAGGCCACGGCCCGCAGATGGGCGCGGTTCGCCTCGAACCGCGCCGCCAGCAGCTCTCTGTCGTCCTTGCCGTCGTGCCTGCCGTCTTCCAGGCCGTCGGGCACGCCGTCGTGCCCACCGTCGTCCAAGCCGTCGTCCATGGGTGCGTCCATCGGTCGGTCCTCCGTCACATGCCGTCACTCTCCTGACGGACCAGTGACCCCGAATGTGACGCGCGGACCGCCCGGCGGCGCTACTTGTCGACGTCGCCGACCACGAAGAACATCGACCCGAGGATCGCGACCATGTCCGACACCAGCGTGCCCGGCAGCAGCACCGCCAGCGCCTGGATGTTGTTGTACGACGCGGAGCGCAGCTTCAGCCGGTACGGCGTCTTCTCGCCCTTCGACACCAGGTAGTAGCCGTTGATGCCGAGCGGATTCTCGGTCCACGCGTAGGTGTGCCCCTCGGGGGCCTTGAGCACCTTCGGCAGCCGCTGGTTGATCGGCCCCGGCGGCAGCTCCGCCAGCCGGTCCAGGCACGCGTCCGCGAGGTCCAGCGCGTTGTGCGTCTGCTCCAGCAGCACCTCGAAGCGCGCCAGGCAGTCGCCCTCGGTCCTGGTGACCACCCTCAGGGTGTCGCCCAGCTCCCCGTACGCCAGATACGGCTCGTCGCGCCGCAGGTCGAAGTCGACGCCGGAGCCGCGCGCGATCGGCCCGCTGACGCCGTACGCGTGCACGGCCTCGCGGGACAGGACGCCGACACCGCGGGTCCTGCCGCGGAAGATCTCGTTGCCGAGCACCAGGTCGTCGAAGCGGCCCATCCGCGACCGCACCCCGGCGACCGCCTGGCGCACCCGCCCCTGCCAGCCGTTGGGCAGGTCCTCCTTCAGGCCGCCGACCCGGTTGAACATGTAGTGCATCCGGCCGCCGGAGACCTCCTCCATCACGTGCTGGAGGTTCTCCCGCTCGGAGAAGGCGTAGAAGATCGGCGTGATCCCGCCCAGCTCCAGCGGGTACGAGCCCAGGAACATCAGGTGGTTCAGCACCCGGTTCAGCTCCGCGAGCAGCGTCCGCGTCCACACCGCGCGCTCCGGCACCTCCATGCCGAGCATCCGCTCGACCGACAGCACCACACCCAGCTCGTTCGCGAACGCCGACAGCCAGTCGTGCCGGTTCGCCAGCATCACGATCTGCCGGTAGTCCCGCGCCTCGAACAGCTTCTCCGCGCCCCGGTGCATGTATCCGACGATCGGCTCCGCGCTGCGGATCCGCTCCCCGTCCAGCACCAGCCGCAAGCGCAGCACCCCATGCGTGGACGGGTGCTGCGGCCCGATGTTCAGCACCATGTCGGTGCCCTCGGCCGCCCCGCCGACTCCGATCGTGGTCTCCGTCATGCCGCCATCCTCTCAGGACTCCCCGCCCGTATCCCACGGGCGGTGCCGGGCCCGCGGGCTCAGCGCGCCCGCGGCGACCGCCGTGCGTCCGCCGAGTCCTGAACCGCCGCCAGGACGCCGGTCACGCCGACCTCCGTCACCAGCCAGGTGAAGTCGCCGAGGCCGCCGCGGGCGGTCAGTTCGGCGGCCTCGCCCGCGGCGGCGAGGCCGCGGACGTAGGCGGCCGGGTCGGCGGCGGCCAGGGCGAGCGGGGGGCGGGCGGCGGAGAGGCCGAGGGAGCGCAGGGCGGCGCGTTGGGGGAGCGCCGTGCCCGGCAGGGCGTCGAGGGCGACATGGGCGGTGAGGTCGCGGGAGCCGTCGGGGACGGGCTCCACCTGGCGGCCGTCGCGGTAGCCGGTGAGCGTGCCGTACGGGGGCCGCGCCGCGCGCGTGTGGGCGTAGTCGACGGCGACGGCCGCCCCGGCGTCCAGCGAGCCGACCGCCTCGGCCCAGGCGGCCTCGCGCGGCAGCCCGATCTCGGCGCGGGCGCCGGGCTCCGGCGACGGCGGCCACCACCGCTCCAGCCACCGCGCGTCGGCGCCGCGCACCGGCTCGCCGAGGCGCTCCGCGCCGTCGGCCGGGCGGACCAGCACCTGGCGGGGCACGCCCGCCTCGTCCGTCTCGGCGACGTCGAGCGGCACATTGTCCAGCCACTCGTTGGCGAAGAGCAGGCCGCGCACACCGCGCGGCGGCCGGTCGCTCCAGGTGATCCGCGGGTCGAGCCCCGGCGGGCGCGGCGCGCGTTCGACGGCGTGGACGCGTACGCGGCCGGCGACCGGCGCGGGGAGCGCGGCCAGCACCCCGGAGCACAGCTCCGCGCGGCCCGCGCCCATGTCGGTGAAGGCCAGCTCGGCCGGGTGCCCGAGGGCCGCGTCGACCCGGACCAGCAGCTCGGCGACGGCCCCCGCGAAGAGCGCGGAGGCGTGCACGGAGGTACGGAAATGCGCCGCGGGCCACTCCCGTACGAAGAAGCCCTCGGGGCCGTACAGGGCGCGGTCCATGGCCTCCCGCCAGGGCACCCACCGCTCCCGCCACTCGCTGTCCACGGGGTTAACGGTACGTGTCCGGTGAAGTGTGCCTGCTCACAGGGGAACCTTCCTGACCTGGAGATGCGTCGAAGGCTTGAGCGGGGTGTCTCTCGGGGCCGGTAGTGTTCCGGAGATACCACAGGCGCCGCGACGGCGTGTGCAGCGTGTGTGCAGTGCAGTGAGGGAGTGGACAGCGGATGACTGCCGGAAACGACGGCGCCCCTGAGAACGACGACCCGTTCGGTTATCTCTACCGGTCGGAGGGCGGCGAGCAGCAGCCCGAGCAGGCCCCGGTGCAGCAGCCGGGCATGCCGCGTACCTCGCACCACCAGATCCAGCGGGTCGGTGAGCGTCGTCCGCAGCCGCCGCAGACGCCCTCGGGCTACGGCTACCCGCAGCAGCAGTCGCCCTCCGGCTACGGCTATCCGCAGCAGACCCAGCAGCAGACGCAGGCGTACGGCCAGCAGCCCGGCCAGCAGCAGTACGGCGGCCAGCAAGGGCAGCAGGGCCAGCAGGGATACCCGGGCCAGCAGGGTTATCCCGGCCAGCAGCCTCCCGCGCAGCCCCCGCACACCCGTCGCGCGGGCGGCGGCGGCCAGCAGGGCGGCGGCGCGCCCAACCGCAAGGGTCTGCTGATCGCGGCGGTCGCCGTGGTCGCGGCCGTGGCCATCGGCATCGCCTTCGCGATGACCAACGGCTCGGGCGACGGCGACAAGAAGGCCAGCGACAAGCCGTCCAGTCCGGCGGTCACCTCGGCCGCGCCCACCGAGACGACGCCGTCGGTCTCCGCGGAGCCGACCCCGTACGACTCGAAGAAGACCGACGCCTCGACGCTCGTCCTGACGGGCGGCGCGCAGACGAGCACCGAGCACCCGGGCGCGAGCGCGGCGGGCGGCACCTATGTCGACCACCTGACGCAGGTCGGCGCGACCGTGACGTGGACGGTGACGGTGCCGAAGGACGGCCCGTACACGCTCTTCACGTACTACGGGAACGCGGGCGACGACGCGACGCTCACCCTCGGGGTGAACGGCAAGGCGCGCAGCGGCCCCGTCAATCTGAAGAACTACGGCCACTACACGGACTGGGCGAAGGCGTGGAACAACCACACCTACTCCTGGATCGACCTCAAGGAGGGCTCCAACACCGTGACGCTGAGCTGCCAGCAGGGCAATCAGTGCGCGGTCAACCTGGACCAGTTCGAACTCAAGCAGGGCCAGGTCACCGAGTAGCCGCCGCCGGGGCCCGCCCTCACACCGCCGCGCCGGGCTCCGCGGGCACCACCGTCACCTGGGGCAGCAGCTCCGCGTAGACGGCCGCGTCGAATTCGCCCGCCGCGGGCGCCGCGACCGTGGCCGCCGACAGCGCGACGGCCCGCGCCAGCCGGCGCGGCCACGTCAGGCCCTCCGCGAGCCCGGACAGCAGCCCCGCCACCGCCGAGTCGCCCGCGCCCGTCGGATTGCCCGCCAGGCGCGCGGGCGGCAGCGCCTGCCAGCCGCCCTCCTCGGTCAGCGCCAGCATCCCGTCCTCGCCGAGCGAGGCGGCCACCGCGCGGGCGCCGCGCCGCCGGGCGTCACCGGCCGCGCGGGCGGGCTCGGAGAAGCCGGTCAGGCCGGTCAGCTCCACCGCGTTCGGCTTGATCAGGTCGGGGCGCGCGGCCAGCCCGCGGCGCAGCGGCTCCCCGCTGGTGTCCAGCAGCACGAACACCCCGGCGGCCCGCGCCTCGCGCACCAGCTCCGCGTACGCGCCCACCGGCAGTCCCGGCGGCAGGCTGCCGCACAGCGCCACGGCCGTCGCGCGGCCGTCGGCGAGCAGCGCGCGGTAGCGCTCCAGGAACCCGCCCCACTCGCGCGGGGTGACCGTGGGCCCCGGTTCGTTGAACATCGTCGTGTCGCCGGTCGTGTCGTCCACGACGCCCACCGTGCGGCGGGTGGTGCCCGCGATGGGCACCAGCGCGTCGGTCAGCAGCCCGTCGTCGTACTCGGCGGCCCGCTCGGCGAGCCGTTCGCGCAGCTCGGCGCCGACCGGGCCGCCGACGAAGCCGGTGACGACGGCGGGGCGGCCGAGCGCGGCCAGCACGCGGGCGACGTTGAGTCCCTTGCCGCCGGGGCGTTCCGCGGTGTGGGTGACCCGGTGGGTGGAGTGCGGTCGGAGCGACGGGACCCGGTAGGTCACATCGAGGGCGGCGTTCAGCGTGACGGTGATGATCACCTGACGATGATGACAAAAGTACGGCGGTCGGCCCAGTGCGCGCCGACCGCCGTTACGCAGCTTTTAGCGAGAATCCGCGAAAATCGGGTGAACCCACCGCCCGGGCGCCCCCGAACACACCTCCCGGGCGCACCCTCCGGCGACGGCTAGTCGGGCCGGACGACCCACTCGCCCTTGCGCATGACGCCCACCAGGTCGTACGCCGCGTCCAGCACCACCAGGTCCGCGTCCTTGCCGGGCTCCAGCGTGCCGATGCGGTCGTCCAGGCCGAGCAGCCGCGCCGGGTTGGTGGAGATGGCGCGTACGGCGTCGGTCAGCGACAGCCCGTCCAGCGTGACGGCCCGCTTGAAGGCGGTGTCCAGGGTGAGCGTCGACCCGGCGATCGAGCCGCCCTCGACCAGCCGCGCGACCCCGTCGAGCACCTCGACCTTCATCGGGCCCAGGTCGTAGTGGCCGTCGCCGAAACCGGCCGCGTCCATCGCGTCGGTGATGAAGGCGACCCGCCCGGCGCCCGCGCTCCCGAAGGCCAGCTCCAGGACGGCCGGGTGCAGATGCGTACCGTCGTTGATCAGCTCGACGGTCACCCGCTCGTCCTCCAGCAGCGCCGCGATCGGGCCGGGCGCGCGGTGCTGGAGCGGCGGCATCGCGTTGAACAGGTGGGTGGCCACGGTCGCGCCCGCGTCGATGGCCTCCAGCGTCTGCTCGTACGTGGCGTCGGTGTGGCCGATCGCCGCGATCACGCCGAGGTCGGCCAGCAGCCGTACGGAATCGATTCCGCCGGGCAGTTCGGCCGCCAGGGTGACCATCCGGACGGCCCCGCGGCCCGCCTCGACCAGCTTGCGCACATCGGCCGGGTCGGGGTCGCGCAGCAGCGCCTCGTCGTGCGCGCCCTTGCGGCACGGCGAGATGAACGGGCCCTCGTAGTGGATTCCGGCGAGGTCGCCCTGCTCCACCAGCTCGGACAGCAGCCCGGCCTGCTTGGCCAGGACGTCCAGCGCGTTGGTGACGGTCGAGGCGACCACCGTGGTCGTGCCGTGCGCGCGGTGGGTGCGCACACCGGTGAGGATGTCGTCGGCGGTGCCCGAGGTGAAGGACGCGCCGCCGCCGCCGTGGTTGTGGATGTCCACGAAGCCGGGCACGACGGTGTGGCCCGCGAGGTCCACGGTGGCCGTCGAGACGTGCTCGTCGGCCTCGTTCGCCGCGATCCGGGTGCCCTCGACGGTCAGCCGGCCGCCTTCCACCACACCTGACGGCAGGACCACACGGGCACCCGCCAGCACCGTGCGCTGCGTTGTCGTTACGGGGGCCATCAGGCGGTTACCTCCACGGAGAGTAGATCCCAGGCGAGCAGGCCGGCGCCCAGGCATCCAGCGGTGTCCCCCAGCGCGGCGGGGACGATGAGGGGAAGTTTCTGGAAGGTGATACGTGCCTCCACGGCCGCGCGCAGCGGCCCGAAGAGGGTGTCCCCGGCCTCCGCGAGCCCGCCGCCGATGATCAGCACGCGCGGGTCCAGAAGGGTGAGCCCGGTGACCAGGCCGTCGGCCAGCGCGCCGATCGCCTCGCCCCACACCGCGAGCGCCCGCGGGTCGCCGGTCTCGACGGCGCGCGCGCAGTCCGCGGCGTCCGCGTCCGGGTCGCCGCTCGCCTCGGCCCAGGCGCGCGAGACCGCGCCCGCCGAGGCCAGCGCCTCGAGACAGCCGCGCTGCCCGCAGCCGCACTCCGGGCCGCCGGGGCGGACCACGATGTGCCCGATCTCGCCCGCGTAGCCGTGCGCGCCCGCCTCGATCCGGCCCTCGATGCCGATGGCGCCCGCGATGCCGGTGCCCAGCGGGAGGAAGAGGAAGCGGTCGGCGCCGTTGCCCGCGCCGATCCGGCCCTCGGCGAGGCCGCCGGTGCGGACGTCGTGGCCGAGCGCGACCGGTACGCCGTCCAGTCGCTCGGACATCAACGCCCGCAGCGGGACGTCCTTCCAGCGGAGGTTCGCTGCGTAGACGGCGATCCCGTTGACGTCGTCGACGATGCCGGGCACCGCGACCCCGGCCGCGGCGGCGGGTTCGCCGTACTCGCGCACGCCGTGGTCGCGCAGTTCGGCCGCGAAGTCGAGGATCGCGGCGACCACGGCGTCGGGGCCGCGTTCTCTGCCGGTCGGACGGCGCGCCTGGTGCAGGAGCGTTCCGTCCGCGCCGACCAGCGCGGCCTTCATTCCGGTGCCGCCCACATCGAGAGCGATGACATGTCTCACGGGGACAGTGTCGCGGCTAACACCTAAAAAGGTCTAGTCCACTCCGCGAGGAAAGATCACGCGTCAGGCGGCGTTTGCGGAGCAACGGGACACTCGGGCGCGCCGCGACGGGACATCCGGGGGACACACGACGGACGCCCGCCGGACGTACGCCGGTTCCGTGCCGCTTTCCGGGCCGCTTTCCTGGCCGCTTTCCGGGCTGGTCCCGCGCAGGTCGCGTGCCGCTCGCGTGCCGGTCTCCCGCCGGTCCCGGAGCGCGCCCGTCGCCGGTCCGCGCGCGGACCCGTCGCCGGTCCGCGCGCGGACCCGTTGCGCAAGCGATACCACTCATGGTGTAGACCTTGGGCAAAGGTGTGGGGAAGACTCGACGCTTCCGTAGCGGTACGCGAGCAAGTGTGCAAGAAGGCGGTAGGAACGGTGCAGCGGCGACGACTTCACGGCTTGGCGGCGATCGGCATCACGTCGGCCCTGGCGATCACCACTCTTACGGCGTGCGGCAACAGTTCACCGCTGAACAGCGACGTCACCCTGCACTTCGTCGCTGCCGACTACGGCGACCCGAAGACGAACAACAGCTCCAAGACGTACTGGGACGACCTCGCGCGCTCCTTCGAGGCGCGCAACCCGCACATCAAGATCAACGTCGAGATCATCGACTGGGACCACGTGGACGACAAGGTCGCCCAGATGGTCAAGGCGAACAAGGCCCCCGACGTCGCGCAGATCGGCTCCTACGCGGCCTACGCCGCCGGCAAGCAGCTCTACAGCGCCGACGAGCTGTTCCCGATCAGCATGCAGTCGGACTTCATCCCCTCGATGGTCAACGCCGGTTCCGTGGACCGCACCCAGTACGGCATACCCTTCGTCTCCAGCTCGCGCATGTTCTTCTACAACAAGAAGCTCTTCAAGAGCGCGGGCATCAAGCACGCCCCCGAGACCTGGGACGAGCTCAAGGCCGACGCGGTCAAGCTCAAGGCCGACGGCGTGAAGGTGCCCTACGGACTGCCGCTGGCCCCCGAGGAGGCGCAGGCCGAGTCCCTGATGTGGATGCTCGGCGCGCAGGGCGGCTACACCGACACCGTCGGCAGCTACACCTTCGACTCCGCGCCCAACGTCGAGGCGTTCGCCTGGGTCAAGAAGAACCTCGTCCAGACCGGCCTGGTCGGCCCGACCGACCCCGCCAAGACCAACCGCCGCGACACCTTCGCCGCCTTCCTGGCCGGCAAGGCGGGCATGGTCATGGGCCACCCCACCCTGCTCACCCAGGCCAAGGCCGCCGGTATCGACGTCGGCGTCGTCCCGCTGCCCGGCCAGAGCGGCCCCAGCAGCGACACCCTCGGCGTCGCCGACTGGATGATGGCGTTCAAGCAGAACGGCAACCGGGACGCGGACGGCAAATTCCTCCAGTTCGTCTTCAACGAGCAGAATTCGCTGAAGTTCCTCAACCAGTACGGGCTGCTGCCGGTGACCATCACCGCGTCCCAGGCGATGCGGAAGAACCCGGCCAACAAGGACCTGGTCCAGTTCCTGAACCTGCTGCCCGACGCCGTGTTCTACCCGGTCAACAAGACCTCGTGGGGCCCGGTCAGCGACGAGGTCAAGAAGAACATCGGCCAGGCCGTGCACGGCGACCCGAAGACGGTCCTGTCCGACCTCCAGCGCTTCGCGCTCACGACGGACTCCGGCAAGTAGCGGCCCGCGGCGGTACGGTGACGGCCGTCGGGTACGCCGACGGCCCGACCGCACCGACAGGGGAGAGGGGCGCCATGACACGGGAAGAACCGCTCTCCGCGCGCGACATCGCCGTCCTGGCCATCGCCGCCCGGACCTGGACCGGACCGGGACCGCGCGAACGGGCCATACGCGAACGCCTCGGCATGTCCCCGACCGCGTACTTCCAGCTCCTCAACGCCCTGCTGGACGACCCCCGGGCCGTCGCCCACGACCCGGTGACGGTCAACCGGCTGCGCAAGGAGCGCGACGCCCGCCGCGACCTGCGCTGACGGCCCGCGCGGGGCGCGCGTGCCACCGTACGCCGGGCATGCGCCCGGGGGACGCGGGTAGGGTCGGCTGCATGGCCTCCGCCGACATCCCCGCCCCCACCACGCCCGAGGGAAAGGAAGGTCTCGCGGCCCTGCTCGCGCGGCCGGAACGCGCCGTCGTCGCCCTTGACTTCGACGGCACCCTCGCCCCGATCGTGCCCGACCCCGAGCAGGCCCGCGCCCACCCCGGCGCCGTCCCCGCCCTCGTCAGGCTCGCCCCGCACCTCGCCGCCGTCGCCGTCGTCACCGGCCGCCCGGCGGGCGTCGCCGTACGCTACGGCGGCTTCGCCGGGGTCGCGGGACTCGAACACCTCGTCGTGCTCGGCCACTACGGCGCCGAGCGCTGGGACGCGCCCACCGGCTCCGTCCACACCCCCGGCGACCACCCCGGCGTCACCTCGGTCCGCGCCGAGCTGCCCGGCTTCCTCGACCGCAACGGCGCCTGGCGCGGCACCTGGGTGGAGGACAAGGGCCGCGCGGTCGCCGTCCACACCCGCCGCGCCGAGGACCCCGACGCCGCCTTCGAGGCGCTGCGCGGTCCGCTGGCCGAACTCGCCGCCCGGCACGGCCTCATGGTCGAGCCCGGCCGCTTCGTCCTCGAACTGCGCCCGCCCGGCGTGGACAAGGGCGTCGCCCTGGCCGCCTACCTCCGCGAGGTCGGCGCCGGCTCGGTGCTCTACGCGGGCGACGACCTCGGCGACCTCGCCGCCTTCGCCGCCGTCCAGGCCCTGCGCGAGGACGGCCTGCCCGGCCTGCTCGTCGCCAGCGCCGCGCCCGAGACGCCCGAGGAAGTCCTCCGCGCCGCCGACCTCGCCGTCCCCGGCCCCGAGGGCGTCGTCTCCCTCCTCGACGCCCTCGCGGACGCCCTGGACTGAGCCCGGACCCGGTGCTCAGCCGTCCAGGGCGTGCAGCTGGTCCAGGAACCAGCGGGACGGGGGAAGCGCGGTGGCCGCGTCGGCGAGGCGCTTGGTGCGCTCGGCGCGGTCCGCCTCCGGGAGGGTGAGGGCCGTGTGCAGGGCGGCGGCGGTCTCGCGGATGTCGTACGGGTTGACGACGATCGCGTCGTCGCCCAGCTCGGCGAAGGCGCCCGCCTCGCGGGACAGCACCAGGGCCACCCCGTTGTCGGAGACGACGGGGACCTCCTTGGCGACGAGGTTCATGCCGTCCCTGATCGGGTTGACCAGGGCCACGTCGGCGAGCCGGTAGGCGGCCAGGGAGCGGGCGAAGTCGTCGTCGACCTTGAGCAGCACCGGCTGCCAGTCGGGCGTGCCGAATTCGGCGTTGATCTCCTCGGCCAGCCGGGCGACCCCCTCGGTGTACTCGCGGTAGACCGCGAGATCCTGCCGGGAGGGGTAGGCGAAGGCGACGTGGACGACCCGGCTGAGCCATTCGGGGTGCTCCTGGAGGAGCTGCCGGTAGGCGAGCAGGCCGCGCACGATGTTCTTGGACAGTTCCGTACGGTCCACGCGCACGATCAGTTTGCGGTCGGCACCCGTCTCCGACCGCAGCCGGGTGATGCGCTCGGCGACGTCCGGGCGGTGCGAGCGCTCGCGCAGGAAGTCGCCGTCGGCGCCGAGGCCGTGCACGCCGAGCCGGGTCGTACGGCCGCGGTGGGTGACCGCCCGGCCGTCGTCGCCGAGCGTGGCGCCCAGCACGCTGACGCAGCACGCGGCGAAGGCGTCGGCCCAGCGCCGGGTCAGGAACGCGGCGCGGTCCGCGCCGAGGATGCCTTCGAGCAGTTCTGCGGCGATGTCGTCGGGCAGCAGCCGGAAGTAGTCCGGCGGCGCCCACGGGGTGTGCGTGAAGTGGCCGATCCGCAGGTCGGGGCGGCGGGCCCGGAGCAGCGCCGGGACCAGCGACAGGTGGTAGTCCTGCACCAGGACGTGCGCGCCGTCCGCCGCCTCCTCCGCCAGCGCCTCGGCGAACGCCTCGTTGTACGCCTGGTACGCCGCCCACTGGCCGCGGAAGTCCTCGTCGAAGAGCGGCTCGAACGGCGTCTGGTAGAGCAGGTGGTGGACGAACCACAGCACCGAGTTGGCGATGTCGTTGTACGCGGCCTCGAAGACGCTCTCCTCGACGGCGATCATCCGGGCGCCCGGCTCGCCGACCCCGCGCCGTACCGCCTCACGGTCGCCCTCGCCCAGGGCCGCGCACACCCACACCGCGTCCGCCTCGGGTCCGATCGCGCTCAGGCCCGACACCAGGCCGCCGCCGCCGCGTCTGCTGCTCAGCTCCCCGTCGTCCCCCAGCGCATACGAAACCGGCCCCCGATTCGAAGCGACCAGAATCCGTGCCGCACGCGTTTCGACCATGCCGCCAGCCTAGCCGCGTGGGCTCCGCCCCAAACGTCGTGGACCCTCCTGCTCCGTAGGAGACCGCGCCGGTCAGCCCCGCGGCCCCGGCGGCGCGGGCGCCTGGCGGGGGAGCCGTCAGGCGGCGCGGCGGGCGAGGTATTCGGGGAGGTGGGCCATGGGCGGGCGTTCGTCGACGTCGACGGGGTGGGTGAGCGGGGTGAACCCCCCGGAGGGGTCCCGGTGGAACTGGGTGAGGCGGGGGCGGACCAGGGGCGCCCGGGACAGCCGCAGGCTCGCCGTGCGATAGATGGCGGCCGACATCCGCCCGAGCGCCTGCCCGTCCTGATGCCGGTGGTGCCGGACGCCCACGTCCACCTGCCCGAGCGCGTCGAGCCCCGCCAGGGACAGGGCGTCGATGAGCATGCCCAGCTCCACGCCGTACCCGACGGGGAACGGCAGCCGCTCCAGCAGCGAGCGCCGCGCCGCGTACTCCCCGCCCAGCGGCTGGACGAAGCCCGCCAGCCGCGGCCAGTGCAGATTGAGCAGCGGCCGGGCGACCAGCTCGGTGACCCGCCCGCCGCCCGCCGGCACCACCGCGCCGCCGGTCTCCAGCGGCCGGTCGTACATCGCCTTGACCAGCTCCACGTCCGGCTCGGTGAGCAGCGGCCCGACGATCCCCGACACGAAGCGCGAGTCGAACGAGCGCAGGTCCGCGTCCACGAAACAGACGATCTCGCCGCGGGTGACCAGCAGCGACCGCCACAGCACCTCACCCTTGCCGGGCAGCGCGGGCAGCCGCGGCAGGATCGCGTCGCGCTGCACCACCCGCGCCCCGGCCCGCGCCGCGACCTGCGCCGTACGGTCGCGGGAGCCGGAGTCGACCACGACCAGCTCGTCGACCAGCGGCACCTCGTCGGTCATCAGGTCGCGGCGGATCGCCGCCACGATCTCGCCGACCGTCGCCTCCTCGTCGAGCGCGGGCAGCACCACGCTGACCGTGCCCTGCGGCCCCGCGGCCCGCTTCGCGGCGAGCAGCAGGTCGAGCGGCCGGTCGGCGGCGGACCAGGACCGCCGCTCCAGCCACCGCTCCACCTCATCGAGCACGATCCCGTCCCCTTTTCGTACGGTGGGAGCCCTCAGAAACCAGCCGGACGGCCGCCCCAGCGGCCATCTCGCCGTTCGGACGACTATCTCAACTGTCACGCTTGTCGGTTACAGTCTTGAACAACGCGTATGACCGCCGCATGCCGGGGGTCGTAGCGCGTGACAAACGCGTCGCCGCCGCACAGAAGGCGGGCAGGCGCCATACCGCTCATCCAGAGGGGCAGAGGGAACGGCCCGTTGAAGCCCCGGCAACCCTCCCGCCGACCGCGAGGTCACACGGTGGGGAAGGTGCCAATTCCGTCTTGTGGCGACGTACGTCACAAGGAAGATGAGGAGAAAGGGCCTCGCCATCATGGCTGTGCAGACCGTCGCCAGCACCCACGACAGCACCAGCACTCCCCCCTTCGGACCCGCCTCCGCGCTGTCCTGCCGGGAGTGCGGCACCCGCTTCCCGCTGAGCCCGATCTTCGCCTGCGAGGAGTGTTTCGGGCCCCTCGAAGTCGCGTACGACCTGCCGCTCGGCGACCCCGAGTCGCTGCGCAAGCGGATCGAGGCGGGACCCACCAGCATCTGGCGGTACGCGCCGCTGCTGCCGGTCCCCGCCGACGTCACCGACAAGCCCAACCTCCACCCGGGCTGGACCAAGCTCGTCAAGGCCGACAACCTCGCCCGTGAACTGGGCATCACCGGCGGCCTGCACATCAAGGACGACTCCGGCAATCCGACGCACTCCTTCAAGGACCGCGTCGTCGCCATCGCCCTGGAGGCCGCCCGCACCTTCGGCCTCACCACGCTCTCCTGCTCCTCCACCGGCAACCTCGCGGGCGCCGTCGGCGCCGCCGCCGCGCGCGCCGGTTTCCGCTCCTGCGTGTTCATCCCGCACGACCTGGAGGCGGGCAAGGTCGTCATGGCCGCGGTCTACGGCGGCGAACTGGTCGGCATCGAGGGCTCGTACGACGACGTGAACCGCTTCTGCTCCGAGCTGATCGGCGACCCGATCGGCGAGGGCTGGGGCTTCGTCAACGTCAATCTGCGGCCCTACTACGGCGAGGGCTCCAAGACCCTGGCGTACGAGATCTGCGAACAGCTCGGCTGGCGCATCCCCGACAACCTGGTGATCCCGATCGCGTCCGGCTCCCAGCTCACCAAGATCGACAAGGGCCTGCGCGAGCTGATCGCGCTCGGCCTGGTCGAGGACAAGCCGTACAAGATCTACGGCGCCCAGGCCGAGGGCTGCTCGCCGGTCTCGGCGGCGTTCAAGGCGGGGCACGACGTGGTGCGGCCGGTGAAGCCGGACACCATCGCCAAGTCGCTGGCGATCGGCAACCCGGCGGACGGCCCGTACGTGCTGGACATCGCCCGGCGGACCGGCGGCGCGGTCGACGACGTGAACGACGAGCAGGTCGTGGACGCGATCAAGCTGCTCGCGCGCACCGAGGGGATCTTCGCGGAGACCGCGGGCGGGGTGACCGTGGGGGTGCTGAAGAAGCTGATCGAGACCGGGCAGCTCGACCCGGCCGCCGAGACCGTCGTCCTCAACACCGGCGACGGACTGAAGACTTTGGACGCGGTGGCGCCGACCACCGGCCCGACCGCCACCATCCGCCCGACCCTTGACGCGTTCCGAGAGGCTGGCCTCGCATGAGTGCTTCTGTTCGTATCCCCACCATTCTCCGCACCTACACCGGCGGCCAGGCCGAGGTTCCGGCCGAGGGCGGCACGCTGGCCGAGGTGATCGACTCGCTGGAGAAGAATCACGCGGGCATTTCGGCGCGCGTTCTCGACGACACCGGAAAACTCCGTCGTTTCGTGAACGTCTATGTCAACGACGACGATGTTCGCTTTTCCGACGGTCTCGCCACCGCTGTCCCCGACGGCGCGAGCGTTTCGATCATTCCGGCGGTAGCGGGCGGCTGATCAACTTCCCGTAACGGCCCGGCTACACCTGCCGTTTTGTGCCCCGTTCACCCTTTTGCGGTGGATGGGGCACAGTGCTGTACGGGGGCCGGACCGGGCCGAACGGCTGTGTCCTGGGCGGTAGTTGAAAGGTTGTACTGTTGCCACGGGCAAGTTGCCGCCGCGAACGGTCAGTGCGGCGATTTATCGCCAAATTCACGTGTGGATTGTCGCATAGGCGACGTATGTCCGGTCCGAGATGCCCCGCCATAGCGCCCTATTCTGGTGTATTTCCGATCGGTCGCTCCCCGAATTCTCGTCCGATTGACCTGTTGCAGAGGGCATCCGTGCAGATACATTCAGCCGCGGTCGACGCGTTCCGGCGCACACCACCAGGGATCCCCTGTCGCTCAGACAACGGCTTCCCCGGCGGTGAGGTCTGACCCGGACCCGCGGAGTGCGGGGCCGCGATAGGGCCAGTAATAGGGGAGTTAGGAATGGCTCAGGGCACCGTCAAGTGGTTCAACGCGGAGAAGGGCTACGGCTTCATCGCGGTCGACGGTGGTGCGGATGTCTTCGTCCACTACAGCGCGATTCAGATGGACGGTTACCGCACCCTCGAAGAAGGCCAGCGGGTCGAGTTCGAGATCTCGCAGGGTCAGAAGGGGCCGCAGGCGGACATGGTCCGGCTGGCCACCGCCTGACGGCCCGGCGCGCTCGGCGACCGACACGACGCACTCACGCACCAAGGGTCCGTACCTCTTAGGGGGGACGGGCCCTTCGTGCGTGGCCCGGAGTTGTCCACAGGCGCTTGCACTCGATGGGGTCGAGTGCTAATCATTGGCGTTAGCACTCTCCTAGTGAGAGTGCTGAAGGACCGGGTCGGTGAGGCCCGCCCGGCCGCCGGGAAGGAACCGGCGACCAGGTCGGCCGTCCGTCGCGGGCACCACACGGTCCGAGCCGTCGCCCCCTGCTCCGGTGGGGGAACCCCAGTCCGCGGAGGACACTTCACATGGCAAAGATCATCGCGTTCGACGAGGAGGCACGGCGCGGTCTCGAGCGCGGGATGAACCAGCTCGCCGACGCCGTCAAGGTCACCCTCGGCCCGAAGGGCCGCAACGTCGTCCTCGAGAAGAAGTGGGGCGCCCCCACGATCACCAACGATGGTGTGTCCATCGCCAAGGAGATCGAGCTCGAGGACCCGTACGAGAAGATCGGCGCGGAGCTGGTCAAGGAGGTCGCGAAGAAGACCGACGACGTCGCGGGTGACGGCACCACCACCGCGACCGTCCTGGCCCAGGCCCTGGTCAAGGAAGGGCTGCGCAACGTCGCGGCCGGCGCCAACCCGATGGCCCTCAAGCGCGGCATCGAGAAGGCCGTCGAGGCCGTCTCCGCCGCTCTGCTGGAGCAGGCCAAGGACGTGGAGACCAAGGAGCAGATCGCTTCGACCGCCTCCATCTCCGCCGCCGACACCCAGATCGGCGAGCTGATCGCCGAGGCCATGGACAAGGTCGGCAAGGAAGGCGTCATCACCGTCGAGGAGTCGCAGACCTTCGGGCTCGAGCTCGAGCTCACCGAGGGCATGCGCTTCGACAAGGGCTTCATCTCCGCCTACTTCGCGACCGACCTGGAGCGTATGGAGGCGTCGCTCGACGACCCGTACATCCTGATCGTCAACTCCAAGATCTCCTCGGTGAAGGACCTGCTCCCGCTGCTGGAGAAGGTCATGCAGTCCGGCAAGCCGCTGCTGATCATCGCCGAGGACGTCGAGGGCGAGGCCCTGTCGACCCTGGTGGTCAACAAGATCCGCGGCACCTTCAAGTCCGTCGCCGTCAAGGCGCCCGGCTTCGGTGACCGTCGCAAGGCCATGCTCGGCGACATCGCCATCCTCACCGGTGGCACCGTCATCTCCGAAGAGGTCGGCCTCAAGCTGGAGAACGCGGGCCTGGACCTGCTCGGCCGCGCCCGTACCGTCGTCATCACCAAGGACGAGACCACCATCGTCGACGGTGCCGGTGACAGCGACCAGGTCGCCGGGCGGGTCAACCAGATCCGCGCCGAGATCGACAACAGCGACTCGGACTACGACCGCGAGAAGCTCCAGGAGCGCCTGGCGAAGCTGGCCGGCGGCGTGGCCGTCATCAAGGCCGGTGCCGCCACCGAGGTCGAGCTCAAGGAGCGCAAGCACCGCATCGAGGACGCGGTGCGCAACGCGAAGGCCGCCGTGGAAGAGGGCATCGTCGCCGGTGGCGGCGTGGCTCTGCTCCAGGCGACCGCGGTCTTCGAGAAGCTGGAGCTCGAGGGCGACGAGGCGACCGGTGCCAACGCCGTGAAGCTCGCGCTGGAGGCCCCGCTGAAGCAGATCGCCGTCAACGGTGGTCTCGAAGGCGGCGTCATCGTCGAGAAGGTGCGCAACCTCCCCGTCGGCCACGGCCTCAACGCCGCGACCGGTGAGTACGTCGACATGATCGCCGAGGGCATCATCGACCCGGCGAAGGTCACGCGCTCCGCGCTCCAGAACGCGGCCTCCATCGCCGCGCTGTTCCTCACCACCGAGGCCGTCATCGCCGACAAGCCGGAGAAGGCCGCCCCCGGCGGCGCTCCGGGCGGCATGCCCGGCGGTGACATGGACTTCTGATCCACGGGGCGCGAGCCCGGATCAGCAGGACCGCACGACGGCACCCCCCGGTCACCCGGGGGGTGCCGTCTTTGTGTCCGGCGCATTGTTCGGAACAATTCACCAAGACTGTCCCAAAACGGGGCAATTTTGAATTACCGTCAGATGCCGGTAGCAGGACAAGTACGGGGGGTACCGGGGTCAAACCTGCTGCTAGGCTCTCATTGCTTGGCAAGTGTCATGCGCAAGTGTTCCGCATTTTTGTTCGGATTTGAAAGAGATTCCGCAAATGGCGGCCCCTCGCCTGAAGAGAGCCTCATGACGTCCTACTTACATGATCCAGCACTTTGGGGCCTGATCGCAGGTACTCCTGTCGCCGCGACCGCGATTGCGCTCAGCCGGAAAACTAATGCGAAGCTCCGTGCCGCGCTCGCCGAGCAGTCGGCGCGCCGCGCCTCCCTGGAAGTCGGCCGCGAGCAGATCGTGGATGAGGCCAGACGCCGGGCCGAGGAGGGCACCAAGAGCGTGCTCAAGGCCGCCATGCGCACCCTCCAGGGTCTGGCGGGCGAGCAGCAGGTCGCCATCGCGAAGCTCCAGCGGGAGAACGGCGAGCACGCGGCGCTCCAGGGCCTGTTGGACGTGGACCACGGCAACGCGCAGTTCACCCGGCGCGCCCAGTCCATAGCCGTGCTCTGCGACGGCTGGCTCGGCCGCCGCAAGAACGCGGCGTCCGTCTACGACGTGGTCCGCAGCGCCAAGGGCCGCATCCGGCATTTCACGCGCGTGGAAATCCGTTCGCAGAGCAATTTCGCGGTGGTGAGCCGCGCGGTCGAACCGGTCGCACTCGCCCTTTCCGAACTGCTCGACAACGCCACGAGTTATTCGGCCCCTGAAACGTCCATCGAAATCAATATCCAGCCCGTGCCCAAGGGCGTCTGCATCGTCGTCGACGACGCGGGTGTCGGCATGAGCGACGAAGAGAAGACGCTGGCGGGAGAACTCCTCACCGGCCAGCGCACTCCGGGTGTTTCCGGCCTCGGAAATCCGCCGCAATTCGGTTTCGCGGTGATCGGCGTACTCGCCAACCGTTACGGATTCAGCGTCTCGGTGGATTCCACCTCGCCGTACGGCGGAGTGCGCGCCGTGCTGCTGCTCCCCGACGAACTCCTCACCACCACCATCGAGCCCGAGGAGACTCCCGTCGTGGGTGAAGCGTCCGAGCCGGTGGAGCAGAGCGCGCCCGAGCCGGTGGTGCCCGCCACCACATTCGGCGGCCTGCCCAAGCGGCGGCGCTTCCGGCACCCGATCTCGATAGTGCCCACGGCCGAGGAGCGGTCCGACGACAGAACCAGTGACAGAGCCGGGGACAGAGTCGAGCGGGCGCCCGAGCCGGTGCGCGACAGCCACGAAGTCGCCTCCCGCATGGGCGCGTTCCAGCGGGGCACTCAGTCCGGCCGCCGTTCCATCGGCGCGAGCAGCGAAGGGCAGGACGCCCAATGAGCCCAATGATCGGAAGAGATCTGTCGTGGATGCTCGACAGCGCCCTTGAGGTGCCCGAGGCCCGGCACGCGATCCTGGTGTCGGCCGACGGCCTGCTGATGGCCCGCTCCAACGAGGTCGGCAGGGACCACGCCGACACCGTCGCGGCGGCGATGAGCGGCATGCAGTCGCTGAGCCGTACGGTGTCCGACTTCGTCGGCGGCGACGACCGCCGCCAGGAGTGGCGGCAGACCCTGGTGGAGTTCGACCACGGCTGGGTCTTCCTCATCTCGGCAGGTGAAGGCGCCTATCTCGCGGTCTCCGCGTCCCCGGACGCGGACCTCGCGGAGATCACCTTCCGGATGCAGCAGCTCGTCGGCCAACTCGGCAAGGTGCTGACCACACCTCCTCGCGAGAACGCTGACGTCAATTGACGGGCGAACCGGAGCTGGAGTTAGAAGCCACGGAATTAGTACGCCCGTATGTGATCACCAACGGTCGCGAGCTTCCGGTCGACGGCGGCTTCACGATGATCACACTGGTCGCCGTATCCGAAAACGCGCCCCGGACAAGGGTTCTTGATCCCGAGAAGCTGCGGGTGATGGAACTGTGCTCGGGCGGCTATCTCGCGGTCGCGGAGATCGCCGCGCACACCGGGCTGCCGATGGGCGTGGTCAAGATCCTTCTGTCGGATCTGGTGGAGGACGGGTATCTGCTCGCGCGGGCACCCGTTCCCCGCGCGCAGTTGGTCGAGAGGGAACTGCTGGAGGAGGTGCTGCATGGGCTCCGGGCTCGCTTCGGATAGGGACAGTGCTCCCCAGACGCCGCGCGAGAACGTCTATCTGCCCAGTTCGGTACGGACGGTCGCCAAGATCCTCGTGGTCGGGCACTTCGCCGTGGGCAAGACGACGTTCATCGGCACCATGTCGGAGATCCCGCCGCTGCGCACCGAGGAAGTGATGACGCAGGCCAGCGCGGACATCGACGACCTCAGGGGCGCGCCCAACAAGACCACCACCACGGTCGCGATGGACTTCGGCCGGCTGACCCTCAGCGACGAACTGGTGCTGTACATGTTCGGTACGCCGGGCCAGCAGCGGTTCGTGCGGCTGTGGGAGGACCTGTCGCGCGGCGCGCTCGGCGCGCTCGTGCTGGTCGACCCGCTGCGGCTCCAGGAGTCCTTCCCCGTGATGGACCTCGTGGAGCGGCATGGTCTGCCGTACGCCATCGCCGTGAACCGCTTCGACGGTGCGCCCCCGCACTCGCTCGAAGAGGTGCGCGAGGCGCTGGATCTGCTTCCCGAGACCCCGGTGGTCTCGTGCGACGCACGCGACGAGCGGTCATCGGCGGGTTCACTGATCGCTCTGGTGCAGTATTTGCAGTCTCGCCTCAACTAGTAGGTCACCGCAGGTAGTTCAGGTAGCTCAGGTATTTCAACGAGGAGCACAGGCATGCAGACCCCTCCGGACTTCCAGGCCCCGCCGCCCGGCTGCCCCGCGCACGACAGCGGCCAGAGTGTGCCGCTGTACGGCCCGGAGTTCGCCGCCGCTCCGGAGGCGTTCTACTCCTACATGCGGCAGTTCGGCCCGAGCGCTCCGGTGGAGCTGGCGCCGGGCGTGGAGGCCGAACTCGTCACGGACTACACCGAGGCGCTGCGGGTCCTCCAGAACCCGGGCACCTTCGCCCGCGACTCGCGCCGCTGGCGCGCGATGAACGAGGGTCAGATACCGGCGGACAGCCCGGTGATGGGGATGATGGCCTACCGGCCGAATCTGCTGTTCTCCGACGGCGCCGAGCACATGCGGCTGCGGCAGGCGGCGACCGACAGCCTGGCCATGGTCGACTCGCACCGGCTGAGCCGGCACGTCGACCAGGTCGCCTCGTATCTGATCAGCCAGTTCAGCGCCAAGGGGCGGGCCGACCTGGTCGCCGACTACGCGCAGCAGGTGCCGCTGCTGGTCTTCAACGACCTCTTCGGCTGCACCGAGGACATCGGCAACCGGCTGGTGTTCGGGATCTCCGGCATCTTCGATGGCATCGATGTCGAGAAGTCGCTGGAGGTGCTGACCGGGGCGCTGGTCGAACTGGTCGAGCTGAAGCGGACCACGCCGGGCGAGGACATCACCTCCTGGATGATGCAGCACCGCTCCGCGCTGACCACCGAGGAGATGATCCACCAGCTCTTCCCGATGATCGCCGCGGGTACCGAGCCGGTGCAGAACATGATCTCCAGCGCGCTGCGGCTGCTGCTGTCCGACGACAAGTACGCCGACAGCCAGCACATGGCGGGCCTGCTGGTCGAGGACGCGCTCAACGACGTGCTGTGGAACTACCCGCCGATGGCCAACTACGGCGTGCACTACCCGGTGCACGACGTGGACCTCGCCGGGATCACGCTGCGCGCGGGCGACCCCGTGGTGATCAGTTACGCGGCGGCCAACACCGACCCGAGCCTGGGCGGCGGCGGCCAGACGATGAGCAAGCGGGCGCACCTGGGCTGGGGCGCGGGTCCCCATGTCTGCCCGGCCAAGGACCCGGCCACGCTGATCTCGCTGCGGGCCATCGAGAAGCTGCTCAACACGCTGCCGGACATCGACCTGGCGGTGCCGGTGGAGAGCCTGACCTGGCGTCCGGGCCCCTTCCACCGCGCGCTCACCTCGCTGCCCGCCCGGTTCACCCCGGCGCGGCAGCCGGTCCGCTCGCAGGAGAGCCAGTCGGCTCAGGCTCCGGCCGACCACACGCAGGGCAAGCCGAAGGCGGCCAGCCGCTGGAGCTCGTTCCTCAACTGGCTCAAGGCGTAACACCCGGCGACGCACAAGTCGAAAACCGGCCGACCGCGGCTTCGCGGTCGGCCGGTTTCGATAAAGAACGGACCTGGCCGGAAATCATCGCCGACGGTGTGACGCTTGCCACAATTACGAGCAGTGTCCGATCGGATACGCATCTCGTGCCCGGGGTATGCAGGACAGGTCAATCCGGCCTGGCATTGAGGACCAAGGAGAAATGCCGCCATGGTCACACCGTATTCGGTCGCCCCCACCGACCGGCGAAGAGTTGTATCACTTTTTTCCCGACTCCGTAAGCCCGGCGGACAGGAAAGTCCGCTGCCTCTTTACGACGAGCTTCGCTCGATGGGGGATGTCGTCCCAGCGCCCTGGGGCGGCCACCTGATCACGTCGTTCGGCCTCAGCGACCAGGTGCTGAGGGACCGGGCCTGGCGTGTGACCGACAACGAATGGGCCGCCAGGCAAGGCCAGGGAACGCGCTGGAGCGCGCCTTCCTCACGGCAGATCGGTCAGACTCTGGTCCGGCTCAATCCACCGCATCACACATTGATGCGCCGCTCGGTCGGAAATATGTTCGACCGGAGGGCGCTCGGTGACATTCGGATATCGGTGGAAAAGACAACGGACCGCCTGGTCGGCCGGCTCGCGGAACGCCTGCGCGACGGAGTGGCCGATTTTGTCTCACTGGTGAGCGAGGAGCTGCCGGTGCGCGCGATAGGGGAGTGGATGGGTTTGCCCTCCGCTGACTTCCCCCTTTTGCGGGACTTGACCCACGCCCAGGTGTTCACCCAGGAGCTGCTGCCCACCCCGAGCCAGCTCGCGATCTCCGACGAAGCCACCGTGACACTGCACCAGTACTTCGCCGCGCTGGTGCGCGAAAGGCGCAGGTCACCGGGGGACGACCCGGTCTCGCAGTGGCTGCGCACCTGGGACGGGCTGGAGCCGGACCGCGACCGCGCCGACGAGGCCGTCTACTACCTCGCGCTGCTGGTGGTGCTCGCCGCCCTGGAGACCACCTCCAATCTGCTGTCCACCATGACGTGGCTGATCGCCGAGCACCCCCGCCAGATGGGCTGGCTGCGCGCCCACCCGCAGGACATCCCCGGCGCCGTCGAGGAGGTGCTGCGCTACGACCCGCCGATACACGTCGTGACGCGGGTCGCGGGCGACGACATGACGCTCGCGGGCATCGAGGTGCCCAAGGACGAGACCGTCCACCTGATGCTCGCCGCCGCCAACCACGACCCCGCGCAGTACGCCGACCCGCACATCTTCGACATCCGCCGCAAGGTCAGCCACCTCAGCTTCGGCGGCGGCATCCACTACTGCGTCGGCGCCCCGCTGGCCAGGATGGAGGCCACCGCGCTGCTGACCGCGCTGCTCAGGAAGCTGCCGGGACTGAGCGTCCACCGCGACCCCGAGTGGGCGCCGCGGGTCGCCTTCCGGCGGATGACGACACTGACGGTGTCCGACTCCGCGTCCGCCCGCGTCCCCGAACAGGCGGGCCCCAGAGACCTGTAGGCCGCACGCGGCACGACCGTACGAGAGAACCGGTGGCGAACGACAGCATGATGAACTACTTCAAGGTCCTGCGCGTCAGCCAGGAAGGAGCGCTGCTGCGCGTACGGCTGAACACCCCGGAGACCGGGAACGCCGTCACCGGCCCGGTCCTGGACGAACTGCTGGCCGTACTGCGCTCGGTGCAGGACCACCCCGGCATACGGGTGCTCGAACTCTCCGGCGCCGGCGAGCACTTCTGCCTCGGCGGCGACCGCAGGGAATTCGCCGAGTCGCTGGCCGCCGACCCCACGGGGTCCGGCCTGCGCACCATGGGCAACAAGGCGCGGCAGGTGTGCGAGGCGCTCGCCACGCTCGGCGCCGTCACCGTCGCGCGGGTGCACGGCGACGTGATCGGCGCGGGCGTGGCGCTCGCGATGTTCTGCGACCTGCGGGTCGGCGCCGACACCAGCCGGTTCCGGCTGCCCGAGCTGGCGTTGGGCCTGCCGCCCGCCTGGGGCGGCATCCTGCCCCGGCTGCTCAACGAGGTGGGAGCCGCCCGCATCCGCGAACTCGTCCTCACCGGCGAGGCGTTCGACGCGGCCAGGGCCGTCGAGCTGTCCGTCCTGCACAAGGCCGTGCCCGAGGCCGGGCTGGACGCCGCCGTCGACCAGTGGGCGCGGCCGATGCTCCGCCGCTCCCCGGCCGCGCTGCGCGCCGCCAAGACGATGCTCAACGCGTACGGCGGCGCCCACCGCCTGGCGGACGCCACCCTCTTCGACGGCGAATGGCTGGCCTCGGTGATGATGGCGGCCGAGTCCGCCAAGCGCCAGTGAACTCCCGCTCCCGCGCGGCTACTTCGGCGCGGCCTCCAGCGCCTGCCGCAGGTGGCCGCCCGACTCCGTCAGCAGCCGGGCCGCCGTGGCCGCGTCCACATGGGCGAGCAGCGTCAAGATGGCGTGCTTGACCTCGCCGTCGGTGGCGGTCAGCGCGTCCTCGATCGCCTCCTCGTCCGCGCCGGTGGCCAGCGCGACGATCCGCCGCGAGCGCGCCCGCAGCTTCTCGTTGGAGGCCCGCACGTCGACCATGAGGTTCCCGTACGTCTTGCCGAGCCGGATCATGGTGATGGTCGAGAGCATGTTGAGCACGAGCTTCTGCGCGGTGCCGGACTTCAACCGGGTGGAACCGGCGATCAGTTCGGGCCCGACGACGACCTCGATGCCGTGGTCGGCCGCCGCCGCGAGCGGCGAGTCCGCGTTGCAGGACAGGCCCACGGTGAGCGCCCCCGTGGCGCGCGCGTACTCCACCGCGCCGACCGCGTAGGGAGTGCGCCCGGAGGCGGAGACGCCGACGACGCTGTCGGCCGGGGTCAGTCCGAGCGCGGCGAGGTCGGCGGCGGCCAGCTCCTTGCTGTCCTCCGCGCCCTCGATGGAGGTGATCATCGCGGACGGGCCGCCCGCGATCAGTCCGAGCACCTCGCGTCCCGGCGTGGTGTTGAAGGTCGGCGGGCACTCGCTCGCGTCGAGCACGCCGAGCCTGCCCGCCGTACCGGCGCCCGCGTAGATCAGCCGTCCGCCGCGTTCCATCCGGGCGGCGATCCCGTCGATGGCGGCGGCGATCACGGGCAACTGCCCGGCGACCGCGGCCGGAACGGTGGCGTCCTCACCGTTCATGGTCCGCGCGATCTCCAGGGTGGGCATCCGGTCGATCTCGGCGAGCTCGGGCCGGAACGCCTCGGTGGTGAGGGTCTCCAGCTCGCGGCGCAGCTCGGTGTAGTGCGACATATGCGGCTCGTTCATCCTTCTGCTGTGGGGGTCGTGGAGTGGTGCGGACCGGCCGTCAGGCGCGGCCCGAGCGGGGACTGTGCCGGTGCGCGAGCGCTTCGTACGAGGCGGACAGCGCCGGGGCCGCGGTCTCGTAGGTGCGCTGCGCGACGCCGATGAACAGACAGTCGACGACGAGGAGCTGACTCGTACGACTGGACATCGCGGCGGGCCGCAGCTCGCTCTCGCGGGAGGTGGACGTGGTCAGGACCAGATCGGCGTACTGCGTGACCGCGCCGTCCGCCCGGCCGGTGATGGCGATGGTCGTCGCCCCCCGGTCGAACGCGGCCCGCAGCGGCTCGATGACGTCGTGCGTACTGCCCGAGTGCGTGATGGCCAGCGCCACATCGCCCGGCTTGAGCTGTACGGCGTTGGTGACCGCCAGGTGCGGGTCGGCGTGCGCGTGCGCGATCAGGCCGATCCGCAGCAGCTTCTGCGCCAGGTCCTGGCCGACCAGCGCGGACGCGGCTATCCCGTAGATGTCGGTCCGCCGGGCCGCGGCCAACGCGGCGACGGCGGCCTCCAGTTGGCCCATGTCGAGCTGGGCGGCGGTGTCGGCGAGGGTCTGCTGCTCCTCCATGGCCAGCTTGGTGACCACGTCGGCGAGCGGGTCGTCGACGGCGATGTCGGCGGTGACGGCGGGCGGCGCCCCGGTGGCCTGCTGGGCGGCGAGCGCGGCCAGCGCCAGCCGCAGATCGCGGTAGCCGGGGTAGCCCAGCAGCCGGGCGGTGCGGACGACGGTCGCCTCGCTGGTGCCGGTACGCACCGCGAGCGCCGTGACGGTCAGATGGGCACAGCCCGCCGGATCACCCGCGACGGCTTCCGCGACCCGGTGCATGGACCGGGTCATCGACGGCGCGAGGGTGCGGACCTTGGCGGCGAGGGCCCCCGGGTCGGGGGGCGTGACGGGGAGGACGGGCGCGCCGGACACGCCGCGGAGGGCGCGGACGCTCGGGGAGAAAGTTTCCTTCACGCTATAGGTCACCTTCTGAAAGGTATTTTCAGAGACGGCCGTACGTCAAGGCACCCGACGATCACGGCGTCCGCGTCCGCCGGGCTTGCGACAATGGAGGGATGGAAGGTGAAACCGTGCTGCATGGTGCCCGCGCTCTCGTGCTGTCCGACCTCAGCGCCCGCGGTGTCGCGGAGGCCGATATCGTCTCGCTGGTCGAGGACGCCGTCAGCAAGCGCCGCTGGTGGCTGGAGCAGTGGCCGGACGGCGCGGAGTACATCCCCGGGCTGCTCGCCCAGGACGTCCAGGACGCCCTGCTCGAACGCTACGGGCGCTGGCCGCTGTGCCCGGACTGCGACGACCCGCACGCCCTGGCCGTCGAACCCGAACTCGGCCCCGACCCGCACTGGGTCTGCGAGGCCCGCGGCGCCGTCGTCGCCCCCGTCGGCGCCCTGACCCCGGTGAACCCGGTATGACCCACGACGCCGAGTCGGACCCCTCATGACCCTCTACATCGACCCGCCGACCTGGCCCGGCCACGGCCGCCACTGGTCCCACCTGGTCAGCGACGTCTCCTACGCCGAACTGCACGCCTTCGCCACCCGCCTCGGCGCCCCGTCCCGCGCCTTCGAACGCGACCACTACGACATCCCCTCCGAGCGGTACGCCGACGCGGTCGCCCTCGGCGCGGTCGAGACCGGCAGCAAGGAGATCGTCCGCCTGCTGACCGCCGCGGGCCTGCGGCGGCGCAAATACGTCAGGCCGTGAGCAGGTCCGGCTCCGTCAGGCCGTGAGCAGCTCCAGCTCCGTCGTCAGATTGCGGCGGGCCGTGCGTTCCCACTGGTCCTTGCCGTAAGGGGTGCGGAACAGGGCGGGGAGGGCGAGGAGTTGGCGCAGGACGGCGGCGCGGCCGGCGCGGAAGGCGTCGTCGGGGACGAAGCCGTACTCGGAGCGGACGGCGGCGGCGTAGGCCGCGTAGGCGGCGGGGTCGCCGGCCAGGACGGCGAGGTCGGCGTCGCAGAGGACCTCGCCGTTGTGGTCGCCCTCGGCCGGGTCGTGGGTGACCGTCAGACGCACCAGGCGGGCGACCTCGGCGGTGCGGTCGGCGGCCACGCCCGCCTCGGGCAGGGCGCGTTCGGCGAGGTGGGCGCTGCGCTCCTCGTTCTCCGAGCGGTCGGGGCGGTAGACCGCGTCGTGGAACCAGGCGGCGAGGGCCACCGCGTCCGGATCGGCGGCGTACGCGGTCAGTTCGGTGGCGTGGTCCAGGACCGCCTGGAGATGGTCCAGCGTGTGGTAACGCCGCTGCGGTTCGGCCCAGCGGCCGAGCAGATCGGCGCCGTACGGCGCGGGGTCGGGGGCGGGCGCGTCGTCCGCTGTCGGCTCCTGGCAGCGGCGCAGCAGGTCGCACCACTCGGCGAGCAGGGCGTCGTAGCGGGGGTGAGGGGCGGCGGGCGTGAAGGACATGCCGGTAATTGTGCGCTACACGTCTCGCGCGGGAGTGACGCATGTGGCACCCTTGCTCATATGTCTAGACCAATCTTCGAGGTGATCGCCCTCGGCGCGGACGATGCCGTAGCGGCCCGGGACGGCGGCGCGGACCGCCTCGAACTGGTCACCGACATGGCCGCGGACGGGCTCACCCCCTCCCGCGCCACCTTCGGGGCGATCAGGGCGGCCGTCGACATCCCGCTGCGCGTCATGCTGCGGCTGTCCGACGGATTCAGCGCCGGTGACGCGCGCGACCTCGACGCCCTGTGCGCCGCCGCGCAGTCCCTGCGGTCCGAGGGCGCCGACGAGTTCGTCCTCGGCTTCCTCGACGACGGCGGGCGCGCCGACCTCGACGCCGTGCACGCGCTGGTCGACGTCATCGACGGCTGCCGCTGGACCTTCCACCGGGCCATCGACCGCGCCGCCGACCGCGACGCGCTCCGCCTCCAGCTCGCCGGGCTGCCGGGCCTCGACACATACCTCACCGCGGGCGCCGCGGACGGCGTGCCCGCCGGGCTCCCGGTGCTCTGCGACGAGGCCGCGCGCACCGGCGAGCCGGGGTACGAACCCCAGCTCCTCGTCGGCGGCGGCCTGCTCCTGGAGCATGTGCCGCACCTGCGCGGCGCCGGGCTCGACGGCTTCCACGTCGGCGGCGCCGTGCGCCCCGCGGGCTGGGCCTCCCCGGTCGACGTCCGCGCCGTCGCCCGCTGGCGCGCCGCCCTGGACACCCCGGTCCCGGTCTCCTGAGGCCGGGCGGTACGGCCGTCGCGCCGCCCCGGACGGTCCCGCCGGGCCGGGGCGCGTACCGGCGGTTGTCGTACCCCCGCGCCACAATGGAGCCATGAGCGTCATGGACCTGGACGAGCTGCGGCTCCTTCGGCGTGCCCGCGACCGTATGGACCGCGAGTACGCCCAGCCGCTCGACGTCCCGGCCCTGGCCCGGACCGCGCTGATGTCGACCGGCCACTTCAGCCGCCAGTTCCGCGCGGCGTACGGCGAGACCCCGTACTCCTACCTCATGACCCGCCGCATCGAGCGCGCCACCGCCCTCCTGCGGCGCGGCGACGTCAGCGTCACCGACGCTTGCTTCGCCGTCGGCTGCACCAGCCTCGGCTCCTTCTCCGCCCGCTTCACCCAGATCGTCGGCGAGACCCCCAGCGCCTACCGCGCCCGCGACCACAGCGACTTGGAGGTCGTCCCCGGCTGCCAGGTCATGCTGGTGACCCGCCCCCGCAAGACGGGAGGCGCCGCCGCGCGTTCGCCGCTGTGAGCCCGCGCCCGTCGCCTCCGATATCGGCCGCACAGCCCCTAGCATCGGCCGTATGACCGTTTCCATCAGTGCCGTGCACGTCTTCGTCGACGACCCCGACGCCGCCCTCGTCTTCTACCGGGACACCCTCGGTCTCACCGTGCGCAATGAGGTCGAGCACGACGGCTTCCGGTGGATCACGCTGACGACCAAGAGCCAGCCGGAGATCCAGATCGTGCTGTCGCAGCCGCACGCGGGGCGGTCGAAGGAGGACGGGGACACGCTGGCGGCGCTGCTGGCCAAGGGGGAACTGCGGCCGCTGCACTTCCGCAGCGACGACCTCGACGCGACGTTCGAGGCCGTCGCGGGGGCGGCGGGGGCCGAGGTGCTCCAGGAGCCCGCCAGCCAGCCGTGGGGGGTACGGGACGGCGCCGTACGGGATCCGGCGGGCAACTTCTTCCGCATCGAGCAGGCGTAGCGCGCAGCGGCGCGCCAGCCAGACGAGACCTTGCGGACGCGGCCTAGGCCGGGGCCAGGGCCTCGGGGAGCGGCGCGGTGTGCAGCACCGCGAGGCCGGAGACGGCGCGGGTGAGGCAGACGTACAGGCGTCGCAGGCCGGTGCGGACGTCGGGCTCGGCGGCCACGATGTCCGCGGGCTCGTCGAGCACGACGTAGTCGTACTCCAGGCCCTTGGCCAGGGACGCGGGCACCAGCGTGACGCGGGCCTCGGCGGAGGTCTCCTCACCGGGCGAGACGTACTGGATTCCGGCGGCCTCAAGTGCCGTGGCCAGTACGGGAATCCGCGGGTCGGCGGCGATCAGGCCGACGGACCCCTCGTGCCGGAGCGCCGTGTCGCAGGCCGCGAGCACGGCCGCGTCCAGCGCGCCGGCGGCGACGGCCCGTACCGACATCGTGCCGGCCGCCTCACGGACGGACGTGGCGGGCGCGAGGCCCGGCGCGATCTGCGGCAGCAGCCGCGTGGCGTACGCGATCACTTCGCGCGGCACACGGAAACCGGCCGTCAACTCCTCGACGCGGGCGTCCGGTTTGCCGAGATGACCCAGCGCTTCGGCCCACGAGCCGGTGGCCCAGGGCGTGGTGCCCTGCGCGAGGTCGCCGAGCACGGTCGCGGACCCGGTCGAGCAGCGCCGCCCCACCGCGCGGTACTGCATCGGCGACAGGTCCTGCGCCTCGTCCAGCACCACATGCCCGAGCGACGACGTCCGCTGCACGAGGTCGTACGCCTCGTCGATCAACACCGCGTCGGCGGCTGACCACTTGGCCGACGCGAGCCCCCGCGCGGGCTTCGCCCACAGGATCGTCCGCTGCTCCTCGGCGTCCAGCACCCCGTCCGCCGCCTCGGCCAGGAACTCCGGGTCCGACAGCAGCCGCAGCACCGTCTTGGCCGGATCGACCGCGGGCCAGCACGCCTTGACGGCCGCCTTCACGGCGGGAGTTCGCGCCACCGCGTCCTGCACGCGGTCGTCCGGCGCCTCGCCCGAGCGCTCCATCTGTACGAGGACGACGTGCGCGATCCGCTGCGGCAGCGCGTCGTGCGCGGCGCCGTACCGGATGTCGCGGGCCGCCAACTCCTTGACGATCTCCTCCAGTTCGTACGCCGGGACCCGCCAGCGCCGCGAGCCGCGCACCACCATCACCGGCTCGGTGGGCATCCGGATGCCGGACCGCACCGCCCGTCGCAGCACCTCCGCCATCCGCGCGTCGCCCTTGACGGTGGCCGCCGCCGCCGAGTCGGTGCCGCGCACCTCGACATGGGCCACCAGGTCGTCCACGGTGGCCTGCTTGACCTGCAACTCGCCCAGCGCGGGCAGCACTTGCTCGATGTACTGGAGGAAGGACCGGTTCGGCCCGATCACCAGCGTGCCGGTCCGCGCCAGCCGCTCGCGGTGCGCGTAGAGCAGATACGCGACCCGGTGCAGGCCGACTGCGGTCTTCCCGGTGCCGGGCGCGCCCTGCACACAGACGCTGCCGGTGATGTCGGCGCGGACGATCTCGTCCTGCTCGGGCTGGATGGTGGCGACGATGTCGCGCATGGGGCCGACGCGGGGCCGTTCGATCTCGCTCTGGAGCAGCTTGCTCGACGTCCCCGGATCCGCCGCGCCCTCCGGCGGGTCGGTGAGGTACTCGTCCTCGTACGCGGTCAGGTCCCCGCCGGTGTAGCCGAACCTGCGGCGCAGCCGTACGTCCATCGGCTTGCGGCGCGACGCCTGGTAGAAGGGCTGCGAGACCGGCGCGCGCCAGTCGATCACCATCGGGTCGCCGTCCGCGTCGTGCACATGGCGGCGGCCGATGTAGAACTGCTCGCCGGTCGCGCCCTCGGCCAGTTCCGTGCCGGGCGCGTGCAGGTAGTCCAGGCGGCCGAAGAAGAGCGGGGTGTCGGCGAGGTCGGAGAGCGCCTTGATGCGGTCGTCGATCTCGGCGGCGAGGATCTTGGCGTTGACCCAGTTTCCCGTCACGTCCGTGATGTCGAGCGACTCCACGTCGTGCCGCATGGCGCGCAGCGCGGTACGGGACGAGGCGAGGTGGGAGCGTTCCCTGCCGAGCGGGTCGGGGGAGTGGTCGGTGCGGTCCTGCGGGCTGGGGCTGCTGCCCTGGGTCGGGACGTGCGAGGGCACGGCTTTGCCTCCGGCTGATACGAGTGCGTACGCGAGGGGTCGTCGGCGAGGCGACGAGCCGACCGGTTTCCGTCCGGCCGGCGGCACTCCCGTGGGGAGGCGGCAAGACCGGCGATCATACGCGTCCGCGCGGGGAGCCGCGAACGAATTTCACCCCCCGTTCGACCTGCGGTCGGACGGGGCGGAGACGCGGCCCGGGGGCCCGGGGGAGCCGCAGGTCGTAGGGCCTCAGGGGTGACCCTGATACCCGGGTCAGGGTCCGGTGTCAGACCAGAGTCGGACACGGAGCGTGCGAGTTAAGCCCTGAGCCCGACGTAGGCCGTATGCCTGATTTCGTACGGTGGATTCATGACCACCACCACCGTTGCCCCAGGTCCCACCGTCCACGGCGGCACCGCTCTCGGTGCCCGCCCCGATCACCCCCGCCACCTGCTGGGAAGCACGCTGCGCGCGGTCCGTGTCTTCGCCGTCACGGCCGTCGAAGTGGTGCTGCTCGGCAGCGAGGGCAAGCGCCACTGAGCGGCGGCCCCGCGTCGCGTTGACGATCACCGGCGGGCAGGTCCACTACTGTCGCCGCGGTGACCGCTCCCGCGCTCGGCCCGGCGCCCCCCGCCGACCGTCCCGCCGACCCTCGCCGTCCCCGTAGCGCCCGCTGTCCCGGCACCACCGCGCTGGCGCTCGCCGCGCTCGCGCTCTCCCTCGCCCTCTTCGCTGCCTGGTGGCTCCGCCGCCCGGTCCCGATGGCCGACCTTCAGGTCTACCGCGCCGAAGGCGCCGCCGTCCTCGGCGGCCGGGACCTGTACGGATTCCGCGTCACACGCTGGCGGCTGCCCGCCACGTATCCGCCCTTCGCGGCCCTGCTCTTCACCCCGGTCGCCCGGCTCCCGCTGTCGGCCGCCCGCGCGGCCTGCGTCGCCGCCAATCTGGCCCTGCTGGCCGCCCTCGTCCGCCTCTCCCTGCGGCTGGCCGCGGACACCGGGACCGCCGCCGCCGACGCCGTACGGTCCCGGCGGTACGCGGCGCCCGTCCTGCTCGGCACCGCGGGCGCGCTCTGGCTCGAACCCGTCTTCCAGACGGTGGTCTTCGGGCAGATCAACCTCGCCGTCGCCGTCCTCGTCCTGTGGGACCTCACCCGCCCCGAGGGCGCGCGCGGCAAGGGGTTCGCGCTGGGCCTCGCGGCGGGCGTCAAGATCACGCCCGCGCTGCTGGCCGTGCACCTCGCGCTCACCGGCCGCCGCCGGGAGGCGGCCCGCGCCGCCGCCGGATTCGCGGCGAGCGCGGCGCTCGGGCTCGCCGTCCTGCCCGGCGCCTCGCTGGACTTCTGGACCGCCCGGCTCTACGAGACCGACCGGGTCGGCGAGGTCTGGATCGTCGACAACCAGTCCCTCCAGGGTCTGCTCGCCCGTGTCCTGCACACCCCGGCCCCCGGCCTGCTCTGGGCCGCGTCCGCCCTGGTCGCCGCCGCCGCGGGACTCGCCGTCGCCGCCCGCGCCCACCGCGGCGGCCGGCCCGCGCTCGGCCTGCTCTGCGCGGCCGTCACCGCGCTGCTGGTCTCGCCGGTGAGCTGGTCCCACCACTGGGTCTGGTGCGTGCCCCTCCTGGCGTTCCTGGCCACGCGCCTGTCCGCGGAGGGCCCGGGCCCAGGCAGCGGGCCCGGTCCCGGCCCCGGCTCCCGTACAGCACGGTCGCGCGGCCCGCGCGCCGCCGTCCTGCTCGGCCGCCGCGCCGCGCTCCTCGGGTGCGCCGCCGTCTTCTACGGCCGCAGCATGTGGCTCGTACCGCACCAGGGCGACCGCGACCTGCGCTTCTCCTGGTGGGAACAGCCCCTCGCCGCCCCCTACCCCCTGCTCGGCCTCGCCCTGCTGGCCGGCACCGCCCTGAGTACCCGCCCACGCCGACCTGAGTACGACGCCGGATCCGGCCCGGCCGTCCGGTCCGTTGAATGGATGACATGACCAACAGCCGCCCGTACGTCCCGCAGGACCCGTACGGCCCGCCGCAGCCGCACGAGTGGCAGCACGGCGCGGGCGCCCGTCCGCAGGTCCGGCAGAGCCCCGCCTACGGCCCCGCCCCCGTCATGCCTCCCTTCGTGCCCCGCTTCAGGCCGCCGGACCACGACAGCCACGCCTACGTCGCCCCGCTGATCGCCACCGTCCTCGGCGGCCCGGTCATCGCCTTCTGCGGCCTGATCGCGATGTTCTCCCCGATGGCGACGGACTCCTGCACGCCGAACGGCTGCCAGGCGCTGACCACCATGCTCCTGGTCGCCCCCGCCGTCCTCCTGCTCGCCGTCGTCGCGCTCGTCGTGTCCTGGGCCCTCCCCTGGCGCCTGCGCCACCGCACGACCCGCGCCGTCGCCTCCCTCGCCGCCCCGCTCCTCGCCGTCACCACCCTCCTGATCTACTTCCACCTCCCCGCCGCCGGCTGAGCCCCGTCGTCATGACGCCGGGCCCGCACGGCAGCGGTCGCAGTCGCCTCCGCGGACTTCCGCCCGCCGCCTGGATCTACGGCGGCGGCCACCGGACTCCGCTTGCCGCCAAGCGGTTCCGGTGCCGCGCGAGTCTGAGCCGCGCGATGCCGAGCCCGATCAGGTACACGGCGAAGAAAGCCAGCCATACGCCCGCGCCGACGAGGACGTGACGCACGGTGTATCCGGGAAACAAGAGGACGACCGCTATGACGACGAGCAGCACCAGGATGTTCTTCCGCACCCGTCGGCCGTAGCGCAGGCACGCGTCGACGACCATCCGCGAATGGATCAGGCGCACCTCACCCGCCGCCGACTTCGCGGGCCGCAGTCCGCGTCCCTCGACCATCCCCGGCAGCGGACCGCCCCCGGCCGGGTCGGGATACCGGGCCGCGGTCCGCGCGGCGAGATCCCCCGACTCCGGGCTCCCCCGGAAGGTCATCAGCGGCTGGTTCATCGAACGGCTGCCGGGCGCCGGGCCCGCGTACCGGTAGCCGAACTGCTCGGCCACATAGGCGTAGGCGGCGAGTTTCCTCAGGCCCGGAGAGGTGAGCCGCACCTCGTACTGGTCGCGTCCGGTGGCGACGGCGTCCCTCAGCGCGGTGAGCGCAGTCCCGTGTGGCATGAAGCGCTGCTCACCGCCCTCTCCCCGGTCGTCGGACGCCGTGCCCGCGCATACGGAGATCCCCTTCGTGGCCTTGGAGATCGGAAACGGCCAGGAGATCGGAAACGGTCTAGGCCGTCTCGCCTTCCAGGAGGCCGTCGGCGTCGATGATGCGATAGGCGTAGCCCTGTTCGGCGAGGAAGCGCTGGCGGTGGGCGGCGAAGTCCTGGTCGATGGTGTCGCGGGCGACGACGGAGTAGAAGCGGGCCTCGTGGCCGTCGGCCTTGGGGCGCAGGACGCGGCCGAGGCGCTGGGCCTCCTCCTGGCGGGAGCCGAAGGTGCCGGAGACCTGGATGGCGACGGTGGCCTCGGGGAGGTCGATGGAGAAGTTGGCGACCTTGGAGACGACCAGGACGGAGATCTCGCCGTTGCGGAAGGCGCCGAAGAGCTTCTCGCGCTGGGCGTTGGTGGTCTCGCCCTTGATGACGGGGGCGTTGAGGTGCTCGCCCAACTCGTCGAGCTGGTCGATGTACTGGCCGATGACGAGGGTCTGCTGCCCCTTGTGCTGGGCGACCAGGGCCTCGGTGACGCGCCGCTTGGTGGCGGTCGTGGCGCAGTAGCGGTACTTCTCCTCGGGCTCGGCGGTCGCGTAGGCGAGCCGCTCGGAGTCGGTGAGGTTGACGCGGACCTCGACGCAGTCGGCGGGCGCGATGTAGCCCTGCGCCTCGATCTCCTTCCAGGGCGCGTCGAACCGCTTCGGGCCGATGAGGGAGAAGACGTCGGACTCGCGGCCGTCCTCGCGGACCAGCGTCGCGGTCAGGCCGAGCCGCCGCCGCGCCTGGAGGTCGGCGGTGAACTTGAAGACCGGCGCGGGCAGCAGGTGCACCTCGTCGTAGAGGATCAGGCCCCAGTCGCGGGAGTCGAACAGCTCCAGGTGCGCGTAGACGCCCTTCCGCTTGGTCGTCAGCACCTGGTACGTGGCGATGGTGACCGGCCGGATCTCCTTGCGGGTGCCGCTGTACTCGCCGATCTCCTCCTCGGTCAGCGACGTCCGCTTGATCAGCTCGCTCTTCCACTGCCGCGCCGAGACGGTGTTCGTCACCAGGATCAGCGTGGTCGCCTTGGCCTCGGCCATCGCGCCCGCGCCGACCAGCGTCTTGCCCGCGCCGCAGGGCAGCACGACGACACCGGACCCGCCGTGCCAGAAGTTCTCCACGGCCTGCCGTTGGTACGGCCGCAGCGCCCAGCCGGTCTCGTCCAGCTCGATCGGGTGCGCCTCGCCGTCCACGTAACCGGCGAAGTCCTCGGCGGGCCAGCCGAGCTTGAGCAGCACCTGCTTGATCTGGCCGCGCTCGGAGGGGTGCACCAGCACCGTGTCCGGGTCGATCCGGGCGCCCACCAGCGGCTGGATCTTCTTCGAGCGCAGGATCTCCTCGAGGACCGGGCGGTCGGTGCTGGTCAGCACCAGGCCGTGGGTGGGGTGCTTGCTCAGCCGCAGCCGCCCGTAGCGGTCCATGGTCTCGGCCACGTCGACCAGCAGCGCGTGCGGCACCGGATAGCGCGAGTACTCGACCAGCGCGTCCACCACCTGCTCGGCGTCGTGGCCCGCCGCCCGCGCGTTCCACAGGCCGAGCGGGGTCAGCCGGTAGGTGTGGATGTGCTCGGGGGCGCGCTCCAGCTCCGCGAAGGGCGCGATGGCGCGGCGGCAGGCGTCCGCCTGCTCGTGATCGACCTCCAGGAGGAGCGTTTTGTCGCTCTGCACGATGAGACAGGACACGCATTACCTCCGCTGACGGGACCGAACAGAGAATTGTACTGCGAATGGCGGTCAAGACCGCGTGTCGCGGTTCACCCCGATGGCGGCCAACCCTGCGCGCAACCGTTCGCCATCCGAGCGAAGCTGCGCCGATCGCGTACGTGGCGACCGGCGCGTCGCACCCGACCTGCTGTTATCTGCCCGCTATGGACAACCCACTGTCTCCTCCCCCCGCGCTTCCCCCCGCAGACCCGCGTGAGCGGGGGAAGCTGCGGGCCGTAGCGGCCTCCACAGCCGTCGTCGGCGCCGCGGTCATGGCCGCGGCCGGGCTGCTGCTCCCCGGTTCGGCGGCCGGCGCGGCCCCGAGCCCGGCGGACGGGCCCTCGTACAGCGATACGGGATGGTCGTCCGCCCCCGACACCGGGTGGCCGTCGCCCGGCGAGAGCACGTCGTGCCCGCCGACGACCCCGCCGTACTCGTCACCTCCCACGACGCCTCCCACGACGCCTCCGACCTCGCCTCCCACGTCCCCGCCCACCACGCCGCCGACGACGGGCTGGACGACGCCTCCGACGACCCCGCCGACCACGCCGCCCACCTCGCCTCCGACCACGCCCCCCACGACCCCGCCCACGACGGGCTGGACGACGCCGCCCACCTCGCCGCCCACCTCGCCTCCGACCACGCCTCCCACGACGCCCCCGACGTCCCCGCCGACCACGCCCCCCACCTCACCTCCGACGACACCCCCCACGACGCCCCCCACCACTCCGCCCACGACGGGCTGGACGACGCCCCCGACCTCCCCGCCCACGTCTCCTCCGACCTCGCCCCCCGGACACCTCCCGCACACCGGTGCGGAGACCGAGTGGCTGGCCGTCGCGGCGGCCGGAGCGCTGGGAGCGGGCGGGCTGCTCGTCGCGGCGACGCGCCGCAGGGGCCGCCACGGCTGAAGTCCCCTGCCGCCCAAGGAGATCGGCCGTCCGAGTCGTCGTGTGCGGACGGCGTACGGCGGCCGGTCGCGGGTATGCGCCGCCATGACGGTGCCTATCCGAGGGGGGCAAGGGTTCATGGCGGTGAGGATGGCGCTGTTCCGCACGGCGCCGAAGGAACCGAAGGACGGGCCGAAGGCGAAGGCGCCGAAGGCCACGGCGGACCCGGCCACCACGGCGAAGTCCGCGGCCAAGCCCGCACGCACCCCCGTACGCAAGGCCGCCCAGCCGCGTACCAACGCCCAGGCCAGGACCCGTCAGAAGGCACCGGCGAAAGCACCCGCGAAGACGGCAGCGACGGCACGGACGACGGCTCGGGACACGGCGCCCGCCCGGACCTGGCCCTGGACGAAGGCCGCGCCCCCGGCCGCCGAGGCCGGTCCGAAGGCGACCCCGCAGCCCGAGCCGAGGCCCACGCTGAAGTCCAGGTTCGGGCCGAAGCCCAAGGCCGCGCCCGTCGTCGAGCCCGAGCCGGTCGAGGAGCCGTACGTCCCCCTGCTGCAACGCCGTTCGTGGGGCGCGACGCTCGCCCGCGTGGTGGTGCTCGCGGCGGCGATCGTCGGGATGGTGGCCTTCGCGGTGGCGCTGGCGAAGGTCACGCTGGTGCCGTCACCGGCCTCCGTCTCGCTGATCCACTCCAATCTGCATCCGGGTCACTCGATCAGGGCCTACCTCAACGGGCCGAGCACGCGCGACGCGGTGAAGCAGATCGGCGGGAACATCCTGCTCGGCGTGCCCTTCGGAATCCTGCTGCCGATGCTGTTCCCGAAGGCGCGCGGCCTGCTCAGGGTGGGCGTGCTGACCGGTCTGGTGATGCTGACGGTGGAGACCACCCAGGGCGTCATCATCGTGGGCCGGTCCTTCGACATCGACGACGTCATCCTCAACACCGCGGGCGCCCTCATCGGCTACCTGCTGCTGGGCCTGCGCCTCGGCCGCGCCCTCTACCCGCGCCGCCACCACTGGTGGCAGCGCAGGCGCCCGGACAGCGGACCGCGCCAGGACGGACGCCGGGACGTCCGGCGGGGCCTGCGGCAGGAAGGGATCGCGCGGCCGGAAGGGACCGCGCGGCCGGAAGGGACCGTGCGGGCGCGCGTCAGGCCGGGTCGTCGGCCAGCTCCGAAACGCCCGTGACCCGGTGCAGCGCGAAGGTGCGCACCTCGTCCACGGTGTGGTCGTACGCCGTCACATAGCCGCCCTCGACCCGTACCGGCGCGATCACCCGCTGACTCGCCGCGCCGTCCGCGTTGACGTAGCCGATCCACAGCGACTCGCCGCTCAGCACCGCCGCCTGCATGGTGGCGAGCGTGTCGGCGGCGGGCGTACGGGGCAGGCCGCCGTCCGCGCTCCCGGCGGCGGCCGAGGACACCGCGGAGTCCGGCGAGCGGCGCACGGCGGTCGAGGCGCGGTCGCCCGCGCGGACCGCCTTCACCGCGGCCCCCAGCAGCGCCTCCGCGGGCACCGGCGGCCCGTCCGTGACGGGCGTGGGCGGCGTACGCGGCGGGGTGCGGCGGGCATCGGCGCGGGTGATCAGCACATCGCCGTCCGCGGACTCGGCGGCGGGCGCCAGGCCCATCGCGCGCAATTTGTCGAGCAGCACGGCCGGTTCGGACTGGGCCGCGAGCACCGTCGGCGCCAGGCGGCGCAGCCCGAGGCCCGACGCGCGCCGGTCGGCGAGCAGTTCGGTCAGCAGCGCGTCGTCGTCGCAGCGCAGATACGCCGACGCGGCCCCCACCCGCAGCGTGCCGTGCCTGCGCGCCACGTCGTCGATCAGGTAACTCAGCGGCTGCGGCACCGGCGTGCGCGAGTGCGAGGTCAGGAAGTCCTGGAGCTCCGCCGCCGTGCGCCCGGCGTCCAGGGCGCGCCGTACCGACTCCGGGGTGAAGCGGTAGACCGTCGCGCCGCCCTTGGACTCGATGTCGGCCAGCACCCCGAGCGTCTCGGCGAGCGGCGCCATCAGCGGCCCCGGCGCGACCGCCGTCAGGTCGGCCTGGAGCAGCACGTGGTCCAGCGGCTCGGGCAGCAGCGGCGCGAGCAGCCCGGCCGCGGCACCGGCCGCCGCGGCGGACTCCGCCGCCGTGCGGGTCCCCGCGCCGCCCAGCAGCGGCCTGGCGTGCGCGGCGAGCGCCCCGCGCCCGGTCAGGCCCAGATTCTCGGCGTCCTGGAGCGTCCAGCGCAGCAGGTCGGCGCGGAGCGCGTCCGCGCCGGGCCGCAGCGGCCGTTCCCAGCGCAGCCGGGCCAGCAATTCGTCGGGGGCCGCCGCTGAGCCCGGCGGCAGATCGGCGAGGACGCGCAGCGCGCGGCGGCGCACCCGGGGCGCGAGCGACCGGTCGAGGTCGGGGCCGAGCGCCGACAGCGCGCGGCCCTTGGCGTCCTTGCTGCCGACCACGCCCGGCGTCCGCGTCGCCGTCAGCCAGGCGCTGGCCAGCGTCGCCCACCGCTCCTGCGCGGGCAGCAGCAGCCACTCGTCGGCCGCGGGCGTCGGCGCGTACGCCTCGTCCAGCTCGCCGTCCGTCGCGATCAGCCCGGCCGCGTAGGCCAGCTCCAGCCAGAAGGCGGCCTGCGCCTCGGTCAGGTCGAGCGCGGTCGCGGTCCGCTTGAGGTCGCGGACGCTGATGCCGCCCGCGCGCAGGACCGAAGGACCGCCGGTCTGCCACTCCTTCAGCAGCTCGCCGACCGTGCTGACGGCCGTGAACGCCTGCCCCGCCGCCGTCATGTCCACGGTCCGCTCGGTACGCGGCACCGGCGCGACGGCGGGCGGCAGCGGCTCCGGCGTACGGTGCGCCCGGCCGCCGCGCAGGCTCAGCGCGGCCTCGCGCGGCAGCAGCACATTGTGCTGACCCGCGGGCAGCAGCAGGCCGCGGGCGAGCAGCCACTGCACGGGCGTCACCGCGTCCGCGGCCCGCACCGGCACGGTCGCGTCCCGTACCTCGCCGTACGGCGGCCCCCACACCAGCCGGTCGAGCACCTTGCGCGCGTCCCCGTCCGGCGCGGTGTCCAGCAGCGCCGCCGTGCGGTCGCGGTCCGCGAAGAGTCCGGCCAGCGCGGTGACCGCGCTCATCGGGTCGTGCGTCGGATCGAGCCCGGCGTCCGCCAGGATCTCCTGGAGCCGGGAGGGCGACATGCCCGAGGTCGCCTCGCTCACCGAGGGCCCGAGGCCGGTCGCGGACGGCACGGTGGCGGCGGGCGCCAGCACGTCCCGCACGGTGCGCACCAGCCGCAGCCGGTCGTCGGGGCCCCACAGCAGCGCCCGCGCCCGCAGTACGTCCACGGCGCGCGGCAGCGCGGCGGTCACCGCGGCCACCAGCTCCGCGTCCAGCGGCTCCGCGTGGCCGGTGCCCTCGGGGCCGCCCGTCATCAGCGTGAGCAGCGTCCCGTACGAGCACGGGTCCCGCGTCACCGACAGGGCCTCGGCGACCTGCTGCGTGAAGCGGTCCAGGTGCTCCAGCGCGCGGACCACCGACGTACGGGTGGAGGCGCGGGTCGCGAGCTGCGTCAGGTCGTTCGGTACGGGGCTCAGCAGGTCCGGCCGGGCACGCAGCAGCCGCCCCAGCGCCTCGTCGTCACGTGCGCGCAGGTCCTCCGCGAGCGTGCGCGGGACAGATCCTTGCCCTCCGGTCGTCATCCGTTCCACATTAGCCCCCCTCGTCGCGGCGGCCATGGATGGCGGCCGCGGATGAGGACAGCGGTGACGGCGGACGGGTACGGTCGGTGCAGGGTCGGACACGGGCGCGGACAAAGGGGCTTGGCGGTGGGTGTCGAGAGCGACCAGATGGTGTTCGACTACCTCAGCCGGATCGGCGACCTCGCGCAGACCGCGCTGCCCGCCTCCCAGCGCATGCGGCTGGTCGCGCAGCTCCGCACCGACATCGACCGGGAGCGCAAGGACAGCGACAACCCGGCGACCGTCCGCCGCATCCTGGGCCGGATCGGCAGCCCGGACGCCGTCGTGGAGGCCGCGGCAGGCGGCTCCGGCGACGCCTCGTCCGGTGCCGCCGCCCCCGAGGTCCCGGCCCCGCCCTCGTCCCCGTCCGCGCCCGCCGGGGGCTCCTACGGCCCGTACGGCGTGCCGTCGATGCGGAAGACGGCGGGCAGGGACGGTACGGAGAAGGCCGACGGCGGCAAGGGCGGCGGCGGCAGGGGCGGCGGCGGGGGCGCGGGGAAGAAGGACGACTGGTGGGACCGGGACGAGCGCCGCGACGGTCACCTGAGGGCCGGTGACGAACTCACGGGCCTGCCCGGTATGACCGGCGGCGTCTTCATCCCCTTCGACGACGAGGATCTGGACGACGACGGTGACACCCGGGCCAGGGTCAGGCCCGGGGCGCCGCGTGCACCGGTCGAGGAAGACGCCGAGGAGGAGGCCGCGTACGAGGAGGAGGTCGCCGCCCGTCCGCGCCGCCGCTGGCTGCCGCGCCGCCGCGCCGCCCGTACCGTCACCTGGGGCAGCCCGCTGCTCCTGCTCGCCGCCGCCCTTCTCGTCGCGGGCGCCGTCATCGGCTCCTGGATTCCCCTCGGCCTCGGCTGGCTCGCCGGTTATCTCTCCCGCCAACTCACCCGCCGCCAGGCCAAATTCGGCATCCTCGGGATTCCCGGGGCCGCCGCCCTCGGGCTCGTCGTCTGGGTCTGGGGGCGCGACACCGGCAAATGGGGCGATCCCATCGCCCAGGGGCAGATGGGCCACGCCTTCCAGGACGCCTATCCCTTCGCGGTCCGCGTCGCCGCCGTTGGCTCCGCCCTCTACCTGATCCTCCGCGCCCGACGCCGCGCCTAGGGCTCCGCCCCGGTACGCCCCCCTCGCGAAGGCGGGTTCTCCCCGGGGCGGGGGGCCGCTCCTTTAGGGGCGCTGCCCAGGCGGTCCCTTTCCGCTGGGCGGCGGGCCGATCATTTAGGGGCGCGGCCCCAGGCGGCCCCTTTGCGCTGGGCGGCGGGCCGATCTTTTAGGGGCGCGGGGAACTGCGCGCTCAGCCACGATGCTCCCGCAGGTCACCACCGGCCCCAGAGGGGCAGATCGGTGGTGTCCCGACCACCGGCCGGTGGGGGCGGGCCGCGCAGTTCCCCGCGCCCCCTACGGGGACGAAAATCGGGTTGACCCGGCAGGGGAGAATGGAGGGCGTGACCAGCGACCTCAGCCCCGTACCGCCCCGGCCCACCCTCACGGTGGGCTTCGACCTCGACATGACCCTCATCGACTCCCGCCCGGGGATCAAGGCCGTGTACGACCGGCTCTCGGCGGAAACCGGCGTGTGGATCGACTCGGAGCTGGCGGTCACGCGGCTGGGCCCGCCGCTGGACGACGAGCTGGCGAACTGGTTCCCCGCGGAGCGCGTGGCCGAGATCGGCGATCTGTACCGGGCGCTGTATCCGGACCACGCCATCGCGCCGACGCCCGCGATGCGCGGTGCGGCGGAGGCGGTCGCGGCGGTGCGGGCGGGCGGCGGGCGGCCCGTGGTGGTGACGGCGAAGTACGGGCCCAACGCGGAACTGCACCTGGCGCACGTCGGGATCGAGGCCGAGGTGCGCGGCTGGCTGTGGGCGGAGCAGAAGGCGCAGGCGCTGATCGAGTACGGCGCGAGCGTGTACGTCGGCGACCACGTCGGGGACGTGCGCGGCGCGCGGAAGGCGGGCGCGCTGTCGGTGGCGGTGGCCACGGGCCCGTGCGACGCGGCGGAACTGCGGGCGGCCGGAGCCGATGTCGTCCTGGACGATCTCACCGAATTTCCGGCCTGGTTCGCGGCCCACACGTCCGCGGCTGCCTGAGCGCACCGGGGACGGCGCAAGCCGCCGCCGGCTTCGGCGGGAGAGCCCGGCGGCCGGTTCAGGAACCGGCCGCGCCCCGCTCCCGTGAGGTCTGCCGCTGCGCGAGGGCCGACCGCAGCAGCCCGCACAGCGCCACCGCCATACCCACGCCCATCAGCATGGACACGAAATACGCGGGCGTCGGCAGCGTATGCGTGCCCAGCAACAGCGGCGCGACGGTGACGAGAGTGCCGACCGCGCCCACGAGGAAGACGATCGCGCCGACACGGACCAGGAGGTCACCGGCGCCCATGGTTTGTTTGCTCACCGGACAAGGGTAGATCCGTTCAGGGGGCGGTCGAACGGCCGGGGAACGGGACCTTGGCGTCTTGTCACACAGCACCAGGCCATTAGCCTTGGTGCCAGCGGGTCTCCGATGGACCCGCTGAAGTCTTATTCAGAGTCGTTTCGAGCAATGAGGACGAGGTCGGACGTGCCTACCGGCAAAGTCAAGTGGTTCAACAGCGAGAAGGGCTTCGGCTTTCTCTCCCGCGATGACGGCGGCGACGTCTTCGTGCACTCGTCGGTGCTGCCTGACGGAGTCGCTGCGCTCAAGCCCGGCCAGCGCGTGGAATTCGGCGTCGTCGCAGGACAGCGCGGTGATCAGGCGCTTTCGGTGACACTTCTGGATCCCGCTCCCTCGGTGGCGGCGGCACAGCGCCGTAAACCCGATGAGCTGCTGCCGATCGTCCAGGACCTCACCACGCTGCTCGAAGACGTCGCGCGTTCCCTCCAGCGCGGCCGGTATCCCGACAAGGCGCACGGACACAAGATCGCTTCCGTACTGCGCGTTGTCGCCGATCAGCTCGACGTATGAGTCCGCTATGACGTAGGGAAGTCGACCGTTTTTAGCGCCGCTTTGCCGGAAGCCCGCCTTCCGGTAAAGCGGCGAAGTGCCGAAGTACGCAAGTGCCGAAGTGCGCAAGTGCGCAACGGGCACGGTGAATTCCGGCCACCCGACGAAAATCTCGGTCAGAATGCGAGCGCGTCGGGGGCGAGCGGCGGCACCAGTCCCTCGGCGGCGGCCCGCGTCAACAGTCCGCGTACGGCGGCGTATCCGTCCTCGCCGAGATCGGCGGTGAACTCGTTGACGTACAGCCCGATGTGCTGGTCCGCGACCGCGGGATCCATCTCCTGCGAGTTCTCCAGCACGTAGTCGCGCGACGGCTCCGGGTCGTCCCACGCCATCCGCACCGACGTACGGGCCGACTCGGCGAGCGCGTGCAGTCGCTCCTTGCCGAGCGAGCGCTTGGCGATGATCGCGCCCAGCGGGATCGGCAGCCCGGTCGTCGCCTCCCAGTGCTCGCCCATGTCCGCGAGCTTGTGCAGGCCGTAGTTCCGGTACGTGAAGCGCGCCTCGTGGATCACCAGACCGGCGTCCACCCGGCCGTCCCGTACCGCGGGCATGATCTCGTGGAACGGCAGCACCACGATCGCCCCGACCCCGCCCGGCACCTCGGTCGCCGCCCAGAGCCGGAACAGCAGATACGCCGTCGACCGCTCGCTGGGCACCGCGACCGTCTTGCCCGCCAGATCCGCGCCAGGCTCCCGGGTCAGCACCAGCGGCCCGCAGCCGCGCCCCAGCGCCCCGCCGCACGGCAGCAGCGCGTACTCGTCCAGCACCCACGGCAGCACCGCGTACGACACCTTCAGCACGTCGAACTCGCCGCGCTCGGCCATCCCGTTGGTGATGTCGATGTCCGCGAAGGTCACGTCGAGCGGCGGCGCCTGCGGCACCAGGCCGTGCGCCCACGCGTGGAAGACGAAGGTGTCGTTGGGACAGGGGGAGTACGCGATCCGCAGCGCGGCGTCGTGCGGCGCCCCGGCCGGGCCCGTGTTCGCGGTGTCAGTCGTCATGTGTGGCTTCAACCTCCAAGGCGGCCGGGAGCTTCCCGAACGCCACCGTCAGGGCCGCCAGCGCGTCGCCGATCCGCCACGCCTCGCGGTCACGGGGGCCGACGGCGTTCGACACCGCGCGGATCTCCAGCATCGGCACATCGTGCGCCGCGGCGGCCTCCGCCACCCCGAAGCCCTCCATCGCCTCCGCGACGGCGCCCGGGTGACGGCCGCTCAGCTCCGCGGCCCGCTCCCCGCTGCCGGTGACCGTGCTCACGGTCAGCAGCGGGCCGTACGCCGCGCCCAGCGCCCGCGCCACGCCCCGGCTCAGCCGCGCGGGCGGCCGGTGCTCAGAGGTGCCGAAACCCAGCTCCACGACCGGTACGAAGCCCTCGTCGGTCTGCGCGCCCAGGTCCGCCGCCACGACCGTCTCCGCGACCGTCACATGGCCCACGGGCGCGACCGGCGCGAAACCGCCCGCGATCCCGGCGCAGACCACCAGGCCGTACGGAGCACCCGCCGCCTCGGCCAGCGCCAGCGCGGTCGCGGTGCCCGCCGCCGCTGCCGCCGGACCCACACCGGCGGCGATCACGTCCGCCGTCACGGCGGTGGGCGGTGGCGCCGCGCTCAGCCCGGCCTCGACGGCCGCGCGTTCGGCGTCCACCGCGGTCACGACGAGGAGCCTGCCATAAGGCGCGGGCGCGGGACCGGGTTCCGGGCCCGGCGCGGGACCGGCGGCGCGGTCGGGTGTCACTTGCCGCGGACGAGCTTGATCTTCCAGATGCCGTACGTCTTGCGGCCCGTCAGGTCGCCGGACTCCACGATGTTCAAGGTGACTTCCTTGACCTGCGTGGACTGGCCGGTCTGCTGGTCCTGCACGGTGAACAGGGTGCCGCTGTCGAGCGTCCAGTACGTCTGGTTCTTGAGCAGTTCCTGCGTGACGAGCTGGGTGCCGTTGGCGAGCAGCCAGCCCTTCTTCGCCAGCTTCGGGTCGACGCCGATGCGTACCTGGTCGCCCAGGCCGACCGTGAGGTGGTGCTTGGGGGCGGCCGTCAGACACGCCTCGAAGATCGCCTGGGGGAGCAGCTTGCCGTGGGCGTAGCACTTGTCCACGGCTTCCGCGGTCACGGACCGGGTGCCCACGGTCACGGTTGCCAGGGGGGTCGGCTTGTCGCAGGCGGTCAGGGCGACGAGCCCGAGGGAGACGGCACCGATGGTGGTGGCAGCGCGGCGAATGCTCATGGCAGGAGGCTACCGGGCTGTTGCCCCCAGGCCGCGCGGGGGTGGGACGTGTCCCGCGACGGCCCGGCGATCACCGCCGCCGTACACCCGTACCGGTTACCGCCGGACCCCCGCCGCGTACGCCAGGGCCCCTACCGCGTACGGCCGGTGTCCTTACGCCACCCGTGCCGACGCCGTGTTGCCGCCGCGCCGCGCCGAGCCGAACAGGCCGCGTACCGACACCACGAACGCCACCAGCACCAGACAGGCCGCGACCGACATGCCGAGCTGGCCGTTGAGCGGGAGCACTATGCCCAGGCCGCCGCCGACCACCCAGGAGAGCTGGAGGGCGGTCTCGGAGCGGGCGAAGGCGGAGGTGCGCACCAACTCCGGCACGTCGCGCTGGATCAGCGCGTCCAGCGACAGCTTCGCCAGGGCCTGCGAGATGCCCGCGACGGCCGCCGCGGCGGCGACGGTGACCAGGCCGTACCAGGTGGCCGCGGCGATCGTCGCCGTCAGCGAGCAGATCAGGACGCTGCCGATGATGATCTCGGGGCCGCGCGCCTTCAGCCACGCGCCGAGCGCCGTGCCCAGCGCGTTGCCCGCGCCGGCGGAGACGACCACGACGCCCAGGGAGGTCGCCGCGGTGAGGCCGCCCAGCGGATGCTCGCGCAGCATGAACGCCAGGAACATCGTCAGGAAGCCGGACAGCGAGCGCAGCCCCGCGTTGCCCTGGAGGGCGTGCAGCACCGAGGAGCCGACGCCCAGCAGGCTCGGCCGCTTGCCCGGAATCCCCGACGGCTCCGGCGGCGCCTCCTCGTCGGCCGACAGCCGGACCTTGCCCTCGCCGCGCGAGGAGTCGACCTTCGAGGGCAGCGACATCGACAGCAGCGCGCCGACGATGAAGATCACGAAGGCGCCGTAGAGCGGCCACTGCGGGCCGAAGGCGTGCAGCCCCGCGCCGACCGGCGCGGCGATGGCCGTCGCGAGCAGACCCGCCAGCGTCACCCGTGAATTGGCCTTCACGAGTGTCGTTCTGTCCGGCAGAAGCCGTGGCACCACCGCGCTTCGCACCACGCCGTACGCCTTCGACGCCACCAGCACGCCCAGCGCCATCGGATACAGGCCGAGGCCCGCGGTGCTGATCACCCCGGCCATCGTCCAGGCCAGCACGCCGCGCGCCATCATCGCCATCGCTATGGCCGCCCGGCGGCCGTGCTGGAGCCGGTCGAGCAGCGGACCGATCACCGGGGCCAGGAGCGCGAACGGCGCCATCGTCACGAGCAGGTAGAGCGCGACCCGGCCACGGGCCTGTCCGGTCGGGACCGAGAAGAACACCGAACTCGCGAGCGCGATCGTGATCAACATGTCGCCCGCCGAGTTCACGGCGTGCAGTTCGATCAGCTTCGCCAGCCCCGACTCGCCCGCGCCGCCCGCGTGTGTCGTACGCCTGATACGACGGCGCAAGGCACCGCCGGACCGCCCCACGCCGTTAGCGAGGGCGCGTCCGGCCCTGCGCACGGGCCCTGGGCCCGCAGTCACCGTTCGTGCCACGACAGCAATCCTGCCCCAATCGGAAGACCACGCACCCCCTCCTTTGCGCACGTGGTGCGCACAGGTAGCGTGCGATCGCGCAGAATGGGTGACAACAGGTGCGCCCGAAGACGCTCGGGCAGGGCCACGAAGGCAGAAAACCAAGGCGTCGAAGCGGTCCGCAGGTCCGCTCCGCCCCGGTTTTCCGCGTCGGGTCCGTCGCGTCGCGGCGCACACGTGAGACGGCGTAGAGAGAGAAACGATTTCTGTGAGTGCTGCGATGCGAAGCCGTACCCCTGACCGCCTGTGCGCCGAGGCGGTCGATGTCGCGCTGGCTGTGACGGAGGAGGCGGCGGGGCCGCAGTCCGTCGGCGAGCACCTCGGCGTCGTCGCCGAGGGGGACCGCGTCGTCACCCACTACTTCGCCTGTAAAGAGCCCGCCTACCGCGGCTGGCGCTGGGCCACCACCCTCACGCGGGCCTCCCGCGCCAAGGTCGTGACCATCGACGAGACGGTGCTGCTGCCGGGCGACGACGCGATTCTCGCGCCCGAATGGGTGCCGTGGAGCGAGCGGCTGCGGCCCGGCGACATGGGCCCCGGCGACCTGCTGCCCACCGAGGCCGACGACCTGCGCCTGGAGCCGGGGTGGACCGGCGAGGACGACGAGCGCTTCCCGGGCTTCCCCGACGGGTCGGCCGACGCCCCGGACGGCTCCGCGGGTCCCGAGAGCGGCGCGGACTCCTCCGACGCCGACTTCGTGGTGCCCACGCCCGCGACGATCACCGCGGTCGCCGCCGAGATCGGCATGGGACGGCCGCGGGTGCTCTCCCGCTACGGTCTGCACGCCGCCGCCGACCGCTGGGAGGAGCAGTTCGGCGCCAAGACGCCCATGGCCCAGGCCGCGCCCGCCAACTGCGTGAGCTGCGGCTTCCTCGTCGCGATCAAGGGCTCCCTCAGCCAGGCGTTCGGGATCTGCGCCAACGAGTTCTCGCCCGCCGACGGCCGCCTGGTCTCCCTGTCCTACGGCTGCGGCGGCCACTCCGAGGCCGCCGTGATGCCCAAGACCCCCACCCCGCCGCCGATGGTCCTGGACGACATGGAGGAGACCGAGCAGGTCTCCCTGCACCCCGGCCGCGTGTCCCCGGCGGACGACGACGCCGCCGCGGCGGACGGGCCGGGCCGCTCGTAGCCGCGGTACCCCCGGCCGGTCGGCCGGGGGGCGGCGGTGAACCCCGTGCGGGCGACCGCGCCGCGCGGGCGCGGCGCCATTGGCGGTACGGTCGCCCCGACAGGGGCCCGGCCGCGGGCCGCAGCAACAACCGGAGGGCCACGTGAGCCGCGCAGGGACCCGACCGACGGTCGTCACGGAAGCCACCAGCGACCCCTTCGGCACCGCCGCGCTCCGTGCGGGCGTGACCACCGCCTGGTCCGCGTCGGCCGCCCGCTTCCGTGAGGACGCGAACGCCGAGGAGGACCTGGCCCTCGGCGGCTACCGCGACCGCCTCGTCGTGGAACTGGCCCAGAACGCCGCCGACGCGGCGGTACGGGCCGGCGTCCCCGGCCGCCTGCGGCTGACCCTCCACGGGGCCGGTGAGGGCGATGACGACCCCGCCCTGCTGGCCGCCGCCAACACCGGCGCCCCGCTCGACGCCGCCGCCGTCGAGTCGCTGTCCACGCTCCGCGCCTCCGCCAAGCGCGACGACGGCCCGGCCGCCGTCGGCCGCTTCGGCGTCGGCTTCGCGGCGGTGCTGGCCGTCAGCGACGAACCGGCCGTGGTGGGCCGCACCGGCGGCGTCCGCTGGTCGCTGGCCGAGGCCCGCGCGCTGGCCGCCGAAGTCCCCGGCCTGACCGATGAGTTGCGACGCCGCGACGGCCATGTCCCGCTGCTGCGGCTGCCGTTCCCCGCGGAGGGCCGCGCGCCCGACACGTACGACACCGTCGTGCTGCTGCCGCTGCGCGACGGCGCCGCGGGCGACCTCGCGGCCCGGCTGCTGGCGGCCGTGGACGACGCGCTGCTGCTCGCGCTGCCGGGCCTGTCCGAGGTCGTGGTGGAAACCCCGGACGGGGTACGGACCCTGACCCGCCGTCAGACCGACGACGGCGACGTGGTCATCGAGGACAGCGACCGCGACGGCGCCGCCCGCTGGCGGGTGTCGTCCGCCTCCGGCGCCCTCACCCCCGACCTGCTGGCCGACCGCCCCGTCGAGGAACGGCTGCGCCCCGTCTGGTCGGTGACCTGGGCGGTCCCCGTGGACGAGGAGGGCGCCCCGGCCGCGCCCCGCACCGCGCCCGTCGTCCACGCGCCCACGCCCACCGACGAACCGCACGGCCTGCCCGCGCTGCTGCTCGCCTCCTTCCCGCTCGACCCGACCCGCCGCCACGCCGCCCTCGGCCCGCTCACCGACTTCCTGCTGGCCCGCGCCGCCGAGTCGTACGTGGCGCTGCTGGCCGGCTGGCGGCCGGTCGGCACCGGCGTGGTCGACCTGGTGCCGGGACCGCTGGGCAAGGGCGAACTCGACGCCGAGCTGCGCCGCAGAATCCTCGCCGAGCTGCCCCGTACCGCCTTCCTGCCGCGCGCCGCCGAGCCGCGCCCCGACGACGGCCCCGACGGCCCCGAGGCGGCGGAGAAGGCCGCGGACGACGGCTCCTGGGACGGCGGCGGCCCGCTGGCCGGTGAGGCGCCCGCGCTGCGCCCGGTCGAGGCCGAGGTCGTGGAGGGCGCCACCGCGCAAGCCGTACGCGTCCTGGCCGAGGTGCTGCCGACGCTGGTCCCCTCCACGCTCGAACGGCGGCCCGCGCTGCGCCAGTTGGGCGTCGCCCGGCTGACCCTCGCCGACGCCGTGGACCGCCTCGCGGGCACCGAACGCCCCGCGGGCTGGTGGTGGCGCCTGTACGACGCGCTGGCCGGAACCGACGCCGACGTCCTCAGCGGCCTCCCGGTGCCGCTCGCCGACGGCCGTACGGTCGTCGGCCCGCGCCAGGTGCTGCTGCCGGTGCCGGGGGAGGGGGACGACGGCGACACGGGCGCGGTGGACCCCGCCGCGCTGGCCCGCCTCGGCCTGCGCGTCGCCCACGCCGACGCCGTGCACCCGCTGCTCGAAAAGCTCGGAGCGTCCCCCGCCACCCCGCGTGCCGTCCTGACCACCCCTCAGGTCAGGGCCGCCGTGGCCGCCTCGCTGGACGACGAGGGCGCCGCCTGGGACGACGAGAACGCCCTGGACACCGAGGAGTTGGCCGACACCGTCCTCGCTCTGGCCCGCGCCGCGGGGCTCGCGCCCGGCGAGGAGCCGTGGCTCGCCGCCCTCGCGCTGCCCGACGAGGAGGGCGAACTCGCCCCGGCCGGCGAGCTGGTCTTCCCCGGCAGCGCCCTGGAATCCGTCCTGCGCGAGGGCGAACTGGCCGCCGTGGACGCCGAGTTGGCCGAGCGCTGGGGCGAACAGCCGCTCGCCGCGGTCGGGGTGCTCGCCACCTTCGCGCTGGTCCGCGCCGCCGACGTCGTCCTCGACCCCGACGACCTCGAACCGCGCGACAGCGACTGGGCCGAGCCCGACGACATCGGCCTGCTCGACGCCGTCGACGTGTGGTGCGAGGACGTCCTGGACCGCCTCCCCGAGACCGACGTGCCGCCGGTCGCCACCGAGGTGATCGGCGTCCGCGACCTCGACCTGGTGGACGACGACGCCTGGCCGCAGGCGCTGGCGCTGCTCTCCCGCCCCCCGCTGCGCGACGCGATCACCGCGCCCGTACGCGTCCTGCTCCCCGACGGCACCACCGACTCCGTACGCCCCTACGCCGCCTGGTGGCTCCGCGACCACCCCGTGCTCGACGGCCGCCGCCCGGTCGGCCTGCGCGCGGCGGGCGGCGACCCGCTGCTCGCCGGGCTCTACGACGAGGCCGCCACCGGCACGGCCGTGGACGAGCAGGTGCTGCGGGCGCTGGGCGTCCGCACCTCCGTACGCGCGCTGCTGGACGAACCGGGCGGGGCCGCCGAACTCCTCGCGCGGCTGGCCGACCCCGAGCGGCGGGTCACCCCCGCCCAGCTCCACCACCTCTACGCGGCGCTGGCCGAACTCGACCCCGAGCAGGTCACGCTCCCCGACGACCTGCGGGCCGTCGTGGACGGCGTGCCCCGCGTGGTCGACGCCGCCGACGCGTTGGTCGCCGACGCCCCCGACCTGCTGCCGCTCGCCGCGGGCCGCGCCCTGCTGCCCGTGCCGCCGCGGCTGGCCGCGGACCTCGCCGACCTCTTCCAGGTCCGCCGCCTCAGCGACGCCGTCGAGGCCCGTGTCGTCTCCGAGGGCGAGATCCACGACGTGCTGCCCGCCGTTCACGACCTGCTCCCCGGCGCCCCCGCCACGTACATCGAGCACGAGGAACTGCTCGTCAACGGGGACGTCGAACTCTCATGGCGCTACGTCGACGGCACCCTGCACGCCTCCACGGTCGAGGGCGTGGCCGCGGGCCTGGCGTGGGCCACGGCCCACTGGCACCGCCGCTTCGAACTGGCCGCACTCCTCGAAGACCCCACCCGTACCGAGGAGTTGGCCATGGACCGCTGGTTCGACTGACGGGCCCTCAGGCGTGGCGGCTCACGCCGTGTCGCGCCTGCGCACCCACCCCCACACCACTTCGAGCACCAGTCCGCCCGCCACCGCGATACCGACGGCCGTCCACGGCATCTGCGCGCCCACCAGCTTCAGCGCGAAGAAGGACTGGAGCCACGGGACGACCAGCACGATCAGGAAGCCGACGCCCATCGCCAGCACCAGCGCGATCCGCCACCAGGTGTAGGGCCTGGCCACGATCGCCAGCACCCACACCTCCAGCAGGAACAGCGTGAGCGTGGCCGCGCTGGTCTCGGCGTCCAGCGCCCCGCTGCCGGAGTAGTGGTGCCGGGCCAGCAGGTACGACAGCATCGCCGCGAGCCCGCAGATGATCCCCGCGGGGGTCGAGTACCGCATGACCCGCCGGACGAAATGCGGCTTGGCCCGCTCCTTGTTGGGCGCGAGCGCCAGGAAGAAGGCGGGCACGCCGATGGTGAGCGTGGACAGCAGCGTGAGGTGCCGCGGCAGGAAGGGGTAGGGCACCTGCCAGCACACCACGAGCACCGCGAGCAGCACGGAGTAGACCGTCTTGGTGAGGAACAGCGTGGCGACCCGGGTGATGTTGCCGATCACCCGCCGGCCCTCGGCGACCACCGAAGGCAGCGTCGCGAAGCTGTTGTTGAGCAGCACGATCTGCGCGACCGCGCGGGTGGCCTCGGAACCCGACCCCATGGACACGCCGATGTCGGCGTCCTTGAGGGCGAGTACGTCGTTGACGCCGTCGCCGGTCATCGCCACGTTGTGCCCGCGGGACTGGAGGGCGCCGACCATGTCCCGCTTCTGCTGCGGCGTGACCCGCCCGAAGACGGCGCCGTCCTCCAGCACTTGCGCCATCTCGTCCTGGTCGGTGGGCAGTTGGCGGGCGTCCACCGGGGCGTCCGCGCCCGGCAGCCCGAGCTTGCCGGCGACCGCGCCGACCGACACCGCGTTGTCGCCGGAGATGACCTTGGTCTGCACATTCTGCTCGGCGAAGTACCGCAGCGTGTCCCCGGCGTCGGGCCGCAGCCGCTGTTCGAGGACGACCAGCGCGTACGGGGTGACGGTCTCGGCCACCCGCGGGTCGTCGAGCGGGCGGTCGGTGCGGGCCAGCAGCAGCACCCGCAGGCCCTCGTTGTTGAGCTGGTCGATCTCGGCGAGCGAGCCGTGGCCGGTGGGCAGCAGCACGTCGGGCGCGCCGAGCAGCCACGTACTGCTGGTGCCGTCGGGCTCGTTGAAGGCGGCGCCGCTGTACTTGCGGGCCGAGCTGAAGGGCAGTGCCTCGGTGCAGCGCCAACCGCCGTCCGCGGCGGTGTCCTTGGCGGCGCTGTCGTCCCGGTGGCCGCCCTCGGAGCCGCCGTTGGAGCCGTCCTTCGAAGCGCTGCCGCCCGGCCGGGGGTAGGCGTCGATGATGGCCTGGAGGCTGGCGTTGGGGCGCGGGTCGGAGGCGCCGAGCGCGGACAGGACGCGGGCGACGTAGTCGCGGTCCGCGCCGTCCAGCGGGCGCAGGTCCGAGACGTCCATGCCGCCCTCGGTGAGGGTGCCGGTCTTGTCCAGGCAGACGATGTCCACCCGGGCCAGGCCCTCGATCGCGGGCAGCTCCTGGACCAGGCACTGCTTGCGGCCCAGCCGGATCACGCCGATCGCGAAGGCCACCGAGGTCAGCAGCACCAGGCCCTCCGGCACCATCGGCACGATGCCGCCGACCGTACGGCGGACGGCCTCGCTGCCGTCGTGGCTCTCCACCGTGAACTGGCTGATGATCAGGCCGACCGCGGTCGGCACCATCATCCACATCACGTACTTGAGGATCTGGCTGATGCCGTTGCGCAGCTCGGAGTTGACCAGCGTGAAGCGGGACGCCTCGTCGGCGAGCTGCGCCGCGTACGCCTCCCGGCCGACCTTGGTGGCGGTGAAGGCGCCGCCGCCCGCCACCACGAAGCTGCCCGACATCGCCTGGTCCCCGGCGTGCTTGAGCACGGGGTCGGCCTCACCGGTCAGCAGCGACTCGTCGATCTCCAGGCCGTCAGCCTCCTCGATGACGCCGTCCACGACGACCTTGTCACCGGGGCCCAACTCGATGAGGTCGCCGAGGACGATCTCCGAGGTGTGGATCTCGGCCGACGCACCGTCACGGCGCACCGAGGGCTTGGACTCGCCGATCACGGCGAGGCTGTCCAGGGTCCGCTTGGCGCGCAGCTCCTGGATGATGCCGATCGCGGTGTTGGCGACGATCACGAAGCCGAAGAGGCCGTCCTGGATCGGACCGACCACCAAAATGATCAGAAAAAGGAAGCCGATGATCGCGTTGAACCGGGTGAAGACATTCGCCCGGACGATCTCGGAAGTTGAGCGGGAGGAGCGTACCGGTACGTCATTGACCTCGCCGCGCGCGACGCGTTCCGCGACCTCGCCGCCGGTCAGTCCCGGTTTCCGGGTGACGACCTCCGTGTCCGTGCGTTCCGTCATGGGTCCGACGGTACGTGGCGCCCGGCGCTTCTACCCGGCGGAGGTCCCTTCCTGACCGCGCGCCGCGGCGGCGCGACGGATCGCGGCCCGCCGCGCGGTGACGTATTTCAGGCCGATCAGCCCGAGCCCCGCACCCGCCAGACAGGTCCAGATCAGCCACGTATGGCCGTGATCCGCGTACCAGCCGTAGAAGGGGAGCTGCACGACGAACAGCACGGCCCAGATGATCGTGCCGACTGTGACAGTGGCCACATCGTTGGCCTCCAGCGGCTCTGGGGCCTCGCGCAGGGGGGTCCGGTTGCTGCTCATGCGCCCATCGTAAGGGGGCCGGTCGCGGTGTCCGCGAGGTGGTGGCGGCCGTGCGGTTCAAGGATCTACGCGCGCAGATGGCGTTTGACAAGTTGTTTATTCATACTGAAGCAGCCACGCGCTGGCCGAATTTGTTCGTATGATCATCCAAGCTGAGCACCTTGAGGACCCGTATGCCGCCCGCCGCCCCCGGCCTTGACCGCTATTTCCGGATCTCCGAGCGCGGGTCCAGCATCCCGAGGGAGATTCGCGGCGGTCTCGCCACGTTCTTCGCGATGGCGTACATCATCGTGCTCAACCCGATCATCCTCGGCTCCGCCGTGGACAAGTACGGCCACCACCTGGTCGGCGGCCAGCTCGTCACCGCGACCGTGATCACCGCCGCCTTCACCACCCTGTTGATGGGCGTGGTCGGCAATGTGCCGATCGCGCTCGCCGCCGGGCTCGGCGTGAACACCGTCGTCGCCCTCCAGCTCGCGCCCAAGATGAGCTGGCCGGACGCGATGGGCATGGTCGTGCTCGCCGGTTTCGCGATCATGATCATGGTCGCCACCGGGCTGCGGGAGCGCGTGATGAGCGCGGTGCCGCTCGGCCTGCGCAAGGGCATCGCGATCGGCATCGGCCTGTTCATCATGCTGATCGGCCTGGTCGACTCCGGCTTCGTCACCCGTATCCCGGACGCCGCTCACACCACCGTGCCGCTCCAGCTCGGCTCCGACGGCCACCTCAACGGCTGGCCCGTGCTGATCTTCATCCTCGGCACGCTGCTCACCCTGGCGCTGATCATCCGCAAGGTCGCGGGCGCGATCCTGATCTCCATCGTCGCCATGACGGTCCTCGCGGTGATCGTGGACGCCGTCGCCGACATCCCCGCCGCCAACTGGGGCCTCACTGTTCCCAAGTGGCCCGGCAACCCGGTCGCCAGCCCCGACTTCGGCCTCATCGGCAAGGTCAGCCTCTTCGGCGGCTTCCACCAGGTCGGCATCCTGACCGGCGTGCTCTTCGTCTTCACCGTGCTGCTGTCCTGCTTCTTCGACGCGATGGGCACCATCCTCGGCGTCAGCGACGAGGCGGATCTGCTCGACGAGAAGGGCGACCTGCCCGGCATCAACAAGGTGCTGATGATCGACGGCATCGCCACCGCCGTCGGCGGCGCCTCCTCCTCGTCCGCCAACACCTGCTTCGTGGAGTCCACGGCGGGCGTCGGCGAGGGCGCCAGGACCGGTCTCGCCAGCATCGTGACCGGCCTGATGTTCGTGCTCGCGCTGTTCTTCACACCGCTGGCCACCATGGTCCCGGCCCAGGCGGCCACGCCCGCCCTGGTCGCGGTCGGCTTCCTGATCCTGGCGGGCTCGGTCCGGGAGATCGACTGGAGCGACTTCACCATCGCGGTGCCGGCGTTCCTGACTATGGTGATGATGCCGTTCACGTACTCGATCACCAACGGCATCGGCATCGGCTTCCTGAGCTTCTGCCTGCTGCGGCTGGCCGCCGGCCGCTGGCGCGAGGTGCCGGTCGCGCTCTACGCCGTGGCCGCGGTCTTCGCCTTCTACTACCTGATGCCCGCGCTCGGCCTGCTCTGAGCCGGTGCCTGAGGGGTGGGGGCGGGTCCGCTCAGCGGCCCGTCCTGCCCGTAGAACCGCTCCGTCTCGTCGACGGCCGTCTTGAACCGTTCGTCGAAGTCGTCACGGATGAGCGCCTGGACCACATAGTCCTGGGCGCTCATTCCGCGTTTGGCGGCATGGTCGCGGATCCGGTCCCACAGGTCTGCGTCTATGCGGAGGCTGAGCACTCTCGATGCCATACGCCCAAAGGTCCCCGGACGGGGGGCCGCCGCGGGGGACTTTCGGCGGCCATCTCACCCGTATGGGTGAGATAAGGGCACATGAGGGTTGAGTGGGGTCCCGCTTGGCCAAGTTTTACTTAGATTAGCTAATGAGCTAACCTAATGAACGTGACCGAACTGTCCGAGGACGACCGCGCCGCGGTGAATTCGCTGCGCTCCGCGGTGATGCGCCTGTCCCGCCGACTGCGCCACCAGCGTGTCGACGAGACGCTCAGCCCGACCGAGATGGCGGTGCTGGGCACCCTGGCCCGCTGCGGGTCCGCCACCCCTGGCGAACTGGCCCGCAGGGAACACGTGCAGCCGCCGTCGATGACCCGCATCGTGGCGATGCTCGAGGCCAAGGGGCTGGTCCGCCGGGAACCCCACCCCGACGACCGGCGCCAGGTCGTGGTGAGCCAGACCGAGCAGGCCGAGGCGATCCTCGCCGACGCCCGCGACACGCGGAACGCCTGGCTGGCCCGGCTCACCGAGGGGCTGACCGACGAGGAGCGCGCGGTGCTCCGCGAGGCGGCTCCCGTCCTGGAGAAGCTCGCTCACCTGTGACCGGTAGGACGTCGTACGACGCGCGTGAACCGTATGACCGCATGACCAGCACGAAGCGTGTGACCTGCACGAACCGTATGACCGTATGACCTGCACGAACCGTATGACCAGCACGACCCGCACGAACCGCACGACCGTATGCACCGCACGAGCTGTATGACCCGTACGACACCTGTGCCGCGCGAGCCATCGGACAGCATGACCGACCACCTGTTGAAGGGGAGGCGAGACCCGATTGAGTTCGGCAGCCGGACCAGGCACCGCAACCGAACCTGACCGACCCGAGGACGGCAGGACGAGCACCTTCAGCTCGCTCAAGGTCCGCAATTACCGGCTTTTCGCGACCGGCGCCGTGGTGTCCAACACCGGCACCTGGATGTCGCGGATCGCCCAGGACTGGCTGGTGCTCAGCATCACCGGCTCGTCCTTCGCGGTGGGCATCACCACCGCGCTGCAATTCCTGCCGATGCTGCTCTTCGGCCTCTGGGGCGGCGTCATCGCCGACCGCTACCCCAAGCGGCAGATCCTGATCCTCACCCAGGCAGTACTCGGCCTCCTGGGACTCCTGCTGGCCGCCCTCACCCTCAGCGGTGTCGTCCAGGTCTGGCACGTCTACACGATCGCCTTCCTGCTCGGCATGGTCACCGTGATCGACAACCCCGCGCGGCAGACCTTCGTCATGGAGATGGTCGGCCCGAGCCATGTGCGCAACGCGGTCTCGCTCAACTCCGCGAACTTCCAGTCCGCGCGCCTGATCGGCCCCGCCGTCGCCGGTGTGATGATCACGGCCGTCGGCAGCGGCTGGGCCTTCCTCTTCAACGGCCTGTCCTTCATGGCCCCGCTCGTCGGCCTGCTGCTGATGCGCACCTCCGAGCTGCACCGGGTCGACCGCGTGCCCCGCGGCAAGGGCCAGCTCCGCGAGGGCCTGCGCTACGTGGCGGGCAAGCCGGACCTCATCTGGCCGATCGTCCTGGTCGGCTTCATCGGCACCTTCGGCTTCAACTTCCCGATCTGGCTCTCCGCCTTCGTCAACCAGGTCTTCCACAGCGGCGCCAGCACCTACGGCCTGCTCAACACCCTGATGGCGGCCGGTTCCCTGCTCGGCGCGCTGCTCGCCGCCCGCCGCACCCGTACCCGGCTGCGCATGCTGGTCGCCGCGGCCTGCGTCTTCGGGCTGCTGGAGGCCGCCGCGGCCGTGGCGCCCGCCTTCTGGATCTTCGCCGTCCTGCTGGTCCCGATCGGCATCTTCGGCCTGACCTTCAACACGACGGCCAACGCCACCGTCCAGCTCGCCACCGAACCCGTCATGCGCGGCCGGGTGATGAGCCTGTACATGATGGTCTTCGTCGGCGGCACCCCGATCGGCGGTCCGGTGATGGGCTGGGTGACCGACACCTACGGCGCCCGCGTCGGCTTCCTGTCCGGCGGCCTGATCTCCGCGGTGGCCGCGGTGGCCGTCGCCGTCGTCCTGGCGCGGATCGGGGGCCTCCGGCCCCGTCTGAACCTGCGCCGCGGCAGGGCCAAGGGCCGGCCCCTGCTCTCCTTCGTGCCCCGCGAGCCGGTCACCGGCGACGTGGACGCCGAGGACGCGCCGGAGGCGGCGGGGGAGGGCGCTCCGGCGCCCGGCCCGAACGCGAAGACGCCGACGCCTCAGGGCCAGGCGCGGGCCACGTCCCAGGCGCGGGACCGGTCCCAGGCCCAGGCGCGGCCTCAGACCCAGCCTCAGGACGACGAGTCGGCGCCCCGGCTCACCCCGGCCGTATGAGCCCGCGCGGGCTCACGGGGCCGGTGCGGGCAGCGGCCCAGGCGCGGGACCGGTCCCAGGCTCAGTCCCGGACCCGGTCCCAGGCGCGGCCCGTATGAGCCCGCGCGGGTTCACGGAGCCGGTGCGGGCGGTGGCCCCCGCCGGGTCGGTTCCGGCACGGCCGGTTCCGGCCCGGTCGGTTCGGGCACGGCCGGTTCCGGCCCGGTCGGTTCGGGCACGCCTGCTTATGGCATGCCTCGCTCCGGCCCGGCGGGTTCCGGGCCGCCCGGTCACGGCTCGCTGGGCCACGGCTCGCCCGGTCCCGGTACGGCCGGTGCCGTGAGGCTCTTCGTCGCGCTGCTGCCGCCACCGTCCGTCGCCGACGAACTGGCCGACGCGGTCGGCCCGTTGAGGCGTCTGCCCGACGCCTCGGCGCTGCGCTGGACCGCCCGGGAGAGCTGGCACTTCACCCTCGCCTTCCTCGGCGAGGTGGCCGACCCCGTCAGACCTGAGCTGGCGGAACGCCTCGGCCGGGCCGCCGCCCGTCACGATCCCTGCGCACTGCGGCTGTCCGGCGGCGGCCGGTTCGGCGACCGCGCGCTGTGGGCGGGCGCCGACGGCGACCTGACCGGTCTCGCCGCGCTGGCCGGCTCCGTACGGGACGCGGCCCGGCGGGCGGGCGCGCCACCCGACGCGGAGCACGCCTTCCGGCCCCACCTCACCCTGGCCCGCGCCCAGCGCGGCCACGCGGTGAGCCTGCGGCCCTTCGCCGACGCCCTCACCGCCCTCCACGGGGCGGCCTGGAGCGCCGACACCCTCCACCTGGTCAGCAGCGCCCTGCCGCGCTCCGGGGTCCCCGGCGAGCAGCCCCGCTACACGACGCAGGAGTCCTGGCCGCTGGGGCGCCCGGCGGCCCACCGGCCGGAGGGGTGACCGGGGCCGGTTAACCTCGGGGTGTGGACCCCAAGACCCGTACTCGTGTGATGACCGCCGCCTTCGTCCTGATGCTCGTGGTGGTGGTCGTCGCCGCCGCGCTGGGCTGACCCGCGGCGGCACCCCGGACAGTCCGTCCACACCGCCCGGCTGCGCGGGGGCCGCATGGCCGCCTGGCCATCCGGCCGTCCGGGCCGGATCACGGCTCGGCGGGCACGGCCGCCGCGGCTGTTCCGAGCGCCGCGCCCGCCGTACCCGCCGTGTTCCTCAGGGTTCCTCTGGGTTCCCTCGGTGCCGGGACCTACCAGGCGAAGGCTTCCGGGGACGGCCCAGGACCGGGGAAGATCTCGTCGAGCGCCGCCAGGAACTCCTCCGACAGCTCCAGCTCCAGCGCGCGCAGCGCCGAGTCGAGCTGGTCCTGGGTGCGCGGGCCGACAATCGGACCGGTCACACCCGGACGGGTGAGGAGCCAGGCGAGACCGACGTCACCGGGCTGGAGGCCGTGCTTGTCGCACAGGTCCTCGTACGCCTGGACCTGGTCGCGCAGCTTGCCGTCCTGGAGCGCCTTCGCGGTGTGCCCGCTGGTGGAACGCGCGCCGCCGCCCTCGCGCTGCTTGCGCAGCGCGCCGCCGAGCAGACCGCCGTTCAGCGGCGACCAGGGGATCACGCCGAGGCCGTAGTGCCGCGCCGCCGGGATGACCTCCATCTCCGCCCGCCGCTCCGCCAGGTTGTACAGGCACTGCTCGGTGATCAGACCGAGCGAACCGCGCCGCGCCGCCGCCTCGTTGGCCTGCGCGATGTGCCAGCCCGCGAAGTTGCTCGACCCGGCGTAGAGGATCTTGCCCTGCTGGATCAGGACGTCGATCGCCTGCCAGATCTCCTCCCACGGAGTGTCCCGGTCGACGTGGTGGAACTGGTAGACGTCGATGTAATCGGTGTTCAGCCGCTTGAGGCTGGCCTCGACGGCGCGCCGGATGTTGAGCGCGCTGAGCTTGTCGTGGTTCGGCCAGGGTTCGTCCGCGGTGCCCATGTAGCCGTTCACCTTGGTGGCCAGCACCGTCTTGTCGCGGCGGTCGCCGCCCTTGGCGAACCAGGTGCCGATGATCTTCTCGGTGCGGCCCTTGTTCTCACCCCAGCCGTAGACGTTGGCGGTGTCGAAGTAGTTGACGCCCGCCGCGAGGGCCGCGTCCATGATCGAGTGGCTGTCCGCCTCATCCGTCTCCGGGCCGAAGTTCATCGTGCCGAGAACCAGACGGCTGACCTTGAGGCCGGTACGTCCGAGCTGTGTGTACTCCATGGCGTTCAGCCAAGCTCTTGGAGTGCGCTCGAATCAAGGGGCAATCCGGGGGGCACCCGCGGCGTCGTCCGCCGTTCGGCCCGCGGGCCTGGCGCCGTTCGGCTCAGTACTCGTTGTAGGGCGCCCCGATGTCCCACGCCTGGTACATCGCGTCCGCGAAAGCCGCCGCCAATTTGTGCTCGCCCGCCGCGTTGGGATGGGTGCCGTCATAGGTGTGGAGCAGGATGTCGTACCCCTCGGGGCGGGAGGCCAGCAGCAGCGGCGAGGCGGGCGAGTCGTGCTCGGCGACCGCCTTCGCCATGCGGGTGTTCAGCTCCGCGCACTGGTCCGCGAAGCCCGGATCCAGATCGGCCCTGGTGTTGGGGATGACCGGCAGCAGCACCATCCGCAGCGCGGGGCCCGCCGCGCGGGCCGCCGCGATGAACCGCTCCACATTGCGCGCGGTCTGCTCGGCGTCGGTGTAGAAGCCGAGGTCGATCAGGCCGAGCGATATCAGCAGCACGTCCGGGCGGTGCTCCCGTACGACGTCGCCGATCATCGGCACCATGTGGTGCCAGCCCTCGCCCCAGCCCGCCAGATGCCGCCTGGCCCGCTCCGGGAACAACGGGTCGGCGTAGTCGGAGGAGACGGCCGCGCCGGCCGCCGTGTCGTACAGCGTGGTGCGCGGCCCCACCACCGTGAACGGCTCGCCCAGCTCGTTCAGGTGCTGCCACATGCGGTAGCGCCACGTGTAGTCGCCCGCGGCGCCCACGGTCATGGAGTCGCCGACGAATAGGTAACGCATGCCGGGCATCATCCCCGACCGCCCGCCGACCAGGGACACTGGGGTGCATGCGTGCGTATCTCCTGACGGCCGCCGCGTGCGCCGCCGTGGCCCTGGCCTGCGGCACCGCCGTACCCGCCGTCGCCGACAGCGGCCCCTCGGTCGCCTTCTCCCTCCGCGACCCGCGGATCACCGAGTCCAGCGGCCTGGCCGCCAGCCGCCTCCACCCCGGCGTGTACTGGACGCACAACGACAGCGACGACGGCCCGTACGTCTACGCCGTCGACTCGGCCACCGGCAAGACCGTGGCCAGGGTGACCATGCGCGGCATCCACGCGCGGGACGTGGAGGCGATCTCCCTGGGCCCCGACGGCGACCTCTACGTGGGCGACATCGGCGACAATCTGGGCGGCACCTGGCCCGAGGTCTGGATCTACCGCTTCCCCGAGCCGAAGCAGCTCGGCGACCGCACCGTCGACGTCACCCGCTACACCGTCCGTTACGACGCGGGACCCCGTAACGCCGAGGCCCTGATGGTGCATCCGAAGACGGGCCGGGTGTACATCGCCAGCAAGAATCAGGACGGCGGGGCGCTTTACGCCGGTCCGGCCGAGCTCAGCGCGGGCGGCGTCAACACCTTCCACCGCATAGCCGACGTCCCCTGGGTGACCGACGGCGCCTTCTCGCCCGACGGCACCCGCCTGGTGCTGCGCGGCTACCTCGGGGCGACCGGCTACCGCTGGGCCGACGGGGCCCCGCACAAGATCGGCAGCCTCGACGTCCCCATGCAACGGCAGGGCGAGTCCGTCACCTTCACCACCGACGGCCGGAATCTGATGTTCGGCAGCGAGGGCAAGAACAGCGACGTGTGGCGCGCGCCGCTCAGCGGCGACGAACTGCCCGACAGCGTGGCCGCCTCGGCGAGCGCGTCGGCGGACGACCACAAGGGCTCTCAAGCCTCTTCCGCAGCCTCTCCCGGGGCCTCACCGGGCACGGCCAAGGACACCGGCACCACGAGCACCGGCAGCAGGGTCGTGGGCATCGGGGTGCTCGCCGTGATCGGCGCCATCGGCGTGGGCGCCCGCAAGCTGCTGCGCCGCAACCGGGAACGCCACCGCGACTGACGCCGGCTGGGCGCGGCGGTACGGGCGTAGGGGCGGTACGGGCGTACGGGCGTACGGGCGGTATGAGCGGGCCGGGCGGGCCGACAATACGACGGTATGCCGCGACCCCGGCCGTCCTGCCTGGCCGGGGTCGCGGTTGCCGTATGTGTGGCAGCGGTCAGAGCTGACCGATGACGTAGTCGATGCAGGCGGTCAGCGCCTCGACGTCGGCCGGGTCGACGGCCGTGAACATCGCGACCCGGAGCTGGTTGCGGCCCAGCTTGCGGTACGGCTCGGTGTCCACGATCCCGTTGGCCCGCAGCACCTTCGCGACGGCCGCCGCGTCGACGCCGTCCTCGAAGTCGATGGTGCCGATGACCTGCGAGCGCTGCGCGGGGTCCGCCACGAACGGCGTCGCGAAGGAGGACTTCTCCGCCCAGCCGTACAGCCGCGACGCGGAGTCGGCGGTGCGCTTGACCGCCCACTCCAGACCGCCCTGGCCGTTGATCCACTCGAGCTGCTCCTTGAGCAGGAAGAGCGTCGACAGCGCCGGGGTGTTGTACGTCTGGTTCTTCACCGAGTTGTCGATCGCCGTCGGCAGGTCGAAGAACGCCGGGATGTGCCGCCCGGACGCGGCGACCGAGGCCGCCCGCTCCAGCGCGGCGGGGGAGAAGGCGGCGACCCACAGCCCGCCGTCGGCCGCGAAGTTCTTCTGCGGCGCGAAGTAGTAGACGTCCGTCTCGGTGATGTCGACGGGCAGACCGCCCGCGCCCGAGGTGGCGTCCACCAGGACCAGGGCCCCGTCGTCCGCGCCCGCGACCCGGCGCAGCGGCGCCGCGACACCCGTGGACGTCTCATTGTGCGTGAAGGCGTATACGTCGACGCCCGCCTCGGCGACCGGCTCCGGGTGCGTACCCGGCTCCGACTTCACGATCGTCGGCTCCTGGAGCCACGGCGCGAGCTGCGCCGCCTTCGCGAACTTCGACGAGAACTCGCCGAAGGACAGGTGCTGCGACTTGCTGTCGATCAGCCCGTGCGTGGCGATGTCCCAGAACGCGGTCGAGCCGCCGTTCCCGAGCACCACCTCGTAGCCGTCGGGCAGCGAGAAGAGCTCCTTGACTCCCTGGCGGACCTGGCCCACCAGGTTCTTCACCGGCGCCTGCCGGTGGGAGGTACCGAGCAGGGACGTCCCGGTCGCGGCCAGCGCTTCGAGCGCTTCCGTCCGCACCTTGGAGGGGCCCGCCCCGAATCGTCCGTCGGCGGGCTTGATGTCAGCGGGAATCTCGATATCGGCCACGGTCGCAGCGTAGTCCGTCACGGGCGTGTTTCCGGGAGCGTTCCATCGGGTGAGACGGTGTCACACAGGGTGTGCGCCCCGGCCGGCCGGGCACCTGGCCCCGCGTCGCGCACCGGCGCGCGAAACGGCGAAGGGGCGCGCGAGGACCGGCCCGACGGCCCTCCCGCGCCCTGCGCCGAAATGCGCCGCGGTTCAGTGCGCGATGCTCGCGAAACCCTCGATGTCCCGCGGTCCGCGGACACCGGGCCCCACGTAGCGCGCCGAGGGCCTGACAAGGCGGCCGGTACGTTTCTGCTCCAGGATGTGCGCGGACCAGCCGGCCGTACGGGCGCAGGTGAACATCGAGGTGAACATGTGCGCCGGGACCTCCGCGAAGTCCAGCATGATCGCCGCCCAGAACTCGACGTTCGTGGCGAGCACCCGGTCGGGGCGGCGGGCGTGCAGCTCGGCGAGCGCCGCCTTCTCCAGCGCCTCCGCGACCTCGTAGCGCGGCGCGCCCAGCTCGCGCGCCGTACGCCGCAGCACGCGCGCCCGCGGGTCCTCCGCGCGGTAGACGCGGTGGCCGAAGCCCATCAGGCGCTCACCCTTGTCGAGGGCGGCCTTCACGTACGCCTCCGCGTCCCCGGTCCGCTCGATCTCCTCGATCATGCCGAGGACGCGGGACGGCGCGCCGCCGTGCAGCGGGCCCGACATGGCGCCGACCGCGCCGGACAGCGCTGCGGCGACGTCCGCGCCGGTCGAGGCGATGACCCGGGCGGTGAAGGTGGAGGCGTTCATGCCGTGCTCGGCCGCCGACGTCCAGTACGCGTCCACCGCCGCGACGTGCTTGGGGTCGGGCTCGCCGCGCCAGCGGATCATGAACCGCTCGGCGATGGAGTGCGCCTTGTCGATCTCCTTCTGCGGCACCATGGGCAGCCCCTGGCCGCGCGCGGACTGGGCGACGTACGACAGCGCCATCACGGCGGCGCGCGCGAGGTCGTCGCGCGCCTCCGCCTCGTCGATGTCCAGCAGCGGCCTGAGACCCCACACCGGGGCGAGCATGGCGAGCGCGGACTGCACGTCCACCCGGATGTCGCCGGAGTGCACCGGGATGGGGAAGGGCTCGGCGGGCGGCAGACCGGGGTTGAACTTCCCGTCGACCAGCAGGCCCCACACGTTCCCGAAGGACACATGGCCGACCAGGTCCTCGATGTCGACACCGCGATAACGCAGCGAACCGCCTTCCTTGTCGGGCTCGGCGATCTCCGTTTCGAACGCGATGACTCCCTCGAGTCCGGGTACGAAGTCGGACATGAGGCGGCTCCTCTTGATGATCACGACAGTGCGGTGGTGCGGCAGTGCCTGATGAATGAGACGACGACGGTGCCCGGGGGTGTGCGGGCGGGAGTGTGCCGGACGGGCCGACCCCACGGTCATGCCCCGCCCGAGGGGCTGTCACCCTGCTCCATCCGGATCAGCCTGGACCGTCCCACGATCCGCCGGACAGGACCTGGCCCCGGCCGGTCATTCTCCTTGCTGCCGGACGCGCCGGACAGCGTGAGTTCCGGCACATTCGCGGACGTCGGCGCCGGGACCCGCCGTCCTGCAAGATGTGCCCGTGCGACAACCACATGAAGAGCGCCAGGTGCGGCCCCTCCCGGCCGCGGACCCGGCGGCGATGCGCGAGCAGTACCGGGCCGCGGGACTGACCGAGCCGGACCTGGCGGCCGACCCCTACGAGCAGTTCGCCCGCTGGTTCGCCGACGCCGTACGGGCACGGGACGACGGCGCGCTCGCCGAACCCAACGCCATGGTGGTGTCCACGGCCGACGCCGACGGCGTACCCAGCTCCCGTACGGTCCTGCTCAAGGGCTACGACCAGCGCGGATTCGTTTTCTTCAGCAATTACGCGTCGCGCAAGGGCCGCGAGCTGGCCGCCAACCCGCACCTGGCGCTGCTCTTCCCCTGGCATCCGATCGCCCGCCAGGTGATCGTCGGGGGCTCGGCGGCGCGCGTGCCGCGGGACGAGACGGCGGCGTATTTCCGCAGCCGCCCGTACGGTTCGCGGATCGGCGCCTGGGCGAGCGAGCAGTCGGCCGTGGTGGCCTCGCGCGAGGTGCTGGAGGCGCGCTACGCGGAGCTGTGCGCGCGCTGGCCTGAAGGGACGGACGTGCCCGTACCGCCGTTCTGGGGCGGCTTCAGGGTCGAGCCGCGCACCGTCGAATTCTGGCAGGGCCGGGAGAACCGGCTGCACGATCGGCTGCGCTATACGCGCGGTGCGGACGGCGGATGGGGAATCGAGCGCCTGGCGCCGTAAAACGCGGGTGCCGGAGCGCTGGTCCTGGAGCGCTGGTCCTGCTGGAACGCGAACGACCCGCGGGCTGCTCCCCGGAGCCAGGAGGCTCCGGGCACCGGCCGGACAAGTCCGACGAGCCCGCGGGTCGGGTGAACTGCGTGGGATTGGCGCGCTTCGCGCACGCCCAGTGCGCGGAGCTAGCCCGCAGCCACCTCACGTGTCCGAGTGCACTTCATGCGTCAGACCACCTCCCTTCGTGTGTCCCGCAACAGTAAGAAGCCGGCCGGAACCGCACAACCTATTTATGGAAATCTCGTGTGACGCAGCCCACACCAGAGTTCAATGTTGCGACGTGCAGCCTTTCGACGCGCAATCAAAGCCGCTCGATGACGGCGGCAGTGGCGACAACAGCGGTGGCGAAGTCCACGGGAGCCAGGGGGGTGGCGACGGCATTGCCCCGGACGGGGCCCATGACGGGCACGAGGGCGACGAGCACTTGCTCGCCGCGCTCCTCGACGGCATGGAAGCGGGCCTGTGCGCCTTCGACCGCCATGGCGTGATCACCCACTGGAACTCCGAAGCCGTCCGCATCCTGGGCTGGACCGCGCAGGACGCGATCGGGCGGCACGGATTCGCCGGCTGGGCGGCGCGTACGGCCGACGCCCGCGAGACCGAGGAACGCCTGCTCGGCGCCATGGACGGCCCCGGCCGCCAGGTGCACGAATTCGCGCTCGTCACCAAGGACGGCCGCCGGGTGCTCGTCCGCACCCAGTCGGCGGCCGTGCAGGGCGCCGACGGGCAGCCGAGCGGCGTCTATTGCGCCTTCTCCGAGGTGCACGCGCAGATCGACCTGGAACGGTCGATCGCTCTCAGCGAAGTGCTCTTCACCGACGCCTCATGGGGTGTGGTACTGATCGACGCCGATCTGCGCCCCGCCGTGGTCAACGCGCACGCCGCCCGCCTGCTGCGCACCGGCCGCGACTCGCTGCTCGGCAGGCCGCTGGGCGACCTGCTGGCCCAGGGCGTCGAGGAGTTGGAGAACGTACTCCAGCACGTGCTCTCCGAGGGCGCGCCGCCCGCCACCACCGACCTGTGGGTGACTGTGCGCGGCGACGAGACCGGCGGGCGCTACTGCTGGCGCAGCGGATTCGTCCGCCTCGGTTCGCCGCTGGGCGAGGAACCCGTACCGCTGGGCGTGGGCTGGCTCTTCCTGGACATCACCCGGCAGAAGGCGCTGGAGAAGGACGGGGCCCAGGTGCGGTTCCGCTACCAGCAGCTCCACCGCGCCGACCGCGCCGCCGCCGAGTGCGAGAGCGCCCTTGAGGCCGCGACCTTGCAGCTCGACTTCGCACTGGCCGGATTCGCCGACCACGCCCTGGTCGACATCACCGACGACGCGGGCCGCCTGATCCGGATCGCGGCGACCCCGGCGGGCGAGCCCGGTCCCGCCGACGCCACCGAGGACAACTCCATCCCGGTCGGCTACGACGTCGCCCACCCCGTCCTCCAGGCGCTGGAGCGGATCGGCACCGTACGCGCCAGCTTCGGCGCGCTGACGGCGGACGAACCGGCGACCGGTGAACGGATCGACGAGTGGGCGGCGGCCAGGCGCTGGCCCTCCGGGACCGTGCACGGGCTGGCCACGGTGCTGCGCAGCAGGGGCCGTACGGTCGGCGCGCTCACCTTCCTGCGCGGCTCGGGCCGCAGGCTCTTCGACCGGGCGGACGCGGCGTACGCGGAGGACGTCGCGGCGCGGGTCGCCATGGCGCTGGACCTGGCGGGGCTGACGGGGGACCGTTGAGCGCCGACGCCCCGCGCGGGGCGTCGGCGCCCGGTGGACGAAGGCCGGTGCGGGCGGGCCTGCGGCCGGTCGGTGCCGGAGCGCCGGTGCGGGCGGCCTGCTGCCGGTCGGTGATGCGGGAAGGCCGGTGCGGGCGGCCCGTCGCCGGTCAGTGCCGGAAGAAGATCCGCTCCCGGTACTCCTCGAAGATCCGGCCGTTCCAGTCGTGGCCGCCGTCCACGTTGCCCGAGCGCAGCATGGGCGGGGTGACGCCGCGGGCGGCGAGCCCGGTGGCGGCGGTCGCGACGACGGCCTGCATCAGGGCGCTGATGACGACCGTGGAGGCGGGGGCGAAGGGCGCGGGGATGGCGTCGTCGGTCAGCTCCGCGTCGCCGACCGCGATCTTGGAGTCGAGGACGATGTCGCAGTGGTCCTTGAGGAAGGTGCCCGAGGCGTGCCGGGAACGCGTCTCCTTGGCGTACGCGACCGAGGTGACGCCGATCACGGTGAGGCCCAGGGCGCGGGCGTTCTGCGCCATCTCGACCGGCAGCGCGTTGCGCCCGGACAAGGAGATCACGAACAGGACGTCGCCCGGCCGTACGGGGCTGGTGTCCAGGACGGCGCCCGCGAGGCCGTCGACCCGCTCCAGGGCGCTGCCCAAGGTGGCGGGCATCACGTCCACGCCGACGACGCCGGGAACAGCCAGTAGATTGATGAGGGCGAGGCCGCCCGCCCGGTAGACCACGTCCTGGGCGGGCAGCGAGGAGTGGCCGGCACCGAAGACGAAGACCCGCCCGTCCGCGGCGATGGCGTCGGCGACGGCGTCCGCGGCGGCCTGGATCCCGGCGGCCTCCTCGTCCCTGATCCGGTGCAGAAGGGTGATCGCGGCGTCGAAGTATCGGTCGGCCAGGGACTCGCGAGGCTCACTCATGCGGATCACCGTGCGGCCCCCGCGAGCCGGTGTCAAGAAAGGGCGACGACCGGATCGGGGACCGTTGTCGGCGCTATGGGTCAGAATTGGTTGAGGGCCACGCACGAACAAACGAGGGGCGCGCATGTCCGGATTGATCGACACGACGGAGATGTATCTCCGCACCATCCTGGAGCTGGAGGAGGAGGGTGTGGTCCCCATGCGCGCCCGAATCGCCGAGCGGCTCGACCAGAGCGGCCCGACGGTCTCCCAGACGGTGGCGCGGATGGAGCGCGACGGGCTGCTGCACGTCGCCAACGACCGGCATCTGGAGCTGACCGACGAGGGGCGCCGCACCGCCACCCGCGTGATGCGCAAGCACCGCATCGCCGAGTGCCTGCTGGTCGATGTGATCGGCCTGGAGTGGGAGCAGGTGCACGCGGAGGCGTGCCGCTGGGAGCACGTGATGAGCGAGGCGGTGGAGCGGCGCGTGCTCGAACTGCTGCGCCACCCGACCGAGTCGCCGTACGGGAACCCGATTCCCGGACTCGAGGAGCTGGGCGAGAAGGGCGAGGCCGATCCGTTCCTGGAGGACGGCATGGTCAGTCTCAACGAGCTGCAGCCGGGCGCCGCCGGGGCGAGCGTCGTGGTGCGCAGGATCGGTGAGCCGATCCAGACCGACGCGCAGGTGATGTACACGCTGCGGCGGGCCGGTGTGCAGCCGGGCGCCGTGGTCAGCGTCACGTCGTCGGCGGGCGGAGTGCTCGTCGGCAGCGGCGGCGAGGCGGCCGAACTGGACGCCGAGATCGCCTCGCACGTCTTCGTGGCCAAGCGGTAGCCCCACGGCTTCGTGCCTTCCTGAAGGGTGAGGGCCCCGGCGCCGCCGAACGGCGTCGGGGCCCTTCCTCCCCTTGTCCCTCCCCTTGGGACCCCCTCGAAGGACCCGGGACCCCGAGCCTCCCGAGTGCCTCCCGCGGCCCGCTTCCCCTGCGTGCCGCGCCCCGCAGAAGTCCTCCCCTCGGCCTGAGCGGCCAATCCTTGAGCGTTGTCACTCGAAAGAGCGGTGTTGGGCGCGGGACGAGCTTGTTCGAATAAAAGTTCGATAGCGTGGGGGTTCTGGACGAGCCGGCCGCGAGCGTGCGGCCGGACGGACGAGATCGACGGAAGGGGGTGGGGCACATGGCCGGCCACGCGACGCGGCAGGCGGCTCGGCACACGACGCGGCATACGACCCGGCGCACCGAGGTGATCGGGGCTGACGGGGCCCGGCTCGCAGCCTGGGACTACGCGGCCGAGGTGGATTCCGGGGCCGGTTCCGCTTCCCGTTCCGCTGGTGACTCCCCTTCCCGTTCCGGAGCCGGTCCCGGGCCCGGATCCGGTGCCCGGCGTCCCGGCGTGCTCCTCCTGCACGGCCTGCTCGGCCGCGCCTCGCACTGGGCGCCGACCGCCCGCCGTCTCTCCTCGCGCTACCGGGCCGTCGCCCTCGACCAGCGCGGCCACGGACGCAGCGCGAAGCCGGAGGGCCCGTACACCCCGGAGGCGTACGTGGCGGACGCCGTCGCCGCCGTCGAACAGCTCGACCTCGGCCCGGTCACCCTGGTCGGCCACTCCATGGGGGCGCTCACCGCCTGGCAGGTCGCCGCGAGCCGTCCCGACCTCGTGGCCGCGGTGGTCATCTGCGACATGCGCGCGGCGGCGCTCGGCGAGGCCGGGCAGCGCGAGTGGGAGGACTGGACGCGGTCCTGGCCGCTGCCCTTCGACACGCTCGCCGACGCGCGCCGGTGGTTCGGCGTGGAGGACCCGTGGGCCGATCCGCCGAATCCGGCCAGGGGCGACTTCTTCGCCGAGGTCATGGAGGAGCGGGGCGACGGCTGGCGCCCGCTCTACGCGCCCCGCCATCTGCTGCGCTCCCGCGACCCCTGGATACGTGACGCCCACTGGGACGAGCTGGCGCGGGTCGGCTGCCCCGCCCTCGTCGTCCGCGGTCTCGACGGCGAGCTGGGCCGCGCGGAGGCCCAGGAGATGGTCCGGGTGCTGCCCCGGGGCAGTTACGCGGAGATCCCGGACGCCGGTCACCTCGTCCCGTGGGACCAGCCCGACGCGTGGTGCGAGGCGGTCGAGGGCTTCCTGCGGGGCGCGCTGGCGGAGCCGCAGACTGCGGAGAGCCGCTGAGGCCGGGGCGTACGGGGGGCGTTCGTCCGGCGGCGGGTCGCGGGTGCCGGTGGGGAGGCAGTGGTGGCCGCCCGGCCTCCCTGCCGGTGGGGCAGGCGTCGGCGGTCGGTCAGGCGGAGGCGCGGGAGCCGTAGTCGGGGGAGGCCAGCCGACGCGGGTAGTAGCCGGGGTTCGGGCCCTCGGCGGGGCTGGCGGCGCCGGTCAGCCGGTAGCGCTCCCCGACGGCGGTGGCGCGCACGATCGTGAGGACGAGCAGGAGGAAGGCGCCGCCGACGAAGCCGGAGAGGACCGGTGAGCCGTCGGTGCGATCGCCGAACGCGGGGGCGGCGATGCCGGAGGGGTCCTGCGTCACGGTGACGTGCTTGCCGACCGACGCCCGGTCGCAGCGGATCTCCCGGTCGACCATGGCGCCGCTGTCCAGCCGGACCCGGCACGACTCCCAGGACGTACGCAGCGTCGTGCGGTTCGTGTACTCGGTGATCACACCGGTGGACACCTCACCGCGCGCCGCGAACAGCGCGCTGGAGACGGCGTAACCACCGACGAACATGCAGAAGAGCAGAAGGAGGAAACCGCACATGACCTGACCGATGGAGCCGTGCAGCCAGTACAGCGTCAGCACCATGGTGACCGAGGCGGTCACCACGATCAGGGCGACGCCCGCCACGGCGAAGGAGCCCGCGTAGGTGGCGTGCGACCAGCCGACCGCGACCGCGACGGTGGCGAGCACGGTGAACAGCAGAGTGACGGCGCAGCGTGCCCAGGCGGCGCCGCGGGTCGGGGAGCCGATCCGGCCTGCTTCCCACACGCGGGCGAATCCGGTGGGGGGTCCGGCCGCGAGTCCGGTGGGGGGTCCGGTGGGGGGTCCGGCCGCTTCCGGGTCCTGGGGCGTGCCGGGAAGCGGCGCCGTCATCGGTCGGCCTGCGGTGAGGTCGTGCCGGTGGCTGTGCCGGTGCCGGGGCCCGTGCCCGTGTCGGCGCCCGTGCTCGCGCCGGGGCCGGTCGGCGTCACGGTCTGGCCGTTCCCGTTTCTGTTCCCGCTTGCGGGTCCGTCCTCGGCCGCGGATGCCGTTGCGGTGCCGTCGCCGACGGTGCCGTCGTCGTCCGCGAAGCTGACGCTGCGCAGGATGGCCATCGTCAGCTCGCTGAATTCGCCCCAGTAGTTGACGGCCGCGGTGTCCAGGGTGAAGACCGCGGTGTAGGGGCCGGTGGGGAAGGGCACGTACACCTGCACCTGGCCCATCTGGAGCTTGACCTCTTCGCCGCTGGCGGTGAGTTCGGCGCCGATGACGTATTCGCGCAGGGTCACGCAGGAGACGGCGGGGCCGCAGGGCAGGTCGAGCCAGCGGGCGTCGTTGGTCTCCTCGCGGACCAGGATCTCCCGGATGCCGAGCGCGGCGACCTCGGGGGAGGGGTGGTCGGAGGCGATCGCGGCGACCGTGAAGGAGCAGTGGGCTATGCCCTCGTCGATGGAGAACAGGCCCATCGCGGAGTACGCGAGTCCCCGGTCGCCCATCGCCTCGCCGAGCGCCGCGTAGTACGGGGCGGCGGGCGTCCACAGGTCGTCGTTGCCCTCCGGGTACATCTCCCGTACGAACTCCTCGGCGAGCGCGGCGCGCTCCTCGGGGGTGGCCGCGATCGGCAGTCCGTGGAAGGACTCGGGGACGACGAAGGACAGCGGGGGGACGTCCGACATCTCGACGGCCTGGAGTTCGAGGCCGGTGTCGTCCGCCGCGGCTGTCGGGCCCGCCGCGGCGGGGGTTTCCGGGGTGGTGGCGTCCGGAGGGGGAGTCGTCATGGTGGTCTCGCCTAGAGGTTCTGGACGGCAGAGGTCGTCAAGGGGAGTCGGGGCCTTGGACAGCGGGGCGTTGGACGGCTGGGCTTCGGGCGGTGGGCTTCGGGCGGTGGGCTTCGGACGGCGGCCGAGGACCGTCGGGGTCAGAGGTCGCCGGGCTGCGGGCGGGCCGGTTCGCCGGACTCGCCCATGATGACGGAGTGGGTCTCGAACAGCCCCTTGCCGACTTTCGCCGGGACCTGGGACTCGACGAGGACGGCGCCGCTGGCCAGCCGGAAGGCGCGCGGCGGCTGCGCCGTGGCGGGCAGTTCGCCGACGAAACGGGCCAGCCGCTCGCGCTGTCCCGCGGTCAGTTCGGACTCGGGCAGCGGCTTGCGCCGCTCGGCCAGCACCCCGGCGAATTTGTCGGCCGCTCCGGTGGACAGCCGTACCCACGACCCGTCGGTGAAGGTGACGCGCACATCGTGCCCGCCCTCGCTGAACGCCAACTGCTCGGCGCCGCCCACCGACTCGCGGGGCGTCTCCCACAGGACGGTGGCGGACGCCGTGAGGTCGGGCCCGACGCCCAGCAGCAGGAAGCGGCGTTCGGTGACGACCGCGTCCACGCGGGTGCGCTCCGCGCTGCGCGCGGGGTCCAACTGCCACGGCACGGTACGCGCGACGGTCCCCGGCGCGGCCCACATCACCGGGAAGTCCTCGGACTCGTTCGCCGGGTCCTGCGGCGCCGACCGCGACGCCCCGCCGACCTGCACCGAGTTGCCGCCGGTCACCGCCTCGACGGCGACATGCAGCGCGGTCACGATGCCGCCGAGCAGCCCGCCGCCGACCCGGTCGACCTTCTGCGTGGTCTTGGAGTGCAGGGTGTACTCCGGCCCGGCAGGCCAGCCCGGCAGCTCCGCCTGGATGTCGCGCCGCTCGGTGTCCCGGAACCACCGCGAGCCCGCCACCGGATGCGCGTACCCGGTGGCGAAACGGATCGGCGTACGTACCAGCGTGGATTCGTCCTGATCCGGGAACCAGTCCATCGTCGTGCGCCTTTCGGTCGGCTCTGAGCGGAGTCGCTGTGCTGAGTCGCTGTGCTGAGTCACTGTGCTGAGTCACTGTGCGGAGTCACTGTCGACGTCGCCGTGGAGTCCTCGTGCGGCGGCCGTGCGGATACGACCGTACGCGGTCGCCGGTCGGCCCCGGTCGTCAGTTGGCGGTGGCCGCCCGGTCGAAGCGGTCGCCGAGGTGGACGGCCTCGCCGATGTGCTGCGGGATCGAGTAGAGCTTCGGCGCGAGCTTGAGCCCCACGTCGATGGAGCGGCCCACGTTGCCCATCGCGTCGATCGCCACCCGGCCGCCGGTGACCATCTTGATGCCCTTCGTACCGATCAACTGGCCACCGTGGTAAAGCTGCTCGGAAACCGTCTGCATACGATTGATGATCTTGCCGTCGGAGATGACCTGCCCGGCGGTCTTGAGACCGCCGAACTCCAGCGTCACGTTCTTGAACAGCTTTATCTGCTTGCCGCCGGCGATGAAATCGCCCGCTTTGCCGACGAAGTTCCGGCTGATGGTGGTGACTCCGCGGAATCCCTCGCCGAGTTCGGCGGCGCGGGTGGCGGCGATGGCTCCGTCGGCGACCTTGGCGCCCTTGGCGAAGGCGCCGATTCCGGGTATCGCGCCCAGCGCGTCGAAGCCGATGCTGATCCAGCTCACGTCGGCGCCCGCGGCCATGGCGATCAGGTGGGTGATCAGCGCGGCGGCGCTGGTGACGACGGCCGCGGCGGCGAAGATCGCGCCCAGCGGCTCGAAGGGCGCGGTGATGATGGCCAGCACGCCGAGGAGGCCGCTGAGGTCGCTGAGCAGGTCGCCGATGAGTTTGATCATGTCGGCGTGGTCCTTGACCCACTGGATCGTGTCGTTCCAGGCGTCCTCGATGCCGTGCACCATGCGGCTGAACAGGCCCGGCTTGTCCGGGGCGATGTCACCGGCCTTGTCCAGGTCGTGGCTGATCGCGTTGGCGGCGCTGGTGAAACGGTTGTGCAGCTCTTCCGCGCGGTGGCGCACGCCGTCCAGCGCGTTGTTCGCGTCGGTGACGGCCTGCTGCTTCTTCTTCGCGTCGGCCGCGGCAGCCGGGTCCGGGTCGGGGGACGCCTGAGGCTGCGGGTGCGGAACGCTGTTGTCCGTGGGGATGCCCGCCGCGGTCTTCGCGTGGTCGAGCGTGCCCTGCTTGGTGGCGGCCTCCCGCTCCAGCGTGTCAGCCTCCGCCTGGAAGCCGTGGAGCTGCTCGGCCCAGCGGCCCAGCGCGCTGGACGCGCGGCCGAAGGAGTCGTGCGCCTTCTTGATCAACGGGGTGACATCGCTGTCGATGTGAGAAATGAAGGCCCTGGCGGCCTCGCCCTTCCAGTAACCGCAGTCGAGCCGGCCCAGTTCGGAGACCGTGGTGCTCAACTCGGTGTGCACATCACCGATCTGCCGGGCCAGTGAGCGGGTGCGCTCAACGTCCCCGGGCGTGGGGTCGAAGCCCAGATGCGGAAAGCTGCGCGTCACGCCCGTCACTTCCCGCCGGTCTTGAGGGAGTTGGCGAGTTGCAGGTCGGCGTCGTCGAAGGTCTTGCCGATCTGGTCGATCATGTGGACCGCGGTGTCGGCGTGCTGGCCGATCTGCTTGATGCCGTAGTGCCAGTCGTCGGCGAAGTCGTGGACGTCGTCTATCAGCTTGGGCGCGCCGACCGACTCGCCGTTGGCATTGCCCATCGCCCGGCTCACCGTGTCCATTCGGTCCGCAATGGTGGAGAACGTCTTTCGCAAGTCCCCCATCACCGTCCCGTTGATCTGCAAGTCCCCCATGGAAAATCAACCCTTTCTCGGCATTACGTAAGATTCCGCGGGCCGCGTGCGGATCTCAGGGCCCCTACTCTATTAGGCGTATGCGGGCCGTCGATGGCCCACTGGTCACGGTCCTGTGGCAGTCGCGTGTGTGCGCCGATTCACCCACGCCTGCTTCGGGGACCTGCTGGTAGCTTGCCGACGCCGGGTCCAGACAGCGACATGGGGGAGTTCAGGTGCTTCGTCGTACGTCCACGGGAGCGGGAATCGCCGCGGTGGCGGTCGTCACCGCACTCGCTGTGAGCGGGTGCGGCAGTGGCGGCGGGAACGAGGCGAAGAAGGCGCCGCCCGCGAGCGCGAGCGCGTCCGCGACCGGCACTCCGGGCACGGCGGCGAGCATGTCGGCCGAGCCGGGCGCGTCGGGCAGTCCCACCGCCTCCTCCGTCGTCGGCGGCGACTCGACGCAGGGCGTCGAGGGCGTCTGGCTGGCGACGCAGGGCTCGACGAAGGTCCAACTCGTCCTCGGCAAGGGCAAGGCCGGGCTGACCAGCAGCCACCTGTGCGGCGGCACCTACACCGACCGCGACGGCCTCGGCCTGACGCTGACCTGCATGGACGGCGACAAGGAACGCACCTCCGGCCGCGGCGAACTGACCGGTGACGGCAAGACCCTCACCGTGCGCTGGACCGGTGGCCCGACCGACACCTTCTCCCGCACGGGACTGCCGAGCAGCTGACCGGCGGCCCGTCAGGCCGCCGGTCCCCACGGCGGTCGCTCAGGTGGTCAGCGGCACCGTCACCGTCAGCGGCTCACCGTCGCCGAGGTGGAGCAGAGCCCGGCCCGGCGTGACCTGCCCGCCGACGCTGCTGCGGCTCAGCCGAGTACCGATCAGTTCACCGCTCATGGTCTGCTGCGGCGAGAGCAGCACACCGCGGCGCGCCTTCTTGGCGTCGACCTGCCAGCCGGAGAAGCCCGAGCAGATATCCTCCTCGCCGCCCGCGATGACCACGGCCCGGCCGTGGTCGGAACCGCGGGCGATGATCTCCTTCAGCACATCCTTGGCGTCGCAGTCGCGCAGCAGCTCCGCGTCGTCGGCCATGACGACCACCGGGCCGCCCTCGGCCTCCTCCAGCGCCTTGCCCAGGTCGTCGGCGGGTATGTCGCTGTCGGTGTACATCCGCAACACCCCTTCGGCGCCCGCCAGTTCACGCAGCGGAGACGGGCGGGGAGCCGCGACGACCAGCTTCACGCCCTGTTGCTGGTAGCTGCGCGCGAGGGTGAGCAGCAGCGTCGAGCGGCCCGACTTGCCGGGGCCGCCGATGACGAACGCGGGCAGGCCGTCGGACAGGTTCGGCCCGTAGCCGGTGAGTTCGTCGCCGCCGACGCCGACGAGCGCCCACAGCGGATTGCGCGCCGCGTCGGTGTCGCGCATCTCCCACGCGTCGGCGAACGACAGCCGCGAGGGCAGCACGTCCACCCGGAACGGCCGCCGCGCCCTGGGCAGCGCCGCGTCCCGCTCGATGGCGGCGGCGCCGATCGCGGCCAGCGCCGCGGCCTGGCCCTGACCGGTGGAGTCGTCGGTGAGCAGCGCGACCTGCGTCTCGATACCGGACTCCGCCCGGTACGCGCGGCCCGGCTGGATCTCGTCCGGCACCTTGCGCGGATTGACCGAGATCAGCGAGAAGTCCGAGCGGTCCGCGAGCCGGAAGGCGATCTTGTCCTCGGTGAGCGTGGAGATCCGGCCCGCCATCAACGTGCGGTCACCGGTGATGATCAGGTGGATGCCGACCGAGGCGCCCTCCCGCAGGAACATGAACAGCTCGTCGCTGAGCGCCCCGTGGTCCAGCTCGCCGAGCGAGGGCGTCCAGCCCTCCCAGCGGTCGAGCAGGATCACGATGTGCGGCAGCCGCTCCTCCTCGGTGGTCACCGCCGCGCGCTGCTCGCCGATGTCCGCGAACCCGTCACCGGCCAGTAGCTCCTGACGGCGCGTCATCTCCGCCTTGAGCCGCCCGATCAGCCGGATCGCCCGCTCCGACTGCGCACGGCCCACGACCGCGCCGCAGTGCGGAAGCTTCGTCAGCGCGTTCAGCGCGCCGTTGCCGCAGTCGATGCCGTACAGGTGCAGATCCGCGGTGGAGTGCGTACGGGCCAGCGAGCCCGCGATCGTCCGCAGGAGCTGGGAGCGGCCGGAGCGCGGGGCGCCCGCCGCCAACAGGTGGCCGAAGGTGTGGAAGTCGATGGCCACCGGGCGCCGGGCCTGGAGCGCGGGCAGGTCCTCGATGCCGTACGCAGCGGGCGGCAGCGCCCCCGCGGCGACCGGCGTCGGCAACTCGTCCAGCAGCAGACTGTCGGGCAGCGCGGGCAGCCACGGGCTGTGCTGCGGCGGGATCGCCATCCGCTCGTTGGCCTCGCAGATCGCCTCGACGAGCACCTTCAGGTCGGTGATCTCGTCCTCCTCGCCCTTGGCGCCCGCGGGGCGGCGGGGGGCCGAACGGCCGAGCTGCGACCAGTCGACGATGCCCACCCAGGGCGCCACCGTCACGTTCTCGACCGCGCCCGGCCGCCGTCCGCCGACCCGGCCGGACTGGAAGGGGACCAGCGAGGTCGCGCCGAGCCGCACATAGGCGCGGCCCGGAGTGGACTTGGAGATGTTGCCCGCGTCCGGGGCGTCGATGACGTCGGAGGACTCGCTGCCGTCGGTGACGCGCAGCGCTATCCGCAGGTTGGTGTTGGCCCGGATCTCCGGCGAGACGACACCGCTCGGCCGCTGCGTGGCGAGGATGAGGTGGATGCCCAGCGAACGGCCTCGCTGGGCGATGTTGACCAGACCGGTGACGAAGTCGGGCAGCTCACGGACCATCGAGGCGAACTCGTCGATCACGATCAGCAGCCGCGGCATCGGCTTCAGCTCGGGCTGGCGCCGCATCAGGTCGGTGTAGTCCTCGATGTCCTTGGCCCCGGCCTCGGCCAGGATGTGCTCGCGCCGCTTCAGCTCCGCGCCGAGCGACTCCAGCGCGCGCTCCACCAGGTGGGCGTCGAGGTCGGTCACCATGCCGACGGTGTGCGGGAGTTGCACACAGTCCTTGAACGCCGAGCCGCCCTTGTAGTCGATGAGCACGAACGTCATCGCCTCGGGGGTGTTCGCCACCGCGAGCGAGGCCACGATGGTCTGCAACAGCTCCGACTTACCCGAACCGGTCGTACCCGCGATCAGGCCGTGCGGCCCGTCCTTGCGGATGTCGATAGCGAACGGACCGTCGTAGGACTCGCCGACCACCGCCTGGGTGGAGATCGGGCTCAGCCGCCAGCGCGAGGCGATGGCGTCGGCCGTCGGCGGCTCGATCTCCAGGACGTCCAACAGGCGGCTGGCGGACGGGATCGCGGAGTCCTCGGCGTCGCCGCTGATGTCCCGGATCGGCGACAGGCAGCGGGCCAGCCGGGAGCACCAGGCGGGCGAGACGAGGTCGGGCCGCACCTTGCGGATGCGTGCCACCCCCGCCTGCTCGACGCGCAACCGGAAGGCGCCGGAGGCCGGTTCCGCCGCCACCGCCTGGGCCTGCTGCGCGCCCGCGTACCAGGCGTTCACCGAGGGAAAGCCGCCCTGCCGGGGCGCGGCCGCCGCGGCGGTCTCCGGAACGGAAGCGACGGTCGCGTCCACGGCGGGCGCCTCGAACTCCGCAATCACCACGGCCTGGCACTCGCCGGGCAGGAAGCGCTCCTCGGAGTCCAGACAGATGGCGAACATCCCGACACCGGGGCCCTCGCGCAGCAGTTGCACCACGCCGGGCAGCGACCGCATCCGCCGCGACCCGTCGAGGATGACCACGATGTCCGGGTCCTTGAAGAAGGCCGCGTGATTGGCCGCGCTGCCCGCCTTCTGCTTCGCCTTCTGCCGTCCGTCCAGAATGGAGGTCAACTCAGCGACCCGCGCCGCGACCGTCTCGGCGTCCGTGCCCAGCAGCGCGCTGGCGTCCTGCCCGTCGGTCGGCCGCGAGTGCGGCAGCCACCGCACCCAGTCCCAACTCTGCTGCCCCGACTGCTCGGTGAGCACATAGAACTGCACATCCATCGGGCTGCTCAGCGTCGCCATCTGCGCCACCGCCCAACGGCCCATCGCCCGCGCGTCGTCGCCGGGCGCCGCGAAACCGATCACGCCGAGCCTGCGCAACTCCACCGCGACCGGGGCGTCGTCGATCTCCCAGTTGACCTTGCGGCGGTGCTCCTCCTGCTCCGGGTCGTCCAGGATCACCTCGGACGGCAGCTTCGCCGTGCCGACCCTGATCAGCAGGTGGTCGGCGTCGCCGCGCCGCCGCTCCCACAGCCGGGTGCGCGGCCCCGTCGCGGTGTTGAGCACGGTCGCCGGGTCGGGCGAGGCCGCGGCCCGGTCCTTGCGTTCGAGGTCGAGCGCCTTGTTGGCGTCCTGCTCGATGCGTTCCTTGCGCTCGCGGAACTCGGTGACCGTCTTCGCGTACGACTTGCGGCCGTTCTTCTTGTCCATGAAGTGGTTGCCGACCATGACCATCGGGCTGACGACCGCCATGAACAGGTACATCATGCGGTGCATCATGAAGGCCATCATCACGGCCATGAGCAGCGGCATGACCGCCATCAGCCACGGCAGCGGCCGTCCGGCCGGCTCTTTCGGCGGGGTCGGCAGCCGGAAGACGGTGGTCCGCTCGGGCGGTGACAGCCGCGGCGGACGGTTGTAGTCGTAGGTCGCCCCGTCCTCGCCGGGATGCAGCGCCGCGTTCGGCGGGATATAGGGGCCAAGCTCCAGAAGGCTGTTGCCGAGGGAGAGCTGGTCGCCGAGCGGCCATTCCTTCGTGTCGCCGCCGACCGTGACTTGGCACGTGCCGCCCATGCCCACGGTCAGCACCGCGGCGCGCTCCGCCAACTCCGAGTCGTCGATGCGGATCCGGGACGAGGCACCGCGCCCGATCTCCACCTTGCCGATGCCCAGACGGTGGACCGCGCCCGCGTCCGGGCCGCCCGCGACCCGCAGTTCGACCACACCGGCGGGCTCGCCCGGCAGGCAGCCCGCCGGGTCGTAGAGGCTGACCACCGCGCCCTCGCGCAGCGGTGACTGGGCCACCGACCAACTCGGGTCCACCGCGTACCCGTCCACGTACACCGCGGGCGAGCCGGGCGCGCGCGAGGGGCCGCCGGAGATCGAGATGATCTCCGCGCCGCCTGCGCCGACTTTCCGTCCGAGCTCGCGCGCGACATCCGCGACGGTCGACGCGGACTCGGTCTCCACCACAACATCGGCGCGGTCCCCGCCGAGCGGGTCGACCACGGTCAACGACAGACGCACGACGTTCCTCGTTCCCCCGGATTCGACTTGGTTTCTCAGGACGATATCCGCTGGAGGCCGGTCGTGGGGCCTCAGGTGCCGGGCCTGTGGATAACCTGCACCGGTTTATCCACAGGCCGGGAACAGGGCTGGACACGGCCCCCGTCGCGGGTGGGACAGTGGTCCTCAGGCCGGAGGGAAGAGGGGTGGACGGGGCGGGTGGGGTAGCGTGCGGCCCGAGCGTGGGCATGTCACGGAAGCCGTTCCGTTCTGTTGCAAGGCTGTGAGTCGCTTGTCACGGGATGCGCCTTGAGGGTGTTTGTAAGGCGCTGATAGCGTGCGGTGACTTGACATCGGCCTGCGGGCTGTCGCCGGACAGGAGCGCGGCAGTCTCTCCCCACGCAACCGATTTCGAAGAAGCACGCCGGCTCGACGGGGGCAGTGACGTGAGGACCAGAGAACGTTCCGCTGCGGGCGGCGGCAGTAACAGCCGTCAGTCCGGATCCGCGCCCATGCATGGGGCGCCGATGGGCGGAGAGCGGCTGCCGACGGTGTCGCGGGAGCGCAAACCCGCGTTGGCCGCACTGGCCGTGCTGCTCATTCTCGTCGGCGCGCTCGGCGCCACCGTGATGGTCATGCGCGCGGGGAACAAGATCTCGGTCGTGAAGATCGACCAGGACATCCCGGTCGGGGACCGGATTCCCGCCTCCGCGCTCCGCGAGGTCATGGTCTCCGACGACTCCGGGGTCAACTTCGTGCTGTGGAAGCAGCGCGGCGACCTGGAGAAGAACTATCGGGCGTCCACGAACATCGTCAAAGGCTCCGTCCTGGTCAAGGAGATGGTGACGAACAGCAGCGCCCTCCCGGCCGGGAAGTCGCTGGTCGGACTCTCCCTCAAGCAGGGCGTGTTCCCCGACGGTCTCGCCAACGGCCACACCGTCGCCGCGTATCTGGTGGGGAACGACGCGGCCAAGGGGCAGAACGGCTCCTCGGGCGACAGCGGCGGAGCGAGCGCCAACACGCTGATCAGCGACAGCCTGATCATCAAGTCCGTGAAGTCCGACTCCTCCGGGCTCGGTGGCGGCGACACCCTGGTCACCGTGATCGCGGACTCCTCCGTCGCGGGCAAACTCACCCTCGCCGCCGCGGCGAACGAAGTGGCGCTCGTGCTCATGCCCGACAGCAAGAACTGAGCGAGCGGGCGAATACGTCATGGCACTGATCGCAATCGCCGCGGACAAGGGCTCACCAGGCGTCACCACCAGCGCCGTCGCGCTCGCCGCCGTCTGGCCGCGCCGTGTCCTGCTGGCGGAGGCCGACCCGGCGGGCGGCGACCTCGTCTACCGCTCACCCGCCGCGCACGGCGGCATGCTCGACCCCAACACCGGCCTGCTCTCGCTGGCCGCCACCGCCCGACGCGGCCTGGCCGCCGAGCAATTGTGGGACCACGCCCAGCCGCTGGCCGGCGGACTCGACGTCCTCGTCGGCATCGGCAGCGCCGAACAGGCCGCCGGTCTGTCCGGACTGTGGCCGATGCTCGGCCAGGCCTTCGCCACGCTCGCCGAGTCGCCCAACGGCGCCGCCGACGTGATCGCCGACTGCGGCCGGATCGGCGCCGACTCGCCCACCCTCGACCTCTTCTCGCACGCCGCCCTCGTCCTCCTGGTGGCCCGCACCGAACCCGAACACCTCGCGCGGGTACGGGACAGGGCCGGTGCGCTGTCGGCCAAACTGCACGGCTCGCAGCGCGGCGCCGCCGCCGCGCTCGGCTACCCGCCGATCGGCATCGTGCTCATCACCGACCCCAGCCACAGCGCCCGACAGGCCAGCCAGGTCAACGAGATGCTGGTGGCCTCGCAGATCTCCGCACGGGTCGTCGGCACCCTCGCCCACGACACGGCGGGCGCCGACACCCTCAACGGCCGCCGCCGGGGCCGCCTGGACAAGTCCCTGCTGATCCGCTCGGCCCGGCAGATCACCGCCGACGTACCGCACCGGTACGGAGTGCTCCGATGAGCACCGTCGACCACCAGTTGGTCAAGCGGTTCCGGCAGGAGGCGGGCGACCGCATCTCGGAACAGCGCCGACTGGACCAGGTGACCGGCGAACCCGCCATGTCACCCGAGGACGAGCGGCAGTTCGCGCGGGCGATCATCGCGCAGATCCTGGAGGACTACGCCCGCGCCGAGATCAACCTCGGCCGCACCCCGCCCGACGCGCAGGCCGAGGAGGCGTACGCGGCAGCCGTGCACGCCGCGCTCTTCGGCGTCGGCAGGCTTCAGCCGCTGCTCGACGACACCGAGGTCGAGAACATCGACATCAACGGCTGCGACCAGGTCTTCGTCGGCTACTCCGACGGCCGCGAGCTCCAGGTCGAGCCGGTCGCCGAGTCCGACGAGGAACTCATCGAGCTGATCCAGGTGCTCGGCGCGTACTCCGGCCTGTCCTCGCGCCCCTTCGACTCCGCGAACCCGCAACTCGACCTGCGGCTCCCGGACGGCTCCCGGCTCTCCGCCGTCATGGACGTCACGCGCCGCCCCGCGCTGTCCATCCGCCGCGCCCGCCTCGGCAAGGTCTTCCTCTCCGACCTGGTCGGCAACTACACGCTCACCCCGGAGTTGGGCTCCTTCCTGTCGGCCGCCGTCCTCGCCCGTAAGAACGTGATGATCGCCGGCGCCACCAACGCCGGAAAGACGACGCTGCTGCGCGCGCTGGCCAACGTCATCCCGCCGCACGAGCGCCTGATCACCGTCGAGCGCGCGCTGGAACTCGGCCTCGACCAGTTCCCCGAGATCCACCCCAACGTCGTGGCGTTCGAGGAGCGGCTGCCCAACTCCGAAGGCCAGGGCGCCATTTCGATGGCCGAGCTGGTCCGCCGCTCGCTGCGCATGAACCCCTCGCGCGTCATCGTCGGTGAGGTGCTCGGCGACGAGATCGTCACCATGCTCAACGCGATGTCACAGGGCAACGACGGCTCCCTGTCCACCATTCACGCCAACAGCTCCGCCGAGGTCTTCAACCGCATCTCCACCTACGCACTCCAGGCGCGCGAGCGGCTGCCGGTCGAGGCGTCGCAGATGCTGGTGGCGGGCGCCATCGACTTCGTCGTCTTCGTGCAGCGACGCAACGACTTCCAGCGCGGCGGCACCCTGCGCCGTATGGTCACCTCCGTCCGTGAGGTGAACGGCGTGGACGGCCGCGTACTGTCCAGCGAGGTGTTCGCCGAGGGGCGGGAGGGCGTGGCACTGCCCCACGCCCCGATCTCCTGCCTCGAGGAACTCCTCGCCAACGGCTACCAGCCCACGGGGGTGTGGCGGTAATGACCGGGATCTTCTCCCTGTCCGTGCTCTACGGACTGCTCGCCGGAGCCGCCGTCGGCGGCGGTATCGCGCTGTTCGTCCTCGCGATGCGCGGCTGGGCGCCCAAGCCCGGTGCGACAGCGCCGGGTGAGTCGTCCGGCGACAAAGCGGCGGAGTTCATGCGCTTCCTGTCGCAGCGCGGCTCGCTCGCCATCGTCGCGGGACTTGTCGTCCTCGGCCTGACCCGCTGGGCCGTCCTCGGTGTCTCCACCGCCGTGCTGGTCTTCACCTGGGACAAGCTCTTCGGCGGCGCGGCGGAGGAACGCGCCGCGATGAAGCGTGTCGAAGCCCTGGCGGCCTGGACCGAGTCGCTGCGCGACACCATCGCGGGTGCCGTCGGCCTCGAACAGGCCATACCCGCCTCGGCCCGCGCCGCCGCACCCGCACTGCGCGGCCACCTGTCGTCGCTCGTCGACCGCCTCAGGTCGCGCACCCCGCTGCCGGAAGCGCTCCAGCACCTCGCCGACGAGATCAACGACGCGTCGGCCGACATCATCATCGCCGCGCTCATCCTCAACGCCCGCCTGCGCGGACCCGGTCTGCGCGAAGTGCTCGGCGCGCTCGCCAAGTCGGCCCGCGAGGAAGTGGACATGCGGCAGCGCGTAATGGCGCAGCGCGCGAGCACCCGGCGCAGTGTGCAGATCGTCGTCGTGGTGTCCGTGGCCTTCGTGCTGGGCCTGGCCATCTTCAACCGCAGCTTCGTCGAGCCGTACGGCACGGCGATCGGCCAGGCCGTACTCACCTTGGTGTGCGCGCTGTTCGCGGCCGGATTCTGGTGGCTGCGGAAGCTGTCCAACATCGAGACGCCGGACCGGTTCCTGGTCCATGAGCCGGAGCGCGTTTCGGCCGCCGACCGCATCGGAGTGCCGCCCGGCCACGGCGCCCACGCACAGGCGACCCCCGGCCAGCCGCTGCCGGGTCACGGAGCGCCGGGGCACGCCGCACCCGGCCACGCGGCGGCACCGGGCCGCGGCGGTGTGCCCGGCCACGGCGGCGTACCGGGCCAGGCCATCCCGGGTCAGGGGGCGGCACGATGAACAACATCCTCTTCACCTGTCTGGTCGGCGCGGCCGTCGGCCTCGGCGTCTTCGTCCTCATCCGGGCGCTCATGCCCGGCAAGCGCAGCGCCGTGCACACGGTGGCGCAGATCGACGCGATGCGCGCCGCGGGCCCGGTCAGCAGCGGACCGGCGCACACCGCACCGACCGACTTCAAGGGCCGCGTGGGCCAGCGGGTCGCCACCTTCTACCTCCAACAGGGCTGGGAGCAGCGCTCGCTCCGCGCCGACCTCGCCGTGCTCGACCGGAGCTGGGAGAACTTCCTGGCCACGAAGATCATCCTGGCCGCGGCCGGTGTGATCTTCGGGCCGTTCCTCTTCGCCGTGATCTGGCAGCTCGGCATGGGCAGCAACCCCGTGATCCCGGTCTGGATGGCCCTGATCTGCGGCGGCGTCTTCTTCCTCCTGCCGGACTTCGAAGTGCGCCGCGACGCCGCCGACAAGCGCAAGGACCTGCGCCGGGTCATCGGCGCCTACCTCGACCTGGTGTCGATGAACCTCGCGGGCGGCCGCGGTCTGCCCGAGGCCCTGATGGCCGCCGCCGAGATCAGCGACGGCTGGGCCCTGACCCGTATCCGCAACTGCTTGGCCGATGCCCGGATCACCGGCACCAGCCAGTGGGTGGCCCTCGGCAGACTCGGCGACGAGCTGGGCGTCGAGGAGTTGAGGGACCTGTCCGTCACACTCGGCCTGGTGGCCGACGACGGCGCGAAGGTCCGCGAGTCGCTCGCCTCGCGCGCCGAGACGATGCGGCACCGGGAACTCGCCGAGATCGAGGGATCCGCGGGCGAGAAGTCCCAGTCCATGCTCGTCGCGCAACTCCTGCTGTGCGCGGGCTTCCTGGTCTTCCTGATCTTTCCCGCCGCGATGCGCGTGTTCCAGGTCTGACCGCCAACGTCTCTGAGCACCACTGTCTCCGATCGTCACCGTCCCTCCTGAGCACCACTGTCATCGAAACGCCGAGCGTCGAGTCGAGAGGACTTGAACCATGAACCGCTTGTCCAAGGTCAGCCATCCGGCTGTCGACTTCCTTCTCACCTTCCTCAAGGGGCGCGTCGAGCGCGCCCGTTCCGAGGGCCTGTCCCGCGGTGCCTCCGCCGTCGAGTGGGTGATCATCTCCGCGGTGGTCGTCACCGTCGTCGGCGTGGTCGCCGTCATCATCAACGGCGCCCTCAAGGGCAAGGCATCGGACGTCGGCAACTGCATCTCGAACACCACGGACAGCAAGACCTGCTGAGGCCGGGACCGATATCCGTGATGGAACGACGAATCGACGCGCTGCACCACGCCGTACGCCGCAGGCTGGACGCCGCCCGCGGCGACAGCGGCGTGGGCAGCCGTACGAGCACGAGAGCGGTAAACGGCGCGGGGGCGCCTACCGGCGATGACCGCGGGATGACCGCGATCGAGTTCGTCTTCCTCACCCCGGTCCTGTTCTTCATGATCTTCGCGACGGTGCAGTTCGGTCTGTACTCCTTCGCCGACCATGTCGCGCAGGCGGCCGCGCACGCCGGTGCCCGCAAGGCGCGGGCGGAGGCCGACGCCGATCCCGGCGGCTGGTCGGGTAAGGCGACCAGCGCGGCCGAGGACCGTATCGACCAGCTCGGACCGAATCTGCTGGACGGCCGCAAGGTGACGTCCTTGCAGCCGGACGCGGCCACGGTCGGCGTGCGCGTCACGGCCGACGTACCGACCATCTTCCCCGGCTTCCACTTCAAGGTGAACGAGAGTTCCCAGGGGCCGGTGGAGCGCTTCGTACCGGACAACGGGGGCTGATCCGATGCGTACCCGACTGCGAACCGCACTGCGCACCAGACGGGTGGGGGAGCGGGCCGACGGAGGGCTGTCCACCATCGAGGTGGTGATCCTCGCCCCGATCATGATCCTGTTCATCCTGATCCTGGTCGCCTTCGGCCAACTCGTCGACGGCCGGGGCGCGGTGGACGGCGCCGCCAGGGACGCCGCCCGTGCGGGGTCGATCCAGCGCAGTCAGGGCGTCGCCATGTCCGAGGCGATCGCGGCGGCCCGGGCGGACCTCGGTGACACCTGCGTGGCCGGCACCTTGTCGGTGAAGAAGACCAGCGAGGGCTTCGAGGCCGACACCCTCTTCAGGGTCGAGGTGAGCTGCACCATCCGCGGCCTCGCCTCGCTCGGCCTCAAGATCAACAAGACGATCACGTCGACGGCGGCCTCACCGCTCGACCCGTACCGACGGGCGGAGTGACCGATGCACGCGACACGGCACGTCGTACGGCGCCTCGTAGGAAGGGTGGCGCGGAGGGTGGTACGCCGCCCCGACCGCGGCTCCGGCACCGCCGCGATGCTTATCTTCGCCGTGGTGTTCATGGCGCTCGCCGCCTTCGTCGTCGACGGCGGACTGTCGATCTCCAAGCGCGAGCGCGCCGCCGACATAGCCGAGCAGGCGGCCCGTTACGCGGCCCAGGACATCGACGTCGAGGCGCTGCGCAACGCTCCCGCGGGCACCCAGCCCGTGATCAACACCGGGGCCTGCACCGGCAGGGTCAGGAATTTCGCCGAGCAGTCGGGGCTGAGCCCGGCCGACGTCATGGCCTCCTACTGCACCTCCGCCCTGCCCAACCGGGTGGAGGTGACCGTCCAGCTCACGTATGAGCCGATGCTCACCGGTTTCTTCTACGACCACAACATCGTCGTCCACGGTACGGCGGCGGCCGAGTCCGTCACGGGACCGGCCAACTAGTCCGTGACAAGCAGCCCTTAGCAGCATTCGTACAGCACCAGCCGTACAGCACCAGTCGTATAGCACCAGTCGTTCAGCACCAGTCGTTCAGCCGAAGCACCAGCCGCTCCAACCGAAGGCAGAGGAAGCAGCCATGGCACGCACGACCGCCACGGGACGTAACCGTACGCAGCAGGGTGGGGCGGCGGCGCGCCCGCCGCGCAGGCACCGTACGTTCGGCGACTTCGTGCGCGCGCTCGGCGCGTTCCTGGCGCTCGCCGTGCTCGTGGTGGGGGTGCCGGGCGCGCTCCTGTACTTCATCGGGTCGCCGTTCCCGCACCACTTCGACTCCGACCTGGTGCAACAGCCCATCACCAGCGAGACGTTCGTCAACACACTGGCCGTGATCGTATGGCTGGCCTGGGCGCAGTTCACGGCGTGCGTGCTGGTCGAGACCAAGGCGGCGGTCTCCGGCGTGGGCATGCCGAGCCGGGTGCCGGGCGCGGGCCCGAGCCAGTTGCTGGCACGGCAGTTGATCGCGGCGCTGCTGCTCGTCGGCGTGAGCACCGCGGGCCTCGTCCCCGGTCTGTCCCAGCTCGGCCAGGGCAACCAGCACGAGAGCCAGGCGCGGCCGGGCGTGGCCGCCACCGCGCAGCAGACCCCCGGCCAGCAGCACCAGGCACGTACCGTCAGCGCCGCCGTGCCGCATCAGCAGGCCGCCCAGCACGCCGCGGGATCGCACCAGAGCGCGGGTCAGTCGGCGCACAAGGACACCAAGTTCTACCGGATCCAGCCGCCCGAGGGCCGGCACCACGACTCGCTGTGGGAGATCGCGCAGCGCCACCTCGGCGACGGCCGCAGGTACAACGAGATCTACCAGCTCAACAAGGACCGCGTGCAGCCGGACGGCTCCAAGCTGTCGCAGGCCAGCCTCATCCGGCCCGGCTGGGTGATGGAGATGCCCTCCGACGCGCACGGCGGCGACCTCGTGGAGATGCCCGTCGCGGCCACGCACGTCGCGCCCGACGTGCAGCATTACGCCGAGCACGGCGGCGCCAAGGACACCACGGCCGAGGGCGCGCACGCCTCCGCCCAGCACGCGGCGGCCGAGCAGGGCGGCGGCGGGACCGGCGCCCAGGGCGGCGGATCGGGCGGTTCCGGCTCCACCGACAGCGCGTCCGCCGAGACCGGCCCCGGCGGTACGGGCGGCCCCGGCGGTACGGGCACGGGCGGTACGGGCGGGTCCGGCGGTCGCCACGCGGCCGTCACCACCCCGGCCCACGCCGAGACGGCCCCCGAGCACGGGCCCACCGCCGCCTTCACCGCGAACTCCTCCTCCCACTCGCACGGCTTCGACCTGTCCGAAGCCCTGATCGCCGCCCCGCTGCTGGCCGCGGGCCTGCTCGCCGCGCTCGGCCGCCGCCGTCGTACGGCCCTGTGGCAGTCGGTCACCGCGGGCGGCCTGCGCACGCCGCGCACCCCCACCGGGCCGCAGGCCGACGCCGCCGACGCGCTGCGCGTGGGCGCCGACCAGGACACCGTCGCCTTCCTCGACCGCGCGCTGCGCGCGCTGTCCGGCCGCCTGGACGCCGAGGGCCTCAAGCTCCCGACCGTCTACGCCGCGTGGCTCACCGACGAGGCCCTGCACCTGCAACTGGCCTGGCCCGAGGGCCAGCCGCCGGCCCCCTGGCAGCTCGGCCAGGACCAGACCTTCTGGCGGCTCGACCGCGCCGACCTCACCGAGGACGCGGACGTGTCCGCGGCGGCCCCGTACCCCGGCCTGGTCGCGCTCGGCACGCTCGACGGCGCGCGGCTGCTGCTCAACCTCGAAGCGGTGCCCGGCATCGTCTCGCTGTCCGGAGCCGCCGCCGACCGCGAGGCCGTACTGGCCTCCGTCGCCTCGGAGTTGGCCACCAACGGCTGGTCGGACCGGATGACCGTCACCCTTGTCGGCTTCGCCGAGGACCTCACGGCCCTCGCCCCCGCCCGCGTCCGGCACCTCGCCGACGTGCCCGAGGTCATCGAGACGATGTCCGCGGAGACCGCGCAGCGGGCGGGCGCCCTGCGTACGGCGGGCCAGGACAGCGTCCTCACCGGCCGCACCGGCCGCGCCCAGCACACCCAATGGGCACCGCACCTCGTCCTGCTCGCCGCCGAGCCCACCGAGGAGGAGGCGAACCGGCTGGCCGAACTCGCCTCCGACGCGGGCCGGCTCGGCATCGGCTACCTCGTCGCCTCCAGCCGTCCCGACATGCCGGGCGCCGCCTGGGAGCTGGAGATCACCTCCGCGGGACGGCTGCTCGCCCCGCTGCTCGGCCTCGACCTCGAAGCGCAGGTGCTGCCCGCCGATCAGTACCAGGCCGTGCTGCGGCTGTTCGCCGAGGCGGGCGGCGAGGACGGCCCCGGATCGGGCCCCGACGCCCCGCCGTTCATGGTGGACCTCTCCGACCAGGGACGGCCCGGCGTGTACGCGCGCCTGCTCGGCTCCTTCGAACTCGTCGGCGTCGACGAGCCGTCCGCCGAGCGCAGCCAGCTCCTCCACGAGGCCCTGGCCCTGCTCCTCCTGCACCGCGAAGGCGTCCACCCCCGCGTCCTGGCCTCCGCGCTCTGGCCGCGCGGCGTCACCGAGGACGTACGCGACGCCCTCGTCGAGCGCCTCCGCGACTGGCTCGGCACCGACCCCGGCGGCATCGCCCGGCTCACCATCGACGACACCGGCCGGATCGTCCTCGCGTCCTCCGTCGTCTCCGACTGGGACGTCCTCCAGACCCTCCACCACGAGGCCACCGAGGGCAGCGCCGCCTCCGACCCCACCGCCCGCCGCCGCCTGCTCACCCAGGCCCTCTCGCTGGCCCGCGGCCCGCTCCTCCAGGACCGCACCGCGGGCCGCTACGGCTGGCTCTCCCACGAGATAGTCGACGCCCAACACCCCGTCCTCGTCGCCGAGATCGCCCTCGCGCTCTCCGCCCTCCACCTCGACGCGGCCAAGCCGAAGGCGGCCGTCGCGGCCATCGAGGCTGCCCTGGTCGTCTCCCCCAACGACGAGCGCCTCTGGCTCGAACTCCTCCGCGCCACCCAGGCCACCGGCGACCCCGCCCGCCTCCAGGCCGCCGCCAACTCCCTCATCGCCCGCAGCGACTCCCTCAGCGGCCCCAGCCGCGGCCTCCCACCCCGCGTCGAAGCCCTCCTGGACGAACTGCTCCCCGATTGGCGCGGCAGCATCGCCAACTGACCCTCGGAAGGCACTCCCTTACGCGCCGCGCGCCGTCAAATCCGATTCACCCGTAACCCCGAGGCGGATCGGGGTCGTTGTCAGTCCGTAAGTAACGGCATATGACGGCGACAACGAGGGTGGTCGGGGTACGAGGATGGCGGACCTCAAGGTGACGGATCAGGTGCTCGCCGATTCGGAGCGGCTGTTGACGAAGCTGCACTTCGAGTTCAAGAGCATCAAGGTCCATCGGGACGACCTGCCCCACATCTGGGGGTCGGGCGCGGTGGCGGGCGCGATGGACGCGTTCGTCAACAACTGGGCCTGGTACCGCAAGAAGCTCATCGGCGGCATCGAGTCCGTCGGCGGACTCGTCGGTGCGGCCCGCGAGACGTTCAAGCAGACCGACGAACACCTCGCCAAGAGCGGCTGACCCCCGTGGCGACGACCACCAGGCCGCGCCCGCGCGACTGGCACCCTCTCACCGACACCGATCCCACCCCCGGCGACCCCGAGTCTATCCGCGACGAGGTCGCCCACATGAAGCACCTCGCGGGCATGCTCAGAGCCGAGGCCGCCGACCTCAAGGTCATCGGCACCGGCGACGGCCTCAAAGGCCGCTACGCCACCAAACTCCGCGACGAAGCCCGCGAACTGGAAGTCCACCTCCGCGAGACCGCCGGCCGCTACGAACGCGTCCACGGCCATCTCACTGCCTGGGCCGCCGAATTGGAGTCCATCCAGTCCGACGCCGACCGCATCCTGCGAGGCGCACGCGCCGACGCCGAGACGGCTCCCCCTGAGGACACCGAATCTGCCTCGGGCGACGACCCGCTCGCCAAGTACCGCCGCTCCCTGACCAGGGTCGAGGCCCACCGCGACGAGCGGGCGTCGCACTACGCGGCGCGTATCCGGCACGAGATCAACGACAAGATCAAGGACAGTTGGTGGGAGCGGCGCAAGAACGAGATCGACGGGGTGAAGGGGGCGATTTCGCTTGTCGCGGATGTGATGAGCTGGGTCGCCACCGCTATTGCCCTGGTCGCGATCGTGATGACTCCAGCGGGCTGGGTCGCGGCACTCGCGATGTGGCTCGCGATCGGCGTTTTCGCCGCGCACCTGCTGCTCGCCTCCGCCGGTGACTGTTCCTGGCTGGACGTCGGCATGGACATCTTCGGCCTCCTCACCATGGGCGTTGGCACGATCGCCCTCAACAATCTCCGAGGCGTCCAGATCGCCACGAAGCTCGCCGCCGAGGCCGCAGCCGAGGAGCGGGCCGCCGCCACCGCCACCCGCGCCTCCCGGTCGGTCCTTGACCGGACCTCCGCCACCGTCAACCGTCGCGGTACCACCAGCGCAGCCCGGGCCACGGCCCGCCACGAGCGCAACATCGCGAAGGCGGCGGCCAAGCGCGCGGGCCGCGCCGCCGCTGCGGGCGAGGCCGCTACCCCCGTGGCCGAGGCCACCCAGCGCGAAGCGGTGCTTCTTGGCGGCGACCGCGAGACGGCGAATCTTTACAAGGACGTGGTCCGGATGCGGGCCGCGTATCCGGAGAGTGGCGCTGTGCAGCGGGCGAGCCAGGGTGCCGAGCGGCACCGGAACGCGTTCCAAGGCTCGTGGGCGGCTGCGACGTCGGTCGATCTTGTGGACAAGGGCGTTGGGAGTAGCGACTTCGTTCCGGGAAAGCCCTCGATCGCGGCCTACGGCGACTTCAAGGACCAGTACACGAAAGAAGTGGGCACTGCCTGGTGACTGTGTACCTCTGCTTGGCCGCACCGAATCCATGGGAGCCCGCATGTTCTTTACCAGCGACGTGACCAGCGATCTGCTCCTCGCGCGGAGTGACAAGCGCATCCGATGGGGCGCTGTGGTTCCGCCTCTGGGGTTCTGCTTGATCGCCCTCACCGGACGGCTTTTGACCCCGGGCAGGGACACGTTCATCTTCGAAATGGTCGCTCTGGCGGCAGTAGGTCAGACGCTTGTCTGGTGGGGGATATACGGACTTCACCGCACACGTGCGTGGGCCTCAGGCGTGCAGTTCTACCTTTGGGTCGGCGGTATCTTCACCGCAATCTCCTTGGCCTCCACGGGAATCGTCTACCTCGCGCCCATCCCCTTGCTGGCTCCAGCCACCGCCTGGCTTGCCAAAGTGCGGCTGCGCCGCAAACCCCCGGCGGAGGCGGCCCGGTGACGGCCGCGACCACCCCCGTCGGGTACACCCTCGTGCTGCCCCCGGGCTGGGCCCGGATCCCTCTGCGCGCGGGCACCGCGACGGCGTTGGACGAGAAGGTGTTTCGGGGGATCGAGCGGATTCCGGCGGGGGTGCCGAGGGATGAGGGGATGGCGTTTCGGGCGGAGGTGCGCCGGAGGGTGGAGGGGATGGCGCGGGAGGCGAGGGCGGGGGGTGGGCTGGATCTGTATGTGCCGGTGAAGGCGCGGGCGGGGCTGGTGGTGGGGGCGTCGTTCGTGGTCGCCGAGGTGGCGGGGGAGTGGGCGGGGGAGGAGACGGGGGCAGAGGCCGTGTTGGGGCGGCTGGTGGGGGAGGAGCGGGGCGGGGCGCCGGGGGAAGTGCGGGAGGTCGCGGGGACGTTGGGCGTGCGGTGGGAGTACGTGGAGCCGTCGGCCCTCCGTGAGAGCGAACCGGTGGAGACGTATGCACGGCATGTCGACTACGTCGTCCCCGTGCCGAGGCAGGGCGCGGGGCGGTGGCTCGCGGTGGCGTTCTCGACGGTGGGGGACGGGGATCCGGGCAGCGAATTCACCAGGGCGCTGGCCGAGTTGTTCGACGCGCTGATGACGACGTTCCGTTGGAGCTACGCGTGAGCGGGAGCCGGCTGGACGCCCGGCGGGTGGACGGTTCGCGGTGGGTGTGGGTCCCGCCGCGGTGGCCGGTGCCGGGGAGCGAGGGGGAGTTCCCGGACGCCGCCGCGTACGCGCGGGTGATGGCCGAGGCGCACTGGGAGGACAGCGCCTTGACGCCGGGCCCCGGCGAGGTACGGGAGTTGGCCGAGGCGCTGACGTACGGGATGGAGCGGTATCCGCGCGTCTATCCGGGGTACGGGCTGCACTTCCACCTGGACGGCCCGCGCGGGAATCCGCTGGCCGTGTACTGGGCGGAGTTCGACATCGAGGGCGAACTGCCCGGCGAATTGCGGGAGCTCACCCACGCGGACGCGGAGTACGCCGTGGAGCCGCCGATCGTCGAGGACTTCGGCAGTGAGCACCTGGGCACCGGCATCCGCGTGATGCGCTACTTCGTCGACCCGGACGACAACGGCATCACCATCGGCCTCCGTTACGCGTGGCGCGTGCCCGAGCACGGTGCGGACGTGCTGGTGATGACGGCGGCGCCCGATCCGGGGCGGGTGCTCCGGGCGATGGACGACATCGACGCCTTCGCGCGGGCCCTGCACTTCGGCCCCTGACGTCACCGGTTACGCGCTCCGCGCCCGTAGCGCCGTCTTCTTGGCCTGGTTGCCGCACACGTCCATGGAGCACCAGCGCCGCGTCCCCGGACGGGACTGGTCGAGGAAGACGGCGCCGCAGGTCGGGGAGGCGCAGGGACGCAGGCGCGGCAGCAGTTCGGGGGTGGCGGCGAGGTCGAGGGCGTCGCGGGCGATCAGGGCGAGGGTCGCGGTGAGGGGGTCGTCCGCGTGCCACTGGAGGTCGCCGGAGGGGCCGAGGCGGGGGGCGGGGACGACGTGGGCGGCGGCGCGGTTGAGCCGGGCGCGGGCGGTGTCGCCGAGGCCGGAGCCGGGGGCCGCGCCGGGTTCCCTGCCGGGGGCCATGGCGGCGCTGACCAGCGCGTGGACCGCCTCGCGCAAGGCGCGGGCCTCGCGCAGCCGGGCGGGTGTGGGCGGGGTGGCGGGTACGTCGGAGCAGGGGCCGCACTGCCGTACCCAGGCGATCAGCGCCTCCGGATCGGCCAGCTCCTCGGTGACCGCGGGCGTGCCCCGGTAGCGCAGTGTCCGCAGGTAGTCGAGGCACAGCCGCCCGGCGCCCTCGCGGAAGCGCGGCTGAGTACGGCCGCCGTCCAGGGCCGGGGCGTAGGCGTCGATGCCGTTCGCGGTCATACGGGCCACTCTACCGGGGAACCGGTTTAACTGGTACCTTCGGAACTGGTTAAACCGGTTTCCACTTCGACGAGGTATCGATGTCCCAGCCGTCGTCCGACGCACCGTCCCCAGGGCCCGAACCCGTGCACATACCCGCGTCCGGACCCGCCGCCGCAGGGCCCGGACACGCAGTCGGCGCCACACCGGTCCCCGCGTCGGGCCCGCCCCGCCGCCTCATCGTCCTGCTCGCCGTGGCCTGCGGTCTGACCGTCGCCAACCTCTACTACGCGCAGCCGCTGCTCAGCGAGCTGCGCCAGGCGTTCGGGATCGGCGCGGTCGCCGCGGGCAGCCTCGTCACCGTCTCCCAACTCGGTTACGCCGCCGGCCTGCTGCTCATCGTCCCGCTCGGCGACGTCATCGAGAAGCGCCGCCTGGCCACCGTCCTGCTCGCCCTCACCATCGCCGGTCTGGTGCTGGCCGGTCTCGCACCGGGCTTCGCCGTCCTGCTCGCCGCGCTGCTGATCGTCGGCACGACGCTCGTCGTCGCCCAGATCCTCGTGCCCTTCGCCGCCGACCTCGCGCCGGACGAGAGCCGCGGCAAGGTCGTCGGGCAGGTGATGAGCGGCCTGCTGACCGGCATCCTGCTGTCCCGTACCTTCGGCAGCCTGCTGGCGGACGCGACCAGTTGGCGGGTCGTCTACCTGACCTCGGCCGGGCTGATGACCGTACTGACCCTGGTACTGCGCAGGTCCCTGCCGCGCCGCGCTCCCGGAGCCGACGCCGCCACGCTGTCGTACGGGCTGCTGCTGCGCTCCACCGCCCGCCTGCTGCGCGTCCATCCGGCGCTGCGGCGCAGGGCGCTGTACCAGGCCGCGATGTTCGGCGCCTTCAGCGTCTTCTGGACCACCATCTCCTTCGTTCTGACCAGCGATCCCTTCAACTACAGCCAGTGGCAGGTCGGCCTCTTCGCGCTCGCGGGCGCGGGCGGCGCACTGGTGGCACCGCTCGCCGGACGCTGGGCCGACCGCGGCCTGGTCCGGCCGATGACGGCCGTCGCCTTCGTCACCGCGGCCCTGGCCTTCGGCCTCGCCGGGGTGGAACGGCACAGCGTCATCGCGCTCGGCGCCGCCGCGGTGCTCCTCGACATGGCCGTGCAGACCACCCTGATCCTCGGCCAGCAGGTGATCTACCGGCTCGACGGCCAGGCCAGGTCCCGGCTCAACAGCGCCTTCATGGCCACCTTCTTCGTCGGCGGCGCGGTTGGCTCACAGGCCGGTTCCTACGCCTACCACGCCGGTGGCTGGACCTCGGTGGCCCTGCTCGGCGCCGCCCTGCCCGCCCTCGCGCTGCTCTACTGGATCGCGGAATGGCGCGGCCCGCGGCGCCGCGCCGACCGAGCGGACGGCATCGACACGGCCGGCACCGCCGACAGGAAAAGCAGCACAGGCCGGACAGGCAAGGACGGCAGCACACGCCGTGCAGGCAAGGACGGCAGCACACGCCGGGCAGGCAAGGACGGCACCGCCCTCAACGACCACCTGCCACCGGCCCCGTCCGTCACGCCTTCGCCACCACCCCCAGGATCTCCGGAAGACGATCGAGCAGCCGCGGAGCGGTGAACCGCAGCGAGACCGCCGCGACCGCGAGCCCGTACAGCGCGCCCACCGGGAGCACCACCCACAGCAGCGAATGGAGATCGTTGAAGTGGAGGGCGAGGGTCAGCGCGATCACCGGTAGCGACAGGGCCGCGCCGCTGAAGGTGCCGCCGACGACGTTCAGCGCGACGAGACCGCCCTGGCCGGGCGCCGCGTTGGCGAACGGGTTGTCCTGCGGGAGCGCGTACGGGTAGCGGACGCTCGCGTAACTGCCGGTCGCGATGAGCGCGCCCAGGAAGGCGAAGGACAGCCCCAGCGTCTCGGGCAGCGCCGACACCCGGTGGAGCAGCAGCGCCGCGCCGGTGGTGACGACGGTGACGTACGGCACGGCGATGGCGGCCAACGTCAGCGCCCGGCCGCGCAGTTCGAGCGTCGCGTCCCTGCGGGTGGTGATCGTCGCCGACACCGTCCAGAAGGCGGAGCCGTCCATGCCGAACTGGTTGTACATCTGCATGCCGAGCAGCCCCGCCGCCCACAGGCACTGGTAGACGGTGCCGTGCTGCACCACCGCGACCAGCGGCAGCAGCAGCCCGACGGCCAGCCCGGTCGCCCACGCCGCCTTCGACCTCGGGTCGCGCCACAGGTACCGGAACTGCCGCTCCATCACCGTGGCCGTCCGGCCGCCCACCAGCCGTCCGGGCAGCAGCCGGGCCGGCAGCGAAGGGCCCGCCGCCGCCCCGCCCCGCGCCTTCGACCCCTCGCGCTCCGGCGCCGCCTGGAGCGTGGACGCGTCGGGCGAGACCATCAGCCGGTGCAGGCTGGCGTGCCACCAGCGCAGGACCAGCGCCAGCACGGCGACGGTGAGGGCCAGTTGCACGACGGCCAGGCCGTACGACCCGCGCGCCGTCGAACGCACCGCGTCCACGGCGGGCGCGGGCGGAATCCAGCGCAGTACGGACGCCACCGAGGTCGCCCGGTGCAGACCGCCGTCGGACGACAACGAGTTGACGCCGAGGTTGACGAGCTGGGCACCCACCGCCACGAACAGACCGCTGAGCAGGGCCAGGTCGCGGCCCTTGCGGCTGGTCAGCAGCCGGGTGTTGGCGGCGGCCACCGCCCGCGACAGCGCCACGCACAGCAGCAGCGTCAGGGCCACGGCCACGACCGCGACGACCCACGCGGCCCCGCCGTGCGCGACCGCGACGACCGCACCGGTCGACACCAGCAGTGTGAAGAGCGGACCGACGCCGATCAGCGACGACACCAACAGCGCCGTTATCAGCGGGCGCGGCCGTAGCGGCAGCATCGCCAGCCGGGTCGGGTCGAGCGTGTCGTCGCCGCCGAAGAAGAACAGCGGCATGATCGCCCAGCCCACGACCAGGACGACGGTCACGGTGACGGCGGCGGACGGTGCGTAGTGGTTGTTCCGCAGCGCGACCATTCCGGCGCCCATGCCGAGCGCGTACAGCATCGCGAAGGCGACGCCGAGGGACCAGCCGACCGTGCGGCCGGTGGACCGGCGCAGGCCGTTGCGGAAGAGGGTGAGCTTGAGCCGTACGAAGACCGGCGTGAGCGAGGAACCGCGACCGGGCGGGGGCGGCGGCGCGGGAGCGGCGAGCGGGGCGGTGGCCGAGGTGGTCATCACTTGCCGCCGCTCAGCCAGTCGAGCGCCTGCCCGTCGCGCCGGTCGGCGCCCACCAGCGACAAGAAGGCGTCCTGGAGCGAGGGAGCGGTGCCGCGCACCTCCGCGAGCGGGCCGCGCGCCACGATCTTGCCCGCGGCCATGACCGCGACCCAGTCGCACAGGCTCTCCACCAGTTCCATCACGTGCGAGGAGAAGACGACCGTGCCGCCCGACTCCGTATAGCGCTCCAGCACACCGCGGATGACCTGCGCGGACACCGGGTCGACGCCCTCGAACGGCTCGTCGAGGAAGAGGACTTCGGGATTGTGCAGCAGGGCGGCGGCCAGGCCGATCTTCTTCCGCATACCGGTGGAGTAGTCGACGACCAGCTTGTTCTGCGCGGCCGACAGGTCCAGGACGTCGAGGAGCTGACCGGCGCGTTTGTCGACCTCGGCGCCCGGCAGACCGCGCAACCGGCCCGTGTAGCCGAGCAGTTCACGTCCCGACAGCCGCTCGAACAGCCGCAGACCCTCCGGCAGCACGCCGATCCTGGACTTCACGCCGACCGGGTCCGTCCACACGTCGTGGCCCACGATCCGCACACTGCCGTCGTCCGGCCGCAGCAGGCCGGTGATCATGGAGAGCGAGGTCGTCTTCCCCGCCCCGTTCGGCCCCACCAGGCCGATGAAGCGGCCCGCGGGCAGCTCCAGATCGATCCCGGCCACGGCCACTTGCTCACCGAACCGCTTCCACAGCCCGCGCACACGCACAGCGACCGGATCGGTGTCTCCGGCCGCCTCGGACACCTCCTCGGCGGTCCTCCCGTACGGCACCGGCCGGTACGGCGTCAGCTTCCGCTGCGACTCCTGCTCCCCCTGCGACCTCTGCGGCTCCGACATGGCGGCACCTCTCCCCGTCTCGCGCCCCTGCCCCCGGCGCGCCGCTGGTCGGACGACGCGCGAAGGTCTACGTCCGACAACCCTAGACGCGACCACTGACAGTGACCGAATGACTCGGGAGCGTGAGCCCCGCGCGCAGGGGTCAGCGGCCCCTCGCCGCCGCCAACTCCCGCCCGCACGCGTACGCCAGCGGACTCAGCAGCTCCTCGACGTCCGGCAGCCACCGGTTCAGGGCGGTCGGCTGCCGCGCCCACTGCACCGAGGCGCCCGGCCCCGTCCGCGTCGGCGGCGCGGCGATCCAGTCGCCCTCGCCGCGCACCCGCAGGTCGAGCGAGCCGGGTGCCCAGCCCAGCTTCCGCAGCAGATCGGGCACCTTGACGGTGGCGCCGGGCAGGACGAAGAAGACCAGCCTGCGGTCGGGCGTGCAGATCACCGGGCCCAGCGGCAGATCCATCCGCTCCATCCTGGCCAGCGCCAGGCACCCCGCCACCTCCGGCACGTCGACCGCGTCGAACGTACGGCCCGTCGGCAACAGGACCGAGGCGCGCGGCTGCTTGCCCCACATGCGCCGTACCGCGTCGGCGCTGCCGCTGGCGTGCGCCGCCCAGTCGGGCCGGGTCGGGTGGGCGCCGGGAGCAGGGCAGGTGGGAGACGCGCAGGAGCACAGCGCGGGGCCGCCCGTGTCGTCCTCGATCCAGGAGCCGGGGAGCACGTCCCAGTGCCGCTCCTGCGCGTATCGGACGGCCGTGTCGAGAAGTTGGGCGGTGAGCTGCCGCGGTGCTCCGATGGTGTCTTCCACGCGCTGCACAACTTCCCTCGTCAGCGTGAGTTACGGGGGCCGGCCCCTCGGCTCATGGCGGGCGCACTGGTGCACGCCCGGGGGCGCGTGCGCGATCCGGGCCCGTATTCGGGTAGTCACTTGGGGTCCGCGTGTCGTTCCGCTCGTTCCGCTAAAGGCGAAAACGACATGAAATGCCGCTCTAACAGGGCATTTTTCGGTGATGAGATGGGCACCTGTCACCAGGACGAGGTACGCATCGTCGAAGTGGGGGAATTGATGGCCGCACGACCGCTCGTGGCTCGGCAACCGAACGAACGGCTTCAGGCACTTATCCAGGAGGCCGGCTGCTCCAACGCCGGGCTCGCTCGCAGGGTCAACATGTGTGGCGCCGAACACGGCCTCGACCTGCGGTACGACAAGACGTCCGTGGCCCGCTGGCTGCGGGGTCAGCAGCCGCGCGGCCGGGCCCCGGCCATCATCGCCGAGGCGATCGGCCGCAAGCTGGGACGCGCCGTGTCCATCGACGAGATCGGCATGGCCAACGGCAAGAACCTGGCCACCGGCATAGGTCTGCACTTCGCGCCGACCGTCCTCGGCGCGATCGAGCAGGTCTGCGAGCTGTGGCGCAGCGACGTCGGCCGCCGCGACTTCCTCACCGGCTCCACGGTCGCCGCCTCCGCCCTCGTCGAGCCCAGCCGCGACTGGCTGATCACCCGCCCCGACCAGGGCGTCGCCCGCAACGGCGGTGCCAGGGTGGGCATGTCGGACGTCGAGGCCGTCAAGGCGACGACGCAGGCGCTCACCGACCTGGACCACCGCTTCGGCAGCGGACACGTCCGCCCGGTCGTCGTCCATTACCTCAACAGCGTGGTGTCCGGGTTACTCGCGGGCACCTACCGCGACCAGGTCGGCAGGGAACTCTTCGGCGCCGTCGCGCGGTTGACCGAACTGGCGGGCTACATGGCCGTCGACACCGGACAGCCCGGACTCGCCCAGCGCTACTACATCCAGGCGCTGCGCCTGGCCCAGGCGGCGGGCGACCGCGGCTACGGCGGCTACATCCTCGCGGCCAGCATGAGCCACCTCGCCGCCTCGCTCGGCAACCCGCGCGAGATCGCCCAACTCGCCCGCGCGGCACAGGAAGGCGCCCGCGGCCAGGTGACACCCACGGCGGAGGCGATGTTCTACGCCGCGGAGGCACGCGGCCACGCGCTGCTCGGCGACGCCCGCACCTTCGCGACCGTGGCCAACCTCGCGGTCGAGTCCATGGAACACTCCCGGCCCGACGACGACCCGCCCTGGATCGCCCACTTCGACCACGCCTACCTCGCCGACGAACTGGCGCACTGTCACCGCGACCTCGGCCAGGCCGCGCCCGCCGCGCGCCGCGCGGAGGAAGCGCTCGCCGCGCACCCCGAATCGCGCACCAGGCGCCGTGCCATCGACATGCTGCTGCTCGCCGACGCCCAGGTGCAGCAGCGCGAACTGGAAGAGGCCTGCAACACGGGCACCCGCGCCGTCACCCTTCTGTCCGGTCTGCGCTCCAACCGCGGCGCGGAGTACCTGGACGACTTCCGCCGCCGCCTGGAGCCCTACGCGGCGGAGCCCGTGGTCCGCGAGTTCGGCGCCCGTCTGGAGGAACAGGACGCCGCATAGCGGACCATCACCGAATCGTTACGCGACCGACACCGCGTCCCCGCGCGGTGGCCAAAGCGCTGGAGAGACCTTGCGGGAACGGGCCCGGTACGCCCGGTACTTCCGCCCTCTCGGTGTGTCATGACGTTCACTCGTTCGGGTACGTGGTTGATGGTCCGGTTAACCCGGTAGCGTTGGCGGATGGTTCGGAAGGATCCGGCAACGGACGACAGGGCATAGGCGGGAGTCAGCGGCGATGCACACCGACGGACGCGGCGAGGAGACGCCTGAGGCGTACCGGGGCGTCGTGGTGCCCGCGGGGCGGCAGCAGCCGCCCTACGGGGAACATGTGCAGCCGGCCGGCGGCTCCCCCTGGGGCGAGCCCGCCCCGCTGCCCGAGCCCGCCGACGCCACCCAGATGCTGCCGCCGTATCCCGGGAGCATGCCGCCGCCCGCCGTCCCGGTGGCCGACGCCACGCAAATGCTGCCCCCGTACCCCGGCGGCGACCCCGGCATGCCGATGGCCGCCGCGAGCCAGGGGCCGGGCCCTGTACCGCCGCTGCCGCCCGTCCCGCCGCAGGCACCGCCCACGGCGCCGCAGCAGCAGGCCGCCGACGCCACCCAGGCGCTGCCGCTGTCGATCTTCCAGGACCGCGACCAGCAGGAACAGCAGCCGCAGTACGGCGGCCCGCAGTCCCCGCCCGCGCAGCAGTCCTTCGAGCAGCCTTACGACGGCTACGGGCAGCAGGGGTACGACCAGCAGCAGTCGTACGGCGGCCAGCAGCAGTACGGCCAGCAGTCGTACGACCAAGGACAGGGCCAAGGTCAGGGTCAGGGCCAGGGCCAGGGCGGCGGGTACGAGGAGCAGCCCCAGACGGGGCCGCAGCACGACAGCGACTACGACCACCTGTTCCGCAGCGACGTGCCGGGCCCGGAACCGCTGCGCCAGCGGATCATCCAGCCGCCGTCCCAGCAACAGCAACAGAAGCAGTACGGGCAGCAGCAGGGCGGCATGGGCCAGCCCCCGCAGCAGCCGTACGACCCCGGTTACGGCTACGACGGCGGGCACGGTCAGGACGACGGTCCGCGCCGCAGGCTGTCGCCCCTCATGGTGATCGGCATCGTCGTCGCCGGGTGCGTCGTCGCGGGCCTCGTGGTCGGCGGGCTGTTGAACAAGGGCGGCGACGCCAAGACGGACAACACCGCGTCGAAGAGCGGCACCCCGGCGTCCTCCGCGCCGAGCACGTCCGCGAGCGGCAGCACCGACTCCGCGGCCGACGACGCCGTCAAGCAGCAGGCGCAGGGCCTCGACGCGCTGCTGAAGACCAGCGGCAACAGCCGCAGCTCCGTGGTGAGCGCGGTCGAGTCGATCAAGAACTGCAAGAATCTCGGCCCCGCCGCCGCCGACCTGCGGTCCGCCGCCACCCAGCGCACCGGCCTGGTCACCCAGCTCGGCGGCCTGTCGGTGGACAAGCTGCCCAACCACGCCGACCTGACCGAAGCCCTCACCAAGGCGTGGCAGGCGTCGGCCGCCGCGGACGGCCACTACGCGAACTGGGCCGACCAGGCCGCGCACAACCACAGCGTCTGCAAGGGCGGCCACGCCCGCAGCACCGGCGAGGCCCAGGACGGCAACCGCGAGAGCGGCACCGCCACCGAGCAGAAGAAGCGCGCGGTCCGGTTGTGGAACGCCATAGCGAAGCAGTACGGGCTCACCGAGCGGCAGTACAGCCAGCTCTGAGCCGCGGGGCCGTTGGTGGACGGGGCCACGCGCGTATACGCGTCACCGCGCGTTTCCTTGCGCGCCTGTGCGCGCCTGTGCGCTCCCGTGCGCTTATATGCGTGCGTACGCGGACGGACGGTGACGGACCCGACACGTCCGCGCCCGACCGATGAATCCGCGCCGACGCGGCAGTCTTCCTCTCGACCGCACCATGCGAGAGGTGGACCGATGACGCATTCCACGAACAGTTCCACGACCGATCCGGCGGCGGGCCTGCGCGGCGTCCTGGAGCCGTACATCGACAACGGCACGATTCCGGGTGCGGTGGGTCTGGTGGCGCGCGGCGACCGGGTGGAGGTCGCAGCGGTCGGTTCCGCGCACCTTGAGGGCGCCGTGCCGATGGCCAGGGACGCGATCTTCCGGATCGCCTCCGTCAGCAAACCGATCACCGCCGCCGCCGTGATGATGCTCGTCGACGACGGCCGGATCGCGCTGGACGACCCCATCGCCACCTGGCTGCCGGAACTGGCCGCGCCGGTCGTCGTCCGCACCCCGGACGCCCCGGTCGACGACGTGGTCCCGGCCGCCCGGCCGGTCACCGTTGCCGACGTGCTCACCTTCAGGGCCGGGTACGGCATGCCCAGCGACTTCTCACTCCCCGCCCTGCAACCGCTGTTCACCGAGCTGAAGCAGGGCCCGGCGCGGCTGTCGGGCTTCGCGGGCCCCGACGACTGGCTGGCGGCGCTGGCCCGTATCCCGATGCTCCACCAGCCGGGAGACGCCTGGCTGTACAACACCGGCTCGGACATCCAGGGCGCGTTGATCGCCCGGGTCTCGGGCCGCTCCTTCGCCGAGTTCCTCGCCGAGCGGATCTTCGAACCGCTCGGCATGGCCGACACCGGCTTCACCGTGGCCGCGACCGCGCTCGACCGGCTGACCAGCGCCTACGGGACGGGCGCGGACGGCGGTATCGAACTGTCGGACCCGCCGGGCGAGGAGTGGACCAAGGCGCCCGGTTTCACCTCGGGCGCGGGCGGCCTCGTCTCGACCGTCGACGACTGGTTCGCCTTCGCCCGCATGCTGCTCGCCGAGGGGACCGTGGACGGCCGCAGGCTGCTGTCCGCGCGGTCGGTACGGATGATGGCCACCGACCACCTGACGCGGTCCCAGCGCGACGCGAGCGCGCTGTTCCTCGAAGGCCAGGGGTGGGGCTTCGGCGGCTCGGTGGACGTCGCGGAGACCGCCCCCTGGAACGTCCTCGGCCGCTACGGCTGGGTCGGCGGCAGCGGCACCACGGCGCACATCACGCCGTCGACCGGCGCTGTCAGCATTCTCTTCACGCAGCGCTCGATGACCGGCCCGACGCCGCCCCAGGTGATGCGGGACTTCTGGCGGTACGCGGCGGGGGTGTGAGGGCGCGTCCTGGACACGCCCTAGGGGTCGTACGGGCCGCTCGGGGGCGCTCAGTTCTGCGCGGACGAGTTCTGCCGGAGCGTCTTGGTCAGGTCCACGAAGCCCGGCCGCGCGAGCACGAGCCGCCCGTCGCGTACCACCTGATAAGTGACCTTGGAGTTCACCATCCGGGAGTGGCTCGGGATGCCCAGCAGATCGGCCTGCGTCCAGCCGAGATCCGGGGTGAGGCCGCCGGTCGACAGGTGGGTCGTGGTGTCCATCGCGCGGTGCAGATTGTCCGCGTTCACGCTGACCTTCTCGTCCATCGCCCGCACCACCTTGGCGAAGACGGTGTACGCGACCCAGGTGGTCTGCACCCCGGGGTCGGCGACGTCGATCCGGTCGTCGCCGAACGCGTACTTCTTCACCACCGACTTCATCTCGGCCCACTTGGCGTCGGACGCGGGCGGGTACCAGCCGGTCACGTACGCGTTCTCCAGCGGGCTGCCCGCGCCGCCGGTCGAGTCCACCACCGACTGCTGCACGCTGCCGAGCACCGAGGACAGCCGCACTTTCGGCTGCTCCTCGCCGACTCGGCGCAGGGAGTCGAAGAAGGTGCTGGTGCGGTCGCCGAGCACCGCGGAGACGCAGGTGGAGGGCTTGTTGTTGCCGACCGCGGCGGTGGCGATGTCGGTGTAGTCGTTCGCGTCGTCGGCCGTGAGTAAGTCGCGCGCGGGCGGCCGGCCGCCGCTCTTGAGCCCCTGGTCGAGGAAGATCGGGAATTGGTCACCGGTGATCGTGTCGGGCCGCACCAGGTTGACCTTCTTGCACAGGTCCGCCAACTGCCGTCCGCTGCCCGCCAGCAGCGCGGGCAGACCGCCGTTGACCGGGTACGACAGCAGGCTCTGGAACTCGTCGGCGGTGATGCCGTAGCCGCCGATGTACGGGATGCCGTTCGACTCCAGGGCGGTGGTGAAACTGCCGCCCTCTTCGCTGTAGGAACCGACAACCGCGACCGCGCCCGCCTTCGCCGCCTGCTGCGCGCAGTCCGTGACGGCGACCGCGTCATGGCGTTCGTTGCAGGTCAGCACCTTCAACTTGCGGCCGTTGAGACCGCCCTGCTCGTTGGTGTACTTCTCGAATGCCTGCGCCATGGCGAGCATTCCCGGCATATTGGTCGATTTCGTGTCGACCGGCGCCCACGTCATCACGACGAGCGGTCCAGTGGAGCCGCCCGAACCTCCGGGAAGCACACCGCACCCGCTGAGCAGCGCACTTGTGGCCAGCAGCGCGACGGCAGCCGTGCGGACCCTGCGGATACGCCGTTCCCTCATGTCATGCGAAGATTCCGGCCCGCGCCCAACGCCGGGGTGACCACAAGCGAACGGACGGTCACTATCAGGTGAATTACGGGTGGCGTCGGTGGAGAACGTACGATGCGCCATTGTGCAAGGTTCGGAGAAGTCTTCCCGTCGCGGCCGTCACTCCTCCACGATGGGGGGCATGCCGCTCAATGACATGCCCTGGTGGCGCTGGCGCAGCAATGTGCGCTCCGCGCTGCACATGATCAGCGACCCGGTGTTCCAGCGGGAGGTCTGGCAGACCGGCCGCGAGGGATACGGGGACGTCACGGACGCCGTGTACCGGCTCGTCGAGGACACCTGGCTCGACAACTGGTCCGCCGAGAAGTACGTGGGCACGATCTTCCGCGACTCGCAGGAGGCCGCGCTCGTCGACGTCGCCGTGCTGCGCGTCCTCAAAATCCTGCACCAGGTGGGCGCCGACGCACCTGTCGCCGCCTATCTCGACCACCACGCCTGGCCGGAGGCGGTCCGCGCCGCCCGCGACGCCCATATACGGATGTCCGCCGCCGACGGCGACGACCCAGACACGCCGCCGCGCTCGCTGGAGGTGCTGGCGATCTACATACGGTCGGCCTGACCGTTGGATGTTCATACGTCCCCGGGCCGCACCTGGTGCGTGTTTTCCGGTGGCACCTGTTTTTCCCCGCGCCACCTGGCGCGCGATATCCGTGGGTTCCGCTTGACGGACAGTCCGACCTGAGGGGGTCGGTTTGTGCGAGGCTGACGGCGTGACCGAACAGCAGCCGCCGCAGCCAGACCCGCAGTACGTCCTCACCCTGTCCTGCCCGGACAAACAGGGCATCGTGCACGCGGTCTCCAGCTATCTCTTCATGACCGGTTGCAACATCGTCGACAGTCAGCAGTTCGGCGACCAGGACACCGGCCTGTTCTTCATGCGGGTGCACTTCTCGGCCGAGCAGGCGGTGACCGTGGACAAGCTGCGCGCCAGCTTCGCGGCGATCGCCGAGGCGTACCACATGGACTGGCGGATCCACCCGTCAGACGAGCGCATGCGGGTCGTGCTCATGGTCAGCAAGTTCGGGCACTGCCTCAACGACCTGCTCTTCCGCACCAGCATCGGCGCGCTGCCGGTCGAGATCGCCGCCGTGGTTTCCAACCACACCGACTTCCAGGAACTTGTGGGTTCCTACGGCGTTCCCTTCCACCATGTGCCGGTCACCAGGGACACCAAGGCCGAGGCCGAGGCGCGGCTGCTGGAGATCGTGCGCAAGGAGGGCGTCGAACTCGTCGTGCTCGCGCGCTACATGCAGGTGATCTCCGACAACCTGTGCCGTGAGCTGTCCGGTCAGATCATCAACATCCACCACTCCTTCCTGCCGAGCTTCAAGGGCGCCAAGCCCTACCACCAGGCGCACGCCCGCGGTGTGAAGCTCATCGGCGCCACCGCGCACTATGTGACGGCCGACCTCGACGAGGGGCCGATCATCGAGCAGGAGGTCGAGCGGGTCGGCCACGAGGTCACGCCGGAACAGCTCGTCGCCATCGGGCGCGATGTGGAGTGCCAGGCGCTGGCCCGCGCGGTGAAGTGGCACAGCGAGCACCGGGTGCTGCTCAACGGCCACCGCACGGTCGTCTTCGCCTGAGCGGGCTCTTTGCTTGAGTCTTCTGTCCGAGCTCTTCGCCTGAGTCTTCTGTCCGGGCTCTTCGCTTGAGCTCTCTGTCCGAGCGGGCTCGTCGGCCGGCCCTCGTCAGGGCAGAGGCGTCCGTCTCAGAGGCGGGACAGGGACGCCGTGGCGAAGAGCACGTCACGGATGACGTCGCGGTCGCCGATCTGGCCGACCGCGATCCGCTCCGGCTCGATGTGACCCGCCGCCAACTGGCAGAACTCGACGCAGTCCATCGCCACATGGGCGACCATCTCCTCCGGCGACGCGACGGCGCCGGGCGAGTCCAGCGGCAGATACCACTGGCCGCCGCCCTTGCCCTCGACTTCGAGCAGCAGCGAACGGCCCGGCGTACCGGCCGTCACCAGATGCGTCGGCGAGGTGGTCAGACCGGCCCTGCGCCGGTCCGCCAGCGCCTCGGGCAGCAGCCGCGCGGCGAGGTCGATGATGCGGTTGAGATTGCGCGGCGCCGGGGGATCGTACGGATAGTCCACGGCCTCGGCGATGTCCGACGCGTGGATCCAGCACTCGAAGGCCCGGTCCAGGAAGGCGTCTTCCAGCGGCAGCGCGAACGAGCCGTAGTCGACATCGAGCCCGCCCGCGCCGCCGCCCGCGAAGGAGACCGTACGCACCAGGCTGTGGCTCTGCTCGCGCCACAGGGAGCGCACGGTCGCTCCGGGCAGCATGCTGTGCGTCGCCCAGTGCGCGGCGGTGCGCTCGACCGGGGTGAGCGGGAAGTCGCCCATAGTGCGGGCGTTGCGCAGCCGGGCGCGGGAGGCGATGCCCATTCCGATGCCCAGGCCCAGCCCGCCGAGCCCGGAACGCGGCGGGTCCGCCGACGGGTCGCCGCCGTCCGGCGGCAGCCCGAGCGACCTGGCGATCAGGCTGTCCACGGCGGTGAGATGACCGATGACCTGCGCGACCGTGAACTCCGTCGACCGCTGCTCGCCGTCGTGCCACTTCAGCTCGACCGGTGCCTTCCAGTAGCCGTCGCCGAGGTCGCGCAGCAGCGCGTCCAGCCGGGCGGCCTCCGCGTCGAACGGTCCGGCCCACTCGGGCACCGGGATACGCGCCGGCCGACGGCCGAGGCAGCCTTCCAACACCCGTGCCCGCAGCAGCGGATCGAGGTCGAGCGAATCCTCCTGGTGCAGCAGACCCACCGCGTCCCGCAGTCGCAGCGCCTCATCCGCACAGGTGGCGCAGTCCGTCAGATGCACTTCGACCGCCAGCGCCTCGTCCTGCGAGCACACCGACAACGCCCACGCGCCGAGCAGCGACTTGAGGGTGCGGTGGTCGTAGTGCGGCAGTTGGGGCATCGGCTGGTGCGACTCCGCGGGCGGCTGCCGGTGCGCGGTCTCCCGCGTCTCGGGCTGCTCGCGCTGGTACGGGACGCGCGGCTCGCCGTCGTCCCCGCCGTGCGGGCCGTCGCCGTTGTGGAACGCGGGACCGCTCATCGTCGCCCTCGCTGTCCCCGGGGATCCAGCGGGTGGTCGTCGCCCTGCTCGCCCGGTTCCATGGCCGTGGACAGCAGTTGCAGCCCGAGCCGGAGCCGACGGCGCGCCTCGTCCTCGCTCACCCCGAGCCCGGCCGCCGCGGTGCGGTAGTCGACCCTTTCCCGGTAGGCCAGTTCGAGGGCGGCGCGCAGCGGGGCGGGCATCGAGGTGACGATGAAGTCGGCGCGGGCCGCCGTGTTGGCCTCGCGTACCCGGGCCTCCACCTCGTCCGGCGTGGAACGGCCCCGGTTCGACTGCTGTCGCAGCCGGTGCACGGCCTGCCGCTGGGTGAGTGTAGCGATCCACGACCGCAGCGAGCCGTGCTTCGGGTCGTAGGCGTCCGGATTTTCCCAGATGTAGCCGAACACCTCGCGGGTGATGAGGTCGGCCGCGTCGTCGTCGTCCATCACGCGATAGGCCAGGCCGTGCACAAGTGAGGCGTACCGGTCGTACAGCTCGCCGAGTGCGGCTTCCTCACCGCGCGCCAGCCGCTGCTGCATCTTGCGGTCCCAGCGCGGTGGTGCGGGTGTCGCCATCTGCCGCCCCCTTGCCTCGTCGCCTGCCCTGTCGCCCCTTGCCCGGCCACCGACCGTAGCCGAGTGTGTTCAGCGTGCCCGAATGCGCTCAGGTCGAATGTAACGGGCACCTCCTGCGACGTGCGTCGCTTTGCACCAACCTGCTGCTGACTGTGATCGATTTTGGCGGTCTGTTATCCGGGTGTGACCGGAACATTGCAGAGTTACGACGGAGAACGGGCATAGGGTCATGGTGATGATGTTCCTGAAGTCGACGGCGAGGCGAGGTGGGAACCGGTGCTGGTGACCCAGGCCGAGCGAGACGGCTGGGTGGTGGTGACGGTCGCGGGTGAGATGGACCTGATCTCGTCTCCCGCGGTCCGGCAGAAGGTTCACGACGCGGTCGCCGCAGGGCGGCGCCGGGTGGTACTCGACCTCGTTGACGTGCGCTTCTGCGATTCCAGCGGAGTCGGTGTCCTGATCGGTGCCCGGCGGCTGATGCGCTCCTGTGCGGGCCGCCTGCGCATCGTGCTGCCCGAGGACGTTCCCACGGTGACGGCGCCCACCGAGGGCTACGGCGGCGGCGCGCACGTCAACCGGGTGCTGGCCGCCCTCGGCGTACGACGGCTCTTCGAGGTCTATCCGGATCTGGAAGCCGCGACGGACGACACCGCCAGGCCGCTCTCGGCCTGAACCGGCCTCTGCCGACGGCCCCTTTCGGCCAATCTCGCTCGACTTCGCTCGCCTTCACCATTCCTCTCCTTTCCTCTTTCCTTCCCGTCCGTCTTCACTCGTGCGGGGACTCCCGCACCGCGTACGCGCCCAATGACGGCTCCAGCCGCGTGAACGCCTCCCGCGCAATCCGCCCCAGCGCGTCGAACAACTCCCTTTCGGTCGTGCCCTGTCGCACCCGGCGCTGCGCCTCACCGAACAACAGCCTGAGCACCGTGCTGAGTTGGGCGGCGGCATGCCGCGGCTCGAAGGCGTCCGGCTCGTCGCCCACGGCCTCGGCGAGCGTGACGGACAGTGCCTGCTCCTGGTGGTCGTACATCTCGCGGAGGCGGGCGCGCAGCACCGGACTCTCGTCGATCAGCCGCGTGAATCCGGGCTGGGTCCAGCCGAGCAGCGCGTCGTGCCGCTCGACCGCTTCGAGGTAGTCCCGGCGCACCGCGTCCAGTGCGGACTCGCCGACGGGGCGGCCGGCGAAGGCGCGGGCGGGGCCGGTGATCACCTCTTCGTGCATGTCGAAGAACAGGTCCTCCTTCCGCGGGAAGTAGTTCGTGACGGTCATCTTCGAGACCCCGGCCGCCTCGGCGACGTCGGCGATCGTCGTCCCCTCGAAGCCCCGCTCGACGAAGAGGGCGGTGGCGGCGTGGGTGATGGTCTGCCGGGTCTGTTGCTTCTTGAACTCGCGGAGCTGGGCCATGGTTCCCACTTTAGTAGGTCGGACCTAAAAAAAGTCTTGACGGGTTGAGTGGGTTCGTCCTAACTTTAGGTCCAACACAAGAAATTGAGGAAGAGGAGACCGTGATGACACTCCGACTGATGGCCGTCCACGCCCACCCCGACGACGAGTCCAGCAAGGGCGCCGCCACGCTCGCGCACTACGCGGCCCATGGGGTCGATGTCCTGGTCGTGACCTGCACGGGCGGGGAGCGCGGTGACGTGCTCAACCCGCTGCTGGACACACCGGAGGTCAGGGCCCGGCTGCCGGAGGTGCGACGACGGGAGATGGCCGCCGCGGCGGCCGTCCTCGGGGTGCGCCAACGGTTCCTCGGTTTCTCCGACTCGGGACTGCCCGGGCAGGGCGAGGCGCTGCCGGAGGGCTGCTTCGCCCGCGAGGATCCGCTGGTCGCGGCCGAGCGGCTGGTCGCGGTGGTCCGGGAGTTCCGGCCCCATGTCCTCGTCACCTACGACGAATCCGGCGGCTATCCGCATCCGGACCATGTCCAGACCCATCGCGTCGCCGCCGAGGCGTTCGACGCGGCGGGGGACTCGGCACGCTTCCCGCTGGCGGGTCCGGTCTGGCAACCGCTGAAGCTGTACTACCAAGTGGCCTTCTCGCGCGCCTGGTTCGAGACCCTGCACCACGGCATGACGGCCCGAGGGCTCTCCTCCTCGATGGGCCAGGTGCTGGACGAGTGGCCCGACTGGGCGGTCGAGCTGCACCCGACGACCCGGATCCGCTGCGAGGACCACTTCGCCACCCGCGACCGCGCCTTTCGCGCGCACGCCAGCCAGGCCGCTCCGGACAACCCCTTCTTCTCCCACCCCCGGGACCTCGAACGGGCCCTGTGGCCCACCGAGGACTACGTTCTCGCCCGCTCCTACATCCCGGCCAAGCTTCCGGAGACCGATCTCTTCGCCGGAATCAAGGAGTGACGGGCGGTGCGGGGAGGAAGGAGCGCGGGACGCGCGCCGCCGGTCGGGGCCTGGCCGGCCGGTCCGCTCAGTTCGGCCGCTCGTGAGTGTCGGCGAAGCGCTCGCGGAGCTTGAACTTGAGGACCTTGCGCAGGGTCTCGTTGCGGGGCAGGGCGTCCACGATCTCCAGTTGCTCGGGGAGTTTGTGGACGGCGAGCCCCGAACGGCGGAGGTGGTCGGTAATGGTGGCCAGGGTGAGGGGATCGGCGCCCGGCGGCTGTTCGACCACGGCGCAGACGCGTTCACCACGGTCGGGATCCGGCAGGCCGATGACGGCGACGTCGCCCACCGCCGGGTGCTGGTAGAGGAGTTCCTCGATCTCCTTGGCGGAGATGTTCTCGCCCTTGCGGATGATGACGTCCTTCAGGCGCCCGGTCAGGACGAGATGACCGGTCTCGGTGAGGCGGCCGAGGTCACCGGTGTGGAAGTAGCCCTGGGTGTCGAAGGCTTCGGCGGTCAAGGCGGGATCGGTGTAGCCGAGGCACACGGCCTCACCGCGCAGCAGCACCTCGCCGTCGTCGGCGATCCGGATCTCCATCGCGGCGGGCGGGCGGCCCTCGGTGGTGGCCCTTTGGTCGACGGTGTCACGGGGGGAGCCCATGGTGATCATCGGTGCCTCGGTCATGCCGTAACCGTGGGCGAGATCGCAGCCGAGTTCCCGGACGATCTCGTGGTAGAGCTCCGGCGGCTTGGGGGCGCCCCCTCCGGAGAGCAACCGCAGGGTGGGGATGAGTGTGCGGCCGGGCCGCTTGCGCTGCTCGGTGAGGAAGAGCGAGTAGAAGGCGGTGGAGCCGCCGGCCATGGTGACGCCGTGGGACCGGTAGGCGTCCAGAGAGGCGGGGAGGGCGAACTGTTCGAGGAGCAGGGCCGGAAAGCCGTACAGCAGCAGCATCACCAGATAGTCGGGTCCACCGATGTGAGCGAAGGGGAAGGCGATGGAACCGATGTCCTCGGGCCGCATCTCCAGTGCGTGGGCGAGACAGGAACCGCCCGCGATCAGACCGCGGTCGCAGTGCAGCACACCCTTGGGGTCCGAGGTGGTGCCCGAGGTCCAGTAGATCCAGCGGACGGTGGTTCCGTCGGACGGCGGCGGGGGCAGGGCGCCGGGATCGCCTTCGGGAAGGGAGTCGTAGGCGACCAGGACGGACGGGCGGTCGGTGAGATCGAGGCGGTCTGCCATGGCGGTGTAGTCGAAGCCGCGCCAGGTGCCGGGTACGGCGAAGAACTCGGCCCGTGTGCGGCTGAGGGCGTAACCGACCTCGCGGTCGCGGTAGATGGGGATGACCGGGATCTGCACCGCCCCGAGCCGGGCCAGGGCCAGGGAGAGGACGACGGTCTCGACGCGGGTGGGCAGTTGCCAGGCGAAGCGGCTGCCGGGCCGCACCCCGAGTCCGTACAGGCCGGCGGCCACGCGCAGCGCCCGTGCGCGCAGTTCGCCGAAGGTGACGCGGCGGTCCTCGGTGTCGAACAGCACGGGGGCGTCGGGGCTGAGGGCGGCGCGGCGGTCCAGTAGCTCCCACAGGGTCCGGGAGTCGCTGAGTGTCGCGATGGTCGGATCCATGCCGATCGCCTCCCCGCACCGTAGCTGACGAAGCGTCAGATTTCTCAGAAGGGTAAGTCGCCGCCGCTTGTCGGTCCAGAGGTGGGTCGATACGGTAGATCTGACGGTCCATCAGATTGGATGCCTCGTCAGATCGGCGATCGGAAGCGTCATCCGGATGCAGTGAGGGAGTGGCCGATGGAACTGCCCAGGATCATCAGCGTCGACGACCATGTCATCGAGCCCGCGCATCTCTTCTCGACCTGGCTGCCGGAGAAGTTCCGCGAGCGGGGACCGCAGCCGCTGACGGCGGGGATCGGCGAACTGGCCTACATCGGCGGGAAGTACCGGATCACGATGGATCCGGATGGACCGCCCGCCGACTGGTGGATCTACGAGGACCTGAAGTTCCCGTACAAGCGGAACATCGCGGCGGTGGGTTTCTCGCGGGACGAGATGACGCTCGACGGGATCACGCGGGAGGAGATGCGGCGCGGGTGCTGGGACCCGGTCGAGCGGCTGAAGGACATGGACCTCAACCATGTGGAGGGGTCGCTGTGCTTCCCGACGTTCCCGCGCTTTTGCGGGCAGACGTTCGCGGAGGCGCACGACAAGGAGGTGGCCCTGGCGTGTGTGCGGGCCTACAACGACTGGATGGTGGAGGAGTGGTGCGGTGACAGCGGGGGCCGGCTGATCCCGTTGTGCCTGATCCCCTTGTGGGACGTGGAGTTGGCGGTGGTGGAGATCCGCCGGAACGCCGCGCGGGGGGTGCGGGCGGTCACCTTCAGCGAGATCCCGACGTATCTGGGGCTGCCGTCGATCCACTCGGGCTACTGGGACCCGTTCTTCGCTGCCTGCGAGGAGACCGGCACGGTGGTGAACATGCACATCGGGTCGTCGTCGCAGATGCCCGCCGCGTCGCCGGACGCGCCTCCGGCGGTGCAGGCGAGTCTGAGCTTCAACAACGCGATGGCGTCGATGATGGACTTCCTGTTCTCCGGGGTGCTGGTGAAGTTCCCGCGCCTGACGCTGGCCTACAGCGAGGGCCAGATGGGCTGGGTGCCCTACGCGCTGGAGCGGGCCGACGACGTGTGGCGCGAGCACCGGGCCTGGGGCGGGGTCAAGGACCTGATACCCGAGCCGCCGTCCACGTACTACCGCAGGCAGATCTACTGCTGCTTTTTCCGCGACATGCACGGGGTCGCCTCGCTGGACACCATCGGCGAGGACAACGCGATGTTTGAGACCGACTACCCGCACGTCGACTCGACCTGGCCCCACACCAAGCAGGTCGCCGCCGACCACATGGCGGGGCTGTCCGACGAGGTCACGTACAAGCTGCTGCGCGGCAACGCCATCCGGATGCTGGGCCTCGACCTTGACCGGTGAGGCAGTTGGCGAAGCCGCCGGCGGTGCCGGGATCGCCCACGGCCTGGTGGTCGCCGTCACCGGGGCCGCGCGCGGGATCGGCAGGGAGCACGCACTGGCCTTCGCCGCCGAGGGCGCCCGGGTCGTCGTCAACGACGTGGAGTCGGCGGCCGAGGTGGTGGCCGAGATCCGGGCGGCGGGCGGTGAGGCGGTCGCGCACGAGCGGTCGGTCGGGGAGTGGGCGGGCGCGCGGTCACTGGTGGACGCGGCGGTGGAGCACTGGGGCCGGCTGGACGTGCTGGTCAACAACGCGGGGGTGCTGCGGGACCGCATGCTGGTCTCGATGACGGAGGAGGAGTGGGACACGGTCGTACAGGTCCATCTCAAGGGGCACTTCGCGACGCTGCGGCACGCGGCGGCGCACTGGCGGGAGCGGAGCAAGGCGGGTGAGAAAGTGAACGCGAGCGTGATCAACACGACCTCGGGCGCGGGGCTGCTCGGCAGCGTCGGCCAGGCCAACTACGCCGCCGCCAAAGCCGCGATCACCGCGCTCACCCAGGTCGCGGCGGTGGAGCTGGCGCGCTACGGCGTCACCGTCAACGCCATCGCGCCCGCCGCCAGGACGCGGATGACCGAGCAGGCGATGCCGGACCTGGTCGCCCGGCCCGCCACCGGCTTCGACGTCTACCACCCGGCCAACGTCTCCCCGCTGGTCGTCTGGCTCGCGGGACCCGAGGCACGCGAGGTCACCGGGCGGGTCTTCGAGGTCGAGGGCGGCGCCGTATCGGTCGCCGACGGCTGGCGGCACGGCCCGCGGACCGACGTGGGACGCCGTTGGCGGCCGGTCGAACTCGGTCCCGTGGTCGGCGCGTTGCTCGCCGAGGCGACCCCGCCGGAGCCCGTCTACGGAACGGGGTGAGCGGACCGTGGACCTCGCATACACCGACGAGGAAGAGGAGTTCCGCGCCCGACTGCGCGCCTGGCTCGGCAAAGCGCTGCCCACCCTGCCGCCACCACCCGACCCCCGCGACTGGCCGGGACGGCGCGCGTACGACACGGGCTGGCAGCGGCTGCTGTACGACGCCGGATACGCGGGACTGCACTGGCCCGAGGACGCCGGGGGCCGCGGCGCCACCCCCACCCAGCACCTGATCTACCTGGAGGAGACCGAGCGGGCCGGAGCGCCGTACGTGGGCGCGAATTTCGTCGGGCTGCTGCACGCCGGGCCCACCATCGCGGCCGAGGGCACCGAGCGGCAGCGCCGCCGCTGGCTGCCGCCGATCCTGCGGGGCGAGGAGCTGTGGTGCCAGGGGTTCAGCGAGCCGGACGCCGGTTCCGACCTCGCGTCCCTGCGCACCCGCGCGGTCCGCGACGGCGACGCGTACGTCGTCACCGGCTCCAAGATCTGGACCTCGCACGCCGAAGTCGCCGACTGGTGCGAGCTGTTGGTGCGCACCACCCCGCGCGTCGACGGCACGCCCAAGCACCACGGCATCAGCTGGCTGGCGATGCCGATGGACGCGCCGGGAGTACGGGTACGGCCGCTGCGGACACTCGCCGGGTCGACGGAATTCGCGGAGATGTTCCTGGACGAGGTCCGGGTGCCGGTCGGCAACCGATTGGGGGCACAGGACGACGGCTGGCGGGTCACCATGGTGACGCTGTCCTTCGAGCGTGGCACCGCGTTCGTCGGCGAAGTCGTCGCCTGTCGCCGCACCCTCGGCGAGGTCGCCCGCGCGGCCCGCGCCAACGGCACATGGGACGACCCCGCCGTCCGCCGAGCGCTCGGCCGGCTCGCCGCCGAATTCTCCGTCCTGTGGCGCCTCACCCAGTGGAACGTCAGCGCCTCCCAGCACGCTCTGCACACCGGCGGAAGCGCCGTCCCCGGCACCGGCGCCTCCGTCTTCAAGCTGCGCTACTCGCAGGCGAGGCAACTCCTCTACGACACCGCCGCCACCGTCCTCGGCCCCCTCGCCCCCGACGCCGACCACCCGTGGACGGCCGAACGCCTCAGCTCGCTGTCCTACACGATCGCCGCGGGCACCTCGCAGATCCAGCGCAACATCGTCGCCGAACGCGTCCTTGGCCTGCCCAAGGAGCCGAGAGGGTTACCGGAGAGGAGCGCACCGCCATGGACTTCCGGCTGACCGACGACCAGCGCGCCCTGGTCGGCGCGTTGCGGGACCTGCTGGCCGCCCGCTTCGACCGGACCGCCCTGCGCGCCGCCGTGGACGCGGCCGAGGCGGAAGGCGGTACCGCCATCCCGCCACGGGACATCTGGCGAGCCCTCGGCGAGACCGGCTTCTTCGGGCTGCGCCTGCCCGAGGCGGACGGCGGCGTCGGGCTCGGGCTGCCGGAGGCCGCGCTGCTCTTCGAGGAGGCGGGCGGCGCGCTGGTGCCCGGCCCGCTGACCGCCACCCACCTCGCGGCGGGAGTGGTACCGGGGGCCGCGACCGGCGAGGCCGTGGTCACCCTGCTCGACGCGAGGGGAGCGGGCCCGCACTCCGTCGCCCACCTCGACGCGGCAGACGCCGTCCTCGTCCTCACCGACACCGGCACCGGCAGCGCTACAGCCCAAGCCGTGGCCGAGGCCGCGGTCACGGTCGCCGAGGCGTCCGCCGTACGGCGGCACGCCGAGCCGCTGCGGTCGGTGGACCCGTTGACCCCGCTGCATCTGCTCACCGCGGCGGACATATCGGAAATAACGGTGAGCGGGATCGTGCCCGTGCGAGCCGTCGCGTTACGGCGTGAGGCGGCCGTGCTGGAGGCCGCGCAACGGGTGGGGAATGCGGGGCGGATGGTGCGTATGGCAGTGCAACACGCCCGGGAGCGCGAGCAGTTCGGACGGCCGATCGGCTCCTTCCAGGCGGTCAAGCACCTCTGCGCCGAGATGCTGGTCCGCGCCGAGCTGGCCCGTACCGCGCTCTACGCGGCGGCCGTCACCGCCGACCCGTACGAGACCGCCGCCGCGCGCCTGCTCGCCGACGAGGCGGCGACCCGTAACGCACGCGACTGCCTGCAGGTCTTCGGCGGCATGGGCTTCACCTGGGAGGCGGATGTGCAGCTGCACATCAAGCGCTCCTGGATACCCTCCGTGTGCGGCCAGGAGTCGGCGGCTGACGAGGACATGCTCGCCGAATGGCTGCTGTGATGACGCTGCGCACACACCGTGGCCGTTCGCTGACCCTCCGATTACGGAGTGTCCGCACGGTGTTGTGTCCGATGCGTGACTTGCCACGCAGTGGAGTCGGCGAACACCTCGGGTACGCTCCATCGGGTGCGTGTTGGTTCCAGGCTGCCCAGAGGCGCCGTCCGGCTGAGTCGGACGGGCGTCACGGCTGGGCGTTCGAATCCCCGTCGGAAGTGCCGCACAGTATGCAGCACACGTACTCCGTTGCGCTGGAATATGCCCGAAGCGCTTGTTGGCGTGACTGTAGGTCAATCATGCTGTGTTGTGCCGGGGTCACGCACGGTGATCTCGGGCAGAAGCGAGGCGTTGTGTCCGCCGGTTCGGATGGTGTGAGCGGTGCAGGTGCTTCAGGTGCAGCTTGAGGTCGGTGTGGACCCCGCGGAGGTGGGGCGGGCGCGTCGCTGGGCGCGGTCCCGGCTCGTGGGTTCGGGTATAGGAGCCGACGAGCCGGTCGCGGAGACGCTGATCCTGCTCATCTCCGAGCTGGTGACGAACGCGGTGGTGCACACCGGCTGCCCCGCCGTCCTGCGGATGCTGTTCCCCTCGGCGCCCGCCTCTCCGGTGCGGGTCGAGGTGTCCGACAGCAGCGAGGCCCCGCCCGCCCCCCGGCACGCGCACCGCGACGAGACCGGCGGTCGCGGCCTGGAGCTGGTCGACGGCCTCGCCGACCGCTGGGGCTGGCAGCCGGAAGGCGCGGGCAAGCAGATCTGGTGCGAGGTCGACCGCCGTCAGGCCACGGTCCTCACCTAGGACGCGGGGGCGTCGGACCGCACGCCCCGCCGTACAGCCACCGCACCGCGCGCCCGACTCGTAGGACCAGCACCAGCGTCAGCACCCCCGTCTGCCCCGTGCCATCCCAGGGGCCAGGACCAGGGTCAGGGCCACCGCACCGCTCACAGCACCGCCACCGGAGCCACCGGCGCGCCCGCCCCGCCCACGAAGGGCTCCGGCGTGGCATCGAGCCAGAACGCGTAACGCCCCTCCTCGGCGCAGGCCGCCGACAGGCCCTCCAGATTCCAGTTCTGGCCCTGGAGCATGCCCATCTCGACCAGGTCGAGCCCGTGCACCGCCAGCCACAGATTCTCGACCTCCGGCGGGAAGATCTCGAAGGTCAGCGTGTCGTTGGCGACCGCCGCCACATCCCGCGCGTGGAACCACTCCGGTGCGCGGATCGACAGGCCGGGCGACGGATACGCGTACGCCTCCTTGTCGCCGCCGAGATACGCCCGCATCTGGCCGGTCCGCACCAGCACCACATCCCCGGCCCGTACCGCCGTGCCCGCCAACTCCTCCGCCGCGCAGAGGTCTTCCGGGGTCACGGCGTGGTCGCCGGGCAGCCGGTCGACGCCGAGCGCGCGCGCCACGTCCAGCAGCACGCCGCGCGACACCACGGAGGTGACCTTCTCGATGCCGCTGAAGGCGGCGCCCGCGTGCGCGGTCACCGAGTCGGCCGGGCGCCCGTTGTAGATCAGGCCCGAGTGCGAGACGTGGGGGAGGCCGTCCCAGTGCGTCCCGGCCTGAAGGCCGAGGGTCACCACGTCGTCGCTGGTCGCGATGGTGCCGGGTCCGAAGATCTCCTGGTTGAGCGCGACCATCGTGCGCAGCGGATTGACCCGGCCGGGGATCAGCCCGGTCTGTACGCCGTCCTGCCGCAGCGGCAGCGCGAGCGGCACGCGGCGGCCACCGCGTACGGTCGCGGCGGCGGCGCGCACCACCTCGTCGGTGATCAGGTTGAGGGTGCCGATCTCGTCGTCGGCGCCCCAGCGGCCCCAGTTGTTGACCCGGCGGGCGATGTCGAGGAACGCGTCGGGGAGGGCCACCGGAATCTCCAGATCGTGTGAGGGGTCGCGTACGCGGTCGTGTACGGGTCTTGTGCTGGACGGGGTCCGCACTCGTAATATCTAACGACCCGTCAAATCTAACGGTCCGTCAGAAACGATGAGAAGGGGCGGGACGTGGGCAACTTCCTGGCCGGAAAAGTCGTGGCCGTCACCGGCGCCGGGCGCGGCATCGGACGCGCGGTCGCCATCGCCTGCGCCGCGCAGGGATCGAAAGTCGTCGTCAACGACTACGGCGTCGCCATGGACGGCGCGGGCCAACCGGCAGGCGAGGTCGCCGAGTCGGTGGTGAAGGAGATCGAGGCGGCGGGCGGCGAGGCGGTCGCCGTGGCCGACGACGTGTCCACGATGGCGGCGGGCGAAAGGATCGTGTCGGCCGCGACGGACCGCTGGGGACGGCTCGACGGCGTCGTCTGCGTCGCCGGCATCCTGCGCGAACGCATGCTCTTCAACATGGCGGAGGACGAGTGGGACCCCGTCATCGCCACCCACCTCAAGGGCACCTTCACCGTCTTCAGGGCCGCCAGCGCGGTCATGCGCCGCCAGGGCCACGGCACGCTGATCGGCTTCACCAGCGGCAACCACCAGGGCAGCGTCTCGCAGGCCAACTACTCCGCCGCCAAGGGCGGCATCATCTCGCTCGTCCGCAGCGCCGCCCTCGGCCTGAACAAATACGGCGTCACCGCCAACTGCGTGGCCCCCGTGGCCCGTACTCGGATGTCCGCGGGCGTGCCCATGGAGCTGAAGGAGATCGGTGAGCCGGAGGACGTCGCCGCGCTCGTCGTCTACCTGCTCTCCGACCGCGCCGCCGACACCACCGGGCAGGTCTACACGGTCGCGGGCCCCAAGATCGCGCTGTGGGCGCAGCCCAGGGAGATACGTTCCGCCTGGTCGCAGGACGGGCCCTGGACCCCGGAACGGCTGGCCGACGTCATCCCGGCGACCATCGGCACCGACCCCATGCCCCTGCTGGAACAGCTCGACGCCATGCGCAGGGCCGCCGCGGCCAAGGACCGCCCCAACGCCTAGGGAGCGCCATGGACTTCACCTTCGGACCCGAGGTCGACGCCTTCCGCGCGGAGGCCCGCCAGTGGCTCGCCGCAAACGCCCCCGCCAACGCCCTCGCCGACACTCCGGCCGCCACCGACCTGCGCGCCGCGCCCGACCGCCGGGCCTGGGAACGTACCCTCGGCGCGGCGGGCTGGATCGGCCTCGGCTGGTCCGGAACATACGGCGGCAACCGGCGCGCGACACTCGCGCAACAGGTCGCGTGGGGCGAGGAGTACGCCCGCGCGGGCGCCCCCGTACGCACAGGACACATCGGCGAGAAGCTGCTCGCGCCCACCCTGGAGGCGCACGGCACACCCGAGCAGTGCGAGCGCTTCCTGCCGCCGATCGCGCGCGGCGAGGAGCTGTGGTGCCAGGGGTACAGCGAACCGGGCGCGGGCTCCGACCTGGCGGGCGTGCGGACGGCGGCCGTACGCGATCCGGCGGACGGCTCGTACCGGGTGTCGGGGCAGAAGATCTGGACGTCACTGGCGCGTGACGCCGACTGGTGCTTTCTGCTCGCGCGCACCGAGCCCGGCTCGCGCCGCCATCACGGCCTGAGCTTCCTGCTGCTGCCGATGGACCAGCCGGGGATCGACGTGCGCCCGATCCGGCAGATGTCCGGCGCGGCCGACTTCAACGAGGTGTTCTTCGACGGCGCCCGCGCCGTCGGGGTCGTCGGCGCGGAAGGCGGCGGCTGGCAGGTCGCCATGGCGCTCCTCGGCCACGAGCGCGGTGTGTCCACACTGGTCCAGCAGATCGGCTTCGGGCGGGAGTTGGCGGAGGTCACGGAGGCGGCGCGGCGCACAGGGGCCGACACCGATCCGATGATCAGGCAGCGGCTGATACGGCTGTGGGCGGAGTTGCGGACGATGCGCTGGAACGCGCTGCGCACCCTCGGCACCGCCGACCTCGCCGCGCCCAGCGCTGCCAAACTCCTCTGGTCGGCCTGGCACCAGCGGCTCGGCGAGCTGGCGATGACCGTACGCGGCCCGTCTGCCGCCACCGGCCCGCGCGACTGGACACCGGCCGCGCCGTACGAACTCGACGCCGCCCAGCACCTGTTCCTCTTCTCCCGCGCGGACACCATCTACGGCGGCTCGGACGAGGTGCAGCGCACGATCATCGCGGAGCGGGCGCTGGGGCTGCCGAGGGAGCCGAAAGGGTGAGCGCGTCCGAGGAGGAAGAGGCCATCAGGGTGAGCGCGTCTCCCCAGCACGCCCCGCATCCCAAGCACACTTCGCACCCGCCGCACGGCCCTGGGCGCGAGCCGCCCTACGAGCCCGCGCACGGCCTCCTGCGCGGCCGTACGGTCCTGGTCACGGCCGCCGCGGGCAGCGGCATCGGCTTCGCGACCGCGCGGCGCTGCGCCGAGGAGGGCGCGGTCGTGGCGATCAGCGACCGGCACGAGCGGCGGCTGGCCGACGCGGCCGCGGAGTTGGAGAAGCTGACCGGCCAGGCGCCGCTTGCCGTGCCGTGCGACGTGACGGTCGAGGACGATGTGCGGCGGCTCTTCGCGGACGTCACCGAGCGGTTCGGCGGCCTGGACGTCCTGGTCAACAACGCGGGCCTCGGCGGTACCGCCGCGCTCGTCGACATGACGGACGCGCAGTGGTCGACCGTCCTCGACGTCACCTTGAACGGCACCTTCCGCTGCACCCGCGCCGCCCTGCGCCACATGCAGGAACGCGGCACAGGGGTGATCGTCAACAACGCGTCCGTGCTGGGCTGGCGCGCCCAGGCCGGACAGGCGCACTACGCGGCGGCCAAGGCGGGCGTGATGGCGCTGACCAGGTGCGCGGCGGTGGAGGCGGCCGAGTTCGGCGTACGGGTCAACGCGGTCGCGCCGTCGCTGGCGATGCACGCCAACCTCGCGAAGGTCACCAGTGACGAATTGCTGGCGGAACTGACCGCGCGCGAGGCGTTCGGGCGGGCCGCGCGGCCCTGGGAGGTCGCCAACGCGATCGTCTTCCTGGCCAGCGGCTACAGCTCCTATCTGACGGGCGAGGTGGTCTCCGTCTCGTCCCAACACCCTTGACACCCTTGAGGGGGCGCACATGAGCGGGCACGGCGGCACGGTAGGCAGCACTAATGGTGACGCGCACGCGGACGGCACCAAGGGGGGCGCCGCGCTGGACAGCACTTATGGTGACGTCCGGGTACGTGTGCGGGGCGTCGTCTTCGACGGCAAGCAGGCACAGGTCGTGGACGACCTGGAGGTCCGCGCGCCGGGGCCCGGTGAGGTGCGGGTACGGATCGCGGCGGCCGGGCTGTGCCACAGCGACCTGTCGGTGATCGACGGGACGATCCCGTTCCCGGTGCCGGTCGTGCTCGGCCACGAGGGCGCGGGAGTGGTCGAGGCGGTCGGCGCGGGGGTGACCCACGTGGTGGTCGGCGACCATGTGTCGCTCTCGACGCTCGCCAACTGCGGGACCTGCCCCGAGTGCGACCGCGGCCGCCCCACGATGTGCCGTCAGGCCATCGGCCGCCCGGGAAAGCCCTTCACGCGGCAGGGGAAGCCGCTCTTCAACTTCGCCTCGAATTCCGCCTTCGCGGAGCTGACCGTGGTCAAGGCCGTCCAGGCGGTGAAAATCGCACCGGAGATCCCGCTCACCTCGGCCGCCCTGATCGGCTGCGGTGTGCTGACCGGCGTCGGCGCCGTCCTGAACCGGGCGCGCGTCGGCCTCGGTGAGAGCGTCGTCGTCATCGGCACCGGCGGCATCGGCCTCAACGTCCTCCAGGGCGCGCGGATCGCGGGCGCCTCCCGCATCGTCGCCGTCGACAACAACCCGGCCAAGGAAGCGCCGGCCCGGCGGTTCGGCGCCACGGACTTCGTCGCCGACGCCGCTTCCGTACGCGACCTGCTGCCGCACGGCGCCGACCACGTCTTCGAGTGCGTGGGCCGCACCGCCCTGATCCGGCAGGCGATCGACCTGCTCGACCGGCACGGCCAGGCGCTGCTGCTCGGAGTGCCGCCGGCCGACGCAGAGGCGTCGTTCCGCGTCTCCTCGATGTTCCTGGACAAGGCGATCCTCGGCTGCCGATACGGTTCCTCGCGCCCGCAGCGCGACATAGCGCTCTACGCCGACCTCTACCGGCAGGGGCGGCTGCTGCTGGACGAACTCGTCACAGAGACCTACCCGGTGGAGGACTTCGCCAAGGCGGTGGACGACGCCGCGCACGGGCGGGTGGCGCGCGGCGTGCTCACCTTCTGAGCCCTCTCTCCCGGCCGCCCGAGTCCTACGGGCCCTCCGCGCCTTCCGGACCCTCGGGGCCTACCGTCCGGCCGCGCTGTGGAACGTGCGGCGGTACGCCGTCGGTGACACCCCGAGCGCGGCCTGGAGGTGCTGACGCATCGACGCCGACGTGCCGAAACCCGCCTGCCCGGCGATCTGGTCGACCCCGAGATCGGTGGACTCCAGCAGGTGGCGGGCGTGTTCGACGCGCTGCTGCGTCAGCCACTGTCCCGGGCTCATCCCCACCTCCTCGCGGAACCGCCGGGTGAAGGTGCGTACGCTCATCGACTCGCGCTCGGCGAGCTGCCGCAGTGTGAGCGGCGCGTGCAGCCGGTCCAGCGCCCAGGAGCGCGCCCGCTCCGTACTGGCCAACTGCGGCTCCGGCAGCGGCCTGCGGATGTACTGCGCCTGGCCGCCCTCCCGGTGCGGCGGGACGACGGTGCGGCGCGCGACCCCGTTCGCCACCGCCGTACCGAAGTCGCGGCGCACGATGTGCAGGCACAAGTCGATGCCTGCGGCGACCCCGGCCGAGGTCAGGACGTCGCCGTCGTCCACGTAGAGGACGTCGGGGTCCACCTTGACCTGCGGGAAGAGCCACTGGAAGTGGTCCGCGCTGCTCCAGTGGGTGGTCGCGGGGCGGCCGTCGAGCAGGCCCGCGGCGGCGAGCAGGAAGGAGCCGGTGCAGATCGAGACCGTACGCGTGCCGGTCCGCATCCGGCGGAAGGCGGCGGCCAGCGCGGGCGTCAGCACCCCCTCGGTGTAGACGGTCCCCAACTCGTGCGAGGCGGGCACGACCACCGTGTCCGCCTCGGCCAGCGCTTCGAGCCCGTGCTCGACGACGACGCTGAAATCGGCGTCGGTACGGACGCTGCCGGGGGCGACGCTGCACGTCACGACCTCGTACAGCTTCCTGCCGTCCTCGACGCCCTGTGCGGCGCCGAAGATCCGCAGCGGGATGCCCAGTTCGAACGGGATCACGCCGTCGAGCGCGAAGACGGCGACCTTGTGCCGGTCGGGGTGCTGGAAAACGGCCATGGCCCGATCCTTTCACATCATGGCCATCGGGCCACTCTTCCGGTGGTACCGATCTCCGGAGACTGTTCGAGTGACGCAGACATCGCACTCCGCCGGTCAGGTCCCTGACACTGGTGCCGTATCCGGCGTTGCTCCTGACCTCGGTCCCCGCCCCGGCGCCCGCGTGCGACCGCACCGCGCCTGGGCCGTCGCCGTCGTCACCTTCGTGACCCTCGTCGGCGCCGCCGCCTTCGCCTCGCTCCCCGGACTGCTGATCGACCCGCTGCACACCGAATTCGGCTGGTCGCGCGGCATGATCGGCTTCGCGGTCTCGGTGAACCTCGCGCTGTACGGGCTCACCGCGCCCTTCGCCGCCGCGCTGATGGACCGCTTCGGCATCCGGCGCGTGGTGGCGTGCGCGCTGGTCACCATCGCGCTCGGCGCGGGACTGACCGTCTACATGACGCAGGTGTGGCAACTCGTGCTGTGCTGGGGCGTGCTCGTCGGCCTCGGCAGCGGCTCGATGGCGCTGGCCTTCGCCGCCACCGTCACCAACCGGTGGTTCGTCGCCCGCCGCGGCCTGGTCACCGGCATCCTCACCGCGGGCGGCGCGGCCGGACAACTGGTCTTCCTGCCCGTGCTGTCCTGGATCACCGAACACCACGGCTGGCGCCCGGCCGCCGCGGTGGTGGCCTGCGCCGCGCTCGCCGTCGTCCCCTTCGTCTGGTTCCTGCTGCGCGATCACCCCGCCGACGTGGGCCTCGCGGCCTACGGCGCCGCCGAGTTCACCCCCAAGCCCGCACCGGTCGCGGGCGCCGCGGGCCGGGCGCTGCGGGCCCTGCGCGACGCGGCGCGTACCGGACCGTTCTGGCTGCTCGCGGGCACCTTCGCGATCTGCGGCGCGTCCACCAACGGCCTGGTCAAGACCCACTTCGTGCCCGCCGCCCACGACCACGGCATGCCCGTCACCGCCGCCGCCTCCCTGCTGGCCGTGATCGGCGTCTTCGACATCGCGGGCACGGTGGCCTCCGGCTGGTTCACCGACCGCGTATCACCGCGCCGCCTGCTCGCGATCTACTACGGCCTGCGCGGACTCTCCCTGATGTTCCTCCCCATCCTGCTCGCGGACAGCGTCCATCCGCCGATGGTGCTGTTCATCGTCTTCTACGGCCTCGACTGGGTCGCCACGGTCCCGCCGACCATCGCCCTGTGCCGCGAGCACTACGGCGAGAACAGCGCGATCGTCTTCGGCTGGGTCCTCGCCTCCCACCAGATCGGAGCCGCCCTCGTCGCCTATCTGGGAGGTGTCGCGCGTGACGCGTTCGGCTCGTACGACGTCGTCTGGTACTCCTCCGGTGCCCTGTGCGCGGTGGCCGCGCTGATGTCCCTCGTCATCCGCCGCCGACCGGTCGCCGCGGTACCGGCGTTGGCGGTTACGGGGTGAACGGGCCAAAAGGAGCGAAAGTTCCGAATCCGCCCCGGTAGAACAGCAAAGGTCCGGAAGGGTCCTCGGGGCCGGCCGGGGCGTCCGGGCCGTTGGCGCCGTCCGTCGCGCCCAGCGCGACCACCCGGCCCACCACCACGAGGTGGTCGCCCCCGGTGTGCACCGCGTGGATCGCGCAGTCGATCCACGCGGACGCGCCGCCGATCCGGGGCGACCCCGAAACGGGCGCGGGCGTCCAGTCCACGCCCGCGAACTTGTCCGAGCCACTCACCGCGAACTGCCTGCACAGCGAAGCCTGCCCCGCCGTCAGTACGTTGGCGCAGAAAACGCCCGCACGGGCGATGCGCGGCCAGGTCGTTGACGTACGCCCGACCATGAACGCCACCAGCGGCGGATCCAGCGACAGCGACACGAACGACTGGCAGGCGAAGCCGGCCGGCCCGTCGGGGCAGGCCGCCGTCACCAGTGTCACGCCGGTCGCGAAACGGCCGAGCACCCCGCGGAATTCACCCTGGTCCACCGGTGCCCGCTCGTCCGGGCCCACCGCCCGCAGCGCGGCGCGCGCCCCGGCCAGTGGTGCGGCGCCCGGCAGCGCCGTGGGCGCCGTCGTCGGACCTCCGGCGCCCGGCGCCGTGGCCGTCGCCGCCCCGACCGACCTCAGATACCGCACGGCGGTCTCCGCCATTCCCGCGTGTCCCATCACCCCTCCATTGAATCTGACGGACCGTCAGATAGGAAGGGTGAGGTGAGGCCGGGGTGAGGTCGGGGTGAGGTCGGGGCGCTGTCGATCGGCGGGAACCGGGTTTCTCGGCGGGGGCGTGCTCGTCGGCCGGTGGCCGGTGGCCGGTGGCGGGCGGCGAGTGGCGGACGGCGGGAATCGGGTCACCGGCCCCGGAAGTGCGGCTGCCGCCGCTCGGTGAAGCTGCGGACGCCCTCCAGCGCGTCGGCGGTGGTCATGACGATCTCCTGCGCCGCCGCCTCGGCGGCGAACGCGGTGGCGCGGTCGGTGTCGAGGGAGGCGTTGACGAGCTGTTTGGCCAGCGCCGTCGCGCGCGTGGGCCCGGCGGCCAGGCGGTCCGCCCAGGCGCGCGCGGTCTTGTCCAACTCGGCGGCCGGTACGACGCGGTTGACCAGTCCGAGGCGTTCCGCCTCGGCGGCGGGCAGCGCGTCGCCGAAGAAGAGCAGTTCCTTCGCGCGCTGCGGGCCGATCAGCCGCGGCAGCAGATACGCGCCCCCGCCGTCGGGGGCCAGGCCGCGCCGGACGAACACCTCGATGAACGTGGCCCGTTCCGAGGCGAGGACGAGGTCGCAGGCGAGGGCGAGGTGGGCGCCGATCCCGGCGGCGGTGCCGTTGACCGCCGCGACGACCGGCTTCTCGCAGTCGAGCACGGCCGCGATCAGCCGCTGCGCGCCGCGCCTGATCGTCCGCGCCACATCGCCCGGCACCCGCTCGGCCGGTGCGCTCGCGCCTCCGCTCAGATCCGCGCCCGCGCAGAACGCCCGGCCGGTCGCGGTCAGTACGACGGCCCGCACGTCCGGTTCCGCCGAGGCCGCTTCGAGCAGGCCGATCAGGCGTTCGCGCTGGTCCCAGGTCAGGGCGTTCATGGCGTGCGGGCGGTCGAGCGTGATCCACGAGACCCCGTTGTCAGTGGCGTGACGTACAACTGACTCAGCGGAATCGTCCGGTGACTCAACGGAGTCGGCGGCGGTGTTGTCGGAGTCGGTGGAGGGGGAGTCGGCCATGGGAATCCTCGGTCGGAGCGGGAAGAGCGGGAACGGGGTATGCGGGCACGGGGCACGCGGGCACGGGGTGTTCGAGGGCTGGGCATGGGGGTGCGCGGCGTCCGGGCGCGGGACGTGTCGGCGTGCGCTCTTCCGGCGCGGACCGTTCCGGCACGGACCGGTGGGGGGCGAATCGTCGGCGTACGGGTCGGCGCGGTCAGTAGCAGACGGCCAGTGCGTCGAGCGCGACCGCGCCCTGCCCGCGCGGCAGCACCATCAGCGGGTTGATGTCGAGTTCGGCGAGCGAGTCGCCCAGTTCCATCGCCATACGCTGCACGCGCATGACCACGTCGATGAGCGCGTCGGTATCGGCGGGCGGCGCCCCCCTGACCCCGTCGAGGATTCTGCGGCCCCGCAGGTCGTCCAGCATGCCGCGCGCGGTGTCCGGCCCGAAGGGCGGCACGCGTACGGCGGTGTCGGCGAGGACCTCGACCAGGATTCCGCCGAGTCCCACGGTGACAGTCGGGCCGAAGAGCGGGTCGGGCGAGATGCCGACCACCATCTCCACGCCGCGCTCGACCAGCTGGCAGACCAGGATGCCGTCCAGGTCGATGTCGGCGGCGCGGGCGGTGTCGGTGAGTTCGCGGTAGGCGTCCCTGACCTGGCTGGCCGAGGTGAGGCCGAGCCTGACCAGGCCCAGCTCCGTCTTGTGCCCGAGCTGCGCCGCGGAAGCCTTCATCACCACCGGGTAGCCGACCAGGCCCGCGGCCCGGACGGCGCCCGCCGCGCTGGTCACCAACTGCTCGCGGGGCACCCGGATCCCGTACGCCCGCAGCAGTTGCTTGGCCGCGTGCTCGCTGAGCTGGTGGCCCGCGCGCAGCAGGCCACGTGCCTTGCGCGCCGAGGACGACGGTGTGCGCGGCGCCTCGTCGAAGGGCGAGCGGTAGGCGGCGGTGAAACGGTGGTGGTCGAGGTAGGACTTCACGGCGGTGACGCAGTTGCCGAAGGTGCGGAAGGTCGCCAGCCGGGAGGAGCCGAGCAGGGTGGTGCGGTAGGCGTCCTCGGTGCCGACCGGGGAGCCCCACACCACGCAGATCAGCTTGTCCGTCTCCTCCGCCGCGTCCGCCAGGTCGCGCGCCAGCTTGTCGCTCATCGGCGGGAAGGGGCCGGTGATGGGACAGATCAGTACGCCGACGGCCGGATCGGCCAGGATCGCGTCGATGATCTTCCGGCCGCGCCAGTCGCCCACCGGGTGGCCGCCGTTGTCGACCGGGTTGGCGACGTTCAGGTAGTCCGGGATCCACTGGTGGAGTTCGGTGCGCTTGGCCTCCGACAGCGCGGGCAGCCGCAGCCCGGCCGAGGTGGCCAGGTCGGCGAAGTGCGCGCCGGTGCCGCCGGATATGGAGTAGACGACGACCCCGTCCGCGGCGGGCGGCCGGGCGCGGGCCAGCAGGGCCGCGGTGTCCTGGAGTTCGTCGAGCCCGTCGACGCGGATCACGCCGAACTGCCGCAGGGCGGCGTCGATCACGGAATCGGTGCCGGTGAGCTTGCCGGTGTGCGAGGCGGCGGTCCTGGCCCCGGCGTCGGTGCGGCCCACCTTGACCATTACCACCGGCACCTTGCGCCGGGCCGCGCGGTCGGCGGCGAGGCAGAACGACCTGCCGTCCTTGAGCCCTTCCACATATGCGGCGATGGCGCCGACCTCGGGCTGCCCGGCGAAGTAGGAGATGAAGTCGGCGGTCTCCAGGTCCGCTTCGTTGCCGGTGGGCGCCCAGTGGCTGAGCCGGATGCCGAGTTGCTGGAGGGAGTGCAGGGGGCGGCCCTGGTGGCCGGACTGGGTGATCAGCGCGATGGCGGGTCCCGTGAGGTCCTCGCGGAACTCCTCGAAGGCGTTGAGGTTGGTGTTCGGCCCGAGCAGCCGCAGGCCGGAGCGGGCGACGACCTCGGCCAGCCGGGTCTGGGCCGCCGCGCCCTCGGCGCCGGTCTCGGCGAAGCCGGAGGCGAAGGCCACGGCGAAGGAGACCTTCGCCTCGCCCAGTTGCTCGATCACGGGCAGTGGGTCGGCGACCAGCAGCACCGCCAGGTCCACGTCCTCCGGGAGATCGGCAACCGAGGCGTGGCAGGGCAGGCCGAAGACGGTCTCCCGGCCGGGGTTGACCGGCAGCAACTGGGCGCCGACCCGCTGCGACCAGGTCAGGAGCTGTCGCGTGATGCCGGTGTTGGGCCGCCCCTCGGTGTCGGACGCGCCGACCACCGCCACCGTCCGGGGCCGGAAGAACCTGTCGAGGTCGGGTACGGGGGCGTGCAGCGGACGGCCGCCGACATCGGTGTCCGACCCGCCGCGCGCGACGGGCCCCGGGCCGGGACTGCGGGTGCTGAACGTGGATCCGAGCATCGGTCTCGCCCCCTCCTGCTGCTGGGTCTACAGAACTGACGCATAGTCAGATTACTGAACTGACGACCTGTCAGGAACAGTCGGGTCACGGAAAAGAAATGTGCGGCCCTGTGCGGGGTGCGGACGCGCGGCGTCCGGTTCGCTCGCGGGGACGCGGGGACGCGGGGTTCCGGCGTCCCGAGCGGGTCGGCGGCCTGCGTATGGAGAGAGAGGGATGTGGGAGCGGGGGTGTGGGAGCGGGCGTGCGTCAGCGCGCGCACGGCCGGGTGCCGCGGCGGTACGTACGAAGCGGGCGCGTACGGGTCAGCGGGTGTGGGACACCTTCCGGGCGATCCGGCGGGCGTCGATGGCCATTTCGCGGAACATGCCGCTGATGGGGTTGGTGAAGCCGGTGAAGTACAGACCGGGGGCGCCCTTGGGCGAGCGGGCGCCGTGCACGACCGGGCGCCCGCGCCCGTCGAGTACGCCGAGGTGGCCGACGAGCGGTTCGAGGCCGCGCCGGTACCCGGTGGCGGCGATGACGACCTCGGGGCTGATCTGCGAGCCGTCGGCCAGGTGCACCTTGTCCCCGTCGAAGCGCTCGACGGCGGCGACGGGTTCGACCCGCCGGGCGCGTACGGCGTCGATCAGGCCCACGTCCTGGACGGGGATGGAGCCGTCGAGCACGCGCGCGTACAGGCCGGTCTCCGGGCGGGGCAGGCCGTACGCCGACAGGTCGGGCACGCTGGCCCGCTCGATGTACGGGGCGACGCGGTCGACGACGCGGGTCGGCAGCCGTCGGCACAGGATGCCGCTGGCCTGCGCGGGCCAGCCCGCCGTGGACCGGCGCATGATGTGCGGCGGGGTGCGGACGGCGAGCCGTACCCGGGCGGCGCCGCCTTCGACGAGGTCGACGGCGATCTCGGCGCCGCTGTTGCCGACGCCGACGACGAGCACGTCGCGCCCGGCGTAGGGGGCGGCGTTGCGGTAGGCGGCGGAGTGCAGGAGTTCGCCGGGGAAGGTGTCGCGGCCCTCCCAGTCCGGTATGTGCGGCGCGTGGTTGTGGCCGGTGGCGACGACGACCACGGGGGAGGTGAGTACCCGGCCGCCGTTGGCGGGCAGTTCCCAGCCCGCGCCCGACGCCGCGCGGTCGACGCGCTCCACCGCTATGCCGGTGGTGATGTCCAGGTCGTGGTGCTCGGCGTACTGCTCCAGGTAGCGCACCACGTCGTCGCGGGCGACCCAACGGCCGTACGCGCGCGGGATCTGCAGGCCGGGCAGCGCGGACAGCCGGCGCGTGGTGTGCAGGCGCAGCCGGTCGTAGTGGGCGCGCCAGGAGGCGCCGAGGTGCTCCGAGCGCTCCAGTACCAGGGGGCGCACCCCTCGCGCTCTGAGCGCGGCAGCGGCGGCCAGGCCGCCGGGTCCCGCGCCGATGACGATGGCGTCCGGCTCGGCGGTCGCGCTGCTCGCGGGCGTGCCCGAACCGGCGTTGCTGGGGTGGGACATGGAGAACTCCCGGGGCCTGAAAGTCGTACGAGAAACGAGTTGCGGCGGTACCGGAAGGTAACTGCTCGCGCGCGTGTGAGCGTAGCCCGGAACGGATCGGTCGGCGAGGTTCGGTCCGGCCTCTTGCGCATACCGCCCGCCGTCCGCTGAACTGACGTACCGTCAGATTTGGAGGAGGTCCGGCATGCGCGCGATCTGGCTCAGCGGCCCGGAATGGCTGGCCGTACTGCGCATAGGGCTGGGGCTGTGGTGGCTGGAGAGTTGGCGGCACAAGGACAAAAAGGCGTGGTTCGCGCGCGGTACGGGCATCGCCTGGGCCGCCGACGTGGCCGAGCGGCACCGCTGGCCCTTCGTGCGCACCGGCTTCGCGGCGGTCGTCGCCCCGCGCCCTCGCCTGATGGCGTACGTCGTCGTCTACGCCGAACTCGCCCTCGGGCTCGGGCTGATCACCGGCCTGCTCACCCCCGTCGCCCTCGTCGGCGGCCTGCTGCTGAACCTGCTCTACCTCGTCCTGATGATCCACGACTGGGCCGAGCAGGGACAGAACACGATGATGGCGCTGATCTCGGTCGTGGCGTTCTTCGCCGTGAGCTGGCAGACATGGTCGCTGGACGACGCCTTCGGGCTGTTCCGGTGAGCGGCGCGGCGCGGTTCGACCTGCCGCGAACCGACGCCTTCACCCGCACCTATTGGGACGCGGCGGCCGAGGGGCGGCTGCTCATCCGGCGCTGCCGGGCCGACGGATGCGGCGCCGCGCACCACTACCCGCGCGAATTCTGCCCGCACTGCTGGAGCGAGGACGTGGTCTGGGAGACCGCCTCCGGCCTCGCCACCCTCTACACCTGGTCGGTCGTCCACCTCAACGACCTGCCGCCGTTCCGCGACCGGCTCCCCTACGCGGCGGCCGTCGTCGATCTCGCCGAAGGGCCGCGCATGATGACGGAAGTCATCGGCTGCGCGGCGCAGGGATTACGGATCGGGATGCCGCTGAGGGTGGATTTCCGCCGTGGCGCGGACGCGGGAACCCCGCCCGAGGACGAGCCCGCGATCCCCGTCTTCCGCCCGGCCTGAACCCCTGCCGCCCGCGTGAGGCGGGCGTCAGCGCTTGGCCGTCACCATGTGCGGCGTACGCGACCGGGCCCGTACCGCCTTCCGGTACAGCGCCTGGATCGCGTCGTCGAAGAACGGGCTGTACGAGATCCGGTCGGACAGCCCACCCTCGTCCTCGCCGCCGATCAGACCGATGACGCTGCCGCTCTTGGTGCGGGTGTTGTAGTCGAGCAGCCACGGGCTGCCGGAGGTGCCGGCGAAGTACCCCGCGCACACCAGCTGCAATTGGCGCAGCCCTTCGAGCCGCGAGGTGGTCGTCGTGCAGGTGATCGCCTCGTCGGACGGGTCGTCGGAGGTGCGCGGGTAGCCGATGACGGTGACGCGGTTGTGGAAGCCGGGCGTACGGATCAGGCGGTTGCCGCCCGTCACCTCCTCGATCCGCCGCCCGTCCGCGTCCGGCGCGACCCGGGCGAAGGCGAAGTCGTAGGCGGACTCGGCGTCGTCCGCGGGTGCCCAGCGCGCGTCGGTGAAGACCTGCGAGACGGCCCAGATCCCGTACGGCTGCCGGGCCGCACCCGCGCGGAACTGCGGTACGAAGCCGATGTTCGCGCCCGGTCGGCAGTGCGCGGCGGTCAGGATCAGGTCGCGGCCGGGGCTGTGCACGACGCTCGCGGTGCAGAAGTGCGCGGTCATGTCGCTGTCGACCGAGAAGAGCATGCCGACGGTCGGGACGCCCCCGAAGTGCGTCGCGGTCTCGGAGCGGGTGAACGGTCCCGGCACGGTGCCCGGTTCCGCTGCCGGGCCGAGCTGCCGGACCGACGACGGCATGGAGTCGGCCATCCGCTCGGGGGTCCAGAAGCGCGCGGCGGCCCTGTTCGTCCAGTGCGGCGCCGTACGCGGGCGTCCGGCACCGGGCAGCAGCACCGACACCAGGACCAGCGCGGCGGTGCACGCGGCGGGCAGCAGGAGACGTCGCAGCACGCGGGAAGGGTATCGGGCGCACCCGGCCGTGTACGGCCGGGACACCGGCGCTGACCGGTGCGGATTGCCCGGCCTCAGCCCCGGCCGAGCACCATCGTGCCGGAGGAGCAGAACCAGCCGCCCGTCCCCGAGGCGACGGCCAGCTCCGGCAGCCGCCCGCCCGCCTTGCGCACCTGCCGCTCACCCGCCTCGCCGCGCAACTGCCGTACGGCCTCGACGAGCAGGAAGAGACCGCGCATACCGGGGTGGCAGGCGGACAGGCCGCCGCCGTCGGTGTTCACCGGCAGCGCGCCGTCCACCGTCAGCCGCCCGTCCGCCACAAAGGCGCCGCCCTCGCCCTTGGCGCAGAAACCCAGATCCTCCAGCGTTACCAGCGTCATATAGGTGAAGGCGTCGTAGATCTCCGCCAGGTCGATCTCCGCGGGCGTCACCCCCGCGCGCTCGAAGGCCAGCCGTCCCGAGGTCGCGGCGGGGGAGACGGTGAAGTCCGGCCACTGGGCCATCGACGTGTGCGACACCGACGTGCCGCTGCCCAGCACCCATACCGGCGGCTTGGCGCAATCCGGCACATATTCCTCGGCCGCCAGCAATACGGCGCCGCCGCCGTCGGAGCGCAGGCAGCAGTGCAGCTTGGTGAACGGGTCCGCGATCATCGGCCCCGACAGCACCTCGTCCACGGTGATGGGCGCGCGGTACATGGCGTCGGGATTGCGGGCCGCGTTCGACCGCGCCTGGACGGCGACTTCGGCGAGCTGCTCCAAGGTGGTGCCGTACTCGTGCATGTGGCGCCGCGCGGCCATCGCGTACTTGGAGATCAGCGTGTGGCCGTACGGGACCTCGAACTGGAGCGGGCCGCCCGCGCCGAAGGACAGATTGGCGGTACGGCGGCCCGCCTTGAGATCGGCGCGGGCGGTGGAGCCGTAGACGAGCAGCACGGCGTTGGCGTGGCCCGCGGCTATGGCGTCCGCCGCGTGCGCGGCCATCACCTCCCACGTCGAGCCGCCCACGGCCGTGGAGTCCACCCAGGTCGGCCGCAGCCCCAGATACTCGGCCACCTCGACCGGCGCCAGCGTGCCGAGCCCGGCGGAGGCCAGGCCGTCCACCACGGCCCGGTCGAGCCCGGAGTCGGCGAGCGCGCGCCTGGCCGCCTGCGCGTGCAGCGCGTACGCGGTGGCGTCGTCCACCCGTCCGCAGTCCGACAGGGCGACACCGACGACCGCCACAGCACGTTGTCCACGGGGGCGTTGAGCCATGAATCTGACGGTACATCAGATTCGGGTGGCGGCGATACGGTCCCGGTACGGGTTCAGCGCCGCCTGTCCGACCGCTTGCTCAGCAGTGCGAGCGCGCTCAGCGCCTGCGTGATCGAGACCAGCGACAGCAGGATGTACAGCGCCCTGCGCAGCCCGTCCGGATGCGCCCAGAACTGCGCGCTGATCCACACCACCAGCAAGATCGCCCACGTCCACGCGTATGCCCTGAGCTGGGTCGTCGAGGAGTCGGGGCCGGGGGAGAGGAAGCGGCGGAGGGCGCTGCGCCGCGGCGCCCCCGGCGGCTGGCTGCTGCTGGTCATGCGGGACATGATGCCCCGCCGGGGCGTGTGCGTCGGTGCGCGGGGTCCGGGGTGGGTCGGCTTTACGGTCCCAGGCGGGCGCTCTTGTGGGGCCGCGCACGGGTGGCGGCCGTGGTGTGCCGCGGGTTGGCGTATCCGCCCGGGCGCTGGTGTGGCGCCCGCCACCAGGTGCGGCCTTGGCGCTGGCTCGCGTATCGGCGGTGCACGGGCCTGGGCATCGTGGCGGGGGGCACCTAAGATGACGGCCCGTCAGATCGCAGTCGCGGCAGGGAGGAGCGGCCGATGGACGCCGCGTTCACCGACGAGCAGGCCGAAATCCGGCGCACTTTGCGGGACCTGCTGCACAAACGCTGTGGTCCCGACGATGTGCGGGCCGCCGTCGCCACGGCGGCGGGGCACGACGAGGCGCTGTGGCGCCATCTCGCGCAGACGCTCGGCCTGCCGGGGCTCGCGCTGCCCGCAGCGGTCGGCGGCGTCGGCTGCGGCCCCACCGAACTGGTCCTCGCCTGCGAGGAGACCGGCCGGGCGCTGCTGCCGTCCCCACTGCTCGGCACCTCCGTCCTGGCCGCGCCCCTGATCGCGGCCCTCGGCAATCAGGAGCAGCGGGCTCGCCTGCTGCCGCGGATCGCCGACGGCACCCTGACCGCCGCGCTGGTCACCGCTGGCCCGCCGGCCACCGCGCTGGCCCTCACCGGGCCCAATGACGGCGACTGGGCGGGTGGCGGCCGGGCGGGCGGCGTCCAGGCCCGCGCGGCGGCCGACGGGCCGCCAGGACGGCACCTGCTCTACGGGCAGGCGGACCGCGCGCTCGGCGCGCACAGCGCGGACCTGCTGATCGTGGCGGCCCACACCGGCGGATACGCGGCCACCCGTACCCGCCTCTTCCTCGTCGAATCCACCGCACCGGGGCTCGTACGCACCCGCCTGACCGCGCTCGACGAGACCCGGCCCCTGGCCCGCGTCGAGCTGCGCGACACTCCCGCCGAAGCGCTCGGCGGCGCCCCCGCCGCCGCCCTGGCCGACGCCGGCCGCCTCGCCGCCGCCGCGCTGGCCGCGGAAGCCGTGGGCGCCGCCGATCACGCGCTCACCTCGACGGTGGAGTACGTGAAGGTCAGGGAGCAGTTCGGGCGCCCGATCGGCTCCTTCCAGGCGGTCAAGCACCGGCTCGCCGACCTGTACGTACAGCTTCAGGCGGCGCGGTCCGCCGCCTATTACGCTGCCTGGGCGGCCGGGGGCTCCTCCGGGGCGGACGACACCGAGGCGAGCGCCGAATTCGAGCTGGCCGCGCCCGTAGCCCTCGCCCAGGCGCTGGAAACGCTGCGCATGGTGGCGGGCGCGGCGATCCAGTTGCACGGCGGCCTCGGCTTCACCTGGGAGCACCACGCGCATCTGTACTTCAAGCGGGCCACCGCCGACGAACTGCTCTTCGGACCGGTCGACGCCCTGCGCGCGCACGCCGCGGACCGGGCGGGGCTCTTCGCGCCCGCGCTGGTCAGGAGCGCGGCGTGAGCGGCGCGGCCGACGCCGCCGTGAAGGGCGCCGTCAGCGGGCGCGGTGTGGTCAGCAGGACCGGCGTTCTGGGCAGGTCCGTGCAGAAGGTGTCGGCCACCCGGGCCTTCGCCAAGGTCGCGCCGCATGTCGTGCCGGTCATGGACAGCGCGGTCCACCGGCTGACCGGCGGAAGGTTCCTGGTCAGCGCGAGCTTGCTGCCCGGCGTCGTCCTCACCGCGACCGGCGCACGCAGCGGACTGCCGCGGCGTACGCCGCTGGCGTGCATGCCCGAGGACGGCGGCACCCTCGTTCTCGTGGGCAGCAACTTCGGCCGTCCGGGGCATCCGGCCTGGTCGGCCAATCTGCTGGCGCATCCCGACGCCGTGGTCAGCGGCCGGGGCCGCGACCTCCAGGTCACCGCGAACCTGCTGACCGGCGACGACCGCGCCGCCGCCTGGAAGGCGCTGGTCGCCTTCTGGCCGCCCTACGCGGTCTACGCCTCCCGCGTGACGCGCGAGATCCGGGTGTTCCGGCTGACGCCGCGCGAGTGAGGCGGGGGTGAAGGGTCACCCACACGAAGCCGGGGATCCGTGCCGTCACCCACACGAAGACGCGGGCGCCGCGTACCTCCCCCGAGGACTGTGCGGCGCCCGCGTCAGGGCGTGACTTTCTGGCAGGACGGCGAAACGTCAACGCGAAAAGCGGTGCGTGCCGCGTCCGCTACTTGGCGGGCTTCTTTCCGGTCACACCGAGGTGGACCAGCAGCGCGAGATTCGGCTTCAGCTCGGCCTGCTTGACGCCCCAGCTCGTGAAGCCCTTCTGGTGAGCGGCGACAGCGGCCAGCATGGCGACCAGCGATCCGGCGACGGCCGCCGGGCTGACCTCCTTGTCGACCTTGCCCTTGCTCTGAAGGTCCTTGATGGAGTCGGTCAGGGAATTGGTGACGGCGTTGAGGATCTTCATGCGGATCTTGTAGAACCGCTTGTCCCCTTCCGCTGCTCCGAGGTCGACGACGCGCAAAATGGCGTCGTGCTTCCGCCAGAAGGAGAGGAAACCGTCGACGAGTTCCTCGGCCGCCTGGGCGCCTGATTTGCCGACCCAGGAGCGGCCCGCGACCAATTCGGTCAGGCCCGCCCCCTCCTTGGCCATCTCGTCGGCGAGTTCGAGAACGGCGCCTTCGACGTCGGGGAAGTACTGGTAGAACGTTGCGGGGGAGGTGCCCGCCATCCGGGCGACGTCGATGACCTTGACGTCCCGGTACGGCGACGTGCTGAGCATCTCGCCCAGGCAGTCGAGCAGCTTCTGCCGCGTCGCCTGCCCGCGGCGACCGGCAACACGGCCGTCGACGGTGCGAACTTGTCCTGTCATGCCGTCAGTTTACCGACGGGTGATCAGCGCGCGATTCGGCCGCCTGCAAATGGGGAGGCAGCTCACCGCCACCATGAACATGCAGCTCAGCGCCGGTTACATAGCGTGCTGACGGGGAGGCCAGAAAGAGGACGGGACCGGCGATGTCGGCCGGTTCCGCGAATCTCCCCAGCGGTATGGCGGCGGCCACCGCGCGCTGTACGGCGGGGTCGCCCTCCCCGTAGTGCGCCGCCGAGCGGTCCGTCAGCACCAGGCCCACGACCAGGCAGTTCACCCGGATCGCGGGGCCCCACTCGGCGGCCAGCGAGCGGGTGAGAGAGGCCAGGCCCGCTTTGGCGGCGCCATATGCGGCGGTTCCCGGCGAGGGGCGGCTGCCGCTGACGCTGCCGATGTTGACGATGGAGCCGCCGTCCGGCTGGCGGGCCATCAGGGCGTACGCGGCCTGTGCGCAGTACAGCGGCGCCAGCAGATTCAGCTCGACGACCGCCCGCGAGAAGCGCGGCGAGGCGGTGGCGGCGTCGGCGGCGGGGGAGCCGCCCGCGTTGTTCACCAGCAGGTCGAGCCGCCCGTACGCCTCGGCGACGTGCGCGAAGAGCGCCCGCACCGCCTCGGGGTCGCGGACGTCCACGGCCCGGAAGGCGACACCGGGCGGCAGGTCCGCGGGCGGTGTGCGCCCGCACACCAGCACCCGGGCGCCGGCCGCCGCCAGCGCCTCGGCGATGCCCCGGCCGATGCCGCGGGTGCCGCCGGTCACGACCGCCACTCGCCCTTCCAGGTCGTCCGTCACGTGGGCTATCGTGCCAGAGGAACTGACGATCCGTCAGATCTGTGCCGGACATCGGTCGGGATCCCGATCCGTACATCCGTAAAAGGCCAACGAGCGGGCGGAGGACGGCGCATGGCGATACAGGTGGCACGCCCCGGGACCGGCGTCGCGGAAGTGGTGATCGACGCGCCGCCGGTCAACGCGATCGACGTGAAGGGCTGGTTCGCACTCGCCGACGCGCTCACCGCGCAGGGCGCGGACCCCGAGGTGCGGGCGGTGGTCCTGCGCGCGGAGGGCCGCGGATTCTGCGCGGGGGTCGACCTCAAGGAGATGCAGAGCACCGCCGGATTCGACGCGTTGCTCGGCGCCAACGCCGGATGCGCCGCCGCCTTCTCCGCCGTCTACGACTGTCCGGTCCCCGTGATCGCCGCCGTGCACGGCTTCTGCCTCGGCGGCGGCGTCGGCCTGGCCGGGAACGCCGATCTGGTCATCGCCTCCCATGACGCGTACTTCGGCCTGCCCGAGGTCGACAGGGGCGCGCTCGGCGCCGCCACGCACCTGGCCAGGCTCGTACCGCAGCAGCGCATGCGGCACATGGTCTACACGTCGCAGAACGCCACGGCCGCCGAGCTGCACGGCTACGGCACGGTCCTCGCGCTCACCCCCAGGGATCGTCTGCGCGACGCAGCCGTCGAGATCGCCACCGCGGTCGCCGCCAAGGACCCGCAGGTGGTCAGGGCCGCGAAACAGTCGCTCAACGGCATCGACCCGGTCGACGTCAAGCGCTCCTACCGCTACGAACAGGGCTTCACCTTCGAACTCAACCTGGCGGGCGTCGGCGACCGGCTGCGCGACGCCTTCACCGAGGGAGGCGCCGGATGACGGACAAGCGCATGACCGCCGACGAGGCGATAGCGCACCTCGCCGACGGCATGACCGTCGGCATCGGCGGCTGGGGCTCGCGCCGCAAACCGATGGCCCTGGTGCGCGCGATCCTCCGCTCCCCGCTCACCGACCTCACCCTGGTCTCCTACGGCGGCCCCGATGTCGGCCTGCTGTGCGCGGCGGGCAAGGTCCGCAAGGTCGTCTACGGCTTCGTCACCCTCGATTCCGTCCCCCTGGAGCCGCATTTCCGCGCCGCCCGCGAGAACGGCACCGTCAAGGCGCTCGAAATGGACGAGGGCATGTTCCTGGCCGGGCTGCGCGCCGCCGCCCTCCGGCTGCCCTTCATGCCGGTACGCGCCGGGCTCGGCGCCGACGTGCTGCGGTACGCGCCCGAGCTGCGGGTGCTCCCCGACCCCTACGGCACCGGGGACGAGGTGGTCGCCGTACCGCCGCTGCGGCTGGACGCCGCCCTGGTGCACGCCAACCTCGCCGACCCCGCGGGCAGCGCCGCACTCACCGGGCCCGACCAGTTCTTCGACGACCTGTTCTGCCAGGCCGCGGACGCCGCCTATGTGTCGGCCGAACGCGTCGTGCCCACCGCGGACCTGCTCAAGGAGGCGGGGTGCGTGCACGCCCTCGTCCTGCACCGCTACCTCACCCATGGCGTGATCGAGGCACCGCGCGGCGCGCACTTCACCGAGTGCCCACCCGAATACGGCCGCGACGAGCCGTTCCAGCGCGCCTACGCGACCGCCGCGGCCGACCCGGCGGCCTGGGCCGCCTTCGCCGAACGCTTCCTCAGCCATATGGATGAATCGTCTTATCAACAGGCTGTGGATAACTTCCACGAGGAGGCGGCCCGATGACCGCGCCCCCGAACGGCCCGACCGCGCCCCCGAACGGCCCGACCGCGCCCCCGAACGACTCGACCGCCGCGGCGACCGGCCCCGCCACCAGGGCCGAGATCTGCGTCACCGCCTGCGCCGACGCCTGGCGCGGCGACGGCGAGATCCTGGCCAGCCCCATGGGCGTCGTGCCCACCCTCGGCGCCCGCCTCGCCCGCGCCACCTTCGCCCCCGACCTGGTGCTCAGCGACGGTCTGGCCTATCTGCTGGCCGGTGACATCCCCCTCGGGGCGGCACCCGACGCGCTCACCGTCGAGGGCTGGCTGCCCTACCGCGCGGTCCTCGACCTGGCCGCGCGCGGGCGGCGCCACGTCATGATGGGCCCCAGCCAGATCGACGCGTACGGCAACGCCAACATCTCCTGCATCGGCCCCTGGGCCCGCCCCACCCGGCAGCTCCTCGGCGCGCGCGGCGCCCCCGGCAACACCGTCAACCACACCACCAGCTACTGGGTGCCCCGGCACGCCCCGCGCGCCTTCGTCGAGCGCGTCGACGTCGTCTGCGGCATCGGCTACGGCCGCGCCGCCGCCGTCGGCCGCGCCGCGCGCTTCCACGGTCTGCGCACGGTCGTCACCAATCTGTGCGTCCTGGACTTCGGCGGACCCGGCCACCACATGCGGCTCGCCTCGCTGCACCCCGGCGTCACCCTGGAGCAGGTCGTAGCGGCGACCGGCTTCCGCCTCACCGTCCCGGCCCGCGTCCCCACCACCCGACAGCCCACCGACGCCGAACTGCGCGTCCTGCGCGACGTCCTCGACCCGCGCTCCGCCCGCGACCGCGAGGTCCCCGCATGACCGCCGACGGTCCGCTGAGCACCCGCCTCACCGACCTCACCGGCATCCGCCACCCCATCGTGCAGACCGGTATGGGATACGTCGCCCGCCCCCGCCTCGTCGCCGCCGCGGCCAACGCCGGGGCCCTCGGCGTACTGGCCGCCGCCACCTTGTCGTACGACGAACTGACCGCGGCCGTCGCCGAGGTCAAGGCGGCGGCCCCCGGACGGCCCTTCGGGGTCAACCTCAGGGCCGACGCGCCGGACGCGGCACGGCGGATCGCGCTGATGGGCCGCGAGGGCGTACGGGTGGCGTCCTTCGCCCAGGCGCCGACCAGGGAGCTGATCCGCGCCGCACACGACGAGGGGATGGTCGCGGTGCCGTCGGTCGGGGCGCGGCGGCACGCGGAGAAGGTCGCCGAGTGGGGCGCGGACGCGGTGATCGTGCAGGGCGGCGAGGGCGGCGGGCACACCGGCCGGGTGCCGACCACGCTGCTACTGCCGCAGGTGGTGGACGCGCTGCGGGGCAGCGGGGTGGCCGTGGTCGGCGCGGGCGGCTTCTTCGACGGGCGCGGCCTCGTCGCGGCCCTCGCCTACGGCGCGGACGGCATCGCGATGGGCACCCGCTTCCTGCTGACCTCCGACGCGCCCGTGCCGCGCGCCGTCCAGGACCGCTACCTGGCCGCCGACGTCACCGGCACCCTCGTCACCACCGAGGTCGACGGGGTGCCGCACCGGGTCCTCGCCACCGACTTCGTCCGCTCGCTGGAACGCGGCGGCCCCCTCGTCCGCTACCCGCGCGCGCTGCGCAACGCCGTCCGCTTCTCCCGGCTGTCCGGGACGCCGCTGCGCGCGATGCTCCGGGAGGGACGGGCGATGCGCGGCGCCCGCGAGCTGAGCTGGCCGCAGGTCCTGATGGCCGCGAACACCCCGGTGCTGCTCCGCGCCGCGATGGTCGAAGGGCGCGCTGACCTGGGCGTCATGGCCTCGGGGCAGGTGGCGGGAGTGATCGCCGACCTGCCCTCGTGCGCGGAGCTGGTGGACCGGATCATGGCCGAAACCGAGGGAGTCCTGGGCCGTCTCAAGAATTGACCATATGTTCGAATTCTCTCTCGTGCGGGCGGGAAGATCACTGGTTACGGTGGCATTCCAGACATTCGCGAGAGGAACCAGCTCATGTCCGCATTCGGTGAAGGCGCTCCCTGTTGGGCCGACGTCTCGCTTCCCGACCTCGCGGCCGGGCGGCGTTTCTACGGCGAGCTGTTCGGCTGGACGTTCGAGGACCAGGGCGAGCAGTTCGGGCACTACACGCTGGCCAAGCTCGACGGGAAGAACGCGGCGGCCCTGATGGGCAAGATGGACGAGTCGATGCCCACGGCCTGGGGCATACACCTGGCCACCGCGGACGCCGCGAAGACCGCGGCCAAGATCACCGAGGCGGGCGGGCACGTCGTCTTCGGCCCCGACGAGATCGGCGACACCGGTGTGCTGGTCGGCGCCGTCGACCCGGGCGGCTCCTTCTTCGGCGCCTTCCAGCTCCGCGGCCACCCCGGCTTCGACGTGGTCAACGTGCCCGGTGCCTACTGCTGGACCGAGAACCACACGCGGGACGCGGCGGCGGTCGACGCCTTCTACGAGACGGTGTTCGGCTACGACGGCGTGCAGGTCGGTGACGGCGTCCACTTCGACTACAAGGTGTGGTCCCGCCCCGGCGACCCCGAGGGCCAGCTCGCCGGCCGGATGAACAGCGCGTCCGGCGGCGGGGACGAGCCGCCCGCCTTCCAGGTCTACTTCGTGGTCGCGGACTGCGACGCCGCCGCCGACACCGTGGGACGGCTCGGCGGACGGGTCGTCATGGGACCGGAGGACTCGCCGTTCGGACGGATGGCCGTCGTCGCCGACGACCAGGGCGCGAGGTTCGCGATCATCGACGTGACGCGCAGGAGCGGCTCGATACCCGGCGCGTGAGCCGGATCAGAGCCGTTCGATGACGGTGACGTTGGCCTGGCCGCCGCCCTCGCACATGGTCTGGAGGCCGTAGCGGCCACCGGTGCGCTCCAGGTGGTGCAGCAGGGTGGTCATCAGCCGGGCGCCGGTCGCGCCCAGCGGGTGGCCGAGGGCGATGGCGCCGCCGCACGGGTTGACCACGTCGGGGTCGGCGCCGGTCTCCTTCAGCCAGGCCAGCACCACGGACGCGAACGCCTCGTTGATCTCCACCGCGTCGAAGTCGCCGATGGACATGCCCGTCCTGGCCAGGGCGTGTTCGGTGGCGGGGATCGGCCCGGTCAGCATGCGGATCGGGTCGGAGCCGCGGGCGGACAGATGGTGGATCCGCGCGCGGGGGGTCAGGCCGTGGTCGCGCACCGCCTGTTCGCTCGCGACGAGCAGCGCGGCGGCGCCGTCGGAGATCTGCGAGGACAGGGCCGCGGTGAGCCGGCCGCCGGGCACGATCGACGGCAGGGCGGCCATCCGCTCCGCCGAGGTGTCGCGGCGGGGGCCCTCGTCGGTGGCGAGTTCGGGGAGGGCGGCCGTTTCGCGGGCGAACCAGCCGCTGTCGAGCGCGTGCAGGGCGCGACGGTGGCTCTCCAGGGCGAAGCGCTCCATGTCCTCGCGGCTGATGTCCCAGTCGCGGGCGATGAGTTCGGCCCCGCCGAACTGGCTGACGGGCTGGTCGCCGTAGCGGGCGCGCCAGCCGGTGGACCCGGAGAACGGATCGGTGAAGCCGTACTCGCGGCCCACCACCATGGCCGCGCCGATCGGTATCCGGGACATGCTCTGGACGCCGCCCGCCACGACCAGGTCGCTGGTGCCGGACAGCACGGCCTGCGCCGCGAAGTGCACGGCCTGCTGGGAGGAGCCGCACTGCCGGTCGACGGTCACGCCCGGTACGTGCTCGGGCAGTCCGGCCGCCAGCCAGCAGGTGCGGGCGATGTCACCGGCCTGGCCGCCGATGGCGTCCACGCAGCCGAAGACGACGTCCTCGACGGCGCCGGGGTCGAAGCCGCCGCGTTCGACCAGGGCGGTCAGCACATGGGCGCCGAGGTCGGCGGGGTGGACGGGGGCGAGCGCGCCGTTCTTGCGGCCGACGGGGGTGCGTACCGCTTCGACGATGTAGGCCTCGGGCATCGGGGGCTCCGTTCTCGCAGGACTGGGAGGTGACGAGAGGTGACGAGAGGGTGATGAGAGAGGTGAGGCGATGTGAGGTGACGTGCCTTGAGGTGAGGGCGCGGTGGCGTGCGATGAGGTGCGTCCTGGCCGTACCGGGATCTGACGATCCGTCAGATAGTCGGTTATCCTAGCGCGGTGACGGACCTTTCCTTCAGTGCTCAACAGGACGCGTTCCGGCGGGAGATACGGGACTGGCTCGCCCGTCGGGTGCCGCGTGAGCCGCTGCCGTCGATGGACACGGCGGACGGTTTCCGCGCGCACCAGGAGTGGGAGCGGACGCTGTACGAGGCCGGGTGGGCGGTCGTCGGATGGCCGGAGGAGTACGGGGGAAGGGGCCTCGGCCTGGACGAGTGGCTGATCTTCGAGGAGGAGTACTGGCGGGCGGGCGCGCCGGGGCGCGTCGGGCAGAACGGCATCTTCCTGTTCGCGCCCACCGTCTTCGCCTTCGGTACGGAGGAGCAGCGGGCGCGGGTGCTGCCGCCGATGGCCAGCGGGGAGGAGGTGTGGGCGCAGGGCTGGTCGGAGCCGGAGGCGGGTTCAGACCTGGCGAATCTGCGGGCGCGGGCGGTACGGGACGAGGCGCGCGGCGGGTGGCGGCTGAGCGGGCAGAAGACGTGGAGTTCGCGGGCGGCCTACGCGCACCGGCTCTTCGGCCTCTTCCGGAGCGACCCCGACTCGCGGCGGCACCACGGCCTGACGTACTTCATGGTCGACCTGGCGGCGCCGGGCGTGACGGTACGGCCGATCCGGCAGCTCGACGGGGAGGCCGGATTCGCTGAGGTGTTCCTGGACGACGTGTTCGTGGCCGACCGGGACGTCCTGGGGGAGGCGGGGGAGGGGTGGCGCATCGCGATGTCCACCACCGGGAGCGAGCGGGGGCTGAGTCTGCGGAGCCCCGGACGGTTCCTGGCGGCGGCCGACCGGTTGCTCGACCTGTGCCGTCTGCGCCCGGAACAGGCGGCGCCGCACCGGGACGCGGTGGCGGACGTGTGGATGCGGGCGGAGGCGTACCGGCTGTACACCTACCGGACGGTGACGCGGATGCGGGAGGGCAAGGAGAGCGGGCCGGAGTCCTCGCTGAACAAGGTCTTCTGGTCGGAACTGGACCTCGACCTGCACGACATCGCGCTGCGCGTCCTCGGCGCGGAGGCGGAGCGGTGCGGGCCGTGGCTGGACGGCTACCTCTTCGCGCTCGCCGGACCCATCTACGCGGGCACCAACGAGATCCAGCGCAATGTGATCGCCGAGCGGCTGCTCGGCCTCCCCCGGGAGCCCCGCCGATGAGACTCGCGCCCACGCCCGACGAACAGCTCTTCGCCCGCACCGCCCGCGAGCTGCTGGCGGCGCGCTGCACACCGGCCGACGTGCGCGCCGGGTTCTCGCGGGACCGCTGGCGGGCGCTCGCCGAGGTCGGGGCGACCGGGCTGCTGGTCCCGGAGGAGTACGGCGGCCTCGGTCTCGGTTCCGGTCCCGGTGCCGACGACTACGGTCCCGACAGCTACGGTTCCGGCGGCCACGGTTCCGGCGGCCGCGGTTCCGGCAGCTACGGTCCCGGCGGCCGCGGTTCCGGCAGGCAGCACCTCGGAGGGCAGCACCTCGACGAGCCGCCCCTGGGCGCGCAGGCGCTCGTCGCGCTCACCGAGGAGGCGGGCCGCGCGTGCCTGCCCGAGCCTTTGCTGGAGGCGGCGGTCGCGGCGGAACTGCTCGGGGGGCTGCCGGAAGGGGCGGATCTGCTGCGCGGGCTGGCGGAGGGCGCGGTGACCGTCGCCGTGTCCCTTCCCGCCCGGGTTCCGGCGCCGGGACCCGTACCCGCGTCCGCATCCGTACGCACGTCCGCATCCGTATCCGTATCCGAACCAGCAGGTCAGCCCGTTGTCGCGCACGCCGCCCACGCTGATCACGTGCTGGTGGTCACGGAAGACGGTGAGCTGCGGGAGGCGGGGGCCGGGCCGCGTACGCCCGTTGCCGGGGTCGACCCGAATCGGGGGCTGGCGCGTGTGGCGGAAGGTGGCGGGCGGGTGCTCGCGCGGGAGTGGGGGGAGGCGGCCGGGATGGCGGCGCGGATCGGGGCGATCGGGGCGGCGGCCGACCTGGTGGGCGCGGCGGCGGCGATGCTGGAGCGGACGGTGGATTACGCCAAGGGCCGCGTGCAGTTCGGGTCGCCGATCGGCGAGCGGCAGGCGGTGAAGCACCGGCTGGCGGACGTCCTGCTGGCCGTGGAATTCGCGCGGCCTGTGGTGGCGCGGGCGGCGTACGCGTACGACCACGGGCTGCCCAGTGCGGCGCGGGACGCAGCCATGGCGAAGGTCTTCGCTAACGAGGCGGCGGGGAAAGCGGCGCGCGGGTGCCTCCAGGTGCACGGCGCGATCGGTTATACCGACGAGTACGACCTCTCGCTCTGGCTGCGCCGGGTGTGGGCGCTCTCCGCCGCGTGGGGCGATTCCACCCGGCATCGCGCCGCCGTGGCGGCCGACCTCTTCGCGCCGGGCGGCCCGTCCCCGTCCTCCCCGCCGCGCTGAACCCCACCGCCCCGCGACCGACCCGCGCGGCCCCCCGTCCACGGGGGCCGGTCCCGACTCGCCCGCCCCGTAAGGCACTTGGACGCCGCCGGTGCGCCACGTGCGTCCCATGCCTCCCTCCCGGACGCCTCGTTCGGCGCGCCGCGCGCCGGAGACGGTGCGAATGGCGGATGATAACGAGTTCGCTCTCCGGGCGTGTCGCGGCGGCCCCGGGTTCGCAACCGGCGCCCATCCCAGGAAGAATCAGGCCCGTACCCTGGCGCTTGGGCCGGTCGAACGGGGTACGGAGCGCGCAGAGCGGGCAAAGCAGTACAGGCGGGCGCAAGCGCTCGATCACGACAGCACGGCACGAGCACGGCGACAACGGCAGAGCGACCACAGCACGACAGCACCACAGCACCACAGCACCAGAGCACGACGGCAGAGCGACAACGGAACGACGGTACGGCGCGCAGCACGGGGTAAGGCCGCGACAGCGCGGGCAACGCGGGCACGGGGAGGTGGCAGGGCAGTGGTGGAGCAGCTTACGCAGCACGACCCGAGACGGATCGGCCCTTTCGAGGTGCTGGCGCGGCTCGGCGCCGGCGGCATGGGGCTGGTCTATCTCGCCCGCTCGGCTTCCGGCCGCCGCGTGGCGATCAAAACCGTGCGCGCCGAACTGGCCGAGGACCAGCTCTTCCGGGTCCGCTTCACGCGTGAGGTGGAGGCCGCCCGCGCGGTCTCCGGCTTCTACACCGCGGCCGTCGTCGACGCCGACCCCCGCGCCGCCGTCCCGTGGCTCGCCACCGCCTACGTCCCGGCCCCGTCGCTGGAGGAGATCGTCAACGAGGCGGGCCCGATGCCCGCGCAGGCCGTACGGTGGCTGGCCGCCGGAATCGCGGAGGCGTTGCAGTCGATCCACGCCGCCGGTCTCGTGCACCGCGACATGAAGCCGTCGAACGTTCTCGTCGTGGAGGACGGGCCGCGCGTCATCGACTTCGGCATCGCGTCCGGCGTCTCCAACACCCGCCTGACCATGACGAACGTGGCCGTCGGCACGCCCGCCTACATGTCGCCCGAGCAGGCCCGCGACTCCCGCAGCGTGCGCGGCGCGAGCGACATCTTCTCGCTCGGCTCCACCCTGGTCTTCGCCGCGACCGGCCACGCGCCCTTCCACGGCGCCAACCCCGTCGAGACCGTCTTCATGCTGCTGCGCGAGGGCCCCAATCTCCACGGCCTGCCGCCCGAGCTGCGCCCGCTCATCGAGTCCTGCATGCGGATGGAGGCGGACCGGCGGCCCACCCCCGCCGACCTCCAGGCGCAGCTCGCACCGCATCTGTACTCCACCGGCGGCGACGACACGGGTACGGCGTCGGCCTGGCTGCCGCCCGGCGCGGTCGCGTTGATAGAGCAGCGCCGCAGCGGACGGCCCGCCGTCGCCGCGGGCGGCAGCCGGGGCGCGCACGCCGCGGGCCCGCAACTGCCCGGCAACGCGCCGCCGCTCCCGCCGAACTCCCCGCCCCGGCCGCAGCAGCCGCCGAACAACGCACCGGCGCACGCGGGCGCGCCCGACGGCCGCGGCAACCACCGCGCGCCCGTACCCGTATCCGGCCCCGCGGCGGGACCCGCGGCGGGCCCCGGCTCCGGTCCCACCTCGGGTCCCGCCTCCGCCGTTCCGGTCCAGCTCGCCGGTTCCGCGCCGATCGGTCCCGGGATGCGGGTCGCGGACGCGGCGGACCACAAGGCGGGGGCCGCGCCCGGTACGGACTGGGTACGCCGCCGCGCGGGCGCGCACCGTGCGAACGCCAACGCGGGCGCCAACGCGGGTGCCGTGGCGAACGGCGGCGCGGCCCAGGCCCCCGCCGCCCTCCCGGCGCAGCAGGGCCAGCAAGCGCAGCAGGCTCCGCAGTCACAGCAGCAGTCACAGCAGCAGCAATCACAGCCGCAGTCGCAGCAGGCCCAGCACGGCGCCCAGTCGGGCCTCCAGTCCCAGGCCGCCGCTCCCGGCGAGTGGCGGCCGTGGCGTTTCCGCATGTCGAACGACGTGTGGGGCACCCCCGTCGTCTCCGGCGGACTCCTCTACGTCACCTCCTTCGAGGTGCACGCGCTCGATGTGGCCAGCGGGCGCCGCCAGTTCAAGACCCGCGACGTCGCCTGGACGATGGCCGTCGACGGCGGCCGTATCCACGCCTCCGACGGCCCCAGCCTCTTCGCGCTCGACGCGGTCGACGGCGGCGAGCGCTGGCGTACGGCGATCGACGGCTGGGTGTACGCGCTGCGCGCTGACTCCGGCACGGTCGTGACCGCCACCCGCGGCGGCGGCATCCAGGCGTGGGACGCGGCGCGCCGCGGACTGCGCTGGGAGCGGTCGGGCGCCCAGACCGAATTCGAGTCCCCGGACTCCGGGCCCACCGTCCTCGGCCGCGCCGTCTACTACCAGGGCGGCGGCCACCTGCACGCCGTTGACTCCCTCACCGGTGCCGAGATGTGGTCGTACCCGGTCGGCGAACCCGGCGTCGCGGGCTCCGTGCCCACCCGGCCGGTCGTCGCGGACGGCATCGTGCACCTCACCGCCGGGACGCGGGTCGTCGCGCTCGACGCCCGCAGTGGCGCCGAGCGCTGGCATTTCGACGCCCCCGCCGTCATGTTCTCGCCGCCCGCGCACGTGCCGGGGCCCGGCGTCTCGGGCGGCGGCGTGTACGTCGCCGACCACCTCGGCACCGTCTACGCCCTCGATCCCGCCGACGGGCACGCGCGCTGGCGCGTCGCCACCGAGCCGCGGCAGTCGCTGGAGCCCGTCATCGTCGCCAATGGTGCGCTGCACCTCGGCGCGGGGAGCGCGCTCTACACGCTGGACGCCGTCAGTGGCGCGCCGCGGTGGCGCTTCGCGGCGCAGAACGAGATTGTCGGCTCGCCCGCCGTGGCGGCCGGGCGGGTGCACTTCGGGTCCAAGGACCACTGTCTGTACACGGTCGACGCGGCCGGGGGGCAGTTGCGGTGGCGGCTTGAGACCGGCGGGGAGATCACCGGGTCGCCGGTGACGTCGGAGGGGGTGGTGTACGCGTGCTCGAAGGACCGGTGCGTGTACGCGCTCGACGCGACGAAGGGGACCGGGGCGACTTCGCGTCGGGCGTAGTGGGTTCTTCCCCGCCCGCCCGCCCGCCTCTTTGCCCTCAAACGCCGGGCGGGCTGATGGGTGGGAGTGGCCCGCTGGTTTCTGTTGGGGCACCCCGCCCCGTCTCCTCCTCCTCCTCGTAGCGGGGTTCGTCATACGGCGGTTCGTCATACGGCGGTTCGTCATACCGGCCGTCCGCCGACGTGTCGTACGTCGGCTCGTCGTACCGCGGCTCCTCGAAAACCGGCGTGGCGCGGCGCGGCCGGTGGCGGCCGGGGAGGACGGCGGCGGCGAGGAGGAGCAGGAGGCCGGAGGCGAAGGCGGTGGCGACGCCGTAGTCGAGGCCGTTGCCGCCGGCGGTGAGGGAGCCGGAGGCTTGGCCCTGGCGGACCATCCAGAGGATGGTGATGCCGAGAACGAGGAGGGCGGCGAGGGCGAGGGTGAGGCGGGAGCGGAGGAGGACGCCCAGGAGGGTGAGGAGGGCGGCGAAGGCCATGGGGAGGAAGAGGGAGCCGAGGAGGGCCGCCTTGTCAGGCGTCACGCCGACCCCGGTGAAGAGGTCGTCGACCCGGATCCCGGAGCCGTGGCGGCCGCCGTACCAGGCACGGAAGGGGCTCCAGACGGCGCCCGCCGCTCCGATGAGGGCGAGAAGCGACCCGACGACGGTGCGGAACATCTCGTGGTCGCCTCGCTTCGCTCGCTCAGCCCCCTCGGGGCCGACGCTACGCCGCGACCGTCGCACCCGCCACGTGAGCCGCGCTCACCTCAACCGGAAGGCGGCGGGCCCCCGGGCGCGCCCGGTGAACAGCTCCGCCTGCCGCTCCGGCGGCAGATTGCCGAGGGCGATGAGGTGCGGCGCGAGCGCGGTGGCGTGCGCGCGGGCCGCCTCCCGGGCCGACCACACGGCGCGCACGGTGCCCTGGACGGCCTCGGTCGGGTAGGAGGAGAGGACGGCGGCGGCGCGCAGAGCGGTGGCGAGGAGGTCGGGGCCTGGTACGACCTCGGAGACGAGACCGGTCTCGTAGGCCCGTCGCGCGCTCACCCGTTCGGCGGTGCCCATGAGGGACATGCGCATGGCCTCGCCGTAGGGCATGCGCTGCGCCATGAGGACGGACTCGTAGGCGCTGACCATGCCGTATGCGGTGTGCGGGTCGAAGAAGGTGGCGTCTTCCGCGGCGATGAGAAATTCGGCCTCGCCCAGGAGGTAGAAGGCGCCGCCGCAGGCCATGCCGTTGACGGCGGCGACGACCGGCTTCCACAGGTCGTTGGCCTTGGGGCCCGCGGTGAGCAGGGGGTCGTCGACGCAGTACGGGGACGACGGCTGCGGCACGTCGAGGCCGCGGTCGACGCCGGTGCAGAATGCCCGGTCGCCCGCGCCGGTGAGGACCACCGCCCGTACCGCGTCGTCGAAGCGCAGGTCGCGCCACACCTCGCGCAGCCCGTCCACGGTCGCGCCGTCCAGGGCGTTGTGCCGCTCGGGCCGGTCGAGGGTGACGAGCGCGACCCCGTCACCGGCCTCCGTGCGCCGGACGCTCATGGCCGCTCCAGCAGCCAGCGCGGTACGACGACGCCGTCCGTGGCGGCCGGGTCGGGGAAGGCCACCTTCACGGCGGCGCCGATCCGCAGTCGCGCCGGGTCCACGGAGTCAAGGCGCGCGTCGGCGCGGGCGACGAGGTTGCCGACCAGCCGGATCCGGCCGCCCTCGGGGGTGGCCTCTTCGGCCAGTTCCACCACGATCACGTTGTACGGGGCCTGCTCGGCGTAGTCGGGCAGCAGCGGGGGGTGGGCGACGATGTAGGACCAGATCCGGCCGCGTCCGCTCATCCGCTCCCAGCGGGACCCGAAGGACCGGCAGTACGGGCAGCAGGGGCGCGGCGGGAAGCGGAGCCGTCCGCAGTCGGCGCACGCCTGGACGCGCAACTCGCCCTGGCGCGCGTACTCCCAGAAGGGCGCGCCGTCCTCGTCGATGACCGGCAGCAGCATCGCGGCTGTCAACTCCTCAGCAGCAGAGCGGATGTGGGGACGCACTCGCCCGCCGTGACCAGGCAGGTGGCGGCGTCGGGGACTTGGGCGGTGGAGGTGCCGCGCAGTTGCCTGACGCCCTCGGTGATGAGGTTGAAGCCGTGGACGTACGCCTCGGACAGGCCGCCGCCACCGGTGTTGATCGGCAGCCGTCCGCCGGTCTCCAGGGCGCCGCCCTCGGTGAAGGCGGCGCCCTCGCCGCGTCCGCAGAAGCCGTAGCCCTCGAGGGAGAGCGGGATCAGCGGGGTGAAGGCGTCGTATATCTGGGCGACATCGACGTCCTGCGGCCCGAAGTCGGCCTGTTTCCACAGGTGTCGGGCGGCGGTCCAGGACGGTCCGGTGAGCGGGTCGTCGGTCCAGTAGTTGACCATGCCGTGGTGCTGGGCGGGCAGGCCCTGCGCGGCGGAGTGCACGTAGACGGGCTTGCGGCGGCAGTCGCGGGCGCGTTCGGCGGAGACCACGACGCAGGCCAGGGCCCCGTCGGTCTCCATGCAGTTGTCGAACAGGCAGAGCGGTTCGCTGATCCAGCGCGCGGTCATGTACATCTCGCGGGTCAGCGGGCGCTCGTACATCAGGGCGGCCGGATTCTGGTTGGCGCGGTTGCGGCAGGCGAGCGCCACATTGAACAAGTGGTCGCGGGTGGCGCCGTATTCGTGCATGTAGCGGCGGGCGAGCATGCCGATCTCGTCGGCCGGGCGGAGCAGACCGTACGGCCGGGACCACTGCGCCGGGATGGGGAGCTGGACGGTGGTGCTGCTCCACGGGCGCGGTCCCGAGCCGCGTTTGCGCGACCGCCAGGCGACGCCGACCGACGCCTGACCGGTGGCGACGGCCGCCGCGAGGTGCGCGACGGTCGCGCACGAACCGCCGCCGCCGTAACCGGACTTGGCGAAGAAGGTCACATCACCCGCGCCGATCGCCTTGGCCAGCTCGACCTCGTCGGTGTCCTCCATCGTGTACGAGGCGAAGCCGTCGACCTCGCCGGGGTCGATGCCCGCGTCGTCGAGCGCGGCGAGCACCGCCCGGCACGCGAGCGTCTTCTCCGACTCCGGGAGCGACTTGGCGAACGGTGTCTGGCCTATCCCGACGATGGCCGTCGCGTCTTTCAGGGCAGCGCCGCCCATGGGCACACACCTCCGCGGGTCCCCGGATGCACTGACGAACTGCTGACAGGTCGTCAGGCTACCGTTAATCTGACGGGTAGTCAGCTACGGGAGAGGACGTCATGGATGTGGACCTGCGGGACGACGATCCGCGCGACACCTCGTACGGCGACACCTCGTACGGCGACACCTCGTACGGCGACACCTCGCACGGCGACACCTCGTACGGCGACGCCTCATCCGAGGGCGGTGCCTTCAACGACGGTTCATCCACGGCCGGTTCACCCGCCGACGACCCCCGCGCCGATCTCCGCTGGGGCACCCTGCCCCGCCTGGTGCGCGCCGCCGCCCGCGCCCACGGCGAGCACGAGGCCGTCGTGGACGGCCGCACCCGCGTCAGCTACGCCGAACTCGGCGCCCGCGTCGAAAGTGCCGCCGCCGCGGCCGTCGCCTCGGGACTGCGCCCCGGCGACCGGGTCGCGATCTGGGCGCCCAACTCGCTGAACTGGATCGTCGCCGCGCTCGGCGCGGTCAGCGCGGGCGGCGTCCTCGTCCCGCTCAACACCCGCTTCAAAGGCGCCGAAGCGGCCTGGATACTCCAACGCACCCGCGCCAGGCTGCTGTTCGTCACCGGCACCTTCCTCGGCACGTCGTACGTGGCCGCGCTGCGCCGCGCCGCGGGAGAGGGCGACGGCGAGGGACCGTTGCCCGGCCTGCCGCACCTGCGTGACGTCGTCGTCCTCGGGGACGACGCGCCGCCCACCGGATTCCTGTCCTGGCACGGCTACGTGGCGGCCGGCGCCGACGTACCCGCCGCGACCGTACGCGCCCGCGCCGACGCCGTGGCGCCCGGCGACCCCTCCGACATCATCTTCACCTCGGGCACGACCGGACACCCCAAGGGCGCCGTCATCACGCACGCCCAGACGCTGCGCGTATACGGCGTCTGGAGCGCGCTGGCCGGACTGACCGCGGGGGACCGCTACTTGGTGGTCAACCCCTTCTTCCACACCTTCGGCTACAAGGCGGGCGTCATCGCCTGCCTGATGCGCGGCGCCGTGATCGTGCCGCAGCCCGTCTTCGACGTGGACACCGTCCTCGCCAACATCGCCGCCGAGCGGATCTCCGTACTGCCGGGCCCGCCCACCCTGCACCAGTCGCTGCTCGACCATCCGGCGCGCGCCGCCCACGACCTGTCCGCGCTGCGGCTCGTCGTCACCGGGGCCGCCGTCATCCCGCTGGAACTCGTCGAACGGCTGCGCGCCGAACTGCGGATCGCCACCGTTCTGACCGCGTACGGACTCACCGAGGCGTCCGGCACCGTCACCATGTGCCGCAGGGGCGACCCGGCCGCGACCGTCGCCGTCACCTCGGGGCGCGCCATCCCCGACACGGAGGTACGGGTCGACGCCGCGCCCGGCGCGCCCGGCGAAGTCCTGGTCCGCGGCTACCACGTCATGTCCTGCTACTTCGAGGACCCCGAGGGCACCGCCCGCGCCGTCGACCCCGACGGCTGGCTGCACACCGGCGACATCGGCGTCCTGGACCCCGAGGGGAATCTGCGGATCACCGACCGCCTCAAGGACATGTACATCGTCGGCGGCTTCAACGCCTACCCGGCGGAGATCGAGCGACTGCTGCTGCGCCACCCCGACATCCGCGACGCCGCCGTCATCGGTGTCCCCGACCCCCGCCTCGGCGAGGTCGGCCGCGCCTATGTTGTCCGCCGCCCCGGCTCCACCCTCACCGCCGACGACCTCATCGCGTGGTCGCGCCGCGAAATGGCCAACTACAAGGTCCCGCGCGGCGTCCGCTTCGTCCCCGAACTCCCGCGCAACGCGGGCGGGAAGGTCAAGAAGAACGAGCTGCGTACGGCCGCGGACTGACCCGCGCCCGGCCCGGCCCCTGACGAGGCTTGATTTGCGAGCGGCCCCGGCCCGCGGAAGCGGACTGACCCGCGCCCGGCACCGGACCCGGACGCGGACTGACCGCGGCGCCCCCTCCGCGCCGCGGTCAGTCTTTGGTGCGCCCCCGGGTGCGTGCTGTGGAACCCCCCGCAGTCACCCGGCCCCCCCTTGGGCGGCTTTCACCGGTCCCCCTCGGCCCCCACCGAGGTTCCCCGGTCCCCCGATCCCCCGTGTTCCCCTGTTGCCCCGTGCTGTTTTCCCCTGATCAACCCCGTGGGTCCCCCTGCGGTCCCCTTGGGGTCCTCCGCGGCCCCGCCCTCCCCAGAGCGGGGTACGGAAGCTACTTGGTGGTGCCGTCCGTGTGGAAGTTGTCCGGCTTGACGACGGGCTTCTTCGGCGTGAGGAGCCCGTCCGGAGCCGTCTGCTCGGTGCCGTCGGTGTGGAAGTTGTCCGGGTCGACCGGCGGGTCCGTCTTCGGAAGCTTCGGAACTTCGGTGCTCATGGTGCTCTCCCTGTGTGCTTGGGGACGTGCTGTCGTGAAAGCCCGCCCGGTGGCGACCCCCGTACACCACCGAGCGGGCAGCTCGTGCAGTGATGGAATCGTGGCATCCACCGATAATCAACTGATAAACGGGCGCGTTGAGCGAATCGACCTGGGCTTATACCGCGACAGAGGGGGATGATTCGTCCCCCAACAGGCGCCGTACATCGGCCGCTTCGGGTGAACCGAGCGCGGTGAAGACGGCCAGGGCGTCGTGCCAGCAGGCGTGGGCACGGACCGGCTGGCCCATGCCGTCGAGCGCGCTGCCGAGTACGGTCAGGGCGTTGGCGGTGCGCCACTCGCCGCCGACCTCGCGGAGGATGACGAGCGACTGCTCGGTGTGGGCGGCGGCCTGCCGCCAACTGCCGCCCGCGAGGTGAACCTTGGAGAGCCGGAAGAGCGTCATGCCCTCCCAGAACTGCTGCCGCGCCTCCCGGAAGATGCCCAGTGCCTCGGTGAGGCAGCTCAACGCGTCGTCGAGGCGGCCCTCCGCGGTGAGCGCGATGCCCATCGCGTACAGGCCGTTGCCGAGCCGGAAGCCGGCGCCCAGTTCGCGGTAGATCGCGACGACCCGTTCGGTCGCCGCCACCGCGGCGGCGATGTCGCCCAGTTCGATCTGCGCGCGGGAGAGATTGCTGAGCGCCGCCGCCTCGCCGTGCTTGTTGCCGTCGGCGCGGAAAGCCTCAAGGGCGGTGGTGTGGTACTCCGCGCACGCCTCGAAGCGCTGGCCCTGATGGGCGATGCTGCCGCGCAGATTGGGCGCGTAGCTCGACGTCATCGGGTCCTCGGCGGCCAGGCCGAGCACCAGGGCGCGCTTGGCCTCGGTCTCGGCCTCCTCGAACCGGCCCGACATCCGCAGGAGTTGGCCGAGCCAGATCCGCCCGCGCCCCTCCACCAGCGTGTCCCCGCAGTCGTGCGCCGTCGTCACCAGTGTCCGCGTCGCCTGCTCGTATTGCCGCGCGTAGACACCGGACTCCATCAGGTCCTGGGCGACCAGCAGCAGGTCGACGGCGCGGCGCATCGGGCCCTCGCAGCCGCCGTCCGCGGCCTGCTGGACGGCCGCCAGCAGATTCTGCGCCTCGGAGAAGAGCCATTCCAGGGCCTCGTCCGGGGCGCCGAAGGTCAGGCCGGAGTGCGCGGTGAGGGCGAGGTGGTCCAGGACGCGGTCGCCGGGGTTCTCCAACTCGTAGGCGCAGGAGGCCGAGGCGAGGTAGAAGTCCAGCACCCGCGACAGCGCCGCGCAGCGCTCCCGCGGTGTCTCGTCGCGCTCCGCGCACTCGCGGGCGTACAGGCGCAGCAGGTCGTGGAAGCGGTAACGGGCGGGCGCGGCGGACTCGATGAGGCTGATGTCGACCAGTGCCTCCAGCAACTCCTCGGCCTCGTACGGGTCCAGGTCGAGGGTGGCCGCCGCCGCGTGCAGCGAGATGTCCGGGCCGTCGGCGAGCGAGAGCAGCCGGAAGGCGCGGGCCTGCGGCGCCGACAGGTGGCCGTAGCCGAGGGCGAAGGTGGCCTTCACCGCGAGGTCCCCGGCCCGCAGTTCGTCCAGCCTGCGCCGCTGGTCGGCCAGTTTGTGGGCGAGTACGGAGACGGTCCAGGTGCGGCGGGCGGCCAGCCGGGACGCGGCGATCCGGATGGCCAGCGGCAGGAAGCCGCAGGCCGCCACGACGTCGAGGGCGGCCTGGCGTTCGCTGGTGACGCGCTCCTCGCCGACGATCCGGGTGAAGAGCTGGAGCGCCTCCTCCGGCGACATCACGTCGAGGTCGACCAGATGCGCGCCCGCCAGGTCGACCATCCGCACCCGGCTGGTGACCAGGGCGGCGCAGCCGGGGGTGCCCGGCAGCAACTGGCGGATCTGCGCGGCGTCGTAGGCGTTGTCGAGCAGCGCGAGCACGCGGCGGCCGTCGAGGGTGGAGCGGTAGAGCGCGGCGCGGTCGGCCAGCGACTCGGGGATCGCGGAGTCCGGGGTGCCGAGCGCGCGCAGGAACGAGCCGAGTACGGCCTCGGGTTCGGCCGGGCGTGGGTCGGTGCCCTGGAGGTCGACGTACAACTGCCCGTCGGGGAAGGAGTCGCGGGCCGCGTGGGCGACATGGACGGCGAGCGTGGTCTTGCCGACGCCGCCGATGCCCGCGACGGCGGAGACCGCCATCACCCCGCTGCCCTGCGACGCCTGGGCCAGTTGCTCGCTCAGTTCCCTGACCACATTGCGGCGGCCGGTGAAGTCCGCGACGGTCGCGGGCAGTTGCGCGGGCCGTACGATCTCGGCCGGTCCGGCGGCGGAACCGGCCGGGGCGGCGAGCGAGGGGTCGGCCTCCAGGATCTTCTGGTGCAGGTCCTTCAGCTCGGCCGACGGGTCGATGCCCAGCTCTTCGGCGAGCAGGCGGCGGGTGTCGGCGTAGACGCCGAGCGCCTCGGCCTGCCGGCCGCTGCGGTAGAGGGCCAGCATCAGCAGGGCGCGCAGCCGCTCGCGCAGCGGGTGTTCGGCCGAGACCGCGGTGAGTTCGGAGACGGCCTCGGCGTGCGCGCCCAGCTCCAGGTCCAGTTCGAGACGGGTCTCGATCAGGCCGAGGTGCCATTCGGCGAGCCGGTTGCGCTGCGTCTCGGCGTGCGGCCCCGGAAGGCCGGCCAGCGGCTCGCCGTGCCACATCTCCAGCGCGGTGCCCAGCAGTTCGCGGGCGCGGACCGGGTCGACGGCGCGCTGCTTGTCGGCCTCGGCGGCCAGCCGCTCCACGACGGCGCAGTCCAGCGCGTCGTCGGCGACCCGCAACGAGTAGCCGCCGGAGTCGGTGACCAGGGCCTCGGGGCCGAGCGCCTTGCGCAGCCGGAAGGCGTACGAACGCAGCGCGGCGAGCGCGGTGTTGGGCGGTGACTCTCCCCAGACGGCGTCGAGCAGTTCCGACGCGGTCGCCGTGCGCCCGCCGCGCAGCAGCAGCGCGGCCAGCAAGGCGCGCTGCTGTGGTGCGCCGGTGACGATCGGCTCGTCGTCTCGCCAGGCGCGCACCGGACCGAGGACCGCGAACCGCAGGCTGTTGCCCGGTTCCGTCCTGCTTTCCATCTCTGCCCCCTGAACGTGGACCTGCTCATTGTGTACCCGCGCCTGGAGCGGCGCACTGCTTGTGCCAGCCTCCGGCGGTGGTCGGCCGCCGGGCGCTGAATGGTGCGTGACCCGATTATTCGCGAAGCCGGGCGCCCCCGCGGCCCGTCGCCCGCACGTATATCAATCGTTCATCGCCGGACGGAACAGTTGTCCGCATGGCGCACGGGACCGAGGGTTCGGCACCGTCCGTGCCAGTTTGCCGTGTCGGGCCGCCGGGGTCACCCCGTGCAAGGACCCGAACCGGACTTGCAGCAAAAGTTGGGCTGGAATTTGAGGTTCCGTCTGTGCGTGCGCGGAGGTTGTGCTGTGTGGGACTGGTCCATGCCGGTGTGTGTCCTGCGAAAGAACAGGTAGCGGGCGTTTCATGTGTGCTGAGTGCACGAGTCATGCGGCAGGTGCCGGTGAGCCGGACGGGCCGATCGGGTCACTGCCTGTCAGGCCGAGGCACCTGCCGTCGGCCGCCGGGTCCGAGCTGTTCCGGGCTCCGGTACGCGAGGTGCGCCCGGTGCGCCCGGCCGGATCCGTACGACGGATGCCGGCCCCGGCCGCGGGGCCCGCGATGAGCGGCGAGGGCCGGGAGCGGCCCGGCGGCGGGGGCGGCGGCAACGGCGGCACGCGGCGGCTCGGGGACGCCGGACGGCTGCCCGGCGAACTGCTGCGCCGCCGCGCCGAGCGCGCCCCGCAGGCCGTGCCCGCGCTGCCGTATCCGCGGACGACCGTCAGCGGCACCGCGGGGTGCAGCTTCGCCGAACTCGACCGGCGGGCCCGCGCGGTGGCCGCCCGGCTCGGCAGCCTGCTGGCTCCCGGCGCGCGCGTGCTGCTCGCCTATCCGCAGGGCCCGGACCTCGCGGGCGCCTTCTTCGGCTGCCTGTACGCGGGGATGGCCGCGGTGCCGCTGGTGCTGCCGGGACCGGGCGCCAACGACGCGGTCTCCCGCGCGGTCCGCCGCTGCGACCCCGACCTGGTGCTGACCGGCTCCGACGGCTGGTCCGCGCTGGCCGTCGACCGCACCCGTACCCAGGTGATGGAGGCGGACGGCGTCCGCGTCGCGGGCGAGCCCGTGTGGCGGCTGGCGCAGAACTGGCGGCCGGTCGGCGTCCTGCGCAGCGCGCCCGCGTACCACCGCTACTACGACGACGGCGTGGTCGGCGGGCGGCTGGAGCCCGCGATGGCGCACGCCGATCTCACCGAGGTGATGGGGGAGCTGGCGCAGGCGGTACGGCTGGGCACCGACGAGGAGAACGTCGGCTGGATCGCGGCCGTGCACGGCGTGGAGGACGCGGTGTGGCGGATTCTGCTGCCGGTGCGGGTGACCGACTGACGGCCGCCGCAGCCGGGGAGCCCCGGAGGCCCGTAGTGCCGACGATGTGACGACACGTTAGCTGACGGATCGTCAGATCGGCGCTACCGTTGTGCCCATGGAGACCTTCCCGAAGATCATCTCGGTGGATGACCACACCGTGGAGCCCGGCAACGTCTGGCGGGACCGGCTCCCGTCGAAACACCACGACACCGCGCCGCGCATCGTGCGCGCGCCCCTGAAGGAAATGACCTTCCTCGGCGGCCGGTTCGCGCCCACGATGGGCGAGCCGGGGGACGAGGGACCGCTCGCCGACTGGTGGCTGTACGAGGGCCTGCGCCGCCCGCTGACCCGGCTCGACACCGCCGTCGGCTACTCGCGCGACGAGATCAGGCTCGAAGCGATCACGTACGAGCAGATGCGGCCGGGCTCGTACTCGGTGCCCGAGCGGCTGGCCGACATGGACGTCAACCATGTGCAGTCCGCGCTCTGCTTCCCCACCTTCCCGCGCTTTTGCGGCCAGACCTTCACCGAGGCCGAGGACCACGACCTCGGGCTGCTGTGCGTGCGCGCGTACAACGACTGGATGGTCGAGGAGTGGTGCGGCCCGCAGGCGGGCGGGCGGCTGATACCGCTGACCCTGATACCGCTGTGGGACGCCGAGTTGGCCGCCGCCGAGGTACGGCGCAACGCGGCGCGCGGCGTACGCGCTGTCTGCTTCTCCGAGATCCCGCCGCACCTCGGACTGCCGTCGGTGCACACCGACTACTGGGACCCCTTCTTCCGTGCCTGCGACGAGACCGGCACCGTCATCGCCATGCACATCGGCTCCTCCAGCCGGATGCCGTCCACCTCCGCCGACGCGCCGCCCGCGGTCGGCTCCACCATCACCTTCGCCAACTGCTGCTTCTCGATGGTCGACTGGCTGATGTCCGGCGCCCTCGAACGCTTCCCGAACCTCAAGATCATGTACGCCGAGGGGCAGATCGGCTGGATCCCGTACATCCTGGAGCGCGCCGACGTCGTCTGGGAGGAGAACCGCGGCTGGGGCGGGGTCGCCGACAAGGTGCGGCGCCCGCCGTCCGAGACCTTCGCCTCGCACGTCTACGGCTGCTTCTTCGACGACGCGGTCGGCCTGCGCAATCTCGACGCGGTCGGCGTCAGCAACGTCCTCTACGAGACGGACTACCCGCACTCCGACTCCACGTGGCCCACGTCGCGCGAGGTCGGCGAGGCGCAGATGGGCCACCTCTCCCAGGACGTAGTGGAGCGGATCGTGCGCGGCAACGCCATCGACCTGCTCGGCCTGACCCCCGACGGCCTGTGGCCCGGGCCCGGTTCGAGCGCCGGGCCGGTCCCGGGACCCGGCGCGGGGGCGTAGGCCATGGGCGTCCCGCGCGTGCTGCCGCCAGGGCGGCTCTCCTACGGCATGCAACTCCCCGTCCAGTCGCAGAGCACGATGTACGCCGAGGGCTGGGAGGCCGACGCGGGCCCGGCCGAACTCGCCGCCGTCGCCCGCGCCGCCGACCGGCACGGCTTCGCGTACGTGGCCGTCTGCGACCACATCGCGGTGCCGCGCAGGCTGGCCGCCGCGATGTCCACCACCTGGTACGACCCGGTGGCCACCCTCGGCTATCTCGCCGCCGTCACCGAACGCGTACGGCTGCTCAGCCATGTCGCGGTCGTCGGACTGCGGCACCCGCTGGCCACCGCCAAGCAGTACGCGACGCTCGACCGGCTCTCCGGCGGGCGGCTGATCCTCGGTGTCGGGGCCGGGCACGTGGTCGAGGAATTCGACGCGGTCGGCGCGGACTTCGCCGGGCGCGGCGGTGTACTCGACGAGACCATCGACGCGCTGAAGGCGGCGCTCGGCGAGGACGAGTTCCCCGAACACCACGGCGAGCGCTACGACTTCGCCGGTCTCGGGCAGCGGCCACGCCCGGTGCAGACGCCCCGGCCGCCGGTCTGGGTCGGCGGTTCGTCACCGGCCGCCGTCCGCAGGGCCGCCCTCAGGGGTGACGGCTGGCTGCCGCAGGGCGACCCGCGCGACCGGCTGCCGGGCCAGATCGACCGCGTCCGGCGGCTGCGCGCCGAGGCCGGGATCGCCGACCCGATCGAGATCGGCGCGATCACGGAACCGCTCTACGTCGGCGAGCCCGGCTGGCACGTCGGCCGGTACACCCTGCACGGCAAGCCGGACGCGCTCGCGGAGAGCCTGCGCGCCTACCGGGCCATGGGCGTCGACCAGATCCAGGTGCGCTTACGCAGCCGGGGCGTGGCCGAACTCCTCGACCAGATGGCGGCGTTCGCCGCCGATGTGGCACCGCACCTCGACACGTGAGTCCCGTTGACCCCCCCGTTGACCCCCCCGTTGTCCCACCACCCCCGGAGGCCCGGATGGGCAAGCTCGACGGCCGTACCGTCCTGATCACCGGCGCCGCGCGCGGCCAGGGCGAGCAGGAGGCCCGGCTCTTCGCCGCGGAGGGCGCGCGCGTGCTGCTCGCGGACGTGCTGGACGACCAGGGCGCGGCGCTGGCCGAGGAGATCGGCGACGCGGCCCGCTACACCCGGCTCGACGTCGGCAGCGAGGACGACTGGACGGCGGCGCTGGCGTACGCCGACGAGCAGTTCGGCGGCCTCGACGGACTGGTCAACAACGCCGGGATCCTGCGCTTCAACGCGTTGGCGGACACCCCGCTGGAGGAGTACCTCCAAGTCGTCCGGGTCAACCAGGTGGGCGCCTTCCTCGGCATGCGGGCCTGCGCGCCCGCGCTGACCGTCGCGGGCGGCGGCACGATCGTCAACACCGCCTCGTACACGGCGCTCAGCGGCATGGCGCTGCTCACCTCGTACGCGGCGACGAAGGCGGCGATCGTCGCCATGACGCGGGTGGCGGCGCTGGAGCTGGCGCCGCACGGGATCAGGGTGAACGCAATGTGCCCCGGCGCAGTCGACACCCCGATGGCCAATCCCGCGGTGCTCGACCCGGCCGCCGACCAGGAGGCGATGGCGGCGGCCACCGCCCGCTTCTACCGCAAGCTGCTGCCGCTGGGCCGGATGGGCCGGGCCGACGAGATCGCCAGGCTCGCGCTCTTCTTGACCAGTGAGGACTCCTCGTACGTCACCGGGCAGCCGTTCGTCATCGACGGCGGCTGGCTGGCGGGAGTCGCGGCGCTCTGAGTCCGCCGTCGAGCGTATCTGACGGTCCATCAGCTATTGACGCCCCACCGTGCCGGTGGAAGAGTCGGATCAGATCTGACGGAGCGTCAGAAACCGGAGGATGGTGACCCCTTGGAATTCGGGCTCTTTGTACAGGGATATGTGCCCGCCGCGCGGGCCAAGGCCGACCCCGAGGCCGAGCACCACGCGCTGATCGAGGAGACCGAGTACGTCATCCAGGCGGACCGCTCCGGCTTCAAGTACGCCTGGGCCTCCGAGCACCACTTCCTGGAGGAGTACTCGCACCTGTCGGCCAACGACGTCTTCCTCGGCTATCTCGCCCACGCCACCGAGCGCATCCACCTCGGCTCCGGCATCTTCAACCCGCTCGCGCCGGTCAACCACCCGGTGAAGGTCGCCGAGAAGGTCGCCATGCTCGACCATCTCTCCGGCGGACGCTTTGAGTTCGGCTCGGGGCGCGGCGCGGGCAGCCACGAGATCCTCGGGTTCATGCCGGGCATCACCGACATGAACCACACGAAGGAGATCTGGGAGGAGACCATCGCGGAGTTCCCCAAGATGTGGCTCCAGGACGAGTACCCCGGCTTCAGCGGCAAGCACTGGTCGCTGCCGCCGCGCAAGATCCTGCCCAAGCCGTACGGCCGCTCCCACCCGGCGATGTGGTACGCGGCCGGCTCGCCGCCCTCGTACGCGATGGCCGCCCGCAAGGGCCTGGGCGTGCTCGGCTTCAGCGTGCAGAAGGTCTCCGACATGGAGTGGGTCGTCGAGTCGTACAAGTCGGCGATCGGGCAGGCCGAGCCGGTCGGCGACTTCGTCAACGACAACGTGATGGTGACCTCGACCGCGATCTGCGCAGAGACCACCGAGAAGGCGCGGCAGATCGCCGTGGGCGGCGGCCTCAACTACCTCCAGTCGCTGCTCTTCCGCTACCACGACACCTTCCCGCGCCCCGACGGCATCCCGGTCTGGCCCGAGCTTCTGCCGGACTACACCGAGGAGTTGATCGATCTGCTCATCTCCGAGGAGCTGATGATCTGCGGCAACCCCGACGAGGTGCTGGCGCAGTGCAAGCGCTGGGAGCAGGCGGGCGCCGACCAGTTGACCTTCGGGCTGCCGATCGGCATCGGCTACGAGGACACGATGAACACGATCAAGCTGATCGGCGAGCACGTCATACCCGTCATCGACACCGATCCGGTGCACCGCACGACCCGGTTCCGGCAGGCGGCGGCGTAACGCGACCGGGCGGCACGCGCCAGCGCGACGTACGAGAGGAGCACACCCGTGTTCGACCATGTGATCAAGGGCGCCACCGTGGTGGACGGCACGGGCGCGCCCTCCCGTACCGCCGACGTGGCGCTGCGCGGCGGCCGGATCGCGGCCGTCGCCGAACCCGGCGGCCTCGGCGAGAGCGGGCGCTCCCAGGAGGACGCCACCGGCCTCGTCCTGACCCCCGGCTTCGTCGACCCGCACACCCACTACGACGCCCAGCTCTTCTGGGACCCCTTCGCCACGCCCTCGATGAGCCACGGCGTGACCACCGTCGCGGGCGGCAACTGCGGCTTCACGCTCGCGCCGCTCCACCCCGACCGGCCCGAAGACGCCGACTACACCCGGCGGATGATGTCCAAGGTCGAGGGCATGTCGCTGGCGGCGCTCGAAGAGGGCGTCGACTGGACGTGGTCGTCCTTCGGCGACTACCTCGACGCCCTGGAGGGGCGGATCGCCGTCAACGCCGGTTTCATGGTGGGCCACTGCGCCCTGCGCCGCCACGTGATGGGCGCCGACGCGGTCGGCGGACAGCCCACGCGGGACCAACTCGACGCCATGCTGCGGCTCTTCCACGAATCCATGGAAGCCGGCGGCTGGGGCCTTTCCACCACGCAGTCCAGTACGCACTCCGACGGCGACGGACGGCCGGTCGCGTCCCGGCACGCCCGGCCGGACGAACTCCTGGCCCTGTCACGGGCGGTGGGCGAACACGAGGGCACCCAGATCGAGGCCATCGTGGCGGGCTGCCTCGACCAGTTCGCGGACGAGGAGATCGACCTGCTCGTGGAGATGAGCGCCGTCGCCGGGCGCCCGCTCAACTGGAACGTCCTCACCATCGACGCCGCCGTCCCCGAACGCGTCCCGCGCCAACTCCTCGCCTCGGAGCGGGCCCGCAAGGCGGGCGGCCGGATCGTCGCCCTCACCATGCCGATCCTCACCCCCATGAACATGTCGCTCGGCACCTTCTGCGCCCTCAACCTCATCCCCGGCTGGGGCGACATCCTCGCCCTGCCCGTCCCCGAACGCATCGCGCGGCTGCGGCAGCCCGCCGTACGCGCCGAGATGCTGCGCCGCGCCGCCAGCCCCGAGGCCGGGGTCTTCCGCCGCCTCGCCGACTTCGGCCGCTACGTGATCGGCGACACGTACAGCGACGCGAATCAGGGGGTCTCGGGGCGGGTCGTCCGCGACATCGCGGCCGAACGCGGGCAGGAACCCTTCGAGACGATCGTCGAGATCTGCGCCAACGACCGCATGCGCACGGTGCTCTGGCCGATGCCCACCGACAACGACCCCGACTCCTGGGCGCTGCGCCGCCGCACCTGGGACCACGAGGACGTCATGCTCGGCGGCTCCGACGCGGGCGCCCACCTCGACCGGATGTGCGGCGCCCCGTACACCACCCGCTTCCTCGGCGACTGCCTGCGCGGACGCCAACTCCTGCCGCTGGAACGCGCCGTCCGCATGCTCACCGCCGACCCCGCCCGCCTCTTCGGCCTGCGCGGCCGAGGCGTGATCGCCCCGGGCAACGCCGCCGACCTCGTCCTCTTCGACCCCGAACGCATCGACGCGGGCCCCGCCACCCTCCTCCACGACCTCCCCGGCGACAGCCCCCGCCTCGACTCCCGCGCCACCGGCATCCTCAGCGTCCGCGTCAACGGCGTCGAGACGATCCGCGACGACACCGTCACCGGTGCCATCCCCGGCACCGTCCTGAGATCCGGCCGCGACACGGCAACCGTCCGAACCACCCCCTGAGCGGCGGAGGGCCGCGGGGCCGGTGCCGTGCTGGGCGCTGCCGTGCTGGGCGGTGCGCGGGCGGGGCGTCGCGCTCACCCCGCTGGAGGCGGACGATGAGGTACGGCTGCCGGTCCGCGTCGGTCGTCGCGTTGGTCGTCCCATCGGTCTTCGCGTCGGCCGCCGCATCCGTCTTCGCGTCGGACTCCGGTTCTGGGCCCCGGGCCCGGCGGGACTGACAGACTGGCGCGTACGCGCGGCATTCGCGGCACCCCTGGCTCCCGCCCTCCTGCCCCCGTGCGCCGAGATCGGAGCGAAGTGATGAAGGCGGCCCGTTTCAGCCGGTTCGGGGGACCCGAGGTCCTGGAGGTCGTGGACCTTCCCGATCCGCACCCGGGCCCCGGCCGGATCCGTATCGCGGTACGCGCGGCGGGACTCAACGCGAGCGACTGGAAGAAGCGGAAGGGCCTCATGGACGAGGAGCTTCCGCAGACCCTGGGGTACGAGGCGGCGGGCGTCGTCGACGAGGTCGGCGAAGGGGTGACCGATGTGGCCGTCGGCGACCGCGTGTTCGGCCTCTGCGCCGAGGGCGCCGCGCAGGCCGAGCTGGCGGTGCTCTCCTTCTACGCGCCGATCCCGGCGTCGCTCGACTTCGCCGGGGCCGCCGCGCTGCCGTCCGCCGTCGAGACGGCGGCGCGCGGCCTGGACCAGCTCGGCGTCCGCGGCGGCACCGTCCTGATCAACGGCGCCTCCGGGAGCGTCGGCGCCGCCGCCGTGCAGCTCGCCGTGGCGCGCGGCGCCCGCGTCATCGGCACCGCGAGCCCGGCCAACCACGACTTCCTCCGCTCGCTCGGCGCCGAACCCGTCTCGTACGGCGACGGTCTCTCCGACCGCGTCCGCGCGCTCGCCCCCGACGGCGTGGACACCGCCCTCGACGTCGCCGGGAGCGGCGCCCTCCCCGAGCTCATCGCCCTCGCGGGCGGCCCCGGCCACGTCGTCACCCTCGCGGACTTCCTCGGCGCCCGCGAGCACGGCGTCACCTTCAGCCGCGGTGACAGCGGCCGGGCCCTCTACGTCCTCACCGAGATCGGCCCGCTGATCGAGGCGGGCCGCTTCTCGCTGCCCGTCGCCCGGACGTTCCCCCTCGCCGACATCGCACAGGCGCACCGCCTCAGCGAGGAGGGCCACGTACGGGGCAAGATCGTGCTGACGGTCAACGCCGCGTAGCCGCCCGCGCGGTTCACGCCGTGCCAAGCGCGTGCGACTCACGGTCAACTCCCGCTCGGCGGGGGCGCCTTAGCCTTCCCGTACGAGGTGTCACCCCGACGTGTCACGCACAGAAGCGGAGCTGCCGTGTTCGCCGCCTATCTGACGGTCACCATCCTCGGCGCCCTCTTCAACGGCGCCGCCGCCGTCACCTACCTCATCGGCCACGAATACCCCAAGACCCAGGCCGACATGAAGGGCCTGCCCCGCAAGTGGGTGCCCGTCCTCGGCGCGTTGCTCGCCGCCGGCACGGTCGGCCTGCTGGCCGGGCTCGCCGTCCCCGTCCTCGGCACCCTCGCCGCCTGCGGCCTCATCCTCTACTTCATCGGCGCCGTCACCGCCCACCTCCGCGTCGGCTCCCGCGACATCCTCGGCGGCATCGTCTTCCTCGCCACCGCGGCAGCCGCCCTGACCCTGGGCCTCGCCCACCACGGCGCCTGGTAGTCCTCCGAACGTGACGGTGCCGGTGGGGCTTCGGGAGGCCGACGGCCAGTAAGGGCGTACCGCGTACCGGACGCGCTCAGTGATGCGCCGATAACGCTCTGGATTTGAGCCGTTCACTGAAGCTAGGCTGCCGGGAGGGGGAACTGCGACCGTTTGGCCGGGCAGTGCTCGGCCGGGGAGGGACGGGCCGACGCGATGGAACTCGACCGGATCTTCGATCAGCGGAGAACATCACCCGTTACCGTGGGTGACGTATTCGTCGATCGTGTCCGTTATGTGACGGCGTTCGAGGAGGCGTTGCGGGGGCTGCGAGACCATCCCGCCGCTGCCGGTTCGTCGGCGCCGCCCCGGCACAATGTCCTCGTCCTCTACGGGTTGGGCGGAATCGGGAAGTCGACGCTGTCCCGGCAGTTGGAACGGCGATTACGCGAAGGGGAATTGGACGGGGCGTCGGCGGACGGTCCTGAACGGCGCGTGACCTGCCGGATCGACCTGGAGGACAGCTCCCTGGCCGATCTGGAGACCGCGGTGATCGCCGTGCGGGGCACGCTCGGTGAGGTGATGCGTTCCTGCCCCGCATTCGACTTGGCCTTCGCCGTGTACTGGCGGCGCTGCCATCCGGGTGTCCCTCTTGAGGCCGCGATAGCGCGGAATTCCTCGCTCGGCAGGCTCGGTGAATCCCTGTCGCTGGCCGAACAGTTGGACGGCACACTGGATGCGCTGCTCGGCCCGATACCGCTCGCGGGTGTGGCCCGGCGGGCCGCGGGAATTCTGGTGGGCAGGATCCGCGAGCATCTGCGCAAAGACCGGCTGCTCGCGGAATGTCCCGGATTCGCCGAACTGCTGGATGTCGAGTCGCCTGCGGACATGCTGCCGTTCCTGCCGGCTCTCCTGTCCTGGGATCTGGCCGAGTACCGCCGTAGGAAATCCCTGGACGTCGTCATCTTCTTCGACACGTTCGAGCGGGTCGACGGGAGGCGCCGGGAAGCGGGTGGGCTCGAGGACCGGTTGGCCCGGCTGGTCTACCTGATGCCGAACGTACTGTTCCTCATCACGGGGCGGAACCGGCTGACCTGGGGCGACGGTCATCACCCGGCCATCCACTACTCGGGGCCCAACTACTGGCCGAGTCTGGTCACCGACCCCGGCACGCTTCCGGCCATGCAGCACCGGTTGTCGGGGCTCGAGGAGGACTACGCCGACACCTACCTCCGGCTTCGCCTGACGAGGGACGGGGAGCCCGCCATTCCGGCACCGTTGCGGCGTCGGATTGTCGACGCGGCAGGCGGGGTACCGCTGTATCTGGAGTTGTCGGCCGAGTATTTCGACCAACTGAGCGCGGAAGGCCGCGTCCCCGCGGTGGAACAATTCGGAGGGACTTTCGCCGAGATGGTGATCCGTGTGATGCGTGATCTGTCCGCGCAAGAGCGCGCGCTTCTGCGGGCCGCCTCTCTCGCCGAGCGCTTCGACGCCGACGTGCTGAGGGCGGCGGTCCCGAGCGTGGCGGACGCCGTCGTACGGCGATTCCTCGAACGCCCCCTGGTACAGAGCGATTCGTCGAGATGGCTGACACACACCGTGGACGAGTACGTCCGCAACGCCGTCCGTCTCCACGACGGGAACACGGACGACGCCTGGTCGGAGGAGGAGTGGCGCGGCGCGGCCGAACGAGTCCTGGAACACCTCCGGGATCGGCTGCGCGGCGGGGTCAGAAATCCGACGTCGACCGACAGGAGCGAACTGGGCGAGGGCTTCACCACCGCCGGGCTCCTCACACTGAACACGAGCCGTGTCCCCGACTGGTTGTACGACCTTGCCTACGGTGTCGACCTGTGCGGCCTCGGGGCGGTGCTCACCGGGACCCGGAACTGGCCTGTGCAGTCCGGCAGTCACCCCGCCGGAGCGTTGGCGCTCACCTGCCAGGGGATGGCCGCGCGCAGCGCGGGCGACCGCACAGCCGCCCTGTCGCTGACCGAGGCGGCCCTGGCCCATCCGGGCCTCGGACCGTACCCACGCCTCTTCATCTCGCACCGGTTGGCCAAGACCCTGGAGGAGTTCGGCCGGTACGCCGAGGCGGAACGGCTGACCGCCGAGGTCGCCGCCGAGCCCGGACCCCTGCGGGAGAACGCGGAGAAGGACCTGGCCTGGATCCAATGGCTCCGGGGGGACGGACGGCGGCTCCAGACCTGGGCGCTGCCCCACTGCGACAGCCCCCTGGGCTTCCGCCGCGCGCAGTCCCAGGATCTCCTGGGCCAGTTCAGTTTTCTGCAGGGGGACTTCGCGGCGGCCGAGAGATATCTCCGCAAGGTGGCTGACGACGCCGAACTGGCCGCCGCGGGCATGTCCCGCGACACCAGCTACCGCCACCTGGGCATGGTGCTGTCGCTGGCCCGTCCGCTGGACGCCGAGACGGTGCTGGAGCACGCCCATGAGGTCAACCAGGACGTCGGAACGCCGGTCGGTGTGGCGCAGACGCTGATCTGGCGGGCGGCGGCACGCACCGGGCGCGAACCGGCCGCGGAGGTATTGACACTTCTGACGAACGGTGAGGAGATGCTGGCGCGCAGCGGTGGCGGCGCCGACCGGTGGATGGTGCTGACCGTGAAGCTGTTCCTCGCCGCCGTCGAAGGCACGGACGCCGAGGTCCTCGCCGCGGGGCAGGAGCTGATCAGCCATGTGGAGGAACAGGACTGTCACCCCGGCCTCGGGGAGATCGCCCAGCGCTGGCTGGAGGTACGCGGCCTCGACGCCGCCGTTCCCCGGCGGGAGTTCTGGACGGACCGGGACCGGTCACTCGCGGCCTGGGAGAAAGTCCTCACCGACCGGCGCGGTCTCAGGGCCGCCACCTCGGACGGCTGAGATGTACGTTCACACCCGGTATCCGTCGACAATCCACCGGAGGTGCCCGTGCGGATTGCCGTCACGATCTTCCTGACCGATCAGACCATCGGGCCGGTGCGGCTCGCGCGGGAGTTGGAGCAGCGCGGGTTCGCCGGGCTCTATCTGCCGGAGCACACGCACATTCCGGTGTCGCGGGCGACGCCGTATCCGGCGGGGGAGCCGCTGCCGGAGGAGTACGGGCGGACGCTGGACCCGTTCGTGGCGCTCAGCGCGGTCGCGGCGGTCACCGAGCGGCTGGAGGTGGGGACGGCGATCACGCTGGTGGCGCAGCGCGACCCGGTGGTGCTGGCGAAGGAGATCGCGACGCTCGACCACCTGTCGGGCGGGCGGTTCACGCTGGGGGTGGGCTTCGGGTGGAATGTGGAGGAGGCCGCCGACCACGGGGTGGACTGGCGGCGCCGCCGCGAGCTGGTACGGGACCGGATGGCGGCGATGCGCGCGCTGTGGGCGGCCGAACCCGTCGCCTATGCGGGCGAATTCGCGTCCGTGCAGGCCAGCCAGGCGTATCCGAAACCGGCGGGCGGCCGGGTGCGCACCCTGGTGGGCGGCGCGGCGGGCCCGAAGCTCTTCAGCCATGTGACGGATTACGCGGACGGGTGGATGCCGATCGGAGGCGGCGGTCTGGGTGAGTCGCTGCCCGGACTCCGGGCAGCGTGGCGGGAAGCGGGCCGCGGGGAGAAGGGCCCGGAGGTGGTGCCGACGGCCGTACGCCCGGACGCGGGCAAGCTCGCGTACTACCGCGACCTCGGCATCGAGGAGATCGTCGTCCAGCTCCCGCCGGCCGGGACGGACGAGGTGCTGCGGGCGCTCGACGACTACGCGCAGTATTTGTAGCCGGAGTATTCCTCGGACGGTCCGATCTCCGGGTGATATTGCCGACAGGGGGATCGGGCCGAAGACGGCCTGAGCCCCCAGCGAATTGTCGGCGGGGCCGCCTATCCTCGGAGAATGACTTCGCCGACGCCCACCGCCAATGCCATGCGCCGCGCCCTGCACCGCGCGGACGAAGGTGTCGCCCTGGACACGGGCGAGGCCGCCGTCCTGCTGCAAGCCCGTGGCCAGGACCTGGCCGGACTCGCGGGCACCGCGGCCCGGCTGCGGGACGCCGGCCTCGAAGCGGTGGGACGGCCGGGCGTCATCACGTATTCGCGGAAGGTCTTCATTCCGCTGACCCGGCTGTGCCGGGACAAATGTCATTACTGCACATTCGTGACCGTGCCCGGCAAGCTGCGCCGTGAAGGGCACGGCATGTACTTGTCGCCCGACGAGGTGCTGGACATCGCCAGGCGCGGCGCCGAAATGGGCTGCAAAGAAGCGCTGTTCACCCTCGGCGACCGCCCCGAGGAGCGCTGGCCCGAGGCGCGCGAGTGGCTGGACGCGCACGGCTACGACGACACGCTGGCGTACGTACGGGCCATGTCGGTGCGGGTGCTGGAGGAGACGGGCCTGCTGCCGCACCTCAACCCGGGCGTGCTGAGCTGGACCGACCTCCAGCGGCTCAAGCCGGTCGCGCCGTCCATGGGCATGATGCTGGAGACGACCGCCACCCGCCTGTGGTCGGAGCCGGGCGCCCCGCACTACGGCTCGCCGGACAAGGAGCCCGCCGTACGGCTGCGGGTCCTGGAGGACGCGGGCCGGTCCAACGTGCCGTTCACCACCGGCATCCTCATCGGCATCGGCGAGACGTACGAGGAGCGCGCCGAGTCGCTCTTCGCGATCCGCAGGACCGCCCGCCGCTACCACGGCATCCAGGAAGTGATCATCCAGAACTTCCGCGCCAAGCCGGACACCGCCATGCGCGGCATGCCGGACGCGGAGCTGGAGGAGCTGGCGGCGGCCATCGCGGTGGCCAGGATCGTGCTCGGCCCGTCCGCCCGCATCCAGGCGCCGCCGAATCTGGTGGACGGCGAGTACGCGCGCTTCATCGAGGCCGGCATCGACGACTGGGGCGGCGTCTCCCCGCTCACCCCGGACCACGTCAACCCCGAGCGGCCGTGGCCGCAGATCGACGAACTGGCCGCCCGTACGGCCGAGTCGGGCTTCGCGCTGCGCGAACGCCTCACCATCTACCCGGAGTTCGTCCAGCGCGGCGAGCCCTGGCTGGACCCGCGCCTGATCCCGCACGTCACGGCGCTCGCCGACCCCGCCACCGGTCTGGCGGACGAGGACGCGCCGGTCGTGGGCCGCCCGTGGCAGGAGCCGGACGAGGGCTTCACCTCGGCCGCCACGGGCCGTACCGACCTGCACCGCACGATCGACACCGAAGGACGTACGGCCGACCGCCGCGACGACTTCGACGAGGTGTACGGCGACTGGGCCGAACTGCGCGAGCAGGCCGCGCCCGGCATGGTCCCCGACCGGGTGGACGCCGACGTCAAGCAGGCCCTGTCGGTGGCCGCCGACGACCCGACCCGGCTCACCGACGCCGAGGCGCTGGCCCTGCTGCACGCGGACGGCCCCGCCCTGGACGCGCTGTGCCGGATCGCGGACGACCTGCGGCGCGCGGTCGTCGGCGACGAGGTGACGTACATCGTCACCCGCAACATCAACTTCACCAACGTCTGCTACACCGGCTGCCGTTTCTGCGCCTTCGCGCAGCGCCGCACCGACGCCGACGCGTACACCCTCTCCCTCGACCAGGTCGCCGACCGCGCCGAGCAGGCCTGGCAGGTCGGCGCCACCGAGGTGTGCATGCAGGGCGGCATCCACCCCGACCTGCCCGGCACCGCCTATTTCGACATCGCGCGCGCGGTCAAGGCCCGCGTCCCCGGCATGCACATGCACGCCTTCTCGCCGATGGAGGTCGTCAACGGCGCGACGCGCACCGGCCTGTCGATCAGCGACTGGCTGGCCGCCGCCAAGGAAGCGGGCCTGGACTCCATCCCCGGCACCGCCGCCGAGATCCTGGACGACGAGGTCCGCTGGGTCCTCACCAAGGGCAAGCTGCCCACCGCCACCTGGATCGAGGTCGTCAAGGCCGCCCACGCGCTGGGCATACGGTCCTCGTCCACCATGATGTACGGCCACGTCGACCAGCCCCACCACTGGCTCGGCCACCTCCGACTGCTCGCGGAGATCCAGAAGGAGACCGGCGGCTTCACCGAATTCGTCACCCTCCCCTTCATCCACACCAACGCCCCGGTCTACCTCGCGGGCATCGCCCGCCCCGGCCCGACCGCCCGCGACAACCGGGCCGTCACCGCCATGGCCCGCCTGCTGCTCCACCCGCACATCACCAACATCCAGACCAGTTGGGTCAAGCTCGGCGCGGACGGCGCCGCCGAAATGCTCCGCTCCGGTGCCAACGACCTCGGCGGCACGCTGATGGAGGAGACCATCTCCCGTATGGCGGGCTCCAGTTACGGCTCCTACCGCTCCATCCGCGACCTCGTCGCCATCGCCGAGGCCGCGGGCCGCCCCTCCCGCCAGCGCACCACCCTCTACGGTCAGGTCCCCGAAGAGCGCATCACCACCGGTCTCGCCTCCGACGGCCACCTCCCCGATCTCCTCCCGGTCCTGGGCGACTGACGCCCGCCGCGCACCTAAGGGGTGAATTCGCACCACCGTCATGGCCGCGTTTCACCGTGTTCCGGTGCGGGGAGTGCGGGGGTGGTGGAGTCCTGTGGGATACACGGGACCTGAGACACCCTTGGGGGAGCAGTGGCGTGGAGCGGGCGGGCGGGCGTGGCCCTGGCGGTCGCGGCGGGGGTGCTCGCCGGGGGACTGGCGGGGGCGTCGGCCGTCGCGGCGGACAGCGGCACCGGCGGCGGGCTGCCGTACGAGCGGGTGGAGCGGCTCGGGCCGGGCGTGGAGTACCGGGAGTTCTCGGTGGCGGCCTCGCGGGGGACCGTGCACGGGCATGTGCTGGCGGTGGATCTGCGCGAATCGCGTACGCGGCTCGACCTGTTGACGCCGGGGGCGGTGGCGGCGCGGCAGGCGGTGTCGGGGCTCGCCGACGACCGGCAGGCGGTGGGCGCGGTGAACGGCGACTTCTTCAACATCACCGAGGACCAGCACCCCGGCGTGGCGCCGACCGGCTCCTCGGTGGGCCCGGAGATCGGTTCCGGCCGGGATCTCAAGGCCGCCGTGCCCGACGGCCAGCGCTTCGGGCCCGCGATGCCGCCGGGGGAGACCACGCACGACGTGCTCGGCATGGGCAAGGACCGCAAGCTGCGGCTCGACCGGCTGGACCTGCGCGGGTCGGTGCGCACCCCGCGGGGGAGCATCCCGCTGGGCGGCTACAACCAGTACGCGCTGCCCGTCGGCGGCGTCGGCGCGTACACGGCGGACTGGGGGACGGTCTCCCGGCAGCGGGCGGTCTGCGGCACGGACACCTCGCGCGGCGCCGGATGCAGCACGGACACCTACGAGGTGACGGTACGTCAGGGGCGGGTCGCGGCTGTCGCGCAGGCGCCCGGCGCGGGAGCCATTCCCGCGGGCAGCACCGTACTGCTCGGCCGGGACGCGGGCGCCGACACACTGCGCGCCCTGCGCGTGGGCGACCGCGCGGAGGTCGACAGCCGCCTCACCCCGACGCTCTCGCGCGTGCCGTACGTCTTCGCGGTCGGCGGCTTCCCCGTCCTGCGCGGCGGACAGCCGCTCGCGGGCCTGGACACCACGACGGCGGCCACGCGTACGGCCGCCGGTTTCGACGCGTCGGGCAGCACTCTGTACCTGCTGGCGCTGGACGGCTCCGCCGAGTCCGGTGCGGGCCTGACCATCGCGGAACTTGCGTCCGTCATGAGGGAATTGGGTGCAGATTCGGCGGTGAACCTCGACGGCGGCGGTTCCACGACGCTGGTCGCCCGCGACCCCGGCGCGGCGGCGGTGACCGTACGCAACCACCCGTCGGGCGGCGTCGAGCGCCCGGTCGCCAACGCCATCGGCGTCTTCTCGCGCACGTGAGCCGCGTATGTGCGCCTAACGCCCGAGTCGCGCGGCCCGACGCGCGGACCCGGCTCCCGCGCCCGAGTCCGACACCCTGAGTCGCGCGTCAGAGCATTTCCGGCGTCCGGTCGTATCCGATCGGACCGGCACCGTTCGCGGACAGGCGTCACCAACCCCAGGGCCCCCTTCCGCTCCTGGTGACGTCGGCTATCGTGCTGGCGCAGAACGGGTTCGGATCGGGGTTGATCGAAGGGGACCGCTTTGACCGCTGTCTGGGGTCGCGCGCAGCAGCAGGACTTCCGCAGCCGCGTGCGGGGCTGCCTGCTGGGCGGGGCGATCGGGGACGCGCTGGGCGCGGGCGTCGAGTTCGAGTCGTTCGAGGCGATCCAGCGCAATCACGGCACGGACGGCGTCACCGACTACGTTCCGGCGTACGGCAGACGCGGCGCGGTCACCGACGACACGCAGATGACGATGTTCACGGTCGAGGGCCTGATCAGAGCCCAGGTGCGCCGGGACACCGGCGCCTGGCACCCGCCCACCGACATCCACCGCGCCTACCGCCGCTGGTCGGCCACCCAGACCGAGTGGGGGCCCGACGAGCGCCGCAAGGACACCGGCTGGCTGGCCCGCGAGGAGTGGCTCTACGCGCGGCGAGCGCCGGGCGAGGCGTGCCTGAGCGGCCTGTCCGACGACCGGATGGGCACCTTGGAGGAGCCGAAGAACCCCGGCTCCAAGGGGTGCGGCACCGTGATGCGCTCCGCGCCCTTCGGGCTGCTGGTCGGCTGGGAGCCGCAGCTCGTCTTCCAGCTCGCCGTGGAGTGCGCCGCCCAGACCCACGGCCACCCCACCGGGCAGCTCGCCGCCGGAGCCTTCGCCGTCATCGTGCACGGCCTGGCGCGCGGCGAGGCCCTCGACGGCTCCGTCCAGCACGCCCTCGCCCTGCTCGGCGCCCGCCCCGGCCACCAGGAGACGACCGACGCGCTCCAGGGCGCCCTGGGCGCCGTACGGCAGGGGATGCCGTCGCCGCAGCGCGTGGAGGCGCTGGGGGAGGGCTGGACGGCCGAGGAGGCGCTGGCGATCGGCGTCTACTGCGCCCTGGTCGCCGAGGACGTGCGCCACGGGCTGCTGCTCGCCGTCAACCACTCGGGCGACAGCGACTCCACCGGCTCCGTCTGCGGCAATCTGCTCGGCGTCCAGCACGGGGAGACGGCGCTGCCGCCCGCGTGGATCGCCGAGGTGGAAGGGCGCGCCACGCTGCTCCAGCTCGCCGACGACTTCGCCATGGAGATGACGCAGGCGCCGGCCCTGCACGGGCCTTCGGGCGCCAGCCCGGCGTGGCTCGACCGCTACCCGGCCGCCTAGGGCCTGTCCGGCGGATCACCACCGCCCCCGCCGGGGCTCCCCCCGGGAAGGGGAGCCGCCGGACAGGACCTAGTCCGAGACCTTGGTGGAGGTCGGTTCGGAGGAGGGCTCGGGGAGGGAGACGGAGGCCGGTCCGGGGCCGCCCCCGTCATCGGAGTTGATCTTCGCGAGGAGCGCGTCCCGCTCCGGCGTGTCCTCCGGCTTGATCCAGCCGATGACGATGTAGAGGACGAGCGAGACGGCCAGCGGGAGCGAGATCTGGTATTCGAGGTTGACGCCGCCCGAGACGGCGTCGTTGACGGGGTAGTTGAGCAGGTAGAAGGCGAACAGGCCGAGTGCCCAGCTCGTGAGGGCGGCGGTCGGGCCGGACGTGCGGAAGCGCGGCAGCAGTCCGAGCATGAACGGGATCGCGATCGGCCCCATCAGACCGGCCACCCACTTGATGACGACGGTGATGATGTCCTTGAAGGTGGGGGAGTTGACCTGGGTGGCCACGGCCATGGACAGGCCGAGGAAGGTCAGCGTGGTCAACCGGGCCGCGATCAGGCCGACATGGGCCGACCATTCGCGGGCGGTCTTCGAGAAGGCCGGGGCGATGTCGCGGGTGACGACGGCGGCGATGGCGTTCGCGTCGGAGGAGCACATGGCCATGGTGTGCGAGAAGAAGCCGACCACGACCAGGCCCAGCAGCCCGTGCGGCAGGAGCTGTTCGACCATCAGACCGTACGAGTCCGAGCCGTCCGGCTTCTTGGCGTGCACCAGCAGCGGCGAGATCCACATCGGGAAGAAGAGGACGACCGGCCAGACGAACCACAGGGCCGACGACAGCCAGGCGCTGCGGGTGGCCTCGCGGGCGGAGCCGGTGGCCATGTAGCGCTGGGCCTGGTTCCACATGCCGCCGTTGTACTCGAAGGTCTTGATGAACAGGTACGCCAGCAGGAAGACGGTGGTGTACGGGCCCGCGACCGGGTCGGCGTGGTGCTTGAGCGCGGGCTCGTCCCACACGTTCCAGATGCCGCTGATCCCGCCGACCTTGTTGAGCGCGGCGACCAGCATCGCGAGCCCGGCGATCAACTGGATGACGAACTGGCCGAGTTCGGTGAGGGCGTCCGCCCACAGACCGCCGACCGTGCAGTAGACGGCGGTGATCGCGCCGGTGATGACGATGCCCTGGGTGATGGTGACCCCGGTGAAGACGGACAACAGGGTCGCGATGGCGGCCCACTTGGCGCCGACGTCCACGATCTTGAGCAGCACGCCGGACCAGGCGAGCGCCTGCTGGGTCGTCAGGTTGTAGCGGTTCTTGAGGTATTCGAGCGGCGAGGCCACGTGCAGCCGTGAGCGCAGCCGGTTGAGCCGGGGCGCGAAGAGCTTGGCGCCGATGGCGATGCCGAGCGCGATCGGGAAGGACCAGGTGACGTACGAGGTGATGCCGTAGGTGTAGGCGATGCCCGCGTAACCGGTGAACATCACCGCGCTGTAGCCCGACATGTGGTGCGAGATGCCGGACAGCCACCACGGCATCTTGCCGCCCGCGGTGAAGTAGTCGCCGACGTCGTCGACGCGCTTGTGGGACCAGAGTCCGATCGCGAGCATCACGCCGAAGTACGCGATCAGCACGGTCCAGTCGAGACTGTTCATGTCCCCTCCAGAGGGGTCCGCCTTGTGAACAGGAGCGCACTTCGCTGTGGCGCCGGTCCGGGCGGGTCGCCCCCGTGCGGGAGTGGGGACTTCCGGGATTGAACCCCTCGCGCGGGGGGCCGGTCAAGGGTCTCCGCGTTCAAGAGTCTGAACTCAGATCAGAAAGCCGAACGATTTTACTCGCTCTTTACCTACCTTGGCATTGTCGTGACCCTGATCACCCACCCACGATGAGCGGACACTTCGCTGGACGTCGCACGAGGCCCGCGGGACGCGCGGGACACAGGAGGCAGCCGTCCGGGATACGGGATCCCGTGCGGACGCAGAGGGGAGCGGCCGATCGCCGACGCGAGCGTGACCGCCGCGGCCTTCCCTCCTGCGGGCGCCCGCCCTATTCTGACGCTCCGTCAGACAACGGTTGCGGAGGCCGACATGCTGCTGAAGGGGAAGACCGTGGTCGTGACCGGCGTCGGCGCCGGACTCGGGCAGCGCGTGGCGGCGGCCGTCGTACGCGACGGCGGACGGGCGGTGCTGGGCGCGCGGACCGCAGAACGGCTGGCGAAGACGGCGGCCGAGATCGACCCCGCGGGCACCTCGACGGCCTGGCTGCCCACCGACATCGCCGACGGCGCGCAGTGCGAGGCGCTGGCGGCGCTGGCACAGGAGCGGTTCGGCGGGATCGACGCCGTCGTCCAGGTCGCCGCGCTCGACGACTACTTCGGCGGCCTGGAGGACGCGGACTTCGCCGTCTGGCAGCGGGTGCTCGACGTCAATCTGCTCGGGTCGCTCAGGCTCGCCCAGGCGTGCCTGCCCGCCCTCAAGCGCCAGGAGCGCGGCGGCTCCGTCGTGTTCATCGGCACCCAGTCCGCGGTCGCGGCGCCCAGCCAGGTCCGCCAGGCGGCGTACGCGGCCTCCAAGGGCGCCCTCACCTCCGCGATGTACTCACTCGCGCGCGAGCTGGGCCCGTACCGGATCCGGGTCAACACCGTGCTGCCCGGCTGGATGTGGGGGCCGCCCGTGCGGTCCTTCGTCGCGCTCACCGCACGCGCCGAGGGCGTCGGCGAGGACGAGGTGCTGGCCCGCCTCGCCCGCCGCATGGCACTGCCCGAACTGGCCACCGACGGCGACGTGGCGGAGGCCGCCGTGTTCCTCGCCTCCGACCGCGCCCGCGCGATCACCGGACAGTCCCTGCTCGTCAACGCGGGCGAACTGATGCGGTGACGCGCGCCGTTGGACGCGTACGGCGCCGCGCCGTTCCTCGTGTGCGCCGCCGCGCTACCTGCTGTCAACGGCCTCAGGCGAAGACCTTCGCCAGCCGCCGCAGCCCTTCCCCGATCTCCTCCGGCGTGTGCGTCGTGAAGGACATCCGCAGCGCCCCCGCCTCCGGCGCCTGCGCGAAGAACGGCAACCCCGGTACGTACGCCACGTCGTGACCGACCGCGGTCGGCAGCAGCGCCGTCGCGTCGTACCCCGCGGGCAGCCGTACCCACACGAACATGCCGCCCTCGGGCCGGTTCCAGGTGCTGCCGGAGGGCAGCGCGGCCGGCAGCCCGGCGAGCAGCGCGTCGCGCCGGGCGCGGTAGGCGGTACGCACCCGGTCCAGATGGACGTCCAGGTCGTGGTCGGCGAGGTAGCGCGCGGCGGCGGCCTGGTCGACGGTCGAGGTGTGCAGGTCGGCGGCCTGCTTGGCGATCACGCAGGCGCGCAGCAGCGCCGCGGGCGCCCGCAGCCAGCCCAGCCGCATCCCCGGCGACATGATCTTGGAGAAGCTGCCGAGCAGGATCGTCCGGTCGGCGGCCTCGGGCAGCGCCGAGATCCACGGCACGCTCTCGCCCTCGAACCGCAGATCCCCGTACGGGTCGTCCTCCGCGATCCACAGCCCGTGCCGCTCCGCCACCTCGGCCACCGCGCGGCGGCGTTCGAGCGGGAGCGTACGCCCGGTCGGATTCTGGAAGTTGGGCACCAGGTAGAGCAGTTTCGGCCGTTCCCGGCGCGCCACCTCCTCCAGCGCCTCCGGGATCACGCCGTACGCGTCGGTCGGCACCGGCACCACCCGGGCGCCCGCGAAACCGAAGCACTGGAGCGCCGCCAGATACGTCGGGTTCTCCACCAGCACCACATCGCCGGGCTCGATCAGCGCGGTCGCGATCAGCGCGAGCCCCTGTTGCGAGCCGCCGGTCACCAGGATGTCGTCCATGCCCGTCGCCAGGTCGCGCCCGCTCAGCCGGGCCGCCACGGCCGCGCGCAGCGCGGGATCGCCCTCGGTCGTCGAGTACTGGAGCACCTTGTGCGGCTGCTCGGCCAGGACGCGGGCGTACGCCTCCGCGATGGCCGCCGCGTCGAACAGCTCGGGCGCGGGCAGCCCTCCGGCGAAGGAGATCACCTCCGGCCGCGCGGTCAGCGCCAGGATCTCCCGTACCGGCGAGGCGCCCACCGAGACGGCGCGTGGGGCGAGGGCGGGCACGGCGGCTCGGGTCGAGGTCATGTCCGGCAGCCTACGAAGAATCGTTGCCATGTCCAGGTACTTTCCAGCATCCGGGCACCTTCACTTCTCCCCGGAGCTGACGTAGCGTCAGATTCATGGCTGAGGACGTGAGAACGGGCCCGGACGGCGGAACGGACGTCGAGGCGTACGGACGGCTCGCGGCCGTCGGACCGTACGGCGTCGACGTCGGGCACGCGCTGATCACCATGGTCGAGCCGCACGCCGGGCACGAATACGCGTACAACCGGTGGTACGAGGACGACCACTTCATCGCCGGTGCGATGGCGATGCCCTGGCTGTACGCCGGGCGCCGCTGGGTGGCCACGCGGCCGCTGCTGGACCTGCGGTACCCGGCGGACTCCGCGGTCGCGCGGCCGGTCACCGCGGGCTGCTACCTGTCGCTGTACTGGATCACCGCGGGCCGCTACGACGCGCACATGCGGTGGACGGTCGGCATCAACAAGCGGCTCAATCGCGACGCCCGCGTCTACCACGACCGCACCCACGTCTTCACCGCCTTCCAGGACCGCGCCGCGAGCGTCTACCGGGACGGCGCCGCCGGTCCGCGCGACATCCACGCGCTCGACCACCCGTACCGCGGACTCGTCCTCGAAGTGCTGGAAGCGGAATCCGCGGAAGGCCGGGACGAATTGCTGGAATGGCTGCGGGCCCGCCACCTGCCGAAGAAGCTCGCCGGATCACCGGCGGCGATGGTGGTGATCTTCACGCCCACTGCGCTGCCGCTCGACCGGATGTCTTATGTGAAACAGGTCGAAGGCGTCGAAACCCGGCTCACTCTCCTGTGGTTCCTGCAACAAGATCCACGCGAGGGGTGGGAAGAGCATTTCGCCGGTCACGCCGCCGAGATCGCCGGCCGGACCGACTCGGTGGGGCGCTCGGCGAAAGTGGAATTCATCGCTCCCTTCATTCCGACCATTCCCGGCACGGACACCTACGTCGATCAACTCCGTTGATCCGCTGACGTGATCACCCGGTCCGCTGGGTTGATCACCCGGTCCGCCGCGTTGATCACCCCGTTTGCCGCGTTGATCACCGGGCCCGGAACATCAGGACAGCAGTGAGCCCCCTCGGCTAGGACGGCGGCCAGACGAGAGGGCTCTTCTGCGGTACTGCTGAAGGTGCGCGCGCTGTACTAGTTGATCGTGAAGGCGCCTCGGTCGACGTCCGTGACGAACGCGGTCCACGCCTCAGGGGAAAAGCTGAGGACCGGACCCTGCGGGTCCTTGGAGTCGCGGACCACGACCGACTCGACGGCCGGGGACTTCACTTCGACACAGGCGCCATTTCCGGTGGACCGCGAGGACTTCATCCACGCGGGAGTACTGCCCAGCTTGATTGCCATCTCTGCTCCGGTCTGTGCTGATGGCGGCGGCGAGGTACGCCATTGCCTGACTACGCGCTCGACGCTACTAGCCAACATCACGGACCGGTGAGCCACTTCACCCAAGTGGATGGCATATTCCCAGTAACTCTTCCAATGGGAGTGAGCGGGGGTGTACCGTATCGCCCGCACTTCAGCGGGTGTATCGTTCCGCCGCTTCGGTGATGAACTGCCGGGTCTGTTCGGCGCTGAGCGCCTGGGCCCGCAGATGCTCGTACATCACGCTGTACGCCTGCACATCGGTGTCCTTCTCCAAGTACAGGTCGCTGTTGACGCCTTCGAGATAGACCACCGTGGCATCGGTCGCGTCGGTGAACTCCAGTACCGCGAACTGCCCGCTCAGACCGGGGTGCGCGCCCGCCTCGAACGGCAGCACCTGCACGGTCACATGCGGCAGATGGCTCAAATCCACCAAATGCAGAAGCTGGTCACGCATCACGTGCTCGTCGCCGACCTTGCGGCACAGCGCCGCCTCGTCCACCACGGCCCACATCCGCAGCGGCCCGTCCCGGTCGGTGATCCGCTCCTGCCGGCGCATTCTCACGCTGACGCGCTTGTCGACCTGTTCGGGAGTGGCCTCCGGCAGATTGCCCGCGATCATCGCGGCGGCGTACTCCGGGGTCTGCAACAGGCCAGGCACCACCTGGGGTTCGAAGACCCGCAGACTGGCCGCCTCGGTCTCCAGGCCGATGTACACGCTGTACGGGATGTCGCCGAAGGCATGCCACCAGCCCTGCTGGCGCGACTCCTTGGCCATCTGCATCAGCGAGTCGACGATCCGCACGTCCTCGACGCCGTACACACCGCACAGGTCGCGCACATCGCGCTGGCTGATGCTCCGGCGCCCGTTCTCCAACCGGCTGATCTTCGACTGCGACACCAGGAGCCGGGCGGCGACCTCCTCGGCCGTCATGCCCTTCTGCTCCCGCAACTTGCGCAGTTCCGAACCCAGCCGGCGGCGCCTGACGGTGGGATTGACGTTGGCGACCACTGGACGTGCACCTCCACGCTGAACCTACTGATGGTCAGCAGCCTGCCACTTGCGGTCATCGGCGCGCTGGCGAATGAGGGTAACCCGGCAGGGGCGTGTACGCGGTGGTACACGGGGGTGTATACGGCGACGCGCGGTGCGACGAATCCCGGAACGTGTTCCGAGTCCCGCCGCCCCGCGCGTCACAGCGGCTCCCGGAACGGGTCGCTGAGGACGGCGCGATGGTCGCGGATTGCGGTGCCCCGTCCCTGCCGACGGGCGCCGCAGCCGTCCCTGATGAGGGGGTTGCCGAGCGCTACGTGCTCACCTGCGCACGCGCTCTCACGTGCTGAACGTACTGAGCGTGCCGAACGTACTGACCGTGCTGCCTGTGCTGCCTGTGTCCACTCGCTGTCGCACGCCGACTCAACGGGCGCCGGCGCGGGCCATGGTGCTGTGCCCCGCCGCTCGCGGTGCCGGAGCGGCTGGCCGCTTCGGCTGCGCCGCCACGCCGTTCTGCACATCCATCACGGCATGCGCGACGAGGCCGCCCATCGGGTCGTACCTGATCAGGTCACGCAGGCGCGATCGCGACGACCGGCCCTCGTTGCCCGGGTAGAGGTGCTTGCCGAGTCCCACGGCGTGGGCGAGCGCGGCGAGCGCGGCGGTCCGCGGGTCCGGCGGCACGCCGGTACGGATCGCACTGTCCAGCCGGGTACGGATCTCCCGGCTGACCGCGCTGTCGGACGCCTGGTACCGCGTCGTCGGCAGCACCCCGCACATCTGGCCGGGCACGGCGTGCACCATGCCGCACCGCTCCAGGTGCGCGAGATACGTCTGGCGGAGCCCGAGGCGGGGTCCGCCGATCCAGTGGACGGCCCGCACCGGACTGCCGCGTCGCCGCAGCAGTTCGAGAGCGGAGTCCAGGGTCGGATCTCCAGTCGGCCGTGGGTGCACCACGGCTATACGATCCCCGTCAGGGGCTATCCGTCCGGCCAGGGCCAGCTCGACGAGCTGCGCCCCGGCGAGGCCGAGGTCGAGCGATTGAGGCTGCGCCGTGGTCCCGGTCGTCGGGTCCAGTGCGAGCAGCAACAGCTCTTCCGGAATTGTTCTGCGGCTCTTGCCCATCCATGCCTCCCCGCGTGGATGAATGACAGGGTGACGCCTCTCACACCGGCCTGTCGAGAGCGCCTTTGCCTTATCGACGGGAACCGGGTGGTATGTCGTTCTCGTCTACGGGGTGGGCGGTGGTGTCGCGGACGGGTCGCGGGCCTGTCGGCGGGACACTGCCAGTGTGAGCTTTGAAGGGGTATGGGTGCCATTCGGCATCCGCCCCCGCACGATGTGTGCGGCCATTTCGTGATGTGTGGAGGAGGTCTGCGTGGCGGGCGAGTCCCCCGGCAGGGAACAGCGGCAGAGCACGTCGGGGGAGGCGGTCGAGCGGTCGACCGCTGATCCGAGGCTGGTGGTGTTCCGGACGCCCACCGAGGGGCACGGGACACGCGTGGCGGAGGGCGTACGGGAGGAGCACGCGGGCGCCGCGGTCGGAGCCGTCCCCTCCGCGCCCCCCGAATCGGCGGACTCCGCGGGCTCCGGCGCACGCCCCCACCCGGCCGCCGCCTCCTCCGCCGCCTCCACGGCGAATACGCCGGACGGCGTAGCGGCCGTAGACGAATCCTCCGACGCGGCTACGTCCACGACGCCGCCCGCGCCCCGCACCCCGGAGGTCCTGCCTCCGGAAGCGGAACCGAATCGTGACCTCCAGGACCCGGATTCCGCCGCCGGGGAAGCCTCCGAGGACGGGCCGGACTCCGAAACGGGTCCGGAAGCGGAAGACTCCGCGCCGGCCGGGCCGCCCGCGGCGGAGCGCGACGAGCACACCGCCGTGCTGCGCGTCGGGGGGCGCGGGGGCCTGCTGGGCGCCGGCGCCACCGCCGGCGGTGGTGCGGCCGGTGACGGTACGGCTGAGGGCGCCGACGGGGACGGCGTGGACGACGCCGAGGGCGCGGACGGCGTGAACGGCGCCGAGGCCGTGACCGAGGCCGACCCCGACGACGTACAGGCCGACGCCGACGACGTACCGGGCGACGTATCGGACGCGGCCCCGGCCTCCGGTGACGGCCAGGAATCCGAGGACGCGGACCCCGCGGACCCCGAGGACGCCGCCCCGGCGACCTCGACCGACGCCGCCGACGACGTGGCGGACGCCGCGCCCTCTGCCGGTGACGCCGAGGACGCCGCTCCAGAGGACTCCGACAGCTCCGCGCCCGAGGACGGCGACAGCTCCGCGTCCAGGAACACCTCCGAGAACATCTCGCAGGACGCCCCCGAAAGCGCCTCCGAGGACAACGCTCCCAAGGGCCCCGGCGCCCGGAGCGCCTCCGTCCTGCGCCCGCTTGTGTCCGATCTCCCCGCCGAGCGCCCGGCGGCGCAGGGCGCGGAAGGCGTCTCAGGAGCCCGTAACGCGCCCTCTGGCGCCTCCGCGCCCTATGAGGCGCCCCAGCCGCCCCCGGCGTCCGCCAAGCCGCGTACGGGCCCCGTGAAGCCCTCGGAGAGTCCGGCCGCGGGCCCGATCGGGCAGCCGTCCGCCCCGCCGAAGCCCGCCGGGGGCGCGCCGCTGCCCCCGTACGCCGGGAGCCCGTCCGCGATCGGCACCCCCACGGCGGCCTCGCCGGACGGCGCGGCCGCCGGGCCCGACGGGACGCGGTCGATGCCCGTGCCGCCGGAGCCCGAGGCGCCGCTGAAGCTGCTCGCGGAGCTGACGAACACCCCGCCGCCGCGCCAGACGGTGCTGCGGACGGTCGCGCGCCGGTTCAAGATCTGGACCCCGCTGGTGGTGCTGCTGGCGATCGTGTTCGTCGTGGTGCAGGCGCTGCGCCCGCTGTCGGCTCCGTCGATGGCGCTGACCGCGGCCTCGTCGTACACCTTCGACGGCACGCCGCTGCCGCAGTCCATGCCGTGGCCGTCGCAGGGCCAGTCGGTGGCCGAGGTCGAGGGCCTGGGCTCGCTCGGCGTGCACGGCGCGCAGACCCCGGTGCCGATCGCGAGCGTCACCAAGGTGATGACCGCGTATCTGATCCTGCGCGACCACCCGCTGACGGGTAAGCAGACCGGTCCGACGATCCCCGTGGACGCGCAGGCGGCCGACGAGGCGAGTTCGAGCGACGAGTCGACCGCGCAGGTCAAGAAGGGCCAGCAGTTCACCGAGCGGCAGATGCTGCAACTGCTGCTGATCCCCTCGGGCAACAACATCGCCCGCCTGCTGGCGCGTTGGGACTCCGGCACCCAGGAGGCGTTCGTCACGAAGATGACGAAGGCCGCCGCCGACCTCGGCATGACCAACACCACGTACACCGGCGCGAGCGGCTTCGAGGAGACCACGCGGAGCACCGCCGTCGACCAGTTGAAGCTGGCCCGCGAGGTCATGAAGAACGACGTGTTCCGGTCGGTCGTCGCGCAGCCGAACATCGACATCCCCGGCGTCGGCACGATCTACAACAACAACAACGACCTGGTCAACGTGGGTGTGATCGGCATCAAGACCGGTTCGAGCACCCCCGCGGGCGGCGCCCTGATGTGGGCGGCGAACAAGAAGGTCGACGGCAAGGATCAGTTGATCCTCGGCGTCGTCCTCCAGCAGCGCGGCGGCACGACCGTCTACGACAGCCTCCAGGCGGCGCTGGTCAACTCGCAGAAGCTGATCAACTCCGTGCAGGGCGGCCTGACGTCGTCGACGATAGTGAAGAAGGGCGAGGTCGTCGGCTATGTGGACGACGGGCTCGGCGGTCACACGCCGGTCGTGGCGAGCAAGGACTTGAAGGCCGTCGGCTGGCCGGGCCTGAGGACGACGCTGTCGCTGACCCCCCTCAAGGACGGGCTGCCGCACACCGCGACGTCCGGCGCCGAGGTGGGCACGATCGGCTTCGGCACCGGCTCGGCCCGCACCACGGTGCCGGTCGTCCTCCAGTCCGACCTGAGCGAGCCGTCGTTCGGCACGAAGCTCACCCGGGTCGGCTGACCCCGAGCCGCCCGCGGGCGGCACCGCGCAGGCTCCGGTACGCGGCGGCCGGGTCGATCCGACCCGGCCGTCCGCGTGTCAGCGGGTAGCAGGCCAGGCCGAGCAGCACCGACGTGAAGTGCCCGACGTCGGTGAAGGTGCGGCCCTCGCCCAGTGCGAGCCCGTAGAAGAGCAGCACGCAGGCGCCGTACAGGTACCGCCAGGGCATCGTGACCGCCCAGGTCAGCACCGCCTCGACCGCCGCCAGCCCGTAACTGACGCCCACGTCGAGGGTCTCGGCGGCCGACTGCGGCGCGTGCCCGTGCCGGATCGCCCACAGCAGCACGCCCTCACTGATGTACGTCGCCGCGACGTGCCCGATCAGCACGACCGCGAGCCACCGCCAGGTGCCCAGCCAGCGCTCGGCGGTGGCGTGGAAGACCGTGTAGAGCAGCACGTACGGCAGCCATCCGCCGCCGTCGGTCCACAGCGCGCTGCGCACCAGGGCGCGGACCGGCTGGCTCGACAGATTGCGGATGTTCGTCGACCGCAGCCGCAGGAAGTCGTCCACCGTGGCGGGCGCCATCCGGTGGATCGCGACCGTGGTGAAGAACAGGATCGCCAGCCAGATGTACGTGCCGGGGGCGCTGCGGATGTACGCCCACACGGCGCGGGCCACGGCGCGGGTGACACGCGAGAGGCGTGAGGGGAGATGCACGCTCCGGATTCTGTCCGGAAAGCGAGGTTTATACGGCCGCGCCGCGCGTAAGCGCGGCCTACCGAGTCCAGCGGGTGCGCGGGTCCCGGCCGAGTGCGCGGGGCCCGGCCCGGTGCGCGGGTCCCGGCCGGGTCACGCGGACAGTTCGCGCTCCAAAGGGGTGCGGAATCGCGGTGTGACCGTCACACCGCCGCCCGCGAGAAAAGCGGTGAGACGCTCCGCCGCCGCCTCGACCGCGTCCGCCGCCCGCGCGCCCCGGTCGGCCAGCAGCCGCCAGGCGACAGTGCCGTCCGCGCGGTGTGCCCAGCCGCCGATCACCTCGCCGCCCCACCACACGGTGGGCCCGACGTTGCCCGAGCGGTCGAAGAGGGACGCGCGGTGCTCGCGCGGCAGGAACCAGTCGCGCTCCTGCCACCCCATGGGCGTCGGGTCCAGCGCGGGCAGCAGCGTCGCGGCGGGCGGCGGCGCGTCCGCCGACGGCCCGGCGTCACCGGGCAGTACGTGGCCGACGGCGTCCCCGTCCAGCAGCACTTCCTCGGCGCCGACCGCCGCGAGCGCCTTGCGCACCTCCGTCAGCGACCAGCCCGTCCACCACTTCAGATCGGCCGCCGTCCCCGGCCCGTACGCCCCCAGCCACGCCTTCACCACCCCGGCGCGCGCCTCGGCCACCGGCACGTCGGGCAGCGGCTCGGCGTTCGCCCACCGGAACTGGCTGCTCGTCCACGACCCGGCCGGCCTGCGCCGCTCGATCCGGCCCTCGGCGGCCATCGTCCTGATGATCCGGCTCGCCACGTTCTGCCGCGCCTCGTACGGCTTGCCCGCCGCCACCAGCACCTGCTCGCGCAGCTCGGGCACCAGCTTCGACAGCCCCGCGCCGCTGGTCTCGCCGTGCGCGTCGAGCGCCGCGCGCACCCGCGCCTCGACGCCTTCCAGCCACGCCTCGTCCCAGCCGCCGCCCTCCGCCAGGAACGCCAGCAGCCCCTTGCGCTCCTTCGCCGCGATCTGCCGCCCGGCCGCCGCGTACACCCCCGGCGCCGCCGCCCGGCCCACGACGAACATCGTGCGCCGCATCGCCAGCATCCGCACCAGCGACCCGGTCTCCCCGTACAGCGCCTCCTCCAGCGCCCCGACGCCGTCGCCCGGCTCGCGCAGCCGCGCCGCCACCGTCAGGAACACCGTCGCCGGATCGGTCGCGTGCAGCGCCACGAGCGCGTCGGCGACCTCCTCGCAGGTGCCCACGGCCCGGAGCTGCCGCCGCGCCAGCCGCCCCCGCCGCTCCTCGTTCCCGACCTGTCGCCGCCGCGTTCCGCTCATGACCTCATGCTCACACGCCCCGCCGTCACTACCGGCTCAGCGGCCGGAAGCCGCGCAGGCGCAGGCTGTTGGCCACGACGAAGACGGAGGAGAAGGCCATGGCCGCGCCCGCGATCATCGGGTTGAGCAGCCCCGCCGCCGCCAGCGGCAGAGCGGCGACGTTGTAGCCGAAGGCCCAGAAGAGATTGGACTTGATGGTGCCGAGCGTGCGCCGCGCGAGGCGGATGGCGTCGGCGGCCACGCGCAGGTCACCGCGGACCAGGGTGAGGTCCCCGGCCTCGATGGCGGCGTCGGTGCCGGTGCCCATGGCGAGCCCGAGGTCGGCCTGGGCGAGCGCGGCGGCGTCGTTCACACCGTCGCCGACCATGGCGACGCTGCGCCCCTCGGCCTGGAGGCGCCGGACGACGGCGACCTTGTCCTCGGGGAGGACGTCCGCGAAGACGTCGGCCGCGTCGATGCCGACCTCGGCGGCGACGGCCGCCGCGACGGCCGCGTTGTCCCCGGTGAGCAGCATCGGCCGCAGGCCGAGCGCCCGCAGCCGCCGTACGGCCTCCGCGCTCGTCGGCTTGACGGCGTCGGCGACGACGAGCACGGCCCGCGCCCGCCCGTCCAAGCCCACGACGACCGCCGTGCCGCCGTGCGCCTCGGCCGCCGCCTTGGCCTCGGCGAGGTCGGCGGGCAGGACGAGCCCGCGCCCGCTCAGCAGCCGCTCGCGGCCGACCAGCACCTCGTGGCCCTCGACGACACCGCGCACACCGAGGCCGGGGACGTTCTCGAAGTCCGTGACCGGCGGCAGTTCACCGGCCGCCTCGCGCGCCCCGGCGGCGACGGCCCGCGCGATCGGGTGCTCGGAGGCGTCCTCCAGCGCGCCCGCCAGCCGCAGGACGTCGGCCTCCTCGGCTCCCGACACACGCACCCCGGTCAGCGTCATCGACCCGGTCGTGACCGTCCCGGTCTTGTCCAGCACGACCGTGTCGACGGCCCGCGTCGACTCCAGCACCTCGGGCCCCTTGATGAGGATGCCGAGTTGCGCGCCGCGCCCGGTGCCGACCATGAGCGCGGTCGGCGTGGCGAGCCCGAGCGCGCACGGGCAGGCGATGATGAGGACGGAGACGGCCGCGGTGAAGGCGGCGGTCGCGCCCTCTCCGGTCAGCAGCCAGAAGGCGAGCGTGCCGAGCGCCAGCACGATCACCACGGGCACGAAGACGGCCGAGATCCGGTCGGCGAGCCGCTGCGCGGCGGCCTTGCCGTTCTGCGCGTCCTCCACCAGCCGTGCCATACGGGCGAGTTGGGTGTCGGCGCCGATCCGCTCGGCCTCGACGACGATGCGCCCGCCCGCGTTGACGGTGGCGCCGGTGACCCGCGAGCCGGGCCTGACCTCGACCGGTACGGACTCCCCGGTGAGCATCGACGCGTCGACGGCGGAGCCCCCGTCGCGGACGACGCCGTCGGTGGCGATCTTCTCGCCGGGGCGTACGACGAAGCGGTCGCCGACCGCCAACTCGCCGACGGGGACGCGCACTTCCCGCCCGTCGCGGAGCACCGCGACGTCCCTGGCGCCCAGTTCGAGCAGCGCGCGCAGCGCCGCCCCCGCCTTCCGCTTGGCGCGGGCCTCGAAGTACCGCCCGGCCAGGATGAACGCGGTGACCCCGGCCGCCGCCTCCAGATAGATGTGGCCGCTGCCGCCGCCGCGCGAGACGGTGAGGTCGAAGGAGTCCTTCATGCCGGACATGCCCGCGTCGCCGAAGAACAGCGCCCACAGGGACCAGCCGTACGCGGCGAGGGTGCCGACCGACACCAGGGTGTCCATGGTGGCGGCGCCGTGCCGCAGATTCGTCCAGGCGGCGCGGTGGAAGGGCCAGCCCGCGTAGACCACGACCGGTGAGGCGAGCGTCAGCGCCAGCCACTGCCAGTTGTCGAACTGGAGCGCCGGGACCATCGACAGCGCGACGACCGGCACGGCGAGGACGACGGCGGTGATCAACCGCTCCCGCAGGGAGGTCGATTCGGGGTCGCGCACCGGGCCGGCGGCGGTCCCGTCGGCGTCGGCCGGGGGCGCGAGCGGGGGCGGGGGGAGCGCGGCGGTGTACCCGGTGGCCTCGACGGTCGCGATGAGATCGCCGACCGCGACTCCCTCGGCGTACGCCACCTTGGCCTTCTCGGTCGCGTAGTTGACGGTGGCGCTGACGCCGTCCATCCGGTTGAGCTTCTTCTCGATCCGCGCGGCGCAGGACGCGCACGTCATGCCGCCGATCTCCAGCTCGACCGCCTGCTCGGCCGCCGCCGTCCCGCCGTCCTTCGCCGCCGTGGTCATGGCCACTCCCGCTCCCCTCGTGTCCCCGTCGTACCTTTCCCGCCGTCCGGCCCCTGCCCCCGGCCCCCGCCATGAGGGCCGCGAAGCGCCGGTCAGGCGCGGCCGACCAGTTCGTAACCCGCCTCGTCCACGGCGGCGCGTACCGACTCGTCGTCCACCGGCTGCTCGGACGCGACGGTCAGCAGACCGGTCGAGGCGACCGCCTTGACGGAGGTGACACCGGGAATCGCGGTGACCTCCTTGGTGATCGCGGACTCGCAGTGACCGCAGCTCATCCCGGACACGGAGTAGACGGCCTCGCTCATGGTGTTCTCCTCGATACGTGCGTGCGTGCCTGCTTTGTGCGGACGTGCTTCTCCGTCCGCCGGGAACAACCATATACCCCCTAGGGGTATTCCACGAAGCTGAGATCTTCGGCACTCCGGGCGCCCCGCCGCTCCCGGCGCGCCGCGCGCTCGCCTAGGCTGGACGCGTCGGCGCGTACCCGTGGCAGGGACGCGACCAGCTCTTTCACCAGGAGGCGGCAGCGTGCTGCGCACCATGTTCAAGTCGAAGATCCACCGGGCCACCGTGACCCAGGCGGATCTGCACTATGTGGGCTCCGTGACCGTCGACGCCGATCTGATGGACGCCGCGGACCTGCTGCCCGGCGAACTCGTCCACATCGTCGACATCACCAACGGCGCCCGGCTGGAGACCTATGTCATCGAGGGCGAGCGCGGCTCCGGTGTCATCGGCATCAACGGCGCCGCCGCCCACCTCGTGCACCCCGGAGACCTGGTCATCCTGATCAGCTACGCGCAGGTCGAGGACGCCGAGGCCAGGGCGCTGCGCCCGGCCGTCGTCCATGTGGACGCCGACAACCGGATCATCACGGTCGGTGGCGACCCGTCGGAGCCCACCCCCGGCGCGGACACGCTCCGCCCCCCGCACGCCGTGGCGCGGGTCTGACGGCCGAAGCCGGATCACTGATGTGCCGGGGCCCGCTCGCTGATCGCGGGGTGTTCGCGGAATGTTCGCGGACCGCTCGTGGCGCGTCGCGCCTCGTGTGTCCGACGGTGAGCGTTACGCGGCGGTGACGACCGCCGCGCCGCTCACCGGGCCGACGGCCGGGCCCTGGACCGGGCGTATCGGCATCTGGGTACCCCGCGCGGCGGCGGTCCACTCGGCGCGCAGCCGCGCCAGCTCCGTGAGCTCTTCGGCCGTCCAAGGCCGGTCGCCGTGCTCCTGCACATAAGCGCGCAGGGCCGCGTTCGCTTGATCGAGACTTCCCCCGTACATGTGAACCACAGTAGACGGCGGCACTGACAATCCCGAATCCGTTAAACACCGCGCGTGACCGTGTCGATGCGGCCCGGCGCCTTCCGTTTCACCCGCCAAGGCGGTGACCTGCGCACGAACGGCGATTGTCGGGACCGGCTGCCATGCTGGGTGTGAGAGAGGACACTGCGTCCCAATCGGACAAAAAGCCCGGCACCCACCCGATCCGCCCGGCACCCACCCGATCCGCCCCGCGCCTGCGATCCGCCCGGCACCCCTGACCCGCCCGACGCCTCCGATCCGCCCGGACGGCTCCGATCCGCCCGGTCACCGCACGACAGCTCCAGGAGGAAGGCACCCATGCTCACCAACGACTACGTGCCCGGCGCGCCCGACTGGATCGACCTGGGCAGCCGCGACACCACGGCCGCCGCCGCGTACTACGGCTCGCTCTTCGGCTGGGAATTCGAACCGGGCGGCCCCGCGTCCGGCGGGTACGGCACCTTCGTGCGGGACGGCGCGACGGTCGCCGCGCTGGGCCCGCTCCAGGACACCGGCGCCCACCCGGCCTGGACGGTCTACTTCGAGACCGCCGACGCCGACGCCACCACGGCGGCCGTCGAGGAGAACGGCGGCACCGTACGGGTGCCGCCGATGGACGTCTTCGACCAGGGCCGCCTCGCCTCCTACACCGACCCGACCGGCGGCGAATTCGGCGTCTGGCAGCCCGGCACCAACAAGGGCCTGGACCACGTCGGCCCCTGGGGCCTGTGCTGGACGGAGCTGTACACACCGCGGGCCCAGCGCGCCAAGGACTTCTACGCCGCGGTCCTGGCCTGGGACTACGAGGACATGCCGCTGCCCGGCGACGCGTCCGCCGACGTCTACACCGTGGTGTCCCGCTCCGGCGGCGGCCAGGACGGCTCGCACGGCGGCATCCTCCAGCTCGGCCCCGACCTGCTCCCCGCCGGTACGGCCTATTGGCAGCCCTACTTCGGCGTCGACGACTGCGACGCCGTCGTCGCCAGGGCCACCGAGGGCGGCGGCACGGCCCTCCTGCCCCCCACCGACATGGCGGGCGTCGGCCGCCTCGCCCTGCTGACCGACCCCGAGGGCGCGTTCTTCGCCGTGCTCACCCCGGCGGCCTCGATGACGTCCTGAGCCCGTACAGCCCGTACAGCCCGCACGGCCCGCAAAGCCGCCACAGAGCATGCCCGGCCCGCGCGGGTCTCAGGCCCGCGGGTCCTGGCCCGTGGAAGGGGCGGCCTGCTCGGCGGCGGACGGCTCCGCCGCACCGGCCCCGGTCGCGGGGAGCGCCGTCAGATGGGCGAGCGTGCCGGTGATCGTCAGCAGCCGCTCCAGCGCGGGGGACCGGTCGTCCAGGTGGAGCCGGACACCGGCCTCGTCGGTGCGGCGGCGGATCATCAGCAGGGCCGAGAGCCCGCTGGAGTCCGTGCTGCCGAGCCCGGCGCAGTGCAGGTGCAGGTCCGCCAGGCGCGGATTGTCGGCGATCTTGTCGCTCACGACGGCCAGCAGCCGGTCGGCGTTGTCGTAGTCGAGGTCGCCGTGCAGTTCGATCCGCACGGTCGTCTCGGTGTCGACGGCCGTCAGCCGCAGATGGCTCGGGGGAATCGTGGTCATGCGGTGGTCCTGGCGGTGGTGAGTGCGGACGAGGTCAGACAGTCGGTGCCGAGCCGGAGTATCCGGACCGCGCGCGGGAAGTCCTTCAGCTCGTCGGACAGGATCCGCAGCGCGGGCGGCAGGCTGTGCGCGGGAACGCCGCGGGCGGCGAGAATCCCCGCTGTCCAGGTGAGGAAGTCCGCGAAGAGGTCCTCGTCGCCCGTGTAGAGGGCGATGGTGAGGAAGTCCACGATGTGCGCGAGGTCTTGCGCGGTGTGCTCGCGCTGGAGCTCGCTGTACGCGCGCATCGCGGGGAAGGCGGCCTCCAGCCCGCCGAAGACGGTCCGCACCAGGGCCGTACGGGCGCGCGCGACCATCGTGTACTCCTGGTCGGCCAGGTGCGGCAGATCGTCTATCGGCTGGTGCTCGGGCTGCGGGCGCGGCAGCGGGCCGCGCGCGAGGCGCTCCGCGGCCGTACGCGCGTCGGGGGCCCAGGCGTCGGCGCCCAGCAGCCGCGCGTGCCGGCCGTCCGGGCCGAAGGCGGCGCCGCCGACGAGGACCGGCACCCCGACGGCCTGGCAGGCGGTGATCGCCGCGTGCGCGGTCGGCAGCCGGGTGGCCAGCGAACTGGAGAGCGCCACCGCGTCGCACGCGGTGCGGTGCAGGTGGGTGATGAGGTGCGGGGTGGGCACCTGGGCGCCGAGGAAGTCGACGCGCCAGCCGCGCAGCTTCAGCACCTCGGCCAGGATCCGGGCGGGCAGCGCGTGCCACTCGCCCTCGACGCAGGCCACCGTGATCCTGCCCCGCCAGGGTTCGGTACGGGCGGCCGGGTGCAGGGACAGCGCCGCCACCGCCCGGTCGTTGATCGCGGTGGCGGCGTGCTCCTCGGCGACGCTCAGCCGGTTGGCCGCCCACTCCTCGCCCACCTTGCCCTGCACGGGCGCGATGAGGTCGAGCAGCACGCTCTCCGCGTCCACCCCCGTGTCCAGCGCGCCGAGCACCACACCGGCCGCCGCGTGCTCGTCGCCGTGCGCGACGGCCTCCCACAGCTCCGTCACGCGCCGCCCGAGCCCCTGATCAGGTCCGGAGCGGGCTCCGGACGGCGGGGCGGGCGGCGAGGACGCGGAGTGCGACGAGGGTGCGGTCGGCTCGGTGTCGGTGCTCACGCTGTGTACCTGCCCCGAGTACGGCCGTTCACCGCACTCAGGTGGTGCGTCCGGGGCGCGGAGATCACGACGACGGCCATGTCGTCGTGACGCCCCGTGCCGACCCATTCGGCGGCGAGCATCTGGACCCGCTCCACGATTCCTTCCGCGGGCATGCCCGCGCACTCCGACAGCACGCGCCGCAGCCGCTTCTCGCCGAACAGCGCGCCGCCCAGGGGGCCGCCGCGCGCCTCGGTGATCCCGTCCGTGTACAGCACGCAGGTCTCACCGGGCGCCAGGGACAGCGTGACCGTCCGGGAGACGGCGTCGGGGATCGCGCCGACCAGGGTGCCCTTGGTGTCGGCCTGCTCCACCTCGCCGTCGGCCCGCACGATCAGCGGCGCGAGGTGCCCCGCGCTGGTCAGCCGCAGCCGCACCTGGTGCCCGTCGCGGAGCGCGGAGGCCAGGATCAGCGTCGCGAAGCGGGTGTGGTGGGAGTTCAGCAGCGCCGTGTTCAGCAGGCTGAGCATCCGCTGGTGGTCGTCGGCCATGGGCAGCAGCGCGTGCAGGGTGTTGCGGATCTTGCCGGTCAGCACGGCCGCCTCGAGGCCCTTGCCGCACACATCGCCCAGCACCGCCAGCGACGCCTCGCCCTCGGTCACCGACGGGTGCACGTCGTAGAAGTCCCCGCCGATCCGCTCGTGGTCCTGCGAGGGCCGGTAGCCGCCGGCGAAGTCCACCCCGCCGACCTGGTGCAGCGACGGCGGCAGCAGTTCCCGCATCAGGACGTCGGTGATCGCCGACTGCTCCGCGTACAGCCGGGCCGCCGACATGGCGGCGCCCGCGCGCGCGGCGAACAGCCGGGCGAAGACCTCTTCGCGTTCGGTGAAGGCGTCGGTCTCCGAGCGCCGCAGCAGGACGAGGGCGCCCGCCGACACCCCGTGCCCCGGCAGCGGGGTGATCACTATCGAACCGACCGGCCCGAAGCCCTCGGGCACCAGCCAGGAGGGGGCCGTCGCCGGGTCGAGCCAGCGCGAGGGCACCGGCGGGAAGCCGCGCAACGCCTCGCCGAGCCCCGGCACTTCGTCCGGATCGACGCCCAGGTGCGACTGCGAGGGGCTGCCGCCGCGCACACAGGAGACCACCGGCAGCCGGTTCGCCCGCGACGGGGCGATGACCATGGCGGCGTCGGCCAGGTGCTCGGCGGCCATCTGCGCGGTGACGTCCATGCACCGGTCCAGGTTGAGCGAGGAGAGCAGCAGGTTGGACGAACGGCTGAGGAATTCGGTGCGCTCGCGTTCCATGCGCAACGCCTCGCGCGCCAGCCGCCGGTCGGTGTCCTCGACCAGCCACCACACGGCGCTTCCGTCGGCCAGCACCGTCGGATGCGCCTCGAAGGTGCGCCCGCCGACCGCGCCCCAGGCCACGTCGACGTCAGCGGTCGCGGCCACGTCCCCGTCCACGTGAGCGGCCACGTCCCCGTCCACGTGAGCGGCCACGTCCCCGTCCACGTCAGCGGCCACGTCCCCGTCCACGTCAGCCGTCGCGGCCCCGTCCGGGCCCGGGGAATCCTCCGTCGGCGCGCGCAGCGTTTCGTGTGCCCGCGACAGCCACGGTGGCGCCACATCCGCGAGCGCCACCCCTTTCCCGGCCCCCGGCAGCAGAATCCCCGCCGCCTCGTTCGCGAGTATCAGCCTGCCGTCGGCCTCGACCACGAGCACCGGGTAGGGCGCCAGCAGGGGGTACGGAGTGTCGCTCCTCGAAACGCTCACCGGTGCGTCCGCACCGGCTGCCGTCGTGACGGAACCAACCACACATTCAGGATCCGCTGAGCGAATCCCTCACCTCATCGACTAGGGGACAGTTGCGTACGGCGACCAGAAGACCGTTGCCGTCCAGCAACCATCCCGTACTTCCCCGCGGCCCCGCAACCAGCCCACCGGAGCGTGGCCGACCGGTCACAGGGCCTCGCGCCACGCCGCCAGCTCCCGTGCGCTGTCGAACCGCAGCGCCCGTCCGGTCACCGGATCGGTGAATTCCAGCGCCCGCGCGAGCAGTTGCAGCGGCCGGGTGAAGTCCTCCCGGCCGCCCTCCGATTCGGGCTCCGGCAGCACCCGCGGATACACCGGGTCGTACAGCAGCGGCAGGCCGAGCGCGCTCATGTGCAGCCGCAACTGGTGGGTACGGCCCGTCGCGGGCAGCAGCCGGTAGCGGCCCCGCGCACCGCGCCGCTCCAGCAGTTCGACCCGGCTCTCCGCGTTCGGCGGCCCCGGCTCCTCCCACGCCGCGATCCGCCCGCGCTCCTTCACGATCCGGCTCCGTACCGTCCTGGGCAGCTCCACCCGCGGGTCGTACGCGGCGACCGCCTCGTACTCCTTGCGCACCCGCCGGTCCCGGAAGAGCGTCTGGTACGCGCCCCGGTCCCCGGGGCGGACCACGAACAGCACCAGGCCCGCCGTCAGCCGGTCGAGCCGGTGCGCGGGCGACAGTTCGGGCAGCCCGCAGTCGCGCCGCAGCCGCGCCAGGGCGGTGTCCGTGACGTGCCGCCCGCGCGGGGTCGTCGCCAGGAAGTGCGGCTTGTCCGCCACCACGATCCGCTCGTCGCGGTACACCACCCTCACCTCGAACGGCACGGCCGTCTCCGGTGCCACATCGCGGTGGAACCATACGTACGCGCCCGCCTCGTACGCCGTCCCCGCCGTCACCGGACCGCCGTCCGCGGTCACGAAACGCCCCTCGGCCAGCATCGCCCCGACGCGCTCCGCGCCCACCGCCCCCGCGTACCGCTCCAGCAGATACGCCGCCACCGTCTGCGGCTCCCCGCCCCCGCCGGGTAGCCGCAGCCGCACCGGGTCCACGCCGTCCCGCTGCGCCAACGGCGACGGCGGCGCCTTGCGCCCGCCCCTGCGTGCCATGTCCCCGCCCCCCGTCAGCGCGCGACCGGGTAGCCGATCCGCTCCAGCTCCCCCCGGCCGTCCCCCCGAACCTCCCCCGCCCCCGGATACCGCACGATCTCCAACGCGGCCGACGCCCGGCACACATCCCGCAGCCCCGCGATCGACGGCAGCCCTCGAGCGACGTCATGGATCGTCACACGCTCAGTCATGCCCCATCCCTATCAAGATCCCTATCAAGCCGCACTGACATTCCCCCGCACACCTCGCACACCCGCACCGTCCCTCGCGTGTCACAGGCGCCCGCGCTGTCCCGTCCCGTGAGGGAGAGCCCCGCGATGAGCCGGGGACGACCGGAACGCGAGGACGGTGGCGGTCATGCGGGTGTTCGTGGCGGGCGGGAGCGGGGTACTGGGGCGGCGGCTGGTGCCGCTGCTCGTGGACGGGGGCCACCAGGTGACGGCCACCACGACGAGCGCGGCCAAACTGGTCTCGCTGAAGGCGCTGGGCGCCGACGGCGTCGTGATGGACGGCCTGGACGCGGCGTCGGTCGGCGAGGCGGTGGCCACGGCGCGGCCGGACGTCATCGTGCACCAGATGACGGCGATCGCCACCGCACACGCGGGCAAGCCCGACCTCAAGCACATGGACCGCTGGTTCGCCCCCACCATCCGGCTCCGCACCGAAGGCACCGACCACCTGCTGGCGGCGGCCCAGGCGACCGGCGTGCGCCACGTCGTCGCCCAGGGCTACGCCTCCTGGAACGGCGTCCGCGAGGGCGGCTGGGTCAAGACGGAACAGGACCCGCTCGACCTGATGGAGGGGACGGCGGCGCAGGCGGGGATGCGGGCGATCCGGCACGTCGAGGACGTGGTGGCGGACTTCGGCGGCGCGGTCATGCGCTACGGCAGTTTCTACGGCCCCGGCGTCACCGACGACATGGTCGAACTCCTGCGCAAGCGGCAGCTCCCGCTCGTCGGCGCCGGCGCGGGCCACACCTCGTGGATCCACCTGGACGACGCGGCGAGCGCCACCGCCCTGGCCGTCGAGCGGCGCGCGACCGGCCTGTTCAACGTCGTCGACGACGAACCGGCGCCGGCCGCCGAGTGGCTGCCGTATCTGGCCCGGTGTGCGGGCGCGAAACGGCCGATGCGGGTGCCCGCGTGGCTGGCCCGTTTGCTGGCCGGGGAGGTGGCGGTGACGATGATGACCGAGGGCCGCGGCTTCTCCAATGCCAAGGCCCGGCGGGAACTGGGCTGGGAGCCGCGCTACTCGTCGTGGCGCGAGGGGTTCGAGAAGGGGCTGAAGTGACGCGGGCGGATGCGCGGCAGGGGCAGGGTTCGGCACGGTCTGACGGGGCACGGTCCGGTGCGGCGCGGGCGGGGGAGTTCGAGGACCTGCGGCCGCTGCTGTTCTCGATCGCGTACCGGATCCTGGGCAGCGTGAGCGAGGCGGAGGACGCGGTCCAGGACACCTGGCTGCGCTACGAGGCCGCCGGGACCTCGCCCGCCTCGCCCAAGGCGTACCTGTCGGCCGCCGTCACCCGCGTCTCCATCGACGTGCTGCGCTCCGCCCGCTTCCGGCGCGAGGAGTACGTGGGGGAGTGGCTGCCGGAGCCGCTGCTCGCCGACCCCTACGACGACCCCGCGCGCTCGGCGGAACTGGCCGACTCCGTCTCGACGGCCGCCCTGTTGCTGCTGGAGCGGCTCAGCCCGCTGGAGCGCGCCGTCTTCGTGCTGCGCGAGGTCTTCGGTTTCGGCTTCCCCGAGGTCGCCTCCGCCGTCGGCCGCTCCGAGGCCGCCTGCCGTCAGCTCGCGGTACGCGCCAGGCGGCACATGGACGAGGGCCGCCCGCGCTTCGAGGCCGACCGGCGGGAGCGGGAGAGGCTGGCGGGACGGTTCTTCGACGCGCTGCGCGAGGGCGACGTCGAGGCCCTGCGCGACGTGCTCGCCGCGGACGTCCAGGTCGTCGGCGACGGCGGCGGCAAGACCCCGCAGTTCGCCCGCGCCATCAGCGGCGTCGAGAACGTGACGCGCCTGCTCGCCACCACCTTCCCCTGGTTCTTCCGCATCGACGTGACCGTCGAGTCCCACGAGATCAACGGCCAGCCCGGCATGATCTTCCGCGACCGCGACCGCAAGGTGCTCAACGTGTGGACGCTGGACGTGCTCGACGGCCGGATCCAGATGATCAACTCCGTCAGCAACCCCGACAAGCTCGGCCACCTGGGCCCGGTCGGGGACGCGTGGGCGGTCTACCGCGAGTGGAACGCGGCCCGCCGCCCGTAACGCCCCTCCGCCCTCGCCGTCCCGCCCCCGTCGTCCCGCCCCCGTCGTCCCGTGTCCGTCGTTCCGTCTCCGTCGTCCCGTGTCCGTCGTCCCGCGCCGTCACTTGCGGTCCAGGTCGAGGTTCAGATCCAGGTTCAGGTTCAGGTTCAGGTCCAGGTCGAGACCGAGGTCACGGCGCAGACGCGTCAGGGCGCTGCGGACACGGGACTTGGCCGTGCCCAGCGGGATGCCGAGCGTCTCCGCGACCTCCTGGTGGCTGCGCTCGGCGTAGAACGCCAGGTGGATCGCCTCCCGTTGCAGATCGGTCAGCACGCTCACCCCGCGCCGCACCGCCGCCTGCCTCATGCGCCGCTCGACGATGTCCAGGACGTTGTCGCCGGGCGGCAGCCGCGTCCTGCGGGCCGCCAGGTCCTCACTGCGCAGCAGTACGGCGTTGCGCCGGATCCAGTCGACGGCACGGCGGTGCGCGATGGTGACGACCCAGCCGCGTACGCTCCCCTGCTCCGGCCGGTACAGCGACGCCTTCGCCCACACCTCGGCCATGACGTCCTGGGCGATGTCCTCGGCTTCGGCGCGCAGCCGCACCCGCCGCTGGACCAGCGACCTGACCATGGGAAAGAGCAGCGTGTACAGCGCGGTGAACGCCTCCTGGTCGCCGCGTCCCGCCGCCAGCATGTGCTGTTCGAGGCCGTCGCTCTCCCAGCACTCCGCCTCCGGCGGCGACGGGAGACGCGTCGGACCTGCGTCCGGCATTCGGCTCACCTCCTCAGCGCCCGGTGCTGAACCGGGTGCCGTGCGGACCAAGGGGAGTTCGTGGCCCCGGTCCTCAGGTATGGCCGCTCCGCCCGATGGCCACCTGGAAAGGGGGTACGGACGTACGGATGTGCGGGCGCCCTGACGTGGCGCCCGTCGGCCGTCCGCCGGGGTCATGGGCGGAGTCGGGGGCCGGTGGCGCGCTCAGCGCCGGGTGAGGTCGCCGTAGAGGGTGTCCCAGGCGTCGTCCTGACGGCTGGCCGGTTTTCCGTCGCAATAGGGCAGCGCGTGCTGGGCCGTGTAGTAGCGGAGCATCGACAGTACGGCCATCGGGTCGCTGTTCTTGCCCGCCGTGTAGTCGCGGTCGGGCAGCGTCGCCTGGTGCACGCGGCAGGTCGGACGCGGGCTCGCGGGGCCGGTGACCAGCGCTCCCGTGTGCCGGTCGGCGGCGCAGGAGGTGAGCGCGAGCGCGAGGACGGCGGCGGTCAGGGCGGCGCCGAGGAGGGCGGCCGGGCGGGAGGCCGTACGCGGTGACGTAGGCGGTGTCATACGTGTGGCCGTACGTGTGGCCGTACGTGTTGCCGTGCGCGTTGTCGTGCGGGTCGTGCCGGTCATATCAGTCGTGCGGGTCGTCGTACGCGAGGGTGTGCGCATGGTTCTGTCCTTGTGGCGTCCGTGGGACAACGGGTGCGGGTGTTGTCGATCCGTCAGAGGGGCATCGCACGCAGGGCGGTTCCCACGCCCACGGCGAGAATGAGCAGCGCGGTGCCCAGAGGGGTGAGGCGACCGCTCCACGCGCCGACGGCGTGCCATCTCCCGCCGCTCAGCGCGGGGAAGCGGTCCCTGAGCGTCAGCAGGAGCAGGCCCGCGGCGGCGAGGGTGGCGGCCATGCCGAGGCCGTAGCAGACGACGAGCAGCACGCCGAACGCCGTACGGCCGAGGGCGATCGAGCCCAGCAGGACGACCAGCGCCGAGGGGCTGGGGACCAGGCCGCCCGCGATGCCGATGCCGATGAGACCGCCGCGCTTGCGGGTGCCGCCCGCGGAGTGGGAGTGGTGATGGTGGCCGTGGCCGAAGAGGCCGTGGCGGTGCGGGTGTTCGTGGGCGGTGTGATCGTCGGTGTGGTGCGAGTGGTGACCGTCGTGGCCGTGGTCGTGCTCAAGGCCGTGCTCAAGGCCGTGCTCGTGGTCGTGTTCGTGTTCGGGGGCCTCCCGTTCGTCCAGGACCGCGACCCGCGTGGTGGCGACGGTCGTGGCCGCGCTCTGCTGGGTGATGCCCTCGGCGCCCTCGGGGACCTCGACGAGCGGGCCGGACGACGGGTGCGGGTGCTGGTGCTCAGCCCCGTGTCCGTGCGCGTGTCCGTGCGCGTGTCCGTGTCCCGGTCCGTGCTCGTGGCCGTGGCCGTGGCCGTGCGAACCGTGAGCCGCGCCCCCCGCGTGCCCGTGCTCCGCCTGCCGCGCCCGGAAGACCCGGACGGCCGACGGCAGCAGCCACAGACCGGCCGCGGTGATGACGATGCCGCTGACCGTACCGAGCCAGGCCAGGACGTCCTCGCCGACGAGCGCGGAGGACACGCTGAGCGCGATGCCGAGGACGAGGACGGAGGCGGTGTGGGTCAGCGTCACCGTGCCCGCGACCGTGACGGCGTCGCGCGGACGCCCCTGACGGCCCGCCAGATACGCGGCCATGATGGTCTTGCCGTGACCGGGCAGCGCCGCGTGCCCCGCGCCCAGCACCATGGCCATCAGCACGGCGAGCAGCCCGACGGGAAGGGTGAGGCGGTCGTGGTCGGTGAGCGCGCCCAGCCGCCGGTCCAGGGCGGCGTACCAGGAGGAGGGCCAGCCGGTGCCGGGCGCGACGGCCGCGACGGCCCCGGGACCCGAGCCCAGGACGAGCCGCGTACGGCGCTGGTCCAGCGGGTCGGCGAGCAGGTCCGCCGGATACGCGCGCAGCTCGCGCGAGACCGAGACGGCAGGGACGTCCGAGGAGCCGATGCGTACGCCGTCGCCGTGCGCGGTGATCTCGTGCCAGCCGATCCGGCTGCTGTCCACGCCGGTGGCCAGCGTGATCGTGTCGCCGCGGCCGGGGGAGGCGGGCGCGGACAGCCGGCACTCCAGCCGTCCGGTGTCGAGCCCGGCCTGCCCGGGCACCAGCCGGAAGGACGCGTCCGTCAGCCCGAACCGCAGGGCCTCGGCCCGCCGCGCGTCCCCGGCGCCGCCCGCGGTCCCCGAACCGCCGGCCGCGCCCGTGTCGCCGCCGAGCGTCGCGTCGATACCGCGCGCCAGGTCGGTGCAGGCGGTGTGCGCGTGGGCCGCGGCCTCCGCCGGGCTCAGGGCCCCGTCGTGGTCGGTGTCCATGGCGGCCTTGGCCTGGAGCGTGGGGATCTCAGCGGTGTCCACGACGGCGAGGTCGTCGATCCGGTCGGGGCGTACGGTCAGACCGTCGTACCGGTTGACGGTGAAGTTGCCCAGCGGGTGGGCGGAGACGGCCGGGGCGGCCAGCCACAGCAGCGAGGGCACCGCCACCAGCAGCAGGGCCGCGCCGCGCCGGGCACGGATCGGGGTCGTCATCGCTGTCCTCGCCGTCCTTGCGGTGGTTGTGCCGCCGGTTCCTTCTGATCCTTCTGAAGGGCGGTCAGCCGGGCGCGCGCGTCCGGCGCGTACAGCGGCGAGAAGGCCGGATTGGCGGCCAGGGCCCCGGCCAGGTCCGTACGCGCCGCCTCGTCGTCGCCGAGCGACTGCTCGATCACGCCCCGGTGGTAGCGCAGCAGCGCGTCGCGCCAGCCGAGCCGGTTCGCCTGCTCGGCCAGCGGCAGCGCGTCGCCGTCACGGCCCGCCCGGTGCAGCGCCCAGCTCAGCGCGTCCGCGACCAGCACACTGTGCCGCCGGTCCCACTCGGCGCTCAGCAGCTTCACCGCGAGGTCCGCGTCGCCGTGATCGGCCTGATATTGGCCGAGGTTGAGGTCGTCCACCACGCCGTTGGCCGCGAACAGCCTCTGCTCCGCCTCCAGCACCCCGTACTGCGCCCTGGCTTCCGGCGCCCGGCCCAGCGACTCCAGCAATTCGCCGAATTCCAGCACATATTGCGGCTGCGGTACCCGGTCGATCGCCGTCCGGTAGTCCGCGACCGCCTGGTCCGTCCGCCCGAGCGCCGCCTCCGCCCTGGCCGCGCCCGCCAGCGACGCGGTGTACGTCGGATCCAGCGCGAGCGCCGTCCGGTACTCCCGCAGCGCCTCGCGCGTCTTGCCGGTGTTGAAGGCCAGCTCGCCCAAGTAGTGGTGGCAGAACGCCTGGTCGGCCGCCGTCGTTGCGTCCTGGAGCGCCCGCCGCAGCGCCTGCTCCGCGTCCGCGGTGCGCCCGTGCAGCTCGAAGGTGTACGACGCCCGGGTGAACGACGCCGTCGACGGGTGCAGATCGAGCATCCGCTGCACGGCGTCCTGCGCGGCGCTGTCCTCACCCAACTGGGTGAGCGCGTCGTTGAGCGCGCCGTACGGCGCCCAGGCGTACGGGTCGTCGCTGATCGCCTTGTCCGCCCACGTCCTGGCCTGCGCGAACTGGTGCCGCGCGTTGGCCAGTCCGGCCATTCCGGTGAGCGCGGCGGTGTTGTGCCGCGGCTGGAGCGCGAGCGACTTGCGCAGCGCCGCCTCCGACTTCGGATACAGCGTCGGATCGACGTCGAGCCGGGCCTGTTCGACGTATTCCGAGCCGAGCTGGGCCCAGGAGGAGGCGTCGTTCGGCTGTGCGCGCAGCGTGCTCTGGAGCTTGGCGACGATGGCGTCCACGCTCAACGGCGCCGCCTGCGGGCCGGAGACCGGGCCGGAGTCCGGGCCGGGACCCGTACCGGAACCTGTACCGGAACCCGTATCGGAACTCTGGCCCGGGACCGCGTCGGACGGCGGCGGGGACGAGGCGCCGCCCGAGCGCTCCAGCGCTGCGAAGCCGGTCAGGCCCGCACAGAGCACGGCGGTGGTGGCGATCAGGGCGAGGCGGCGCATGGGGGTCTGTTTTCTCCGCTCGGGGCGAACAGGGGCTCCGGCCGGTCGGACGGGTGGGGCGGTCGGACCGGAGGAGAGGGACCCGGCGTGGGCCTGTCAGGTGCCCACGCCGGGTGGCTTGCTCAGCCGGCCTGGTTGACCGAGCCGGTGTAGGGCAGCGCGACGTACGGGAAGGTGCCGGCGAAGGGGACGCCGGGTCCGTTCACGCCGTCACCCGCGGCGAGCGCCTGGATCAGGTGGCCGGGGGTCGCGCCCTCCAGCGCCTGGATCGCGATGTCCACGACGTCGTCACCGAGGCGGCGGCCGTTGGGGTAGCCCTGGAAGTCGCCGTTCAGCACGCCGAGACGGTCCGGCTTCGCGGTCACCGGGGTGGACATGTTCAGCCGCAGCTCCTCGGCGGGGACGAACCGCTTCTTGTCGGCGTCCTGGTTCATGAGCTGCGAGTTGAGGTCCACGGCCAGCGGGCCGTTCGCCGCCTTCGCGATACCGGTCAGGAAGATCTCCTGAAGGTCCTTGCGCGGCGTCGCGGGCGCCGGGATCCCGTAGATCGACTGGATCAGCATCGGCAGCTCGGGGTTGAGCACCTTCGCCACGACCTTGGGCTGGTTGTGGTCCTGCGACGGCGGCAGCGCGTTGAACGCGTTCTTCAGACCCGCGGGCACCACCGCCTCGTTCACCAGCGGGTTGCCCAGCCGCGAGACCTGCACGTACGGGCCGCTGGCCGTCTGCTTGCCCGGGGAGAGGTTCATGGTGCGGCGCGAGGTGGTGCTCCACACGCCGATCACCGGGTTGCGCTTGGAGTTGCAGTTGAGCGCCAGCGCCGACTTCGGGACCTGGATCGCCAGGGTGTTGACGTTGTAGCCCTTGAGCGTGTTGTGCCCGGTCTCCGACAGATTCCCGCCGTACAGCAGGTCGAAGACGCGCAGGTCGAGGAAGAACGGGTCGGCGGCCTGCGAGGCCACCGTCTGACCGCCGCCGGGCAGCTTCCGCGTCGCCTGGCCGCGCAGCCGCCCGTAGTTCGGCATCGACGCCTTGCCGACGTTCGACGGCGTCGCGATGCCGTCCTTCACCAGCGTGACCGGGCGCTTGCCCGCGCGCAGTTCCTGGAGCGTGTAGTGCTGGCGGAACAGCAGCGTCTTGTCGTTGAGGTTGTTCACCACGCCGTTGTTGTACAGGAATGTCTTGTCTCCGCGCCGGTCCTCGTTGCGGAAGGTCCAGCGGTACGTGAGGTCCGCCTTGCCGGTGCCCTGGCTGTCGACATTGATGTCGTACTGGGCGTCGGTGGCGAACGGATAGAAGTTCGGCCCCCCGTTGGGCTCCTGGAACGGGTACCAGTTCGCGACCAGCGTCACCGTGTCCGACTTGTCAGGACTGGAGAACGCGTAGAGGTCGGTGTTGTCGACCTGTGGGTCCGCCGCGATCAGCGGCGCCTCGCGGTGGCTGGACGCCTGGCCGACGCCCGTACCGGGACCGGCGAGCGCCGCTCCCGCGATCGCCGTGCCGAGCGTCAGCAGCAGCGCTGCCGACTTCCACCGGCCGACGATGCCCGGTGTTCTGCGTGAACTCATGGGTGGTCTTTCTGTGGGGGTGAAGAGTCCGGCCTCGGGACCGGTCCCTGCACCCCGTTCGTCTCCAGGGGAGGTGCCGGATTGCCCGAAAGAGGTTTTTGTCCCCGATCGGGCGAATATGCGGATACGGATGCCAGGGGTGCGCCGTCCGGCTTGGCGATGGTGCCGATGTTGACGGCGCGTCATGTCGTGCGCGGCGCAAGGCGCTCCGGCTCTCCCCGGGCATACGGACATACGTATGCGATATGTCCGTATGCCCGGACGCGGAGGTACCGCCGTAAAGAGGTCATGGGCACACCCGTACCAATCCGCGCCCCCCACCGCTCCGAATGCCAGTGCGGAGGCACCCGCCTCCGGTCGCGGAGCCGACGCCATGCCGACTCCGCGGATCCGCGAGTGAAGGGCAGCACCACCATGCGATCCACCAGCGCACGTGTCGTGACCGCGATAGCAGTCGCCGCAGTCCCGTTGGCCTTCCCGGCAGCGGCGTGGGCGGCACCGACGGACACCGACGTCCCCTGGACCACGTACCAGGCGTCGCTGGACCCGATCACCGCCAACCACGTCACGGGCAGCGGTACGGCGATGATCCAGCTCTCCGGCAACACCGCGAAGATCACCGTCACCGCGTCGGGCCTGGTCGGCGGCGGCTCCCCGCACGCCATGCACATCCACGTCGACGGCGCCGGTGTGTGTCCCAAGCCGTCCGAGGCCAAGGACCACAACGGCCACAGCTCGATCAACGTCGCCGACGCCATGAAGGACTACGGCATGATCGGCACCTCGCTCACCACCAGCGGCGACAGCACCCCCAAGAGCGCCCTGGCCGTCGACCGCTTCCCGGCCGGTTCGAGCGTCAAGTACAGCCGCACCCTCGAAGTCACCGACAACGTCGCCGCGAACCTCAAGTCCGGCAAGGCCGTCCTGGTCGTGCACGGCATCGACTACAACGGCAACGGCAAGTACGACAACGTGCTCGGCGCGAGCGAACTCGACAAGACCCTGCCCGCCGAGGCCACCGACCCCGCCCTCTGCGGCGCCTTCAACGTCTCCCAGATGACCTCGATGCCCGGCGGCGGCGCGGACACCGGTGACGGCGCCACGCAGACCGGAAGCGGCATCCACACCGGCATGGTCGCGGGCGGCAGCGCCGCCGCCCTGGTCGGCCTCGGCATCGGCGGATTCGCCCTGCGCCGCAGGGGCGTCACGACCCGATGAGTGACGACGCCGCCGCCGCGCACGAGGACGGCCCGGACGACGAGACCGGCCGTACGGACGAGACCGGCCGTACGGACGACACCGTACGTACGACCGGCACCGGCCGCACCGGCCGCACTGCCCGCGTGGGCCGCACGCGACGTACGGCGGTCATGCTCGTCGTCCTCGCGGTGGCCTGCGTCGCCGCGGGGGTCACCGCCGTGCTCGCCGGGACCACCGGGGGCGGCGGCAACCCGCCGCCGCAGCCGGGCCCGGCCGTCGCGGGAAGCACACCGCGCGACGACATGTCGGGTCACGAGATGTCCGGCCACGACATGGCCGCGATGCCCGCCCCGCCGAGCGGCGCCGCCTCGGCCGAAGCGGCCGGTCCGACGCCCACCCGGCCCGGCACCCTGCCCGCGTCCAAGCCGGTCGCCCTCGACATCCCGGCCATCGGCGTCCACTCCGACCTGCTGGACCTGGGCCTCAACAAGGACGGCAGCCTGGAGGTCCCCTCCAAGCCGCTGCGCGCCGGCTGGTACCGCAACTCGCCCGCCCCGGGCCAGACCGGACCCTCCGTCATCCTCGGCCACGTCGACTCCAAGGAGACCGGCCCCGCCGTCTTCTACCGGCTCGGCGCGATGAAGCCCGAGCAGCAGATCCGCGTCACCCGCGCCGACCACAAAGTCGCCGTCTTCACCGTCGACGCCGTCCGCTCCTACGAGAAGGCCCGGTTCCCGACCCTCGACGTCTACGGCAACACCGCGGACGCCGAACTCCGGCTCATCACCTGCTCCGACTGGAACGCGCGCACTCACTCCTACGAGGGAAACACCGTGGTCTTCGCCCACCTCGCGACCTGAGAACGGCCGAAGGAGACCGGGGTGTCCCCAACTTCACCCGTACGACGCCGTATTGACTTCCTCTGATCATCTGACCGCAGAGCACAACCAACCCGACGGGTCGGCTGTCGGACGGGGTGGGACACCAAGGGCGGTGTCCCACCCCGTTACGCACAGGAGGAACGTTCCTTGGTCTCCCCGCTCTCCCTCCGCACCGGGCGCCGCCGTCTCGTCGCCGCGACCGCCACCGTCCTGGCCGTCACCCTGGGCGCGGTTTCGCTGACCACCACGGCCACCGCCACCACCTCCGCCTCCGCGGGTGCGACGCGGGCGTCCGCCGCGACATCCGGGGTGAGCGGCCTGCTCCCGATGACGCCCGGCGCCACGCTGGCGTCCGCGGGCACCCAGGGCTTCTGGACGTACGTCCCGCACGACGGCGACGACGGCAAGCTCCGCTGGACCCCGTACGGGCCCGGCCCGGTCCGCGACCTGCGCTTCGACACCGCCAACGGGATCGCCGAGATCTCGGGGGACACCGTCACCACCACGAGCGACACGTTCGGGAGCCGCGTGCTGGACATGCCCACCGGCACCTCCTTCGCGCTGCGGACGGTCGACGACGGGCTGGACAGCCTCTACGGGGGCGTCGCGGGCCGCGCGCTGTTCGTCCGGGGCGCCACGAAGCTGTGGGTCGAGACCGCGGACGGGGCGAACCGCGCCGTGCAGGGCCTGCCCGAGGGGACCGACTACGGGCGGGTACGGCCGGGCGACGCGACCCACGGCCTGGTCCCCACCGGGACCGGGGAGAGCGACCGGCGCTTCGGCCTGATCGACCTGACCACCGCCACCCTCACCTTCCCCTACCCGCGGCAGGCGCGGAATCCGGTGATCTCCGGCAACCGCCTCGCCTGGATCGAGGACGACACCGCCGCGAACACGCTGCGGGTGGTCGTCCGCAACCGGACCACCGGCGCGGACACCGCGGTGCCCGTGCCGGGCGTGAAAGCCGGTACGGACCTGACCATCGGCCTGCTCGGCGACTGGGTGACGTACGGGACGACGGCCCTGCGCGTCGGGACCGGCGAGAAGGTCACCTTCCTCGACCGCGCCGACGCCTCGTACGCCGTCCCCGACGGCACCGCGCGGATCGTCCAGGGCAGCGACTCCGCCCAGGGCGCGGGCGTCTTCCGCGTCGCCCTCGACCCGAACGGCCGGCCGTTCGCGCGGCTCCTCGCGCACGCGGGCACCCCGACCTCCGCCCTGCACGACTTCGACAACGACGGCCTGCCCGACCTGCTGGGCCGCGACGCCTCGGGCGGGTTGTGGCGGGACAGCGCCGCCGACGGGCGCCAGCGGGCGCGGATCGGCGGCGGCTGGCAGATCTACGACAAGCTCGAGACCGTCGGCGACATCGCGGGGACGAACAGTCCCGACTACCTTCCCGAACTCGTCGCCCGCGACAAGGACGGGGTCCTGTGGCTCTACTCGGGCCGCGAGGACGGCGGTCTCACCCCGCGCGTCCGCGTCGGCGGCGGCTGGCAGACGTACACCCATCTCACCGGCGGCAGCGACCTCACCGGTGACGGCCGCCCGGATCTCGTCGCGGTCGACACGACCGGTGCCCTCTGGCTCTACCGCGGCACCGGCAGCGCGGCCCGCCCCTTCGAGCCCCGTGTGCGCGTCGGCACGGGCTGGACCGGCTACGACCAGCTCACCGCCGTCGGCGACCTCGCGGGCGGACCCGCGGGCGACCTCGTCGCCCGCGACAAGGACGGCGTGCTGTGGCTCTACCTCGGCAAGTCCGACGGCACCTTCGAGCGCCGCACCCGGATCGGCTCCGGCTGGCAGACGTACTCCCAGCTCACCGGCGCCGGCGACGTCGACCACGACGGCAAGGCCGACCTCTTCGCCTACCAGGCCGCCACCAAGACCGTCTACCTCTACTCCGGCACCGGCGACCCCGCCCGCCCCTTCGCCCCCCGCGCGATCTCCGACGCCCACACGGGCAACGCGTATAACAACATGAGCTGACCGGCCGGGTCTCCTCGGGGGCGTGCGGTCTCCGTGGGTCCCCGCGCGGTCTCCGAGCGGCCCCCGTCCGGACTTCCACGGCCAAAGAGGCCCTCCCGTTCGACAACGGGAGGGCCTCTCATGGCTGTGACCTGCTACTTCCGGTGTGCCCCAGGCAGGATTCGAACCTGCGACACCAGCTTTAGGAGAGCTGTGCTCTATCCCCTGAGCTACTGGGGCGGGGACAGGCGCCATTGTAGCGGGTCGGCGGTGGCCGGTCGGGGGCCCGGGGGCGGGGCGGAAGGCCGGTTCGTCAGCCGAGGGTCTTGAGGATCTCGGCGGCCAGGGGACCGGCGGAGGCCGGGTTCTGACCGGTGTGCAGATTGCGGTCGGTGACGGTGTGCGGCGCCCAGGGCGCGCCTTCCTGGAAGTCGGCGCCGAGCTGCACGAGCCGGTCCTGGAGGAGCCAGCGGGCCTTGTCGGCGAAGCCCGCCTGGGTCTCCTCGACGTTGGTGAAGCCGGTCAGCCGGTAACCGGCGAAGGGCGAGGCGCCGCCGGGTCCCGTGGCGGTGGCGAGCAGCGCGGCGGGCGCGTGGCAGACGATGCCGAGCGGCTTGCCCGAGGCGAGGGCCGCGTTGAGCAGGGCGCCGGACACGGCGTCGGCCGACAGGTCCTCCATCGGGCCGTGGCCGCCGGGGTAGAAGACCGCGTCGTAGTCGTCGAGCGAGACGTCGGACAGCTTCACGGGGTGCTGGAAGGCGGCGATCCCGGCCAGCTCGGCCGCCATCGCCGCTGCGCCCTCCTCGCCGCCGTTGAACTCGGGCGCGAGGCTTCCCCGGTCCACCGTCGGTACGACCCCGCCCGGCGTCGCGGCGACAACCTCGTGGCCCGCCTCGGTGAAGACCCGGTACGGGACCACGGCCTCCTCGGCCCAGAAGCCGGTCGGGTGCGCGCTGCCGTCGGCGAGTGTCCAGTGGGTGGCTCCGGTCAGGACGAACAGGATCCTTGCCATGGAGGTGGCTCTCTCTTCCGTGTCGCTGGGGGCGGGTGGGGCGGGCGTTTCCAACGTACGCCGAGGCGGGGGCTCGCGCCGGGTGCGGCGGGGGGCCGGGTGAGGCCGGGGGCCGGGTGCGGCGGGGTCAGGGTGCGGCCGGGCTCAGGGTGCGGCCGGGTCAGGGGAATAGGTAGGGTGGCCGGAATGTTCGGGATGTTGAATGCTCAACCAAACAGGGTGAGTGCGACAGGACGGTGGGTGTGATGCAGTTCGGGATCTTCACGGTCGGCGACGTCACGACGGACCCGACCAACGGACGGACGCCGAGCGAGCACGAGCGGATCAAGGCGATGGTCACCATCGCGCGGAAGGCCGAGGAAGTCGGCCTGGACGTCTTCGCGACCGGTGAGCACCACAATCCGCCCTTCGTGCCGTCCTCGCCCACCACCATGCTCGGCTACATCGCGGCCCGCACCGAGCGCATCGTGCTGTCCACCTCCACCACGCTGATCACCACGAACGACCCGGTGAAGATCGCCGAGGACTACGCGATGCTCCAGCACCTGGCGGACGGCCGCGTCGACCTGATGATGGGCCGCGGCAACACCGGGCCGGTCTACCCGTGGTTCGGCAAGGACATCCGGCAGGGCATCCCGCTCGCCGTCGAGAACTACGCGCTGCTGCACAAGCTGTGGCGCGAGGACGTCGTCGACTGGGCGGGCAAGTTCCGTACGCCGCTCCAGTCGTTCACCTCGACGCCCCGCCCGCTGGACGGCGTGCCCCCGTTCGTCTGGCACGGCTCCATCCGCAGCCCGGAGATCGCCGAGCAGGCCGCGTACTACGGCGACGGCTTCTTCCACAACAACATCTTCTGGCCCATGGAACACACCAAGAAGATGGTCGACCTCTACCGCCGCCGCTTCGCGCACTACGGCCACGGCACCGAGCAGCAGGCCATCGTCGGCCTCGGCGGCCAGGTGTTCATGCGCCGCGACTCGCAGGCCGCGGTACGGGAATTCCGGCCGTACTTCGACAACGCCCCGGTCTACGGGCACGGGCCGTCGCTGGAGGACTTCGCCGAGCAGACGCCGCTGACCGTCGGCTCCCCGCAGCAGGTCATCGAACGCACCCTGACCTTCCGCGACGCCGTCGGCGACTACCAGCGCCAGCTCTTCCTCATGGACCACGCCGGTCTGCCCCTCAAGACCGTCCTCGAACAGCTCGACCTGCTCGGCGAGGAGGTCGTCCCCGTCCTGCGCGCCGAATTCGCCAAGGGCCGCCCGGCCGAGGTGCCCGACGCCCCCACCCACGCCTCGCTGCTCGCCCGCCGCGACGCCGACACCGCCGACGAAGTCCTGGAGGCCCGGGCATGACGCACCACCCGATCGAGCGACGCCGGCTCGCCGTCGTCACCGCCGGTCTCAGCCAGCCGTCGTCCACCCGGCTGCTGGCCGACCGGCTGACGGAGGCGGTACGCCGCCATGTCGACGGTGACGTGGACGTGGACGTACGGGTCATCGAGCTGCGGGGCCTGGCCAACGACATCGCGCACAACATGCTCACTGGCTTCCCGGCGCATCATCTGCGCGACGCAATCGATTCGGTGACCGGCGCCGACGGCCTGATCGCCGTGACCCCGGTGTTCACCGGCTCGTACAGCGGCCTGTTCAAGTCGTTCTTCGACATTGTCGACAAAGACGCACTGGCGGGCACCCCGGTGCTGGCCGCCGCCACCGGCGGCACCGCCCGCCACTCCCTGGTCCTCGAACACGCCATGCGCCCGCTGTTCGCCTACCTGCGCGCGATCGTCGTACCGACCGCCGTATACGCGGCCTCCGAGGACTGGGGCACGGCAGGCAGCGGCAGCGGTGGTGGCGACGGCAACGGGAGCAGCGCCGTCGACGGCACCCTCGCCGCCCGCATCGAACGCGCGGGAGCCGAACTCGCCGCCCTGATGACCTCCCGACCGTCCCGCCCGGCGCCGGGCGGGGGCGCGACGACGGACGCCGGTATGGGCGCCGGTACCGACGACGAGGTCGTGCCGTTCGCCGAGCAGTTGGCGGCGCTCGGCGCGCAAGGGTGACGGCGCCACAAGAGTGACCGTGCGACGGAGCCGGGGCGAGGGACCCGACGACGGCGTCAACTACGACGTCAACGCCCCGGCTCCGCGCTCACCCCCGCCGGTCGTATCAACGGCCGGACGCTCGTCCAGGAACTCGATGACCGCGAGCCCCGCCACCGTCACCAACGCGATCCAGAAGATCACCGTGCCGGTCGGATACGGCCACAGCGCCAGGACCACCGAGGCGACCGCGACGACGACCCACCGCAGCCAGACACGGAAACGGTCCACCCACGGCCCCACCGGCCCGGTCGACCGCACCCCCGCCGCCTCCCGCACCGCCGCGATCCCCGACTCCCACATCGACCGCACCCGTACCGCCCACTGCCCCGAACCGCTCAGCCACGCCCCCAGCGCCACCACGACCCCCAGGGTGATCACCATCCGAACGCTCGCCCGCAGAAACCGCACCACCTGGTCGTAGATCGCCGCGGCGGCCGCATGGTGCACATCGGGAGAGAGGTGGTCGAGGTAGAAGGTGCGGAAGAGAGCGAGCGCGACGCCGAGCACGGCCACCCCCGCCGCGACACCCAGCGCGGCGGCGACCAACGCGCGGCGACGCCGTACGGCCAGCAGCACCCCGGCGCCCGCGACGACGACGGTGACCACCGGCAGCCAGTCCCCGGCCAGTTGCAGCGCCCGGAAACCGGTCTTCACCCGCCCGATCTCGTCCGACTTCAGCAACGTGAAGTCGGTGTGCACGTCGGGCAGCCGCCCGGCGACCTTCAACCCGCGGTCCACCAACTGCTGCTTCACCCCGGCCACCACGGGCGCGAGATCGAGCGTCACCGTGTTGTGCTCGACCTGCACCGCCGAATCGTTACTGCCGGTCAGCGCGTCGACGACCGTCGCGTGCGCCCTCCGGTTCAGCTCCTCCCAGATCGTCGAGAAGGCACTGCTCGACACGAACGTCGCCACCGTGCCGTGCACGAAATCCGTCACCCCCGACGTGATCGGGCCGCTGATCCCGCCCAGCGCCGCCTTCACCCCCGGCAGATCCGAGGGCGCCACGTTCGACAGCAGCGAGTCGAGGTCGATCCGGTCCATGACGGCCGACGTCACCTGATCGGTGACGGCCCTCCGCACCTGCGGGTTGTCGGCGAGCGGCGCCATCGTCGCCACATAGCGGTCGGTGTTGCCGACGATGTCGGCGGCCCACACCGCCACCGCGCCGAGCGGAGCCAGTACCGCGGCCAGTGTGATGAGCAGCGCGGAGAAGAACGACCGCACCCGGTGCCGCGACCGCGTCCCCGCCAACCGCGCCCGCAGCGCCGTCAACTCCGCGCGCTCGTCGTCACCCAACGGTCCCGACCCTGACGCGCCGTCTCCGGCGGCGGGTCCGTCGGCGGTCGCCGCCATCCACGTACCCCCTGCCTGTGCGAGTGCCGCCCGACCGGGCCCGTTCCTCTCAGGGAACGTGCTGCCGGGCGGGTGCGCGCGCGGAGTTGGTACGTCAGGGTTGTCGCTAAATCGTCTTTCGCGCGGTGTGTGACGGTGTGCGGCGCTACCTCAGCGCACGCGGTCGCGCTCCTTGGGTCGCGCCATTCGGGTGACGACGCGTTAGTCCTATGGGATGGGCGGTTACTGATCGTTGTGTCGGTGCCGCAGACCCGGTGAAGCGCGGGTCGCGCGGCGGTCAGGTTCGTGAAGGGCGCACCGCGTGATCACCACCCGTCTGCTGCTGGACAGGACAGGCACGGCCACCGCCGTGCGGTTCCCGGCCGCGCGGACGACGCCCGCCCACGCCGCCACCGCGGACCGCGGAGCGGCCGACCACTCCGTGACCGTCATCGCCACCCGGGACGGTCGTCCGATGGCGGTCGCGGTGGACTCCAGGGCCCGGCGGGCGACCACCGCCGCGGACGCGACGACCGACACCGAAGACGGAGGAGCCGCCGCGGTTCCGGTACGGGGACCGGACCGCGGCGGCTCCTCGGCACTGCCCAGGGCCCTTGCGCCGTCCGGGCGACGGCTTCCCGCGTGGCGAGGCCGCTGAGCTGCGCCTAGCGTGGAGTCCCCGGGGGGTGGTCGCGCCAAGGGAGAACTCCGTCATGGCCCGTAGCAGCCCGGACACCTCCGCTTCCGCCGCCGGCCTCGGCGGCGGCCCACAGCCCGACGGGAAGCCGGGCCGCAGCAGTGTCGTCGGCACCCCCTCCCACCGCTGGTGGGTGCTCGGCGTGATCGGCCTGGCGCAGCTCATGGTGGTCCTCGACGCCACCATCGTGAACATCGCGCTGCCCTCCGCCCAGACGGCCCTCGGCTTCACCGACGGCAACCGTCAGTGGATCGTGACGGCGTACGCCCTCGCCTTCGGCTCGCTGCTGCTGCTCGGCGGCCGTCTCGCCGACCTGGTCGGCCGCAAGAGGGTCTTCCTGATCGGCCTGACCGGCTTCGCGCTCGCCTCCGCGATCGGCGGCGCCGCCCCCAACTTCGGCGTACTGGTCACCGCCCGCGCCCTCCAGGGCATGTTCGGCGCCCTGCTCGCCCCCGCCGCCCTCTCCTTGCTCACCACGACCTTCACCATCCCCAAGGAGCGCGCCAAGGCGTTCGGCATCTACGGCGCCATCGCGGGCGCGGGCGGCGCCGTCGGTCTGCTGCTCGGCGGTGTGCTGACCGAATACCTCGACTGGCGCTGGTGCCTGTACGTCAATCTGATCTTCGCCACGATCGCGTTCATCGGCGGCGTACGACTGCTGCAAGGCGGCACCCTGCCCGACCGTCCCAAGCTGGACATCCCCGGTACCGCCCTGGTATCGGCCGGCCTGTTCTGCATCGTCTACGGCTTCTCCAACGCCGAGAAGCACCCTTGGAGCTCGCCCCAGACCTGGGGCTTCCTGGTGGCGAGCGTCGTCCTGCTGCTCGCCTTCGTCACCTGGCAGCGCCGTGCGGCGCACCCCTTGCTGCCGCTTCGGGTGGTGACCGACCGGGACCGGGGCGCGTCGTTCCTGGCGATGTTCATCTCCGGCGGCGGGATGTTCGGCGTCTTCCTGTTCCTGACGTACTACCTCCAGCAGAGCCTGCACTACTCGCCGGTCTCCACCGGACTCGCCTTTCTTCCGATGATCGCCGTGATGGTGGTGACGTCGGTGACCACCACCAATGTGCTGGTGCCGCGCTTCGGCGCCAAGCCGATCGTGCCGACCGGCATGGCCCTGGCCGGCGTCGCCATGGCGTGGCTGACCGCGCTCGACCTGCACAGCACCTATCCCGCGCACGTACTGCCGCCGCTGCTGATCCTCGGCCTCGGCCTCGGCTCGATCTTCGCCACGGCGATGAACCTCGCCACCGCGGGCGTACAAGCGCGGGACGCGGGTGTCGCGTCCGCCATGGTGAACACCTCGCAGCAGGTCGGCGGCTCCGTCGGCACCTCGCTGCTGAACACCCTCGCCACCAGCGCCGCCGCCAGCTACGTGGTCGGCAAGCAGAACACTCCCGCCGTCGCCGCGCAGGCCCAGTTGCACAGCTATTCGACCGCCTATTGGTGGGCGGCGGGCTTCTTCGCCGTCGGCACCGTGGTGACGGCCTTCCTCTACCGGCGCGGCAAGCCGCGTGCCCTGGCGCAGCCCAGCACGCTGCCCGACGATTCGCCCGCACCAGGTGACGCCGAACCCGACGCCCCGCCCGCCGCACATATGTGACGCCTCCCTCCCGCGCACGGCCGCTCACATCGTGGAATCCCGGGGCGTGAAGGTGGCGGATACAGCTACCGTGCCGTCATGACAGCCAACACCGTCGTGGCCGCTCTCGACGCCGTCAGCGTCCGCCGCTTCACCACCGGCCAGGTCATCCTCGACGACGTCAACTGGACCGTACGGTCCGGCGAGCACTGGGCGCTGCTCGGCGCCAACGGCGCGGGCAAGACGACGATGCTGCGCCTCATCGGCGCCCTCATGCATCCCACCTCCGGCACGGTCGACGTGCTCGGCCACCGTCTCGGCCGTGTCGACATGCGCGAATTGCGCGCGCACATCGGCCTGGTGTCGTCCTCACAGAAGGTGCCGCTCGACGCCACCGCCCACACCGTCGTCCTGACCGGCCACACGGGCACGGTGCAGCCGCTGTGGCGCAAGTACGACGACGAGGTCCGCGAGCGCGCGCACGAGCTGCTGGCGGAGCTGGAGATCAAGGATCTGGCGGACCGGGCGTACGGGGTCTGCTCCGGCGGTCAGCGCGCCCGCATTCTGGTCGCGCGGGCATTGATGGCCGACCCGGCACTGATGCTCCTCGACGAGCCCTTCAATGCGCTCGACCTGCCCTCCCGCGAGGACCTGATCGACGCCATGCACCGCCTCGCGCTCACCCGTACGGCTCTGGCGACCATCACCGTCACCCACCACCTGGAAGAGCTGTCGCCCGCGATCGGGCACGTACTGCTGCTCAAGGAGGGACGGGTGCTGACCTCGGGGACCGCGCGGCAGGTGCTCACGGCCGAGTCGATGACCCACTGCTTCGGGCGGCCGATCGAGGTCAGCAGGCACGAGGGACGGTGGCTCGCCCGCTCCGGGCGGCGCTGACCGTATGGGGTGACTTCACGGGCGCGAGGTTGACGCTCCCGCGGTCGGTGACCGACGTTTTCAGCGCAGCCAGGGCAGGTCCGCGCGGTCCGGCTGGTGCAGGCCCTCGGCGATGACGCGGGAGATCTCCCCGAGCTGCGCCGTCTGCTCGGGAGTGAGCCGGTCGAAGATCGCGGAGCGGACGGCGGCGACGTGACCGGGCGCCGTACGCACCACCTCGTCGTAGCCGGCGTCGGTGAGGACCGCGATCTGCCCGCGGCGGTCGGAGGGGCAGTTCTCGCGGCGCAGCCAGCCGTTCCCCTCCAAGCGGGCGACGGCGTGCGACAGCCGGGAACGGGTGATCTTGGCGCGCTCGGCGAGTTCCGTCATGCGCATACTGCGGCCGGGCGTCTCGGAGAGTGTGCTGAGCAACGCGTAGTACATGTGCGGCATGCCCGCGTCGCGCTGGAGCTGACGGTCGAGGTGGTCTTCCAGCAACGTCGTGGCGTGCAGGAACGCCCGCCAGGTCGCCTGCTCGTCTTCGGTCAGCCATGTCATGGCGTTCATGGTACGTGCACTTCTTGAAGCTTCAATAAAATGGCGTGTCACGCCGTCGGTCCGCGACCGGGCGCGTCCGGCTCGTACGACCGGACGCCTCTTTGGTGAAGCCTCCCGCCAACCCCGCCAATCGCGTGACGCAGGTCACAAGCGTGACGGGAAATATCCGGGGACGCGGTCCCCGTTTAGACCAGGTGACCGCGAAACGGGGAGTGCTTGTCCGTTTCAACGACGGGGCTCGTACCCCCGTGAACGACCGCTGGATCGATCGGAAGGAGCCGCCCGCCGTGAGCCTCGACACTGTTGGTACGACCAGCGCCACCGCAACCACCAGCAGCACCAGGCCGCGCGCCGTGCGGCTGCGCGCGGACGCCACACGCAACCGCGAGCGCATCGTCGCCGCCGCCCGCGAGGCCATCGTGGAGTTCGGCCCGGACGTGCCGCTCGACGACGTGGCGCGCCGCGCGGGAGTGGGGAACGCCACGCTCTACCGGCACTTCACCGACCGCGCCGAACTGATCCGCCAGGTCACGCTCACCGTCATGGCCACGACCGCCGAGCGGGCCGAAGACGCCCTCGCTCAGGAGCCCGACGCCTTCGCCGCGCTGCGCCGCTTCGTCTTCGAAGCGGCCGAAGAGCGGATCGGGGCGCTGTGCCCGATGCTGTCGGACGCCTTCGACCGCCAGGACCCCGCCGTCACCCAGCAGATGGAACGGCTGGAGCGGTCGGTCAACGCCATCATGGAACGCGCGCAGAGCGCGGGCCTGCTCCGTACCGACATCGCCGTCGGTGACCTGATGGTCGCCCTGACGCAGCTCACCCGGCCGCTGCCGGGCACCGGCTGCATGGGCTTCGACCGCTTCGTCCACCGCCACCTGCAGCTCTTCCTCGACGGGTTGCGCGCCCCCGCCGGATCCGTACTCGTCGGGACGGCGGCCACCCTGGAGGACCTCAAAGCCGGAAACAAATAGTTCGCAACGCCCATGAACCGGGCGATAACGTAGGGAAGTTCGCCGACTTACCGAAGCGCAGTTCTCGGCCGCTCGACCGATGAACACCGCGACCGGATCCCGGACCACGATCCGCATCGTCCGGCGCCAGCTCGATGACACACGTCCCCACGTCCTGTCACTCCGCATCCATTAGTGAGATCAGTTATGCCTGAAACACGCTTGCCCGATCCGAAGCGCTGGACAGCGCTGATATTTATCGCCATCGCTCAGCTCATGGTCGTGCTCGACGCGACCGTGGTGAACATCGCACTTCCCTCCGCCCAGGCCGACCTCGGCATCTCGGACGGCAACCGCCAGTGGGTCGTCACGGCCTACACCCTCGCCTTCGGTGGCCTGCTGCTCTTCGGCGGCCGGATCGCGGACCTGTGGGGACGCAGGAACACCTTCATCGTCGGTCTGCTCGGCTTCGCCGCGGCCTCCGCGCTCGGCGGCGCCGCCGTCAACACGGCGATGCTGCTCGGCGCCCGCGCCCTCCAGGGTGTCTTCGGCGCCCTGCTCGCGCCCGCCGCGCTGTCCCTGATCTCGGTGATGTTCACCGACGCCAAGGAGCGCGCCAAGGCGTTCGGCATCTACGGTGCCATCGCCGGCGCCGGCGCCGCGGTCGGCCTCATCCTCGGCGGTGTCCTCACCGAGTACCTGAACTGGCGCTGGGCGCTGTTCGTCAACATCTTCTTCGCCGTCGCCGCCGTCCTCGGCGCCATCGCCTTCATCCGCGAACCCGCCGAAGGCCGCAACCGCAACCGCCTGGACATCCCCGGCGTGGTCCTCGCCAGCACCGGTCTGGTCGCGCTCGTCTACGGCTTCAGCCGCGCCGAGTCCGACGGCTGGTCGTCCGGTGTGACCATCAGCCTGTTCGTCGCCTCCGTGGTGCTGCTCGCCTCGTTCGTGGCCGTGGAAAGCCGCGTCAAGGCCCCGCTGCTGCCGCTGCGCGTCATCACCGAGCGGAACCGGGGCGGCGTCTACCTGTCGCTGGGCCTCGCCATCATCGGCATGTTCGGCCTGTTCCTGTTCCTGACCTACTACCTCCAGCAGGTCATGGGCTACTCGGCGCTCAAGTCGGGCTTCGCGTTCCTGCCCATGGTCGGCGGTATGGTCATCGGCTCCACGCAGATCGGCACCCGGCTGATGCTGCGGGTCCGGCCGCGCTTCCTGATGGCGCCCGGCTTCCTGGTCGCCGCCGTCGGCATGGGCATCCTCGCCCAGATCAAGGTCGACTCCAACTACGCCGAAATCCTGCTGCCCGGCCTGGTCCTGATGGGCCTCGGCATGGGTACGGCGTTCATGCCCGCCATGAGCCTGTCCGCGCACGGTGTGCGCCCCGAGGACGCGGGCGTCGCGTCCGCCATGGTCAACACCTCGCAGCAGGTCGGCGGCTCCATCGGCACCGCCCTGCTGAACACCCTCGCGGCCAGCGCCACCACCACGTGGATCGGCTCGCACGCCAAGAGCCCGGCCGACCTGAAGAACCAGTTGTTCGTCAACCAGGCTGCCGTCCACGGCTACTCGGTCGCCATCTACTGGGCCACCGCCATCCTGGTGCTCTCCGCCGTCCTGGCCTTCGTCCTGGTCGACGCGGGTGTCCAGAACACCGGAGAGAGGGTCGCCGAAGGCGACTTCGAGGACATCCCGATCCCGGTCATCGCACACTGACCCGGCACGGCACTCACCCGATGGGGTGAGCGCGTGAAAACGGCAGGGCCCCGCCTCGTGAAGCACGAGGCGGGGCCCTGCCGTTGGTCATTCGTCATTCCATACGCAGCCCCGCGCGGCGACCGTCAGAGCCCCTCGGGCCACTTGTACGAGCTGGGCACCGTCACCTTGTCCGAAGGCGCGCCGTACACGAGCGCGATCTCCTCGTGCGCGCCCAGCTTGATCGCCGCCGGGTCGCCGGTCTGCTCCTTGCCGTTCACGTACACATGCAGCTCCTTGCCGCCGCCGGTCTTGAGCGAACCGAGCGTGTCCTTCGTGAGCGGCACGTTCCACTCGGTCATGAACTCGCCGAGCGTGAAGTCGGCCTGCACCGGCGATTCGATGTGCACGACGCCACTGGTGTCGTGCGTGTGCAGCGGGCTGATCGACTGCTTCGCCTCGTCGATGCCGATCAGGGCGGGCACGACGACGGCCTTGCCGTCCACGAACACATCGAGGTGACTGTGGATGTGCAGCACCTGCCCCTCCTGCCCGAGCATCGGCAGCCCCGCCGCCTTGACCTGCGCGGAGGCGTCGGCGGGCGCGGGCCACGAGACGGAACTGGCCGCGGGCTTGCTGTCACCACCGCCCGCGGTAGTCGTCGCCGTGTCGCTCGCTCCCTTGCCGCTGGCGGAGCTGGAGCCGGAGCCGCAGGCGGCCAGCGTCACGGCGCTGACCACTACGGCCACGCCGATCCCGATGCGTCGTTTCTGCATGAGCGTGGGGTCTCCTTGTTCAGCCGAACTGGACGGAACGCTTGGCGAGCCCCATCCAGAAACCGTCGATGATGCTGCGCTGGCTGCCGAGCTCGGACTCGGCGGCGCCGAGCGTAACGAACAGCGGGGCGAAGTGCTCGGTCCGCGGGTGCGCCAACCGCCCGGCGGGCGAGGTGTGTTCAAAGTCCAGCAGCGCGTCCACGTCCTGGGCTTCCAACGCCCGGTGACCCCAGTCGTCGAACTCCGCCGACCAGCTCGGCGGCCGCGGACCCGCGTTGCGCAGCGCCGCCAGATTGTGCGTGAAGAATCCGCTGCCCACGATCAGCACGCCCTCGTCGCGCAACGGTGCCAACTTGCGTCCGATGTCCAGCAGCTTCTCCGGGTCGAGCGTCGGCATCGACACCTGGAGCACCGGAATGTCGGCGGCGGGGAACATCTCCACCAGCGGTACGTACGCGCCGTGGTCGAGACCGCGGTTGGGCACGTCCTGTACGGGATTACCTGCGCCGCGCAGCAGTTTCCGTACGGAGTCGGCGAGCGCGGGCGCGCCGGGCGCCGTGTACCGCACCTGGTAGTAGTGCTCGGGGAAGCCCCAGAAGTCGTACACCAGGGGGACGGTGGTGGTCGCACCGATCGCCAGCGGGGCCTCCTCCCAGTGCGCCGAGACCACCAGGATCGCCTTGGGGCGCGGCAGGTCGGCCGACCAGGCCGCCAGCTCTGCGGGCCACACCGGGTCGTCGGCGAGCGGCGGGGCGCCGTGCGAGAGGTAGAGCGCGGGCATGCGCTCCGGGGTTGCCGTGGTCATCGCGCACCCTCCTTGAAGTTTCAAGCATACGGGAGCACCACCGTAACCCCATATGCTTGAACCTTCAAATAAGCTGCACGTGTCCGCACCTGTCCGGGCTGTCCGCACTGTCCGCGCTTATCAGCGTGCGAGGCCGACGTCAGCCCAGGCGCTTCTCGAACCACGCCACATCGTGGTAGGCGCCGAATTTGTGGCCGACCTCCTCGTACACCCCGACCGGCCGGAAGCCGAAACGCTCATGCAGCCGCAGCGACGCCGCGTTCGGCAGCGTGACGCCCGCGTACGCGCGATGCAGGTTCTCCTCCGCCAGGGCCTCGAAGAGCGCCGTGTAGAGCAGCGTGCCGATGCCGCGCCCGCCCGCGTCGTGCGCGAGATAGATCGTCGTCTCCACCGACGTCGCGTACGCGGCCTTCGGTCGGAAGGGGCTGCTGGTCGCATAACCCAGGATTCGTCCCGACGGGCCGGGAAAGTGAGCAACCAAGAGGCGGTGCGGGCCGTCTTTCGGGTGGGAGAGCAACCACGGACGACGTTGTTCGACGGTGAAGGGAACTACGTCGAACGTGACCGACGTTTCACGGATGTAGTGGTTGTAGATGTCGGTAAGAGCGGCCAGATCGCCCTCGCTACCTGGTCTGACCTGGACTTCTGGACGTTCCGGCACCCTTTGGCCTCCCTGTGTGGCGAGACAGGGTACTGCATGATCACAAAATTCAGGTCACGAGATGGGAATTGTGTCCGGATTCCAATCGTTATCCCGATCAGGACGGGGCAACCGCAAGGCAAGAGCCGCACCTGACGGAACCATCCGGCAAGCGGCCCGACCGCCCGGTCCGACCGAGACCCGACCGCACCTTCGTAAGGGAGCACGCATGGCAACCCGTGCCGTCGCCCGTCGTCACGCTGGCGGGACCAGTAGCGTTCGCGCCGCAGGCGGGGAAGTCGCCGACCGCGACCTCGTCGGCATGTACCTGGACGAGATCGCGCGCACCCCGCTGCTCGACGCCGCCAGGGAAGTGGAACTGTCCCGCGACATCGAAGCGGGCGTCTACGCAGAACGCATACTCGCAACCGATCCCGGACTGCCCGCAAAGGCCGGCGGTGACGCCCGCCGCGACGAGCTCGAGGCCATCGTCGCCGCGGGCGAGCAGGCCAAGGACGTCTTCATCCGTTCCAACCTCCGGCTCGTCGTGGCCGTGGCCCGCCGCTACCCGCGCAGCGGACTGCCGCTCCTCGACCTGATCCAGGAGGGGAACGCCGGCCTGGTACGCGCCGTCGAGAAGTTCGACTACGCCAAGGGCTTCAAGTTCTCCACCTACGCGACCTGGTGGATCCGCCAGGCCATCACCCGCTCCATCGCCGACCAGTCCCGCACGATCCGGCTGCCCGTCCACCTCGTCGAGGAACTGGGCCGCATCCGCCGCGTGCAGCGCGAGTTCAACCGCGAGCACGGCCGCGACGCGGAGCCCGCCGAGATCGCCACCGAACTGGCCTCGACCCCCGAGCGCGTCACCGACGTCCTCGACTGGGCCCGCGACCCGGTGTCGCTCAACATGTCCGTCGACGCCGAGGGCGAGACCGAATTCGGTGACCTGGTGGAAGACGGCGCCGCGCCGTCCCCCGAGGACTCCGTGCTCGTGATGCTCCGCCGCGAGGAACTGGACGGGCTGATCGACCGCCTCGACGACCGCACCGCCTCCATCATCCGGGCCCGCTACGGCATCGTCGACGGCCGCGAGCGCACCCTCACCGAGGTCGGCAAGCAGCACGGACTGACGCGCGAGCGCATCCGGCAGATCGAGAAGCACGCACTGGCCGACCTCAAGCGGATGGCCCGCGCGACCGGCCTCGACCAATACGAAGCCGCCTGACCGGCGCGCTTCCCCACAGACCCGAACCCCGGTGCATTCCCCCCCGCACCGGGGTTCGGCCTGTCCGCGACACCCACAACCACCTGATCGGGCACGACCGCCCCAGGTGAGACGCTTCCGCCTATGGACGACCAGACCGACGCCCAAGCCGGGCCCCACAAGAACGAGCCCCACCACGACGGACTCGGCACCCGGCTCAACTGGCTGCGCGCCGCCGTACTCGGCGCCAACGACGGCATCGTGTCCACCGCGGGCCTGGTCGTCGGCGTCGCGGGAGCCACCGACTCCCGCTCCACGCTCCTGACCGCGGGCATGGCCGGGCTCCTCGCGGGCTCCCTGTCGATGGCGGCGGGCGAATACGTCTCCGTCAGCACACAACGCGACTCCGAACAGGCCGCCCTCGCCCTGGAACGCGAAGAACTCGCCACCACCCCCCAAGCCGAACTCGACGAACTCACCGGCCTCCTCGAAGACCGCGGCATTAGCCAGGAACTCGCCCGCGAAGTCGCCGAGCAACTCACCGAACGCGACGCCCTCGGCGCCCACGCCCGCGTCGAGCTCGGCATCAACCCCGACGAACTCGCCAACCCCTGGCACGCCGCCGGCGCCAGCTTCGTCTCCTTCACCATCGGCGCCCTGCTCCCGCTCCTGGCCATCGTCCTGCCGCCCACCTCGTGGCGCCTGGCCGTCACCGTCGTCTCCGTCCTGCTGGCCCTCGTCGGCTGCGGCTGGGCGAGCGCCCGCCTCGGCAGCGCACCGACCGGCCCCGCCATCCTCCGCAACGCCGCGGGCGGCGCCATCGCGATGGCCATCACCTACGCCGTCGGCGAGCTCCTCGGCGCGACCGGCGCCGTCTGACCACCACCCCGCGCCTGCAACGTCACCCCCACCGCCACCGTGACCGCACACACCAACCCGGCCCACAACACGGCGTGCGACCCCGTGAAGGTGCACGCCAACACCACCACCCCCGAGACCGGCAGCGTGAGCTGCTGCGCGAGACCCCGCTTGTAGTGCCGTGAGTGCAACAACCAGACAGTGATGAGAAACACCGCGGCGGGAACCGTGACCCAGGCCGCCGCCACCCGCGTCGAGATCTCCGCCTTCCCGACCGCCTGCTCGACTGCGATCTCCATCCCCGCCCCGATCGCCGCCGCCGAACCGAACACCGCGAAGTGGCCGTAACCCCAAAGGAACGCCTGCCTGTTCGACACCAGGTGGTCATGGATCGGCACCGCGAAGTAGATCCACCACGCGGCGAAGACAATCAGCAACCCGCCGATGGCGATCGGCAACAACTCACCGAGCGCGTCGTGCTCGTCGGCCGCCGACTGTACGGCGATGGTGGCCGAGGACACCGACTCCCCGAGCACGATGATCGTGAACAACCCGTACCGCTCCGCGATGTGACGCGGATGCCACGTCGTCGGTGCCGCCCGCTCCGACAGCACAGGCACCGACATCTCCGCCACCGCCAACAGCACGAACGCCCACACCGGCGGCGCACCGTGCGGCAACAGCAACGCCATCCAGCCCACTTGGCACAACGTCACCCCGAACGCGTACCGCAGAGCCGTCCCCCGGGCCGCGCCCGTCTCCGCCCCGGCCGCCCGCAGCCACTGCGTCACCAACGCCAGCCGCATCACCGCGTATCCGCACACCGCCAACCGGAAGTCGCCGCTGTCGAAGGCGCGCGGCACACCCGCTGCCAGCATCAGCACACCGACGATCTGCACCAGCGTGGTGATCCGGTACGGCACATCATCCGTGTCGTATGCGGAGGCGAACCATGAAAAGTTGACCCACGCCCACCAGATGGCGAAGAAGACCAACAGGTAGCCGGTCACGCCGTGTCCCGGATGCCCCTCCACGGCGGCATGCACCAGCCGGACGCCCGCCTGCGCGACCGCGACCACGAAACACAAGTCGAAGAACAGCTCAAGTGGCGTGGACGCGCGGTCTTCCTCGTGGCGGCTGCGTGCCGTCATCCGGCGCAACGCGCCGCTGGTCCTGGCCACGGGACCCGCCGGAGTCGTCGGTTCAGTCATGGAGGACACCATGGAGTACGGCAGGCACTACGCGCAGCGCGCCGCGCGGAATTCCAGGCCGCTCAGCCCCGACTCGCCTGCCCGCGCGGCGAATCCGCCCGCGCCAGCTCCCCCGTCGTCAGGAAGCGTTCGACGCGCTCCACGTAAGGGCCGATCCGGATGCCCTGTTCGGCCAGCCAGCCGTCCGAGTAGTACTTCTCCAGATACCGCTCACCCGGATCACACAACAGGCCCACCACGCTGCCCTGTTCACCGCGTTCGCGCATCTCGGAGATGATCCGGAAGGCGGCCCACAGCCCGGTGCCGGTTGACGCGCCCGCCCGGCGGCCGAGCAGGCGCTCCAGGACGCGCACGCACGCGATGGAAGCGGCGTCCGGGACCCGCATCATGCGGTCGATCGCGCCCGGCACGAAACTCGGCTCCACCCGCTGGCGGCCGATCCCCTCGATACGGGACCCCGCTCCGGTCGTCACCGCCGGATCGTGATCCCGCCAGCCCGGAAAGAACGCCGAATTCTCCGGATCCGCGACGCAGATCCCCGTCGTCGCCTGGGCGTACCGCACGTACCTGGCCAGCGTCGCCGACGTCCCCCCGGTGCCGGCCGTCGCCACGATCCACGTCGGGACCGGGAACCGCTCGACCGCCATCTGCCGGAAGATCGACTCGGCGATGTTGTTGTTGCCCCGCCAGTCCGTCGCCCGCTCCGCGTACGTGAACTGATCCATGTAGTGACCGCCGGTCTCCCGCGCCAGCCGTGCCGCCGTCCCGTACACCTCGCACGGGTCGTCGACCAGATGACATCGGCCCCCGTGGAACTCGATCAGCTCGATCTTCGACCGCACCGTCCCACGTGCCATCACGGCCACAAAGGGGACACCGATCAGCCGGGCGAAGTACGCCTCCGAGACCGCCGTCGATCCGCTGGACGCCTCGATCACCGGCCGCCCCGGCCGGATCCAGCCGTTGCACAGGGCGTACAGGAACAGCGAGCGCGCCAGGCGGTGCTTCAGCGAGCCCGTCGGATGTGTGGACTCGTCCTTCAGATAGAGGTCGACGCCCCAGTCCGCCGGGAGCGGAACTGACAGCAAATGGGTATCGGCGGACCGATTGGCGTCGGCATGGACCTTCCCCACAGCCTCGCTCAACCAGCGGCGGTACGCGAGGTCGCTTCGGTCGAGATCCTGTTCCCGCGCCCGCGCCTCTACGTGCTCCCGCTCCGGTACGTGTGCCTGTGCGCGTCGCTGTTCCCCGCTCTCCGGGTCCGGGCGTACGGCTGCCGGTGTGGGCGAGGGCGTCGGGTCCGGTGTCTGCATGCGGCCAGGTATATCCGGCCGACTGCCTCAAACGGACACTTGGGGTATCTCCCTCCGGCCGCTTGAGCAGGGACGACAGCCCGGCCACCGACGCCCCGCCGTACCCTGGAGGCATGAGCAGCGCCCCCGATCGCACCCCGGCCGAGAACCCCGGCGACGAACCCGCCCCGGCGGTCGTACCCCCGGTGGGCCCCTCGGGCCTCGTCTTCGACGATCCGCTCGACCGCCCCTCGGCCGACGACACCGACCGGGGCTGGGGCGACCGGCCCTCCGGCTCGGCGGCCGATGACGACGACTTCACGCGCTTCCTCAACGAGAAGCCGCCGCACCACCTCTGAGCCGAGCGGACGATCAGTTCCCGCCCCCGCTGCGCGGCGAGACCAGCGCGTCGCGGATGTCGCGCAGCAGTGTGATCTCCTCGACCTCGGCCGCCTTCTCCACCACCTCGTCGTGCTTGCGCTTGCTCGCCTGCCGCGCCAGGTAGCGGGACATCGGTACGACCATCAGGAAGTACACGACCGCCGCGGTGATCAGGAATGTCAGGACGGCGCTCAGCACCGACCCCCACAGGATGTGGATCCCGCTGATCGTCTCGCCCTTGTCGTTGACGACGCACGGGCCTTTCAGACAGGACGAGTACCCAACGAGATCCTTCGTACCGAAGGCACCGACCAGGGGATTGATCACGCCGTTCACCACGGAGTTCACGATGTTGGTGAACGCGGCACCGATGACGACCGCGACCGCGAGGTCGATCACGTTCCCGCGCGTGATGAATTCCTTGAAGCCTGCCAGCACGCCCGGCTTGTTCTTGTCGGTCACCGCTATGCCTCTTCCGTGACGCCGATGTGGCGGAATGATGGGTTCCGCCATAGAAGGCAATGCGGGTTCGGCGTGTCCAATCGCCGTCCACGAACGGGTGATTCAGCACAATGTCACCGCCAATGGTGACGAGACGGCCGCTCCGGAGAGCGCCGCCGCCGTACGGCGTGGCACGGCGAGCACGACCAGCGCCCCGCCGCCTCCACCGCCACTGACATCGGGTGGGGCGGACTCTCCTGCGGGCTTCGAGTCGTCCGCGCGGCCCGGCACGGCCACAACGGTCGCGTCCGACGCCACCACCCGAGAACTGGCCAGCACATCGATCCGGTCGCCAGGGCGCAGCAGCCCGACGGCCGCCGCGTCGGCGATCCGCACCGGCGCCCTGACCAGCACCTCGGCCACGTCATGGGGCGCCCGTACGGTCGCTGCGCGGGTGGTGTCGCTGGCCGGCGCGGGTCCGCGTGGGGCCGCCGCGTCATGACGCGGGCCGGTCCCGTGGGCCGCGGCCGCCGCCAGCGCGGCCGCCGTCAGCGCCAGACCGAAGGCCAATGAGCGCCGTCGGCGCCCCGGCGACCGCCGCAGGAGCTGCCGTCGGCCGCCCGCTCGGATCGGCGGGAAGTCCGGCACCGCGCAACGCGGCGGCGTGTACGGCTCGGGGCACGCCGGAGCCGAATAGGGAGTGGGGGAGCAGGACATGACGGACCACCGCCTGACGTGAGGTGCTCGATACCGGTATGTCCGGTCGATGTATCCACCATCGCGCACGGCGCCGACAGCGCTCCGATCCCTGTGGACAACTCCCGACTTGTGGATAACTCGGCCACCCGGAGGCGTGAATTACCGCTTCGCGGAAGACAGGAGCCAAGGGATACGGGAGCCCGCGTGCTAGGGGAAAATGATCCCCGGGTCCTGGCCCCCCAGCGAGTCCACGCACAGGCAGTCCCGCGCGTCGTTGTCCGGCAGCTCGCCGATCAGGTCGAAGAGCACGTCCCGCATCCGGCCGACATTGGCCGCGAAGACCTCCAGCACCTCCTCGTGGGAGACGCCCTCTCCGGTGTCGGCGCCCGCGTCGAGATCGGTGACCAGCGTCAACGACGTGTAGCAAAGCCCCAGTTCGCGGGCGAGCACGGCCTCGGGGTGGCCGGTCATCCCGACCACGGACCAGCCCTGCGCCGCGTGCCAGAGCGATTCCGCGCGCGTCGAGAAGCGGGGACCCTCGACCACCACCAGCGTCCCGCCGTCGACCGCCTCCCAGCCACCCGACCGTGCCGTGCCGACGGCGGCCTTCCGGCCCACCGGGCAGTACGGGTCGGCAAAGGTCACATGGACCACGTTCGGCACCTGACCGTCGGCTCGCGTCTCGCCGTCGAAGTACGACTGGGTGCGCGACTTCGTACGGTCCACGAGTTGGTCGGGCACCAGCAGCGTTCCGGGGCCGAACTCGGTGCGCAGACCGCCCACCGCGCACGGACCGAGCACCTGGCGCGCGCCGACGGACCGCAACGCCCACAGATTGGCGCGGTAATTGATCTTGTGCGGTGGTAGATGGTGCTTGCGACCGTGCCGGGGCAGGAACGCCACCCGGCGCCCCGCTACCTCACCGACGAACAGCGAGTCGCTCGGCGGGCCGTAGGGAGTCTCGACCGTGATTTCGCTCACATCGTCGAGGAAGGAGTAGAAACCGGATCCACCGATGACGCCGATCTCGGCCTGCGCGTCCGTCGCACTGCTGCTCTGCACCATGTCGATCACCCTATTGCGACGCCGCGTACACGACGAAACCCCACCGTGAAAACGGCGGGGGTTCGTAAGATCCGCGAAAGCCTCGGAAGGGCTCAGGCCGCCGACGTGCTGTTCGAGGACGAGGAGCCCGTGCCGGAACCCGAAGAGGAGCCGGACGATGAACCCGACGACGAGCCGGAGGACGGCTTGCTGTCGGACTTGCTATCCGAGTTGCTGCTCTTGGCGGCAGGCGCGCTGCTCGTGGACGAGCCGCGGCTGTCGGTCCGGTAGAAACCGGAGCCCTTGAAGACCACGCCCACGGCGGAGAAGACCTTGCGCAGGCGTCCGCCGCAGTTGGGGCACTCGGTCAGCGCGTCATCGCTGAACTTCTGCACCGCCTCGAGGCCCTCGCCGCACTCGGTGCACTGGTACTGGTACGTCGGCACTTGCTCCTCCTGGCACTCTCACTCATTGAGTGCTAACGACGCTCAATAGTGCAGTATTTCCCGGCGTCAGTCCACCGGGACCGCCGCACGGTGACCGATCACACCCGACGCGACCACTCCTCGCGATTGTGGCACCAACCTCTCGCGCAGCCCCACCAGCACCGTGAGCGCCAGCGCCGTACCGGCCAACGGCACCGTGAAACCGGCGTGCGAGCCGGCGTGGTCGGCCAGCAGCCCGGCCGTCGTCACGGCGGCCGCCTGCCCGAGCGCGACCGCCCCCGTCAGCCACGTGAACGCCTCGGTGCGGGACTCGGCCGGTACCAGGGCGTCCACCATCGTGTAGCCGGTGATGAGGGTGGGTGCGATGCACAGGCCCACCAGCAGTCCGAGCGGTGCCAGTACCGGCACGGCGTGCACGGCCCACAACGGGGCGCAGGCGAGTGTCAGGGCCGCGTACGCCGCGAGCAGCCTGGCGCGGGGGCTGCGGCGCCAGGCGACCGCGCCGTAGACGACGCCCGCCAGCATGTTTCCGGCGGCGAAGGTCCCGTACAACAGGCCGCTGATGCCGGGCCGGCCGATTTCCTGGGTGAAGGCGGTCAGCGACACCTGCATGCCGCCAAAGACGGCGCCGATGCCGAGGAAGGCGACGGCGAGCGCGCGCACTCCGGGTACGGACAAGGCTGAGGCGGGCTTTCCGCTGACGCCCCCCATGGTGGGGTGCGGAACGGGCGCGGTACTTCCCTGCGCGGCGAAGAGGATTCCTCCCGCAAGGGTCAGCGCCGCCTCGGTGATCAGCCCGGCCGCCGGGTGCACCGCGGTGCACAGCGCGGTGGCGAGCACAGGGCCGATGACGAAGGTGAACTCGTCGGTCACCGACTCGAAGGCCGCGGCCGTTGTCATCAAGGGGGAGGCGGCGCTGGACGGGGCGGTTGCCGAGCCGTTCAACGCCACCGCCCAGCGGGCGCGCACCATCGGCCCGATCTGCGGCACGGTGGCACCAGCGGGCACGGCCGCCGCGAACAGCGTCCAGGTAGGCGCATGGGTCAGCGCGAGCGTCACCAGCCCGATGACGGAGACGGTGTGCAGAGCGACGCCTGGCACGAGGACGGCACGTTGCCCGAAGCGGTCGGCCAGTCGGCCGCTCCTCGGGGCGCACAGGGCCATCGAGACCCCGGTGACGGCCGCGGCGGCTCCCGCTGTGCCGTAGGAGCCGGTGGTGTGCTCGACGAGCAGCACCATGCCAATGGTGAGCATCGCGAACGGCTGCCGGGCGGCGAAGCCAGGGAGCAGGAAGGCCCAGGCGCCGGGGGTGCTCAGTAGTTGCCGGTAGCCGGGCTTTGCGTCGACAGCGGCGGGCGTGGGCGTTGTCCCGGGTGGGGACGTGGACGGGGAGGTGGGCACCTTGGATGCCACAGCCTGGTCTTTCTGCCGCCTGGTAGCGCGGACGCGGATCCAGGTCCGCGAATGACCGCGCCGAGAGCCGTCCGCTCAGCGCGGGAATCCGCGCCGGCTCTGCGTCAGACAGAGGTTGAACTCGACAAATACCTCACCATGATACGCGGAGACCGGAGCCGTTTTCGCGCACCTGGTGCGGTCCGGACGTTGATCGGATTTATCGGTCGCCTGGTCGGCCGCGTTGCCGACCAGGCGGCTTCTCTCCGAGCCACCCGGCGAGCTTGCCGCCGCGCCCGACGGCCCGCAGCCGCGCCTCGGCCGCGTCCCGTACCGGATCGGTGGTCACCACGAGCAGTTCGTCGCCGCGCCGCAGCACGGTCGACGGCAGCGGTACGAAACTGGCGCCCTCGCGTACCACCAGGGTGACGGCGGCGCCGGTGGGCAGCCGCAGCTCGTCCACCTCGACGCCGTGCATGCGTGAGCCGTTGGGGATGGCGACGGACAGCAGGTGGCCCTGGAGCCGTTCCAGCGGCGCGGATTCGATGCCGAGGTCGGCGGCGTCGCCGTTGCTGTCGCCGGACAGCCGCAGTCGGCGGGCGACCCATGGCAGGGTCGGGCCCTGCACCACGGTGTAGACGATCACCAGGACGAAGACGATGTTGAAGATCCGCTTGCTGTCGGTGATTCCCGCCACCATGGGGATGGTGGCGAGCACGATCGGCACCGCGCCGCGCAGCCCCGCCCAGGACATCAGCGCCTGTTCGCGCCAGGGGATGCGGAAGGGGAGCAGGCTCGCGATCACGGAGGCGGGCCGGGCGACCGCGGTCAAGAACAGTCCGATGATCAGCGCGGGGACGACATCGTCACCCAGTTCATGCGGTGTGATGAGCAGACCGAGCAGGACGAACAGACCGATCTGAGCGATCCAGCCGAGCCCTTCGGCGAAACCGCGAGTCGCGGGCCGGTGTGGAAGTTTGGCGTTGCCGAGGATGAGCGAGGCGATGTAGACGGCGAGGAAGCCGGAGCCGTGCGCCATGGCACCTGCCGCGTAGGCGGTGACGGCGATCGCCATGACGGCGATCGGGTAGAGGCCGGAGGCAGGCAGGGCGACGTGTCTGAGGCCGTAGGCGCCGCACCAGCCGACCGCGAGACCGATCGCGGCACCGATGACCAGCTCCAGCGCGATCTCGCCCACCAGGTGGTACCAGTGGTCGACGGGACCCGCCGCCGAGAAGGCGACCACCAGGATCACGACAGGGGCGTCGTTGAAGCCGGACTCGGCCTCCAGGACGCCGGTCACGCGCTTGGGAAGCGCCACATTGCGCAGCACGGAGAAGACGGCGGCCGCGTCCGTCGACGACACCACCGCGCCGATGATCAGCGCCTGCCGCCAGTCGAGGCCCACCAGATAGTGCGCGGCGCCGGCGGTGACGAAGACGCTCAGCATCAGGCCGAATGTCGACAACACCGCAGCGGCGGGCAGTACCGGTTTGATTTCCTGCCATTTCGTACCAAGTCCGCCTTCGGCGAGGATCACCACCAGTGCGGCATAACCCAGGACTTGGGTGAGCTGGACGTCGTTGAAGGTGAAGCCGAAGACGCCGTCCTGGCCCATGATGACGCCAATGCCCAGGTAGATGAGCAGGGTGGGAAGGCCACTGCGTGAGGCGAGGCGCACGGCCACGACCGCGACCAGCAGTACTGAGGCGCCGACCAGCAGGATCTCGTTGAGATGGTGGACAGTCAGGGTGCCGGTCCTTTCAACTTCGTTGCCTTACCTAACATTTTACGCTCTCTTGACATTCCACGGCCCACCGGCCGCCGACCGCTGGGCTGCCCCTATGGTTGCCCTTGCACAACGAGCACCTTGATCACCGGTCCGCCCTGCCCCTCGAAGGACAGCGATGCCCGCACGGAAGAAATCCCGCCGCGTACGCTTCATCGTGATCGCGTTCGTGCTGCTGCTCGTAGCGGGCATCGGATTCGGGTCCTACTGGAGCGTGAGCACCGTCCGCGCCTCCTTCCCGCAGACATCGGGCTCGCTGAAGCTCAAGGGCCTGTCAGGGCCCGTCGACGTCATGCGCGACGCGAACGGGATCCCCCAGGTCTACGCCGACAGCCCCGAGGACCTTTTCCGCGCCCAGGGCTTCGTCCAGGCGCAGGATCGGTTCTACGAGATGGACGTACGCCGCCATCTCACCTCGGGACGGCTGTCCGAGATGTTCGGCAAGGGCCAGGTCGAGACCGACGCCTTCCTGCGCACCCTGAACTGGCGCGGCGTCGCGCAGAAGGAATACGACACCAAGCTCGACGCCACCACCAAGAAGTACCTCCAGGCGTACTCCGACGGTGTCAACGCCTACCTCAAGGACCACAGCGGCGCCGGACTGTCGGTCGAGTACGCGGCGCTGTCGTTCAGCAACGACTACAAACCCGCACCCTGGACGCCGGTCGACTCCGTCGCCTGGCTCAAAGCGATGGCTTGGGACCTGCGCGGCAACATGCAGGACGAGATCGACCGCGCCCTGATGACCAGCCGCCTCAGCCAGGCGCAGATCAAGCAGCTCTACCCGGCGTATCCGTACGACCGCAACCGGCCGATCGTGGACGGCGGTTCCGTCAACAAGATCACCGGCGCGTACGAGCCCGCGTCGTCCGGCGGCCCGCAGGGACTCAGCAGCTCGGTCAACACACAGCTTTCGGGTATCTCGCAGATCATCGACCAGATGCCCGCGCTGCTCGGTCCGTCGGGTGACGGCATCGGCTCCAACTCATGGGTGGTGTCCGGCACCTACACCACCACCGGCAAGCCGCTGCTGGCCAATGACCCTCACCTGGCGCCGCAGCTTCCCTCCCTCTGGTACCAGATGGGCCTGCACTGCCGGGTGGTGAACGCCGCCTGCCCGTACGACGTCGCCGGTTACACCTTCTCAGGAATGCCAGGGGTCGTCATCGGCCACAACCAGAGCATCGCCTGGGGAATGACCAACCTGGGTGCGGACGTCACCGACCTCTACCTGGAGAAGGTCACGGCGGGCACCTACCTTTACGACGGCAAGCAACTGCCCTTCAAGACGCGCCAGGAGACCATCAAGGTCGCGGGTGGTAAAAGCCGCACTATTACGGTGCGCGAAACCAACAACGGCCCCGTGATCTCCGACCGCAGCGACGAGATCCGCACCGTCGGACAGACCGCACCCGTCACCGATCCACCGGGCGGCGTCAACAGTGGTTATGCCGTCGCTCTGCGATGGACGGCGCTCGAGCCCTCGAAGACCATGGACGCCGTCTTCGAACTCGACAAGGCGACGGACTTCGACCAGTTCCGGGCCGCCGCCGCCGACTTCGCGGTCCCGTCGCAGAATCTGATCTACGCCGACACCAAGGGCAACATCGGCTACCAGGCGCCGGGTCAGGTGCCGACGCGCGCCGACGGTGTGGACGGTACGTACCCGGTGCCCGGCTGGGACTCGCACTACGACTGGACGGGCACGATCCCGTTCAAGTCGATGCCGTACGAGTACAACCCCTCCCGCGGATACATCGTGACCGCCAACCAGGCCGTCATCGATCAGAGCAAGTACCCGTACCTGCTGACCGAGGATTGGGGATACGGCACCAGGAGCCAGCGCATCAACGACCTCATCGCGTCCAAGATCAAGGACGGCGGCAAGGTCTCCATGGACGACATGCAGTCGATGCAGGGCGACAGCAGCAGTGAGATCGCCAAGCTTCTCGTTCCATATCTTCTGAAGATCAACATCACGAACGACAAGGGCGACTACGTACGCAAGGCGCAGCAACTGCTGGAGGGCTGGGACTTCAACCAGGACGCCGATTCCGCCGCCGCCGCGTACTTCAACGCGGTGTGGCGCAATGTCCTGAAGCTGGCCTTCGGCAACAAGCTGCCCAAGGAATTGCGTCCCGAGGGTCAGTGCCTGCGGGTGCCCCCGGCCGGGCAGACCGGGCCGGTCGACAATCTCGACGGCAGCAGCGGCACGGTCCACGAGTGCGGCGAGCGGGATGCCGACGAGGCGCAGCCGGACGGCGGCGACCGGTGGTTCGAGGTCGTTCGCAAGATGCTGCCGCAGCAGAACAGCCCCTGGTGGACGATGTCGACAACGGCGTTCTTCAGCGGAGACCCCGACAAGAAGCACCACAGTGACCGTGACCAGCTCCTTGGGCAGGCCATGAAGGACGCACGCTACGAACTGACCGCCAAGCTCGGCAAGGACATCGACACCTGGAGCTGGGGCCGCCTCCACAAGCTGGAGCTGAAGAACCAGACGCTGGGAACCGAAGGCCCCGCCGTGCTCAAGTGGCTGCTCAACCGCGGCCCCTGGCAGCTCGGCGGCGGTGAGGCGGCCGTGAACGCGACCGGCTGGAACGCGGCGGGCGGTTACGACGTCGTCTGGGTCCCGTCCATGCGGATGATCGTCAATCTCCAGGACCTCGACAAGTCCCGGTGGATCAATCTGACGGGCGCGTCAGGTCACGTCTACAACGCGCATTACACCGACCAGACCAATATGTGGGCGAACGGCGAACTCCTCCCCTGGGTGTTCTCCGCCGAGCAGGTGGACAAGTCCACCAAGGCGAAGATGGCACTCACTCCGTAAACCACACCGGTAATCGCGCACCTGGTGACGGAAAACGTCACGCGCGAATGACATCACCTGGTGAAGCGGTGCACTCCTTCCGGTGTCACCGCCAGGTCTACGAGGTGGTCGTGCGGTTCCTGCGGGACCCGTTCGACCACCTCGTGCGCGTAGAGCAGCACCATGAGAAGCGGATCGACCGCGGCCTCCCTCAGCCGGCCGAGGACCCGGTCGTACGAGCCGCCGCCGCGGCCAAGGCGTACGCCGCGCGCGTCCACGGCGAGGCCGGGGAGCAGAATGGCTCGCGCCGTGGTGACGGCTTGGGGGCCGAGGCGTTCGCCGGTCGGCTCGAACAGGCCGCGTCCGGTGCGGTGCAGGGCGTCGGGGCCGTCGTATGCGGCCCAGTCCAAGTCGTTGTCGGGGAGCAGGACGGGCAGTAGGACGCGCGTACCGGCGTTCCGCAGGGTGTCGATCAACTCCCGGGTGCCGGGCTCCGCGCCGATCGACACATAGGCGGCCACCGGTCCGGGGGCGGCCAGTTCGGGCAGGCCGCGTACGGTCTGCGAGAGCGCTGTCGCTGCGGCGGCACGCTCGGCGGCGGTAAGGTCGCGTCGGGTGCGCAGGAGCCGGGTCCGCAGTGCTGCTTTTCGCTCGCGGGCGTCGCTCATACCACACACATCCGTCACCAATCCGTCACAACCAGTCGTACCTTCGTCTTCGGGCAAATACTTGCCCGCTATGGTGCACGGCATGACGCAATCACATCCTCGTACCCGGATCAGCAAGGCTGTGATCCCTGCCGCCGGTCTTGGTACCCGCTTCCTGCCGGCGACCAAGGCGACGCCCAAGGAAATGCTTCCCGTGGTCGACAAGCCGGCCATTCAATACGTGGTCGAGGAAGCCGTGTCCGCACAGCTCTCCGATGTGCTCATGATCACAGGTCGCAACAAGCGCGCCCTGGAGGACCATTTCGACCGCAACTACGAGCTGGAGGAAGCACTCACCCGCAAGGGTGACGAGTCCCGGCTCGCGCGGGTACGCGAATCCAGCGGTCTGGCGACCATGCACTATGTGCGCCAGGGTGACCCGAAGGGCCTCGGTCACGCGGTGCTGTGCGCTGAACCGCACGTCGGTGACCAGCCGTTCGCCGTGCTGCTCGGTGACGACCTCATCGACCCCCGCGACCCGTTGCTGGCGCGCATGGTGGAGGTGCAGGAACGGCACGGCGGCAGTGTCGTCGCCTTGATGCGGGTCGATCGCTCGCAGATCCACCTCTATGGTGCAGCCGCCGTGGTGCCGACGAGCGACGACGATGTCGTGCGCGTCACCGACATGGTGGAGAAGCCGAGCCCCGACCAGGCACCGTCGTCGTATGCGGTCATCGGCCGCTATGTGCTCGACGCCGCCGTCTTCGACGTGCTGAAGAAGACCGAGCCGGGGCGTGGTGGCGAGATCCAGCTCACCGACGCGTTGCGTGAGTTGTCGCACCGGGACCACACCGGCGGGCCGGTGCACGGTGTGGTGTTCACCGGGCGGCGTTACGACACCGGTGACCGCGGTGACTATCTGCGTGCGATTGTCCGACTGGCATGCGAACGTGATGACCTGGGGCCAGATTTCCGGACCTGGCTGCGTTCGTACGTCACCGAGGAGATGCAAGAGTGAGTCATGACGCCGACCGGGTGTGGTCCGTCTCCGAACATCTCGACAGCATCCTGGGTCAACTGACCCCGCTGGAACCGATCGAGTTGCAGATCCTCGACGCGCAGGGGTGTGTGCTGGTCGAGGACGTCACGGTGCCGGTGGCGCTGCCGCCGTTCGAGAACAGTTCCATGGACGGCTACGCGGTGCGGGTCGCCGACACCAAGGCGGCGACCGAGGAGCACCCGGCGGTGCTCGACGTGGTCGGCGATGTGGCGGCGGGAAGCGGTGAACTGCCCACGGTGGGACCGGGCCAAGCCGCCAGGATCATGACAGGCGCCCCGCTGCCGCCCGGCGCTGAGGGTGTCGTGCCGGTGGAGTGGACCGACGGCGGCACCGGTGGCGGCCCGGCGGCGAGCATGAGCGCGCACAGCACCGATCCGGCCGGCGCGGCGGGTGAGGTGCGGGTGCACCGGCCGGTGGAGCACGGGCAGTTCGTGCGGGCTCGCGGCAGTGATGTCGCCGCGGGGGAGTTGGCGTTGGCCGCCGGTACGATTCTCGGCCCGGCGCAGATCGGGCTGCTCGCGGCGATCGGGCGCGGCGCCGTCAAGGTGCGGCCCCGGCCGCGGGTGGTCGTGGTGTCCACCGGCAGCGAGTTGGTGCAGCCGGGTGAGGACCTCGGACCCGGTCAGATTTACGACTCCAACAGTTTCGCGCTCACCGCCGCCGCGCGGGCGGCGGGCGCCATCGCGTATCGCGTCGGCGCCGTCGCCGACGAGGTCGAGACGCTTCGCGCCACTATCGAGGACCAGCTCATCCGCGCCGACATCATCGTCACCAGCGGCGGTGTGAGCGTCGGCGCGTATGACGTCGTCAAAGAAGCACTGTCGTCGATCGCGGACGGCAGTGAGATGAACGCCAACGACGACGACGGTGAGGGTGACATCTCCGCGCCAAGTGGACATGTCGACTTCCGCAAGCTCGCGATGCAACCGGGCAAGCCGCAGGGCTTCGGGCGGATCGGCCCCGACCGCACGCCGCTGCTTGCGCTGCCCGGCAATCCGGTGAGCGCGTACGTGTCCTTCGAGCTGTTCGTCCGCCCCGCGATCCGCACGCTGATGGGTGCCGGGTCGGTGCACCGGGAGGTCGTGCGCGCGGTGTGCGTCACCGCGATCGAGAGGTCGCCGGAAGGCAGGCGGCAGTTCCTGCGCGGTCACTACGACCGGGCGTCCGGTACGGTCACGGCGGTCGGCGGTTCCGGGTCGCACCTGGTCAGGGCGCTCGCGCACGCCGACGCGCTGATTGTCGTACCGGAAGCCGACACCTCGGTCGAGGCCGGGGCGGATGTCGAAGTGGTGGTGCTGGAGCCGTAGGCGATCGGCCGCCGGGTGGTCCGCGCGCACACCGGCGCGGACCCGCGGGCCGCGCGGAGGTCCCTGCCGGTACGGTGTCTGCCCAAGAGACCGCACCGGGAGAACGATGAGCAGCGCGCAGCAGCACCTCACCCACCTCGACGAGGCAGGCGCGGCCCGAATGGTCGACGTCTCCGCCAAGGACGTCACCGCGCGCACGGCCAGGGCGACAGGACGGGTCCTGGTCGATCCCGGCGTCATCAAACTTCTGCGCGGCGCAGGCGTTCCGAAGGGCGACGCCATCGCCACCGCGCGGATCGCCGGGATCATGGGCGCCAAGCGCACCCCTGACCTGATCCCGCTCTGTCACCCGTTGGCGGTGTCCGGTGTGACAGTCGACCTGGTGGTCGCCGACGACGCCGTGGAGATCACCGCCACCGTGAAGACCACCGACCGCACCGGGGTGGAGATGGAGGCGCTGACCGCGGTCACCGTCGCCGCGCTCACGGTCATCGACATGGTGAAGGCCGTCGACAAGGCGGCGGTCATCACCGATGTGCGGGTCGAGGAGAAGACCGGCGGCAAGTCCGGCGACTGGCACCGCGCATGACCGGGCCCGCCGTACCGCAGGCCGCGCCGGGCCGCACCCTGCGCGCGCTCGCCGTCACCGCGTCCAACCGCGCCTCCGCGGGGGTGTACGAGGACCGCGGCGGCCCGCTGATCGTCGCCGCGCTCCAGGAGTGGGGTTTCACCGTGGACGGCCCGCGGGTCGTACCCGACGGCGCGCCCGTCGGCGAGGCGCTGCGCGAGGCGGCCGAGGCCGCGTACGACGTGGTGGTGACCACCGGCGGCACCGGTATCTCGCCGACGGACCGTACCCCCGAGGTCACCCGGGAACTGCTCGACTACGAGATCCCCGGTATCGCCGAGGCGATCCGCGCGGCGGGCCGGGAGAAGGTGCCGACCGCCGTGCTCTCCCGTGGCGTGGCGGGGGTGTGCGGGCGCACGCTGGTGGTGAACCTTCCCGGTTCGAGCGGCGGGGTCAAGGACGGCCTCGCCGTACTCGCCCCGCTCCTGGTGCACGCCGTCGACCAGATCCATGGCGGCGATCACTTGAATGACCAAACGACTTCAGTCCCTGGGAGACCGAGCTGAACGGGTCCTGGCCGGTTGAGTTGGTGGACGGTGACATCACCCTCCGCCCGATCCGGATGCGTGACCAGCGCGCCTGGCGCGAGGTCAACCGGCGCAACCGCGACTGGCTGCGTCCGTGGGAGGCCACCGTGCCGCCCGCCCCGCCCGGCCATGTCGCGCAGCGCCCCACGTACCGTCAGATGGTGCGGCACCTGCGCTCGGAGGCGAGCGCGGGCCGGATGCTGCCGTTCGTGATCGAGTACCAGGGGCGGCTCGCGGGGCAGCTCACCGTCGCGGGCATCACCTGGGGGTCGATGTGCTCGGCGCACGTCGGTTACTGGGTGGACGAGGCGGTCGCCGGGCGCGGTGTGATGCCGACGTCGGTGGCGCTCGCCGTCGACCACTGCTTCCGGCGCGTCGGACTGCACCGCATCGAGGTGTGCATTCGCCCGGAGAACGGTCCCAGCCGCAGGGTGGCCGAAAAGCTCGGTTTCCGGGAGGAGGGGCTGCGTCCGCGCTATCTGCATATCGACGGTGGATGGCGGGACCATCTGGTCTACGCGCTGACGGCGGAGGAAGTCCCGGAGGGGTTGCTGAACCGCTGGCGGCAGGCCAGGCCCGGGACGCACCAGAAATAAAACAATTGTTCGAAAATGAAGCCAATCGCAAAAAAATCTCGGCATATCAGCCAGATCGTGCGACACACCGGGCCAAATTGCGTATGGCGTGTCTCGATCACCCCTACCGTGTAACGCGTGAGCAGTAGTGGCCTCATCTACGCAGTCATCGTCGGGGCCTGGGCTGCCTACTTGGTGCCCATGTGGCTCCGTAGGCAGGATGAGCTCAACGAAGCGCGTCCGACGGAACGCTTCAGCACCGCCATCCGGCTTCTGTCCGGGCGCGCGGCGATGGAGCGGCGTGTCGCGAAGGCGCGAGGTGAGAGCGTCGAACCCGCGGAAGACGCAGCCGACGACGTATCCGAGGACGACCTCGCCGGAGCGGTGGACGTCCGCGGACTCGCCGTACCCGCGACCGAGGTGCGGCCGGGCATCCCGCAGGGCGCCCACGGCGTCCACGGAGCACGCGGTACTCAGGGCGCGGCCGGCGCGCATGGTGCGCACACCGCGCATGGTGCCCGTCCCGGCGTGCCCAACCCGCGTGCCAAGGTGCTCGCGCGCCGTCGCCGCACCACGACACTGCTCTTCCTCGGCTTCACCGTCGGCGCCGTCGCGGCGGCCGTCGGCGGCGTCGCGCTGCTCTGGGCGCCCGCCATCCCGGCCGTTCTGCTGACGGTCTACATCGGCCAGATGCGTCGCCAGGAGCGGCGTCGCTTCGAGGTGCGCATCGACCAGCGGTACGCCGCCGAGGCCGCCCGACGCCTGCGCGCCCGCCCCGAACCGGCCGCCGAGGAGCACCAGCACCAGCACCAGGCGGCGCCCGCCGAACGCCCCGCGCCCTCGCCGCGTACGGCTGACCGGCGCGCCCTCGTCGAGCAGACCGACCACGCCGAGTGGGTCGACCAGCAGCGCGCGCAGCAGAACAACGACGACGGCTGGGAGCCCGTACCGGTCCCGCTGCCCACCTATGTGACGGCTCCGGTCGCCCCCCGTACGCCGGGCGGCGTCGACCCCGGCGCGCCCGACACGTGGAGCGCCGCCAGGTCCGGCACCGCCGCCGCGGAATCCGCCCCGGCGGCTGCCGCGCAGGAGTCCGCCCCGGCCGCCCCCCAGCCGCGCCGCCCGCGCCCGCGCACCCCCCGCACCCCGCTCTTCGACCAGTACGCCGACCCCTCCGACCGCCCCCGCGCCGCCAACGAGTAGTGCCGCCAGGCTTCCCGGACATCCGGACCAGCGTGAATCGCGTTCACGACCACCCGTCTCGGGATGCTAGAGTTTTCCTCGTTGCAAGGGCCTGTGGCGCAGTCCGGTAGCGCACCTCGTTCGCATCGAGGGGGTCAGGGGTTCGAATCCCCTCAGGTCCACAACCAACTGTTTACGAGTTGTCTGGTGAGCGGTTGACGAGATCCCGTCCGATCTGATTGATCGGGCGGGATCTCGTCGTTTCTGGTGTCTGTTCGATGTGCTGTCCGAACGCGGCAGGCGTCGTGACATCTGTCCGGTGTCGTCAGCCTGTGGGGCCGGGGCGGGTCGGGTGCGGAGGGTGTTCCGGGGCCTTAGCCGGGCGTGCGTGATCGCGTGTGGTGCTGAGCTCTCAGGTGACGGTGCGGATCTGCGGTCGTGCGGGCGGAGGAATCCTGGTCGCGGCGGGAGGCGAGAGGGCAGGACCGCTGGGTGCGCCGGCTTCGCAGAGGGTGGTGAGGGCTCGCTCGGTGCCGGTGGTCTGCTGCCAGGTGAACAGGATGTGCAGGTTGATGCTGCAGATCATCAGCGCGAGCAGGATGGTCTGCGCGACTCGCCCGTGGGCGAGCCGTTTGGCGGGGTCGGAGATGTCGAGGCCGTGGCTCTTGGCTCTGCCTTTGAGACCTTCGATGTTCGCCCGCTCGGGCCGGTAGATGTCCTGCCAGGTGGGGTGGAGGTAATGGCGGTCCTGGCGGAATTTGTCGAGTTTGCCGAGGCCACCTGGCCGGACGGTGATCGTCGGCTTCTGGCAGATCCGCGGCAGTTCGTTCATGGGCAAGGGCCGCAGCCGTTCGCCTTGCGGGATCGGGACGGTGGGCTTGGCAGCGGTGTGTGCGGCGGTGGCTCGCTTGTTGGTGAGGTCGACGACGGCCGACTGCGGCGCGGGGACGCGGTGGGAGTGGTTGAAGCGGGGGCAGGTTACGGCAGGCGAGGGACCCGCCGACGAGGAGGGCGCCCTGGTAGGTGCCCTGGACGCCGCGGTACTGCTGTTTGTAGTCGAGGACCAACTGGTAGCCCATGGTGCGGACCGGCTGTGCGAAGTTCTCGGTGGTCTGGTCGGTGTAGGCGCGGTCGGCTGCCAGCAGTCCCGTCGGGAAACCGAACGGGGCGAGCTGGGCCAGGGAGTGGACGGCGTTCGGGCCGATGCGCTTGCCCGGGGTGTCCAGGCCGAGGGCGAGTTGCGGATGCCGGCTGACACGTTCACCGGCCTGCGGGTGACCTGCGGGGTGCCGTCGGCTGGCGGCGACCAGGAGGCTGGCGGAGTGCCCGAAGATTCCTTCCTCGGAGCCTCCGCAGTAATGCGAGCCCGCGGTCAGCTCGACGGAGGCCAGGCCCCGCCGTTCACGGTGCGGACGGTGCCAGTCGGGAATCGGTGTGGTGTCGGCGCCGATGTCGCCCCGCCAGCCCTTGAGCAGGCCCCGGCGGTGAGCGAGGCGGACGGTGATCAGGATCAGACGATCGCTGATCTCCTGCAGCAGCTCCAGGCGCCGTTTGTGCTCGGCGTCCGTGTCCTCCCAGGCGTCGGCCACGATCCCGGCCTCTTCGGCGGGAAGCCGGCGGCGCCGGTCGCAGCGCTGCGGGTCCAGGGCGGTGGTCAGGCGGTCGAAGGACCGGTAGACGCGGCGGGAGAACGCGATCCTGGCGTGGCCGTCAGCCCTGCTGTTGTCCGGGATGCCGAGCCAGGAGCGGGTAGGGGCCCGCAGCTCATCGAGCAGAACCGGCAGATGTCCGCGAGGCTCGCGCTGCGGTGGTAGGGCAGCGCCAGCAGCAATCCCACCAGCACGGTCCGGACTGGCAGCCCCTTCGGTCCCGGGCGGCCCGCCAACTCGGCGTCAATCAGCTCCAGCACCCCGGACTGGTGCAGGACGGCATCGAGCTGGCCGACCTTGGAATCGGGGATCTCGAAGGGGGCGTCGGTCACCGGCCGGGGTCGGCAGTGCTTGATCTTCTCCGGGTTCCGCCAGGCCCGGGGCTTGGTCACCGCTGCTCCGGGCCCCGCAACAGCCGGGCTGCGGTCGCCTCGTCCACGGGCGGCACCAGATGCTGCCAGCGGGCCAGGGAGGCGGCGGAAGCCAGTCCGGCCGCTTGGGCGATCAGGTGGTGATCAATATGCGCGCGCATCACTCGACGATCCACGTCGCTCGCAGCCGGCCCACGGACACCGCGGGCGTATTCCCCGGCGGCCGGTGCATCAGGGACCAGGAGCCGATCAGGTTCTTGGAGTATTCGACGGTCCGCCCGGGCCGGAACACGTACCCGCTGCCCGCCCGTTCCGCCAGTTCGCCCAGCCGGGCATCCCAGCCGGCTCGGGCGACGAGCGGGACCAGACGCTTGACGCCCTTGTGCAGCAGCGGCCCGCCTTGGCGAGGACGCCGCAGATCGACGCCGCGACTGGCCGCCACCTCCCCGGGCGTGAGCCCCAGCCCCGCGCCCAGGCCCAGAAGTGCCAGGGCATCGGTCCGCTGCTGGCCCGGCAGGTGATCGGCCCAGTGCCGCAGACCCGCCAACTCGGCTGCCGTGTAGGGCGGGTGCGGAGACGCTTCCGCGTGCATCCGCGACGGGGCTGCCTCTCCGCGCTCGCTGAAGGCCAGAGCATCCCGCACCCGCAGGAGCCACGTCCGGTAGGTCCGCACCGACGACGTTTCGATGTCTCCTGCCCGCGACAGGACGAACGCGTCGATCACCTCATTGCGCAACCACGTATCCGGATCGCGTTCCAGCCCCGCCGACTCGGCCCACAACGCCAGGCGCCCGAGGACGTGCAGCAGCCTCTCCACCTCGTAGGGAACCGAGCTCACCGTGGCAGCGGCCACCGAGCTGACGAGTGGCGCGACCTCGTCCCAGAGCGGTGGAGCCTGCCGGGGGCGGTAGCGGGCGATCTTCGCAGACGTATCGGGATCAACGACTACGGTCCATACATACCGGCTGGACAAGCAGCCATTCCAAGCGTGATCGACTTCGACTGACAGGATGGTGCGCGCATGGTCGGCGGACGCGCCCGCGCACGCTCCCCCCGGCAGATGACCCGCGATCCGGAAGCCTGGCCCGAACAGACCAGCCCCGACCCCGCGGCCGAGGCGGTTCGACAGATCGCTGACGCCCTCACCCGGGCGCTGGCCGATCAGGGACTGAGCCTGCGGGCGGCGGCGGCCGGTTCCGGAGTCAACCGGCAGGCCATCGCGGATCTGCTCGCCGGGCCGGTCCTGGCCCGACGTGGCCACTGTCGCCCGACTGGGCGCGTTCACCGGAGGGCGGCTGTGGCCGCGAGATTCCACGACCGATCGAACTGGGACGCATTGAGCCTCGATTCGCGCCCGGAACCGCACAACGGCGACCGGGCATGACGACTTCGCGGCTCCACGCTTTGAGGGGGAAAGGCATCTACTACGCTCGAAAACGCGGGAGCCACCGTTCACTTGGGCGCTCACGCACATTCGGCACCGCCGAGCTGAACCCTCGGCGGTGCCACCCTCCCCGGCCGCACCGGCGGCCGTCGCGTCACCTCATGCCCACTCCTTCCTGACGGTGTCCGCCAGCCGTGGGCGCGATCGCGAAATACGCCGTCGGGCCTTCAACCACCCGGCCCTCTTTCGCCATCCGCTTCAGCCGGGAACGGGTCGTCTCCACCCGCCGCGTGCTCGTGACGTCCTCGCCGATCGCCGCGCAGATGTCCTGCACCTTCATCGCCCGCCCAGCCCCAGCCAGAAGCACCAGCATCTGCTCGCGTGCCACCTCCCAGTCCAACTGGGTCCCGGACGCAGCAGAAGCACCCGAGCTATCGCCATCAGCCGAAGCTGAGACCTCGGCCGAACCGCGGGGCGAACTGCTGGCGGGCGGCGCCTGCCCGGCCTCTTCCGACGCTGCCTGAGGACCCTCGGTGGAAGCACCGCCGCCCAGAAGCGATTCCGCCGTCTCCCGGGTGATGGTCAACCGCGCCAGCCGTTCCTCGGCGACGGTGATCTTCTCCCGCAACGCGGACAACTCGCCGCGCACGATGGCTTCTTCCTCATCCAGACGCTGAAACAGCGATGTCATCTCGTCCCGCCAGTCGCCCGCAGCCGACAGCCGGCTTCCACGGCCTCCGAAGCTCCAGGCAACCGTAGAAGGGAGCGCACCAAGATCGCAGAAGGTGACCGCTCATGCCCCCAAACAACCACACACGCCTGCCTTCCGCCCGCACCGCGTCGCCCCACGACAACTCCCGTCCGCGCCGTAAGCTCATCTCGTGCCGGCAGAGGACAGCCCCCAGAACAGCGTCAAGCACTGGCAGGAGTGCACCAGCGTCTACGACTTCCTGGAGCAGGTCCGTCTGCGACCTGGCATGTGGCTTCCCGGCGGCTCACTCCAGCACCTGCACTCCATCCTCATCGGCTACCGAGTCGCACTGGGCGTGCACGACATCAACGAACCCTTCGATTTCTGGCCCGACGGGGACTTCACCTACTGGCTTCGTGAGCAGCAGGGCATCTCCGGTTCCCTCAGCTGGGCAGCAGGCATCGAGCGTGCGACACCAGCGGACTCCACACCGGTCGAGGAGTTCTTCCGGCTGTTGGCCCAATTTCGCCAAGTCGGACGCCGAAGGTGGGAGGACGAGGCCGGTGCCTGATCTCCAGTTCAGCTGGGAACTCAGCGGGTCCGGCTGGGCAACCTGCCGCATCGCAGACGGGTCGTCGGAGCGCAAGGACATCGTCAGCTACCTCACCGATGCCCTTGCCGACCTGCTTCACAGCGTTGCCGGCCTCTACAGCCTGAACTCCGTCCACCGGTTTTCCTTCGACCTCGAACCGGCCGAAGTCAGGTGGGTCCTCCGACGTCTGGGGCCGGACGTGGACATAACGATCTACCGCTTCCCAGACATGTCCGCGAGCTTCGACGCGAACGACGAGGCCGGCACGCTCGTATGGACCTCGACGCAAAGCCGTAGCGCCCTGAGTCACGCTGTCATCGAGGCCGCGCAGTCAGTGTTGCGGCTTCACGGCGAAGAGGGCTACCGAGCAAAGTGGGTGCAACACCCCTTCCCAGCCGCAGCACTGCAAGACCTGCGTCGGCTGCACATCCGAGAGGACGCATGCGGCAACCTGCATGACATTTCCGCCCCATAGGCGGCCCACGCTTCTCCCGGGAAGCGATCACCACTCGGGAAGCGATCTCCAAAGGCGTTGGACGTGCTGGTCAGACCCACGTCTGGCAGCCGTTCCCGACCCCGGCGTACTTCACGCTGGTCCGGTCCGTGCGGCCGCTGTCAGTGGCCTCTGTCAGGATTCCTCGATCAGCACCGTGATGGGAAGAGACTTATGGGCACTTGGGACGTCGGCCCCTTTGGCAACGACACCGCAGCGGACTTCTGTGGCGACCTTGACGAGGCTGCCGCAGGCGAACGCGAGGGCCTCGTCCGCGGCGCTCTCACCCGTGTGATCGACACCGTGGACTACCACGAAGCGCCAGAATCAGAGGTAGTCGTGGCCGCGGCCGCCCTCGTCGCGGCGCAGTGTCCCGGGGGTGAGCCTGCTGATCCCGTTTATGGGCCGGAAGAGCTCCTTCCTGATCTCCCCGGCCTGCGCGATCTGGCACGTCAGGCCCTCGGCCGTGTCATGACCGAGCCGTCCGATCTGATGGAGCTGTGGGCCGAGCCGAGTGGCGCCTCCTGGCGCGCGAACGTCCGCCAGTTGCAGAACGTGCTCCTGCCACAGCCTCCTGGAGAGCAGTTCAGCCTGATCTGACCGACCGCGACCGCTACTTGAGTCCTGCCTGAAAGGCCACCATGAGCTGGGATGTGCTCCTCCTCCGCTTGCCCGACGAGGTCACCTCGATGCACGAGCTTCCCGACGACTACTCGTCGGAACCGCTCGGCCGGCAATGCGACGTGCTCGCGGCTGTCACCCGGGCCGTTCCCGAAGCTGATCTCTCGGACCCCACGTGGGGCGACCTGTCCGGCCCCACTTGGTCCATCGAACTCAGCATCGGCTCGGAAGACCCGGTGGACTCGATCATGCTTCACATTCGGGGCTCCGGCGACGACGTGTTGGCACCCGTCTTCCGCCTTGCAGAGGCTTTGCGGTGCAAGGTGCTCGATCTCGCCGAAGGGGACCTGATCAATCCGGGACAGACGTCGGGCTGGCACACCTTCCAACAGTTCCGTGACGGTGTGCTCGGATCCGCTCAGTGATGCCGCCCGGCCGGATGATCACGTCCAGTGAAGGCGATGGGGATTCCCAACCCCTATGGCTCAGCGACGAGCCGGCCGCAGCCGGGCTGTGGGCTCGGATGCACGCCGAACACAGAGGCTCCGGCCAGTGGCCCCTGCTGCTGGACGCGCTCGACCCCGAGGATGCCGAATTCCGCCCCTGGGGATCGGGCGAGGTTTTTCCAGAGCAGATGTCCGCTGCCACGGGCCACGACCCAACCGCCCTTCTCGCGAAGTGGTGGGCGACGTATACCGCCGTCGATGAAGACGACGACATGCTGTCGGCCGATCGGCGCCTCGCCGTCACCGCCCCCTTCGAGCAAAGCTGGCCTGGACGCGCACCCAGCCGAGAAGCCGTGTTGAGCGCTGACCAACTGGCCGCCGAGTACGCCGAGGTGTTCCTTTCCGACCACCCCAAGTCGCGTCTCGGGCTGGTCACCGCCGCATCCGGCGCAGAAGCCCTCGCAACGGCAGGATGGTCCGGTCCCGCCAACTACGACAACGACACGGCGAAGTTCTCCGCGATCGTCGGCGACTGGGAGAACCGGTTCGGCGCCCGTGTCGTCGCTGTCGGCTTCTCCACCCTGCATCTCAGCGTCGCAGCCCCACCCACAACTGAGGAGGACGCCCTCCTGGTCGCTGCGGAGCACTTCGCCTTCTGCCCTGACAACATCTGGCAGGGCAGACGCCCGTACACACTGGGCGCGTACGCTGAGCGGCTCACCGGTGTCCACAACTGGGACTTCTGGTGGGACTGAGGCCCCTCGCTGACACCTCGCGCGGGAAACGATCAACCTTGCCGCGGGAAGCGATCTTCACGGGCGCCACGTGTGCCTGATCAGAGGTATCCGTCAACACCCCACAACAGGGCCGTTCCTGGGCGATTTCGGGAACGTTTGACGGAATCCCGCCGGTCTTCATGATCGGACGGGATTTCTGTCGTTTTACGGGGTCCGTTCGCGACGGTTCAGGGCGGCGGAGCTTTTCAGGGCGGCTTGCGGCCCCGGACCGCCACCGGCGACACGGGGCGGGGGCGGCGGGGGCGGATAGAGTGCGGGTGGGCCGTGACTGGCGCTGAGGTGGAGTACCACCGGGGAGCGGCCTGACGCATACGTCGGTGCCGTGCGCCTGGGCGAGTGGACTGAACACGCCTGGAGGCAACGGTGGCATCGACACATACCGCGCGGCTCATGGACGGGGCCGGTCTTGCCCGGCGCATCATGGGGGAGACCGCCGCCAGGGCGTCGATCCTTGCGCGGCGCACAGGATTCGCGCCGTGCCTGGCGACGGTGCTGGTGGGTGAGGATCCCGCGTCGGTGACGTATGTGCGGATGAAGCAGTCGCGCAGCGCGAAGGCCGGAATCCTGTCGCGCCATGTGGCGCTTCCCGCGCGGACCAGTACGGCGGAACTCGTGGAGACGCTCGGCGCGCTGTCGGCCGACCCCGAGGTGCACGGCATCTTGTTGCAGCATCCGGTGGGCCCGCACATCGACGAGCGGGCGGCGTTCGAGGCCATCGCGCCGGAGAAGGACGTCGACGGCGTCACGGTCAGCTCGTTCGGCGCGATGAGTTTCGGCCTGCCGGGATTCGTGTCGTGCACGCCGGGCGGCATCATGCGGCTGCTGGAGGAGTACGAGGTCGGGCTCGCGGGGAAGCGCGCGGTCGTGGTGGGCCGCAGCGCGATCCTGGGCAAGCCGGTCGGGATGCTGCTGCTGGCGAAGGACGCGACGGTGACGTACTGCCACTCGCGTACCGAGGACCTGGCCGCGGTGGTCGCGGAGGCGGACGTCGTGGTGGCGGCGGTGGGGCGGGCCCGGCTGATCCGGGGTCAGGACATCAAGCCGGGCGCGGTGGTGATCGACGCCGGGTACAACGCGGGCAATGTCGGCGACGTGGACTTCGAGACGGCCCGCGGTCGTGCGCGGCTGATCACGCCGGTGCCGGGCGGGGTCGGGCCGATGACGATCGCCGTGCTGCTGGCGCAGACGGTGGACGCCGCCGCACGCCAGCTCGGGGTGTGAGGGCCCGGGACCGGGACGGGCCGCCGTTGCCGCGGCGTTGAGCGCGGCCGACCTGCGCCGATGTCCGCTTGAGGGGCAATTGTCAGTGGTGGGTGGCAGGCTGTGACCGTGACCAGGACTCAGTACTACACAGCGACCACGCTCGACGGATTCCTCGCCGATGAGGCGAATTCGCTCGACTGGCTCTTCGAGGTGGACACCGAACCCGGAGAGCCGTTCGAGCGCTTCATAGCGGGCGTCGGGGTGCTGGCGATGGGTGCGACGACGTACCGCTGGGTGCTGGAGCACGAGAAGGTGGTGGACCGGCCGGAGGAGTGGCGGCGCTGGTACGGGGACCGGCCGTGCTGGGTCTTCACGCACCGGGACGATCTGCCCGCCGTGCCGGGGGCGGACATCCGCTTCGTCCAGGGTGACGTACGGCCGGTGCACGCGGAGATGGTGGCCGCGGCGCTGGAGGGGAGCGGTGGCAGCCGCGGCTACGGGGAGAACGTGTGGCTGCTCGGCGGCGGCGAGTTGGTCGGGAACTTCGCCGACGCCGGGCTGCTGGACGACATCATCCTCGGCGTCGCGCCGGTGACGCTGGGAGCGGGGGCGCCGCTGCTGCCCCGACGGCTGGACGGGGGGCGGCTGCGGTTGACGGACGTGGAGCGGGTCGGCCAATTCGCCTATCTCACGTACGAGGTGGGGCAGCCGGTGACGCCGTCCGCCGGTGGGGGCGGGGGTCAGCCGAGCGCGTAGGCGATCAGGGTGAGGGTGACCATCGAGAGCAGGGTGGTGAGCAGGACGGTGTCGCGGGGGAGGTCGGTGGGGAGCCGGTATTCGGAGGCGAAGATGAAGGCGTTCTGCGCGGTGGGAAGTCCGGCGCACAGGACGACGGCGAAGAGGGCGTGGCCGGAGAGGGTGAAGGCGTAGCGGGCCAGCAGATAGGCCAGGAGGGGGTGGACGACGGTCTTGAGACCGACCAGGGCGGCGTTCGGTGCGCGCGGCCGGGGTGGGGCGGGAACGGGCGTGCAGCGACATGCCGAGGGCGAAGAGCGCGGAGGGAACGCCCGCGCCGCCGAGCAGTTGGACGGGGGAGACCACTTCGGCGGGCAGGGCCAGTCCGGTGGCGGCCACCGCCAGGCCCGTGGCGGAGGCGGCGATCACCGGGTTGCGGAAGGGGAGTCGGAGCATGCGCCGCCACAGTGCGCCGACGCCGCGGTAGGTGTCGAGGTCGATCAGGACGAGGATCAGCGGGGTGACGAAGAGCATCTGGAAGAGCCCTGCACGACACGATGAAGAACGTGTCGTGCAGGACGTGTGCGGCGACCGGGATGCCGAGGTTGGCGGAGTTGACGTAGGACGCGCACATCGCGCCGATCGCCTGGTCGGCCTGGCGGTGCCGGAACAGCTTGCGGCTGACGGTCAGTGCGCATGGCGGACCCGGGGGCGGCCGTATCGGGCGGGTCGGGGGGAGCGGAGACGCCGACCCGGGCGTGTGGCCTGGGTCACATCTCGGGGCGGGGGAAATAATCCGACCGCCGAAAGAGCTTGATGTTTCAAGATCTTATGAGGGGGGTCAGCATGGCGTCGAAGGTGTCGACCAGTGCGTCGGGCACGGCGGTCAACGCGGCGCGGGGCGGGGAGAATCCGCTGCCGGCCGCCGGGATACGGACGAAGGTGCGGGTGCCGCTGCGGTTCTCGGACGGGTGGGGGACGACGGCGGACGTGTTCACGTTCACCGGTCTGGTGGACGGCAAGGAGCACCTGGCGCTGGGACTCGGGGACTACGAGGGCGCCGAGTCGCCGTTGGTCAGACCGCATTCGGAGTGCCTGACGGGGGACGTGTTCGGGTCGCAGCGGTGCGACTGCGGGCCGCAGTTGCGCGAGGCGGTCGAGCGGATCGCGGAGACCGGCGGGTATCTGCTGTATCTGCGGCAGGAGGGCCGGGGGATCGGTCTGTACGCGAAGCTCGACGCGTACGCGCTCCAGGACGACGGCCTCGACACGTACGAGGCGAATCGCGCGCTCGGGCGCGGCGAGGACGAGCGGGACTACACCGCGGCGGCCCAGATGCTGGCGGCGCTCGGGGTCGACGGCATACGGCTGCTGAGCAACAACCCGGACAAGGCGCGGCAGCTCACCGCGCTCGGGACGGCCGTGGTCGAGCGGATTCCGACCGCCGTCCACGTGTCGGCGGCGAATGTCAGCTACCTGCGGGCGAAGGTCGAGCACACCGGTCACACGCTGGCGCTTCCCGCCTGAGCCCGGACGCGAGGTCGACCGCGGCGCCGCGCCTGGGCGGGGTGAATCCGTACGCGCGAGGGCGCGGGCACGGTTGAGCGTCGTGAACGTGATTCGACCCACGATCGAAACGGTGGCGTTTCGATCGCGGGCCGTCTATGGTTATGTGTACGACATCGTTTCGACTCGGAGGGCAGGGCGACATGACGGCTGAGGTTTCCGCCACGCGTCGTACGCGCCTGACCCCCGAGCGCGAGCACGAGCTCTACGCGGCGGTGGTCGAGCTGCTGCGTGAGGTCGGCTACGAGGCGCTGACGATGGACGCGGTCGCGTCCCGTACGCGTTCCAGCAAGGCGACCCTCTACCGCCAGTGGAAGGGCAAGCCGGAACTCGTGGCCACCGCGCTGCGGCACTCCAAGTCGGTGTCCACGGCGGACATCGACACGGGCTCGCTCAGCGGTGACCTGCACGAACTCATCCGCTGTCACGACCAGGACGAGACCAAGCGGGACCAGGAACTCATGCGCGGGCTCGCTCACGCGGCCTTCAGGAACGAGGACCTGTTCCGCGCCCTGCGGGAGCTGCTCATCGAGCCGGAGCTGGTCAGCTTCCGGGCTCTTGTGCAGCGCGCCGTGGACCGCGGTGAGCTGGCCGCCGACAATCCGGCACGCGACTTCGTCCCGCACCTGCTGTTCGGGGCCGCATTGGCGCGGCCCATCATCGAAGGTCTCGACCCCGACCCCGACTTCTCACACAGATACATCGACGCGGTGGTCGTCCCCGCCCTGCGTCTGTCGTGACGAAGCGCAGTGACCACTGATGTGATCTGACCTTTCCCCGCGCCACTCAGCACGACTCGGCGCCCCGGCACGACTCAGCACGACATTCCCCGCACCACCGCTCCACCTGACACGCCGCTCTCGTCGTCGGGCTGGTTCCTCACGCCCACATTTCCATCCTCCTGACGGGAGCCCATGCCCCCATGGCCACATTCCTCTACAAGCTGGGCCGGCTCGCTTTCCGGCGACGGCGGTTCGTCGTACTGATATGGGTGGCGCTGCTGGCGCTCGCCGGTGTCGGCGCGGCGACCGCGCCGTCCGCGCCGAGCGACAACTTCACGGTGCCCGGCACCGAGGCGCAGCAGGCGTTCGACCTGCTGCATGAGCGTTTCCCCGGCACGAACGCCGACGGCGCGAGCGCGCGCATGGTCTTCCAGGCACCCGACGGTCAGAAGATCACCGCGGGACCGAACAAGGCGGCGGTCGAGAAGGTCGTCGACGAGCTGAAGAGCACACCGCAGAAGGCGACGGTCGCCGATCCGTTCGCCGCCGGCGGTGACGCGATCAGCAAGGACGGCACCACCGCTTACGCGTCGGTCAGTTACACGGCCAAGTCCTCCGACATCACCGACGCCACGCACACGGCGCTGGAGGACGCGGCGCAGCACGGCAGGGACGCCGGGCTGACGGTGGAGACCGGCGGTACGGCGCTCCAGGCGTCGGTGGAGACCGGGAACAGCGAGATCATCGGTGTCGGCATCGCGGCGGTCGTGCTGCTGATCACGTTCAGTTCGCTGGTCGCGGCGGGGCTCCCGCTGCTGACCGCGATCATGGGTGTGGGTATCGGTATCGCGTCGATCACCGCGCTGGCCAGCACGCTCGGTCTGTCCAGCACGTCGTCCACGCTCGCGTCGATGATCGGACTGGCGGTCGGTATCGACTACGCGCTGTTCATCGTGTCGCGGCACCGGCATGAACTGATGGAGGGCCGAGAGGGTGAGGACGCGGCCGGCCGGGCGGTCGGCACGGCGGGCTCCGCGGTGGTCTTCGCAGGTCTGACCGTGCTGATCGCGCTGGCGGGCCTGGCCGTGGTCAACATCCCGATGCTGACCAAGATGGGGCTGGCCGCGGCGGCCACCGTCGCCATCGCCGTGCTGATCGCGCTCACCCTGATTCCCGCGCTGCTCGGCTTCGCGGGACCGAAGGCGCTCAGCCGCAAGGTCCGCAAGGGGCGCGCGGTCGACACCGGCAAGCCGAACATGGGCACCCGCTGGGCGCGCATGGTGGTACGCCGCCGGGTGCCGATCCTGGTCGCGGGCGTCGTGGCGCTGGGCCTGGCCGCGATCCCGATGACGAGCATGCAACTGGGCCTGCCCGACGACGGTTCGCAGCCGGTCAGCACGACCCAGCGCAAGGCGTACGACCTGCTGTCCGACGGTTACGGGCCGGGCTTCAACGGGCCGCTGATGGTGGTGGTCGACGCCGCGGCGAGCGACGACCCGAAGGCGGCGGTCGACCGGATCAAGACGACCATCACCGGCTTCCCCGATGTGAAGACGGTCAACGCGCCCGCCTTCAACACCAAGGGCGACACGGCCACCCTTTCGGTGGTGCCGGACTCCAAGCCGAGCAGCGCGCAGACCGAGGACCTGGTGCACGCGATCCGCGGGCATCAGGGTGAGTTCACCGGTACGACCGGCGCGCACGTCCTGGTCACCGGCACCACGGCGATGAACATCGACGTGTCGCAGAAGCTGAACGACGCGCTGGTGCCGTATCTGGCGCTGGTCGTGGGCCTGGCGTTCCTGCTGCTGATGCTCGTGTTCCGGTCGGTGCTGGTGCCGCTCAAGGCGGCGCTCGGCTTCCTGCTGTCGGTGCTCGCGGCACTGGGCGCGGTCGTGGCGGTCTTCCAGTGGGGCTGGCTGTCCGGCCTGATGGGCGTGGAGCAGACCGGGCCGATCATGAGCATGATGCCGATCTTCATGATCGGTGTGGTGTTCGGTCTCGCGATGGACTACGAGGTCTTCCTCGTCACCCGGATGCGGGAGGCGTACGTCCACGGGGAGTCGCCGAGCCAGGCCGTCGTCACCGGCTTCAACCACGGTGCGCGGGTGGTGTCCGCCGCGGCGGTCATCATGATCAGCGTCTTCGCGGGCTTCATCGGCTCCTCCGAGTCGATGATCAAGATGATGGGCTTCGGCCTCGCGATCGCGGTCGCCTTCGACGCGTTCATCGTTCGTATGACCATCGTCCCCGCCGTGCTGGCGCTGCTCGGGCGTTCCGCCTGGTGGTTGCCGCGCTGGCTCGACCGCGCGCTGCCCAATGTGGACGTCGAGGGTGAGCAGCTCCGCAAGAGCCTCGGTGACACGGTGACTACCGGCGGCGGCGCCTCGGGGACCGGTGCTTCGGAGGAGGAGCACGAACCCGTACGCGTCTGATCATGTGACGCCGTCGGTTGTGGCTTCGTCCAGTCGGACGCGGCACCAGGTGACGCCGTCCGTTGTGTGATCCTCCACCCGTCCGGTTGCCTTCGGGCACCGGGCGGGTGTTTGACGTTCACCTCGGAGTCGGTGGAATGTCGCGTTCCTGTCTGTCGGGGATGCCTAATATCTGGCGACATTCACAGAACATGCGTACCGGGGGAACCGATGGCACCTCAAGAAGTCCCTCCGGGAGCGGTCGGGCGCGTGAGGTCATGGTTCCTCGCCGCGCGCACACAGGCGGCGCTGCTCGCCGCGGGCGTCGCGGCGGTCGCCTTCTGTATCGGGGACGCGGTCGCGGGCAGCTACCCGTTCGGCTCGCGCACGCGCAGCGTCAATGACCTGGGCAATCAGTTCGTCCCGTACCACGCGCACCTGTGGGACCTGCTGCACGGCAGGGCCGACGGCGGGCTCCTACTCAACTGGCAGTCCGGCTACGGCAGCAGCTTCCTGCCGGACCTCGGCACGTATGTCTCCAGCCCCTTCGCGCTGCTGGTCGCCTTCTTCCCGCGCGACCGGATCGACCTCGCCGTCTACGCCGTGACCGTGCTGAAGATCGGCGCCGCCGCCGCGGCGATGGCCGTACTGCTGCTGGCGCTGCGCCCCGGCCGGTGGTGGGCGGCGGGCGCGCTCGGCGCGTCGTACGCGCTGTGCGGCTGGACGGTGATGCTCGCGTCGTACAACCCGATGTGGCTGGACGGCCTGATCGCGTTCCCGCTGCTGTGCCTGGTGGGGGAGTGGGCGCGGACCGCGCGGCGGCCGTATCTGAGCGTCCTCGTGGTCGCCCTGTGCTGGATCGCGAATTTCTACACCGCGTATATGGCGACGATCGGCGCCGGGCTCGTCCTCATCGCCCGGCTGCTGACCGAGCCCGACCGCGGCGACACGACCGCGCCGGACGCGGGCGCACAGGACGGGACCGCACAGGACGGGACCGCACCGGGCGTCAGCGGCCCCGGCGGTACGCGTGCGCCGCGCGAGTGGCTGCGCGCGCTCGGCAGGGCCGCGCGCAGCATGGTGTTCGGCATCGGCCTGTCCGCGCCGCTGGTGCTGACCATCTTCAAGGGGACGAAGCTCGCCTACCCCGGCCTGGTGCAGGAGTTCGAGCCCAAGCCGTGGTCGGACCTGCTCGGCCGGATGCTCCCCGGCACGTACGGCTTCACGACGCCGTCCACGTACATCGACACCGCGGCGCTGCTGCTGGCCTTCGCGCTGCCCTTCCACCCGGCGGTGCCGCGCCGCACGCGCACGGTGTGGACGGTGCTGGTGCTGGTGGTCACCGCGTCGTTCCAGTGGAAGCCGACGCATCTGCTGTGGCACGCCTTCACCACGCCCAACGGCAGCGCGTACCGCGAGACGTTCGTGCTCAGCGGGATGATGGTGATCGCCGGGTGGTTCGCCTTCGCGCACGGTCTGCCCGGCCGGCGTCAACTCGCGTGGGCCACGGGCGTGATGGCGGCGCTGGTGGCCATCACGCGCTTCGGTGCGGAGAAGGGCGTCACCGGGCAGGGCACGTATCCGCTGCTCGCGCTCGGCCTGGTGGCCACGATCGGCGCCCTGTTGCTGCTGCGCTGGGCGGCGGAACGGTCGCACGGCGGGGCGGCGGGAACCGGCACCGCACCCACCAGGGCTTCGGCGGCCACCAGTGCTTCCGCGCCCGCCAAGGCTTCCGCGAACGCCACGCTGCCCGTGGTGCTGGCCGCGACGCTGCTGATCGGCGCCCAGATCGGGCAGTCGGCGTTCACCAACGCCTGGGACGTCAGGAAGCGGCTGGCGACCATGGACGACTACGGGCAGTGGGGCCAGCGCGAGACGTACCAGTACGACGCCGTCGCGAAGGCCGACGGCTGGCCGGACTACCGCACCGATCCCGGACGCGAACAGACCGTCGGGAACGACCCGTTGATGGTCGACGGCCAGGGCGCGCAGTACTACAGCAGCCTCACCGCCGATGTGTGGACGAAGACCCTGATGGCGCTCGGCGGCGGCTGGACCTCGCGCGGCCGGTCGTTGCAGAGCCTCGACAACCCCGTCACCGACGTCATCTTCTCGGTCGGCGCGCGCGTCCACTCGCGCCGCGACCCGCACCAGGTGCATGTGAACCCGCCGCCGAACGTGCCGCCGAACGTGCCGCCGACCGTCACCCGGCAGGAGGTGCCGCCGCTGGTGACGATGCGCGACGCCGCACCGGCAGGGCGCTACGGCCTCTCGCCGTACCGGAACCAGGAGTTGCTGCTCGGCTCCGCCGTCTACACCCCGACCAGCGCCGAACTGCGCGACAGCAAGGGCCGGTTGATGCCGCGCACCCCGAAGGGGTACCGGGTCACCGGGTACGTGCGGCATCCGCGGACCAGTACGTACTCGCTGCGGACGTCCTGCCCCGCGGGCAGCGAAGTGTACTTCTGGTCACCGGACTTCAAGGGTCAGGTCACGCTCCCGGGCGCCGCGCCGGTCGACTTCCTCGGCCGGATGCCCACCCACCGCGCCGCCGTCGAGCGCCTGGGCGATGTGCCGCGCGGCGGCGGGAAGTTCGCCCTGAAGGTACGGGCCCTGGAGCCCGGCACCCTCTCCTCGGACGGCGTCGGCTGCCTCGACCGGGGCAGGCTCGCCGCCGCCGAGCGGAAGCTGGCGGCGGGCGCCGCCACCCGCGTCCAGGTGACCGACGACGGCATCAGCGCCCAACTCCCCTCCGGCGCGCACGGATTCGCGGTCGTCGCGGCCCCGGCCATCACGGGCTGGAGTTGCGCCACCGACAACGGCTCCAGGCACCCCGCGCGCTCCTACCTCGGGCTGATCTCCGTGCCCGTCACCGCGGGCGCCACCTCGGTCTCCTGCTCCTTCACCCCGCCCGGCCTGCACCTCGGCGAGGCGATCGGCGGCGCCTCATTGCTCGGCGTCGCGGCCCTCGCGGCGTTCGGCTGGTGGCGCGGGCGCCGCCGCCCCGAGGAGGACGGCGACAGCGAACCGGTACGGCCGGTGCCCGCGGCACTGGTCGAGAGCTGAGGCGGCTCCCGCGCCTCAGAGCGGCACCGGAGACTTCCGCACCTCAGAGCAGCACCGGCTGCTGGACGCCGTTCTCCATCGCCAGCAGCCACCGCTTGCGCGGCAGCCCGCCGCCGTAGCCCGTCAGGTCGCCGCCCGCGCCGACGACGCGGTGGCACGGCACGATGACGCCGATCGGATTCCTGCCGTTGGCCAGGCCCACCGCGCGGGAGGCGGTGGGATGGCCGAGGATCGCGGCGAGTTCGCCGTACGAGACGGTCTCGCCGTACGGGATGTCGCGCAGCGCCGACCAGACGCGCTGCTGGAAGGGCGTGCCCGACATCGCCAACGGCAGGTCGAAGCGGGTGAGTTCGCCCGCGAAGTAGGCGTCGAGCTGGGCGCGGGCGGCGGCGAAGACGGGGCTGTCGGCGCGCGGGCCGAAGGTCTCCTGCGCGGGGCGGTGCCGCTGCTCGGTCATGTAGAGGCCGGTGAGGGCGCAGCCGCGGGCGACGAGGGTCAGTTCGCCGCAGGGGCTGTCCACGACGGTGTGGACCGGGTGCTCCGCCGAGGGGGCGGGGCGGGTGGCGGTCATGAGGGTGAAGTCCCTTTCTCATCGGTGGTGTTGGGGGGCAGGACGTTGATCGGGTGGTCACCCGTCGCCCACAAGTACTGCGTGGCGTAGGCCCGCCACGGCGACCAGGCGGCGGAGTGCCGTACCAGCGCCGCCGGAGTCGTCGGCAGGCCGAGGTCGCGGGCGGCGTACCGCACGCCGAGGTCGGTGGCCAGGAAGGCGTCGGGGTCGCCGAGCGCCCGCATCGCGATCGTCTCGACCGTCCACGGCCCGAATCCGGGCAGCGCCGAGAGCTGGGCGCGGGTCCGTACCCAGTCGCTGCCGACGTCGAGGTCCAACTCGCCGCTCTCCAGGGCCCGTACGAGCGCGGCGAGGGTGTTCCTGCGGGTCTGCGGCATCGCGAGGGCGGCGGGGTCGAGTCCGGCGAGCGCGGCGGGAGCGGGGAAGAGGTGGGTGAGGCCGCCGCCGGGGTCGGTGACCGGCTCGCCGTGCGCGAGCACCAGACGGGCGGCGTGCGTACGGGCCGCCGCCGTCGAGATCTGCTGCCCGAGGACGGCGCGGACCGCGAACTCCGGCCCGTCCGTGACTCGCGGCACCCGCCGCCCCGGCGCCTTCGCCACCAGCGGCGCGAGCACCGGGTCCGCGGACAGCAGCGCGTCCACCGCTTGCGGGTCCGCGTCCAAGTCGAGCAACCGGCGGCAGCGGCTGATCGCCTGCGCCAGGTCACGCCAGTCGGTGAGCCACAACTGGCAGGCGATGTGGTCGGGTTGGGGCCGCAGCGCCACGATCCCGGTGCCGTGCGGCAGCCGCAGCGTGCGCCGGTACGCGCCCGCCCGCCACTCCTCGACGCCCGGTACCGCGGTCGCGGCGAGGTGCCCGAAGAGATTGTCCGGGGTGAGCGGGCGGCGGAACGGCAGCCGCAGTGACAAGGTGCCGGTCCCCGCGGCCGGACGCCCCTTGGCGACCCGCGCCCGCAGCTCGCTCGGCGACAGCGCGAAGACCTCGCGCACGGTGTCGTTGAAAGCGCGGATGCTGGCGAAGCCCGCCGCGAAGGCCACCTCGCCCATCGGCATCGCGCTCGTCTCGATCAGCAGCCGCGCGGTCTGCGCGCGCTGGGCACGCGCCAGGGCCAGCGGCCCGGCGCCCAGCTCCGCCAGCAGTTGCCGCTCGACCTGCCGGGCGCTGTAGCCGAGCCGCGCCGCGAGGCCCGGCACCCCGTCGCGGTCCACCACCCCGTCGGCGATCAGCCGCATCGCGCGCGCCACCAGGTCGGCCCGCTCGTTCCACTGCGGCGAGCCGGGGCTGGCGTCCGGGCGGCACCGCTTGCAGGCCCGGAAACCGGCCTGCTGCGCGGCGGCGGCGCTCGGGTGGAAGGTCATGTTCTCGGCCTTCGGCGGCACCACGGGGCAGCTCGGGCGGCAGTAGATGCCGGTGGTCAGCACCGCGGTGTAGAACCATCCGTCGAAGCGGGCGTCCTTCGACCGGACGGCGCGTACGCAGGTGTCGAAGTCCGGGACGGCCGCGGCCGACCCGGAGTCCCGGACCGTTCCCCCGGCGGCGTTCCCGCTCGCGGCCCTGCCCGCAGCCGCGACCGCAGCCCCAGCCGCAGCCCCAGCCGTAGCCCTGTCCGTATCCGTATCCGTGTCCACACCACCAGCATCGCCCGTCGTCAGGCTTCCGGTCTGGCGGAAATCCGACATGGACGTCGGGGCGCGTGCGGTGCGGGCGCGGCGGTCCGGGCGCGGCGGTGCGGGCGGGTCGGTGCGGGCGGGTTGGGGACGCCCGTACGTACGGGGGCTCAGTCGGAGACGTTGCTCGCCGGTACGTAGAGCAGATCCGCGTACTCCGGGTGCTTGCCGAGCCAGCCCTCGAAGAACGGGCAGATCGCCAGGACCCGCAGGCCCTGCGCGCGGGCGGCGTCCAGGGCGGTGCGGGCGAGCGCGGAGCCGACGCCGCGGCCCTCGTAGGCGTCCTTCACCTCGGTGTGGATGAACGCGATCATGTCCGGGGTGCGCAGATACGCGGCCACCCCGGCGATGTCGTCGCCGATACGTGCCTCGTACCGCTTGCTCTCGGGCGCGTCGGTGACCGTGACGTCACCGTGGACGGAGGCGGCGCCGTCGCTCATGAGCGGTAGTTCTCGACGGTGGAGGCCGGGCGGACCTTCGCGTCGCCGGGGTCCTCGCCCGCGTCGGTCAGGGCGCGGCGCTGCCGCAGCAGGTCCCAGCACTGGTCGAGCTCGCGCTCCAGGGCGGCGAGCCGCTCCTGTTCCGTCGCGCCGTCGATGCTGCCTGCGGCGAGCAGGTCGCGCAGCGCCTTCTCGTCCGCGACCATCGCGCTGATCCGGCCCAGAATGGCCTGGTCTGCCGAGGAGTCGTTGGGCTGTTGCACGGGGCACCTCCCGGGTCGGTACGGCCTTGTGGTCCACTCTCGCAGGTCGTGCGGCGGCGCGCTCGCGATGCGCGGGGTGATGTGACGGGTCAGACGCGGCCGGTACGTCGGGCGCGGTGCGTACGTCAGGCGCCGGCGGTGGGTTCGGCCGGGTCCGTACCGATTTTCGTACCGCCGTCCGTACTGCCGTCCACATCGGCTTCCGCGCCGCCGTCCACACCGGCCTCCGCGCCGCCGTCCGTCCTGGCTTCCGTACCGCCGTCCGTACCGCAGTCCGCGCCGCCCTCCGCCCGCTCCGCCTGCTGCCGCAGCCAGGCGTCGATCTCGGCCCGCACCCGCCGCTCCATCGCGAGCCCCATCTCGGCGTCGACGATGTTCTTGGCGAGGGGCCGCAGGCGTTGCAGGGACTCGGCTATGCGGTGGGCCTCGGCGGGCGGGAGGTCGTCCATGGGCCCGATGACGTGGGTGCGGATGACCTGGGTGAAGAGGTCGGCGAGCGCGTCGGTGTGGGCGCGTACGCCGCGTCCGGCGGCGAGGACGGCGGCCAGCGGCACGCCCTCGTGGACGAGGGCGGCGGAGGCGTCGAGCAGGCGGCGGCTGATGTGGATGACGTTCTCGCCGTCGACGCCGATGTAGCCGATGTCGAGGGCCGTCGTCAGATTCTCCGGGGTGACGTCCTCGCCGAAGTAGTCGGCCAGCTCCTCGGGGGTGAGGCGGACCGGGGTCTCCTCCGACCAGGGCGCGGTGAGCGCGCCCTCCAGGCCGAGCAGTTCGGCGACGCCGCCGAGCGTGCGGCCGTTCTCCCACGCGCCGATCAGTTCGGCGATGCCGCCGAGGGTGTGGCCGCGCTCCAGCAGCCCCGCGATGGTCCGCAGCCGGGCGAGGTGGGCCTCGGAGTACCAGGCGATCCGGCCCTCCCGGCGCGGTGGCGGGAGCAGCCGCCGCTCACGGTAGAACCGCAGCGTCCTGACGGGGATACCGGCCGCCTTGGCCAGCTCCTCCACGCGGTACTCGCGCTCGGCCGCCGAGCCGCTGCCGGAGCCGTCGCCCGCGCCGTGGTCCCCCGCGCCGCCGCTTCCGTTGTCGTCCACGCGGCCAGCCTATGTGCTGTTCGGGGCTGTCCGACCCCGCCCCTGGGCAGGTATTCCATCGTGACATCCGCCGCCGCGCGCCTGGCCGTACGCCCCCGTGTCCGGACCCGTACGCTCCGTCGCGCGCCCCGCCGCCCGGACGCGTACGCCCCCGCCGTACGCCCCGTGTCCTGGCCCGTACGCCCCACCGCGCGCCCGTCGTCCGCCACCGCGCGCCCCGTCGTCCGGGACCCCGCGCCCCACCCCGCGCCCCACGGACGGACGACTTCCGCCCCTACCCCTACCGGAGGTAACCCGGCATGGTCTACAGTCCGAACCGTGCCAGTGATTGCTGGCATGATCGACGGGGGCACAATTCGGCGGAAGGCGGTGCCATGGACGAGCTCGAACACGTGCGGGTGGCGGTGATCGGGTCCGGGTTCGGCGGGCTGGGGGCCGCGGTACGGCTGCGGCGCGAGGGCATCACGGACTTCGTGATTCTGGAGCGCGCGGACTCGGTCGGCGGGACCTGGCGCGACAACAGCTATCCGGGCTGCGCCTGCGACGTGCCGTCGCACCTGTACTCGTTCTCCTTCGCGCCCAACCCCGACTGGCCGCGCGCCTTCTCCGGGCAGGAGCACATCCGGGCGTATCTGGAGCGGGTCACCGACACCTTCGGGCTCCGCCCGCACCTGCGGTTCGGCGCCGAGGTGCGGCAGGCCCGCTGGGACGGCGAGGCGAACCGCTGGCACCTGACGACCGCGACGGGCGAGCTGACCGCCGATGTCGTCGTCTCCGCGACCGGGCCGCTGTCCGACCCGAAGATCCCCGACATCCCCGGGATCGAGGACTTCCCCGGGCGCGTCTTCCACTCCTCGCGCTGGGACCACGACTTCGACCTCAAGGGCAAGCGCGTCGCCATGGTCGGCACGGGCGCGTCCGCGATCCAGATCGTGCCGTCCATCCAGCCGGAGGTCGCGCGGCTGACCGTCGTGCAGCGCACCCCGCCGTGGGTGATGCCGCGCGTCGACCGCGGGGTCAGCGCCGCCGAGCGCTGGCTGCACGGCAAGGTCCCGGCCACCGCCAAGGCGCGCCGCGGCCTGCTCTGGCTGATCAGGGAGTTCCAGGTCGGCGCCTTCGTACGGCACCCGAAGCTGCTCAAGGCCGCCGAGCGGATCGCGGCCAACCACCTGAAGCGGTCGGTGAAGGACCCGGAGCTGCGCGCCCGCCTCACCCCCGACTACACCATCGGCTGCAAGCGCATCCTGCTGTCCAACACCTACTATCCGGCGCTCGCGCAGCCCAACACCGAGGTCGTCACCTCCGCGCTCAGCGAGGTCCGCGGCTCGACGATCGTCACCGCCGACGGCACCGAGCGCGAGGTGGACGCGATCGTCTTCGGCACCGGCTTCCACGTCACCGACATGCCGATCGGCGACCGGGTGATCGGCGCGGACGGCCGCACGCTCGCCGAGCACTGGAAGGACGGCATGGCCGCGCTGCGCGGCTGCGCGGTCGACGGCTTCCCCAACCTCCTGTTCATCATCGGCCCCAACACCGGCCTCGGTAACAGCTCGATGATCCTGATGATCGAGTCGTCGCTGAACTACGTCGCCGACTTCATGCGCACCCTCGACGCCACCGGCGCCGCCGCCCTCCAGGCCAGGCCCGAGGCCGTCACCGCCTGGAACGAGGAGATGCAGCGCCGTGCCGCCCGTACGGTCTGGAACACCGGCGGCTGCGAGAGCTGGTATCTCGACGCGAACGGGCGCAACACCACCGCCTGGCCCGGCACCACCGCCGAATTCCGGCGTGCCACCCGGCAGTTGAAGCTTTCCGAATACGAGGTGCTGGCCCCGGTCGCGGGTCGGCGCGAGGCTGTGGAGGCCGTGTCATGACGGTGCCCTACGAGGCGGTACGCGCCCGCCGCGAGCTGACCGTCGTCTCCGCCGACGGCACCCGGATCCACGTCGAGGAGTACGGCCGCGCGGACGGCCCGCCGCTCGTCCTCGCCCACGGCTGGACCTGCTCCACCCTCTTCTGGGCCCCGGTCGTCCGTGCGCTCGCCGCCGACTTTCGGGTCATCGCGTACGACCAGCGCGGGCACGGGCGCAGCGCGTCGCCGCGGTCGCGGGCGGGGTACGGTACGACGCAGCTCGCCGACGATCTGGAGGCGGTGGTGAGGGCTGTGCTGCCGGGGGGCGCTTCGGGAGCCGGTGCTTCGGGGGCCGGTGCTTCCGGAGAGGGTGCTTCCGGCGACGGAGACGGCGGCGGCGCTGGTGACGGCACCGGTGACGGCTACGACGGTGAGAAGGCCGTGCTGGTCGGCCACTCCATGGGCAGTATGACGATCATGGCGGCCTCCGGGCGTACCGCCGTCCAGGAGCGTACGGCCGCCGTCCTCATGACCAGCACCGGCAGCGCCCGGCTGCTCGGCTCGACCCAGGTGCTGCCGCCCCGCTTCAGCTCCCGGCGCGTCCGGCGGGCCTTCCACCGGCAGCTCCTCGTGTCCCGGCTGCCGCTCGGACCGGTCACCCCGGTCTCGCGCGCGGCGCTCAAGTACGGCGTGCTGGCGTCCGGTTCGACCCGCGAGCAGGTGGCCTTCTCCGCCCGTATCGTGCACGCCTGCGGTGCGCGGCAGCGCTCCGAGTGGGGACGGGTGCTCGCCGCGCTCGACCTCGACGCGGAACTGGCCGCGCTCACCGCGCCCACGGCCGTGCTGGTCGGCACCGCCGACAAGCTCACCCCTCCGGTGCACGCGCGCGGCATGGCCGCCGCCCTGCCGAACTGCACCGACCTGATCGAGCTGCCCGGGCTCGGCCACATGACCCCGATCGAGGACGCGGACGCGGTGGTCGCGGCGGTACGGAAGCTGGCCGCGGCCCATCTGCGGGTGGGCGCCGCGTCCGGCGACGCGCGCGCGGTGGACGACCCGCGCACCGACCCGCGTACCGGCACAGGTACCGGCACACTTACTGACCCGCTCACCGACACACGGACAGAGGAGAAGAGCGCATGAGCAGCCGTACGGACAGCTCGCTCGACGGGCAGGTCGTGGTGGTCACGGGGGCCGCGCGCGGGGTGGGGGCGCTGCTGGCGCGCAAGCTCGCCGCGCGCGGGGCGACGCTGGCGCTGGTCGGCCTGGAGCCGGACGAGCTGAAGAAGGTCGCCGAGTCGATCGGGGCGCGGGCGGGCTGGTGGACCGCCGACGTCACCGACCGGGCCGCGATGGCGGCGGTGGCCGAGGAGGTCGCCGAGCGCTTCGGCCGGGTCGACGTCGTCGTCGCCAACGCCGGGGTGGCCACCGGCGGCCCCTTCCTCGACTCCGACCCCGAGGCGTTCGACCGCGTCATCCAGGTCAATCTGCTGGGCAGCATCACCACCGCCCGCGCCTTCCTGCCCGCGCTGCTGCGGTCGCGCGGCTATCTGCTCCAGATCGCCTCGCTGGCCGCGCTGACCCCGGCGCCGCTGATGGCCGCGTACTGCGCGAGCAAGTCGGGTGTCGAGGCCTTCGCGCACTGCCTGCGCGGGGAGGTGGGCCACAAGGGTGTCAAGGTCGGCGTCGGCTACCTGAGCTGGACCGACACCGACATGGTGCGCGGCGCCGACGAGGACGACGTCCTGCGCGGCCTGCGCTCCAAACTGCCGTGGCCCACCAACCGCACCTATCCGCTCGAACCCGCCGTCGACCGTATCGCCGCCGGGATCGTGCGCCGCTCCCCGCACGTCTACGGGCAGGCGTGGCTGCGCGGCATGCAGTCCATCCGCGGCTACCTCCCGTCCGTCATCGGCGGCGCCCTCGGGCAGCGGCAGATGCGGCAGGTCGAACCCGCCCTCGCCCGCGCGGCCGGTATCCACCGCGGCCTCGTCGGTCGGGGCGGCGCCGCCGACGAGACGGCCCGCTCGGCCGGCGCGACCACGGGACCGAACGCCTGAGCCTCACGCTCCGTGATCCCAAAGTCCTTGCCGCGCTGGGCTTTTCGTCCCGAGATGCGCACTTCGCGCACCCGTGTAAGTCTGGTCGAGGCCCCATCCCCACAGACTCCAGGAGGAGTGATCATGGGCGCTTTCGACCAGTTCAAGGACAAGGCCAGCGAGTTCGCCGACAAGGCCAAGGGCGCGGCCGGCGACCAGCGCGACAAGGCGGCCGAGTCCGCGGACGACGCGCGCGACAACATGCAGCGCGGCACCCAGCAGGACCAGGGGCAGCGGGACCGTCGCTCCGACGTCGAGGACCCGTCGCAGGACCGCCTCGGCTCCGAGTCGAGCGACGCGGACCAGGACGACTGGGCCTGACGTCACGCGAACACCGTGACAAAGAAGGGGCACCCCCTCGGGGGTGCCCCTTCTCCCTTGTGCCCGCGGCCCGTTCTCCTGTCCGCCGCGCCCGTTTCTGTCCGCCCCGCCCGTTTCGCGGTGTGTTCAGCGCGGGGGGAGTGGGGGGCGCTGGCGGTTGGGGCGGGTGGTGAGGTCGGGCGGGGTGGCGGCGGGGTGTTCGGCCAGGAGGGCGAGGGCGGTGCGGACCGCGACGTCCATCTGGCCGTGGCGGCCCTCGGCCCAGTCCAGCGGGGTGCGGAGGGCGTCGATGTCGGGGTCGACGCCGTGGTTCTCGACGGACCAGCCGTACGCGTCGAACCAGGCGGCGTTCATGGGGACGGTGATGACGGTGCCGTCGCCGAGGCGGTGGCGGCCGGTCATGCCGACGACGCCGCCCCAGGTGCGGGAGCCGACGACCGGCCCTATGCCGAGGAGTTTGAAGGCGGCGGTGATCATGTCGCCGTCGGACGACGTCGCTTCGTCGGCGATGGCGACGACCGGGCCGCGCGGGGCGTTGCCGGTGTAGGAGACCGGCTGCGCGTTGCGGGTGAGGTCCCAGCCGAGGATGGTGCGGGTCAGCTTCTCGATGACCAGTTCGCTGATGTGACCGCCCGCGTTGCCGCGGACGTCCACGAGCAGGGCGTCATAGGCGACTTCCATCCGCAGGTCGCGGTTGAACTGCGCCCAGCCGGAGCCGCCCATGTCGGGGATGTGCAGATAACCGCACCGGCCGCCGCTCAACTGCCGTACGACCGAACGGCGTTTGGCCACCCAGTGCTGGTAGCGCAGCGGGCGTTCGTCGATCAGCGGGACGACGGCGACGCGGCGGGGCGCGCCGCGGCGGCCCGGTCCGACGAAGGTCAGCTCGACGGTGGTGCCGCCCGCGCCCGCCAGCAGCGGATACGGTCCCGCGTCCGGGTCGACCGGCCGCCCGTCGATGTGGGTGAGCACCGCGCCCTCGCGGATGCCCGTACCGGCCAGCGGCGAACGGGCCTTGGAGTCCGACGACTCGCCCGGCAGGATCCGTACGACCGACCACGTACCGTCCTTGCCGTGCTGGAAGTCGGCGCCGAGCAGGCCGATGGGGCGCTGGTAGTGCGGCGGGCCCTCGTTGCGGCGGGCGGGGGCGACGTACGCGTGCGACGTGCCCAGTTCGCCGAGGACTTCGCGCAGCAGGTCGGCGAACTCGTCGGGCGTGGCGACGCGTTCGACCAGCGGGCGGTACTGGTCGAGGATCGCGGGCCAGTCGACGCCGCACATGTCGGGCGCCCAGAAGTAGTCGCGGATCAGCCGCCCGGCCTCCGCGTACGACTGCCGCCACTCGGCCGTCGGGTCCACCTCGTGCAGGATGCGGCGCATGTCGACATAGACCGTCGAGTCGTCGTCGCCGCGTTCGGTGGCGGGCAGGACGGCCAACTCGCCCTCGTCGAAGACCGCCAGGCGCTGGCCGTCGCCGCTGACCGCGTACCAGTCCATGTGGTGGACCAGCTCGGTCCGCTTGGACTTGGTCAGGTTGTAGTACTCCAGCGTCGGGCGGGCGGAGGGGTCGGTGGGGTTGGCGAAGGTCTCGCCGAGCGCGCCGGAGATCGGCCAGCGCAGCCAGACCAGGCCGTTGTGCACGGGCTCCAGCGCCGAGTACTTCGACGCGGGGACGGGGAAGGGCGTCACCCGGTTCGCCAGGCCCTCCACCTCGACGACCACCGGGCCGTCGCCGCCGCCGCTCTCGCCCGGGTCGAGACCGCCGCCGATGGGACGGCCGTCGACCGGCAGCGCGAAGGGTGACGGCGTCGCCGAGTTCAGCGGCACCAGATACGGGCGGCAGCCGAGCGGGAACGACAGGTCGCCGGTATGAACGTCGTACACCGGGTCGAAGCCGCGCCACGACAGGAACGCGAGGTAGCGGCCGTCGCGGGTGAAGACGGGCTGCTCGTCCTCGAAGCGGCCGTTGGTGACGTCGATGATCGACTGGTCCGACAAGCGGGCGATCTTCACCGAGCGCAGACTGCGGCCGATACCGGGGTGCGACCAGGTCAGCCACGCCGAGTCGGGGGAGAAGGCCAGGTCGCGGACGGGGCCGTTGGTGGAACGGATCAGCTCGTCGACAGCGCCCGCCATGGTGCGGCCGTCGGTTGTGTGATCGTCCAGCGGTACGCGGCGTACGCCGTTTCGCGTGCCGTCACCCGCGCCGCCGGGCTCGTCGCCCGCATCGCCCATCTCGCGCACGTCGCGTACGTCGGCCCGTACGTCGTCGCCTAGGCCGTACGGGTCATCGCCCTCGTCACCGTCCGAGTCGTCCTCCGCCTCGCCGGTCGTCACCAGCAGCAGGCGGCCGTCGTTCGTGGCGACGGCCAGCGTGCCGCCGTCGGGGGAGGAGACCAGCTCCAGGACGCGGCCGAGCTTGCCGACGGCGAGGCGGGTGGGGCGGTCCGGCTCGTGGCCGCCGCCGGTGACGTCGTCGTCCGTGTACACATCGGTGTCGGGCGATTGGCCGTCCGAGCCGGGGGTACGGGTGGGGCCTTCGCCCTTGCCGCGGGCGTCCGCGGGGTCCGTGTAGACCGTGCTCGAACGGCTGACGTCCGCGTCGCCCTTGCCGCCACCGGCCTTGCTCCCGCCGCCCACCCCGCCACCGGCCTTGCCTCCGCCTGCTGTGCCGCCGTCGCCTGCCCCACCGCCTGCCCCGCCGCCTGCCCCGCCGTCCGCCTTGTCGCCACCCGCGACCGGCACCACATCGGTCAGCTCCTCCGTCACCTCGGTGACGTCCTCCGCCTCCGTCACCTGCGCCTTCGCGTCCGCCGCCGCGGAATCCCGCGCGCCGCCGCGGATCGCCGTCCGCGACGCCCGCCCCGGCAGGTGCGCCAGCTCGATCCCGTCCTCGCCCTCCGCGTCCGTGACGAAGGCGACCAGACCGGTGTCGCCGAGCATCTCCGGCAGCCGGACCCGCGCGCCGGGCTCGTCGGCGATCGTCCGGGCGGGGCCGTCGCGGTGCGTGAGCCAGTAGAGGCTGCCGCGTACGCAGACGGCGCTGGCCCGGCCCGTACCGTCCATGGCCAGGCTGTCCAGATTCGAGGCCGCGGGCACCTGGTACGGGCGCTGCCCGCTCCTCGCACCGCCCAGCCGGATGTCCAGGCGGCGCGGCCGGGCGTCGGGCGCCGCCAGGTCCTCCACCAGCCACAGCTCGCCCGCGCACTGGTACACCACCCGCCGGCCGTCGGTGGCGGCGCTGCGGGCGTAGAACTCGGCGTGGTCGGTGTGCCGCCGCAGATCCGTACCGTCCGGGCGGCACGAGTACAGATTGCCGATGCCCTCGTGGTCGGAGAGGAAGGCGATCCGGCCCGACACGAACATCGGCGACGCCAGGTGACCGTCGATGTCCGGAACCAGCCGCTCGCCGTGCAGCCACAGCCGCCCCGTCGCGCCGCCGCGGTACCGCTTCCACGCGTGCGGCTCGTGCGGCGGCGTCCCCGTCAACAGCAGGGTGCGGCGCTCACCCGGCTCCCCGTTCTCGTCGCACACCGCGATGTCCGACACCGGCCCCCACGGCAGCGGCCCGCCGGGCCCGCCGTCCACCGGCACGCTGTGCGCCCACGTGTGGTACGCGAACGGCTGCCCGTGCGACGACACCGCCAGCACCTGGCCGTCCGGCGTCCACGAGCACACCCGCGTGTCGGAGCTGCCCCAATACGTCAGCCGCCGCGACTCCCCGCCGTCCGTCGGGACCAGATACACCTCGGGGTCCAGGCTCCGCCAGGTCGTGAACGCGATGGTCGAACCGTCGGGCGACAGCCGCGGCGGCCCCACCCGCGTCCGGTCCGCCGTCACCCGCCACGCCCGCCCGGGCGACCCCCCGGCCGCCCCCAGCGGGGCCACCCAGATGTCGTCCTCGGCGGCGAAGCTGAGCAGGTCGCCGTGGAGATGCGGGAATCGGAGGTACGCGCCGTCGCTCACCCCTCCCATGGTTCGGCCCCCGGAAACCCCCGGCAACTTTTCGCCACCTTGCGCCCCCGCCTCGCCCCCGTCCGCCGCCCATGCGCCCCGCCCCGGGAGCCCCGGGGGACCCCGTCCCACAGACCTTGGCCAGACGGCCGACGTCAGGCGGTCCCCACCGCCAGCAGGTGCGATGCGGCGGACAGCAGCTCCGGGTAGGGCTCCGCCAGCCGGGCGGCGGTCAGCGCCGCGGCGAACATCGGTGAGTCGGTCAGAGACTCGCCCGTGTGCTGCTCGGTGGCCTTCAGCAGTGCCCAGGCCGGGCCCTCGACGCCGAGGACGGTCACGTCGGTGAGGCCGCCCGCGCAGGTCAGCTCATCCGCCAGCTCCGCCGCCGTATGGAAGTAAGCGGCTGTGAAGCCCTTGCGTCCGGGGTCGTGGCGGCCCGTCGCCAGGATGTCACCGACGGCGTCCCGGACGCGGTCCTTCGTCAGCAGCGTCGTCGCGGTGTGCTCGAAGAGCGAGGCGTACCGTCCGATCGCGGCGGCGGCGACCATGCCGCCAGGCCGTACCACCCGCCGGGCTTCCGCTAGCGCCTGATCGCGGTCGGCACGCTCCAGCAGGTGGTAGAGCGGTCCGAGCAGGAGGACGGCGTCGTACGTCCCGGCCCCCGCGCTCAACGCTCGCGCGTCGCCCAACTCCGTGGTGCAGCCGACCGACTTCGCGTGCTCCACATGCCGTTCGACCGGGTCCACCAAGTGCACCCGGTAGCCGTCCTCGACCAGCCACTTCGCATGCACCCCGGCCCCGCCGCCGACATCGAGCACAGCGGCGGGCGCGGGCGGCAGATGACGCCGCAGGATCTCCCGGGTCCGCGCCAACTCCAGCGCGCCGTCGGCAGAGGAGGTCAGACGCGTCGACTCGTCGAATACCGAGCCGTAGAAGTCCAGGATCTCGGACGCTACATGGGGTGCGGTCGCCATGGTTGTGATGGTCTACCCTGACCGGTCAACCTGTCCACCGAACGGGAGTGCCCCGCCATGCCCAAGCTCAAGTACGAAGAGATCGCGGATTCGTTGCGGGCCCGGATCGCCGACGGTGAGTTCGGTTCGGGAGATGTCCTGCCGTCGGGGCGGGATCTGTGCGAGCAGTGGTCCGTGTCGCGGGCGACGGTCATCAAGGCGATGGATGTACTGAGGGGAGACGGCCTCGTGGCGGCTCGCCAGGGGCAGGGATTCCACGTACTCGCAACGCCGTTGGCGCGTCCCGCCGGTCGGCGCCGGGCAGACGCCACGCGCGTGACCGGTGGTCACCCCTTCCGACGGTTGGGCAAGCCTGTTCACGAAACGCCGCCCGACCGTGTCGCAAGGATTTTGGACCTTGCCGCGGGCGTGTCCGCTCTGCGGCGTGACCGCTTGGTGCTGCTTGACGACGGTGCTCCGCTGTCGCTGGTCACGGCGTGGTTTCCGGCGGACATCGCGGCGGCCTGTCCGAAGCTGACTCAGGCGGGTCCGATCGCCGAAGGGACGACCCATTACGTGGCCCGCCAGACCGGGCGTTCACCGGCGCGGGGTACCGACCTCACGAAAGTGCGCCTGGCGACGTCAGCGGAGGCGGAGCAGTTGCGACGTGAACTACCGCTCGCAGTCGCGGTCGTGCTCCATGTCGCGCACGACGAGGACGGCCGGGTTCTCGTCGCAGAAGAGGGCGTCACTCCTTCCGACCTGTGGGAGCTGACGGACAACTACCCGATGAGTCACGGATAGTTGACAATCACTTGACTGGACCGGTCAACCGGTCCAATCTCAAGGGGGGCGATTTCCTCGCACCCCTTGTTCGTCGTTGGCGTGCCGCGCGGGGTCCAGGCCGGGATCGCCGCACATGCGGCACGTCTGCGTATGACTTCGCTGTGCTACACGAAGGGAACCGTTCGTGACTGATGACAGCGCTGCGCTCAAGGCCGGAGTCTTACCCGCGGCCGTATCGAGATTCTTCGACGCGAAACGCGAATCGGTCGGGCTGGCGCGCGAATTCGCCGCAGGGGCTCTGAGGGCATGGGGGTTGTCGCCTGTCGTTGACGACGTGCGGTTGTGCGTATCGGAGTTGGCGTCGAACGCGTTGGCGCACGGGACGCGGCGGGGGCACGGGTTTTTGGTGCGGGTGGTGGTGGGGGACGGGTGCGTACGGCTGGAGGTGCATGACAGTCGTGACGAGGAGGGGGAGCGGAGGCCGCGGGTGTGCGAGCCCGGTGCGGCGGATGTACGGGGGCGGGGGCTGTTGATCGTCGCGGCGGTCGCGGACGGGTGGGGGGTCGAGGGGCGGGAGCCGTTCGGGAAGGTGGTGTGGGCGCGGTTCAAGGGGGTGGCTTCCGGGCCCGCGGGCGGGGAGGGGTGATGCGGGGGGACCTGGTCGAGACCGGGCGCAGTTCGTCGTCATCGCCTACCGCGCGGGCGTGGCCCACGCCGCCCCGGAGAGCGGCGCGGACGGCCGTACGTGGTCAGGTGGTGGGGCTACGGCTACGGCTACGGCCGCGGGTAGCCGATGGCCGCGATGTCGTCGGCCAGTTCGGGGAGCGTGAGGTCGGGGTTGAGCGTGGTGACGACCTCGGCGGTCAGCGGGCGCAGGGCGAGGACGTGGTGGACGGGAGCGGGGGCGACCGGGACCTCGTAGTAGTCCTCGGCGAAGGCGCGGTAGGCGTCGGCGTCGCGGTCAGTGAGCAGCGGGAAGAGGAGCCCGGCGCCGTCGGGGTCGCCGTCGGGCGCGTCGGGGAACTCGATGGCGCCGCCGGTCCGCCACGCGGTGTCGGCGGCCTGCCGCCAGAGGCAGGCGGTGACGACGGGCATGCCGTCCTCGTCGCTGAAGGCGGGCTCCTCGACGCAGGGGCGGAAGACGGCGGGCACGTCGTCGAGGACACCGGGCCACGGCCCGTCCTCGACGTAGGGGCTCATCCGGGACTCGTGGGCGAAGCCGCGGACGTAGGCACCGAGGGGGGAGAAGACGATGGAGTACTCGTCGCCCGAGCCGTTGCTCATGGAGGCCATCTCCTCGACGTCCGACCAGTGCGCGTCGAAGGAGTAGAAGCGGCTCTCCCACGACGGGCTGAGTATCGCCTCCAGCATGGCCAGCGCGCGGCAGTGGTCACGGAGCACGGGGATGGCGGGGAGCCGTCGGGCGGTGTCGTAAACGGTCACGGCGGCGACCGTACGCCGTCCGGCGGCCGGTCCCGATGCCGGGTCCGGCGCGGCGGTGTAAGACCCGCCGCGCCAGGGTGGCGGGTCTTACGACTCGGCGGGCGTCTCCGACTCCAGCCGGGCGCGGGCGGCCTCCAGGCGGGCCAGCGCGCGCTCGCGGCCGAGGGCTTCGAGCGACTCGAAGAGCGGCAGCCCGACGGTGCGGCCCATGACGGCGACGCGGATGGGCGCCTGGGCCTTGCCGAGCTTGAGGCCGTGGGCGGCGGCGATGGACTCCAGGGCCGCCTTCAGGGGCTCGGCCGACCAGTCGGGAAGCGCGCCCAGTTCATTGGCTGCGTCGCGCAGAAGATCCGCCGCGCCCGCCTTCATCGCCTTGGACCACGACGCGTCGTCGCGCACCGGCTCGTCGAGGAAGAGGAAGTCGACGTACGACGTGATCTCGGACAGCAGGGCGATCCGGGTCTGGGCGAGCGGCGCGACGGTCTCGAAGACGGCCTCGTCGTACGACAGCGGGTCCCAGGTGGCGTGCGGGGCGGTCAGCCACGGCGCGCAGGCGCTGACGAAGGCGGCGGGGGACAAGGCGCGGATGTACTCGCCGTTGAAGGCGGTGAGCTTCTTGACGTCGAAGAAGGCCGAGGAGCCGATGACGTCCTCGATGCGGAAGAGCCGCTCCAGCTCCTCGTAGGGCAGGATCTCGCGGTCGTCGCCGGGGCCCCAGCCCAGCAGCATCAGGTAGTTGACCATGGCCTCGGGCAGGTAGCCCTCGGCGAGGTAGTCCTCGAGGGCGACCTTGTCGCGGCGCTTGGAGAGCTTCTGCCGCTTCTCGTTGACGATCACCGGCAGGTGCGCCCAGGTGGGCGGGGTGGCGCCCAGCGCCTCCCAGAGGAGCTGCTGCTTGGGCGTGTTGGACAGGTGCTCTTCGCCGCGGATGACCTGCGTGACGCGCTCGTCGAGGTCGTCCACGACGTTGGCGAGCAGGAAGACCGGGGAGCCGTCGCCGCGGGCGATGACGAAGTCCTCGATGGAGCTGTTGGGGAAGGCCGGTTCGCCGCGGATCAGGTCGACCACGACCGTCTCGCCCTCGTCCGGCGTGCGGAAGCGCATCGCCCGCCCCGGCTCGTACGCCAGCCCGCGCTCGCGGCAGAAGCCGTCGTAGCCGAGGTGTTCGGAGCCGGTGCGCTCCTTGAGCATGTCGCGCGTGCAGTCGCAGTAGTACGCGCGCCCCTCGATCTGGAGCCGGGAGGCGGCCTCGCGGTGCCGGTCGGCGTTGTGCGACTGGAAGTACGGGCCCTCGAAGGCGGGGTCGGCGCCGCTGATGCCGATGGCGGCGAGCGCGCTGATGATGCCGTCGATCCATTCGGGCTTGTTGCGCGCCGCGTCGGTGTCCTCGATGCGCAGGACGAAGGTGCCGCCCGACTGTCGGGCGACCGCCCAGTTGTAGAGGGCGGAACGGGCGCCGCCGACGTGGAACATACCGGTCGGGGAGGGGGCGAAACGGACGCGGAGCGGGGCATCAGACATGGCGTGAATCCTACCGAGCCGGGTCGGCGCCCCGCGCCTCGGATTATGCGGGGTCCCGATGCCGCTGACCCGCGCCCGCCGCTCGCGTAACGTGCTCGTCACTACGTTGACTACTGGCGAGTAAGGAGCGGTCGGATGGCGCTGGACGCGGATGTCGTGGTGGTGGGCGCGGGGCTGGCCGGTCTGGTGGCCACGGTCGAGCTGGCGGAGGCCGGACGGAAGGTGATCCTGGTCGACCAGGAGCCCGAGGCGTCCCTCGGGGGCCAGGCGTTCTGGTCCTTCGGCGGGCTCTTCTTCGTCGACTCGCCCGAGCAGCGCCGGATGCGGATCAAGGACACGCCCGACCTCGCGCTCCAGGACTGGCTCGGCACGGCCGGCTTCGACCGGCCCGAGGACTACTGGCCGCGCCGCTGGGCCGAGGCGTACGTGCACTTCGCCGCGGGTGAGAAGCGGGCCTGGCTGCACCAGCGCGGCATGCGCTTCTTCCCGGTGGTCGGCTGGGCCGAGCGCGGCGGCTTCCTGGCCACCGGCCCCGGCAACTCCGTGCCGCGCTTCCACATCACCTGGGGCACGGGGCCCGGCGTCGTCGCGCCCTTCGCGCAGCGGGTGCGCGACGAGGTCGCGCGCGGGCGGGTCGAACTGCGCTTCCGGCACCGGGTGACCGGCCTGACCCGTACCGGCGACACCGTGGACGGTGTGACCGGCGAGGTCCTGGTGGCCAGCGACGTGGCGCGCGGCGAGGCCAGTTCGCGGGAGACGGCGGGCGCGTTCGAACTGCGCGCGCAGGCCGTGGTCGTCACAAGCGGAGGCATCGGCGGCAACCACGATCTCGTACGGGCCGCCTGGCCCAAGCGGCTCGGCACCCCGCCCGGCAAACTGCTCTCCGGCGTTCCCGCGCACGTGGACGGCCTGATGCTCGGCATCACAGAGGCGGCGGGCGGAAGGTTGATCAATGGTGACCGGATGTGGCACTACACCGAGGGCATCGAGAACTGGAACCCGATCTGGGCCCGCCACGGCATCCGTATCCTGCCCGGCCCTTCGTCGCTGTGGCTGGACGCCACCGGCAAGCGGCTGCCGGTCCCGTACTTCCCCGGTTTCGACACGCTCGGCACCCTGGAGCACATCATGGGGACGGGCCACGAGTACACCTGGTTCGTCCTCACCCAGAAGATCATCGAGAAGGAATTCGCGCTGTCGGGCTCCGAGCAGAATCCGGACCTGACCGGGAAGAGCGTGCGCGACGTGCTCAAGCGCGCGCTGCCGGGGGCGCCGGGGCCGGTCGAGGCGTTCAAGCAGCACGGCGTCGACTTCGTGGTGGAGAAGGACCTCGGCGCCCTGGTGCGGGGGATGAACGCCGTGACGGGCGAGGGGCTGGTCGACGAGGCGGTCGTACGGCGCGAAGTCGAGGCGCGCGACCGCGAAATCGCGAACACCTACACCAAGGACTTGCAGGTCACCGCCATTCGCGGGGCCCGCAACTACCTCGGCGACAAGCTCATTCGCACCGCGTCGCCGCACCGGCTGCTCGACCCGAAGGCGGGGCCGCTGATCGCCGTGCGGCTCAACATCCTGACCCGGAAGTCGCTCGGCGGCCTGGAGACCGACCTCGAAGGGCGCGTCCTGCGCGGCGGGTCGGAAGGCGCGGAGGACGGCGGCGCGGCCGGTCGCGGCGAGGTGCTCAGCGGGCTCTACGCGGCGGGCGAGGCCGCGGGATTCGGCGGCGGCGGGATGCACGGATACCGGTCGCTGGAAGGGACGTTCCTCGGCGGCTGCATCTTCTCCGGGCGCGCGGCGGGGCGGGCCGCCGCGGCCGCGACGGCATAACGCGCGAGCGGGCGCCGGGGGTTCCGCCCCCGGCGCTCCCTCCGTGCCCGGTGCCCGGCCGCCCGTCCGGGCGGGTCCGCCAACCGTCATGCGTTTCAGAGGTGTTGGCGCCCGGCCCCCGTCCGGGACCAACTCCATGGACGTAGCGCCAAGCATTGACAGGAGCGGACCGCCTGCCCACTATGGGAGCGCTCCCACGTTAAGAGCGTGTAACCGAACCATGCTTCACCGCACCACCTCCCATGACCCCGCGAAGTCGTTTCGAGGGGTCCATCCCCCCTATGGAGGTTGTTCGCACATGGCAGTCCCGACAGTCCGACGCAGAACCGCCGCGCTCGCGGCCGGCCTGATGGTCGTCGCCTCAGGCGGCGTGGTCGCCGCGATGAGTACGACATCCGCCTCGGCGGCCACCGCCGGTTGCTCGGTCGCCTACGACGTGAGCCAGTGGGATTCCGGCTTCACCGCGCAGGTGACGATCACCAACACCGGCCCGGCCATCACGAGTTGGCAACTCGGCTGGAACTTCCCCGGCAATCAGAAGGTCACCCAGGGCTGGAACGCCACCGTGAGCCAGACGGGCGCGGCCGTGACCGCGGCGAGCCTGTCGTACAACGGCGCTGTGGCGACCGGCGGTACGGCGACCTTCGGCTTCAACGGCTCGTACAGCGGCACCAACACCAAGCCGTCGTCGTTCACCCTGAACGGCGTCGTGTGCGGCGGCGGCACCGGTACGACCCCGCCGACGACGCCCCCCACGACGCCCCCGACCACACCCCCCACCACTCCGCCGACGACGCCCCCCACGACGCCGCCGACCACCCCGCCCACCTCGCCGCCGCCCGGCACCAGGGTCGACAACCCGTACGCGGGCGCCAAGGGCTACGTGAACCCGGACTGGTCCGCGAAGGCCGCGGCCGACGGGGGATCGAAGATCGCCAACCAGTCCACCGCGGTGTGGCTGGACCGGATCGCGGCGATCGCGGGCACCAACGGTGCCATGGGGCTCAAGGCCCACCTGGACGCGGCGGTGCAGCAGGCCGCAGGCCAGCCGCTCACCATCGAACTGGTCATCTACGACCTGCCCGGCCGTGACTGCGCCGCGCTCGCCTCCAACGGCGAACTGGGCGCGACGGAGATCGGCCGCTACAAGACCGAGTACATCGACCCGATCGCCGCGATCATGTCGGACCCGAAGTACGCGGGCCTGCGGATCGTCAACATCATCGAGCCCGACTCGCTGCCCAACCTGGTCACCAACGCGGGCGGCACCGCCGGTTCGACGGACGCCTGCGCCACGATGAAGGCCAACGGCAACTACGAGAACGGCGTCGGTTACGCGCTCGCCAAGCTCGGCGCGATCGGCAACACGTACAACTACATCGACGCCGGACACCACGCCTGGCTCGGCTGGGACACCAACCTGGCGCCCGCCGCGCAGGAGTTCCTGAAGGCCGCGAAGACCGGTGGCGCCACCGTCAACGACGTCCAGGGCTTCATCGTCAACACGGCCAACTACAGCGCCACCGTGGAGCCGAACTTCAAGGTCACGGACAGCGTGAACGGCACCACCATTCGCCAGTCCAAGTGGGTTGACTGGAATCAATACGTCGATGAGCAGAGCTACGCGCAGGCCCTGCGCAACCTCCTGGTGTCGGACGGCTTCAACTCCAACATCGGCATGCTGATCGACACCTCCCGCAACGGCTGGGGCGGCGCCTCGCGTCCCGCCGGTCCCGGGGCGACCACGACCGTTGACACCTACGTCGACGGTGGCCGTATCGACCGCCGCATCCACGCCGGCAACTGGTGCAACCAGTCCGGGGCCGGCATCGGTGAGCGCCCGACCGCGGCGCCCGCCGCCGGTATCGACGCCTACGTGTGGGTGAAGCCTCCGGGTGAGTCCGACGGTTCGAGCACCCAGATCCCGAACGACCAGGGCAAGGGCTTCGACCGGATGTGCGACCCGACCTACACCGGTAACGCCCGCAACGGCAACAACCCGACCGGTGCCCTGGCCAACGCCCCGCTCGCGGGTGCCTGGTTCTCGGCGCAGTTCCACCAGCTCGTGCAGAACGCGTACCCGCCGCTCCCGTAGCGGACCCCCCACCGGGCCCGTGACGGGTCCCGCGCTCCGGCCGGACACTCTCCGGCCGGGGCCGCGGGCCCGCCGCGGGCCGGGTGGTTTTCCGGCTCCTGCCGCGGGGAATGGGTGCCGCCCCGCCGCCGATCGTGGGGAACGGGTGCCGCCCCGCCGCCGCCCGCGCTCGGCCGCGTATACGGCCCGTCCCACCGCCTGTTTACAGAACGCGCATCTTCGTCGTGCACCATGGGTGCCGCAGAGTTCGGTGCAGCGGGTGGACCGGCGGAGCGGCAGGCGGAGGCGGCATTCATGGACGCGTTCACGGACGTCCACGGCACGGCGGAGGACGGCTGGGAGCCGGTACGTACCGCTTTCGCGCAGAATTTCACCCGCCGGGGGGATGTCGGCGCCGCTTTCGCGCTCTATAGGCACGGTCGCAAGGTGGTCGACCTGTGGGGCGGTGCCGCGGCGGCCGGGGAGCCCTCGGGGAAGCCGTGGGCCGAGGACACCGTGCAGATCGTCCGGTCGGCCACCAAGGGCGTGGTCGCGGCCTGTCTGCTGCTGCTCCACCAGCGCGGTCAGTTGGATCTGGACGCGCCGGTGGGCGCGTACTGGTCGGAGTTCAAGGCGCACGGCAAGGAGCGGGTGACCGTCAGGGACGTGCTGGCGCACCGGGCAGGAGTGCCCGCGCTGGACACGCCGTTGACGCCGGAGCAGGCGCTCGACGGCACGACGGGGCCGCGCGCGGTGGCCGCGCAGAAGCCGCAGTTCCCGCCGGGCGCGGCGCACGGGTACCACGCGCACACCTACGGCTGGCTGGTCGCGGAGCTGGTGCTGCGCGCGTCGGGGCGGACGGTCGGCCGCTTCGTCGCGGAGGAGATCGCCCGGCCGCTCGGCCTCGACCTGTGGGTGGGGCTGCCGCCGGGGCAGGCGCACCGGGTGGGCGGGACCGCCGAGACCGTCACGCCGGAACCGGCCGTCTCCGGCGCGCTGCGGGCCCGGCCCAAGCGGTCCGTGCAGGACGCGTACGCCGACCCCGAGTCGCTGACCATGCGCGCCTTCGGGGCGATCTCGCCGCGGCCCGACGAGAACGACCCCGCCTATCGCGCGGGTGAGCTGCCCGCCGCCAACGGCATCACCGACGCGCGCTCGCTGGCCCGCTTCTACGCGGCCCTGATCGGGGAACTGACCGACGGGCCGCGGCTGTTCGTGCCCGCCACGCTCACCGCCGCCCGGACCGTGGAGTCCGAGGGGCCGGATCGAGTATTGATCGTCAACACTCGATTCGGCCTGGGATACATGCTGCACGGCCCGGCGTCCCCGCTGCTGGCGCCCGGCTCCTTCGGGCATCCCGGCCGCGGCGGCTGCCTCGGTTTCGCGGACCCCGCGAGCGGAATCGGCTTCGGCTACGTCACCAACGGCATGCAGAAGAACGTCACTGCGGATCCCCGTGCCCAAGCCCTGGTCAGGGCGGTACGGGAGTGCCTACGCTGACCCGATGGTGCGTAACGGGACAGCTGCGGCGGCGTATTCAGGGCAACGATTCGCGACCTACACCGTCATGGTGACCGGCGGCGCGCGGGGCATCGGCGAGGCGACGGCCCGCAGATTCGCCGCGGAAGGCGCCGCCGTACTCCTCGCGGACCTCAACGGTGAAGCGGCCGAGCGCACCGCCGCCTCGATCCGCGAGGACGGCGGACGGGCGGAGGCGGTCGGGTGCGACGTCGCCGACCGTACGGCCGTGGACGCGGCGGTCGGACACGCGGTGGCGGCCTTCGGCGGCCTCGACGTCCTCGTCAACAACGCCTATTCGTGCAGCGATCACTCCGAGGACTTCACCGAGGAGCCGGACGAGAACTGGCTGCGCGACCTCGACGTCACCCTGACCGGCGCCATGCGCTGTTCCCGCGCCGCGCTGCCGCACCTGGCCGCCGCGACCGGCGGGCGCGGCGCGATCGTCAACATCGGCTCGGTCAACGGCATGTCGTACTTCGGCAACCACTCCTACAGCGCGGCCAAGGCGGGACTGATCTCCCTGACCCGCACGCTCGCCGTGCACGCGGCGGCCAGCGGCGTCCGCGTCAACCTCGTCGCGCCCGGCACCATCCGCACGCCCGCGTGGGCGGGCCGCGAGTCCATGCTGGAGACCGCCGCGGGGCTGTACCCGCTCGGCCGCGTCGGCGAACCCGCCGACATCGCCGCCGCCGTCACCTTCCTGGCCTCGGCCGACGCGTCCTGGATCACCGGTGTCACGCTGCCGGTCGAAGGCGGCATCCTCTCCGCGAATCCGGGGTTCACCCACGCGCTGTCGGCCGGGACCGCCGACGACGACGAGGCGCCGTAGGAGCCGCGGCGGGAGCCGCCGTCGGCGCCGCCGGGAAAGAGTGACGCAGGTCACCTCCGCTTCTGTCACGCAGGCGCCGGGCCGTTTGTCCTATGGGCATCGACGAGGCGGCCGGCCTGTGTGGGTCCGGCCCCGGCACGGGACGAGGGACGGACGGCATGGACGCTGCGAAGGACACGGGAAGCGACCGGCGCACGGGCGGCGGGGGCCTGCGGATTCTGCTGGCGGGCGGCAGCGGCGTCCTGGGACGTTCCGCCGCGAAGGAGTTGACAGCCGCCGGGCACCAGGTGGTACAGCTCGGCAGGGGCGCGTCCCACGACATCCGCGCCGACCTCCTCGACCGTGACGCGCTGCTGCGCGCGGTCGACGGGCTCCGCTTCGACGTCGTCGTGCACGCGGCGACCGAGCTGTCCGGCAAGTCCATGACCAGGCACCGGGACATGGACGGCACCAATACGCTGCGTACGGCCGGATCCCGGCACCTCTTGGAGGCGGCCCGCACGACCGGCGCGTGGCGCTGCGTCACGGAGTCGATGATGTTCGGCTACGGGTACGGCGACCACGGTGAGGGTCCGGTCACCGAGGCGGGCACACCCTTCGGGCCGCACAGCGACGACAAGCACCTGGAGCGGCACGTCGCCGCCATGCGCGTCAACGAGGAGCTGGTCCTGGGCGCGGACGGCGTCGAGGGCGTCGCCCTGCGCTTCGGCCTCTTCTACGGCGCCGGCGTCACCGACACCCTGATGCTGCCACTGCTCCGCAAGCGCACCATGCCGGTCGTCGACGACACCCACCGCCAGGTGTCGTGGGTGGCGGCCGGCGACGCCGCCCGCGCGGTCGCGCTCGCCGTCACCTCGGGGCGGCCGGGGCAGGCGTACAACATCGCCGACGACCGGCCGCTCGGCTTCGCCACCCACATCCGCGCGGTCGCGGACGCGTACGGAGTGGCGCGCCCGCTGACCGTACCGGCCTGGGTGCTGCGCGCCACCCCGCTGATGCGCGCGATCATGGGGACCCGGCTGAAACTGGACAGCGCGAAGGCGGCGGCAGAACTGGGCTGGCGGCCGTCGTACCGCGACAGCGCGCAGGGCGTGCGGGCGATCGCCGCCGGGCCGGTTGCCGGGGCCGGGCCGCTGCTGCCAGCCTGAGCGGATGACGGACGACACGGGGGAACGGCGCACGGGCGGCACGTACGAGCGCCCACAGGGCGACCTCGGCGGCGCGCGCGAGGACGACGCCTTCCTGCGCGACCGGCGGCTGCTGTTCTCCACCGCCTACCACCTCCTGGGCAGCGTCGCCGACGCCGAGGACGTACTCCAGGACACCTGGCTGCGGTGGGCGCGCGTCGACCGCGCCGACGTCCGCCACCCCACCGCCTACCTGGTGCGTACGGTCTCGCGGCTCTGCCTGAACCGGCTCACCTCGGCGCGCGCCACCCGTGAGACGTACATCGGCCCGTGGCTGCCGGAACCGCTGCTGACCGGGCCCGACACCGCCGACCGCACCGACACGGCGCACTCGGTGTCCATGGCCATGCTCGTCGTCCTGGAGACGCTCAGCCCGCTGGAGCGCGCGGTGTTCGTGCTGCGCGAGGTCTTCGGCTACGAGTACGCGGAGATCGCCGCGGCCGTGGAGCGCGCGGAGCCGACCGTACGGCAGACCGCGCACCGCGCCCGCGCGCACATCCAGGCGCGCCGCTCCCGTTACGACGCCGACGACGCCACCCGCGCGGCGGTGACCGAGAAGTTCCTCGCGGCCTGCGCGGGCGGCGACCTCAACGCCGTGCTGGCGCTGCTCGCCCCGGACGTGACCGCATGGTCCGACGGCGGCGGCAAGGTGACGGCCGCCACCCGCCCGCTGCGCGGCACCGACCATGTGGCCCGGTGGGTCCTCGGCGTCCTGGGAAAGCCCGAACTGGCCGCGATCACCGCCGCACCGGCCGCCGTCAACGGCCGGTCGGGTGTGCTTTTCACCCTGCATGGCGCGCCCGCCGGCGCCCTCACCTTCGAACTCGCCGCCGGCGGCCGCATCCACGAACTGCGCTTCCAGGTCAACCCCGACAAGCTGCGCGGCCTGTCCGGGTGAGCGTCAACTCGCGTGCAGCATCAGACCTATGCCGGTCACGACCACCACGGCGGCGACCATACGGGGACGGCCGAAGTGCTCCTTGAAGAACAGCGCGCCTATGGCGGCGCCCGCGATGATCGAGGACTCGCGCAGGGCGGCGACCGGGGCCAGCGGCGCGCGGGTCTGGGCCCACAGGACGAGGCCGTAGGCGGTGATGGACAGGGCGCCGCCGAGGAGGCCGCGCAGGGCGACGGGTCTTAGCTGCGCGGCCAATTCTCTGCGGCGCGCAGAGAATGCCACGGCCGGGATCACCAGGCCCTGGAACAGCAGCAGCCAGGCGATGTAGCCGAGCGAGCTGCCGGAGGCGCGCACGCCGACGCCGTCCACGACCGTGTACCCGGCGATGGTCAGTCCCGTACCGGCGGCTGCCGTCAGCGCGGGCCAGTTGGGGCGCTTGCCGCGCAGGCCCCACAGGGCGACGCCGCCGAGCCCGGCGCAGGAGGTGATGACGCCCGCGGTCTGCCAGGGCCCCGGCCGCTCGGCGACGAAGACGGCCGCCAGCACGGTGACGGCGAGCGGCGCGATGCCGCGGGCTATCGGATAGACCTGCCCGAACTCGCCGAGCTGGAAGGACCGCATCAACAGGTACTGGTAGGCGAGGTGGATGACCACCGACGCGATCAGATACGGCCACGCGCCCGCGTGCGGCACCGCCGCGAAGGGCAGCAGGGCCAGGGCGCACAGGGCCCCGCCGCCGCCCACGAGGGTGAAGGCGAGGACCTGGTCCTTGATGCCGTGCGCGATGGCGTTCCACGCGGCGTGCGTGATCGCGGCGGTGAGGACGACGGCGACGACCAGCGGCGTCATCCGCGGCTCGAACGGCCGGGGCTGCTCGTACGGTGCGGACCGCTCAGACGGCTGGGGCGGTTCGGGCGGTGCGACGGACGCATCGGCGGGTCAGGAGGCGCGCAGCACGGCCGCCACGATGGGGCCGGCGGACTGGTTGCCGTGACCGCCGCTGTGGACGACGGCGGCGGCGGCGACATGGCCCGCGTACGCGGTGAACCAGCCGTTGGCCTCCGCGGAGGTGTCGGTCTCGGCGGAGCCGGTCTTGGCACCGGAGTTGGGGCCGAATCCGCTCATCACACCGCTGGCCGTGCCGCTGGTGATGGTCGCGCGCATCATCTGCCGCAGATACTGCGTCGTCTTCGACGGGATGCCGGAGGCGGTGGCGATGGGTCCCTCGATGAGGCTCTTGGCGACGATCCGCGGCTGGTGGAAGTCACCGGTGCTGGCGGTCGCGGCGACGGACGCCATGATGAGCGGGCTCATCTGAAGAGTGCCCTGTCCGATCATCTCCGACGTCAGCTCGTCCCCCGTGCCGCCCGGCACCACCGGGTCCTGGGACACGGTGCCGATGTTCCACCCCTGCGTCAGGCCGAACTGCTCGGCCGTGTCCACGAGTCCGGTCGCGCCGAGCGTCTTCGCCTGGAGGATGAAGCCGGTGTTGCAGGACTTCATGAAGTCCCATTGCAGCGAGGCGCCGGGGTTGTTCATGCCGCCGTCGTTCTTGTACGCCTTGCCGTAACCGTAGTTCGCACCATTGATGCACTTCGCGGGCGAGGACGGCGTCAGACCGCGCTGGAGCAGTGCCGCCGCCGTGACGATCTTGAACGTCGAGCCGGGCGCGGCCTTGTCCTGCAACGCGTAGTCGGTGCCGGACGCCGGGCCGTAGGCGACCGCCAGGATGGCGCCGTTCGTGGTGTCGACGGCGGTCACCCCGGACTTGTCCTTGCCCGCCACCGCCTTCTCGGCCGCCTTCTGGATCGTGGCGTCGAGCGTGGTGTCCAGCCGTACGGGCTTGCCCTTCTTGAGCACGTTCAGCGTCTTGCCGGCCGAGTCGTCCGCCTTCTGGACGTACGTCTCGATGCCGGGGGTGCCGTCGCCCAGCTTGTCCGCGTACCGCGTGCGCAGGTCGGGGATGATGCGGCTCAGCGACGGATAGTCGGCCGGGTCCATCACCCGTCCCTTGCGGTCCACGACATCGACCTCGGGCACCTTGGCCTGACCGGTGACGAGCTGGTCGCCGTCGCCCAGCTCCGGGCTGATCACGGACGGCTTCCACCGCACGACCGGCTTCCCGCTCGCGCCGCGCACGACGGTCAGCGACGAGCGGTAGCTCCAGGGGGTGGTGACGCCGTCGTACGTGACCTGCGCGGTCACCGTGAACGGCATGGTCGTGGTGGTCGTCGCCGCCGGTGTGCCGGGGGTGAGCTGCACGGACGTCACATGGGCCTGCGTCTTGTACGCGGTGAGCGCGGCCGTCGTCGTCCGCACGGAGTCGGTCAGGGCCGCCGCCCGCGTGATGTCGCCCGACGACCACGCGGTCAGGAAGTCGTCCCCGACGTCGGTGACTTCGGCGGCGCTCGGCGGCGCGGTGTTGACCGGCGTCGGCTTGGGCCGCGCGGACTTGCCGCCGCCCCCGCCGCCGCCCTCCAGCGAGTCGTAGACGTTGTAGGCGCCGTACCCGGCGACCACGAGCATTCCGACGAACACCGTGCCGATGATCCCCGACTTGACACCCCGTGACATGGGCACGAGACCTCCCCCTCCCCTTTGAACGCGTTCAAGGAACGCGCGCTGTAGCACCCTACGGGACCCCTGTGCGGAGGAAGGTCTCAGTCCGGGCACGGGTTCGTACGGAAACAGCCCTCCCGGGACCCTCACCCGTCCCAGGAAAACTCAGCCCGGCCCCGTAGCGCTGTCCGGCCCCCCGGCGCTCGGCGCTCGGCCCCCGCGCTCGGGCCCCGGCCCCGGACCCCGGTCAGACCCAGGAGTCGAACCACATCCTGGCCTGCCAACTGCTGTACGGAATCGTCATACCGGTATAGATCGGGAAGAAGTAGATGAAATTCCAGATGATCAATAGGACAAGCGTGCCCGCGCCGACCGCGCCCCACATACGTCTGCCCTCACTCGCACTCGGTGGGCCGAGGAAGGCGCCGATCATCATGGCGACCGCGAGGCAGAGGTAGGGGACGAAGGCGACGGCGTAGAAGAAGAAGATCGTACGGTCCTGGTAGAGGAACCAGGGGAGGTAACCGGCGCCCGCCGCGCACAGGATGGCGCCCGCGCGCCAGTCGCGGCGCATCGCCCAGCGGTAGACGAGGTAGATGAGGGCGAAGCAGGCGGACCACCACAGCAGGGGCGTGCCCAGCGCGATGATCTCGCGGGAGCAGCCGGCCGCCGCGTGGCAGCCGTCCTCGCCGTTCTTGGGGGACTGGAAGAAGTACGAGACCGGGCGGCCGAGTACGAGCCAGCTCCAGGGGTTGGACTGGTAGGGGTGCGGGGTCTGGAGATTGACGTTGAAGTCGTAGACCTGCACCTCGTAGTGCCACAGGCTGCGGATCGGGGCCGGGATCCACGACCAGGTGCCGCCGCGGGCGTCCGCCCAGTGCCGTCCGTAGGCGTTGTCGGACAGGAACCAGCCGGACCAGGAGAGCAGATACGTCACCAGGGCGACCGGCAGGATCGTCAGCGCGGCCCAGCCCAGGTCCTTGCGCAGGACGGCCAGGTACGGGCGGCGGGCGCCGGCCAGGCGGCGTGAGCCGATGTCCCAGACGACGGTCATGATGCCGAAGACCGCCAGGAAGTACAGGCCGTTCCACTTGCTGGCGCAGGCCAGGCCGAGGCAGACGGCGGCGGCGATCCGCCAGGGCCGCCAGCCCATGCCCGTCCGGTCGCCGACCTGCCGGTCGGGTCCCGCGTAACCGCTCTCGTCGACGGGCAGGGCGCGCGCGAGGCGGGCCCGCGACCAGTCGCGGTCGATCAGCAGGCAGCCGAACGCGGCGAGCGCGAAGAAGGAGATGACGAGGTCGAGCAGCGCGATCCGGCTCATCACGAAGTGCAGTCCGTCGACCGCGAGCAGGGTGCCCGCCACGCAGCCGAGCGCCGTGGAGCGGAACAGCCGTCGCCCTATCCGGCACAGCATCAGCACGGACAGCGTGCCGATCAGCGCCATCATGAAGCGCCAGCCGAAGGGGTTGAGCCCGAACATCCACTCGCCGACCGCGATCACCCACTTGCCCATCGGCGGGTGCACGACATAGCCGGGCGCGTCCGAGAGCGGGATCACCTGGGGGTGGGCCAGGATCTGCGGGTTGGAGACCTTGCCGTCGGGCCAGGTGCCCTCGTAGCCGAGCTTCAGCAGCGACCAGGCGTCCTTGGCGTAGTACGTCTCGTCGAAGACGACGTCACGCGGGTTGCCCAGGTGCCAGAAGCGGATCGCCCCGGCGAAGACGGCGACCAGCAGCGGGCCGAGCCAGCCGCTCCACTTCGCCACCCGGTGGGCCGCGACGGGGCCGAGGCCGAGCGCCTCCCACATCCGGGTGCCCGGCTCGGGGAACGGCGGTACGAGGCGGTCGCGGGTGTCGATCCGAGTCCGTTCCGCATAGCCGAACCGGCGCAGTCGTCGCGCCCACGCGCTCGACTCCGCCTCCACCCGAAAGCCCTCGTCGGCCCGGTCCTGCGTCGCGGTCTCACTTGTCACCGGCCCATCGTAGGGAAACCCCCTGAGAAAGCGATGAGGTCCGGGCTCACCGCCCGGGTTTGTCCGCAATCCCGGCCGGTAACCAGGGGTGCGCGGGCCGTGTCCGGGCGGTTTCCGGGCGGTGGGGCGGCCGGGATCGGGGCCGATGCCGTTCGTGCGGGGCCGCGGGGGCGGGCGAGGGCCCCCGGCGTGATCCTGGTCACGCGCCGTGCGGCCGGCTCCGAGGAGCGGGGCGGGGGGCGCGGGGCGGTGGGCGTTGGACGCTGGGCGCTGGGCGCTGGGCGCGATTGAGGGGATACGGCGGGCAGGTGGGAGGCTGGGGGCGTGACCACCTCAGCCGTCGGCGTCCTCGTTCTGGCCGGAACCCCCATCGGCGACCCCGCCGACGCCCCGCCCCGCCTCAGCGCGGAACTGCTCGCCGCCGATGTGATCGCCGCGGAGGACACCCGCCGCTTCCGCCGTCTCACGCACGCGCTGGACGTGCACCCGACGGCCAGGGTCGTCTCGTACTTCGAAGGCAACGAGAGCGGGCGCACCCCGGAGCTGGTCGAGGCGCTGGAGGGCGGCGCGCGGGTCGTGCTGGTGACGGACGCGGGGATGCCGTCGGTGTCCGACCCCGGCTACCGGCTGGTGGCGGCGGCCGTCGAACGCGACATCAAGGTGACCGCGGTGCCGGGCCCGTCGGCCGTACTGACCGCGCTGGCGGTCTCCGGGCTGCCGGTGGACCGTTTCTGTTTCGAGGGCTTCCTGCCGCGCAAGGCGGGCGAACGGCTGTCGCGGCTGCGCGAGGTCGCCGCCGATCGCCGCACCCTGGTGTATTTCGAGGCGCCGCACAGGATCGACGACACCTTGGCGGCGATGGCGGAGGCGTTCGGCGAGGAGCGCAGGGCCGCGGTCTGCCGGGAGCTGACCAAGACGTACGAGGAGGTCAAGCGCGGGCCGCTGAAGGCGCTCGCGCTGTGGGCGGCGCAGGGGGTGCGCGGCGAGATCACCATCGTGGTGGAAGGCGCGCCGGAACCCGGCCCCGCCGACCTCGACCCGGCCGAACTCGTCCGCCGGGTGGCGGCCAGGGAAGAGGCGGGCGAGCGGCGCAAGGAGGCCATCGCGGCGGTCGCCGCCGAGGCGGGCCTGCCCAAGCGGGAGGTCTTCGACGCCGTCGTCGCCGCCAAGCGGACCGGCGAACTGCCCCCGGGCGCCTGAGGACGGGGACTCCGCACGGCCCGGCGGCGTGCGGCCCGAGGACCGTTTTCTGACGGCGCGGCGGCCTGCGGTCCGAGGACCGTTTTCTGACGGCCCGGCGACCGCCGTTCGCGGAATCCGTCGCCTGATGCCCTGATTCCCGGGCGCACAATCCCGACGGGCCGCCCTTTTGACGCCGTAAGAACCTAAACCGTATGCATGGCAAAGCAATATCCGCCATCTGCCACATACGGGCCCAAATCTGGCTCAAGAGTCGGGCGCATCTCCTGCGGAGCGGGCAAATCGGGCGTTCGCTGGTAGGTGCAAAGTCCCGCTCCGGACACCGTGTCCGGAGGGCACGCAGGAGCTGCCATGAGCGAGACCATCGGAAGCGATCCCCGTCCCGTCGCCGCCGCCGCACCGGGTACGCCCGCCGTACCCGTCACGGTGACCGTCACCGCCCCCGCACCCGACGGCCCGGCTCCCGCACCCGACCGCGCGGCCGCCGCGCGCGAGGAGGCGGGCCGGAACGCGGCGGAGGCGTACGCCTTCGCCTGCCTGAACTGCGGCCACGGCTGGGAGCAGGCGTACGAGATCGAGCACCATGTGGACGCGTCCGGCCACGCCTTCGTCGTCTACCTCGCGGACGGCGCGAGGGTGCCGTCACCGCTCACCCGCCCGGCGTGCCTGAACTGCGGCGGTACGCACGTACGCATCATGCGCTCGGGGCAGGTCTCCGGCGTCGCCTCCGTATGGGCACACCCGCGGGGCGACCGCGGTGTGCGCCGCGAGCACCACTGGTCGGTCCTGCACTTCCTGCACCGCAAGCCGCACGGGGAGCGCGGCAAACACGGGGAGCGCGGCAAGCGCGCCAAGCAGCACGGCAAGCACGGCGGGCGGCCCGACACCCAGCCCGGAGCGCAGCCCGGCCTCCAGTGCGATGAGCAGTCCGGGGGAGCCGACACCGCCTGACAGGACGACGGCCCCGCGTCCTTAGGATCGGGGCCATGCCCGACAAGAACGCCAAGGCCGACGACAAGAAGTCCGCCCCGCCGGCGCCCGAGCCGCTGCGGGTCGCGGTCGCCGATTCCCACACCCACCTCGACATGCAGCCGGGCACGGTTCCCCAGGCCCTCGCCCAGGCCGCCGCGGTCGGCGTCGACACCCTCATCCAGGTGGGGTGCGATCTCGCGGGTTCCCGCTGGGCGGCGAAGACGGCCGCCGCCCACGACGCGATCTGGGCCACCGTGGCCCTGCACCCGAACGAGGCGCCCCGCATCGTCCACGGAGCGCCCGAGGGCTCCTACGGGGGCGCGCAGGCGCCGCGCGGCATCGAGGGGCTCGACCGGGAGATCGATGAGATCGACGCGCTCGCCGCCCTTCCCCAGGTGCGCGGCGTCGGCGAGACCGGCCTGGACTACTTCCGCACCGGGCCCGACGGTGTCGCCGCCCAACAGCACTCGTTCCGTCGCCATATCGACATCGCCAAGCGGCACGGCAAGGCGCTGGTCATCCACGACCGCGAGGCGCACGCCGACGTGCTGCGCATCCTCGACGAGGAGGGCGCCCCGGACACCGTCGTCTTCCACTGCTACTCCGGCGACGCCGAGATGGCCGAAGTCTGCGCGGCGCAAGGGTTCTACCTCTCCTTCGCCGGCACCGTCAGCTACAAGTCGGCGCAGAATCTGCGCGACGCGGTGGCCGTCGCCCCGCTCGACCGCCTCCTGGTGGAGACCGACGCGCCTTTCCTCACCCCGGTGCCCTACCGCGGACGGCCGAATGCGCCATACCTCATTCCGGTCACGCTGCGTGCGATGGCCGCGGCCCGCGGCATCGACGAGGACACCCTCGCGACGGCCGTCGCGGCCAACACCGCCAGGGCGTTCGCCTACTGACGTTTCCACGCGCTCACCCGGACAGGTGACTTCGCGTGACCGGAGGTGACGACGCCACGTGATGGCGAGCGCTTGGCCGGTGGCGACAAGTCGGCTACGTTCCCGGTTCCCCGCACCGGAACCCCGCAGCCGTGGAGCGAGCCGTCGTGAGCAATACGCAGGGCACACACCGAGCCGCCGCCCATCCGGCGGCCGCCGTCCGGCGCACCGGCCGCGCGATCGTGCCGCGGGCGCTGGTGATGGCGGTCCTGGCGGGCGGCACCGGCGCGTACGTGCTGGCCGACAAGGCGGTACGGCTGACCGTGGACGGCCGGCCGCGCACGCTGCACACCTTCGCCGACGACGTGGCCGACGTGCTGCACGAGCAGGGCGTCGAGGTGGGCGACCACGACATCGTGGCGCCGGCGCCGGGCGAGGCGCTGCACGACGGCGACGACGTGGTGGTCCGCTACGGCCGTCCGCTGACGCTCACCGTGGACGGCCGTCACCAGCGGGTGTGGACGACCGGCAAGACCGTCGCGGAAGCGCTGCGGCAGCTCGGCGTACGGGCCGAGGGCGCGTATCTCAACGCCTCCCGCGACGCGTCCATCGGCCGCCACGGCCTCTTCCTCGACGTGCGCACGGAACGTACGGTCACCGTCCTGGCCGACGGCCGCGAGCACACCGTGCGCACCAACGCCGCCACCGTCCGGCAGGCCGTCGCGGACGCGGGCGTCACCCTCGGCGGCCAGGACGCCACCTCCGTGGACGCCGACAGCTTCCCCCGCGACGGCCAGACCGTCTCGGTGCTGCGGATCTCCGGCCACCAGGAGACCCGCGAGGAACCGATCCCCTTCCGCACCCGCAAGCACACCGACGCGACGCTCGCGCAGGGCACCGAGGCCGTGGACCGGCCGGGCCGCGACGGCGTCCGCCGCGTCACCTACGCCTACCGCACCGTCAACGGCGTCCGGGAGCGCCCGCGCGTCGTGGAGTCGGTGACCGCGCGCGAACCGGTCACCGAGGTCGTACGCGTCGGCACCAGACCGCCGCCCACCGCCGTCACGGGCGCCGACGGCCTCAACTGGGGCGGCCTCGCGCAGTGCGAGGCGGGCGGCAGACCCGACGCGGTGGACGCGACCGGCACCTATGGCGGGCTCTACCAGTTCGACGTGCACACCTGGCACAGCATCGGCGGCCAGGGCCGCCCCCAGGACGCCCCCGCAGCCGAGCAGACCTACCGGGCCAAGAAGCTGTACGTCCAGCGCGGCGCCGCCCCCTGGCCGGTCTGCGGGCGGCACCTGGGCGGTTAGGGCCGGACAGGCCCTAGGTGTATTGATCACGAGCGTTGTTGACATGTGCCGGTGCTTGATCATGGCGAAGACCTCCGGTGTGGTGGAGCTGTCTAGGACTGCACCGCACGGAG